>NZ_LT963352.1:1305833-2611666 GCF_900236475.1 Streptomyces chartreusis NRRL 3882
CTCGCGCACACCGAAGCGGCGCTCCATGAACCGCAGGATGGAGGTGTGGTCGAGGGTCTCGGAACAGACGTATCCGCCCTTGCTCCACGGCGAGACGACCAGCATCGGCACCCGCGGGCCGAGACCGTACGGACCGGCCGTGTTCTTGCTGTCCCCGGGGAAGAGGTCGAGGGAGACGTCGACGGTGGACTTGCCGCGGGAGGCGTCCTTCGGCGGCAGGGGCGGCACCACGTGGTCGAAGAAGCCGTCGTTCTCGTCGTAGGTGATGAACAGGGCCGTCTTCGCCCAGACCTCCGGGTTGGAGGTGAGGGCGTCCAGGACCTGGGCGATGTACCAGGCGCCGTAGTTCGAGGGCCAGTTGGAGTGCTCGGAGAAGGCCTCGGGGGCGGCGATCCAGGAGATCTGCGGCAGCCTGCCGGCCTTGACGTCGGCCCTCAGCAGGTCGAAGTACCCGTCGCCGGCCTTGGCGTTCGTGCCCGTGCGGGCCTTGTCGTACCAGGGGTCGCCGGGCTTGGCGTCGCGGTACTTGTCGAAGTAGAGCAGCGAGTTGTCGCCGTAGTTGCCGCGGTAGGCGTCCTCGATCCAGCCCCAGGAGCCCTTCGCGTCGAGGCCGTCGCCGATGTCCTGGTAGATCTTCCAGGAGATGCCGGCCCGCTCCAGGCGCTCGGGGTAGGTCGTCCAGCCGTAGCCGAGTTCGTCGTTGCCGAGGACGGGGCCGCCGCCGGTGCCGTCGTTGCCCGTGTACCCGGACCACATGTAGTAGCGGTTGGGGTCGGTGGAGCCGATGAACGAGCAGTGGTAGGCGTCGCAGACGGTGAAGGCGTCGGCGAGGGCGTAGTGGAAGGGGATGTCCTCGCGGGTCAGGTACGCCATGGTCGTGGTGCCCTTGGCGGGCACCCAGCGGTCGTACTTGCCGCCGTTGTAGGCCTGGTGGCCGTCGGGCCAGGAGTGTGGCAGGCCCTCCAGGAACTGCATGCCGAGGTCGTCGGCGTCCGGGTGGAACGGCAGGATCTCCTTGCCGTCCTTCTCCTGGTGCCAGACCGGTTTGCCGTTGTCGAGGGTGACCGGGCGCGGGTCGCCGAAGCCGCGAACGCCCCTCAGGGTGCCGAAGTAGTGGTCGAAGGAACGGTTCTCCTGCATCAGGACGACGATGTGCTCGACGTCCTCGATCGACCCGGTGCGGTGGTTGGCCGGGAGCGCGGCGGCGCGCTGGATGCTGGCGGACAACGCGCTGAAGGCCGTGGTGGCACCCGCGAGTTGGAGAAAGCGGCGCCGGTTGACTTCGGACATGAAGGACAGACCTCTCATCCTGAGGTGCGGGATGGCCGGAACGTGACGGAATCTGCGCGGAAGGAGTGTTTCAGGGACACCAAACGGCAAGGAAGGGGCTGGTGACACTCGTGTGAAAGTCGCCGGTACGCCAGGTGTGGCGGGGCGTTGTCAGGGGAGGGTGAGGGGCGTGACAGAGACGCAGACGGTTTCCCCGCCGACGAAACGGCCCGTTCGCCAGCTCCTCGCCGCCTCCGTGGGCAACGCGGTGGAGTGGTACGACTGGTACGCCTACACGTTTCTGGCCACGTACATCGCGTCCCAGGTCTTCCCGAAGAGCGCGGACAACTCGCTGGTGCCGCTGCTGTCCACGTTCGCGGTCTTCGCGGTGGGCTTCTTCATGCGGCCGGTCGGCGGGCTGCTGATGGGCGCGGTCGCGGACCGGCACGGGCGGCGGGCCGCGCTGACGGTCACGATCCTGCTGATGGGCGGCAGCAGCCTGCTGGTCGGGCTGACGCCGACGTACGCGTCGGTGGGCGTGCTCGCGCCGGTGGTCCTCGTCCTCGCGCGGCTGCTGCAGGGCCTGTCCGTGGGCGGCGAGTTCGCGGCCTCCACGACCTTCCTGGTCGAGTCGGCGGCCCCCGGCCGGCGCGGGCTGTTCTCCAGCTTCCAGTACGTGTCGACGACCGTGGGGCAACTGGTCGCCTCCGGCATCGCCACGCTGCTCGTGGACACGCTGAGCGACGGGCAGATGAACGGCTGGGGCTGGCGGGTGCCGTTCGTGCTCGGGGCGGTGCTGAGCCTGGTCGGCTTCTGGATCCGGCAGGGTGCGCAGGAGACCCGGAGCGCCGAGCAGCAGAAGGCCCCGCGCCCCGGCCTGTTCGAGGCGCTGCGGCGGCACCCGCGTGAGTCGCTCCTCATCGGCGGCATCACGGCGGGCGGCACCATCGCCTACTACACGTGGACGTCGTACCTGCCGACGTACGCCGAGCTCAACGCGGGCATCGACAAGTCGGACGCGCTGCTGGCGGGCACGGTCTCACTGGCCTTCTTCGCGCTGCTGCAACCGCTCGGCGGCCTCCTGTCTGACCGCTTCGGGCGCCGCCCGCTGCTCCTCTTCTTCGGCCTGGGCTTCGCCCTGCTCACCGTGCCCCTGCTGCACGCCCTGCGCGACTCGTTCGCGGTGCTGCTGCTCGTGCAGTGCGCCGGCATGGTGCTGCTGACCGGGTTCACCTCGATCAGCGCGGCCGTGAACGCGGAGATCTTCCCGCCCCGGGTCCGCGCGGCCGGTATCGGTTTCCCCTACTCGCTGACGGTGGCCCTGTTCGGCGGTACGGCTCCGTACGTGGGCACGCTGTTCAAGGAGGTGGGCCACGCGGGGCTGTTCCCCTGGTACGTCGCGGTGCTCTGCCTGCTGTCGTCGCTGGTGTACCTGCGGCTGCCGGAGACGGCCCACACGCCTCTCCGGCGGTGAACGGGCGGCCGGGCTGCGGGTCAGGGCCCGGCTCGCGGGCGAGCCCCCTCCGTTCCCTCGTCCACGGGCGCCCTCGCGCGCGTCCCCTCCTGTGCCCCCTCGTGCGGTCCCTCGCCGTCCTGGAAGGCGGCCGGCGGTCCGGGCGCCCCGGTCTCTCCCGGCACGTCGCTCTCCTTGACGGCGGCTCGCTCGGGGTCGACGACGGCCTCGGTCGTCCGGCCGACCTCCGCCAGCGTCATCTGGGCGCGGTCGTCGACCAGCCGGGTCACCAGGTGCTGGGCGGCACCGAAGGCCGCGGCCCAGCCGAGGACCTGCGCCCTGCTGTCGAGATCGCTCAGCCCGGGGACGAAGGCGCCCCGGATCAGCAGCAGTCCGAGGAAGGCGGACAGGGCGCCGGTGGGGAACTTCAGCACCGCCGACGCCAGGGGCAGCATGTAGGGCGAGTCGGTGCCCCGGATGCGGCGCAGCGAGGCGATGACGGTGAGTGCCGCGCCGGCCAGGCCGGCGATCTCGACGGTGAGAATGTCCCTCGACTCGGCCAGTTCACTGGCGGGAGTGCCCGCCGACACGTCGGTATGCTCCGCGGTGGGGCACACGACAGTGACCCCGCTCGCGCCCCCGGGGTCGACCTTGGGCGTGAAGCAGATGCTCAGCGACTGGGGAAAGAACCAGCCGTAGACGGCGAGGCCCGCCACGCCGAGCAGGACGAGGAACGTCGCGGTCCACAGGATGTTGCGCAGGCTGCGCACCCGGGCCAGTTCGTCGTCCAGCGCGTTGTACGCGGCGTCGAGCGCCCGGACCATGAGGTCACGGTCGCTCGGTGAGATCTCGCCGGAGATGATGGAACGGAGCCGCCGGCCCAGACGGACGCGTCGCGGATCGTCCGCTTCCAGATGATCCTTGACCAGGGCCATGACGTCGCTGGCACGGCCGGCGGCTTCCTCGTCGGAGACCAGCTGCAGGAGCATCACCTCCGCGCTGCGTATGTTCGACCAGACGCCCTCACGCGCGGCCGATCCGGACCAGGCACGCCGCCATCCGAAATCCTCGTCGGCAGCCGCGCCGGCCTTCTTCAGATGGCCCCGCATTCCCTCGACGAGCGTCTTGCGGTCTTCGGAGCACGGTTTGACACGTTCGCGTTCCAGCTGGGCTTCGAGATAGGCGATCCGGGTTTTCGCCCGTGCGCGCCAAGCGGTCCGCGGTGGCCGGCCCGGAGCTGTTCCGGTCACTCGTAGACGGCGGGTACGTGCAGCCTCTCCCACGACTTCCGGCCCGGTATGCCGTCAGCGTCCCGGCCACCGAATCCGAGTTTGCGCTGCCACTTCGCGTACGACTTCCGGTCTGCTTCGCTCCACTGCGAGTCGGGCCCGTCGGCGTACGCCGAGCAGCCCTCCTCGATGAGGCGGTAGCCCATGGCCTCGATGATCGGGCTGCTCACGGAGGGCTGGAAGAAGTCGGCCCCCGGGAAGGGTTCGTACTCACCCTCCATTTCCGGGGGAGCCACGCGGATCCGCTGTCCGGGATAAATGAGATCCGGATTAGTGATCTGGGGATTCCACTCCAGAATCTGGTCCAGCGTCACGCGGTGCATAACCGCGATCTTACTGAGCGTGTCGCCACGTTTCACTGTGTAAAACTCTACCGTTCTTTCCATGCATCCACACTAAAGGAGCCCTCCGGCACAGAAAAGTCGAGAATTCCGTTTCGATTTCACTTTTTGATACGGAAACGACTTCCGCGGAAATCGGCTCACAGGCGGACGACGACCAAGGCGCTGCCGTCGTCCTGACCACCGCCGGGGACGCCCATCCCGTCCCGCAGCCCGTCGGCGAGTTCCTCCAACGGCAGCGTGCCGTACGGGGCCAGAGCGTCGATCAGCCGGGCCAGGCCGACGTCGATGTCCTCGTCGCGGCGTTCGAAGAGGCCGTCGGTGTAGTACTGGCCCGCCGGCCGCTGCTGCCGGCACCACCCGCCGCCCGCACAAGGCCCCTTGACGGGCCAGCTCATGACTCCGCTTGCCACTCCGCTCGGCATACGTGTACGTCCGCTCCTTAACTCTGACGCGAAGGGCGCGCGCCCCTTCTTCCCGGGCCACCACACGCTTCGGGAGAGATCTGCAGGATCCCAGTCCACGCGCAGTTCACCTCTGACCAGGAGCGGTCGCCTGAGGTACCGAAGCCCGAGATAGGTGACGAGCGGCAAGCGCTCGCCGCTCACCGACACCTCGCATTACTCCGAGGGGTAGTCGCTGTGCTCAAGGAACTAACAGGCATAGCGGATGTTCTTGCAGCCGATGCAACCGACCTCGACGCCAACAGCAGATACATTCAATGCAGAGCCACATGGATTGTGGTGACCATGTGGTGGTGGGCAGGACATTCCCAGCATCTTCGGCAAGCCGCACACACCGGTACGCTCCCCCGCGTTGCCGTGGGTCAACTCGCGAGATACGGCACCAGCTGGCCGCCGCGCCGATGGGGTTCCCTTCGAAGGGCGGAACCCAGTCCTGGCGCGAAAACAGCGGCGTATGCCTCCCGGCTTGTCGATCACAGTCCACGTCGGCAGCGACGCACAGACCAGATTCAGCGCGAGCTGTGCGGGATCAAGGTGGCGACCTCACCCGCCGGGGTTATGTTCGGAACCCATCCCCGCAGTGCCCCGGAGAGGCACCGTGTTCTGCAAGAACAGGCACGTAGACGAACCTCCTATTCACGTCGTCCCCTGGACGGACGCCTGGGAATTCGCCATCACCGACGAGGAAAGGCCCGCCACGGGGCAGCGCAAGCGTGCCGCGATCCGGGGTTCCCAGAGTCGGGCTTTGCCGGTCGGAGCGAGCATGGGCATCCAGGCCAGCAGGTCGAGTGCGATCTGGACAATCTCCAGCCAGACCTTGTTCTGCGCGGTGTGGTGGAGGGGCAGGTTGCGCAGGCCAGTGGACCGGGCGGCCCGGATCCGGTCCTCCGCTCGGGCCCGCAGACGGTGACGGAGCTCGAGCTCGGCGATCGGCCGACCGGTCGTATCGGTAGCGAAGCAGGTGATCCGCCTGCCGTCCGCGTCCGTGATTCTCAACTGGGCGCCGGGGTGGGGTCGTTCCTTGCGGACGATCAGCCGCATGCCGCTGGGCCAGCCGTCCAGCAGCTTGCCCGTGAGCTCGGCGACCCAGGCTCCGTCGCGGACCTGGCCGTCGGCCTCGACGGCCGGCGTCCACGCCGGGCCGGGGATCTTCAGCACGTGCTGGTGGATCGCCTAGGTGATCACCATGCCGACCGAGCAGGACAGCCATCGGCCTTGCTTCGCGAGCCAGGACACGAAGTCGTGGGTGCCGCCGGCGGAGTCCGTGCGGATCAGCGTCCGCCGTCCTCGCCGGCACTTCTTCGGCAGTTGAGCCAGGGCCCGTTGGGCGGTGGTGACGTGGTCGGCGGCCGTGTTCGAGCCCGCGCTACCCGGTCTGAGGAGAGCAGCGACCGGCTCTCCGGTTCCGCCCGGGCCGTGGTCGACGAAGGCCGTCAGGGGGTGATGGCCGTAGGTCTTCTTCCAGGTCGCGGCCGCATCCTCCTTGTCGGAGTGCGCGATCACGAGGACGCCGTCGATGTCGACCGTGACCCGTCCATCGAGGGTGTCGATCAGGCGGGAGACCGTCGGGTCGGAAGCGACCGGCCCGAAGACAGCCGGCTCACACCTCAGCATCGCGACATCCGCGAGGCAGTCCCCGCCCAGTGCGACCGCCAGAGCAAGGTCCAGAAGGATCTTCCCAGGATCGTGGACGGCCCGCGGCTTGCGCCAGGACGCCAGGGCTGTGTATATCGCCTGGTCAAGGCCGACCTTGCGGACCGTCTCCAGTAGCAGGACCGCACCGGCCTGCGAGGCCACCCGCCGAGCGTCTCCCTGGACACGGACACGCGGGTACGACGAGATAGGCTCTCTCACCTGGAAAGTGCTCTTTTTCTTGGACAGCTCACCGCGTGAAAACGCGAGGTTAGGGCACTTTGTATCCGGCGGCACGGAACAGTTCATACCATTCGGATCGGGTGAGTGGGATGTCGGAACCGAGCGCGGCGGCCGTGACACGTTCTGGCGTGGTCGTGCCGAGCACGACCTGCATCTGCGCGGGATGGCGCGTGATCCAGGCGACCGCGATCGCCTCGGCCGGCACGCCATATTTGTCGCTCAGCCGGTCGATTACGGCGTTCAACTCGGGGAAGCGGTCGGAACCGAGGAACGGGCCGTCGAAGAATCCGGCCTGGAAAGGCGACCACGCCTGAATGGTGATGTCGTGCAGGCGGCAGTAGTCGACGATTCCGTCATCACGTACGACCGACTGATCGAGGTCCTGCATATTCGCGGCGACGCCCTGCGCGATCATCGGGGCGTGAGTGATCGACAGCTGCAGCTGGTTCGCCACGATTGGTTGCGTCACGTGTTTGCGCAGCAGGTCGAGTTGTCGGGGGGTGTGGTTGGAGACGCCGAAGGCACGGACTTTGCCTGCCGCCGACAGCTCGTCGAAGGCACCGGCCACCTCCTCCGGCTCGACGAGAGCGTCGGGACGGTGCAGCAGCAGGATGTCGAGATAGTCCGTTCCCAGTGCCCGGAGTGAACCGTTCACGGACTCGATGATGTGGTGATGAGAGAAGTCGAAGTATGACGCGTTCCTGACGATTCCGACCTTCGACTGAATGACGAACTGCTCACGCTCCGACGGGCTGAGTTTCATGGCTTCAGCGAACCGACGCTCGCAACCGTGGTCGTCCGAGCCGTATATGTCGGCGTGATCGAGGAACGTGATGCCGGTGTCGCGTGCAGTGTTCACGAGCCTGCGCACCGCCTCGTCGGTCATGTTCTGGATGCGCATCAGCCCAAGGACGACGTTGGGGACCACCATGTCGGTGCCGGGCAGGATGAAGGTCTTCATGTGACTCTTTCGCTGTGACTTGAACGTTTCAGACCGAAGGAAGTGCGAACTGGTCGGCTATGAGCTCGAGATCGGCCGCGGCTGCGAAGTCGCGGATGCTTTCGGAGCGCGAGGCCCTGGGGATCGGGATGACGGCGGGCGCGAGCACCGAGTTCCCAGGTGTGCGTGATTCGGTGGACGGTTGGTGCCTGTCTCGTTGGCGGCCTGGTGGATCGCGCTGTGGCGTTCTGCGTGCCCCTTCGCGTTCGCGATCCCGCCGCGCAATGCGGGGGTTGCGTCGATCTGTGCGCCTCCTCGAGCAACTTCCGTACTTCACCAGGCCGATCGCGTCGACGCCGAGCCGGTGGGCGGGCCGATCGCGGAGACGTTCCGGTCGCCGAGGATGCGATGCTGCATGAGCTTCCTCCTCTCGGACGCCTTGGCGATTTCGCGGTGCTGTGCGACGTCGCGTGCTCACTCTAGAAATGGCCGATCTGGAAATCCAACAGTTGTTGGTTCTGATATTGAGAACTGTGGGATCTGAATAGATTTGCGCCAGACGGTGTGCGTGCCTGCGATCGCTGAGTGCGCGACTGCCGTAGCGGCCGCCCCCTGCGCTCTGCTCCCCCTCCAGGGCAGGCCGAGGTTCGCGGAAGACGACATGTCGCATTCGCCCTCATCGAGAGTGCCTCCCTAACCTCGATCTTTCGTGAGGGTCCGCCGACGGAGTCGGTGGGCCCTTTCGCTTTCCGGAGCTGGTGGTGGGCAGGCCGGCGGCCCGGCTGTCGCGTCGGGGGGCGCCGGGTTCCACTGCCCGGGATCGGGTGGTGCTGTCGTCGGGACGGTGGAGAATTGCTGGTCAGCCGGGGCTGGGCAGGAGCGCGAGCCGTTCGAGGGCGACGGTGATCTCGCCGGTCCAGGGCCAGTGCTGGGTGAGGCGAAGAATCCTGCGGCGACCGGTGGCGACGAGCGGAGCGGCCGCGGAGAACAGGCGGAGCCGTAGTCGGCGGGGCTCCCAGAGCCTGGCCGTGCCGGTCCAGGGCGAGCATCGGCATCCAGGCCAGCAGGTCGAGAGCGATCTGCACGATCTCCAGCCAGATTCGGTTCTGGGCGGTGCGGTGCAGGGGCAGGTTGCGCAGGCCAGTGGACCGGGCGGCCCGGATCCGGTCCTGGGCCCGGGCCCGAAGCACTACCGGCGAGGGCGGTAGACCCTGATCCGAACCGACTCCGCGGGCGGCACCCACGACTTCGCGTCCTGGCTTGCCACGCGAGGCCGATGGCTGTCCTACTCGGTCGGCATGGAGATCACCGAAGCGATCCACGAACACGTGCTGAAGATCCCCGCCTCAGCCTGGACCCCGGCCGTCGAGACCAACGGTGAGGCCCGTGACGGGGCCTGGGTCGCCGAGCTCACCGGCAAACTCCTGGACGGCTGGCCCAAGGGCATGCGACTGATCATCCGCAAAGAACGGCCCCATCCTGGCGCCCAGTTGCGGATCACGGACGCGCACGGCATGCGGATCACCTGCTTCCCGACCAGCACCCCCACCGGCCGATCGCCGAGCTCGAGCTCACGGGCTCGCCGGTTCCGCCCGGTCCGTGGCCGGGGAACGCGGGCTCCAACACGGCAGCCGGCCACGTCACCACCGCCGTAGGTCTTCTTCCAAGTCGCGGCCGCGTCCTCCTTGTCGGAATGCGCGATCACGAGGACACCGTCGAGATCGACGATGACCTGGCCGTCTGCGTCCGGGGCGTTCTGGCCGGCCGACGACCAGGCACGGTTTCGGCCTTCGGAGCGTGCGGAGCGGATGGCCTGCAGGGCTTTCTCGCCGGAGGCGGCGAGGGTGTCGGTCAGCGGGAGATGGTCGGGTCGGAGGCGACCGGGCCGAAGACGGCCGGCTCACACCGCAGCATCGCGAATCGCGAGGCAGTCCCCGCCCGGTGCGACCGCCAGGGCCACGTCCAGGAGGGCCTTGCCGGGATGGTGGACAGCCCGCGGTTTGCGCCACGGAGTCAGAGCCTGGGATATGGCCTGGTCAAGACAGGTCTTGCGGACCGTTGCGACGAGCAGGACCGCTCCTGCCTGGGAGACGACATGGCGGCCGTCGTCCTGGACGCGGAGGCGGGATAGGACCCGATAGAGTGCTTCACCGGGGAAGCGCCTTTGGCGTTGGCAGGAACAAGGACCTCGACGATCCTCATTCTTGCTGGTCAGAGGCAATTTCTGCTTTCCCGACCGCCTGCCGGACAGCCCGCTTCATGAAAGCGCGAGGTTAGAGCTCGTGACATGATCATGGGCGGGCTTTCTTGAGGCGTCTCCAGCAGATGAGACTGCAGGCCAGGGAGACGAAGGCGTCGTGCAGGTCGAGGCGTCTTTCCCCGCGAACGGCCAGGCGTTTGAAGTGCTGCAGGAGCGAGAAGGTTGGCTCGACGACGTAGCGGAGCTTGCCCAGGTCCCTGATGTTCGGGGCGCCCTTGCGGGAGATCACCGGGAGAATGCGGCGCCGGCGCAGCTCACGCCGGTTGGGGTTGCTGTCGTAGCGCTTGTCGCCCAGAAGCGCGTCGGGGCGCCTGCGCGGACGGCCCAGCTTCCCGGCGACGGACGGGATGCCGTCGACCAGGGCCAGGGTCGCGGTCGACCGGCGACGGGCCGGTTGCCTCGCCCCCCTTTTTTCGCGCGGATGTGGGAGGCATCCACGCAGGCCCGGGTCCAGTCCAGGGCGTCGGCCGCATGGAGTTCGGCGAGCAGGATGCGGTGCAGCGTCTCGAAGACGCCGGCCTCGTGCCACCGGCCCAGCCGACGCCAGCAGGTCTGTCCCGAGCCGAACCCGAGCTCCAGCGGCAGTAGTTGCCAGCTGATGTCGTTGTAGAGCACGTACAGGATGCCCTGCAGGCACCGCCGGTCATCCACCGGCTTCGGGCCGGGCGCCTTCTGCGGCCAGGGCGTCAGCAACGGCTCGATCAACGCCCACAGTTCATCCTCCACGATCCACGGCCGACTCCCCACACCTCACGAACGGCGGAGTTGTCGTAACCGGTCACGCCCCACCAGCACACATTCACAAGATCGTGTTACGAGCTCTAAGCCGCCGAGCACGCCGCCGCCGACCCGGACCGGGGCACGCGCGCAGAATCCACTCGCTTCAACGACCGGTACCAGGCCCTGGCCTGACTGGAGGCCGAACTCGCCGGCATGACCGCCCTGACCAGCCGCACCGCCGTTTCCGGCCGAAGCAGCATCACCTCCGCGCTGCGGACATTCGACCAGACGCCCTCGCGGGCGGTCGAGCCCGACCACGGACTGCGCCAGCCGGATTCCTCGTCGGCGGCAGTGCGGGCCCTTTCGAGATGCCGCCGCATTGCTTCGACGAGTGTCGTGCGCTCTTCCGGGCGGGGACTGACGCTTTCGTACTCGAGTTGCCTTTCGAGATGGGCAACCCGCGTTTTCGCACGCGCGCACCATGCGCGGCGGCCCGTTACGCAGGCCTGTCATTCGGCTTGCGTACGGGCCGACCAGCTTTCGGTTCCGGTCATTCGCTCTGGTACTCACCGTCCTCTCCGCCCGCTTCACGGGGCGGGGCCACACGAATCCGATCGCCGGGGTGGATGAGGTCCGGATCCTCGATCTGCGGGTTCCACTCCAGAATCTGATCCAGACTCACGTGGTGCATCCGCGCGATCTTGGTGAGATTGTCACCGCGTTTCACTACGTAGAACTGCGTTTTTGTCTTTTCCATGCATCCAGCCTAAGACAATCCTCCCCGAGAACAAAGTGCGGAATTCCGTTTCGATTTCACTTTTTGATCCGGAAACCGCTTCTGCCGAAGGCGGCTTCCGCTTGGCGGAAGTCCGCCTGGCGGAAGGGCCGTTGCGGTGCCCGGTACAGCTAGTGCACCTTTTTGACATGCGCTTGTGTGGGGGCGATGAGGCTGTGACCCGCTAGGACGGGTTGCAGAGGCGATCGGATCTCGTCCCAGCGACAGTGCGGTGGCGAGCGGCCGTCCGCGTGACGCACGCAAGGCGGCGGACGAAACGCTCGCCAGGGGACCCTCTGTGCGGCGAGGCCGCACAGAGGGTCCCCCCAAGCGGTGGCGCCGCGCGGGCGCGCGCAGCTCGCGGTCATCTACGAGACAGACCCCGGGGCGGTCAGGTCCTGCTCAGCTTGGCGATCCGCAGCCCGTGCTCGGCGGCCTGCTCATGCCCCGTCTTCATCGACTCTTCGGCCAGTCCTCGAAGGTGCGCCATCTCCGGGTTCCAGAACGCGTGGGTCAGCTCCGCCTCGGCGATCTGCAGGTCGAGGCCGAAGACGTCGGCCAGGATCGTGCGCAGGTAGGGCGTGGCGTGGTCCCAGCCCTCCTTCGGGGTGCCGGGCCCGTAGCCGCCGCCCCGGCTCAGCGTCAGGAGCGCCGGCTTGCCCTTGAGCGGCCAGTCACCGTGCACCCCCACCACGGGGTGCTTCAGGATCAGGTCGATCCAGGTCTTGACCTGTTCCGGGACATTCCAGTTGTACATCGGCACCGCGAACAGGAACGCGTCGGCGGCGAGCAGTTCCGCGCCGAGACGGTCGAGGAGCTCGTGCGCCTCGGCCGGGGCCGGCGCGGCCGGGTTCACGACTTCGTGGGCGAGCGCCGTCCATGCGTCCCCGGGCAGTGGCTGGACCCCGAGGTCGCGCCGGGTCACGACGCCGCCGGGGTGCTCGGCGAGCCACGCCTGCTCGGCGGTGTCGGCGAGGGCGCGGCTCACCGACCCTTCGGTACGGATGCTCGCGTCGAGACGGAACAGGTTCACGGGGCATTCCTCCAACGTAGTTCTGCTGTGATGCAGATAGTATGTCTGGCAGAACATCTGCCTACAAGAAAAGTGATCTGACTAACAAGCCGGCGTGACGCGAGGTTCGCGAGGAACCCAGTCGGATCTCGGCTGGCGAGCAGGAAGCAGACGACATCGGCGATTTCGTTCGGATCCCCAGCGCCCTCGCGCGTTTTGCCCCATCGGGCACGGCCGTGTGCCCGCCGAGCATCGCCGCCGTTCCCTCGATGTGGACGGCTCCCGGGGAGACGGCGCCGACCCGCACACCCGACGGACCGGACTCGGACGCCCAATAGCGGGCGAGCGCTCCGGGTCGGCCTTCGAGGCGCCCTAAGCCGCACCGACCGCAGCTGGGGTTCAGGCAGTGCCCGACCCGATCAGGACGATCGATCCGCTCCGTCGGCGCACCATTTCGGGCACCAAGGCCGCTCTGCCGCGCAGGACGACGGACGCTCCTCGTCGGGCCAGTGCCTCGGCGATCGCCCGCCCGATCCACGATGTTGCCCTCGTGACCAGGGCGTTTCGTCCGCCAACTCGTTACTGACGGTCATGACACGTCTCCTTGCCATGACCGGGCCGCGACCTGCCACCCGCTGCGTCATCGCGGGGCCGGAGCGCCCCCGCCCCCAGAAAACTATGGCGGCAAGATGTTCTGCTAACAAGATTATCTGTCGCCATGCTGAAAGGTGCTACGGTGATCTGATGTCCTCCTCTGAACCCCGCGGCCGAGCGAGCGAAAGCGCCAAGTGTCTTACCTTGGACAACGACCTGGTTTGGGCCATTCGCATGATCTCGGGGGCGCTTCGGCGCGCTGCAGCCGACGCCTCAGAGACGCTGCCCGGAGGATCACGCGCCTACTTGGTACTCATGGCACTGGCCGAGGCCGAGGGCAAACCCCCCACGCAGCTCGAACTGGCCGGCCAGGTCGGTCTCGACCGAACGGTGATGACCTACCTTCTCGACGACCTGGAGGGGCAGGGCCTGCTGTCGCGACGCCCGAATCCGCAGGACCGGCGGGCTCGCCACGTGATCCTTACGGACGAAGGCCGATCGCAACTGCAGCGCATGCGAACTGATGTCGCGGCCGCTGAGGCACGGCTGCTTGTGGAGTTGACCGGAGAACAGCAGGCCCAGTTTCGAGACCTCCTGACCCGGGTTGCGCTCACCGCTCAGCGGGGCACTGTCAAAGACTGAGGTGCGTGCTGTTCCTCTCTGGAGACAACTGCCAGGTAGCACAGAAGCGGCGGTGCTGGACGGGAATCGAGACCATTCCGAATGGCGATCATGCCCGTCCAGGTGGCGGTGGCACTCACGCTTCCAGCGTCGGCGTCCGGCGGGCCTTCTCCCGCGCCGACCGGTCTCCCTCCCTGTGCATGCAGGAGCGGTTTCCGCCCGCGCGGCCAGATCCAACCCAACGCGATGTCGGTGATCATGTCCTCAGGGCCGCCGACCATGCGCCGTCTGCCGGCCTCCACGAGGATGCTGCGGGTGTCCAGGCCGTAGCGCGCGGCGGCGGTCTCGGATGGGCGCAGGAAGCTGGAGTACACGCCCGCGTAGCCGAGGGTGAGCGTCTCGCGGTCCACTTGTACCTCGCGGTCCTGCAGCGGACGTACGAGATTGTCGGCGGCGCCCATCAGCGGGAACAGATCGCATCCGTGCTCGAAGTCCCATCAGGTCGGCGACCGCGATGAAAGCCTCGAGGGGCAGTTGCCCGCGCCTGCCCCCTGCCCGGCGAGCGAGGCGTCGACGCGGACAGCGCCGCTCTCGACGGCGACGACGGTGTTCGCCATGCCCAGGGCGAGGTTGTGATGGGCGTGGATGCCCAACTCCGTGGCCGGGTCCACGACGTCACGGTAGGCGCGGAAGCGGTCGCGGACACCGTCCATGGTGAGCCGGCCGCCGGAGTCGGTGACGTAGACGCAGTGAGTGCCGTACGACTCCATGAGCCGCGCCTGGAGTGGTGAGCAAGACGCATGACAAGGTCTGACCTGCTCTTCCGCAGAGACACTTCCGCCTGACAGAAGCCGCCTTGCGCGGCAGCCACAGCCGTCAGGACTCTGTTCCCAACCACGGCACGCGGGGCGACGAAGCCCCGCCGACAGGGACGGGAACCCCATGCCTCACATGACCGCCTTCGCCAGGAACCAGTGGTACGTCGCCGCCTATAGTCACGAGGTCGGGCGGGAGTTGCTCGGACGGACGATCCTCGGTGAGACGCTCGTGCTCTACCGGACCGAGGAGGAGGGCACACCGGTCGTGCTGCACGACCGGTGTGTGCACCGCCGGTACCCGCTGTCCGAGGCCCCGACGCGCCTCGACGGCGACCGGATCGTCTGCGGGTACCACGGGTTCACGTACGACACGACCGGTACCTGCGTGTACGTACCGGGGCAGAAGCGGGTGCCGCGAACGGCCCGGGTCGCCTCCTACCCGGTCGTCGAGCAGGATTCGCTGATCTGGGTGTGGATCGGTGACCCCGCGCTCGCCGACCCGCAGAGCATCCCGCGGGCCAGGCACCTCGACTCCCCCGGCTGGGTCACCGTGCGCGGCATGGAGCCCATCGACTGCGACTACGGCCTGCTCGTCGACAACCTCCTTGACCTGTCCCACGAGACGTATCTGCACGGCGGGTACATCGGCACGCCCGAGGTCGCCGAGACGCCGATCACGACGGAGGTCGACGAGGGCGCCGGGATCGTCCGGGTGAGCCGGCACATGGACGACGCCGAGTGCCCTCCCTTCTACGCCAGGTCCACCGGCATCGAGGGGCGGATCACCCGCTGGCAGGACATCGAGTACCACGCGCCGTGCCTGTATCTGCTGCACAGCCGCATCGCCCCGGTCGGTGTGCTGCCCGAGCCGGACGGCAGCGACCCGAACGGCTTCCACACCGAGATCACGTACGCGATCACCCCGTCCGGCGACGGCAAGGTGTACGACTTCTGGGCCGTCTCCCGCGACTGGGCGACGGACGACGCCGAGGTCACCGAGTTCCTGCGCGGCAACAACCACACGGTCGTGATGCAGGACGTCACCGCGCTCAACCTGCTCCAGAAGACCCTCGGCACCGAGCGCACCGGTTACCAGGAGCTGAGCATCAACATCGACACCGGTGGTCTGGCCGCCCGCCGTATCCTCGCCCGGCTGGTGGAGCAGGGCGAGAAGCCCGTGGAGAAGGTCCAGTGACCAGTCCGACCGGCGAGATCTACCGCATCGACTGGCTGCCGGGCACCGACATCCTGCACGGCACCTGCCACTGCGGCCGTGAGCACACCGCGCAGGACCCCGTGGAGATGTGGGAGTGGATGCTCGCCCACCCGCAGGGGCATGACGTCGACGAGCCGCGAGGGAACAGCTGATGAGCGTGTACGAAGCCGAACTCGTCGTCCCGCGGCGTGAGTTCGTCGCCGACGGCGTGGTCGCCCTGACCCTGCGCCACCCGTTGGGCGAGCCGCTCCCGGCGTGGGAGCCGGGCGCCCACATCGACGTCGTGCTCGGCCCCGGGCTGGAGCGGCAGTACTCGCTGTGCGGCGATCCGGCGGACCGGTCGGCCTGGCGGATCGCGGTGCTGCGCGAGCCGGACGGCCGGGGTGGTTCGGCCCATGTGCACGAGCAGGTGGGGCAGGGCGACAAGGTCCGGGTGCGCGGGCCCCGGAACAACTTCGGCCTGGAGCCCGCCCCCCGCTACCGCTTCGTCGCGGGCGGCATCGGCATCACCCCGATCCTGCCGATGCTGGCGGCTGCCGAGGCGGCGGGCGCCGAGTGGACGCTGCTGTACGGCGGGCGCACCCGCCGGTCGATGGCGTTCGGCGAGGAACTCGCCCGGCGGTACGGGGACCGGGTGACCATCGCGCCCGAGGACGAGACGGGGCTGCTGGACCTGCCCGCGGTGCTGGACGACGTACCCGAGGGCACGCTCGTCTACTGCTGCGGCCCCGGCCCGCTGCTGGACGCGGTCGAGGAGCGCTGCCCGTCCGGAGTGCTGCGCGTCGAGCGGTTCCGGCCGAAGGAGCAGGAGACGGGCGGCGACACCGAGTTCGAGGTGCGGCTGGCGCGGAGCGGCAGGACACTCACGGTCGCGCCGGACGTGTCGGTACTGGACGCCGTGCGCGCCGCCGGGGTCGAGGTGCTCTACTCCTGCACCGAGGGCACCTGCGGCACCTGCGAGACCGACGTGCTGGAGGGCGAGCCTGACCACCGCGACTCGGTGCTCACCGACGACGAGCGCGCGGCGGGCGAGACCATGCTCATCTGTGTGTCCCGCTGCCGTGGCGGGCGGCTCGTGCTGGACCTGTGACCGGGCCGCCGCCCCTCGCCGTCCCGGTCCCGCACCGGGACGGCGGGCGGGCGCGGGCGGTCGGGACGGCCGCTGTTCGCATCCGGCGCGTACAACCCGTGTCGAGGAACAGGTCAGGGTGCCGCCCACAGGCCCCGGACGTGCGAGAGGTGCCGGGTCATCACCGCCCGTACGGCTTCCTCGTCCCGGGCGAGCAGCGCGTCCAGGATCTCCAGGTGCTCCTCCGCCGACGCCTCCAGCCGTCCCTGCTCGACGAGCGCGGTCAGTCCGTAGAGCCGGGAACGGCGTCTGAGGTCCCGTACGACGTCGACGAGATGGTCGTTGCCCGCGAGGGCCAGCAGGCCGAGGTGGAAGCGCAGGTCGGCCTCGACGTAGGCGATGAGGTCACCGGCCGCGGCGGAGGTGACTATCTCCTGGGCGACGGGCCGGAGCGCCTCCAGTGCCACCGGGTCGGCCGTGGCCGCGAGGCCCGCCGTCGTGGGGATCTCGATCAGCGCCCGGATGTGGGTGTACTCGTCCAGTTGCTTCTCGGAGACGGCCGTGACCCGGAAGCCCTTGTTGGGCACGGTGTCGACGAGGCCTTCCTTGGCGAGGTCGAGCATGGCCTCGCGCACGGGGGTGGCGGAGACGCCGAAGCGGGCGGCGAGGCCGGGGGCCGAGTAGACCTCTCCGGGGAGCAGCTCGCCGGCGATCAGGGCCGCCCGCAGCGCGTCCGCGACCCGCTCCCGGTGGCTGGGCTTCCTGCTGCCCAGCACGGGCAGGGCGGGGGTGTGCTGCGAGGCCATGACGGTCGTGGTTCCTCTCACGGTCGGATCGTGCGCGGCTCAATCGTGCGCGGCTTACAGGACGAACCCCGCCGGGAACGGGTCCTCGGGGTCCAGCAGGTACTGGGCGGTGCCGGTGATCCAGGCGCGTCCGGAGAAGCTCGGCAGCACCGCCGGGCGGCCCGCCACCTCGGTGGTGCCGAGCAGTCTGCCGGTGAACCGGGTGCCGATGAAGGACTCGTTCACGAACTCGGTGTGCAGCGGGAGTTCGCCGCGTGCGTGCAACTGTGCCATGCGGGCACTGGTGCCCGTGCCGCAGGGCGAGCGGTCGAACCAGCCGGGGTGGATGGCCATGGCGTGCCGGGAGTGGCGGGCGGTCGAGCCGGGGGCGGCCAGGTAGACGTGGTGGATGCCGTGGATGGACGGGTCCTCCGGGTGGACGGGCGGGTCCTCGGCGTTGACGGCGGCCATGAGGGACAGGCCGGCCCGGAGGATGTCGTCCTTGCGGGACCTGTCGAAGGGCAGGCCGAGACGCTCCAGCGGCAGGATGGCGTAGAAGTTGCCGCCGAAGGCGAGGTCGTACGTCACCGTCCGGCCGTCGGGGAGGGTGGCCTTGCGGTCGAGGCCGACGGCGAAGGAGGGCACGTTCCGCAGGGTGACCCCCTTGGCTGCGCCGTTCGCCACGGCCACCTCGGCGACGACCGGGCCCGCCGGGGTGTCGAGCCGGATGGTGGTGACCGGTTCGGTGACCTCGACCATGCCGGTCTCGACGAGCACGGTCGCCACGCCGATCGTGCCGTGCCCGCACATCGGCAGATAGCCGGAGACCTCGATGTAGACGACGCCCCAGTCGCAGTCGGGCCGGGTCGGCGGCTGGAGGATGGCGCCGCTCATGGCGGAGTGCCCGCGCGGCTCGTTCATCAGCAACTGCTTGATGTCGTCGCGGTGTTCGCGGAAATACAGTCGCCGCTCGTTCATGGTGGCGCCGGGGATGGTGCCGATGCCGCCGGTGATCACGCGGGTCGGCATGCCCTCGGTGTGCGAGTCGACGGCGTGCAGGACGAGTCTGCTGCGCATGATCCCTACGACAATCCGGCCGCTACGGC
Source organism: Streptomyces chartreusis NRRL 3882 (assembly GCF_900236475.1). Lineage (GTDB taxonomy): Bacteria > Actinomycetota > Actinomycetes > Streptomycetales > Streptomycetaceae > Streptomyces > Streptomyces chartreusis_D. The sequence goes on from NZ_LT963352.1 coordinate 1,324,441, forward strand.
CTTCTCGGTGGCGGCCCGGACGGCGGCCTCCTGCCCGGGCAGCAGCGGCATGCGCGGCGGGCGGCAGGGTCCGCCGTGGCGGCCGACGAGGTCCATGGACAGTTTGATGGCCTGGACGAACTCCACCCGCGAGTCCCACCGCAGCAGCGGATGCAGCTGCCGGTACAGGGACCGCGCGGTGTCGAGGTCGCCGTCGACGGCCGCGTGGTACAGCTCGACGGACGCCTGGGGCAGCGCGTTCGGGTAGCCCGCCACCCAGCCCTTCGCGCCCGCGACGGCCAGCTCCAGCAGGACGTCGTCGGCGCCGATCAGCAGGTCGAGTTCGGGGGCGAGTTCGGCGATGCGGTAGGCCCGGCGGACGTCTCCGGAGAACTCCTTCACTCCCCGGATGTACCCCTCCCCGTGCAGCCGGGCGAGCAGCTCCGGCACGAGGTCGACCTTGGTGTCGACGGGGTTGTTGTACGCGACGACCGGCAGGCCCGCCTTCGCGACCTCGGCGTAGTGGGCGAGGACGGAGCGCTCGTCGGCGCGGTAGGCGTTCGGCGGCAGCAGCATCACCGCCCGGCACCCGGCCTCGCCCGCCTGCTCGGCCCAGCGCCGGGACTCGGCGGACCCGTACGCGGCGACGCCGGGCATGACGCGCTGCCCGCCGATCGCGGCGACGGCCGTCTCGACGACCCGGGCGCGCTCCTCGGGGGTGAGCACCTGGTACTCGCCGAGGGAGCCGTTCGGCACGACGCCGTCACAGCCGTTGTCGACCAGCCAGGCGCAGTGCTCGGCGTACTTGTCGTAGTCCACGGAGAGGTCGTCGTTCAGCGGGAGCGCGGTGGCGACGAGGACGCCGTGCCAGGGGCGGGGGTCGGTCATGACAGTTCCTCCTGGGTGTGTTGCCGTGCGAGGACGCCGAGCGGTACGGGACGGGCGAACGGCCTTCGGGGCGGGACGGGCGGGCAGCCGGCGAGGCCCGCGACGGCGGCTGCGCACACCCGGCCCTGGCACCAGCCCATTCCGGCCCGGGTCAGCAGTTTCACGGTGCGCTCGTCGCCCGCTCCGAGGTCCAGGGCGTCGCGCACGGCACCGGCGGTGACCTCCTCGCAGCGGCAGACCACGGTGTCGTCGGTGGCCTGCTCGGGCCAGTGCGCGGGCGGCGCGTAGGCGGCATGCAGGGCGGCTGCGGAACTCCTGAGCTTCGTACGGGCCTTGAGGGCGGCGGGTGCCGGGTCGGGGGTGGTGCCGCGCAGGGACGCGGCGGCGGCGCACCCGGCGATGTGCCCCTCGGCGAGGGCGAGGGCCGCGCCGCCGATACCGGTGGACTCCCCGGCCGCCCACACGCCGGGCACGTCCGTGCGCTGCTCGGTGTCGACGGCCACGGCGAGCCCGTCCAGGCCGCAGCCGAGGCCCACCGCCAGGTCGGTGTGCGGGAGCATGCCGTGGCCGACGGCCAGGGTGTCGCAGGGCAGTTGCCGCTCCGTGCCGGGCCGGACGCGTCCGTCGGTGTCGAGGGCGGCGACCGTGACGCCGGTCAGCCGGTCGTCGCCGTGGGCGCGGACGACGGTGTGGCGGGTCAGCACCGGCACGCGGTGGCGCAGCAGCCGGGCAGCGTATCCGGCGCCCTCCGGGAGCTTGCCGGCCAGGGCCCGGCCGTGGCGGGCCAGGCGCCCGGGGCCGGTCGACTCGACGAGCGCGGCGACCTCGACGCCGGCTGCGGCGAGCCCGGTCGCCACGGGCAGCAGCAGCGGTCCGGTCCCGGCCACGACGGCTCTGCGCCCCGGCACCACGAGTCCGCCCTTGAGCATGGCCTGGGCGCCCCCGGCGGTGACGACGCCCGGGAGCGTCCAGCCGGGGAAGGGCAGCACGTGTTCGTATCCGCCGGTGGCCAGGAGCACGGCACGGGCGTGCACTTCGGCCGGTTCCTCCTGCTCCGGGCCGAGCAGCGCGTGCACGGTGAAGCCGCCAGACTTCCGTTCGACGCACCACACGTGATGGTCCGTCAGTACCCGTACGGAGCTGGCGGCGAGGCCGTCCCGCAGTCGCTCCCAGGTTCGCCACTGGTGGTGCAGCGCCTCGGGGCGCCCGGCTCCGAGCCCGGCGGCGGGCTGCCGGTAGAACTGCCCGCCGGTCTCCGTCGCCGCGTCGACGAGCGCGACCCGCGTGCCGCGCGCGGCAGCCGCAAGCGACGCGGCCAGCCCGGCCGGTCCGGCACCGATCACGGCGAGTTCAGTCCGCATGGCCTGTCGCCTCCTGCGTGGCGATCACGTCACCCGGCCGCACCGGGAGCAGGCAAGCCCGTTGGTTGGGGCGGCCGTTGACGGTCACCAGGCAGTCGAAGCAGACGCCGATCCCGCAGAACACCCCGCGCGGACGGCCCTCGCCCCGGGTGGTGCGCCAGGAGGTGACGCCCGCCGCCCACAGCACGGCGGCGACCGTCCGGCCCGGCAGCGCCTCGACCGGCCGCCCGTCGAACGTGACCGTGAAGGCGGGGCCGGGTCCGGCCGCCGCCAGCTCCAGTGGATTCACTCCGCCTCCTCGGGAAAGCGGTCGGGGCGGAACGGGACGAGGTCCAGGTCGGGTGTCCGTCCCGTCAGCGCCTGGGCGATCAGGTGTCCGGTGCCGGTGGCGAGACCGATGCCAGCGCCCTCGTGCCCGCAGGCGTGCAGGAGTCCGGGCGCCCGGGGGTCGGGGCCGATCGCGGGCAGATGGTCCGGCAGATACGGGCGGAAGCCCGCGTACGTCCGCATGGCCCGGACTCCGGCGAGGAACGGGAAGAGCCGCGTCGCGCCCGCCGCCAGCGCCCGCAGCGCCGGGAGCGACAACGACCGGTCGAAGCCGACCCGTTCGCGGCTGGCGCCGATGAGGACCGGCCCGGCGGGTGTGCCCTCGACCACCGGGGAGGTCTGGAGGTCCGCCGAGTCGCTGGCGACGTCGGCCACGTAGTCGGCGGCGTACACCTTGTGCCGGATCCGGGTCGGCAGCGGCTCGGTGACCAGGACGAAACCGCGCCGGGGCAGCACCGGCAGCGACACCCCGGCGCGGGCCGCCACCTCGCCGCCCCAGGTGCCGGACGCGTTGACGACCGCCGGGGCGTGGACGTCGCCCCGGTCGGTACGCACCCCGCGCACCGCGCCGTCGGGGCCCCGCAGTACCCCGGTCATCTCACGGCCGGTGAGCAGCCGGGCGTTCGAGGCGCGCAGCAGGTGCGCCGCCGCCAGGGCGGGCATCACCTGGGCGTCCTGCGGGTAGTGCACGCCGCCCGCGAGGCCGGGGGTCAGGTACGGCTCCAGGTCGGGGAGCCGGCCGGGCGGCACCGGGACCGCCTCGACCCCGGCCGCGCGCTGCCCGGCGGCGAGTGTCTCCAGGCCGGCCAGGGCTTCGCCGGTGCCGGCGACGACGACCCCGCCCTTGGCCTCGTACTCGACCGCCTTCCCCAGCCCCTCCTGGGCCAGTTCGGACCACAGCCGGGCGGACAGCAGGGCCAGGTCGAGCTCGGGCCCGGGCTCCTTGTCGGAGACGAGGAGGTTGCCCTCCCCCGCGCCGGTCGTACCGCCGGCCACCGGGCCCCGGTCCACCACGACGGTGTCCAGGCCCGCACGGGCCGTGTACAGGGCGCAGGCGGCGCCCACAACTCCGGCTCCGACCACCACGACATCGCAGGTCAGCGGCTTGCTCACGTCAGTACTATGTCACACATCACCCTGGCTGGGAATGGGGCGGACGCTGGTGACGCGGCCCTGCGGTGATGTGGTGACCGGGAGGAACCGGCGGGGCTCAGTCGCCCGCCCGCACGACCCTCAGATGGGAGGCGTTACGGCGCGTCCGGCGGTCCCTGGACGGGGTGCGGCGGGCCTCGCGCAGCGCGAACGTGAGCCGGGTGCAGCCCAGTTCCTCGAGCGTCCTGGACGTCTCGACGACGATCCGGCAGTCGGTGGCGCCCCAGCGCGGATCCGGGTGCAGCAGCGGCCGTACGGCGCCGTCGTGCTCGACGGCGCTCTCGCCGACCGAGCGGATCCAGTGCGGCAGGCCGTGCCGGTAGGCGGCCTCCATGATCGGGTCCTGGGCGATGTCGCGGCGGATGGCCTGGAGGCCGTGGTCGGGGCCGTGGCTCTCCACGGTCCGCGCGAAGTGCGCGAGCATCGGCAGGCACCAGCTCGCCTCGTGCTCGCCGAGCACCGTGGGAGCGTCGGGGTGGAACAGCACGAACCTGAGGAAGTTGTCGCCCGGCATGGCCGTCGGATGCGGGCCGACACCACCGAAAAGTGACCGGAAGGCACTGTTGGCCAGCACCACGTCCCAGCAGTGGTCGACGACGAGCGAGGGGAAGGAGACGGCCTCCAGAAGCCCGGAGTAGTCCTCCAGGTAGGCCTGGACATCGGAAGTCTCGGGGACGGGCCGCGGTGCCGGCCGCTGCCCTCCTGCCTGATATGCCATCGGGAGGTCACCCCTCTTGCCTGTGCGGCCCTGACGCGGCGCCCCGATCCTGATGCCCGGAACTGAGGCGTGTCAACTATCGTGGCATTTCGTGCTGGTTGACGGCTGAAATTGGCCACAGTTGTGGCGAGACCTGGATGTGAGTTCGAAGCACCGGCTACGCTCCGGGAAGTTAACGCCGGGGTAGGTCACGGCATCCACTTGTGAGAAGCCTGTGAGAGACGTAGGAGATCTGTCGGTGACGGGTGGCTTCGTCGAAGGTCCGGGCGCCACACCGACGGCCGTGCTGGCGGCCGTCGTCTCCCGTGTCACCGCGCTCGCCGACCGGCTCGGCGTGCCGCACGCCGAGGTCTTCGACATCGGCCGGCTGTCCGTCGCCTCCGGCGTCCCGGAACCCGTGGTCAAGGCCCTGCTCGGCGGCCGGCCGGCGGGCGAGCCCGATGTGCAGGCCCGGTTCCTCCAGCGCCTGGACCTGCTGCGCCGGACCCGGCTCAAACCCAACGGCCGGAAGTACACCCAGCAGGAGATCGCCGACGGCGCGGGCATGTCCCGGCAGCAGGCCGGCGCCCTCATCAACGGCGACCGGCGGCCGACCATGGAGCACTGCGACGCCCTCCAGCGGTTCTTCCGGGTGCACGCCGGTTTCCTCACGGCCGAGGACCCCGAGGCACTGGTGAGCGCCCTCCAGCACACCGAGCAGGAGCTGCTCCAGAAGCTCGCCGACCGCGAGCGGGAGGCGGCCGCGGCAGCCGACGACCCGCTGGAGCGGCTGTTGCAGGACCACGGCGTGCGCGGCATCGCCTGGCGGGCCGCGCAGCTGCCCACCGACCAGCACCGCGACAAGGTGGCGGAGTGGCTGGACATGCTCCTGGAGAGCGTCAAGCGGCCCGAGTCGTGACCGTGGGGAGAACTGTGGGCATCGGTAAGGAAATGCGCCGCCTGTGCGGCGAACTGGTCGCGGAGCTGACCCTCCCCGCGCCGGCGCGGCCCGACGCGCTGTACGCCGCGCTGTGCGATGCCATGAGCAGACGCCGGGGCCGCCCCGTCCACTTCCGTACGGCCGCCTTCCCGCCCGGGACCGCGAGCGGGCTGTGGCTCGACATGGCCGAGCAGGACCTCGTCGTGATCGAGGAACGCACCGCTCCCGACCACCAGTTGGTGATCCTGGGCCACGAGCTGTGGCACATGAAGGCGGGACACTGCTCCCACCACGTCGAGGGCGCCGCCGTCGCGGCCCGGCTGCTCCACGACGGCGCCGACCTCCAGGCGACGGTGCTGAAGGTCGCCGCCCGCACCCGTTTCGACCTCGACGACGAGAAGGAGGCCGAGAGCTTCGGCCTGCTGCTGGCCAGCAAGTGCCGGTCCTGGCTGGCGGGTTCGGCGTCCCGGGGGCCCGTGCAGCGGGACCATCTGGCGGGGCGGATCGAGGCGTCACTGGGCTACCCGGGGTCGCAGGGCTGAGCGGCCGGCAGCGCGGGCCGAGGTGGGGTCCGGCCTGCGCCGAGCGGGCGAACCCACGGGCGGCGGGGCCGGATTGTCAGTGGTGGGCGGCAAGCTGGAGGTGCGTCCCGTGTGTGCGGGGCGTGCGCGCCCTTCAGGGCGCGGGACCGATGACGCCGACACGGGGAGAGCCGACCGATGCCCACCGCCGTACTGACCGACCGTGAACGCACCGCCGTCCAGGCCTATCTGCGGCTGCTGCACACCGTCCGGGCCGCCTTCGACCTGGAGACGGGCCCGCCCGGCGCCCACCGGCCCCCTGTCGTCCCGCCCGGCGTCCTCGCCGAGGCGGAGGAGGCCCTCGACCGAGCGGGCCTCACCGGCAACGAGGAAGCGTTCTTCCGCCTGCTCCAGAGCTGGTGCCCCGAGCCGGGGCCCTGAGCCGGAACCCTGAGCCGACGGCCGATGACACGGCGACCCGGCAAGCCTGATCGCCGGTCTCAGTCGTGCGGTACGGCGACCGCCGTCGCGACCAGGCCGCGGTCGGCGGTCCAGTGGCCGTCGAAGTGGCCCAGGCGGCGGGCGCCGACCCGTGGGCCGGGGACGAGGAGCGTGGCGCGGAAGGTACCGCGCGGTTCGCCGGGGTCGGCGGAGATCTCGATGTCGGCCTCCGCGAAGTCCAGCCACGCGCCGGTGAGCGGGAACCACGCCTTGTAGACGGACTCCTTCGCGCTGAACAGCAGCCGGTCCCAGTGGACGTCGGGGCGCTGTGCGGCCAGCCGCCGCAGGCGCTCGGCCTCGGCCGGCAGGGAGACGGCGGGCAGCACCCCCTCGGGCAGCGGCCCGTGGACCTCGGCGTCGATGCCCAGGGAGGCCAGGTCGGTGGCGCGGACCAGGGCGGCGGCGCAGTAGCCGTCGCAGTGGGTCATGCTGCCGGCCAGCCCGGCCGGCCAGCGCGGGGCGCCGCGTTCCCCGGGCAGGATCGGCTGCGGCGGCACGCCGAGCTTCTCCATGGCCCGGCGGGCGCAGGAGCGGACGACGGTGAACTCCCGGCGCCGCTTGGCGACCGCCCGGGTCACGAGCGCCGCCTCCTCGGGGTACAGCGGGGTGTCCGCGCCGTCGTTGCCGTAGGCCTCCACGGTGACGACGGTCTGGGGCAGCAGTTCCCCGATCACCGCTCCTCGCCCTCCCTCGGCAGGATGCGCCGCAGCCGCCCCGGCTCACCGGACCGCTTGCGCCACTCCCGGGGGTAGCCCACGGACACCTCTTCGAATCGCACGCCCTCGTGCCAGGTGGTGCGGGGGATGTGCAGATGGCCGTAGACCATCGTGTGGACGGGGAATCTGCGGTGCCAGTCGGCGGTCAGTCCCGTGCCGCACCACATGGCGAACTCGGGGTGCCACAGGACGTCCATCGGGTGCCGGTGCAGCGGGTAGTGGTTGACGGGGATCACGGGCAGGCCGTCGGGCAGTTCGGCGAGTCTGCGTTCGGTCTCGGCGACCCGGTCCCGGCACCAGTCCTCCCGACTCGGGTACGGGTCGGGGTGCAGCAGGTACTCGTCGGTGCACACGATGCCCGTACCCTGGGCGTACGCCAGGCCCTGCTCCTTGGTCGCGCACCCGGACGGCAGGAACGAGTAGTCGTACAGCAGGAACAGCGGTGCGACGGCCACGGGGCCGCCGGGGCCGTCCCAGACGGGGTAGGGGTCCTCCGGTGTCGTCACGCCGAGGTCCCGGCACAGCTCGACCAGGTGGTCGTACCGGGCGACGCCGCGCAGGGTGACGGCGTCGCTCGGATGGGTCCACAGCTCGTGGTTGCCGGGCACCCAGACGACCTTGCGGAAGCGGGCCGCGAGCGTCTTGAGGGTCCAGCGGATGTCCGCCACGGTCTCCGCGACGTCCCCGGCGACGAGCAGCCAGTCGTCGTCCGTCCCGGGCCGCATCCCTTCGACCAGGGCGCGGTTCTCCGGGTAGCCGATGTGCAGATCGCTGATGGCCAGCAGTTGTCCGGCGCCACCGGCCGTCGACGTCACCCCTCGTCCCCCTCCACGCCCCCACCGCGAACGCCACCACGAGATCACATCACCGCGCCCGGGGACAAGGGCGGCCGGACGGCCGGGAATCGGAATCCGTAACCCGCGCGTTGCACGACTCGGCCCGCCGAAGCCGTATGATCTGCCCCAACACCACCGCTAAGAACTTCCCTTTCACAGGGGCGGTTTGGTGACCCTCCATTCATCCTGCCCGGGCACGGGCTGCTGAGCCCTGCCCGCGAACCGTGAAAGGCGGCCTGCATGGTCTCTCGCGTACGCGTCTGGCTCAACCGCACGTACGCGGAGAACGTGTTCTTCATGGATCAGCTGCGGAGAAATCCCAGCGACCGGGCCGTCGAGATCCATGCCACGCACGGCGACCCCGACTCCCCCGTGCTGGCCGCCGCCGACACCGCCGAGCTGGAACCCGAGAACCTCTCCCCCGCCGGGTACGTCGAGTACGCGCTCGACCAGTGCGCGCGGCGCGGCATCGACGTGTTCGTGCCCCGGCTGCACCAGGCGGCGATCGTGGCGCACCGCGCCGAGTTCGAGGCGGCCGGTACGGCGGTGCTGGCGCCGCCGCCCGAGGCGGTGGCCGTCTTCCAGGACAAGGTGATCGCCTACGAGGCGGTCCAGGCGATCGGCGTGCCGGTGCCGCCGTGGTGGCGGGTCCGGTCGGGTGACGAACTCGTCGCCGCCGTGGAGGCTTTGGAGGCCGCCGGGCACAAGGCGTGCTTCAAGCCGGCGTCGGGGGCGGGCGGGGTGGGCTTCCGCGTGATCACGCGCTCGCCCTTCTCGCTGATGCACCTGAGCGGGTTCCCGAGCCCGTACGTGCCGCTCGACCTGGTGCTGGAGGCGCTGGGGCGGGCCGAGGAGCCCGTCGACTGGATGGTGATGCCGCGCCTGGAGCAGCCCGAGGTGTCGGTGGACTGCCTGACCGGTCCGGACAACCGGGTCCGGCTGGCCGTCGGCCGCACCAAGAACGGCCGCCGCCGGGGCTTCACGCTGCACGAGCGGTGGCTGGACCCGGCCCGGCGGATCGCGGAGGGCTTCGGTCTGCACTACCTGTCCAACATCCAGTTCCGCATGTTCGGCGACCGGCCGGTCCTGATGGACGTCAACACCCGCCCGGCCGGCGGCCTGCACCAGCTGTCGCTGTGCGGGGTCAACGCCCCCTGGGCCGCCGTCCAGCTGGCGCTCGGCGAGGACCCGGGCGAGGTGGTCCCGCCGTTCCTGGGCCAGGACTACACGGTGGTGTCGGGGCCGCGTCCGCTGCGGCCGGTGCAGCTGCCGCAGCAGCGGCCGGAGGCGACGGAGCAGCAGCCGCTGCCCGCGGTGCCGGCCGGCTCCGTCGAGACGGCGGCCCCGCAGGCCACGGTGGGGGCCCTGCCTCTCTAGCCCCTGTCCCCGCCCAGCGCCTGTCCTCCGCTATGTGCCGTACCCCCATGCCTGGGCCAGTTCCCTCAGGCGTGGGGGGAGTTCGACACCCGGGTCGGCGCCGCGGGCCGACTGGATGCGGCCGGACTTGATGGTGCTGGACCAGTCGCCGAGCTGCGGGCGGAAGGTGCCGTGGTCCTTGCTGCCGTAGTCGAGCATGGCGGGCTCCCAGGGGACGCCGAGGTGGTCGCAGATGCCCCGGGTGACCTTCTCCGGCTCGGCGGTGAGCTCCTCGTAGGTGATCACATGGGGGTCGAGGTTCAGACGGGCCTCCTCCAGCTTCTCGCTGTAGTCGAGGACCTCGGTGCGAACGGCCTCGTGATCGGGGTCGCTGCGGCGGGCGGTGAGGGACGTGACGACCGCGCCGGGGTGGCGGAGCAGCAGGATGTAGCGGGCGTTCGGCCAACATCGGCGCAGGCGGGGCCAGATGAGGGTGTTCGGCGGGGTCTTGTCGACGATGACGTCCTTGCCGCTGCGGCTGAGCTCCAGGTGCAGCACCCGGTCCCACAGCACGTGTTCCAGCTCGTCCTTGTCGAGGTGGAGCGCCCGCATGGCGTCCGCGGTGAAGTCGCGGGACAGGTGGACGTGCACCGTGCGCAGGTGCATCTCGTGCGGGGCGCGGATGCGGCTGTGGCTGTTGAGCAGGACGCGCAGCAGGGTCGAACCGGAGCGCACCGACGACAGGACGAAGACGGGCGAGTCGACCAGCCGGGGCGCGGGCGGGGCGGTGTAGGTGTCGGCTGCCGGGCGGGGGGCGGGGATGGCGTCAAGGGTCCGGCGCGGTGGACTGACCGCTTGCATCACCAGCCTTCCGCGACGCTTCAGGCCCTTGCCGATCGCAGCCATACGCGGGTCTCGCACGGTGACACCTTTCGTTCGCGTTGTGCGTTCCGCATCCCAGGGGGACGGGGCGAACTCAAGGTGTCCACAAGGCGAACCGGCGTGCTCACGAGCGTCCACACACCGCCCGTGAGCAGGCCACTTACCCGTTTCTTAAACTTTCGTCAGAACCGGCCGGCGCCGCGGTACAGCTCCAGTTCCCCTTCCAGTTCGACGGCCAGCACCGTGGCGTGCGGGTCGAGGTCCGGCGCGGCGGGCGGCTCGATCCAGAGGATGCCCGGGGTCTCGTGGAGGCCGCCGGTGACGCGGTGGGCCAGTTCCGTGCCGCTGCCGAGCACCGACACCTTGCGGACCTTTCCGAGGAGACCGCGCACGTTGATCTCGGCGCGTGGGGCGTCGAAGAGGATCAGGTAGAGGGTGCGGCGGTCCTCGGAGAGGGTGCTCGGGCCGTAGTGGTGGCCCGGCGGGAGTCCCCGTTCGGTGCCGTACACCGCTTCCGCGTGCCGGGCGATCCAGGCGCCGAGCCCTTCCAGCCGCTCCGCCTGCTCGGCCGGGATGGTGCCGTCCTCCCGCGGGCCGACGCTGAGCAGCAGGTTGCCTCCGCCCCCGATGGTCTCGGTGAAGTAGCGGATCAGCTGGTCGACCGACTTGTGGTTGTGGTCGTGGTGCTGGTGGCCCCAGGAGTCGTTGATCGTCAGGCACAGCTCCCAGGGGCCCTCGGGCGGGACGACCGGGGCGCCCTGTTCCGGCGTCGCGTAGTCGCCCTCGCTGAGCATGCGGGCGTTGAAGACGACGTCCGGTACCTCGGAGCGGATGAGCGCGGCCAGCTCGGGGATGCGCCACTGCTCCTCGCTGCGGTCCCACTCGCCGTCGAACCACAGCAGGTCGGGCTTGTAGCGGGAGGTCAGTTCGCGGATCTGGCCGTCTCGGTAGGCGAGGAACCTCTCCCAGGCCTGAAGGTCCTCGTCCTCGGCGGCGACCTCCGAGTAGCGGTTGTCCTCCAGCTCCGGTGGGCGGCCGGGCTTGCGGGTGGAGGCGTAGTCGGGGTGGCTCCAGTCCGAGTGCGAGTAGTAGAGCCCGACCTTGAGGCCCTGCTCGCGCAGGGCGTCGGCGTAGCCGGCGATCAGGTCGCGGCCCACGTTCAGGTCGCCGTGGGCCGTGTCCCACAGGGCGACGCCGTCGTGGTGGCGGCTGGTCAGCACGGCGTACTTCGCTCCGGCCCGCGCGAAGAGCCTCGCCCAGTCGCGCGGGTCGTAGCGGGAGGCCGTGAAGCGGTCCAACTGGGACATGTACCGGTCGTAGGGGACGATGTCGTCGTAGAACGACCAGGACTCCTGGACGCCGTCGACGGCGTAGATGCCCCAGTGGACGAAGATCCCCAGCTTCGCGTCGGTGAACCAGGGTTGCATGGCCATGGGTCAGCCCCTGCGCAGACGCAGTGTCAGGATCTGGAAGGGCCGCAGTGCGACGGGGACACCGCCGTCGCCGTCCACGCCCGCCTCCTCGAGCGGTCGTTCCAGCAGGTCGGTGATCTGCGCGCCGGCGAGCGGGAATCCGGTGCGCAGCACCCCCTGGGCCCGGCCGCCGCGGGACTCGTAGAGCCGTACGACGACGTCGCCGGAGGCGTCGTCGGCGAGCTTGACCGCCTCCACCGTCACGCCCTCGCCCTCGACGGAGACGACCGGTGCGGGGGCACCCGCCGCGTCGGCCACCCGGAGCGGGAGGTTGAGGGCGTAGCCCTCGGCGACGGCGTCCTCGATGGTCGCGCCGGGCAGCAGCGCGTAGGTGAAGCGGTGCCGGCCCTGGTCGGCCTCGGGGTCCGGGATGCGCGGCGCCCGGACCAGGCTGAGGCGGACGGTGGTCGTGGTGCCGCCGTCCTCGCGCACCGTGCGGGAGACGTCGTGGCCGTACGTCGAGTCGTTGATGACCGCGACGCCGTAGCCGGGTTCGCCGAGGTGCACCCAGCGGTGGCCGGAGACCTCGAAGCGGGCCGCCTCCCAGCTGGTGTTGGTGTGGGTGGGGCGCTGGATGTGGCCGAACTGGATCTCGGCGGAGGAGTGCGGGGCGCGGATGTCGACCGGGAAGGCCGCCTTGAGGATCTTCTCCGTCTCGTGCCAGTCGATGTCCGTCTCGATGTCGATCCGGGGGCTGCCGGCGCGGACGGTGATCGTCTGGGTGATCGTCGAGCCCTTGCCGAAGGACCGCTCCACGCGGATCGCGCCGACCAGCGGGTCCTGCTCGACGACCGTGACGGACGAGGCGTCGAGGAGGTCCGTGTAGCGGTTCTTGTAGTGCTTGTCGATGTCCCAGGCGTCCCAGTAGTTGGGCAGGTCGGTGTGCAGGCGGAGCAGGTTGCCCGGCTCGGCGAGGACTTCGCGGCGGGCGCGCAGGTCGTAGACGGACGACAGGGTGCCGTCCTCGGCCACCTCCACGCGGACGAGCCCGTTGTCGAGGACCCGGCCGTCCACCGTCACCGGCTGCGCCGGCTCGGCCCCGGCGAGGGGCGCGGAACCGCTCGCGGGCACCTCCACGTACACCGGTGCGCCGTCGGCGGTGCGGACCACCTCGGCACGGTCGTAGGGACTGGTGTTGAAGACGCGGGTCCCGCCGGAGCCGAGCGCGGCCACCGCCTCGGCGGTCAGCGCCTGCAGCTCACGGGCCACGCGGGCGTACTCGGCCTCGGCCTCGCGGTGCACCCAGGCGATGGAGGAGCCGGGCAGGATGTCGTGGAACTGGTGCAGCAGCACCGTCTTCCAGAGCCGGTCCAGCTTCTCGTACGGGTACGCGTAGCCCGGCGCGTGCAGCGCGGCCGTGGTCGCCCACAGTTCGGCCTCGCGCAGGAGGTGCTCGGAGCGGCGGTTGCCCTGCTTGGTGCGGGCCTGGGAGGTGTAGGTGGCGCGGTGCAGCTCCAGGTAGAGCTCGCCGACCCAGACGGGTGCGTCCGGGTACTCCTCGCGGGCCTTGGCGAAGAACTCGTCGGGGTGTTCGACGACGACCTTCGCGGAGCCCTCCAGGTCCGCCAGCCGGCGGGCGCGTTCCATGATCTCGCGGGTGGGGCCGCCACCGCCGTCGCCCCAGCCGAAGGGGGCCAGGGAGCGGGAGGCGCCGCCCTTCTCCTGGTAGTTGCGGACCGCGCGGGACATCTCCTCGCCGCTGAAGCGGGCGTTGTAGGTGTCGACCGGCGGGAAGTGGGTGAAGATCCGGGTGCCGTCGATGCCCTCCCACCAGAACGTGTGGTGGGGGAACTTGTTGGTCTGGTTCCAGGAGATCTTCTGGGTGAGGAACCACTCGTTCCCGGCGAGCTTGGCGATCTGCGGGTAGGCGGCGTTGTAGCCGAAGGAGTCCGGCAGCCAGACGCCCTTGGTCTCGATGCCGAAGTGGTCCATGAAGAACCGCTTGCCGTGGACGAACTGGCGGGCGACGGCCTCGCCGCCGGGCAGGTTGCCGTCGGACTCGACCCACATGCCGCCCACGGGCGCCCACTGGCCGTTCTTGACCGACTCCTGGATGCGGGCCCAGACCTTGGGGTAGTTGTCGCGCACCCACTCGTACTGCTGGGCCTGGGAGCAGGCGAAGATGAAGTCGTCGTACTCGTCGGCCAGGGACGTGACGTTGGAGAAGGTGCGGGACGTCTTGCGCTTGGTCTCGCGGATCGGCCAGAGCCAGGCCGAGTCGATGTGGGCGTGGCCCACCCCGGAGACCGTGTGCGCGCTGGCGTGCGCGGGCTTGGACAGCACCGGCTTCAGCGCCTCGCGCACCGCGGCGGCCGAGCCGGAGACGTCGTCCAGGTCCAGCCGGTCCATCGCCCGGTCGAGCGCGTGCGCGATCTCGTGCCGGCGCGGGTCGTGCTCGCCGAGTTCCAGCATGAGCTCGCGCAGCACCTGGACGTCGAGGTCGAGGTGCCAGACCTCCTCGTCGAGGATGGCGATGTCGGCGCTGCGGAAGGTGTAGAGCGGCTTGTCGCCGGCGGTGAGCTTGTCGCCGAGCGGGGTGGTCTTCGAGAAGTTGTCCGCGAGGATGTCCGGGTTGGAGGCGGCCTCGACCAGGTACTCGACCGTCTCGCCGCCCGTCGCCGGGTTGGCGATCGCCACGTACTGGTTGAGCGGGTTGACGGCCTTCAGCGGGGTGCCGTCCGTGAGGTGCACCAGGGCCTCGGCCTGGTTGCCGGGCCAGTCGCCCACGAAGCCGAGGTCGATGACGGCCTCGACGCGGCGTCCCGCCCACGCCTCGGGCACCTGGCCGCGCATGCGGAACCAGGTGGTGCCCCAGGGCGGTCCCCAGGGGGTGCCCATCGCGAACGGCGCGTACGAGGCGGCGGCGGCCTCCTCGAACGGGACCGGCTCCCCCGGGGCCTGCCAGGCCTCGACCTCGAAGGGGACGGTGGCCGCGTAGATCGCGGTTTTGATGCGCTGATCGTGGAGGCGCTGCACGCGCTCCTCGATACGGCGGCTTTCGTCGTGCATGAGATGTCTCCAGGAAGCGGGAAGCCGGGGGGAAAGCGCTTACCGAACGGTGCTCACCTAAGGTACGCGAGCCCGGGGTGGACCTCGGTGTAGCCCTCGACCAGCCTGCGGGCCACGTTGACGGAGTCGACGAGCGGGTGCAGGGCGAAGGCCTTCACGGCCGTCGTACGGGAGCCGGAGTCGGCGGCGGCCAGCACCTCGCGCTCGACGGCCTTGACCGCGCAGACCAGCCCGGTGGCGTGGCCGGGCAGCGGGTCGACGGCGACGGGGTGGGCGCCGTTGGCGTCGACGAGGCAGGGCACCTCGATGACGGCGTCGGTGTCCAGGACGGACAGGGTCCGCTGGTTGCGGACGTTGAGGATCAGGGTCGTGCGCTCGTCGCGGGCGATCGCGCGCATCAGGGCGAGGGCCACCTTCTCGTAGCCGCCGGACAGGTCGTCCTCGTCGCGTTCGCCCGCGCCCGCGGTCTCGCGGTTCTCGGCCATGTAGGTGGCCTCGCGCTCGGCGCGGGTCTGGTCCCAGACCTTGAGGGCGGGGGCGTCCGGGTTGCTCATCTCGGCGTAGAAGCGGGCCTGCTGGTCGTGCAGGAAGGCGCCGCGGGTCTTCTCGGCCTGCTGGTAGGCCCGTACGGCTTCCCGGTTGAAGTAGTAGTAGTGCAGGTACTCGTTGGGGATCGCGCCCAGGGACTGGAGCCAGTCGACTCCGAAGAGCTTGCCCTCCTCGAAGGAGCCGAGCAGGTCCGGGTCGGCGAGCAGGCGCGGCAGCTCGTCCCGGCCGGCGACGCGCAGGCCGCGTACCCAGCCGAGGTGGTTGAGGCCGACGTAGTCGATCCAGGCCTCCTTGGGGTTCGCGCCGAGCACCCGGGCGATACGGCGGCCGAGGCCGACCGGGGAGTCGCAGATGCCGATGACGCGGTCGCCGAGGTGGCGGGACATGGCCTCGGTGACCAGGCCGGCCGGGTTGGTGAAGTTGATGACCCAGGCGTCCGGCGCCAGGCGGGCGACCCGCCGGGCGATGTCGACGGCGACCGGGACGGTGCGCAGACCGTAGGCGATGCCGCCCGCGCCGACCGTCTCCTGGCCGAGGACGCCCTCGGCCAGGGCCACCCGCTCGTCGTCCGCCCGGCCCTGAAGTCCGCCGACGCGGATCGCGGAGAACACGAAGTCGGCGCCGCGCAGGGCCTCGTCCAGATCGGTGGTGGCGGTCACCTCGGGCGCGTCGGGGACACCGGCCGCCTGCTCGGCGAGGACGCGGGTCACGGCGGACAGTCGCCCGGAATCCAGATCGTGCAGGACGACGTGCGTCACCCGGCCCTCGGCGTGGTCCTGGAGGAGCGCCCCGTACACCAGCGGCACGCGGAATCCTCCGCCGCCCAGAATCGTCAGCTTCACGCCTGCACCTTTCCCGCCAGGACGACCTCGACTCCTGCCTCCTGGAAGGAGGACCGCGTCGCCGCGTCGACCGGCTCGTTCGTCACCACCACGTCCAGGTCCTCGGGACCGCAGACCTTCGCCATCCCGTGCCCCGGGAACTTCGCCGCGTCGGCGAGCAGCACGACCTTCTCGCCCGCCTTGATCATGGCGCGCTTGACCGGCACCTCCACGACCGTCGTGTCCATGACCTGGCCGCCGGGCCGCACGCCGCTGGTTCCGAGGAAGAGCCAGTCGGCGTGCAGCTGGCGCAGGTTGTCCTCGGTGAGGAAGCCGACCAGGGAGCGGTACTCGCGGCGGACCATGCCGCCGAGCAGGACCAGCTCGATGCCCTCGTCGTCGGCGAGTTCCTCGTAGACCACCAGGTTGCTGGTGATCACGGTGAGCCGGCGGCCGTGCAGCTGACGGGCCAGGCGGTAGGCCGTCGTCCCGATGTCCAGCAGCACCGACTGGCCGTCCCTGACCATGGCCGCAGCGCGTTCGGCTATGGCGTCCTTCTCGGCCACGCGCACCTCGGCGACCTCGGCGAAGGGCTGGTCGCCCTCCTCCACCACGGCGCCGCCGTGGACGCGCGTGAGCAGCCCGTCTTCTTCCAGTTTGACCAGGTCCCGCCTGATTGTGGCGGGACTCACGCCCAGCTGCTCTGAGAGGTCGGTCACGGCAGCGGGCCCGCCGGAGCGCAGGGCCCGCAGGATGAGTTGGTGTCGTCGTTCTGCCAGCACGGCGTGAACAGTACTCGTCATCCTCAATCATTTCCATGCTCACTTCTGCTCGGGTATTGACCAATCTCTCCGATCGGCGCACGATTCCGGTCACTGAAATGAAGAGTTTTGACGAGCTCGCGGGGTGGGCTCCTCGAACGCTTCCCAACGAGAGGACCCTTCCGTGGACGACGAACGGCCCGATGTGCTGCTGACCGGGCTGCTCTTCTACGACCTCGTCCTCACGGGGCTCGGCAAGCCCCCGGCCCCGGGCGAGGAGATCTGGACGACGGGCATGGGCTGCGGCCCGGGCGGCATCGCCAACCTGGCGGTGGCGGCCAGCCGCTTCGGCCTGCGCACCTCACTCGCCACGGTGTTCGGCGACGACCTCTACGGCGAGTTCTGCCGGGACATCCTGTGCGACCAGGAGGACGTCGACCTCTCGCTCTCCCGCACGGCCGACGGCTGGCCCACCCCCGTCACCGTCGCCCTCGCCCACGGTCACGACCGGGCCCTGATCACCCACGGCCAGGAGCCGCCGTACTCGCAGGACGTGCTGGTGGGCGACCCGCCCGGGGCGCGTACCGCCCTGGTGCACATCGAGGCGCAGCCGCGCGAGTGGCTCGCCAAGGCCGCCGCGGGCGGCACGCAGATCTACGCCGACGTCGGCTGGGACCCCAGCCAGGAGTGGTCGACGGCCCTCCTGGACCAGCTCACCCTGTGCCACGCCTTCCTCCCGAACGAGACGGAGGCCATGGCCTACACCCGCACGGACAGCGCGGTCGCCGCGCTCGGCACGCTGTCCGAGCTGGTGCCGGTCGCGGTGGTCACCCGGGGCCGGGACGGCGCGATGGCCGTCGACCAGACGACCGGCGAGTACGCCGACGTGCCCGCCCTCGACGTCGAGGTGCTGGACGCGACGGGTGCCGGGGACGTCTTCGGCGCCGCCTTCGTCACCGCCTCGCTCGGCGGCTGGCCGCTCGCGGAACGGCTGCGGTTCGCGGTGCTCGCCGCCGGTCTGTCCGTCCGGCACCACGGCGGGGCGCTGGCCGCTCCCGGCTGGTACGGCGTGGACCGCTGGTGGCGCTCCCTGACCGACCCCGAGCTGAAGCGCGCCTACGGCTTCCTGGCGGACCGGCTCCCGGAGAACCCCGGCCCGCCGGTCGTGTACGCCCCCGTCACCCCTCCCGCACGGCAGCAGTGACTTTCACACACCTCTCAGCACCACGACAGGAAAAACAGGAGTGACCCGTGGACCTTTCTCGTAGAGGCTTCCTCCAGGCCGCCGCGCTCACCGCGGCCGCCTCCGGCCTGACCGTCGCATGCGGCGGCGGCTCGGGATCGGGCGGCACCAAGAACGGCAAGAGCCTCACCATGTGGTACTGGGGTGGCGCACTGAGCGACAAGGTGGTCGCGGAGGCCAAGACGCACTTCGGCAGCCAGGTGAAGCTGACCGCCGCCTCCATCGGCGGCGACTTCAAGCAGAAGCTCACCACCACGCTCGCGGCGGGCAGCTCCGTGCCCGACATCACCGGCATCAAGGGCGAGGACATCGCGTCCTTCCTGCCCAACGCCGACCGCTTCCTCGACCTGAACGACCTGGGCTTCAAGAAGATCTCGTCCCAGTACCTGGACTGGAAGACCAAGCTCGCCCAGACCAAGGACGGAAAGCAGATCGGGTTCCCGATCGACATCGGTCCCACCGCGCTCTTCTACCGCGCGGACCTGTTCCGCAAGGCCGGCCTGCCCACCGACCCCGACAAGGTCGCCGCCGAGGCGGGGACCTGGGACGACTACTTCGCGCTCGGCTCCGAGCTGAAGAAGGCGGTGCCCGGCACCTACCTGATCAACAACATCAGCTCGGTGTTCAACATCGCCGTCGGCCAGGGCACCAAGCGGTTCATCGACGAGAACAACCACTTCATCGGCGACCAGGACCACATCCGCGAGGCGTGGACCACGGCGGTCCGCCCCTACACGCTCGGCATCGACGCCAGGATCAACGACAACACCTGGAACGCCGCCATCGGCAAGAACCTCAGCACCGAACTCGGCGCCGCCTGGCACGCGTTGGACATCGAGCAGGCCGCCCCGGGCACCAAGGGCAAGTGGCGGGTCTGTGCGACGCCCGGCGGACCGGCCAACCAGGGCGGCTCCTACCTGGCCCTGCCCAAGCAGTGCCGTAACCCCGAAGAGGCATTCAAGATCATCAGCTGGATCCTCAGCCCGGCCAACAACGCCCGCGGCTTCACCGACGCCGCCATCTTCCCCGCCTCCCCGTCCTCGTACGCCATGCCCGCCATGACGGGCGGCGACGCCTTCTTCGGCGGACAGAAGATCATCGATGTCTTCGGCCCGGCCGCCAAGGCCATCCCGGTCAGCTACGAGGCACCCGCCGACGCCGCCGTCATGGCCCCCTACTTCACCGAGCTGACCAGCATCGAGGCCAAGGGCAAGAAGCCCGACGCCGCCTGGAAGGACGCGGTCAGCCGGGCCAAGCAGATCGCCCGGCGACAGGGGGTGAACTGAGGTGTCATCACCTCCGGTCACGGGTCCCGCCACGGTGCGCGAGCGCCGCGGCGGGCCGGGCCCGGCCCGGTTCCGTCCGCGGCGCACCCCGCCCGCGGGCACCGCCCGGCCGAGGCGGCGCGGGGTGCTGTCGTACTGGCGGCAGTACCTGGCGATCTCGCCGTTCTACCTGATCTTCATCGCCTTCTCCTTCTTCCCCGTCTTCTACTCGCTGTATCTGGCCTTCCAGCGCTACGACGGCCTGGGCACCAAGCAGTTCGTCGGCCTCCAGCAGTTCGAGTTCCTCTGGAACGACCCCGTCTTCTGGCTGTCGATCCGCAACACCCTGGTGATCTGGGTCCTGTCCACCGTTCCCACGCTCTTCGGCGCCCTGGTCCTGGCGACGCTGCTGCATTCGGTGCGCCGCTTCAAGGGCTTCTACCGCATCGCCCTCTACGTCCCGAACGTGACCTCGATCGTCGCCGTGGCGATCTTCTTCGGCGCGGTGTTCAGCAACAACTTCGGCCTGGTCAACGCGATCCTGGGCACGGTCGGCATCTCGCCCGTGCCGTGGCTGAGCAACCCGTGGCTGATCAAACTGGTCATCGCGCTGCTGATGACCTGGATGTGGACCGGCTACAACATGATCATCTACCTGGCCGGTCTGCAGGCCATCCCGACGCAGATCTACGAGGCGGCCAAGCTGGACGGCGCCGGCCCCGTCCGCACCTTCTTCCAGATCACCATGCCGATCATGCGGCCCATCATCCTGTTCACCGTCGTCATCTCGACCATCAACGGCCTGCAGAGCTTCAGCGAACCCCAGGTGCTCTTCGCCAGCAACGCCGCCAACCAGAACCTCGGCGGCCCGGGCCAGGCGGGCCTGACCACGTTGCTGTACTTCTACCAGTCGGCCTTCCTCAACAACGACTACGGCTACGGCGCGGCCATCGTGTGGGCCTTCTTCGTACTGATCATCGTGCTCGTCGTCATCAACTGGCGCATCGTGCAGCGAGGGAGGAAGTCATGACGACAGCCGCCACGGTGCGGCCGGCCAAGGGCGCGCGGCGGCTGCGCCGCCCCAGGGGCCTGACCGCGCACATCATCCTCGCCCTGGCGGTCCTGATCTCGGTCTTCCCCTTCGTGTGGACGATCGTGATGGCGACCAACACCACCCGTGACATCTACAAGAGCCCACCGAAGCTGACCTTCGGCTCCCACCTGCTGGAGAACATCCGGCACGTACTGAACACGATCGACTTCTTCGGATCGATGCTCAACACGGTCGTCGTCGCGTGCGTCACGACGGCCCTGGTGCTGTTCATCGACTCCCTGGCGGCCTTCGCCTTCGCCAAGTTCGACTTCCCCGGGCGCAAGGTGCTCTTCGGCACGCTGCTGGTGTTCATGATGCTGCCGCTCCAGCTGGCCGTCCTGCCGCAGTTCATCCTCATGTCCGAGATCGGCTGGGTCGGCATGCTCAAGGCGCTGGCCCTGCCCGCCCTCGCCAACGCCTTCGGCATCTTCTGGCTGCACCAGTACATACAGAACGGGGTGCCCGACGAGCTGCTCGACGCCGCGCGCATCGACGGCGCCGGGTTCTTCCGCCAGTACTGGAACATCGCGCTGCCGATGATCAGGCCCGCACTGTCCTTCCTCGCCATCTACGCCTTCGTCAACGCCTGGAACGACTACGTGTGGCCGCTCATCGTGCTCACCAACCCCGACCACGTCACCCTCCAGGTGGAGCTCGCCCAGCTCAACGTCGGCCACAACACCGACTACAGCATGGTCATGGCCGGTGTGCTCATGGCGGCTCTCCCCCTGGTCGTGGTCTTCAGCATCTTCGCGCGCGGCTTCATCGCGGGCGCCACCGAGGGTGCGGTACAGGGCAGCTGAACCGGTGTCGAGAGGGAGGGGCACAGTGGTGGAGGTCTCCGGCGGGGAACGGCCGCGGCGCGGCAAGGTGCTCGTGGTGGGCATGGACGGGCTGCGCTTCGACCGGCTGGTCCGCTCGCCGTCCACGGCACCCGTGCTGCACGCCCTGATGGCCGCGGGCGCCCACGGCACCAGCCTGCTGCCCTACGGCGAGGTGGACGGCCAGGCCGGCGACGGGCCGTCCACCAGCATGGCCTACACCGACTCCGGCCCCGGCTGGTCGAGCGTGCTGACCGGGGTGTGGCCCGACCGGCACGGGGTGACCGGCAACGACTTCGCCGGCGCCGACTACACCCGCTACCCCGACTTCCTCAGCCGCGCCGCCACCGCCCGGCCCGGTCTGCGCAGCGCGGCCGCGGTGTCCTGGCCGGCACTGGTCCGCCGCGGCACGCTCGGCCGCGCCATCGGCCGGCGTGTGCGCTACAACGGTGAGTCCCGCGGCTACGACACCGCGGACCGCCTCGTCGCCCGCACCGCGACACGCTGGCTCACCAAGGACGACCCGGACGTCGTGTTCGTGTACTTCGGCGCCACCGATGAGGCCGGGCACGCCACGGGCCCCCTCAGCCCCGCCTACGATCGGGCCCTCCTCACGCAGGACACCCACCTCGGGCGGCTGCTGGACGCGATCGACGCCCGGCGCTCCGACCCCGCCCGTGCGGACGAGCACTGGACCGTGCTGGTCACCACGGACCACGGACACCTCGACGCCGGTGGCCACGGAGGCGACACGCCTGCCGAACGAGAGGTCTTCGTCGTCCTGGCCGGGCCGGGCGTGCCCGGCGGCACCCGGCTGGACACGCCCCGCCTCGTCGACATCGCCCCCACCGTCCTGGACCGTCTCGGCATCCCCGTCGACCCCGCCTGGGGCCTCCAAGGCCGCGTCCTGCCCCGGCCCACCCCACCGACTTCGGAATGGTCATGACCGACGCACTCCCCGATCCCCTGATCGCCCTGCGCCCCTGGGAGGCACCCGAGGTGACCTCCTGGGGGCGGCTGCCCATGAACGCCGTGGACCGGCGGGCCGGTGCCGTGTCCCTGGACGGCGACTGGCGTTTCCAGTTGCTGCCCGCGCCCGACGCCCCGGTGGGCGAGGGCTGGTCGTCGGCGTACGTCCCCGGAGTCTGGACCATGCAGGGCACGGACGATCTTCCGCGGTACCTGAACGTCCGCATGCCGTTCGCGCAGTTCCCGCCGGCGGTGCCCGCCGCCGACCCGACGGGCGTGTACGAGCGTGCGGTGGACGTGCCGGCCGAGTGGGCCGGGCGGCGGATCGTGCTCCAGGTCGGGGCAGCGGAGAGCGTGCTGCTGGTCCACGTGGACGGGCTGCCCGTCGGCATCTCCAAGGACTCCCATCTGGCCGCCGAATTCGACCTGTCCGGCGTCGTACGCCCCGGCGAGCGGACCACCGTACGGCTGACCGTGGTGAAGTGGTCGGACGCCTCGCACATCGAGGACCAGGACCAGTGGTGGCACGGCGGCATCACGCGTTCGGTGCTGCTCTACGCCACCGACCCGCTGTATCTCGCGGACGTGACCGTACGGGCCCGACGGGACGGTGATCTGCGCGTGGACTGCCTCGTGCGGGACTCCGGCGGGGCCCTGCCCGAGGGCTGGTACGTCAGCGGGGAGCTGGACGGGCAGCTGCTCACGCAGGACGCGGAGTTCGACCGGGCCAACGCCGAGGACGAGCGCGTCTCCGGTTTCCTGGGCGAGGCCCGGCTGCGGGCCGCCGTGCCGGACGTGCGCACCTGGACCGCCGAGACGCCCGAGCTGTACGGCCTGACCGTCCGGCTGCACCGCGCCGACGGCACGGTCGCCGACCGCTCGCACCACCGGATCGGCTTCCGTGACGTCGAGATCACCGGCCGGGACCTGCTGGTCAACGGCGAGCGCGTGTTCATCCGGGGCGTCAACCGGCACGACTTCCATCCGCTGACCGGCCGGACCGTGTCGTACGACGACATGCGCGCGGACCTCGTCCTGCTGAAGCGGTTCGGCTTCAACGCGATCCGCACCGCGCACTACCCGAACGACCCGGCCCTGTACGACCTGGCCGACGAGCTCGGCTTCTACGTCGTCGACGAGGCCGACATCGAGTCCCACGACCACGCGCACGAGATCGCCGACGACCCGCGCTATCTGGGCGCCTTCGTCGACCGGGTCGCGCGGATGGTGCTGCGGGACAAGAACCACCCGTCCGTCATCATCTGGTCGCTGGGCAACGAGTCCGACTACGGCGCGAACCACGACGCGGCGGCGGGCTGGGTGCGCCGGCACGACCCGACCCGGCCGGTGCAGTACGAGGGCGCGGCCAAGCGCGGCTGGGCCGATCCGGGCCTGGCCTCCGACATCGCCTGCCCGATGTACGCGCCGCTCCAGGACTGCCTGGCGCACGCCATGTCCGGGACCCAGACCAAACCGCTCATCCAGTGCGAGTACTCGCACGCCATGGGCAACAGCAACGGCACGCTCGCCGACCATTGGGCGGCCATCGAGGCCACCCCGGGTCTTCAGGGCGGGTTCATCTGGGAGTTCTGGGACCACGGCATCCTGCAGCGTGTGAATGACGGCAGACCGGCCGGGCGTGGGGGCGCCGGGCTCTACGGCAACGGTGTCGCCGCGCCCGGCCACCGCTGGGCGTACGGCGGCGACTTCGGGGAGACCGACCACGACGGCGCCTTCATCGCCGACGGTGTCGTCTTCCCCGACCGCACCCCCAAGCCCGTGATGTTCGAGCACCGGGAGATCGCCGCGCCGGTGCGCATCGAGTGCTTCCGGCACGAGGGCGTCGTCCTGAGCAACCACCAGCACTTCCGGGGCCTGGACTGGCTGTCCGGTGAGTGGCAACTGGCCCTCGCCGACGGCGGCACCCTGACCGCCCCCGCCGAGCTGCCCGATCTGCGGCCGGGCGAGACGGCCGCCGTACCACTGCCGTTCGAGCTGCCGGAGGACGGCGGCGAGGCGTGGCTGACGCTGCGCGTCACGACGTCCCGGGACGAGCCGTGGGCCCCGCGGGGCACGGTCGTGTGCCTGCCGCAGGTACGGCTGCGGCACGCGTCCCCGGTGAAGCACGCCCCCGTCACGCACCGCGCCGTGGAGGTCGACGAGGACGGGCTGCTGATCCATCCGCTGCTGACGGCCGGGCCCACGCTGTCGCTGTGGCGGGCGCCCACCGACAACGACGAACTGGGCGGCATGGCGGCCCGCTGGCGGGACTGGGGGCTCGACGCGCTCACCCGCAAGGTCGTCGCCGTACGGCGGGAACCGGGACGGGTGGCCGTGGTCGCCGACCACCTCGGTCCGGGCGGGGCGGTCCGGCACGAGCAGGTGTTCACGGCGGTCGAGGGCGGGCTGCTCGTGGAGGAGTGTGCCGAGCTGCCCGAGACGCTGGACGACGTGGCCCGGGTCGGATCGGTCTTCGAGACGGTCGCCGGGCTGAACCTGCTGGAGTGGTTCGGGCAGGGCCCCTGGGAGTCGTATCCGGACCGGGGCGCCGGCGCGCCGGTCGGCCACCACTCGCTGCCGGTGGACGAGCTGTTCACGCCGTACCTGCGGCCCCAGGAGAGCGGCGGGCGGCACGGCGTGCGGCGGTTCACGCTGTCCGCGCCGGACGCGACCGGGCTCGCGGTACGGCTGGACCGGCCCCGCCAGGTCTCCGTGACCCGCCATCGCGCGGCCGATCTCGCTTCGGCCGCGCATCACGACGAACTGGTGTCGCGGGCGGGGTGCGTGGTGCACATCGACGCGGCGCACCGCGGTCTCGGCACGGCGTCGTGCGGGCCCGACACCTTCGCCTCCTACCTCGTCCCGGCCGGCGTCCATCGCTGGAGCTGGACGCTGCGCGTTCTCTGAGTTCTCCGCCTCCCTGTCACCCTCTCCGAGACTCCCTCCCTGTCACCCTCATGGAGCACCCATGTGCACTTCGCATGATCACGACCTGGGCGAGGCCCCCCAGGCCGGTGCCGGAAGACGCAGTTTCCTCCGCGCCACCGCGCTGCTCGGCGCGACCGCCACGGCGGTGGCCGCGCTGCCGGCCGTCGCCGCCCGGGCGGAGCCGGCGAGTTGGCGCCCCGACCCGCGCAGCCGTCGCTTCACTCTCGCCGTGATGCCGGACACGCAGTACCTCTTCGACGGGCCGAGCATCGACAAGGCACCGGTCGAGGCGTCGCTGCGCTATCTGCTGGAGCACGGCAGGGAGGAGAACCTCGTCTTCCTGTCCCACCTGGGGGACCTCACGCAGAACGGCGCGAAAGAGGAGTTCGCTGCGATCGGCGAGGCGTTCTCGCTGCTGGACCGGCGGGGCGTCGGCTACAGCGTCCTGGCCGGCAACCACGACGTGAAGTCGTCGACGACCGACCAGCGCGGTGCGACGCCCTATCTGGACGCCTTCGGGCCCGAGCGGTTCGAGCGGCAGCGGACGTTCGGCGGTGCCTCCCCGGACGGCTACAACACCTTCCACCTGTTCACCGCGGGCGGCCGGGAGTGGATGGTGCTCGCGCTGGACTGGCGGCTGTCGCCGCAGGGCTACGCGTGGGCGAAGGAGGTCATGGCGCGGCATCCGAAGACACCCGTGATCCTCACGACGCACGAACTGGTCGTCGAGGACGACGCGTTGTCGGAGTACGGGCAGCAGCTCTGGGACCAGCTGATCGAGGACCACGACCAGATCTTCCTCACCCTCAACGGGCACTACTGGCCCGCCGCCCGCGCGACACGGAAGAACACGGCCGGGCACGACGTCCACCTGCATCTGACGAACTACCAGAACCGTTACTTCGGCGGTGCGGCGATGATCCGCCTCTACCGGTTCGACCTGGACCGGAACGTCATCGACGTGGAGACGGTCTCCCCGTGGATCCTGGGCCGGGCCAAGAAGGGGCTCAACGAGCTGGAGCGGCAGGAGATGGAGCTGAGCGGCGACGCCGACCGGTTCTCCGTCGAGATCGACTTCGAGGAGCGCTTCTCCGGCTTCGCGCCGGTGCCCGCCCGTCCCGCGCGGCCCGCCTCGAAGATGCTGGTGCCGGGCACGGTGGCGTACTGGCGATTCGAGAAACCCGTCGAGGGCACCGCCGGCACGGTGCGGGACCTGTCCGGGCGCGGCAACGACCTCTCGCTCGTCACGGTGGGCGGCGGTGCGCTGGGCTGGTCGGCGGACCACCACCCCGACCAGCCGGGCCACGGCAGCCTGGAGTTCCAGGGCTTCAAGTCCCCGCTGAAGGGCGCCTACCTGCGTACGGTCGACGGTGCCCCGCTCAACTCGGCCACGTTCGAGGACGGTTACACCATCGAGGCGTTCTACCGGCTGCCCGCCGACTGGGACCCGGACCACAACGCCTGGTCTGGTCTGGTCTCCCGCACCGGCACGGGCGGCGCCGCCGGGAAGACCGCCGACGACCCCGACGAGCCGCTGGCCACGCTGTCCCTGTCCAACGACCGTGAGCCGCAGTGGGCGATGCGGCCGCTCAACCAGCAGGGGATCGCCACCAACTGGGGCCAGGAGACCCCGCTGGAGACCTGGTGGCACCTCGCGGTCGTCAACGACGGCGGGCACACCACGCTGTACGTCGAGGGCTGCCCGGTCGTCCGCAACCCCAAGGCGTCCTCCGTCGGCATCACCTCCGTCGGCCTGCCGTGGCTTCTCGGCGGCTACGAGTACGGCGGCAAGATCGACCAGATCCTCCACGGCCGGCTCGGCGACGTCCGGATCGTCGCCCGGGCGCTGCCCGTCACCTCCTTCATGAACCACTGACCTCATCGAACTCGCGAGGATCCGTCATGACCGAGCAGCAGCTGCCCGCCTGGGCCGATCCGTCCGTCTCCCCCGCCGCCCTCGACGCCCAAGGCGTCTCCCGCCGCGGACTTTTGCGCCGGGCGGGCCTGTTCGGCGCCGCCTTCGCCCTGGGACCGGCGGCCCCGGCCCTGGCCGCCGACGGTGACGGCGCACGGCTGGGCGGGGAGGACCCCCGCCTCGCCTACCTCGTCGGCGACCACCACATCCACTCCGTCTACAGCCACGACGCCAAGTACACCTTCTCCCAGCTGGCCGCCGCGGGCGCGACCTACGGCCTGGACTGGATGGTGTTCACCGAGCACTCCAACTTCGGGCACGCCGACTTCGGGGCCGCGCTGGAGCACAAGGAGATCCTCAGGGCCCGAGCGGAGAACCCGCGTCAGCTGATCTTCCAGGGCCTGGAGTGGTACATCCCGGCGGCCGAGCACTGCACGGTGTTCACCACGCCCGGCCGGAACGAGGTCGACCTGCTCACCCGCTTCGAGCGCGCCTACGACGGCAAGCTCCTCGGCTACGACAAGGGCGGCCCCGCCGACGCGGACACCGCCCGCAACGAGGCGCACGCCGTCAAGGCCCTCGAGTGGCTGGCCGGGCAGCGCCGTTCGGGCTACGTCGACGACGTGCTGGTGCTCGCCAACCACCCCATGCGCCTCGGCATCGACTCCCCGCACGAGATGCGCGCCTGGCGGGACGCGGCGCCCGAGATCATGATCGGCATGGAGGGCGCCCCGGGCGCCCAGGGCGCTGCCGTCCCCGGCTGGCGCGGGGCCGGCTCGATCCGCGGCGAGTACGAGAACAAGCCGTCCGCGCAGTCCTGGCCCGGCTACCCGGCGGACGCCTATCTGACGTACGGCGGCTTCGACTGGGCGACCGCCACCGTCGGCGGCCTGTGGGACTCGATGCTCGCCGAGGGGCGGCTGTTCTCGATCACCACCAACTCCGACGCCCACCGGATCGTCTTCGACACCTGGAAGAACGGCGACTGGCAGCCGGGTCAGACCTTCGACACCACCGGGAAGCTGCCCGACCCGGTGCAGACGGACACCCCGCAGCCCGGCAGCGACTTCTGGCCCGGCCAGTTCAGCCGAACCCATGTGGGCGTCACCCGCTACGGCTACCGCGCGGTCATGGCGGGCCTGCGCGCGGGCCGGGTCTGGCTCGACCACGGGCATCTGCTCGACGGGCTCGACGTCCGGCTGACACGGGACCGTGACCGGGGCCGGGGCGTGACGCTCGGCGGCCGGCTGCGGGTCCGCAAGGGCGAGAAGCTCACCCTGAACGTCACCGTGACGACCGCCTCGCGGCCCAACCCCCAAGGGATCCTGCCGGAGTTGGCGCACGTGGACGTCATCCGTGGCGCGGTGCGCGGCCCGGTCGCCGACCGCGACACCTGGAAGGCGCCCGACACCCGCGTCGTCCGCTCGCAGGACGTCTCCGGCCGCAGGGGCACCTATACCCTGCGCGTTCCGCTGACCGCGGGTGAGGAGTCCTTCTACGTCCGGCTGCGCGGCAGCGACGGCAACCGCCACGGCACCGGCTACCTCGGCGCCTCGGTCGACCCGCACGGGCCCGTTCCGCACCCGCCCGGGGACGGTGACCCGTGGGCGGATACGTGGTTCTATTCGAACCCGGTATTCGTCGACGTGGAAGGTGCCTGACCTGATGAGACGTCAACTGCTCGCCGCCACCGCGTTATGGGGCGCCTTCACGCTGGGCGCCGGGACGGCCTCGGCCGCCGGTGCCCCGCAGTGGACGGAGACCGGCACGGCGTACACCGACACCCTCGGCGGCGGGCAGGGCCTGGCCGCCCGCGCGGACGGCTCCCTGCTGTACCGCGGGCTGGCCTCCATCCCGCTGGACCTGCGGGTCAAGGGCTGGAACCACATAGGCGACCCGGACATCGCGCGCGGTCATGTCTTCGACGCCTACCAGGGATCGGACACGGCCACGTCGAAGATGTTCGCGGTCACCACCCCGGCCGGGAAGCGCTACGAGTACGTCCACCCGCTGAACCCGGGCGAGAAACTGAACAACTCCTTCGCCGCCGTCTCACCCGACGGTCAGTGGCTGGTGTCGGGCGAGTGGGGCACGCAGAGCCGGCTCCAGGTCTTCCCGGCGCCCCTGCTCAACCCGTCGACGCCGGCGACCGGCGGTGAGCTGGGGGAGGCCGGGCAGATCACCCTGGACAAGCCGGTGCGCGACATCCAGGGCTGCGACTTCGTCACCGAGACCCGCCTGCTGTGCGCCTCGAACGACGCCTCGGGCACCCTCTTCCCGCAGATCCGGCCACTGGTCCAGGTCGACCTGCCGCGCAAGCCGGACGGGCAGCCGGTCACCGGTTCGGTGCAGAGCCTCTTCGCGCTGCCGCAGCGCAGCGTGTGCACGGGCACCTTCGAGGCGGAGGGCGTCGACTACGACGCGAACAGCGGCACCCTGCGGGCGCAGATGATCCCGCCGGGCGTGTGCGCGGTGACGACGGCCGTCCACGCGTACCAGCAGGTCACGGACTGATCGAGCGGAGGTACGGTGGGCCGCGTGACCGGTGAAGAGTCGCTGCGGCCCCAGTCCCTCATGCTGACGTTCCTGGGTGACCAGGTGCTCGGGCGCGACGTGTGCGTGTACTCGGGCAGCGTCATCGACGTGTTCGCCCGCGCCGGGATCGGCGAGCAGGCGACCCGCTCGACGCTGACCCGGATGGTCAACCGTGACCTGCTGCGCCGCCAGCGCGAGGGCCGCCGGATGTACTTCGGGCTGACCGGGCGCTCGGAAGCCGTGCTGCGCGACGGCGAGCGGCGCATCTGGCAGACCGGTGCCGTCAACCGGCACTGGGACGGCACCTGGACCCTGCTCGGTTTCTCCCTGCCCGAGTCCTGGCAGCGCCAGCGCCACGACCTGCGCTCCCAGCTGACCTGGAGCGGCTTCGGCCCGCTGTTCAACGGCCTGTGGATCGCACCTGGTGAGGTCGACGTGTCGGCGCTGGTCGCCGAGCTCGGCCTGTCCGCCCATGTGAAGGTCTTCCGGGCGCACGCCGATGCCGGGACGGACATCGGCCAGATGATCGAGGAGACGTGGGAGCTGTCCGACCTGGCGGGTAGCTACGAGGGGTTCGTACGGCGCTGGCAGCCCTGGGAGGACGCGCTGCCGGAGGCCGACGAGGCGCTCGTGCTGCGGCTGCGGCTCCAGACCGAGTGGCTGCGGATCGTCCGGCGCGATCCGCGCCTGCCCGTCAAGCACCTGCCGGACGACTGGCCGGCGGAACAGGCCGAGAAGACGTTCCGGGCCGTGCACGACCGGCTCTCACCGCTCGCGCGTGACGCCTCGGAACGCCTCCTCGACCTGGTGCCGGCGCGGCCTCAGGCGTAGAACCGCGACAGGCTCTGGAGCACCGCGGCGGGCTTGCCGCCGCCCTCGATCTCGATCGCACCGTCGACCGTGATCTGCACGCCGCCCGGCACCTCCTCGACCTCGGCGAGCTTCGCCGTCAGCCGGATGCGGGAGCCGACCTTCACCGGGGAGGGGAAACGCACCTTGTTGAGGCCGTAGTTGACCTTCGTCGTCACGCCCTGGACGTCCAGCAGCTCGGTGAACAGCGGGATGAAGAGGGAGAGGGTGAGGTAGCCGTGCGCGATGGGGGCGCCGAAGGGGCCCTCCTTGGCCTTCTCGGGGTCCACGTGGATCCACTGGTGGTCCCCGGTCGCGTCGGCGAAGGTGTCGATCCGCTCCTGCGTGACCTCGATCCACTCGCTGGTGCCGAGGTCGCTGCCCGCGAGCTTCTTCAGTTCGTCGAGGCCGTTGACGGTGATGCTCATGGAGCCGTCCTTCACTGGGAGTCGGTGCCGTAGCGCTTGCGCACACGGGACTTGAGGAGCTTCCCGGAGGCGGTGCGGGGCAGCTCGTCCGCCACCACGACCGACTTCGGGATCTTGTACTTGGCGAGGCGGCCGGCGAGCGACGCGAGCACCTCGTCGGGGTCGAGTGCGGCGCCTTCGCGGGGTACGACGACCGCGCGGGGCACCTCGCCCCACTTGTCGTCCGGCACCCCGATCACCGCGCACTCGACGATGTCGGGGTGGGCGAGGAGCTGGTCCTCGATCTCGGCGGGGTAGACGTTCTCGCCACCGGAGATGATCATGTCCTTGATGCGGTCGACGATGTAGACGTAGCCGTCCTCGTCGATCTGGGCGGCGTCGCCGCTGCGGAAC
Source organism: Streptomyces chartreusis NRRL 3882 (assembly GCF_900236475.1). Taxonomy (GTDB): domain Bacteria; phylum Actinomycetota; class Actinomycetes; order Streptomycetales; family Streptomycetaceae; genus Streptomyces; species Streptomyces chartreusis_D. The sequence continues at coordinate 1,355,648 of NZ_LT963352.1, forward strand.
CAGCCGTCCGCGAAGGCCGCGGCCGTCTCCTCGGGCAGCCCCCAGTAGCCGGGCATGACGTGCGGCCCGCGCACCACGACCTCGCCCACTTCGCCGACGTCGACCGGCGCGAGGTCGGGCCGTACGACGCGTACGTCGCTGAAGAAGTGCGGCACGCCCGCCGAACCCGCCTTGCCGACGGCGTGTTCGGCGTCCAGGAACAGCGTGCCGGGCGCGGCCTCGGTCATGCCGTAGCCCTGGAGGAAGGTCAGGCCGCGCCTCTGGTACGCCGCGATCAGCGGGGTGGGGACCGGGGAGCCGCCGCAGGTGAGGATGCGCAGCGACGACAGGTCGGCGTCCGGCCAGCGCGGGTGCCGGGCGACCTGGTCGAACATCGTGGGCACACCGAACATGAAGGTGATCCGGTGCCGTTCGATCAGGTCGAAGGTGGCGTCCGGGTCGAAGGCCTCGACCAGGACGCAGGTGCCGCCCTTCAGCAGGACCGGGAGCGTCAGCATGTTCAGGCCGGCGGTGTGGAAGAGCGGGGCGGAGACCAGGGCGCGTTCGTCGGCGAACAGGTCGTGGTCGACGAGGACGTTGATCGCGTTCCACGTGAGGTTGCCGTGCGTGAGCATCGCGCCCTTGGGGCGGCCGGTCGTCCCCGAGGTGTACATGATGATGCAGGTGTCGTCCGGGGCGACCGGTGTGTCGATGGGCTCCCCGGCGGCCGAGGCCAGCGCCTCCTCGTACTCGGCGCCCACTTCGACATAGGTACGGACGTCCGTGCTGCCCGGCAGTCCCGCGACCAGCCCGGCGTGCGAGGGGCCGTAGACGAGGGCCTTGGCGCCGGAGTCGGCGAGCTGGTAGGCGATCTCGGGACCGGCCAGGCGGGTGTTGAGGGGGACGAAGACCGCGCCGAGCGTGCCGGCCGCGAACAGGGTCTCCAGATAGGAGGGGTGGTTCGGGCCGAGGTAGGCGATGCGGTCGCCGCGGCGAACACCCCTCTCGCGCAGGGCGTGGGCGAGGCGGGTGGTGCGCTCGTACAGGCCGGCGTAGGTGCGGGTGGTGTCGCCGTGGATCAGGGCGGTGCGGTGCGGGGTCTTGCGGGCCCGGCGTGCGGGCCATGACCCCAGTCCCTCGTTGCGCATGTCACGCCCCTTACGGTTTCGTCAGCCCGAGCAGGCGGGCGGCGTTCTCCTTGAGGATCTTCGGCCGGACCTCGTCCTTGATCGTCAGCTTGTCGAAGTCGGCGAGCCAGCGGTCGGGGGTGAGGACGGGGAAGTCGGAGCCGAAGAGGACCTTGTCCTTCAGCAGCGTGTTCGCGTACTGCACGAGCTGCGGCGGGAAGTACTTCGGCGACCAGCCGGACAGGTCGATGTGCACGCCCGGCTTGTGCGTGGCGACGGCCAGGGCCTCGTCCTGCCAGGGGAACGACGGATGCGCCAGGATGATCTTCAGGTGCGGGAAGTCGGCGGCGACGTCGTCGACGTGCAGCGGGTTGGAGTACTTGAGCCTGATGCCGCCTCCGCCGGGCACGCCGGCTCCGATGCCGGTCTGGCCGGTGTGGAACAGGGCGATCGTGCCGGTCTCCTCGATCACCTCGTAGAGGTCGTACGCCACCGACCGGTCGTTGGGGAAGAAGCCCTGGATGCTGGGGTGGAACTTGAAGCCCTTCACCCCGTACTCCTCGACCAGGCGGCGGGCCTGCTTGACCCCCGCCTTGCCCCGGAAGGGGTCGATGGAGGCGAAGGGGATGAGGACGTCGGCGTTGGCGGCGGCGGCCTCGGCGACCTCCTCGTTGGGGACGGGCGGGGTGCCGGTGGCGGACTCGGCGTCGACCGTGAAGATCACGGCGGCCGTCTTCCGCTCGCGGTAGTACGCGGCGGTCTCCTCCAGGGTCGGCTTCCGCTTGCCCTCGACCTTGAAGTAGGCGGAGGAGGCGTCGTGCAGGTCGTCGTCCAGGGAGGAGTGGCCCTTGGAGGACACCTCCGCGTGGGTGTGGACGTCGATCGCGACGAGGTCGTCGACATTCATGGACAGGGCCATCACGCCTCCGGGAACTTCGGTGCCGGGATGCCGACCGACTGGAGCTCGGCACCGACCGAGGTGGGCCAGGCGTCCGCCAGGGTGCCGGGGGTCCAGCCGCCGTCGGCGTAGGCCGCCCTGATCTCCTGCGGATGCGACCAGAGTGCCACCTTGTCGCCGCCGATGCCGATGCACTGGCCGGTCACGCCGCGCGCTGCCTCGGAGGCCAGGAACGGGACCAGGGCGGCGCAGTCCTCGGGGGTGCCGAAGCCCTCGCCCTTGCGCAGGAAGTCCGGGAGCGGCTCACCGTTCTTCATGGCCTCGATGTACGGGGCGAAGGCGGGGATCGTCTCGGTCATGGCGGTCGCGGCGACCGGCACGATCGCGTTGACGGTGATGTTCGCGCGGCCCAGCTCCATCGACCAGGTACGGGCCATCGCCGCGATGCCGGCCTTGGCGGCGGCGTAGTTCGTCTGGCCGAAGTTGCCGCGCTGCCCGGCCGGGGAGCCGACCAGGATCAGCGAGCCGCCCTCGCCCTGCTCGCGCATCCGGACGGCGGCGGCGCGGGCGCAGGTGAAGGTGCCCTTGAGGTGGGTGGTGATCACAGCGTCGAAGTCGTCGTCGGTCATCTTCCACAGCACCTTGTCGCGGAGGATGCCCGCGTTGGTGACGAGGACGTCCAGCCGGCCGAACTCCTCGGCCGCGCGGTTCACCAGCCGATCCGCCGCCTCGGTGGTACCGACCGGGACCACCTCCGCCACGGCCTTTCCGCCCGCCTCGGTGATGGACTTCACGGCCGCCTCGGCCACGGCCTCGTCGACGTCGTTGACCACCACGGACGCTCCGTGGGCGGCCAGAGCATGCGCGTAGGCGAGGCCGAGGCCCCGGCCGCTGCCGGTGACGACGGCGACCTTGCCGGAGAGATCGATGCTGGGCACGGGTGGGTCCCTTCACACGGGTTCGACTTCGAGATCGAAGCTAAGAGCAATAATTGTTGACGTCAATAGTTGTTGGTGACCTACGTGTGCGAGATGCTGGAATCTCTCCAGGAAGCACCGAGCACAGGGAGCCCGCCATCACACGCCAGAACCTCACCCCGAAGCCCATCGACGCCCACGAGCCGTGGATGCGCGGGCTGCACGCCGACACGGGCTACCTGCTGTACCGCCTGGGCCTGCGCTCGGGACAGCTCTTCAACGCCTGCCTCCAGGAGTCGGGCCTGCGCCTGCGCCACTACGCGGTACTGCGCTTCCTCGCCACCTCCGACGGCGCCCTCCAGCGCGAGCTGAGCACCCGGCTCGGCTACGACCCGAGCGCGATCGTCGGCCTGGTCGACGACCTGGAGAAGCAGGGCTTCGCCGAGCGTCGCCCCTCCCCCGACGACCGCCGCAGCCGGATCGTCGTACTGACCGACCGGGGCCGCGCGTTCCTGCGTGACACCGACGAGGCCGGCCAGCGGGTGACGAACGAGCTCCTGGGCCCGCTGGACCCGGCCGAGCGGGACGCGCTGCACGCGCTGCTGCTGCGGATCGCCGAGGACGGCCTCAACTGATGTTGTGCAAATGATTGACGGCTGCACGCTGGCTGCATAACTTCATCGGCCAACCGAGACCCGTCCCCAGGGAGCTCCCGTGCAGCCATCCCCGTCCGCCGCTCAACCCGCCCCCGGTCCCCGGCAGTTGCGCCGCGTGGCCGTCTCCGGCCTGCTCGGTACGACCGTCGAGTTCTACGACTTCCTCGTCTACGGCACGGTCGCCGCGCTCGTCTTCGGCGACCTGTTCTTCCCCCGGGCCGACCCCGCGGTCGGCACCATCGCGGCGTTCGGCACCTTCGCCGCGGGCTATCTCGCCCGCCCGCTCGGCGGCATCGTCTTCGGCCACTTCGGCGACCGGATCGGCCGCAAGTCGATGATGCTGCTGACCATGGTCCTGATGGGCACGGGCAGCTTCCTCATCGGCCTGCTGCCGACGTACGACGCGATCGGCGTCTGGGCCCCGGTGCTGCTGGTCGCCCTGCGCGTGGTGCAGGGCATCGCGATCGGCGGCGAGTGGGGCGGTGCGATGCTGATGGTCGTCGAGCACGCCGATCGGACGCAGGGTTCCCGGCGCGGCCTGTGGTCCAGCTTCACCCAGCTCGGCGCCCCGCTCGGTTCCGTGCTGTCGGCCGGTGTGGTCACGCTCGTCGCCGGCCTGCCCGACGACGAGTTCCGCTCCTGGGGCTGGCGGGTGCCGTTCCTGCTGAGCATCGTGCTGCTGGCCGTCGGGCTGTTCGTCCGCCTCAAGGTCGCCGAGAGCCCGCTGTTCGCCCAGGTCAAGCGGGAACCGGTGGACAAGCCGCCGATCGTGGAGGTGCTGCGCCGCCCGAAGCCCGTGCTGCTGGCCGCGTGCGTCGGCATCGGCGCGTTCACCACGCAGTCGCTGCTGACGAGCTTCATGATCTCCTACGCCGTCGACCAGGGGTACACCCGCCCGCAGGTGCTGACCGCCGTGACCGTCGCCTCCTGCGTGGCCCTCGCCGTCCTGCCCGCCGCGTCCGCGCTGTCGGACCGGGTCGGCCGCCGACCGGTCGTGCTCGCCGGAGCGGTCGCCTCGGCCGCACTCGCCTTCCCCGTGCTGGCGCTCGTCGACTCCGGCTCGCCCGGGCTGCTGATCCTCGCCCTCGCCCTCGGGCACGGTGTCGCCCAGTCGACGATGTACGGACCGCTCGGCGCCCTGCTCACCGAGATGTTCGGCACCCGCGTCCGCTACACCGGCGCCTCCCTCGGCTACCAGGCGGCCACCCTGGTCGGCGCCGGGTTCTCCCCGCTGATCGCCGGCAGCCTCCTCGCCTCGTACGGGGGCGGGAGCACGCCCGTCTCGCTGCTGCTGTGCGCGGGCGCGGCGATCACCGCCGTCACCGTGTGGCGACTGCGCGAGACGCACACCGACGCCCTGGACTCCCCCGTCCCCACCACCCCCACCCTGGAAGGGACCCCGCGTTGAGGATCCGCCTCGCTCTACTGACCGCCTGCCTGTCCCTGGCGACCGCGCTGCCCGCGCAGGCCGCCGCCACGGGCACCCACCTGGAGGGCCGGCTCCCCTCCGGCGCCGCGTACGTGATGGACGTGCCCGCGTCCTGGAACGGCACGGTGTTGCTGTACAGCCACGGCTACACCCCGGCCGGAGCCCCCAACCCGGCCCAGAACACCCCGGGTGCGGCCGCCCGCGACAAGCTGCTGGCCGAGGGCTACGCCCTGATCGGCTCCTCGTACGCGACGAACGGCTGGGCCGTCACCGAGGCGGTGCCCGACCAGCTCGCCACACTGGACCTGTTCACCGAGAAGTTCGGGGCGGCCCGGCGGACCCTCGCCTGGGGCACGTCGTACGGCGGTTTCGTCACCACGATGCTCGCCGAGCGGCACGCCGGCCGGTTCGACGGTTCGCTGTCCATGTGCGGGCTGGTGCAGGGCGGCGTCGCCAACTGGAACAGCACCCTGGACCCGGTGTTCGCGCTGCGCACCCTCCTCGCGCCGGACTCCGGAATCCGGCTTACGGACTTCGCCGGCCAGGCGGAGGCGGTCGCCGCCGGTAAGGCGCTCACCACGAAGGTCGACGCCGCCCAGAAGACCCCCGAGGGCCGGGCCCGGATCGCCCTCGCCGCCGCCCTGCACAACATCCCCGGCTACAACGACGCCTCGCAGACCGAGCCGGGCCCCACGGACTGGCAGACCCGGCAGGCCAACCAGTACTCCGCCGTCCGGGGCCTGCTCCAGATGCCCGCGTTCAGCTGGCGGCAGGAGGCCGAGAGCCGGGCGGGCGGCAACCCGTCGTGGAACACCGGTGTCGACTACACCGCCATGCTCGCCCGGTCCCCGTTGTACAAAGAGGTGACCGAGCTCTACAAGGAGGCGGGACTGTCCTTGCGTACCGACCTCTCGGCCCTGGGCCGGGCACCCCGGATCTCCGCCGATCAGCCGGCCGTGCGGTGGATGCGGAACACCAGCGTGCTCTCCGGCCGGCTCGCCGATCCCCAGCTGAACATCCACACGACCGGTGACGCGCTGATACCGGTGCAGGCGGAGAGCGCCTACCGGCGGGCGGCCACCGCGGCCGGCTCCGGGCCGCTGTTCCGGCAGGCCTACGTCGACGGCCCCGGCCACTGCACGTTCACCCCCGGCGAGACGCTGGCCGCCCTGCACGCCCTGGAACACCGCCTGGACACGGGCCGCTGGGACACCTCGCCCGGCGCCCTCAACTCCCGTGCGGCAGCGGAGGATCCGACGACGGAGCCCCGCTACGTACCGTACCGGCCGGCCGCCTACCCCCGTCCCTACGACCTCGCCCACCCGGGAGACACCCGGCCATGACCGCTCTGCCCCGAGTCCTCGGCTCCGCTCGCACGGGGGGCGCCCCCACCGCGACCGACCGGCTGCTGGCCGTGCTCGCGGCCTTCGACCACGAGCACCCGGCCCTGTGCCTGACGGACATCAGCCGGCGGGCCGGGCTGAGCCTGACCACCGCCCACCGGCTGGTGGGCGCGCTCACCGAGTGGGGCGCACTGGAACGGGACGAGTCCGGCGTCTACCACGTCGGGCTCCGACTGTGGGAGATCGCCGCACTGGCACCGCGCGGCCTCGCCCTGCGGCAGATCGCGCTGCCGTACCTGGAGGACCTGTACGAGGCGACGCACGAGAACGTGCAGCTGGCGGTGCGGGACGGCTCGGACGTCGTCTACATCGAGTGGCTGTCGGGGCGTTCGGCGGTCGGCGTGCACATCCGCGTCGGCGCGCGGTGGCCGCTGCACGCCACCGGGGTCGGGCTCGCCCTGCTGGCCCACGAGGACCCGGGGTTCCAGGAGGAGTACTGCGCGGGCGCACTCGCGTCCTTCACGCCGTACACGATCACCGATCCGGCGCGGCTGCGGCGTGAGCTCGCCGAAGTGCGCCGGACCGGGGTGGCGGTGAGCGACCGTCAGGTCACGGAGGACGCACTGTCGGTGGCGGCGCCGGTGCGCACGGCGGACGGCTCGGTGGGCGCCGCCGTGTCCATCGTGGTGCCGCACGCCGACGCCCAGGTGCCGGTGCTGGCCCCGGCGGTACGGGTGGCGGCGCGCGGGATCTCCCGGGCCCTGGGGTGGCAGCCGGAGCGGGCCTGAACCGGCGCGTTCGGCAGGTGTCCGGCATCGGCCTTCCGGTCCGCCTGTGACCTGGGACCCCTGCTATGGTGCGCCGATGTCATCGATCAGGCAGTTCCAGGTCACCTTCGACTGCGCAGAACCCGCGCGCCTCGCCGGTTTCTGGTGCGAGGTGTTGGGGTATGTCGTGCCGCCGGTCCCGGAGGGGTTTGCCACTTGGGAGGACTACCATCGCTCGCTGCCGCCTGAGGATCAGGTCATCTACTTCGCGTGCAGTGATCCCACGGGTGTGGGCCCGCGTCTGCTCTTCCAGCGCGTACCCGAAGGGAAGATCGTCAAGAATCGGGTGCATCTCGACGTGCGGGTCGGCACCGGACTCGTGGGGGAAGAGCGACTCGCCACACTGGAGGCCGAATGCGCACGACTGGTCGCGCTCGGTGCGGCACACGTACAAACGCTGCTTGCCGATGACGACAACGAGTCGTGCATCCTGATGCAGGACATCGAGGGCAACGAGTTCTGTCTCGACTGAGCATCCTCGGCGACGGCGAGACCACGTGCGGGACACCCCTAGGCCACGCAGAATTCATTGCCCTCCGGGTCGCGCAGCACGACGCCGTAGTAGTCCATCTCCGGCTCGTCCATGACCCGCAGCACCGTCGCGCCGGCCACGGTCAGCCGGTCCACCTTCGCCGTGACTCTCCGGGTGCGCTCCGGCAGGGGAACGCCTCTGCCGCCGCCGACCTTCAGGTCGAGGTGCACCCGGTTCTTGACGGTCTTGCCCTCCGGCACCTGCTGGAACCAGACGCGGGGCCCCTGCCCCTCCGGGTCGACGATCGACTCGGGGAGCTCCCCCGCCCCCGCGGGCAGTTCCTCCGCGGGCACCCCCATGTCCTGCCAGTAGGCCCGCCAGGTGGGGTGCCCGCCGGGGGGCGGTTCGGGCACGTATCCGAGGGCCTCGGTCCAGAAGGTCACGAGTCTCGCCGGGTCGGCGCAGTCGATGGTCAGTTGCAAGGTGACATCCATACGGTGAGCATGGCAGCAGGGTCTGACAACGGCTGGCCTGGAGGCAGCCGCGACGGCCACCCGGATGCCCCGCTCGAATGCCCTCAACACCCCCGGTCGCAGAGCCCGTTCAGGACCTGCACTCATCGGCCGCGCCGCACTTTTCCCGGCTTTACCTCTTGACGACGCGGGTGGCGTGGAGCACATTGACGGCACTTTGAGAGCGCTCTCACACTCCCCGCACCCGTACCCGAGAGGCATCCCCACATGAGAGACACCTCCGGCAGACCCCGAGCACGGCGCCCGCTCCGGCGGGCGGTCGTCGCCGTCGTCAGCGCGCTCGGCCTCGCCGCGGTCGCCGCCACCGCCGCGACTCCCTCCGCGAGCGCCTCCGCGCCGCCGCCCCCGTCGGGCTGGACCCAGGTCTTCCTCGACGACTTCAACGGCCCCGCGGGCAGCGGCGTCAACACCTCCGACTGGCAGTACGCGACCGGCAAGGGCTACCCGGGCGGCCCCGCCAACTGGGGCACCGGCGAGATCGAGACGATGACGAGCAGCACCGACAACGTCTCCCTCGACGGCAACGGCAACCTCCGCATCACGCCCCGGCGGGACGGAGCCGGCAACTGGACCTCCGGCCGCATCGAGACCAACCGCACCGACTTCCAGCCCCCGGCCGGCGGCAAGCTCCGCGTGGAGTCGCGCATCCAGGTGCCGAACGTCACCGGGGCCGCGGCGAAGGGCTACTGGCCGGCGTTCTGGATGCTGGGCGCCCCCTACCGGGGCAACTACTGGAACTGGCCGGGCGTGGGCGAGCTGGACATCATGGAGAACACCCAGGGCCAGAACACGGTGTTCGCGACGATGCACTGCGGCACCTCGCCGGGCGGGCCCTGCAACGAGACGAGCGGCATCGGCAGTTCGACGACCTGTCAGGGCACCACGTGCCAGGCCGGCTTCCACACCTACCGGATGGAGTGGGACCGCTCGACGAGCGTGGAGGAGATCCGCTTCTACCTCGACGGCGTCAACTTCCACACGGTGCGCGCCAACCAGGTCGACGCGACGACCTGGCGCAACGCCACGGACCACGGCTTCTTCATCATCCTGAACGTCGCGATGGGCGGCGGATTCCCGGACGCGTTCGGCGGCGGCCCGGACGCGGGAACGCAGCCCGGCCACCCGATGGTCGTCGACTACGTCCAGGTGCTGTCGTCCGGCGGCGGCACCACGCCTCCCCCGACCGGCAACCGCGACGCCTACTCCACCATCCAGGCCGAGTCCTACGACGGCCAGTCCGGGGTGAGCACCGAGACGACGTCCGACTCCGGCGGCGGCCAGAACGTCGGCTCACTGGCCAACGGTGACTGGCTGCACTTCAAGGGCGTCAACTTCGGCTCCACCGCGGCCCGGCAGTTCAGCGCCCGGGTCGCGAGCGGTGCGGCGGGCGGTGTCAGCGGACTGGTCGAGGTACGGCTGGACAGCCGGAGCAACGCGCCCGTCGGGAGTTTCGCGGTGGGCAACACCGGCGGCTGGCAGTCGTGGCGGACCGTCCCTGCGAACATCGCCTCCGTGACGGGCACGCACGACGTGTACCTGACCTTCACCAGCGGGCAGCCGGCGGACTTCGTGAACGTCAACTGGTTCACCTTCGGGCACTGACTCCGTCCTGCGCCTTCGGAAAGGGGCTCCACGCGCGCGTGGAGCCCCTTTTCGCCGTCCGGCCTTCGTGGTCTCGACGTCCGGCCTTCGTGGTTTCAGCGCAGTTCCGCCCGGAACGCCGCCGGCGTCTGGTCCGTGTGCTGGTGGAAGAACTTGGAGAAGTTCGCGGCGTCGGGGAAGCCGACCGCCGCCCCGATGCGGCCGATCGGCAGGTCGGTGTGGGCGAGGAGCCGTTTGGCCTCCAGGACCACGCGCTTGCCGATGAAGGCCTTGGGGGTGTCGCCGGTCGCGCCGCGGACCGCGCGGACCAGGGTGCGGCGGGAGTAGCCGAGCGCGTCCGCGTAGGCGCTGACGCTGTGGTTGGTGGCGAAGTCCTTCTCCACGGCGTCCCGGAAGAGGGTGAAGGTGGAGTCGGCCTGCTGCCCGACCGACTCCGCCGAGCCGGCGGCGAGATGGGCGAGCCGCAGCAGGAACGCCGTCAGCGAGTGGCGCAGGACGGCGGTGTGCAGGCTCAGCGGCAGCGTCTCCGTGTCCTCGTACTCGCGTCGCAGCTGGCCGAGCGAGTCGCGCAGACCGGCGAGTTGGGCCGCGTCGGGGCGCAAGTGCGGCGGCAGGTCGTAGCGGTACAGGCCGGTGGCCTCCACGGTCGCGCGGGGCAGGAAGCCCGGCTGCATGGTCAGCACCGTTCCGCGGTACTCGCTCGTGCGGGAGAAGCGGTGGACCTGCCCCGGGCGGATCCACAGCAAATCCCCGGCCGTGGCCTCGTACTCGGTGAAGTCGACCATGTGCCGGACCGGGCCGGCGCCGAACAGCAGCACGACGTGGAAGTCGATGCGGTGCACACGCTCCAGGGGCGCGTCGGCGTGCCAGGTGCGGCCGGTGCCCATGGGGCCGACCTGCATGCCGACGCCGCCGACACTCAGCTCGACCGGGAAGGGGCACGTTCTGATCCCGTCGCCGCCTTGGATGCTTCTGTCTGCCATATCCGCCATGTCCGCCTCGTACCGCGCCGTTCGCGCGCCGCGCTGCCTCCGGGTGTCCCACTTTCACCACAGGCTGGCACACGGCGACCTTCCTTCGAAAAAGTCAGACTTTTAGTTTTGAAGACGTCAGACCAGCCACTTCGCTCCTATCGAGGATCTCTTGAAGATGAGCACGCAGACAGCGGACAGCTTCGAATGGACCGAACTCGACCGGCGTGCCGTCGACACCGCCCGCCTGCTGGCGGCCGATGCCGTCCAGCGGGTCGGAAACGGCCACCCCGGCACCGCGATGAGCCTGGCACCGGCCGCCTACACGATCTTTCAGAAGGTGATGCGGCACGACCCCGCCGATCCGGAGTGGACCGGCCGTGACCGCTTCGTCCTCTCCCCCGGTCACACGTCGCTGACCCTCTACACGCAGCTGTACCTCGCGGGCTACGAGCTGGAGCTGGACGACCTGAAGGCGTTCCGCACGCACGGCTCGAAGACGCCCGGCCACCCCGAGTACGGGCACACCGCCGGCGTGGAGACCACCACCGGCCCGCTCGGCCAGGGCGTCGCGAACGCGGTCGGCATGGCGATGGCCGCCCGCTACGAGCGCGGTCTGTTCGACCCCGACGCCCCTGAGGGCGAGTCCCCCTTCGACCACACCGTCTGGGCCATCGTCTCCGACGGCGACCTCCAGGAGGGCGTCTCCGCCGAGGCCTCCTCGCTGGCCGGCCACCAGAAGCTCGGCAACCTGGTCTTCCTCTACGACGACAACCACATCTCCATCGAGGGCGACACCGCGACCGCGTTCTCCGAGGACGTGCTGAAGCGGTACGAGGCGTACGGCTGGCACGTGCAGCGGATCGAGCCGCGGGAGGACGGCGACGTCGACGTGCACGCGCTGTACGCGGCGCTGAAGGAGGCTCAGGCCGAGACCGGGCGCCCCTCGATCATCGCGATGCGCACCATCATCGCCTGGCCCGCCCCGAACGCGCGGAACACCGAGGCCTCGCACGGTTCGGCGCTCGGCGAGGACGAGGTCGCCGCCACCAAGCGCCTCCTCGGCTTCGACCCGGAGCAGAGCTTCGAGGTCGCCGACGAGGTGCTGGCGCACACCCGTGCGGCCCTGGACCGGGGCGCCGAGGCGCACGCCGCCTGGGACAAGCGGATCGCCGCCTGGCGCGGCGAGAACCCGGAGCGGGCCGCCACGTTCGACCGGGTCAGCAAGGGCGAGCTGCCCGCGGGCTGGGAGGACGCCGTGCCGGTGTTCGAGCCGGGCAAGGCGGTCGCCACCCGTGCCGCGTCCGGCAAGGTGCTCCAGGCCCTCGGCGCCGTCGTCCCCGAACTGTGGGGCGGCTCGGCCGACCTGGCCGGCTCGAACAACACCACGATCGACAAGACGTCGTCCTTCCTGCCGGGGGGCAACCCGCTGCCGGAGGCCGACCCGTACGGCCGGACGATCCACTTCGGCATCCGCGAGTTCTCCATGGCCGCGGAGATGAACGGCATCGCCCTGCACGGCAACACGCGGATCTACGGCGGCACCTTCCTGGTGTTCTCCGACTACATGCGCAACGCCGTCCGGATGTCGGCCCTGATGCAGCTGCCGGTGACGTACGTGTGGACGCACGACTCCATCGGCCTGGGCGAGGACGGTCCGACCCACCAGCCGGTCGAGCACCTGGCCGCGCTGCGGGCGATCCCGGGCCTGAACGTCGTACGCCCGGCCGACGCCAACGAGACCGCGCTCGCCTGGGCCGAGATCCTCAGGCGGCACACCACCGGCCCGGCCCCGCACGGCCTCGCGCTCACCCGCCAGGGCGTGCCCACGTACGAGCCGCATCCGGACGTGGCACGCGGCGGTTACGTGCGCGCCGAGGCGGAAGGCGGCGAGCCGCAGGTGATCCTGATCGCCACCGGTTCCGAGGTGCACCTCGCCGTCGAGGCCCGGGAGCAACTCCAGGCGGCGGGCGTGCCCACGCGGGTCGTGTCCATGCCGTCCGTGGAGTGGTTCGAGGAGCAGCCCCGCGCCTACCGGGACAGCGTCCTGCCGCCGTCCGTGAAGGCCCGGGTCGCGGTCGAGGCCGGTATCGGCCTGACCTGGCACCGGTTCGTCGGGGACGCGGGACGCATCGTCTCCCTGGAGCACTTCGGCGCCTCCGCCGACGCGAAGACCCTGTTCGCCGAGTACGGCTTCACCCCCGAGAACGTCGTCGCCGCAGCCCGGGAATCCCTCGCCGCTGTGCGCGGTTGATCCGACCGCCCCGAAAGAAGATGATCACTGTGACCGAAGCGACCGCGAGCGCGGGAGCACTCAAGCGCCTGTCCGACGAGGGCGTGTCGATCTGGCTGGACGACCTGTCCCGCCGGCGGATCGAGTCCGGCAACCTGGCCGGGCTCGTCAAGACGAGGAACGTCGTCGGCGTCACCACCAACCCGTCCATCTTCCAGGCCGCCATCGGCTCCGGCGAGGGCTACGAGGAGCAGCTCGCCGACCTGGCGGTGCGGGGCGTCACCGTCGACGAGGCCGTCCGGATGATGACGACGGCCGATGTCCGGGCCGCCGCCGACGTCCTGCGGCCCGTGTACGACGCGACCGGCGGCCGGGACGGGCGGGTGTCCATCGAGGTCGACCCACGGCTGGCCCACGACACGGTGGCGACCGTCGCCGAGGCCCGGCAGCTGGCCTGGCTGGTGGACCGCCCCAACGTGATGATCAAGATCCCGGCGACGAAGGCCGGTCTGCCGGCGATCACCGAGGTGATCGGCGCGGGCATCAGCGTGAACGTGACGCTGATCTTCTCCCTGGAGCGCTACCGCGAGGTGATGGACGCCTACCTCGCCGGCCTGGAGAAGGCGCAGGCGGCCGGTCTCGACCTGTCGGCCATCCACTCGGTCGCGTCCTTCTTCGTCTCCCGGGTCGACTCCGAGATCGACAAGCGGCTGACGCTGCTGGGCACGGACGAGGCCCTCGCCCTGAAGGGCAGGGCGGCCCTGGCCAACGCCCGGCTCGCCTACGAGGCGTACGAACAGGTCTTCGCCGGGCCGCGCTGGCATGCCCTGGGCGGTGCCCGTGCGAACCCGCAGCGCCCCCTTTGGGCCTCCACCGGTGTGAAGGACCCCGCTTACAAGGACACCCTGTACGTGGACGAGCTGGTCGCCCCCGGCACGGTCAACACCATGCCGGAGGCCACGCTGAACGCCGTCGCCGACCACGGTGACGTCCAGGGCGACACCGTCAGCGGCTCTTACGCCCAGGCGCGGGCCGGCCTGGCGGCCGTCGAGCGGCTCGGCATTTCCTACGACGAGGTGGTGCGGCAACTGGAGGACGAGGGCGTCGCCAAGTTCGAGGTGGCCTGGCAGGACCTGCTGGACGCGGTCACCAAGTCCTTGAACAGCAAGGGAGTTGACGCGGAATGACTGAGGGCATCCCCCAGACGGCCGAGCAGGAGACCATCGGAACCAAGGAGGACAAGGAGGCCCGGGCAGCCCAGGAGGCGGCCGGGGTGGAGCAGACCGGGGTGAGCGGCCAGGAACAGGCGGCCCCGCGCCCGGAGCACGCCGACCCCGACTTCGCCAATCCCCTGCGCGACCCGCGCGACCGCCGTCTGCCCAGGATCGCGGGCCCGTCCGGGCTCGTCATCTTCGGTGTGACCGGCGACCTGTCCCGCAAGAAGCTGATGCCGGCCGTGTACGACCTGGCCAACCGCGGCCTGCTGCCGCCGGGCTTCTCGCTGGTGGGTTTCGCCCGCCGGGACTGGGAGGACCAGGACTTCGCGCAGGTGGTGCACGACGCGGTCCGTGAGCACGCGCGGACCCCGTTCCGCGAGGAGGTCTGGCAGCAGCTCGCCGAGGGCATGCGGTTCATCCCGGGGGACTTCGACGACGACACGGCGTTCAAGCAGCTGCGCTCCGCCGTCGAGGAGCTGGACGCCTCCCGGGGCACCAGCGGCAACTACGCCTTCTACCTCTCGGTGCCGCCGAAGTTCTTCCCGAAGGTCGTCCAGCAGCTGAAGAAGCACAAGCTGGCCGACGCCCAGGAGGGGTCCTGGCGCCGCGCGGTCATCGAAAAGCCGTTCGGGCACGACCTGGACAGCGCCTGCGAGCTGAACGCGATCGTGCACGACGTGTTCGACCCGGAGCAGGTCTTCCGTATCGACCACTACCTGGGCAAGGAGACCGTCCAGAACATCCTGGCGCTGCGCTTCGCCAACCAGATGTTCGAACCGATCTGGAACCGGTCGTACGTCGACCACGTGCAGATCACCATGGCCGAGGACATCGGCATCGGTGGCCGGGCCGGGTACTACGACGGCATCGGCGCGGCCCGTGACGTCATCCAGAACCACCTCCTGCAGCTGATGGCGCTCACCGCGATGGAGGAGCCCGCCGCCTTCGACGCGGCGTCGCTGCTCACCGAGAAGCTGAAGGTGCTGCGGGCCGTGCGGCTGCCGGAGGACCTGGGCAGGCACACCGTGCGCGGTCAGTACGCGGCGGCCTGGCAGGGCGGCACGAAGGTCCGCGGCTATCTGGAGGAGGAGGGGATCGACCAGGCCTCCTCGACCGACACCTACGCCGCGATCAAGCTCCAGGTGGACAACCGCCGCTGGGCGGGCGTGCCGTTCTACCTGCGCACCGGCAAGCGGCTGGGCCGCCGGGTGACGGAGATCGCGGTGGTGTTCCAGCGCGCGCCGCACTCCCCCTTCGACTCCACGGCGACCGAGGAGCTGGGCCAGAACGCGATCGTCATCCGCGTCCAGCCGGACGAGGGCATGACGGTGCGGTTCGGCTCCAAGGTGCCGGGTACGTCGATGGAGATCCGGGACGTGACGATGGACTTCGCCTACGGCGAGTCGTTCACCGAATCGAGCCCCGAGGCGTACGAACGGCTGATCCTTGACGTCCTCCTGGGCGACGCCAACCTGTTCCCCCGTCACCAGGAAGTGGAAGAGTCCTGGAAGATCCTCGACCCGATCGAGCAGTACTGGGCCACGCACGGCCGGCCCGCGCAGTACGCCTCGGGCAGTTGGGGACCCGCGGAAGCCGACGAGATGCTCGCACGAGACGGACGGAGCTGGCGCAGGCCATGAAGATCGACCTGACCGACACCACGGCAAGCAAGATCAACAAGGCGCTGGTGCAGGGCCGCCGGGCCATCGGCACGCCCGCCGTGGGCATGGTCCTGACGATGGTGATCGTCACGGACGAGGAGAACGCCTACGACGCGATCAAGGCGGCCGAGGAGGCCTCGCACGAGCACCCCTCGCGCACCCTGGTCGTCATCAAGCGGCACGCCCGCACCCCGCGCGACCGCACCCAGTCCCGCCTGGACGCAGAGGTCCGGGTCGGCGCCGACGCCGGCACCGGCGAGACCGTGGTGCTGCGGACCTACGGCGAGGTGTCCGACCACGCCGACTCGGTGGTGCTGCCGCTGCTGCTGCCGGACGCGCCGGTGGTGGTGTGGTGGCCCATGGAGGCGCCGGAGGTGCCCTCGAAGGACCCGCTCGGGGCGCTGGCCCAGCGGCGCATCACCGACCTGTACGCCGTGGAGAACCCCCTGGAGATGCTGGAGAGCCGGGTCCGCTCCTACGCGCCCGGCGACACCGACCTCGCCTGGACCCGGCTGACGCCCTGGCGCTCGATGCTGGCGGCGGCGCTGGACCAGGCCCGGGCGAAGGTGATCTCGGCGGCCGTGGAGGCCGAGGCCGAGAACCCGGCCGCCGAGCTGCTGGCCCGCTGGCTGGAGGCGCGGCTGCACGTCCGGGTCGACAGGGTGGTCACCGCCGGGCCGGTGGTGACGGCGGTCCGGCTGGGCACGGAGAACGGCGAGATCGTCATCGACCGCCCCGAGGGGCCGCTGGCCACGCTGACCCTGCCGGGCCAGCCGTCGCGCACCCTCGCGCTGAAGGTCCGTGCCACCTCCGAACTCATCGCCGAGGAGCTGCGGCGCCTCGACGCCGACGAGATGTACGCCATCGCCCTCAACGGCGAGGCAACCGAGGAGACCCCTGCTCATGTCTGACTCCCCCTCCGGATCCCCCGAGCTCACCCGGCGGCCCGAGTGGACCGCACTGGAGGACCACCGCACGGACGCCCTGCCGCAGCCGGATCTGCGTGAGCTGTTCGCGGCGGACCCGGGGCGCGCCGAGCGCTACGTCGTGCACGTGGGCGACCTGCGCATCGACTACTCCAAGCACCTGGTCACCGACGAGACGCTGGCCCTGCTCCAGGAGCTGGCCACCGCCACCGACGTGTTCGGGCTGCGCGACGCCATGTTCCGCGGCGAGAAGATCAACGTCACCGAGAACCGGGCCGTACTGCACACCGCGCTGCGCGCCCCTCGGGACGCCGTGATCGAGGTCGACGGCGAGAACGTCGTCCCGGGTGTGCACGCCGTGCTCGACAAGATGGCCGCCTTCGCGGACCGGGTGCGCTCGGGTGAGTGGACCGGGCACACCGGCAAGCGGATCCGGAACGTCGTCAACATCGGCATCGGCGGCTCGGACCTCGGCCCGGCGATGGCCTACGAGGCGCTGCGGCCGTTCACCGCCCGGGAGCTGACGTTCCGCTTCGTGTCGAACGTGGACGGCTCCGACCTGCACGAGGCCACGCGCGACCTGGACCCGTCGGAGACGCTGTTCATCGTCGCGTCCAAGACCTTCACCACGATCGAGACCATCACCAACGCGACCTCGGCGCGCTCCTGGCTGCTGAACGGCCTGGAGGGCGACGAGAAGGCGGTGGCCAGGCACTTCGTCGCCCTGTCGACGAACGCGGAGAAGGTCGCCGAGTTCGGTATCGACGTCGACAACATGTTCGAGTTCTGGGACTGGGTCGGCGGCCGCTACTCGTACGACTCCGCGATCGGCCTGTCCCTGATGATCGCGATCGGGCCGGACCGCTTCCGGGAGATGCTCGACGGCTTCCGCATCGTCGACGAGCACTTCCGCAACGCCCCCGCGGAGGCCAACGCCCCGCTCCTGATGGGCCTGCTCGGCATCTGGTACGGCAACTTCCACGGCGCGCAGTCGCACGCCGTCCTGCCGTACAGCCACTACCTGTCGAAGTTCACCGCCTACCTCCAGCAGCTCGACATGGAGTCCAACGGCAAGTCGGTGGACCGCGACGGCCGTCCCGTTCAGTGGCAGACGGGTCCGGTCGTGTGGGGCACGCCCGGCACCAACGGGCAGCACGCCTACTACCAGCTGATCCACCAGGGCACCAAGCTCATCCCCGCCGACCTGATCGGCTTCGCTCGGCCCGTCGCCGAGCTCAGCGACGAACTGAAGGCGCAGCACGACCTGCTGATGGCCAACCTGTTCGCGCAGGGGCAGGCGCTCGCCTTCGGCAACACCGCCGAGGAGGTGCGGGCCGAGGGCGTGCCCGAGGAGCAGGTGCCGCACCGCACGTTCCGGGGCAACCACCCCACCACGACGATCCTGGCCACCGAGCTGACCCCGTCGGTCCTCGGCCAGCTGGTCGCCCTCTACGAGCACAAGGTGTTCGTGCAGGGCGCGGTCTGGAACATCGACTCCTTCGACCAGTGGGGCGTCGAGCTCGGAAAGGTGCTCGCCAAGCGCGTCGAGCCCGCCCTGACCGAGGGCGCAGACGTCCCCGGTCTCGATCCGTCCACGGCCGCGCTGGTGGCCGCCTACCGCAATCATCGGGAAGTGAACTGACATGCAGATCGGTCTTGTGGGTCTCGGCAAGATGGGCGGCAACATGCGCGAGCGCCTGCGCAACGCCGGCCACACCGTCATCGGCTACGACACCAACCCGGACAAGTCCGACGTCGCCAGCCTGGCCGACCTCGTCAACGAGCTGGAGGCACCGCGCACGGTCTGGGTCATGGTCCCGGCCGGCGACCCCACCCAGCACGTCATCGACCGTCTGGCGGACCTCCTCAAGCCGTACGACACGGTGGTCGACGGCGGCAACTCCCGCTGGACGGACGACGAGAAGCACGCCGAGGAGCTGGGCAAGCGCGGCATCGGCTTCGTCGACGCGGGCGTCTCGGGCGGCGTGTGGGGCCTGAAGAACGGCTACGCCCTGATGGTCGGCGGGGAGAAGGAGTACGTCGACCGGCTCCGGCCGATCTTCGAGGCGCTCAAGCCGGAGGGCCCGTACGGCTTCGTCCACGCGGGCCGGGTGGGCGCCGGGCACTTCGCGAAGATGGTCCACAACGGCATCGAGTACGCGATGATGCAGGCCTACGCCGAGGGCTGGGAGCTGCTGGAGGCCGTGGACTCGGTGGACAACGTCCGCGAGGTGTTCCGCTCCTGGCAGGACGGCACCGTCATCCGCTCCTGGCTGCTGGACCTCGCGGTCAACGCGCTCGACGAGGACGAGCACCTGGAGGGCCTGCGGGGCTACGCCCAGGACTCCGGCGAGGGACGCTGGACCGTGGAGGCCGCGATCGACAACTCCGTCCCGCTGCCCGCCATCACCGCTTCCCTCTTCTCCCGGTTCGCGTCCCGGCAGGACGACTCCCCGCAGATGAAGATGATCGCGGCGCTGCGCAACCAGTTCGGCGGGCACGCCGTCGAGTCGGCGAAGAAGGCGTAGCACCGTGGGCGATCTGCTGCTGGTCCGCCACGGCGAGACGGAGTGGAGCCGGAGCGGACAGCACACCAGCTTCACGGACCTGCCCCTCACCCGGCACGGCGAGGAACAGGCCAAGTCGCTGGTTGCGCTCCTGGCGGCCCGTCGGTTCGCGCTGGTCCTCACCAGCCCCCTCGGCCGTGCGGTGCGCACGGCCGAACTGGCGGGCCTGACGGGGGCGGTCGAGGACCCGGACCTGCACGAGTGGCACTACGGCGCCTATGAGGGCGTCACCACCGACGAGATACACCGCAGCCGCCCCGACTGGGACCTGTGGACCGACGGGGCGCCGCCCGGCGCCGACGGCCGGCCGGGCGAGTCCCCCGAGGAGGTCGGCAAGCGGGCCGACCGGGTGCTGTCCCGGGTGACGGCGGCGCTGCCCGAGGGCGATGTGATCCTGGTGGCCCACGGCCACTTCCTCCGCGTCCTGACCGCCCGCCGGCTGGGCCTGCCGCCGGCGGACGGCCGGCTGTTCCGCCTGGAGACGGGCACCGTCAGCCGGTTGTCGACCGAGCACGGGTGGCCTGTGATCGCGGAGTGGAACGCCAGGGCGTGACGTGCTGCGGCCGGGGGCTGGCCGGCGGCCCCCGGCCGAAGCGTGTCCGAGTGACGGCGGGGCCCGGCGGGGTGCGTCCTCACCCGTGCCGTCAGCCGCCGGTGAGCGCCCGCGCCGCGTGCTGTGCCGCCAGCCGTACCGGGGCGTTCGGGGCGCCGTAGCCCCGGTAGCCGTCGTCGCGCTGGACCAGTTCGAAGAAGACGCGGCCGACGGTGCGGGTGTAGCAGTGGCGGAAGACGCCGTGGGCGTCTCGGTCGTAGAGGATGCCGAGGTCGCGGTAGGTCTCCAGCTCACCGTCGGCGAACTCGAAGCGGGCGGCGAGATCGTCGTAGTAGTTCGCCGGGACGGGCAGCAGACTGCCGCCGGCCTCCCGGAAGCGGCGGGCCGAGGCGACCACGTCGCCGGTGGCCAGGGCGATGTGCTGGGCGTGGACGGTGTCGTCCGTGGGCGCGGCACCGACGGTGAGGGCGATCCGGACGCTGCCGTCGGCGTTGGTCACGGCACGGCTGCGCAGCAGACCGTAGGGGTCGGCGACGTCCACGCTCTCCTGGGCGTGCAGGCCGAGCACCCCGTGGTGGAAGAGGGCCGCCTCGTCGAAATGGTGCCAGCGCTGGGTGAGGGCGAGATGGTCGATGCCGCGGACACCCGCGGGCGCGGGTGCCGGGGCGGTGTCCTCGAAGTCGGCCCGCCAGTCGGGCAGGCCCGGACGGCCGGTGGCGCAGAAGAAGAGCTCCGTGCCGTCGGGGGCTGCGACCGCGTCGAGCGGGGCGTCCTCGGGTGCCCGGCGACGCGGCAGGACGGGAGCCAGCAGCGCCTCGGCACGCCGGGCCGCCGCGGCCGGGTCGGGTGACTCCAGCCCGATGGCGGCGAGCTGGGTGCCGTCCCGGCGGACCGCCGGCCCGGTGTTGACGAGGATCCGGGCCTCCCCCTGCTCCCACAGGGCGACGGGCTTGCCGCGATGACGCGCCGTGCGGGCGAAACCCAGGGCGCCGAGCAGGGCGGTGAGGGGTTCGGCGTCGGGCGTGACCAGCTCGGCGAAGGCGACGCCGGTGGGGACGACGGGCTCGGGCGGGACGGCCCGGCCCACCGTCTCCTGAAGGACCAGCAGGGAACGCCGGGCGTCGACGGCGGTCGGGCCGGCCTCGGCCTGGCGGAAGACGTCGTTGAAGACCTCCAGGGAGAGCGGGCCGTCGTATCCGGTGCGCAGCACGTGCCGCACCAGGCCGGCGACGTCGAAACCGCCCTGGCCCGGGAAGCAGCGGTGATGGCGGCTCCACTGGAGGACGTCCATGGCGAGCAGCGGGGCGTCGGCGAGCTGGAGGAAGAAGATCTTCTCGCCGGGGATGTCCTCGATGCCCTTGGGGTCCGAGCCGCGCGAGAGGATGTGGAAGCTGTCCAGGCAGGTGCCGAGCGCGGGGTGGCCGGCCGACTCGACGATGTGCCAGGCGTGGTCGTAGGTACTGACGTGCCGCCCCCAGGCGAGCGCCTCGTAGGCCACCCGGACCCCGCAGTCCCGGGCGAGGTCGGCGAGTCGGCTCAGCTGCTCGGCGGCGAGGGCGTCGTCGTCCACCGCCCGCGGGGAGACGCTGGAGCAGACGAGGACCGTGTCGGTGCCGAGCCTGCGCATCAGGTCGAACTTGTGCCGGGCCCGCCGCAGGTTCCGGGCGAACTCGTCCTCGGGGACGGCCTCGATGTCCCGCATCGGCTGGTACAGGTCGATGGAGAGGCCGAGGTCGGCGCAGCGGGCGCGGATCTCCTCGGGGGTGAGGGGGCTGGCCAGCAGGTCGTTCTCGAAGATCTCCACCCCGTCGAACCCGGCCCGGGCCGCGGCCGTGAGCTTCTCGGTGAGGGACCCGCTGAGGGAGACGGTGGCGATGGACGTACGCACGTGTCGGTACCCCTTTTCTAGTTGCGTGCCCCTACGGCCCCGGCCAGTGCGGTCAGGTCCGCCAGCATCCGCGCGGCGTCGGGTTCCCGCCCGGTGAACAGGCGGAACGCGTCGGCGGCCTGGAAGGCGGCCATGCCGCCGCCGTCGAGGGTGGCGCAGCCCAGCGCGCGGGCGGTGCGCAGCAGTTCGGTCTCCAGCGGGCGGTAGACCACCTCGGCCACCCACAGCCCGGGGTGGAGCAGCTCGGCGGGCAGCGGCAGGCCGGGGTGGGCCGCCATGCCGGTGGGCGTGGCGTGGACGATGCCGTCGGCGTGCGCGAGCAGCCGCGCCTGCCGGTCCGGGGTCGCGGCGTCTGCACGGCCCCGTCCGAAGGCGCGGTTCAGGGAGTCGGCCAGGGCGGCGGCCCGTTCGGGCAGGGCGTCCACGACCGTGACCCGCTCGGCGCCGAGGGTGAGCGTGGCGTGCGCGACGGCCGCGCCCGCGCCGCCGGCGCCCAGCTGCACGACCCGCTCCAGCGGCGCGTCGGGCAGCCCGCGTGCGAAGGACGCGGCGAAGCCGGTGACGTCCGTGTTGTGGCCGACCGCGCGGCCGTCCTCGAAGACGACGGTGTTGACCGCGCCCAGCGCCTCGGCCTGCGGGGCGAGCGCGTCCAGGTGCTCGATGACGAGCTGCTTGCAGGGATGCGTGATGTTGAGCCCGTCGAACCCGAGGTCGCGGGCGGCCCGGACCAGATCGCCCACCGCCTCGGGCGGCACCCCGAGCGGGTCGATGTCGATGAGCCGGTACAGCAGGCGCAGGCCCTGCCGGTCGCCCTCCCGCTCGTGCAGCGCCGGGCTCAGCGACGGGCCGATGCCGGAACCGATCAGTCCGACGAGATACGAGTCCTTGGGCACACGGTCCTCCCGAGCGGCTCACTAATGTACGAACTAGTACGTTAGCTATATCAGCCGAGTGCGACCACGGGAAGCCCCCGGTGGGACACGGGCCCTGCTTCTACAATCACCGGCACCGGCCCCTCCGCCCGAAGGAACCTGATGACCAGCGTCGAAGAACCGGCACGCCCCGGCGAGCGCGAGCGCATCCGTGACGCCGCCCGCACCCAGGCCGAGATCCTCGACGTCGCCACACAGGAGTTCGCCCGGGCCGGCTACGACGGTGCCCGGGTGGACGAGATCGCCGCCCGCACCCGCACCACGAAGCGGATGATCTACTACTACTTCGGCGGCAAGGAACAGCTGTTCACGGCCGTGCTGGAGCGGGCCTACGGCGTGATCCGCGAGGCCGAGCAGGAGCTCGACGTCGAGCATCTCGACCCGGTGGCGGCCATCCGGCGCCTGGCCGAGGTGACCTTCGACCACCACGAGCAGCACCCGGACTTCATCCGCCTGGTCAGCATCGAGAACATCCACGAGGCCCAGCACATCGCCGCCTCCGAGATGCTCGGGAGGATCGGCTCCCCCGCCCTGGACGTGATCCGCCGCATCCTGGAGGAAGGCCGCAGGTCAGGGCTGTTCACGGCGGACGTCGACGCCGTCGACCTGCACGCGATGATCTCCTCCTTCTGCTTCTTCCGGGTCTCCAACCGGCACACCTTCGGCGCGCTGTTCGGCCGTGACCTGGTCGACCCGGCGCAGCGCGCGCACTACCGCACGATGCTGGGCGACATGGTGATCGCGTATCTGACGGCGGAGCGCGCGGCGGACTGAGCGTCCGGCACCGGACACCTGGCGCACGACCCCTTGACACCGGCGGCCCACCGGCGCAGCATCCCTAGCCAACCCCTACTAACTATCCAGTGGGTTAATTAGCCGCGATCCGGCACGTCCCCCTTCGCTCGTCCTTCTGTCCACTCCGCCTAGGGTGGAGCCCTCAAAGGAGCCGCCGTGTCCGTCCCCGCCATGCCCCGAGGGGCCGCAGCCCCGCCCGGTCAGCCCAGGAAAGCCGCGACCGCCGCCTGGATCGGCAGCGCGCTGGAGTACTACGACTTCTTCATCTACGGCAGCGCCGCCGCGCTGATCTTCCCCGCGGTGTTCTTCGACGAGTCCGACCCGGCCACCGCGACCCTGCTGTCGCTGGCCACGTTCGGCGTCGCGTACGCCGCCCGCCCGGTCGGCGCGCTGGTGCTCGGGCACTTCGGCGACAAGCTCGGCCGCAAGAAGATCATGGTCTTCACGCTGATGCTGATGGGCCTGTCGACGTTCCTGATCGGCTGTCTGCCGAGCCGGGACCAGGTCGGCACGCTCGCCCCGGTCCTGCTGGTGCTGTGCCGGGTTCTCCAGGGCATCTCGGCGGCGGGCGAACAGGCCAGCGCCAACTCCATGACGCTGGAACACGCACCGCCGGACCGGCGCGGCTTCTTCACCAGCTTCACCCTCAGCGGCACGCAGGGCGGCCAGTTGCTGGCCACGCTGGTCTTCCTGCCGGTCTCCGCGCTGCCCGAGGAGCAGCTGCTGTCCTGGGGCTGGCGGGTGCCGTTCTGGCTGAGCGTCGTGGTCGCCGTCGTCGGCTGGGTCATCCGGCGCAAGCTGGACGAGACCCCGGCCTTCGCCCAGCAGGCCGCCCGGGCGGGCGTCGTAAAACTGCCGCTGGTGGTGCTGCTGCGCGAGCACTGGGCGGACGTGCTGCGGGTGATCGCGGGCGCGCTCATCGCCTCGGTCAGCACCATCTTCACGGTGTGGGCGCTGGCGTACGCCACGAGCGACGCGGTCGGCATGTCGCGCACCGCCATGCTGTGGGTGGGGGCCCTGGCCAACGTCGTCGCGCTCGCCGCGATCCCGCTGTGGGCCACCCTCTCCGACCGGATCGGCCGCCGCCCGGTGTATCTGATCGGCGCGGTCGGCAGCGCGGTGACGATGTTCCTTTACCTGTGGGCCGTCTCCACCGGCTCGTACCTGCTGACGTTCCTGCTGGGCATCCTCTGTTTCGGCGTGGTCTACAGCGCCGCGAACGGTGTGTGGCCCGCCTTCTACGGCGAGATGTTCACGACCCGGGTCCGGCTGTCCGGCGTGGCCATCGGCACGCAGATCGGCTTCGCGGCGGCCGGCTTCGCGGTGACGTTCGCCGCGCGGATCGCGGGGCCGGGCGGCGACGACTGGTCGGCGGTGGCCCTGTTCACTGCGGCCCTGTGCGTGCCGCCGGTCATCGCCGCGCTGTCGGCTCGCGAGACGCACCGGGTCCCGACCCAGGCGCTGGGGGAACGCCCGGCGCGGGCGACCGCGGAGCCGGAGAAGGTGACGGCCGCCTGAGCCGGACCACCCCCTGCCGGGTCCTTCGGGGGCCCGGCGGCGGGTGGTCGGCCGGGTGCGGGGGGCCGGTCGTTCAGCTGTTGGACCAGGCCCGGCGGCACAGCACCAGGCGATAGCCGTCGGGGTCCTCGATGGTGACGCCCCACTCGTTCCAGTAGGGGTTGGGGGATGCGACCCGCTTGCCGCCGTGCTGCTCCAAGCGGGCGACCAGATCGTCCGGGACCGGGTCGTCGGCGTAGACGACCAGCAGATCCTCCTCGGTGGGGCGGGGCTCCACCGGCCGGGCGGGCTCGTGCACGAGCTCCAGATGCCAGTCGGCGTCGGGCCAGCCGAGCATCAGCAGGTCGTGGTGGCCCGGTCCGGATCCGCCCTCCGACCGCCACACGACGCTGAGCCCGAGTCCCTCGCGCCAGAACCGCTCGGCCGCCGAGAGGTCCTTGGAGGGGCGGGCGATCCTGATGTGGCTGCGACCGTTCACGGGCATGGCGACCTCTTCTCGTGGCGTCCTGGTCTACGACGGCGATGCGCCTCGCAGCCTAGGGAGCCGGCCGCCGCGTGACATCGGCCATCGGCCCTGGGTCCCGGAGACTAGGCCTTGGCGTGCACGAGCTGGATCAGGTTGCCGCAGGTGTCGTCCAGCACCGCCGTGGTGATGCTGCCCATCTCCAGCGGCTCCTGGATGAACCGGACCCCGAGCCCGCGCAGCCGCTCGAACTCGGCCCGCACGTCGTCCACGGCGAAGGACGCGGCCGGGATGCCGTCCTCCACGAGCGCCGTCTTGTACGGCTGCACCGCGGGATGGCCTGACGGTTCGAGGAGGAGTTCCGTCCCGTCGGGGTCCTCCGGCGAGACCACGGTCAGCCACCGGTCCGCGCCCACGGGGACGTCGTGCTTCTTCACGAAGCCCAGCACGTCGGTGTAGAAGCGCATGGCCTTGTCCTGGTCGTCGACGAAGACGCTGGTGATGTGGATCCTCATGAGTTGTCCTCCGGTGCGTCGGGCTTGAGCCAGCGGGTCATGACGCGCTCAAGGGGTGTGGTGTTCAGGTCGTGGAACTTGTAGCGGCCCTCACGCCGGGACACGACCAGACCCGCCGATTCCAGGACGGCCAGATGCTGGCTCACCGCCTGGCGCGACAGCCCCAGACCGTGCTTGGTCACCAGCCGCGTACAGATCTCGAACAGGCTCTGGCCGTCCCGCTCGGCCAGCTCGTCCAGGATGCGCCGACGGGTGGGGTCGGCCAGCGCCTTGAAGACATCCTCCGCCATGACCCAACGATAGGCAAGTAGCCACTTGCCTATCAAGGCCGGTGCGCCGCGCGATCACGAATGGTTCCTGCACGAGGATGAGGTCTGAGGCGGACCGGTCGGGGTATGCCGGATCTCACCTCGACGAGCGCGACGGAGGACGAGTGATGGCACAGCTGCGACAAGAGGTCGACCCGGGTGCGGCCGGGCTGGATCCGGGGGCGCTGGCCCGCATGGACCGGCACTTCGCCGGTCTCGTCGACGAGGGCAGGTTGCCGGGCTTCCTCGTGTCCGTCGCCCGCGCCGGACGCGTCGCCCACCTCACGACGCACGGCCTGCGCGACATCGCGGCCGGGCGGCCCGTCGAGCCGGACACGCTGTGGCGTGTCTACTCCATGACGAAGCCGGTCACCGCGGTCGCCGCGCTGCTGCTGGTCGAGGAAGGCCGGCTGTCGCTGGACGACCCGGTCGCCGACCACCTGCCGGCCTTCGCCGACCCCCGCGTCTACGTCGGCGGCTCCGGGGCCGACGTCCGAACCCGCCCGGCCACCGGCCCGATACTCGTCCGCCACCTGATGACCCACACCTCGGGCCTGACCTTCGGCTTCTACCACACCCACCCGGTGGACGCCCTGTACCGCGAGGCCGGTCTGGAGTCGTCGGTGCCCCCGGGCGCGGACCTGGCCGAGACAATCGAGGTGTACGCCGGCCTGCCGTTGCAGTTCGAGCCGGGCACGCAGTGGAACTATTCGGTTGCGAGCAACGTCCTGGGCCGGGTCATCGAGGTCGTGTCGGGGCAGCCGCTCGACGTGTTCTGCGCCGAGCGGATCTTCGGCCCGCTCGGCATGACGGACGCGGGGTTCCACGTCACGGACGAGCAGGCGCCCCGGCTCTCCGAGATGTACGGGGAGAAGGAGGGCGGCGGCATCGAGCGGATCCCCGGGCTGCCGCTGCGCGGAGGCCGGCCGCGGTTCCTGTCCGGCAGCGGCGGCATGGTGGCCTCCGCCCATGACTACCACCGCTTCATGGAGTTGCTGCGCCGCCGGGGCGAGCTCGACGGCGTCCGGCTGCTCGCCCCCGGGACAGTGGACCTCATGACCCGCAACCACCTGCCCGGCGGCGCCGATCTGCGCGCCTTCGGCAGCCGCCCGGCCCACGACGAGCCCGGAAACGAGGGGGTCGGCTTCGGGCTCAGCGTCTCCGTGGTGATCGACCCGTCCCGCACCCAGGCGCCCTCCGGGCTCGGCGCCTACGGCTGGAGCGGGGTGGCCACGACGACGTTCTGGGTGGACCCGGGCCGTGACCTGACGGTGCAGTTCATGACGCAGGTGCGGCCCAGGTCCTCCCACACGGTGTTCCGCGACCTCAAGAGGTTCGTCCACGAGGCCGTGTCGGACTGACCCCCGCTACTGGTCGACGCGGAGCGTGAACTCGACGCCGTCCCGGGCGAGTTCCCGCAGCCACTGTCCGGACCGGGCCGCCGTCTCGGCGGCCCGGTTCAGGCCCGGCGGCAGCGAGCCGGCCAGGACGTGGCGGACGCCCAGGGCGAGTGTGCGCGAGACGCAGCGGGCCATCGCGCTCTCCCGCTCGTCGCCCACCAGGTCCAGGAGGTATCCGCCCGCCCAGGACCGCCCGGTCTCGGCCCGGACGTCCAGCGACACGGCGAGGACGACCCGGTCGCGGTCGTCGTCCGTGGTGGGGTAGGCGGCGGCCAGCTCCTGGGCCAGGGCGGTGATCCGCGCGTCGTCGCCCCTCTTCAGCTCCTCGAAGACGCCGTCCCAGGCGCGCAGCCAGCCCTCCAGTCGCAGGGTGCCGCGTACGAAGGTGCGCGGTGCCCAGGCGTCCGGCAGTCCGTACTGCTCGACGAAGGGGACGCTGTCGCGGTTGGGGTAGACCTCGAAGGTCTCCCCGTCGAGGACGTGCCGCCGGGTCGCCTCCCACGGGCGGTCGGCGACCGTCTCGGCGCCGCCCTCGATGTAACGGGCCGGGGAGCGCAGGGCGTTGAGGACACCGGCCGGTGCCCAGCTGAAGCGGTACGTGAAGTCGTTCGGGACGGCCGGGACGCCACCGCAGTACGACGTGAGGGTGTACGAGGCGGGTGTCTCGTCGCCGATCGCCTCCCGGGCCCGGGCGACGAGGGCGTGGGCGAAGAGGTGGTCGATGCCCGGGTCCAGCCCGGCCTCGGTGAGGACGACGACCCCGGCCTTCTCGGCGGCGGGCACCTGCTCGAGGACCGCCTGGGACACGTAGCTGGAGCAGGCGAAGTGCGCCCCGAGCCGGACGCACTCGCCGAGCAGCGGCGCGTGCTCCGGCGCGGGCAGCATGGACACCACGACGTCGCCGGGCGCCAGTTCGGCGGCGAGGGCGGGCAGCGTGTACGCGCGGGGCTCGGCCCGTCCGGCGAGGCCCAGCCGGTCCAGGGCGTCGGCCGCGCGGCTCTCGGTGCGGTGCCAGAGCCGTACGCGCTCGGCGGTGTCGCACAGCGCGGCCAGGCCGCTGCCCGTGGACAGGCCGGCGCCGATCCAGTGGACGGTGCCGCTCGCGGGTACCAGGTCAGTGGTCAAGGATCTCCCCCTCTTCGAGGCCGTGTTCACGGTATGCCCGACGGAACCGGTCCAGACAGCGTCCCCAGGGCCCGGTGACGCCGAAGTCGAGCAGGTGGGGCAGGAGGGCGGCCGAGAAGTCGGCACTGGACTCCAGCGGCAGCAGGGAGGGCAGGTTGTCGATGGCGATCAGGTCGAGCGGGGGTTCCTCGCACAGCCGGCGGACGGGCTCGTCCCAGTCGGTGGTCTCGTCGTACACCGGAAGGACGTTGAGCGGGGAGCCCACGTCGCACGTCACGTCGCACAGGGTGCGCAGGCGGCGGTCCGGGGTGTCGAGGTCCTGCTCGCGGAGGAAGGGCGGGACGGGGGTGGTGGCGAGCACCGCGTTGACCATCACGTCGTGGCCCAGCAGGGCACGGCGGTCCAGGTCCCGGGTCTCGGCGAGGTCCCAGCAGGTCGGGTCGACCCCGGCGGTGGCGAAGGCGGCGCGGGCACCGCGGCCGCTGCGGCCCAGGGCACCGATGACCAGGCCGGTGAACCCGGCGTCGGCCGCCCCGGGCTGCAGCGTCTCGTCCAGTGCCTCCTTCGTCGTGGGCGTCAGAGGTGCCCGCAACCGGCCCCGGTGCTGGAGCACCGCGAGGGCCGCGCCCAGGTAGCCGGCCCAGAACCCGAACGCGGCGAGGCGCCGCCCGCTGTCGTCGACCAGGTACTCCAGGTCGAACAGCGCCCCGCCCCCGGCGGCGAACCGGCGCAGCAGGCCGGCCGCCCCGGGCTGGCCCTTGTAGGCGTGGCCGAAGAAGATGTGCCGGTGCGTCAGCTCGGCCGGTTCCTCGGGCAGTTCCTTCAGGCCCAGCACGACGGCGTCCCGCGGGGCCGACACCCAGGAGCCCGCGGGGGCGACGCGGCAGCCGGCCGCCTCGTACTCCTCGATCGGGTAGACCCGCTGCGGGGAGTCCTCGACGGTCAGTGCCACTCCGTTCTCGACGAGCCGCCGGGCGTCGTCGGGCACGACCGGTGTGCGTCGCTCGGTCGTTCGGGCCTCGTGGCGCAGCCACAGATGGAGCTCGGTCATACCAGGTGGGCCTCCGGACGTGAGGCGTCGGCCGCTGACTGAGGGCCGACGCTCAAGGGGCGGACGTCCACGAAGCGTACGCGGCCCGTCCGCGGGTCGCGTACGACTGCGCCCAGGTCACGTCGCGGGACACCCGAACCCGCCCCGGCCTCTCAGGAGGAGCTGACCACCGCGTCGAGGTGGGGCAGGTGGTGGTCGAGGCGCTCCCGCTTGGTCCGCAGGTAGGTGATGTTGTTCTCGCACGGCGGGATCAGCAGCGGCACCTGCTCGGCGACCTCGATGCCGTGGTCCACCAGCGCCTCGCGCTTGCGCGGGTTGTTGGACATCAGGCGGACGGACTTGACGCCCAGGTCCTCCAGGATCCGGGCGGCCACCCCGTAGTCGCGGGCGTCCACCGGCAGGCCGAGGGCGAGGTTGGCCTCGACGGTGTCCAGGCCCTCCGCCTGGAGGGCCATCGCGCGCAGCTTGGCGAGCAGGCCGATGCCGCGGCCTTCATGCCCTCTGAGGTAGACGACGACACCGGCGCCCTCGGCGACGACCGCGCGCAGGGCGGCGTCGAGCTGGTCGCCGCACTCGCAGTGCTGGGAGCCGAAGGCGTCGCCGGTCAGGCACTCCGAATGCAGCCGGATGAGCACGTCGTCCGTGCCGAGGTCGCCGTAGACCAGCGCCACTTGTTCGTCACCGCGGTCGTGGTCGAGGTAGCCGACCGCCTGGAATTTCCCGTAGACGGTGGGCAAGGGCGCATTCACAACGCGTTCCACGCCGGTCCGCTGCGGTGACTTCTTGCCGAGTATGCCAATTTTTTCTGTCATGATTCTCGAGTTCCTAAGCAGAGACGAAAGGCCGTGACGTGATGAGTGATCTGGTGCCGGCGGACACCACGGAAGACGTACGGACGCGGGGCGCCGGTGTCTCACGGCAGGTCGCGGTGCTTCCCGTGGGGAGCTTCGAGCAGCACGGTCCGTATCTTCCGCTGGCGACCGACACGCTCGTCGCCTGTGCCGTCGCGCGGGAGATAGCCGGCGCGTACCCGGTGCACCTCCTTCCTCCGGTGACGATCTCCTGCTCGCACGAGCACGCGGCCTGGCCGGGGACCGTGAGCATCTCCTCGGTGACCCTTCATGCGGTGGTACGGGACATAGCGGCTTCGCTGAGCCGGTCCGGCGTCGACGCCCTGGTGGTGGTCAACGGGCACGGCGGAAACTACGTACTGGGCAACGTCGTTCAGGAATCCTCCGCCCGCGGCGAGCGGATGGCACTGTTCCCGGCCCCGGAGGACTGGGAGGCGGCGCGCGAGCGGGCGGGTGTGGTCGCCTCGCTGCTCACCGACATGCACGCGGGGGAAATAGAGACCTCCATCCTTCTGCACGCTCATCCCGAAATGCTCCGACCCGGTTATGAGACGTCCGATTTCGTCGCTGACGACCGGCGTCATCTGCTCACACTCGGCATGTCCGGCTATACCGATTCCGGTGTCATCGGCCGTCCTTCGCTGGGTTCGGCGGAAAAAGGGAAGGAACTCCTGGCGAGCCTGGCGGATTCCTTCGGGGCGTATTTCTCGCTGCTGACCTCCGACGCGTAGCCGGACACGGTGGCGGGGCCGGGTCCAGGGGCCGGTGAAGCGGACCGGGGCCCGGCACGCAGGCCCGCGTACCAGCGGGCGACGAGCACGATCAGGCCGGGCAGGCTGGCCACGAGGCTGAGCACCCCGTAGACGACCGCGACGGCGAGTCCCCGGCCGGCGCCCAGGCCCGCGGCGCCGAACGCCCAGGCCGTGACGCCCTCCCTCGGTCCCCAGCCGCCGACGTTCAGCGGCAGGCCCATGGCCAGCAGCGCGAGTACCGCGAGCGGCACCAGCACGGCCACGGAGGCGGCGGCTCCGGCGACGCGGGCGGCGAGGACGAACATGGCGACGTAGCCGGCCAGGACGACCACGGAGGAGACGACGACCCCGGGCCCGTTGCAGCGGGACAGCAACCCCTCGCGGGCCTCGGCGAGTACGGTGCGCAGCGCCCGGCCCCGGCTGGAGGGCGCCGCCCGGTTCATGCGCACGGCGAGGACGACGGCGACTGCGCCGAGTGCGGCCAGGGCCGCGAGCGGGGCGATGTGCCGGGCCTGGGCCAGCACCGGGGACGGCATGGTCAGCAGGACCACGGCCCCCACGGCGCACAATGCGATCTGTCCGGCGGCCCGTTCGAGGACGACGGCCTTCACGCCCCGCCGCACATCCCCCTCGCTCTGCCCGTGCCGTACCGCCCGGTGCACGTCGCCGAGCACACCGCCGGGCAGCGCCGCGTTCAGGAACAGCGCCCGGTAGTAGTCGGCGACGGCCGGCCCGAAGGGCAGCCGGATCCTGAGGCTCCGTGCCACGAGCGCCCAGCGCCACGCGCTGAACACGGTGGTGACGAGTCCGATCCCGAGCGCGAGCAGCACCGACGCGGTGTCGATCCGGCCCAGCCCGTCCAGGAAGACGCCGGTGCCGAGCCGCCAGAGCAGTATGCCGAGGATGAGGACGCCGGCGAGGGTGCCGAGATGCGTACGGACCTTGGGGGAGCCGAGGCGGGCGAGGGCGGTACGGATCGGGCGACGGGGCGACGAGGCGGCGGCATCGCCGCCGCGCGGGTGTGCAGGCTCCGGGGCGTCGGCGCACAGGGCATCGGAGCCGATCGTGTCCGCGCCGGGGCCGGCTGACCCGCCGGACGGGCCCGGGTCGCCGCCGGTGTCCGGCAACCGCTGGGCGTCGACGAACGTCGGCCGCTCCCACACCGCCGTCAGCGCGCCCCGGGGCACCGCCGTCGTTCCCGTCGCCTGCGGGCTCATGACGCTCCGCCCGCCGGGCGGCTCAGGGCCAGGAGGTCGGTGTGGTGGACGGTGACGCGCAACCGGCCCGCGGCGCAGTCGGCCAGGCGTTCGGCCAGATAGGCGTCGGCGCGGGCGCGCAGGTCGGGGCGCTGCTCGACGGCGGCGCCGACCCAGCCGCGCAGCCACTGCTCGGTGAGCGCGGCCTGCTCGGGGCCGAGCCGCCAGGGGCTCGGAAGCAGCCGTACCGTCGCGCCGTGCTCGGAGAAGGCCTCGGTCGCCGCCGCCACCGCGTCCGGACCGAGCAGACCGTCGCGGCGCTGGTGGTCGTTGAACGCCTGGGCGATCTCCGAGTCCAGCGGATGGGACGGCGTCAGTTCCACCCGGCCTGCGACGGAGAGAGTGAGCAGGGCGGGGCAGCCGGCTCCGGCGCAGGCGGCGGCGAGGGTCTCGACCTCCTCGCGGGTGAGGACGTCCAGCAGTGCGGACGCCGTCACCAGGGACGCGCCGTGCAGGGCGTCCGGGGTGAGGCGGGCGACGTCACCGCGCCGCGTCTCCACGGTGACCCGGCTGCCGTCGGCCGCCGAGCGCGGGGAGGCGACGGCGGCGAAGTGCAGCAGATACGGGTCGCGGTCGTGCAGGATCCAGTGCTGCGGGCCGTCCAGGCAGGGGGCGAGCCAGCGGCCCATCGAGCCGGTACCGCACCCGAGGTCGTGGATGACGACACCGCCGGACTTGCCCGGCAGGTTGGCGAGCCGGATGCGCAGCGGGTCGAGCAGATCGTGCGCCCGCGCGGCGGCATCGGCCGGCTCCCGCAACTGCAGCCACTCGGGCGCGTAACGGGGCGGGTCGTCCGGGTCGGCCTCACGCAACTTCACGGTGGGCCGCACACCGGGATGCCCGCTGGGACCGGCACCCGGGATCACGGTGTCCACCGGCCGGGCCGGGATCGTCCCGCTCTGGTGGGTCGTCGCCGGGTTCGTCATGCGGCCCTCCGGGGGTCGGTCGGGAGCCGGCGCAGCACGGCCGCCAGGCTCTGTGCGGTCGTCGCCCAGCCGCCGAGGGCGGCGCGGCGGCCGCGGGCTGCGGCCTTGAGGCGACGGCGTACGTCCGCCTCGCCGAACCAGCAGCGCAGCTCCGCGGCGATGGCGGCGGAGTTCTCCGGCGGGACGAGGATGCCGGGCACGCCACCGTCGGGGGCGCGGCCGACCGCCTCGGGGAGCCCGCCGACGTCCGTGGCCATGACCGGGATGCCGCGCGCCAGTGCCTCGGTCACGGCCATGCCGTACGTCTCGGCGTAGGAGGTGAGGACCATCAGGTCGGCGGTGGCGTAACTGGCGTCGAGTGCGGCGCCGGACTGCGGGCCCGCCAGCTCCAGCCGGTCCTGAAGGCCGTGCTCGGCGATGAGGGACCGCAGATGGGCGACGTACTCCGGGTCCTGGGTGAGACTGCCGACGCACACACAGCTCCACGGCAGGTCGGTCACCGTGGCCAGCGCCTCCACCAGCCGGTGCTGTCCCTTGCGCGGGGTCACGGCGGCCACGCACAGCAGCCGTGAGACACCGTCGGTGCCGGGCGCGAGCGGCGCGATGTCGGCACCGGGGGCCGCGACGTGCACCCGCTCGGGGGGAAGGCCGTGGTGGGCGACCAGCCGGCGGACGGCCCAGTCGCTGGTGGCGACCACCGCCGGTACCGCCCGCAGCACCGCCCGTTCCCTGGCGTCGAGTTCGGCGGCCACGGCCGGGTCGAGCCCGGTCTCGTCGCCGAGCGGGAGGTGGACGAGAACGGCCATGCGCAATCGTTCCGCCTCCGGCACGACGATCTCCGGGACGCCGCAGGCGACCAGCCCGTCGAGCAGGACGACGGCGCCGTCGGGCAGGCCGCTCAGGGCGCGGGCGAGTTCCGTACGGGCCGCCGCCGCCGGCCGGGGCCAGTCACCGGCCACGGCGTGCTTGGTCACCTGCCAGCCGAAGCCGGGCAGGTCCAGGCACACGCGCCGGTCGTAGGCGTTGCCGCCGCTCGGCGTCGTCGGGTCGTCGACGCCGCCCGGCAGCACGAAGTGCACGGTGCGCAGGGACATGGGGATGATCTCGGCGTTCTTCAGGACGGCGTGCTGCACGGGAACGTAGTTCAGCCGCGCCGGTGCCGGTCCGGTCTGCTCGGGCCGTTCGATCGTCGTGTCGGTCACAGCGCACGCTCGTAACTCGCCCAGGCGATGTGCGACTCGTGCAGCGTGACGGTCAGGCCCGCGATGCCCTTGGCGCCCTCGCCCAGCGCGCCCTTGTGGATGCGCTCGGCGAGCCGGTCGGCGATGACCTTGGCGAGGAACTCCGTGGACGTGTTGACACCGGCGAAGTCGGGCTCGTTGTCGAGGTTGCGGTAGTTCAGCTCGCTGACCACCGCCCCGAGTTCCTGGGTCGCCAGACCGATGTCGACGACGATGTTGTCCTCGTCCAGCTGTTCGCGCCGGAACGTGGCGTCCACGAGGAACGTGGCCCCGTGCAGGCGCTGGGCCGGTCCGAAGACTTCGCCACGGAAGCTGTGGGCGATCATGATGTGATCGCGGACGGTGATGCTGAACAACGGACGACCCTCCAGGTGCGGCGCGTCTGCTCCCCCGCTATGGCTGCCGGGGATGCCGAGTAGTACGGCTGTCTGCCTTCCCCTGTTCAGTCTCCGGTACGTCTTTTCTCAGGTCAGGCGCTCTCGTCGTAGCGGACGCGGTGGCACAGCGCGGGGATCTCGCCGGAGGCGAGCTTCGGCAGCACGTCCGGCAGGTCCTCGAAGGCGGACTCGCCGGTGACGAGGGCGTCGAGGGCCGGGTCGGCGAGCAGATCGAGGGCGAGGGCGAGCCGGTCGGCGTAGGTGCGGTTCGGCCGGGCCGGGGAGACGGTGCCGACCTGGCTGGAGCGGATGACGAGCCGCCGGGAGTGGAAGGCCTCGCCGAGCGGCAGGCTCACCTGCCGGTCGCCGTACCAGCTCAGTTCCAGCACGGTCCCTTCGGCGGTGAGGAGTTCCAGGGACCTGGCGAGGCCCTGCTCGGTGGCGCTGGCGTGGACGACCAGGTCGCATTCGCCGAGGGCGTCCTGCGGGGAGGCGAAGCCGACGCCCAGGGCCTTGGCGATGCCGGCCCGGCCGGGGTCGGCGTCGACCAACTGGACGCGGACGCCTGGGAACCGGGCGAGCAGTGCGGCCACCGAGCAGCCGACCATGCCCCCGCCGACGACGGCGATCCGGTCGCCGACCAGGGGCGCGGCGTCCCACAGGGCGTTGACGGCGGTCTCCACGGTCCCCGCGAGCACGGCCCGTTCGGCCGGCACCGAGTCGGGTACGGGCGTGACGGCGCTCGCCGGGACGACGTACCGGGTCTGGTGCGGGTAGAGGCAGAACACCGTACGGCCGGTGAGCGACTCGGGCCCTTCCTCCACCACCCCGACGTTGAGGTAGCCGTACTTCACCGGGCCCGGGAAGTCCCCCTCCTGGAACGGCGCCCGCATGGCCGTACGCTGGCTGGCGGGCACGCCGCCGCGGAAGACCAGCGTCTCCGTGCCACGGCTCACGCCGGAGAAGAGTGTGCGGACCAGCACCTCGCCCTCGCCGGGGTCCGGCAGGGTGACGTCCCGGATGCCGCCCCGCCCGGGCGAGGCGATCCAGAACGCACGTCCGGTGTGCTCCATCGAAGTCCTCCTGAACGATCGGGAAGTCGCTTGCGTACCGAGGGGTGCACAGGCCGCGCACAAGGTAGCGGCGTTGATCGACTCTGTCACACGGCCGGAGGGTGTTCGGTGGCCCTGAACAACACTTACGACGCGAGGCTCGTACAGCAGGAGACCGCCGTGGGGGCGGGCGTGCAGATCCTGCTGCTGGCCCTGATCGGTACGGCGATCGGGATGGGCCCGGCGGGCTGGCTGACCGGCCTCGCGTTCGCGATCGCCACCTGGGCGGTGCTCTCCCGGGCCCTGCACCGCTCCCGGCTGCGCTCGTTCGGCGCGGCGAACCGGGTCACCCTCGGCCGGGCCACCCTCGTCGGCGGGGTCACCGCGCTGGTCGCGGACTCCTTCCAGAGCTCGCCGCCCGTGTCCCTGTTGGTCGGCCTGACGGCGGTGGCCCTGATCCTCGACGGCATCGACGGCAAGGTCGCCCGCCGCACGGGCACCTCGACCCCGCTGGGCGCGCGCTTCGACATGGAGGTCGACGCGTTCCTGATCCTGGTGCTGAGCGTGTACGTGTCGATGGAACTGGGCCCGTGGGTGCTGCTGATCGGCGGGATGCGGTACGTCTTCGTCGCCGCCGCCCGGCTCTGGCCCTGGCTGACCGCCGCGCTCCCGCCGAGCACCGCACGCAAGACGGTCGCGGCACTCCAGGGCGTGCTCCTGCTGCTGGCGGGCGCCGACCTGCTGCCGTACGCGGTCAACTTCGGGGTCGCGGCCCTGGCCCTGGGTCTGCTGGTGTGGTCGTTCGGACGTGATGTGCTGTGGCTGTACCGGACCTCGCGGGTCTCGGCGACCTCCGCCCGGCGGCAGGTGCGGGAACTGGTCGCGAGCTGACGCCCTGGCCGGTCAGGCGTCGAACCGGCCGCGCGCCGACTCGATGTGCCCGAGGTACTGGTGGGTCCAGCCGCAGATCAGGTCGACCGTGGCGCGCAGGGCCCGGCCCGGTTCGGTGAGCGTGTACTCGACCTTCGGCGGCACGGTGGGGTGCACCTTCCGGTCGACCAGGCCGTTGCGCTCCAGCATCCGCAGGTTCTGGGTGAGCATCTTGTGGCTGACGCCCTCGACCTCGTCCCGCAACTCGCTGAAGCGCAGGGTGCGTTCGCCGAGGGCCTCGATGATCAGCAGCGCCCACTTGTTGGCCACGTCCGAGAAGATCTCCCGCGCCAGGGAGTCGGCCCGCCGCAGGTCCGCGTTCTCCGGCAGGTCCCTCAACTGCTTGGTCACCATCTGGTTCCCCAGTCACTGAAAAGTGCGTTCTTCCAGGTCGCCGGTCACTCTCTTACAGTTCCCGAGTAACCGCAAGAGAGCGCGGGTTCGCGCTCGACAGAAGAAACAGAAGGACGGGAACGGGAACCATGACCACGATCGATGTCTACGACCACGCCATCCCGGCAGAGAGCCACTTCGGCTATGCGCAGGCCATCAGGTCCGGCGATCTGATCCACGTCTCGGGACAGCTCTCGTTCGACGAGGCGGGCGTTTTCCGCCCCGAGGACGACATCGCCGCTCAGCTGGCGGGGACCTACGCCAACATCGACAAGGTGCTGGCCCATTACGGCGTCACGCGCAACCAGATCGTCTCCCAGACGCTGTACGTGGTGGACCTGGTGAAGAACGCCGACGCGGTGGCCGAGGGCAACCGGGCCTACTTCGGCGCCCACCGCCCGGTCAGCACGGCCCTGGGCGTCACCGAACTCACCTTCCCCGGGCAGGCCGTCGAGATCAGCTGCGTGATCGACACGAAGCTGCCCGCCTGAAGCGGTCGGTCAGCGGCGCGTCCCGGCGCCCACCAGGGTCCGTTCGTACGGGTCGAGGACGACGCCCCGGACCTTGGTGGAGACGCCGGCGATGATCCGCTGGTGGGCCAGCGGCACGACCGCGTCCGTGCGGAGGATCGCGGCCTCGGCGGCCATGGCCGCGTCCTGCCGCTCGCCCGTGCCGTCGGTGCCGTCGGCCTTCTGCACGGCCCGGTCGACGTTCTCGTCGCACAGCAGGGCCAGGTTGTAGCCGCCGTCGCAGGTGTAGTCACCGGCGAGGATGCCGACCGGGTCGCCGGTGTCCAGCAGGCTGTTGCGGGCACCGATGAACGCGTCGAACTTCCCGGCCAGCGCGTCGCTCTCCAGCCGTGAGTACTCGCGGACTTCCAGCTCGACCGTGAAGCCCGCCTTTTCGAGCTGCTGTTGTACGACCTGGGCGGCCTCGGGGAGTTCGGGCCGGTTGTCGTAGGTGGCGAGGGTGATCCGCGTACCGTCGGGCCGGGCGGCGTCCGCGCGCCCGGTCGGCGTCACCCGCTTGCTCTCGGCCCAGGTGACGGCGGGTCCGTAGATGCCCGCTCCGGGGTCGGCGTACCCCTCGAAGACGCCCTTGACGATGACGGAGGAGTCGATGGCCGTGCGCGCGGCCGCGCGCAGCTCCGGGTCCTTGAAGGGGCCGGTCCTGGTGTTGAGGTGAAGGCTGGTCGTCCGGGTGGTGCCGGCTTCCTTCAGGGTCGCCTTGTCGAGGGTGGCGGCCTGGGCGACGGGGATCGCCTCGGCGATGTCGACGTCGCCGGTGCGCACCGCGTTGGCGCGCGCGGTGCCGTCCTTGACGAAGCGTGCGTCGATGCCCGAGGCGTGGGCGCGGCCGCCCCAGTAGTCGTCGAAGCGGTCGAGGGCGGCGGAGCCGCCGCTGGTGACCTCGGTGATCTCGAAGGGCCCGGTGGCGGTGCCGACGGGCGTGGGGGCGCCCTGCTGCTCGTACGCCTTCGGGGAGAGGATCGCCAGGCCCGGGCTGGACAGGCGCATGGGCAGGACGGGATCGGCCGCGGCGGTGGTGATACGGATGCCGCGGCTGCCGTCGGGCTCGGCGTCGAGGGTGACACCGGCGAGGGCGGCGGGCACGGGCTTGGCCTTCGTGGCGCGGGTCAGCGCGTCGGCCACGGCGGACGGGGTGACGTCCGTGCCGTCCTGGAAGGTTGCCTCGCGCAGGGTGAACCGCCAAGTGCGGTCGTTCTCGCGGCGCCAGGACTCGGCGAGCGCGGGGGCCGCGGCACCGTTGGCGTCCAGGGCGGTCAGCCCCTCGGTGACACCGAGCCGGCTGAGGAGCGTGGCATCGGCTCCGTACGGCGAGAAGTTCTCGGCGGGCGGGAAGGCGAGGGCGACGCGCAGCCGCGAGCCCGGCTGCCCGCCGTCCGACGACGACTCCCCGCCGGGGGAGGCGAAACAGCCGGCCAGGGCCGGGACGAGGACGAGGGCGGCGAGGAACCGGACGGGACGCTTGATGCTCAACACACGCACTTGCACAGCATATGCATCAAGCGCGCCCCGGCGGCCGGCCGGGGGGCCGCCATCCGCCCACCGCACCCAACCCCCATATGGAACAGGCGATTTGACAGCGGCGACGATCACTCCCTAAACCTAACCACATGACATCCATTTTCAAAAAGGTGGAGCGGTCGTGAGGGTCGCGTTCGTCGGCAAGGGCGGCAGCGGCAAGACCACGCTGTCGGCGCTCTTCTCCCGCCACCTGGCGCGCTCCGGCGCTCCGGTCCTCGCCATCGACGGCGACATCAACCAGCACCTGGCCGAGGCGCTCGGCGAGGAGGAGAAGTCCGCCCCGCCCCTCGGCGAGCACCTGGCCGACATCAAGGACTTCCTGCGCGGCACGAACCCACGCATCACCTCCCGCGAGGCGATGATCAAAACGACTCCCCCGGGACGCGGTTCCCGTCTCCTGCGCCCACTCGGCGACGACGAACTGCACGCCCGGCACGTCGGCCGGGCAGGCGGCGTCCCGCTCATGGTCACGGGCGAGTTCGACGATTCCGACCTGGGCGTGGCCTGCTACCACTCCAAACTGGGCGCGGTCGAGTTGTACCTCGGCCACCTGGTCGACGGACCCGGCGAGTACGTCGTGGTCGACATGACGGCGGGCGCGGACGCCTTCGCCTCGGGCCTGTTCACCCGCTTCGACATCACCTTCCTGGTGGCCGAGCCCACCCGCAAGGGCGTCTCGGTCTACCGGCAGTACCGCGACCACGCCGAACAGTTCGGCATCCGCATCGCCGTCGTCGGCAACAAGGTGACGGGCGAGGACGACCTCCTCTTCCTCAAGGACCAGGTCGGGGACGACCTCCTGACCTACCTGATCCACTCCCCCTGGGTCCGCGCGGCCGAACAGGGCCGGACCGAGGGCGGCCCGGACACACTGGCGTCTTTGGAGCCGCACAACCGCCACGCACTCACGATCCTCCGCGAGGCCGTCGACTCCCACCCCCGCGACTGGGACCGGCTCCACCGCCACGCCGTCGAGTTCCACCTGCGCAACGCCCATGCATGGGCGGACGCCCGCACGGGCGAGGACCTGGCCGCCCAGGTCGACCCGGACTACACCCCGGGCACCCCGCCCACCACCTGACCCCCTCCGGCCTCTCTCCCGCCACCCCCGACCAGACAGGACGACACTCCCCATGTCCCTCGACGTCTCCCCGAAACTCCTCGCCGCAGCCGAGCAGGGCGACATCGGCGAGGAGGACTTCGTGGACACGGTCCGCACGTCCCTCCCCTACGCCTACGACCTGATCGCCTCCCTCGCCACCGACCTCCACGACGGCAAGGCCGAGTTCACCGACAACCAGACCCCTCCCCCCTCGGAACAGGAACGCGGCCAACTCCTGCGCGCCCTGGCCAGCGACGCGATCCGCACCAGCCTGGAACGCCACTTCGGCATCACCCTGGCCTTCCAGAACTGCCACCGCGTCGCGGCGTTCCGCCCGGAGGCGCGCGACGGCGAGACGCACACCCGCTTCACCTCCGCCCGCTCCCAGATCCTGAACCAGTCACCGGAGTTCAGGGACTGCTGACGCTCCCGCCCTCATCCAGAAAGGCCATCACGGCCGCTACGAACAGCCCCCGATCGTCCAGCCAAGGAAAGTGCCCCGCCCCCTTCTGCACGGCCGGCTCGGCGTTCGGGCACAGCCCCGCGTACTCCTTCATCACGCGCGCAGGCGCCGCCACGTCGTACTCCCCGGCGAGGACGAGCACCGGTGAGGGAAACGCGGCGAGGGCGCTGCGGGTGCCATCGGGGTCGAAGGCGCCCTCCGAGGCGTAGTGAGCGGCGGCTTCGTCGTTGCGCTGTCGCTGCTCCGCCGCGCGGAGGGCCCGGGCCTCATCGTCCCACCGGCCGTACCAGAACGGGGCGACGGCGTCCCAGTCGTCGGCCGTCGCCCGGCCGGCCGTGATGGCCTCCAGGGACGCCTGCGCCGGGGCGAACCAGGGTTCGTCCCGGCGCAGGCGTGCCGTCTCCAGGCGGTCCTCGGCGGTGATGCCGAGGCCGACGGCGAAGACGCTGGGCGTGATCAGGGCGAGCCGGTCCACCCGGTCCGGATGGCGGGCCGTGTACAGCGCGGCCAGATTGGCACCGGCGGAGTGCGCGAGCAGATCCAGCCGCTCCAGGCCCAGCTCCTCACGCAGCGCCTCGACATCGGCGACCTGCCGGTCACAACGGTACGACGCCGTGTCCCGCGGCACCGCCGACCGCCCGGTCCCCCTGAGGTCGAGCCGGATGAGGGTGCGGTGGGCGGTCAGGCCGCCCAGATCGCCCAGATAGACCGAGTCCTGCATCGGACCACCGGGGAGACAGACCAGGGGCGGGCCGTCCCCCGTCACGTGGTAGGCGAGGGTGGTGCCGTCGGGAGCGGTGAAGGCAGGCATGATCGCGAGATTGGCAGGGGGCGGAGGCCGGGGACAACTGGATATCCGTGGGTCAGGCAGCTCTGCGTGCCTGACTCCGATGGGTTCGGACGACCTCCGCGTACCGGTGGCCCGTGCCCTTGATCGTGCGCCGCTGCGTCGCGTAGTCGACGTGGACCAGGCCGAACCGCTTGTCGTAGCCGTACGCCCACTCGAAGTTGTCCAGCAGGGACCAGGCGAAGTAGCCGGCCAGCGGGGCGCCCTTGCGGGCGGCGGAGGCGCAGGCCGCGAGGTGTCGCAGCAGGTAGTCCTGCCGCTCGGGGTCGTCGACCGTGCCGTCGGGGCGGACGGCGTCGGGGAAGGCCGAGCCGTTCTCGGTGACGTACAGCCGGCGCGCCCCGTAGTCCTGCGTCAGCCGCAGCAGCAGCGTCTCGATGCCGCTCGCGTCGATCTCCCAGTCCATGCCGGTGCGCGGGACGCCCTCGCGCCGCACGGCCCGGGCGTACGGTGCCGGACCGTCCGGGTCGTCGGCGACGGTCTGCGGGAAGTAGTAGTTCAGGCCCAGCCAGTCCAGGGGCGCGGCGATGGCTGCCGAGTCGCCGGGCTCTTCCGGGAGTTCGACGCCGTAGGCCTCGCGCATGTCGGCCGGGAAGCCGCGGCCGTGCACCGGGTCGAGCCACCAGCGGTTGGTGTGGCCGTCCATGCGGTGGGCGGCGGCGAGGTCCTCCGGGCGGTCGGTGGCGGCGTGGATGGTGGAGAGGTTGTTGACGATGCCGATAAGGGCTCCCGGGGCCGCCGCCCTGACGGCGCGGACCGCCAGGCCGTGGCCGAACAGCAGGTGGTAGGAGGCGCGGACGGCGGCGGTCAGGTCCGTCCAGCCGGGTGCCATCGTGCCCTCCAGGTGGCCGATCCACGCCGAGCAGAGGGGCTCGTTGAGGGTGGCCCAGTGGGTGACGCGGTCGCCGAGGCGCTCCGCCACGACCGAGACGTAGTCGGCGAAGGCGAAGGCCGTGTCGCGCTCCGGCCAGCCGCCCCGGTCCTGGAGCGCCTGCGGCAGGTCCCAGTGGTAGAGGGTGACGGACGGGGTGATGCCGGCGTCCAGCAGACCGTCGATCAGCTCGTCGTAGAAGGCCAGGCCCTTGGCGTTGACCGGGCCGTCGCCGTCCGGGACGACGCGCGGCCAGGCGATCGACAGGCGGTAGGCGTTCACCCCCAGCCGGCGCATCAGGTCGATGTCCTCGCGCCAGCGGTGGTAGTGGTCGCAGGCGGTGTCGCCGTGGTCGCCGCCGGCGGTCTTCCCCGGGGTGTGCGAGAAGGTGTCCCAGATCGACGGTGCGCGGCCGTCCTCCGCCACCGCTCCCTCGATCTGGTACGCCGAGGTGGCCGTGCCCCACAGGAAGTCGTGCGGGAGTGCGGCGAGGTCGATGGTCACGGAAGTCCCTTCGTGAACGGGTGAGTCGGTCACTTGACGGCTCCCGCCGTCAGGCCGGCGACGAGGTAGCGCTGGAGCAGCAGGAAGCCCGCGACCACGGGGACGCTGACGACCAGCGAGGCGGCCATGATCTGGTTCCAGTACACGTCATTGAGGGTGGAGTAGCCCTGGAGGCCGACGGCGAGGGTGCGGGTGGTGTCGTTGGTCATCACCGAGGCGAACAGGACCTCGCCCCAGGCGGTCATGAAGGCGTAGACGGCCACCGCGACGATGCCGGGGACCGCCGCCGGGACGACGATCCGGAACAACGCGCCGAGCGGGCCGCACCCGTCGACCAGCGCCGCCTCGTCCAGATCGCGCGGCACCGAGTCGAAGTAGCCGATCAGCATCCAGATCGAGAACGGCAGGGAGAACGTCAGGTACGTGAGGATCAGGCCGCCGCGCGAGCCGAACAGGGCGATGCCGGTGGCGTTGCCGATGTTGACGTAGATGAGGAACAGCGGCAGGAGGAAGAGGATGCCGGGGAACATCTGCGTCGACAGGACGGTGACCGTGAAGACCCGTTTGCCGCGGAAGTCGTAGCGGCTGACGGCGTAGGCGGAGAAGACCGCGATCACCACCGAGCAGACCGTCGCCGCGCCCGCCACGACGAGGGAGTTGACGAAGTAGCGCGCGAGCGGGACCGTCGACCAGATGTCGATGTACGGGCGGACCGTCAGCTCGCTCGGCAGCCAGCGGAACGTGCCCGTGACGTCCGCCAGGGGCTTCAGCGAGCTGGAGACCATGACGTAGACCGGGACGAGGACGAAGCCCGTCAGCAGGGTGAGGAAGATGCGCCGGGACCACAGGAAGGACCGCGGCGGGGCCAGGGGCGAACTCATGATGCGGTCCTCCGTCCGCGCGAGGTGAGCGCCAGGTACCCGCCCGTCACCAGCAGCAGGAAGAGCAGCAGGAGGACGGACATCGCGGAGCCGGTGCCGAAGTTCCAGGTGACGAAGGACGCCTGGTAGATGTGCACCGAGACCAGGTCGGCGGCCTCCGGGGCGGTCCTGCCGAACAGGACGAACGGCGTGTTGAAGTCGTTGAACGTCCAGAGGAACAGGACGAGGACCAGGACCTGGTTGACGGGGCGCAGGGACGGCAGGGTGATGCGGCGGATCTGCTGCCGGATGCCCGCGCCGTCCAGAGCGGCCGCCTCGTACAGTTCGCGCGGGATGTTCTGGAGAC
The DNA here is from genome assembly GCF_900236475.1 of Streptomyces chartreusis NRRL 3882. Taxonomy (GTDB): domain Bacteria; phylum Actinomycetota; class Actinomycetes; order Streptomycetales; family Streptomycetaceae; genus Streptomyces; species Streptomyces chartreusis_D. The sequence continues at coordinate 1,400,394 of NZ_LT963352.1, forward strand.
CGGCCGTGACGATGAGGAAGGCGAACGGCCAGCCCTTCCACACGGACACGGTCAGCAGCGCGATGAAGCTGTTGTCGCCGATGAGCCAGAAGGACGGCTTGCCGGTGAGGCCCAGCTGGTCGTGCAGGACGTGGTTCACCAGGCCGTTGTCGTGCTGGAACATGAAGACCCAGGTGATGACGGCCGTGTAGACGGGCAGGGCGTAGGGGACGAGGAACAGGGCCCTCAGCAGGCCGCGGCCCCGGAAGGTGTCCTGCATGCAGATCGCCGCGGCCGTGCCGATGAGCCAGCACAGTCCCACCGACAGCAGGGTGAAGGCGACGGTGACGAGGAAGGAGTGGAGCAGGGCCTCGCCGACGGGGGCGTCGAAGTCCACCGACACCTGGTAGTTGTCGAGGGCGGACCAGGGGGCGGCGCCCCAGTCGCGGATGTAGAACTGTGTGAGCTCCTTGAAGCTCATGACGATGCCGATGGCCATCGGCACCAGGTGGACGAGGAGTTCGAGGAGCAGGGCGGGCAGGAGCAGCAGGTAGGGCAGGCCGGCGCGGCGGCGGGGGGTGCGCGGCGCCGCACCGGGCGAGCTGTTGTGGACCGGCGGCGTGCCGGCGTCAACCGTGGTGGTCATGTCGCTCAGGCCGCCGGCATCTGCTGCTGGGCCTTCTCCAGGGCCGCCTTCACCGAGCCGGTGGTGACCGCGCGCCCGGCGGCGGCGTCGGCGAACAGCTCCTTGACCGCCGTGCCGACCGCCGTCTCGAACTGTGACTCGTCGGCGACCTGCGGCAGCGCGGCGGCGCTCTTGGCGAGGGTGTCCTTCAGCACGGCGTTGGCCGGGGTGGTGAACGCGGCGTCGCTCTGGGCGGACTTCACGGGCGGTATCGAGCCGTAGGCCTTGTTGAGGATCTTCTGCTCGGTGTCGCTGGTCATGAACTTCACGAACGTCGTGGCGCCGTCGAGGTTGTCGGTGTTCTTGAAGACGGCGAGGTTGATGCCCGCGACCATCGAGTTCACCTGCTTTCCGGGGCCGGGGGTGCCGGACTGCACGGGCACGGGTGCGATGCCGTAGTCGTCCTCGCTCATGCCCTGCGACGTGAGGTTGGCGGACGCCGACTGCCACAGCAGCATCGCGGTCCTGCCCTTGGCGAAGTCGCTGACGGACTGGTTCTGCGCGTACTCGGCGTTGCCCGGCGCGATGACCTTGTCCTTGGCCATCAGGTCGACGTACTGCTTGACCGCGGCGACCGTCCCGTCACCGGTGAAGTCGGGCTTGCCGTCAGGGGTGAAGAAGTCGGCGCCGTGCTGCTCGGCGAAGACGAAGGCGTGGTGGACGTTCTCCGACGGGTTCGAACCCTCGGCGCCCAGGCCCCACTTGCCGTCCTTTGACAGCTTCTTGCCGTCGGCGACCAGCTCGTCCCAGGTGGCGGGCGGCTCGGCGATGCCGGCGTCGGCGAACATCTTCTTGTTGTAGTAGAGCGCGTACGCCATCGAGTACAGCGGCACCGCGGCCGGGTCCTGGCCCTGCGCGCCGGTCGAGCCGAGTGCCGAGTCGACGAACCGGTCCTTGCCTCCGATCTTGTCGAAGTTCTTCGCGTCCCACGGCAGCAGCGCGCCGGTGGCCTGGAGCGAGGCGCTCCAGGTGTTGCCGATGTTCAGCACGTCCGGGCCCTGGCCGGAGGTGGTGGCGGTGAGGATCCGGTTCAGCAGGTCGGACCAGGGGACGACCTCCAACTGCACCTTGATCCCGGTCCGCTGCTCGAACTTGTCGAGTTCGGGCTGGAGGACCTTCTTGTCGACCTCGATGCCGGCGCCCTGGTTGGACGCCCAGTACGTGAGCGTCTTGGGCGAGTCGTTCGATCCGCCGCCCGTCGGGGAGCCTCCTCCGCAGGCCGTGGCCGCGAGGGTGAGTGACAGGGTGACGGCACCGGCGGCCGCGGCTCGGATGCTGCGCATGGCTGCTCGTGTCCCTTCCGGGAGTACGTCTCCCCCGTCGAGAGGGAGCCGTCATGGCTTAATTTAGGACGTGAGTTAATCCGCGCCAGGGGACTCCGTCAAGGGTTTGGACACACTCTTGGAACTCTTGCCGCACCCCTTGACGCATCTGTTCCACGGATGAACCATTCAGCGGCGAGAGAGCGCTCCCCGCACCCCACTTCGTTCACTTCCTGAACCAGGAGAGCCGCCCCATGCCCCCTGACTCCCCGTCATCCGGCCTGCCCTCGCCCGCCCGCCGGACCGTCCTCGGTGCCGCCGCGGCGGCCTCCGTGCTCGCGGGCCTGCCCGGCACCGCGACGGCGGCCCCGGCCACCCCGTCCGCCCCTGCCCCCCGGAGGAAACCGCGCGCCCTGCCCGGTGGCGGCGACCTCGGCCCGAACGTGCTGGTCTTCGACCCCGCCACGCCGAACATCCAGGCCAGGCTGGACGAGGTCTTCCGGCGGCAGGAGTCGGCCCAGTTCGGCACCGGCCGCTACCAGCTGCTGTTCAAGCCGGGCGCGTACCACGGCCTCAACGCGCAGATCGGGTTCTACACCTCCATCGCGGGGCTGGGCCTGTCCCCCGACGACACCACCATCAACGGCGACATCACCGTCGACGCGGGCTGGTTCGGCGGCAACGCCACCCAGAACTTCTGGCGTTCGGCGGAGAACCTCGCGGTCGTCCCCGTGAACGGCACCAACCGCTGGGCGGTCTCGCAGGCGGCCCCGTTCCGCCGGATGCATGTGCGCGGCAACCTCAACCTCGCCCCGACCGGCTACGGCTGGTCCAGCGGCGGCTACATCGCCGACAGCCGGATCGACGGCGAGGTCCAGCCGTACTCGCAGCAGCAGTGGTACACCCGGGACAGCGTGATCGGCGGCTGGCTCAACGGCGTGTGGAACATGGTCTTCTCCGGCGTCGAGGGCGCCCCCGCGCAGGGCTTCCCGAACCCGCCGTACACCACGCTCGCCACGACGCCCGTCTCCCGTGAGAAGCCGTTCCTGTACCTCCAGGGCAGCGAGTACCGGGTGTTCCTGCCGGAGAAGCGGACCAACGCCCGCGGCGTCACCTGGGGCAACGGCACCCCGAGAGGCACCTCGCTGCCCCTGTCGCGGTTCTACGTCGCCAAGCCCGGAGTCTCCGCGGCCACGCTCAACCAGGCCCTCGCCCAAGGGCTCCACCTGCTGTTGACACCCGGCATCTACCACCTCGACCAGCCGGTCCGGGTCGACAGGGCCGGCACGGTCGTGCTCGGCCTCGGCTACGCCACGCTCATCCCCGACAACGGCGTCACCGCCCTGAAGGTCGCCGACGTCGGCGGCGTACGCCTCGCCGGGTTCCTCGTCGACGCCGGGCCGGTCAACTCCGCGACCCTGCTGGAGGTCGGCCCGCGCGGTGCCTCCCGGGACCACTCCGCCGACCCGACCACCGTCCAGGACGTGTTCGTCCGCATCGGCGGGGCCGGCCCCGGCAAGGCCACCACCGGCATGGTCGTCAACAGCCGCCACACCATCGTCGACCACACCTGGGTCTGGCGCGCCGACCACGGCGACGGCGTCGGCTGGGAGACCAACCGGGCGGACTACGGCGTCGTCGTCAACGGCCACGACGTGCTGGCGACCGGCCTGTTCGTCGAGCACTTCAACAAGTACGACGTGCAGTGGTTCGGGGAGCGCGGCCGGACGATCTTCTTCCAGAACGAGAAGGCGTACGACGCGCCGAACCAGGCCGCGATCCAGAACGGTTCGACCAAGGGATACGCGGCCTACCGGGTCGGGGACGGCGTCACGACGCACGAGGGCTGGGGTCTGGGCAGCTACTGCTACTACAACGTCGACCCGACGATCGTGCAGCACCACGGGTTCGCCGCCCCGAACCGGCCCGGGGTGCGGTTCCACGACCTGCTCGTGGTCTCGCTGGGCGGCAACGGGCAGTACGAGCGCGTCATCAACGACGCCGGGGCGCCGACGTCGGGGACGTCCACGGTGCCGTCGACGGTGGTGTCCTACCCGTGAGGACCGGCCCCTCCCTTCCGGTCGGAAAGGGAGGGGCCTTCCCGGCGCTACCGCACCGGCGTCGCGACCGGCGCCGGCGCGTAGCCGGTGGGCCGGGCCGTGAAGGTGCCGCGGCCCTGGGTGCGGCTGCGCAACCGGGTCGCGTAGCCGAAGAGTTCGGCCAGCGGCACGGTGGCCGTGACGACCGCCGCGCCCGCCCGGGTGACCGAGCCGGTCACCCGGCCGCGCCGGGCGGCGAGGTCGCCGAGCACGCCGCCCACCGCGTCCTCGGGCACGGTCACCGTGACCTCGACGACCGGCTCCAGCAGGACCATCGCGCAGGCGCGCAGGGCCTCGCGGAGCCCGAGGCGGCCGGCCGTGCGGAACGCCGTGTCCGAGGAGTCCTTCACATGGGTCGCCCCGTCGGTGAGCGTGACGCGCAGCCCGGTCACCGGGTGCCCGCCGAGCGGCCCCTCGGCGAGGGCGTCCCGGCAGCCCGCCTCGACCGCCCGGACGTACTCCTGCGGCACGCGCCCGCCGACGACGGCCGAGCGGAAGTCGAAGCCTCCCTCCTCGTACGGCTCCACGTCGAGGACGACATGGGCGAACTGCCCCGCCCCGCCGTCCTGTTTGACGTGCCGGAACACCAGCCCGGACACACCCCGTGCGACGGTCTCCCGGTAACCGACCCGTGGGCGGCCTACGTTGACCTCCAGCCCGAGATCGCGCCGGAGCTTCTCCACCGCCACCTCCAGATGCAGCTCGCCCATGCCCGACAGCACCGTCTGCCCGGTCTCCCGGTCGGTCCGCACGACCAGCGAGGGATCCTCCTCGGTCAGCCGGGCCAGCCCGGACGCCAGCCGGTCGGTGTCGCCGGCCCTGCGGGACTCGACCGCGACCGACACCACCGGCTCGGGCACGCCCGGCGGTTCCAGGACGAGCGGGGCGTCCGGCGCGCACAAGGTCGAGCCGGCACGGGCCGACTTGAGCCCGACGACGGCGACGATGTCCCCGGCGACCGCCCGGTCCAGCGGGGCGTGCCGGTCGGCCTGGACGCGCAGGATCCGGCCGACGCGCTCGGTGCGTCGCGCGCTCGCGTCCCAGAGGGTGTCTCCCTTCTGGATCGTCCCGGAGTAGATCCGCAGGTAGGTCAGCCGTCCGGTCGGGGTGGCGTGCACCTTGAAGGCGAGGGCGGCCGGCGGAGCCGCCGGATCGGCGGGCCGCTCCCGCTGCCCGCCCTCGTGGCTGCCGCGGACCGGCGGCACGCCCAGCGGCGACGGCAGATAGGCCACCACCGCGTCGAGCAGCGGCTCCACACCCCGGTTGCGGTACGCGGACCCGCACAGCACGACCACGCCCTCGCCGTCCCGGGTGAGGTCCCGCAGCGCCGAGGAGAGGGTCCGCTCGCCGAGCGTGCCCGTGGCGCAGAACTCCTCCAGGGCGCCCGGATGGAGTTCCGCCACGGCCTCCTCCAGCGCCCGGCGGCGTGCGAGGGCCTCGTCCCGGAGGTCGTCCGGCACCGGCGCCTCCTCGAGGGCGTCGCCGTCGGCCCACCGCTGGGCGCGCATGCGTACGAGGTCGACGACGCCGGTGAAGGCGTCCTCCGAGCCGATCGGCAGCTGCACGACCAGCGGGGCGGGGTGCAGTCGCTCCCGGATCGACGCGACGGCCACGTCCAGGTCGGCGCCGGCACGGTCCATCTTGTTGACGAACGCGATCCTCGGTACGCCGTGCCGGTCGGCCTGCCGCCACACCGACTCGCTCTGCGGTTCCACCCCGGCCACCGCGTCGAACACCGCCACCGCGCCGTCGAGGACCCGCAGCGCACGCTCCACCTCGTCGGCGAAGTCGACGTGCCCCGGGGTGTCGATCAGGTTGATCCGGTGACCGTCCCAGGCGCAGCTCACCGCCGCGGCGAAGATGGTGATGCCCCGGTCCCGCTCCTGCGGGTCGAAGTCGGTGACGGTCGTGCCGTCGTGGACCTCGCCGCGCTTGTGCGTGGTTCCGGTGGCGAACAGGATCCGTTCGGTGACGGTGGTCTTGCCGGCGTCGACGTGGGCGAGGATGCCGAGGTTGCGGACGACGGCGAGCGGGTTGTGGTTGGTGCGCACGGCCCAGGGCCTTTCGGAGCGTTCAGGAAAGGGGCAGCGCGATTACCGGGCGAGAAGGGCAGGGCGGCCATGGCCCTGACGGCACGTCAAGGCACGTGATGGCGGCCGGGTGTCGTCCCGGTCAGCCGGTGCCGCCGCGCAGCGGGCACCGGAGCGACGAGGACACGAGGATCACCTCGTAGCGCGGCAGGGAGACGGTGGCAGCGGTGCGGTCACGCACGGCCGTCTCCCTTCGTTCGTCACGACGGTGCGCCGCCCGGGTCGTGGGCGGCGCGGGTACGTGCGTGAGTGTAGGGAGGGCGGGGGGAGCCGGGCCAGGGATTATTCCGGCGGGGTCGGGGTGTCGTGGGTGCGGTACATCGCCTGCACGTCCAGTTCCAGTTGCACGGTGGGGCCGACCACCGCGATGCCCCGGGCCAGCATCGAGCGCCAGTTCAGCGTGTAGTCCTCACGGTGCAGTTCCGCCGTCGCCAGGGCCGCGCAGCGCAGTTCCTGGCCGTAGCCGCCGTTCACGGTGCCGAGGTACGTGGTGTCCAGGGCCACCGAGCGGCTCACGCCGTGCATCGTGAGGGAGCCCAGCAGCGACCACTTGCTGCCGCCCCGGTAGGCGAAGCGCGTGCTCGTGAAGTCGATGTACGGGAAGCGCTCGACGTCCAGGAAGTCGGCAGACCGCAGGTGGTTGTCGCGCGTGGTGTTGCCGGTGGTGATGCTGGAGGCGTCGATGCGGACGCGCACGCGGGAGTCGGCCATGTCCTGGGCGATCTGTATGCCGCCGTCGAAGCGTTCGAAACGGCCGTGCACATGGGCCATGCCGACGTGCTTGGCGATGAACCGGATCGCGGTGTGCGGCGGGTCGAAGAGCCAGGTGCCGGGCGTCGGCAGCTGGAGCGCCTCGGCCGGTTGCAGCCAGACGCGCTCGGTGGGCGTCGAGGTGCCCGCGGCCGTCTCGATCGTCTCGCGGTGCGGCCGCAGGCCCTCGGCCGAGATGAGCAGGCTGTACCGGCCGGGCGGCAGCGCGGCGAGGAAGTAGCCGTAGGGGTCGGTCGTGCCGCGGGCGGCCACCCGGTGGCTGTCCAGGGCGGTGACGGTGACATCCGCGGCGGCCAGGGGCGAGCCCATCGGGTCGACCACCTCGCGGGCGACGGCACCCGCACCGGGTGGGAGGGGGAGGGCGAGGCCCGCCGCCGCGGCCGAGGCGCTCTTGTGCCATCGGCGCCGGAGCAGTGCGAGGGCCATGTCGTTCACCTTTCTTCAGCGGCCCGCGGCGGCGATTCGGCGCACGCCGCCGGCCGCACCTTGCTGCGGTCACACCCCCTTGTCGATCTTGAAGGACCGTGCGGCACGGCGGGTGTCTCATTACGAGACAGTCAGGACCGCTCCCGGAAGGCGTCCGCGTGCTCGGCGGCCCACTGGGCGAAGGTGCGCGCCGGGCGGCCGGTGACCTTCTCGACGGTGCCCGAGACCGTGCGGCCCGCCTCGGGGGTGTTCCCGTACACCTCGAGCAGGAAGCCGATCACGTCCTCCGGCAGGTACGCCGCCCGCCACTGCTCGACGGCCTGCTCCTCGGTCAGCTCGACCAGCGCGATCTCCCGGCCGACGGCGGCGGCGATCGTCTTCACCTTGTCGGCGACGGTGAGCACTTCGGGGCCGGTGATCACGTACTCCTGGCCTGCGTGGCCCTCCTCGGTCAGCGCGACCGCGGCGACGGCGCCGATGTCGCCCTCGTGGACCATGGCACTCAGCCGTGCGACGAACGGCTCCCGCACCTCGCCCGAGGCCGTGATCCCGTCCGCCCACTCCAGGGCGTTGGCCATGAACTCGACCGGCTTGAGCACGGTCCAGTCCACACCGTCGTCGGCACGTACCGCGTCCTCCAGCGGGGTGGGTCCGCCGCCGTGCAGCACGGTGATCCGGCGGACGCCGGCCGAGCGCGCCAGTTCCAGGATGCGCGGGCCGGTCTCCAGCGGAGTGAAGGCGGCACCGCCGAAGGTGATCAGGTGCAGTCCGCTCACACCCTCCAGCGCGGGGGCCAGGCCGTCGGACTCGGTCAGGTCGCCCTCGACGACCTCGACTCCGGCCGGGAAGGCGGCCTTCGCCGCGTCGCGTGTCAGGACACGCACCTCGTGGCCCCGGGCGAGCAGTTCGGCGACGACCTGGCGTCCGACGGTTCCGGTGGCGCCGGTGACAAGAATCCTCTGCGTCTGCGTCATGCCCCGACCTTAGGAAGACTCGCGGTCACCTTGTGTCCGCAAGGCCATCGCAAGACCGGGGCGGGTGGGGCTCTGTTCTCCGTCGCCGGACGAGGCGTCATCGGCGCGGCGGGCGCAGCGCCGTCAGGTCGTCCGGAAGCAGCTGCGGGTGGTACGCCGCCAGGGCCGCGCCGCCGAGCCACCAGCCGCGGTGGACCAGGGCCCGGCACAGGCCGGGGTCGAGGCGGTCGAAAACGGTCGGGACGAGGGCGAGGTGCCGGCCGTCGAAGGCCGGGTCCTCGGGGAAGGCCGCGTGCCATCGGCGCAGGGCGTCCGGGCCGTCCGCCGGGAAGTCGGTGGAGAGCTGGACGAGGACCCCGCGGCGGGCACCGCGCGGCAGTTCACCGTCCGGGCCCGCGGCCCTCGCGCGCTCGAAGCGTTCGACGACGGCACGGGTCCGCAGCGTGGTGCTCTGCCGGTACAGCAGCGAGTTCGCCCGGGCCAGGTCCCGGACCACCGGGACGCGCCCGTACACGCCGGGGCGCAGCAGCCCCCCGGCGTTGAGGACGCACAGGAAGGTGTGCCGGTATCGGTCTGAGTCGATGGCCTCCAGGCCCGTGTTGTCGTACGTACCGCCGTCGAGCAGCGCGGGCGGGTGGGTGGCGCACGGGAAGGGGTCCTGGTCGAGGACGACGGGCGGGAACGCGCCGGGCACCGCCGCGGAGGCGGACACGGCCCGGCTCAGCCGCAGCCGCGTGCCGGCCGTGGGGGCCAGGCCGATGGTGTAGTCGCCGTACACGTCGCGTTCGAAGGTGAAGCGGGCCCCGGTGGTCTGGTTGGCGGCGTTGACGATCCAGCGCACCTCCGGGTCCAGCCGCTCCAGTTCGGTCTCGCCCAGGAACCACTCGTCCAGGCACCTGGCCAGGAGATCCGTACGGGTCGAGGGGCCGAGGGTCCGCCACAGGCCGCCGACGAGGGCACGCTTGAGGGAGCGGGAGGAGACGCGGTCGACGACCGGCGCGACGACCAGCTCGTCGACGGCGTCCGCGGTGAAGTTCTCCCGCCGCAGCGCGGGCCAGGCGGTCGCCAGGCAGCCGTTGGCGATCGAACCGCCGGACACGGACGAGGAGTACCGCAGCCGGGGAAGCAGCCCGGTGTCGGCCAGCAGCCGCACGAAGCCCAGGGCGGCGAGAGTGGCACGGAACCCGCCGCCGGACAGGGCGAGCGCGACCGGGTGGTCGGTGGCCGGTGGTTCGGCAGGGCGGAGGGCGTCACCGCAGGGACGCGCCGTGAGGCCGGTGCCGGCAGCCGGCGAGTCCACGGCCCACTGCGGACCGGCGCCCGGCACGGCGCCGGCCGGAAGCGCGGAAGGGGCGGAGGGGGCGGAAGGGGCGGGGGGCCGCCGGGAGGTGGTCATGGCGGGTCTCCGATCGTGATGAGGAGCGCTTGCTCGGCGGGCGCCCGGACGTCGACGCCGAAGGCGCGGCCCTCGCTCAGTCGCGTCAGTTCCTCCTCGGCGAACGGGATGTGGTTGGTCAGGTGGACGACGTACTCGTCGTCCGGTGCCCGGGACTCGACGAGCCAGCGCAGGGTGTCCTCGCTGGGGTGGTGGTGGCGGACGCCGTCGGCGGATATCACGTAGTGGTCGGCCCGCACCTGCTCGAAGAAGCCTGCTTCCACGTTGCGGTCACTGCCGTGGTGCGGCAGTTTGAGCAGGTCGATATGGAAGGGTTCCGAGTCGTCGAGCAGGCCCAGTTCGCGCAGCCCGGTCAGGACGCGGTCGCCGCGGGCGTCACCGGTGAGCAGAGCGGTGCGGCCCTCGTGGCGCAGCAGCAGGACGATGCTGGAGAGGTTCGGCACCGACCCGTCGGTGTAGCCCGCGGTGATGACGTCGGGATCGCCGCGCTGTTTCGCCTTGCGCCAGCGTCCCTCCAGCTCCTCCAGCGCTTCCTGGTCCGGCGCGACGACCGTGACGTCCAGGTCGTCGAGGACCGCCTCGGCGCCCTCGGTGAGCGGGCCGCCGAACGGGGCGTTGCCGTCCAGGTGCAGCGCGGTCGCCGCGTTGCGGATGTCGCGGCCCTGCTGGTAGCTCGCCCCGACCGCCGCGTCGGTGGCGGCGCGTTCGAGGAGCGGCCGGACGGAGGCGCTCAGCCCGGGGGCACGCCGGTCGACGAGTTCCTCCACGGAGTTGAACCACAGGGCGTCCACCGCGTACGGCAGGGCGTCCCCGTCCTGCTGGGCCTGCCGCATGTCGCGGAAGAGCCGGACGAGCCCGCCGGCGTGGTCGTCGTCGACATGGGAGAGGCACACGACGTCGAGGTGCGGCGCAGCGCCGCCGCCCGGTCCGCCGAGCTGCCGCAGCCGGCCGCGGAGCGTGGCCCGGTAGACGTCTCCGGGACCGCCGTCGACGAGCATGACCCGCTCGGGGGGTGTGCCCCAGTGGACGAGGAAGCAGTCGCCGTGGCGGGCGTCGAGGAAATCGAACGTGAGCATGTCGGCTCCTGGCTGGTGGACCGATCCGTCAGACGGACTGGATGGCACGCAGCACGTCGACGAGCCCATGGCCCTGGAAGTGGCGTTCGCGGGCCAGGTCCGTCGCCGTGGCGCACAGGATCTCCTTCACGCGTTCCGGGCGGCCGATCAACTCCCGGTTGCGGGCCAGCAGCATGGCCGCGGCTCCGCTGACATGGGCCGCCGCCTGGCTGGTGCCGTGCATGGCGGCGATGCCCTCGCCGGGGATGGGGCCGTCGATGTCCTCCCCCGGGGCGACCAGGTCGGGCTTGGGCCGACCGTCGCCGGTGGGGCCGCGGCTGGAGAAGTAGCTGACGCCGTGGCGGTGCGGGTTGCTGCGGTGGGTGGAGCCGACGGTGATGACGGACTCCGCGTTCCCGGGGTCGGAGATGCTGATGTTCCGGTAGTCGGAGCCCAGGGTCCGCGCGGTGCCGGCGAACCCCGCGTTGCCGGCCGCCGTCACGACCACGACGCCCGACCGGGTCAGGCGGTCGCACTCGACGCACACGGGTGTCCACCCGGTGGAGTGGCTGGCGACGTCGTGCGGGACCGACAGGCTGATGTTGACCCCGGCGACGATGAACCGCCCGGCCGTCTCGTTGATGTGACGGATCGCCTGGAGCGCGGTGACGATGGAGAACTCGTCGCCTCCGCCGTCGTCGTCGAGGACCCGGAAGTCGTACAGCCGGATGTGCGGGCAGATGCCGCGGAAGTCCAGCTCCGGCCAGCAGCCGCCGATGATGCCGGCGATGTGGGTGCCGTGCTGGTCGCCGGGCGTCGGCCGGGCGGGCCGCCCCGGGGACGGGGTGGTCTCCACGGACGGCAGGGCGGCCGCCCAGTTGACCAGGCCGCCCACGAGCACGTCCGCGGAGAGTTTCTCCCGTACGCCGGTGAAGTCGAAGGAGCGGGCGATGCGCGTCTCGAGCTGCTGCGGCGTGGGGCCGGTGGTGTCCCAGTCGTGGAAGGCGGGGTGCCGCGGGTCGATGCCGCTGTCGACCACGGCCCAGCCGATGGAGGCGGTGTCCACCGAGAAGACCTGCTCCGCCGCGTCGGCTTTGATCGTCCGGCGGGACCGTACGACCGCTCCGGTCGCGGGCCGGTTCGTCGTCACGGAGACGACCGGGTACTTCTGTCTTCGGTCGACCACCCGTCCGACGGGTGCGTGCGGCCGGCGCGCGGGGCCGGTGTCCACGACGACGGCGTCCAGCATGTCGACGAGTACGTCCGTCACGGCCCGTTCCCGCGTCTCGTCCCGGGCGAGGTCCGGCCGCGCGTTCCGCACCACGCGGTGCAGCAGCCTCAGCAGCCAGGTGACGTGGCGGCCGCGCTCCTGGCGGCGTTCCATGCTGTCGTGGATCTCGCTGGTGGCCGGGGTCCTGACGTGTCCGGCGAGGGCTGCTTCGATACTCTCGGTCCCGCCGCCGCGGGCGAGTTCGTGGGCGACGCGCACCGCACCGGCCAGGCTGGTGAGGGGCAGGATGTCGCTGACGAGTTCCTTGAGGGTCAGCTGCGCCGCCACGAAGCTGCCGGCGGCGATCGGACGGCACTTCTCCATCAGCCCGCGGCTCTGGAATCGCTCCAGCACCTGCTCGACGCCGTACTCCTCACGGATCGCGAGAATCAGGTCCTGCCGTCCCCGCTCCCCCGTCCGGGCCGCCGCTGCCGGACCGGCGCCGGCGCCCGGGCCGTCGGCGTCCCCCCGCGAGGACGGCGGCCGGGCGAACGCCAGCCATACGTCGAAGTGCACGGGGCAGTAGGTGGCCCACAGGACAGGTACGGGGCCCTCCCCGTAGAACACTGCTGAGAGGTCGGCTCGGTCCATGTGGACTCCCGGTGCGCGTGCGTGCGGCCCTGCGCAAGGCGTGGGAGACGGCGGCAGCGGCCGAGGGCCTGTTTCCATGCTCCACCCAGGTCAGGGGCGCTGCAACCGCACGGGCCGGGCGGCAGCGCGCTGACGCCGCATCAGGCAGTCTGGGGTGATGCCGGGTCACGGCGGTGGGGGCGGCTGACAGCGGGTGGGGGTCTGACGGCGGCTCCTACGGCGTCACGGGCGGCCCGCCGTCGTACGCCGCCCGCAGCACCGAGCGGACCCCCTCCGCCGTCACTTCGCGCGGGTTGGCGTAGGGCTCGCCCGCGACCCGGTCCGCCGCGGGTGCCAGATCGCTTTCCCGCAGGCCGAGTTCGGCGAGGGAGCGAGGTGCGCCGAGGCGGGCGGCCAGGTCCCACAGGGCACGCGGCGCGTTGTCGGTGTCGAGGGCGCGGCACAGTACGGTCAGCGCCTGGGGCGCGGCGGGGGCGTTGTGGGCGAGGGCGTGGGGCAGGACCACGGTGTGCGTCTGGGCGTGCGGCAGCCCGTAGGTGCCGCCCAGGACGTGGCACAGCTTGTGGTGCAGCCCCATCGTGGTCGAGCCGAGGCACGAGCCGCACAGCCATGCCGCGTACAGCGCCCGGCTGCGCGCGTCCAGGTTCTGCGGGTCGGCGGCCAGTCGCGGCAGCGCCTCGGCCATGGCCCGCACGCCCTCCTCGGCCATGACCGAGACCAGCGGCGAGGTGTCCGGGGCGTAGAGCGCCTCGACCGCGTGCGCGAGCGCGTTGACGCCGCTGGTCACGGTCAGCGGCACGGGCAGCGAGAGGGTGAGCCGGGGGTCGTAGACGACGCTGCGGGGCTGGACGACCGGGTCACGGCCGGTGCGCTTGGTGCCGTGGTCGGTCAGGCCCCACACGGGCGTCATCTCGGAACCCGAGTAGGTCGAGGGCACGGCGATCAGCGGCAGTCCGGTGCGCAGGGCGATCGCCTTGCCGAGCCCGATCGCGGAGCCGCCGCCGACCGCGACGCAGCCGTCCGCCCCGGCCGCCCGTACCGCCGCGACGGCCCGGTCGGCGTCCTCGACGGGCACGTGCATCCGGGCCTCGGCGTGCACTCCCGCGCACGCGTCGCCGAGCGCGTCCGCGACCGCCCGGGCGACGGCTTCGCCCCTGCTGCCGCAGACCACGAGCAGCCGCCGCAGGCCCAGGCGTGCGGCCTCCCCCGGGGTCGCGGTGACGGCCGCGCCGGGCCGGAAGACGACCCGCACGGGCCGGGTCTCGTACGAGAACTCGCTGCGGAACGTCATGCGGCACGCTCCAGGACGAGGTCGAAGCGGGCGTGCCGGAAGGGGTTGGGCACGCCGAACTCACGGGCCAGGGAGGGGTCGTCGGTCTCCGCGAAGTCCTGGACCAGGCTCTGTTTCACGGCGAACACCGCGTCGGAGTCGAGGTAGTCGCCGCCGGCCACGAAGATGTGCGTGGTGAGGGGCGTGTGTCCCTCGGCCGTGGCGATGAAGTGGATGTGCGCGGGACGGTAGGGGTGCCGCCCGGTCGCGCGCAGCAGGCCGCCGACCGGGCCGTCGGTGGGGATCGGGTACGCCGCCGGGACGCAGGTGCGGAACCAGAAGCGGCCCTCGGTGTCGGCGGTGAACAGGCCGCGTCCGTTGCCCGCGGGCTGGACGCCGGGCTGCTGGACGTCGTAGAAGCCCTTGTCGTCGGCCTGCCAGACGTCGACGACGGCGCCGGGCAGCGGGGTGCCGTCCTCGGACCGTACCCGGCCGCTGACGACGCACGGTGCGCCGCCGCCGACCAGGTCGATGTCGTCGCCGAGTTCCCGGACCGGGGACTCGGTCATGTGGAACGGGCCGAGCACGGTCGATTCGGTGGCCCCCGGGGCGCGATGGCCGTGGACGGTCTCCACCAGCATGGACAGCCCGAGCACGTCCGACAGCAGGATGAACTCCTGCCGGGTGTCGGTACAGGCCTGCCCGGTCGCCGTCAGAAAGGCGATCGCCCGCTCCCACTCCTCCTGGGTCAGCCGGGTCTCGCGCGCGAAGTCGTGCAGATGGCGGACGAGGCCGGTGAGCAGCTCGCGCAGCCGCGGGTCGGCGGTCCCCCGGAGGCTGGCGAGGGCCTGCTCGGTGACGTCGGCCCCGGTCGCTTCGGTGGTCATCCCGGCTCCTCGCTGTCGACGTCCGCTGCTTCCCTTGCTTCCATGATTGCTCGTTCAGGCGCGTCCGAGGATGCTCCGCAACGCGTCCGTGAGCAGTTCGCCGGCGTCCGGTGCGGCGGACGCGTGCCGGAAGGCGACGAAGCCGTCGGGGCGCACGAGCAGGGCACCCGCGTCGGAGATCTCGCTCAGGCGCGACCAGTCTCCGTACGGGTCCTCGTACTCCTGCCCGGGACCGATCACCACGGTGGCGATCTCCACTTCCTGCGCCCCGGCCGCCCGCACCCAGTCCTCTCCCCCGATGCCGGTGAGCAGGGTGAAGCGGCCCCGGCCGACCGTGTCGAGGGTGGACAGCGTGCGGGAGCCGGAGGTGATCCAGGCGTGCGGGAGCCGGGCGCCGGGGCGGGAGGACGGCTGGTGGTGCAGCTCGGGGTCGCGGGCGAAGCCGGGGTCGGGCGTGCCGTCCGGGACGATCGCGCCGGAGCGGTAGCGCTGGTTGAGGTCGACGCCGTGCGCGTTGAACTCGTACGCCTTGAAGGCGATCGCCTCGCGCAGCTCGGCGCGTTGTTTCCCGGCGGCCTCGGTGGTGTCCTTGCGGGCGGCGATGTTGGCCCACAGCTGCTCGGGGGTCTGCGGGGAGAGTCCGTCGAGGGCCTCGAAGATCGGGGCGGTCTCGCGGATGGACTGGTTGGCGCGGGTGACGATCTGCCGGCCGATGGGCGCGCGTTCGGCGGTGTAGCTGTCGAGCAGCCTGGGGTGGGCGGTGCCGTCGAGGACGAGTTTGAGCTTCCAGGCCAGGTTGTAGGCGTCCTGGATGGAGGTGTTGGAGCCGAGGCCGTTGGACGGGGGATGCCGGTGCACGGCGTCGCCGGCGCAGAAGACGCGGCCGTTGGCGTAGCTCTCCGCGTACATCTCGTTGACGGTCCAGGCTGAGGACGACTTGACCGTCACGGGGATGTCGTCGTCGCCGACGAGCTTGCGCACGACGGACTCGGCGTACTCCGTGGTCAGGTCGGGGGCGCCCGCGGCGACGTCGTAGCCCCACACGATCAGCCACTCGGTCCAGGGACGGACACAGCGCACCAGGCCCGCGCCGATGCCGCCGACGGTCGCGCCGGGCGCGAGGACCCAGTACAGCGTGGACGGGCGATGGGCGGTGTACCGCGTCAGGTCCGCCTCGAAGACGATGTTGATGCTGCCGGCCACGCCCATCTGGCCGCCCATCGGCAGTCCGGCGTCGGTGGCGACCTTGGACCGTCCGCCGTCGGCACCGATCAGGTACTGGGCACGGATCTCGTACGTGTCCCCGCGCAGCCGGTCGCGGACGGTGGCCGTGACGCCGTCGGCGTCCTGGGTGTGCGAGAGGTACTCGGTCTCGAAGCGCAGCCGGGTGCCGCGGGCGACGGCCGCGTTCACGAGGACCGGCTCCATGAGGTGCTGCGGCATGTCGCACATGCGGGTGGGGCTGGCGAGTTCGTGTTCGGCCTGCGCGAGCGGGTCGTTGCCCCAGGAGCGCACCCGGCCCAGTTCCTCGCCCGCGAGGCTGGTGCAGAACGTCGTGTTGCCCATCAGGTGCTGCGGGGTGGCCTGCGCGATGACGTCCTGTTCCACGCCGAGGTCGCGCAGCACCTCCATGGTGCGCTGGTTGGTGATGTGCGCGCGGGGCGTGTCGGCGAGGCTCGCGTAGCGGGTCACCACGATGTTGGGCACGCCGTAGGTGCTCAGGGCGAGCGCGGCCGAGGCACCGGCGGGGCCGCTGCCCACGATCAGGACGTCGGTCT
This sequence comes from Streptomyces chartreusis NRRL 3882, assembly GCF_900236475.1. Taxonomy (GTDB): domain Bacteria; phylum Actinomycetota; class Actinomycetes; order Streptomycetales; family Streptomycetaceae; genus Streptomyces; species Streptomyces chartreusis_D. The sequence continues at coordinate 1,416,927 of NZ_LT963352.1, forward strand.
CGACGACGGTGGACACGGGGCGCTCCTGCGGGAATCTCGGGGCGGACAACGAGCGTCCATGATCATGGGGTGGTTGGGCCGGTCGCGGGTGTCTCATTACGAGACACCTGGTGGGTGGCGGGTCCGTGAGGGGCGCCAGGGGACAGCAGTTGTTGCCCGTTCAACCGAACCCGCTACGGTGTTGCATGCCGTGACCACGACCGAGCCTTCCCCCGCAGCCACCGCCCGGCCCTCGCTGCGTCTCGCCCGCGAGCGGTTCCTGTCGGGGTGTCCGCTGCCCGGTGGCGTTCCCGAGGAGGTCGTCGCGGCGTGGCGGCGGGCGCGGTTCTTCGGTGTGCCGCACGACTTGAAGGAGCCGGCCGTCCCTCCCTCCCGACCGGTGGAGTCGGCGCTGCTCGGTGCCGCCCGGCCGGTGCTCGACCGGATCGTCCCGGCCCTGGACACGGACCGGTCCCTCCTCGTCCTGACCGACGAGCGGCTGCGCGTGCTGTGGAGCGCGGGGAGCGTACCCGGGCTCGAACCGTGTCCCGTCCTGTCGGAGCAGGAGGTCGGCAACAACAGCGCGGCTCTCGCCCTGCGCACCCGGCGCCGGGCCGAGGTGCACGGGCCCGAGCACTTCCTCGACCGGTGGCAGGACGTGTCCGCCGTGAGCGTTCCGGTGCTCGCCCCGGAGGGCGGCCGGGTCGTCGGCACGCTGACCGTCGCGTCGCTCACGTCGCGGCTGGGCGCCTCGGGTTCGCCGCATCCTCATGCGGCACTCGCCGAGGCCGCCGCCGCGGCGGTCGAGACGGAGCTGCGTGCGCGGGCGGGGCGGGCTGAGCGGGTGTTGCTGGACGCGTATCTGCGGGCGGCGGGGGGATCGGGCCGGGGGGCCGTGGGATCGGGCAGGGGCGCGGAGCAAACGGGCCGGGGGGCCGTGGGATCGGGCAGGGGCGCGGAGCAAACGGGCCGGGGGGCCGTGGGATCGGGCAGGGGCGCGGAGCAAACGGGCCGGGGCGCGGAGCAATCGGACCGGGGCGCGGAGCAAACGGGCCGGGCTGTGGGCGGACCAGACCCAGCCGCGGCGGACCTGGCCGCGGGCGACCGGGCCGTGAGCGACCAGGCCGTGAGCGACCAGGCCGTGGCAGACCGGGCCCTGGGTGACCGAGCCGCGGCGGACCGGGCCGCAGGCGACCGGACCGTAGCGGAACGAGCCGCGGGCGACCGGGCCGAGGGCAACCGAGCCGCGGCGGACCTGGACGTGAGCGACCAGGCCGTGAGCGACCGGGCCCTGGGTGACCGAGCCGCGGCGGACCGGACCGCGGGTGACCGGACCGTAGCGGAACGAGCCGCGGCGGACCTGGCCGCGGGCGACCGGGCCGTGAGCGGCCAGGCTGTAGCAGACCGGGCCCTGGGTGACCGAGCCGCGGCGGACCAGGCTGTGGCAGACCGGGCCCTGGGTGACCGAGCCGCGGTGGACCGGGCCGTGGCAGACCGGGCCCCGGGTGACCGGGCCGTGGCCGACCGGACCGTAGCGGAACGAGCCGCGGGCGACCGGGTCGTGGCGGACCGAGTCCTGGGTGACCAGGTCGCGGCGGACCTGGCCGCGGGTGACCGGGCAGTAGCGGAACGAGCCATGGGCGATCGGGCCGTGGTCGCTCTGGACGGTCGTAACCGCCTGATCAGCGACTCCGCGCAGCGGTTGCTGACGCCCGAGCTGCTGGGGGCGCTGGAGCGTACGGCGGTGAGCGCGCGGCAGGCGGATGCCGTGGGTGAGGCCGGTCAGTCCGAGGACACGGGACCGGCCGAGCTGTCCGAGATGCGTGAACTGCCCCAGTCGGCCGAGGCGTCCGCGCTGCACGAGGGCGCTGGATGCGTCGTGCGGATCGATCCCGTACGGCTGGACGGCGCGGTCATCGGGATCGTCGCCGTCCTGGAGCCGCTCGCCGGTCCGGGGCCGTCCGTGCCGGTGCCTGCCCTGCCGCGCCCGTCCTGCTCGCTCACCGGTTCGTCGGTCCCCTGGCGGCACGCCGTCGGCCGTGCCGCCGAACTGGCCCGCTCGCCGGAGCCGTTGCTGCTGACCGGTGAGCGCGGAACGGGCAAGGCCGCTCTGGCTCTGGACCTGCTCGGCAGTGCGGCAGGGACGGCCGTCGAGATCGCCGACGCGGCGCTGGACGCCGGGCTCGAAAGGGCCTTGCCCACCTGGCCGGCCGATCGCCCGCTGCTGCTCCGGCACGCCGAGCGCCTCGCACAGCCCGGCGTGGCCGCGCTCAACTCCCTGCTCGACACGCACCCGGACACCCGGCTGCTGGTCACCTACACGCCCGGCGCGCCGGTGGGCCCCTGCCTCCAGCGTCTGCTGGACAAACTGTCCGCCCGCTCGCTGACCCTGCCCCCGCTGCGGGAACGCACCGAGGACATACGGGAGCTACTGCCGGCCCTGGCACCACGACCGGCCCCCGGACAACCGCCGCTGACCTGGACACTGGACGCCCTGCGCGCGCTCGAACGGTACCCGTGGCCCGGGAACGTCACCGAGCTGGCCCACGTCGTCCGGGCCCTCGCGGAGCACCGCCGGATGTCGGGGCCGGTCCGCCGGGCGGAGCTGCCGGACGCCGTGCGGGAAGGACCGGCCGCGCGGCCGCTCAGCCCGATGGAGCACGCCGAGCGCGCCGCGATCCTGGAGGCACTGCGCCGTCACGGCGGCAACAAGGCGCGCGCGGCGGCCGCGCTGGGAATCGGCCGGGCGACGCTGTACCGCAAGCTGCGGGGCTACCGAGGCTGAGGGCCGCACCGGCACGGCTCCCGCGCGGCCCGGCACTGCCCGGCACCCCTTCACCTCCCCCCTCAGCCTCCCAGTTCCTGCCGCAGCAGGACGCAATTGGCAGCGATCACTCCCCCGGTCACCACCACGGCCGCGGCAGTGGTGAGACGACGGTTCACGCAGCTCCCCATCACCGTGGTCCTGCTCGTCAGCCACACGAGGGGCACGAGGGTGAACGGCAGACCGAGAGACAGGGCGGCCTGGGACCAGAGCAGCGCGGTCGTCGCGTCGATCTGGAAGCCCAGCACCAGCAGGGCCGGTGCCACGGTGCAGAGGCGGCGGACCGTGGCCGGCACCGAGCGGCGGAGGAAACCGGCCATCGCCACCTGCCCCGCGTACGTGCCGACGGAGGACGACGCGAGGCCCGAGACGAGCAGGGCGAAGGCGAAGAGGAGCGCCACATGGCCGCCCAGAGCCTCCCCGAGCCCGGCGTGCACGCCCTCCAGGCCCTCGGGGCCCGTGCCGTCGCGCTCGAAAACACGCGCGGCCACCAGCAGCATCGACGCGTTGACCAGACCGGCCACACCCAGCGCGGCCCAGACGTCGGTGCGAACCCGGCGCAGCATCGGCCGCGCCGCCGCCCGCCCCCCGGGACGCGACAGAGCCTCGTCGACGACGGGCGCGGCTCGACGGTGACGAGACGTCAGGTCGGAGTGCACGTAGACGGCGTGCGGCATGACCGTGGCTCCGATGATCCCGGCGGCGAGCATCGCGCTCTCCCCGTCGGGCGCGGTGAACGTGAGTCCGGGCGCGTACGCCCCGGACTGTACGCCCGTCCACAGGAAGGAAGCCACGATCAGTGCGAGGAGCAGGGCGATCGTGCCCTCGAACGCACGCCGGTGGCGGGTCTCGAGTGCGAGAATCGCGAACGAGAGCACCGCAGTGATGATCCCGCCCGCCAGGAGCGGCAGGCCGAAGAGCAGGTTCAGGGCGATCGCGCCGCCCACGATCTCGGCCAGGTCGGTGGCGATCGCCACCAGCTCCGCCTGCACCCACAGAGGCATGACGACGTACCGAGGACAGTGCTCGCGGCAGAGCTGCGCCAGGTTGCGTCCCGAGGCCAGACCCGCCTTCGCGGACAGGTACTGGACGAGGATCCCCACGAGGTTGGCGGTGAGCAGGACCCACAGCAGGCCGGTTCCGTAGCCCGCGCCGGCGGAGAAGTTCGTCGCGAAGTTCCCCGGGTCGACGTAGGCGACGGCGGCGACGAACCCCGGCCCGATCAGCGCCGCTCCGAGCCTTCCGGGGCGTACGACGACGGGCGGCCGGGCGGAAGTCCCCTCCCTCATGCCGAATGGCGCAGGAGCTCACCGGGCCGGTGGCCCGCCCGTGCCCGCGGCAGTCTCTCCGTGAGTATCGCCTCGTGCAGCCCCCGGAGTTCCGCCGACGGTTCGAGGCCGACCTGGTCCACCATCACCGAGTGCAGGTCCCGGTAGACCTCCAGGGCCCGGGTGCGGTACCCCGAGTTGACGAGGGCGCGGATGTAGTTGGAGTTGAAGCCCTCGTGGAGGGGGTAGCGCGTCACCAGCGTGGACAGCTCTCCCAGCACCTTCCGGTCCCTGCCGAGTGCCAGTTCGGCCTCGATCTTCGCCTCGATCAGCGACAACCGTGCCTGCTCCAGGCCATGAATCTCGGCCTGGATGTACTGGCCGGCCTGCACGTCCATCAATGCCTGTCCGTGCCACAGGGACAGCGCGCTCTCCGCGGACCGCACGGCCCCCTCGTAGTCCTTCCTGTCCATCTCCTTGTGCGCCCGTCGTTCGAAATCCCGGAATTCTGTTACATCGAGATCCACCTGCGAGGCCGCGAGAATGTATCCGCCCGATCGATGCACCAGGTATTCTTTTGCCACCGTCCTGGCTGACACCCCGATCGATTCCGCCAGGAATCTACGAAGGTGCAGGATGTAAGTCTGCAGCGTTGTCATCGCACTCTTGGGCGGATTCTCCGTCCAGAGCTCGTCGATGATCTGGCCGGTAGACGTGACGTGGGGGAGATTGAGAAGCAGCAGCGCCAGAAGCTGTTTCTCCTTGTTGGACGACGGCGACGATTCCCGCTTGCTCGTGCTCACCGCCAGTGGCCCGAGAAGCCGAGCGAACAAGCTGCCCACCTACCTTGGTGAATGGCCACGCCGGCCGACGCCGGGTGACCGCGGTCCATGGCCCCGACCACGCTAGGTTTCGGACGTAAGATCTTTGCGCACGCCCCCACACACGAACGTAAGATCTTTGCGCACGTTCGCGAATATGACCGCTTATCGACGCATTGACGATCACCATGTTCGAAATTTCGCACGGCGCAAGAGAATGCGTGGTGTAGCGTGACCGCATTCCCCCGACGATTCGCTGCCGTGGAGGTGTGATCACGCAATGCGCGTTACGCTGACGACACTCGGAGCACGCGGCGACACTCAGCCGTTCGTGACGTTGGGACATGAATTGAGATCCCGTGGTCACGACGTTCGCATCGCCGCCCCGGCAGTGTATTCCGATGTCGTACACGAGGCCGGACTCGAATTGATACCGCTGCCCGGAGATCCTGGGGAATTCCTGCCCGGAAGGGCGTGGAAGTCCCTCGACGAGGACCGGCTCGCCGCCCGGGTGGGACGCACCACCTCCGCCGTCCGCCTGTCCCGTGCCCTGAGCGTGCTCCCCCAGCACACCCTGGAGGACCGCCGGGAGCTCGTCGAGCTCCTCGGCTCCGCGTGCAAGGGCGCCGACCTCGTCGTCAACTCCGTGCTCACCCGCCCGTACCACCTGCTCGTCGAGGACCCCACGCCCTGGGCCGCCGTATGCCTGATCCCCCAGTCGAGCACCGGTGCGTTCCCCGCCTTCGGCGCTCCCCCGCTTCCGCTCGGTTCCCCGTACAACCGGCTCACCCACCTGGCGCGCCGGCAGTGGGAGTGGCACTGCGCGCGCGGGCCCGTGAACAGGGTCCGGCGAGGCAGCGGGCACCGCCCGCTCGGCCTGCGGTCGCCGCTGCGGGCGATGGGCGAGAAGAACCCGATCCTGTATCCCTTCAGCCCCAGCCTCGTACCGCCGCCCGCCGACTGGCCGGCCAACTGCCACATGACCGGGTTCTGGTACTGGGACCGCACGACCTGGGAGCCCTCGGCCGACCTCCGCGCCTTCGTCGAGGAAGGGTCGCCGCCGGTGGTCTTCACCATGGGAAGCCTCTGGCCGCTGCACCGGAGGTACGGGATTTTCGCGATGGCGTGGGAAGCGGTGCGCAAGGCCGGCCGACGCATGGTCTTCGTCGGCGCCGACGACGGGGAGGAGTTGCCCCCCGGCGTCTTCCAGGTCACAGAGGCGGACCACCGCTGGCTCTTCCCCCGGGCCTCCTGCGTGATCCATCACGGCGGTCTGGGGACCATGTCGCAGGCCCTGCGCGCGGGCGTCCCGCAGATGTCCGTCCCAGCGCTGGTCGACCAGCCCTACTTCGCCGAGCGCCTGACGGAGTTGGGCGTGGCGTCGGCCCCGGTCCCCCTGGCCGGGCTCTCGGCCCCGAAGTTCGCGGCGTCCGTCGACGAGTGCCTGCGCAATCCGGATCTCGTGCGCCGGGCGGCCCAAGTGGCCCGCAGCGTACGGCAGGAGCCTGGTGTGACTCGGGCGGCGGAGGCCCTGGAGAGCTGGGTCGGCGCGGGCTGCCCCGGTATGTGACCGTCCCAGGGCCGGGGACGGCGGCGATCGCGAGGAGCGGCCCCGGGGAACGCAGTTCCCCGGGGCCCCTCGTCATCGCGTTCGGACTACGAACCGCCGTCCACGTGGACGTTCTCGCCGCAGATGTTGCCGTTGGCCGCGGAGGCGAGGTAGGCGATGCAGCGCGCCACCTCCTGCGGGGTGCTGAAGCGCCCCGACGCGATGCGCGACTGGAGGACCTCCAGTCTCTCCTTGGTCAGCACCCTCTCCAGTTGTTCGTTGAGGATGCCGCCCGGCGTCACCACGTTGGTCAGGACGCCCCGCCGCCCGTACTCCACGCCCAGACTCCTGGCGACGCCGAGCAGGGCCGCCTTGGTCGCACCGGCCGCCGTCTCGAACGGCGCGTCACCGGCCCACCCTCGTTCACAGCCCAGCGAGGACACCAGTACGACCCGTCCCCAGCCCGCCGACGCCATGAGGGGGATGACACGCTGAACGGTGAAAAGGGTCGACTCCAGATCGGTACGGACGCGCCGCCGGACGTCGTCCCTCGGCAGCGTGTCGAAAGGCGTCGTGGCCAAGGGCGCCGGCGGGGACATGGCGTTGGCCACCAGGATGTCCACCGAGCCCCAGGCCGACACGACGGCGTCGACGCACTCGTCGATCACGTCGGGCGACTCCAGGTCGTAGGCCACCGCCATGGCCCGCCCGCCCGCGCGTTCGATGTCGTGCACGAGGTTCTTCGCCGCAGCCTCGTTCGAACGGTAGGTGACGGCCACGCGGGCGCCCTCGGCGGCCAGCGTCCGGCAGGTGTGCGAACCGACACCGATGCCCGAACCGCCCGTGACCAGTGCCACCTTGTCCTTGATTCCGAGATCCATGCTTCCACCTTTCGGCTGTCGTTCGGCCTTTCGGCTGTCGCTCAGCGGACCACCGCGCCGCCGCTCACGTGCACGTCCTGTCCGTTCACGACCTGGTTGGCGGCCGAGCCGAGGACGACCACCATGGTGGCGACGTCGGCCGCCTCGACGAGGCGGCCCTGAGGGGACAGCGCGACGAACTCGTCCCGGTAGTCGGGGAACCACGGCTTGGTCACGTTGGTCTCGGTGCGGGTCAGACCGAGCACGACCACGTTGCACAGGATGTCGGCGTCACCCGCCGAGAACGCCAGTGACCGGTTGAACCCGTGCAGCGCGGCCTTGGCGGCGCCGTAGAACTCGAATCCCTTCTTGCCCTGGGAGACCAGGCTGCTGGACACCTGGACGATGCGTCCCCACCCCGTCTCCCGCATCTGCCCGAGCGCGGCCGACGAGAACTCGACAGCGGTCTCGACGTTCAGACGCAGCACCTCGCGCCAGGGCACGGCGTCGAGTTCCCCGATGTCGAGCGCCGGCGCCGCCGGCTGGAACAGGGCGTTGTTCACCAGCACCTGGACCGGCCCGGCCCACCGGTTCACCGACCGTACGACGTCGTGGACACCACCGTTCTCACCCATGCGGTGGGGCACCGCGAGGACGCGTCCGTCCCCCTCGCGTTCGAGATCCTCGGCGGTCTGCCGGTCGGAGTGGTAGGTGAAGGCCACCTTGGCGCCCTCGGCGGCGAACGCCCGTACGAGTTCGCGTCCGACGCCTCCGCTGCCGCCGGTGACCAGGACCGTCCGGTCCCGCAACGCCAGGTCCACGCTCACGCCCCGCCCGCCATGGCCAGCCGCCGGTAGTGATCGCGGGCGTTGCCGTGCAGCACCTGCTGCCGGTCCTCCTCGCCGAGCGTGCCGAGCAGGTGCCGGGCGGCGCTTTCGTACCGGTGCGGGAAATCGCTGCTGTACATCAGGACGCGCGGGGCCTCGCACAGGGCCGCTGCCTCCCGGAGCGCCTCGTCGTCCGGCGGCAGGTGAGCCGGCTCCAGGGTGAACCTGACGCGGTCACGGACGAGATACGAGGGTTCGCGGTCCAGCCACGGCACCTCCCGCCACAGGCTCTTCCAGTCCTTGTCCAGCCGCCACAGCAGCGGGGCCAGCCACGAGAAGCCGCATTCGGCGACCGTCAGGCGCAGCCCGTCGACGCGGGCCAGAACACCACTGGAGACGAGGCTCACGAGCTGGTTCTGCGCGGCGCGGTGCTGGTCGACGACCATGTCCTCCACGAAGCTGCCGTGGTATCCGGTCGGTGAGGCGCTCAGGCCGGTGCGGCCGCCGGAGTGCAGACAGACCACGAGGCCGGCCTCGGCTGCCGCCTCCAGGACAGGCCGGAACGACGGTTCCCCGTAGCGGAACTCGTTGCGCACCGGCAGGAGGATCCGCACGAAGCGAGGGTTTTCCGCGACGCGTTGGATCTCGGTCACGGCCTCCTCGACATCCAGCGTCGGTATCACGGCGCTGCCGAAGAGCCGCGGATCCTCGTCGAGCAGGACATCGGCCGTCCAGGAGTTGACCGCCCGGGCCCCGACCGCTTCGAACTGCGCGCTCCTGCTGAAGTCGAAGAGCACCGTACAGGTGAGGACGGCAGCCGCCACCGGGCCGTGCTCGTCCTGGTCCAGCGCTGCGAGCTCCGCGGCCCGGGCCGGAGTGCGGGCATCGCCCTGCGGAGCCTCGTCGGGGGGCGGGTAGTCGCCGCGCTGCCGGGCGGTCAGCCGCACCCCGCCTTCCTCGGCGTACCGCTGCCAGTACTGCGGCAGATAGGCCGCGAGCTCCGCGAAGTCCGAGGGTGCGACGTGCACGTCCGTGTCGATGAGCCCGTTGGTGGTCACGCCGCCACCTCCGCGGGGATGCGGTACAGCGACTCCGCGTTGGTGCGCAGCACCGCCTCACGGAGTTCCTTGGGCAGGTCCTTCAGGGCGTGGTCCGGGGCGTCGAAGTCCCAGTGCGGGTAGTCGGAGGCGAACAGCAACCGGTCCTCGATGTCCGCCTGCCGGATCGCCCGGGGCAGATCGCGCGCCCGGGGAGGCTCCTCGATGGGCTGGGTCGTCAGCCAGAAGTGTTCCCGGAAGTACTCCGAGGGCAGTTTGCGCAGGCCGGGCAGGTCGCTGTGCCAGGTGCGGTACAGCGCGTCCATGGACCATTGCAGCGGGCCGGCCCAGGCGATCCCGCCCTCCACCAGTACGACGCGGAGTTCGGGGAACCGCTCGAAGGTGCCGCCGAGGACGAGGCTCATGACCACCGACTGCATCTCCCCGCTGAACTCGCAGTGCTCTTCGAGGTAGTAGCTCGGTGGTCCGGTGAGCCGGTAGCTCGGCACGCCTCCGCTGTGCACCCCCAGAGGCAGCCCCGTCTCACAGGCGGCCTCAAGGACGGGCCAGTACTTCGGAGAGCCCATGGGGAGTTCGGTGTTGGCGGGGGCGAGCACCTGCTGGAACCTGGGGTCGGCCGCCCGGCGCCGTATCTCCTCGGCCGCCATGACCGGCGTCTCGAACGGGACGGACACGGAGCCGATGAAACGGCCGTCCTTCTCGAGGAACCGGTCCGTGAGCCAGTCGTTGAGGCCCCGGCACAGGGCATCGGAGAATTCGGCATGCTCGGCGCCGAAGCTGTGGGCGTGCAGAGGAATCAGCACGGCGGCGGCGAGGTCATAGAGATCGAGGAGTTGCTCCTTCATCAGATCGACGTCGTTCCCGGGAAAGGTGTCGGGCCAGGCGTCCCTTCGGTAACCGCCGTTGCGCATACGGGGATAGACACTTCCCGGCACCGGGGGCCTGATCCCGTACTTCTCGAACTTGGTCCGCCACACGGGTGGCAGATACGCACTCACCTCCCCGGGCATGACGAAGGGGTGGACATCGGCGTCCACTGCTTTGGTGAACTGTTTCCTCGACAGGGAAACCACTTCCTTCCCGGGGAATGTGCCGAACGACGTAGGGGACGGAATCACCGTGGCGGCCGGTCCGGCCGGCGGGAGGTGTCGACCACGACGTACCGGTCCTGGACGCGCACCTCGTAGGAATCCGCGACGAACGGTCCCGGGGACCGGCCCGGGGCCGGGGAGCCGGCCGGCTCCGCCGTGACGCTGACGTGGTAGCCGCGGGCCGGGGGATGGTCCGCCCCGAAGTAGGACTGTCCCGTCCGGATGTCGTACTCCCAGCCGTGCCAGGGGCACGCGACGAACCACGTCTCCTCGTCGACGTCGACCCGGCGGCCGTCCTGGGCCGACAGGTTGGGCAGTACCTTGCCCGCGCAGAGGGGAGCGCCCTGGTGCGGACAGTAGTTGCGCAGCGCGTAGTACTCATCGTTGATGCGGAACACGCCGACCGTTCTGTTCCCGATCTGGACGATCTTGGCGCGGCGTTCCTCGAATTCGGTGACCGTGCCCACGACGTACTGCATGCCGGGTGCGTTCCCTTCTCATGTCGCTGACTGCGGTCAGGGTGGCTCCCGGTACTCGCGAAATCCTCGACCATCGCTCAGCCGCGGGCGCGAGCCGATTTCGAGGCCCGCTCGAGCAAACCGGCAGACGATCGAGGAACAGCATCTACAGCTCAGGAGGCCGGCTGTGACACGAGTGGTGGTTACCGGGCTCGGTGTTCGCGCCCCAGGCGGGTCGGGGGTGAAGGAATTCTGGAGTCTGCTCAGTGAAGGACGCACCGCGACTCGGGGGATCACCTTTTTCGATTCTTCCCCCTTTCGTTCGCGCGTCGCCGGTGAGGTGGATTTCGACGGTGCCGCCGAGGGGCTGACCCCGCAGGAACTCAGGCGAATGGACCGGGCCACCCAGTTCGCGGTGGTGTGCGCACGGGAGGCTCTGGCCGACAGCGGTCTGCCCCTCGAGGCGCACGCCCCCGAACGACGCGGTGTCGTGCTGGGCAGCGCGGTCGCCGCCGCGACCAGCCTGGAGAACGAGTACCTGGTGCTGTCCGACTCCGGCCGCGACTGGCTGGTGGACCCGGCGCACCTGTCCCCCTACATGGGCGACTACCTGTCCCCGGGCGTCGCGCCCGCGGAGGTGGCCTGGACGGCCGGGGCGGAAGGGCCCGTGATCATGGTGTCGGACGGCTGCACGTCGGGGCTCGACGCCGTCGGCTACGGGGTCCAGCTCATCCAGGAGGGCAGTGCCGACGTGGTCGTCGCGGGAGCCACGGACACACCGATCACCCCCATCGTCGTGGCGTGCTTCGACGCCATCAAGGCGACGACCCCGCGCAACGACGAGCCCGCCCTGGCCTCGCGCCCCTTCGACGCCACCCGGAACGGCTTCGTCCTGGCGGAGGGCGCCGCGATGTTCGTCCTGGAGAGCCACGCCTCGGCGAGGGCACGGGGCGCCCATGTCTATGCCGAGATCGGCGGCTACGCCACGCGGTGCAACGCCTACCACATGACGGGGCTGAAGAAGGACGGCCGGGAAATGGCGGAGGCGATCAGGGTGGCGCTCGATCAGGCACGTCTGAACCCCACCGACATCGACTACGTCAACGCCCACGGTTCCGGCACCAAGCAGAACGACCGGCACGAGACCGCGGCCTTCAAGACCAGCCTGGGCCGGCACGCGTACGACGTGCCCGTCAGTTCCATCAAGTCGATGATCGGGCACTCGCTCGGCGCGATCGGCTCCCTCGAGATCGCCGCTTCGCTGCTGGCCATCGAGAACGACACCGTCCCGCCGACGGCGAACCTGCACCACCCCGACCCGGAATGCGATCTCGACTACGTGCCGCTCACCGCCCGGGAACAGCCCACGAACGCGGTGCTGACGGTGGGCAGCGGGTTCGGGGGCTTCCAGAGCGCGATGGTCCTGCACCGTCCGGAGGTGACGGCCGTATGAGCACCGCACGCACCGTCGTCACCGGGGTCGGCGTCGTGGCTCCCAACGGAGTGGGCGCCCGGGCCTACTGGGACGGGTTGCTGGCCGGCAAGAACGGCATATCCGAACTGACCCGCTTCGAGGCCTCGAGCTACCGGGCCCGCCTCGCCGGGCAGATCGACGACTTTCTGGCCACGGACCACATTCCCTCCCGGCTGATGCCCCAGACGGACGTCTCCACCCGCTACGCACTCACCGCGGCCGAGGAGGCCCTCAAGGACGCCGGCGTCGGGCCCGAGTGCGGCCTGGCGGACTACGACATGGGAGTCGTCACCTCCACCGCCCAGGGCGGATTCGACTTCACCCACCGTGAGTTCCGCAAGTTATGGAGCCGCGGACCTGAGTTCGTGAGTGTCTATGAGTCGTTCGCCTGGTTCTACGCCGTCAACACGGGCCAGATCTCCATCCGGCACGGGACCCGCGGCCCTTCGGCGGCGCTGGTGGCCGAGCAGGCGGGCGGCCTCGACGCGATCGGGCACGCACGTCGGACGGTGAACGCCGGTACCCCGCTGGTGCTGTGCGGCGGGGTCGACTCGGCGCTGGATCCATGGGGCTGGCTGTCCCAGCTCGCCGACCAGCGGGTGACCACCGCCACAGATCCCGAGCGCGCCTACCTCCCGTTCGACACCGAAGCCGCCGGTCATGTGCCCGGCGAGGGCGGTGCCATGCTGGTCGTCGAGGACGCGGAGTCCGCCGCGCGCCGCGGTGCCCCCCAGGTGTACGGGCAGATCGCGGGCTACGCGGCCACGTTCGACCCGGCGCCGGGAACGGGCCGTCCGCCGGCCCTGGCCAGGGCGGCCCGGCTGGCTCTGGAGCAGGCGGCACTCGACCGTTCCGACGTCGACGTCGTGTTCGCCGACGGTGCCGCGCGTCCCGACGCGGACCGAAGCGAGGCGGAGGCGATCCGTGAACTGTTCGGTCCGCACGGCGTTCCCGTCACCGTACCCAAGGCGCTCCTGGGCCGGATGTGCGCGGGCGGCGGCCCGGCCGACCTGGTCGCGGCCGTCCTGGCCCTGCGCGACGGCGTGGTTCCGGCGACCGCGCACACCTCCCAGGTGCCCGCCGCCTACGAACTCGACCTGGTGACCGGTGAGCCACGCGACATCCGCCCCCGCTCGGCCCTCGTCCTGGCCCGCGGCCGGCACGGCTTCAACACCGCGGTCGTCCTGACCGCCGGCGAGGACCGCTGACAAACCTCACGCAGACCCCTGAAGCGACACATCAATGGAGGAGCATCGTCATGGCTGAACTCACCCTCGACTCGTTGCGCCGGATCCTGGTGACATGCGCCGGCGAGAGCGACACGGACGGCATGGGGGACGAGACGCTGGACCTCAGCTTCCAGGACCTCGGCTACGACTCGCTGGCCCTGATGGAGGCGGCCGCGGTGATCGAGCGCGAGTACGGGGTCGCCCTGTCCGACGAGGTGGTGGCGACGGTTCCCACCCCCCGCGCGCTCCTCGACCTGGTCAACGAGTCCTCACAGAACGCCGCCTGACACCGACCGGTCCGCCAAGGAGGGCACCAGGATGAACGGCACCACACTGCATCGCACCGAGCACTCCCTGACCATCGCGGCTCCCGCCGACGAGCTGTACGCCGTGGTCGCGGACGTCACCCGATGGCCCGCCGTGTTCGAGCCGACCGTGGCCGTGCGCCACCTGGAACGGGTGGGGCGCACCGAGCGCTTCCAGATCTGGGCGGAGGTCAACGGCCGGGTGGTCACCTGGCGCTCCACCCGCGTCCTCGACGGTGACCGCCGAGTGATCATCTTCCATCAGGAGCACAGCGCTCCGCCGTTCGCGCGCATGTCGGGGGCCTGGTTCTTCCGCGCATCCGCCGACGGGAGCACGGAGGTGGTGCTGCGCCACCGGTTCGCCGTGGCCGACCCGGGCGCTCTGGCGGACGCCGAGCGGGCCCTGGAGGCCAACAGCACACGGGAGCTGAACGCCTTGGCGGGGGTGGTCGCATCCGGTCACCCGGTGGACGAGGTGACGTTCTCGTTCACCGACACGATGGTCCTCGAACGCCCGGTGGAGGAGACGTACGCCTTCGTCGAGCACGCCGAGCGATGGGAGCGGACTCTTCCGCACGTCACCCGTGTCGTCCTGGAGGAGCCGGCCCCTGGTGTGCAGCACCTGGAGATGGACACAGCGGTGGACGGCACGTCGCACACCACGCGGTCGGTGCGCATCTGCCGGCAGCCGGGGTGGATCGCCTACAAGCAGCGGGTCACTCCGCCGCTGCTGGCCGGGCACAGCGGGGAGTGGATCTTCGAGTCGCACCCCGAAGGAACCCTGGCGGTGGCGCGCCACACCGTGACCCTCCGCCCGGAGGCGATCCCGCGGCTGCTGGGTCCCGGTGCCTCGGTGGCCGACGCGCGCGCCCATGTGCGGGAGGCGCTGGGCCGCAACAGCCGGGCCACGCTGGGACATGCCGCGGCCGTGACGGCCGAGGCCAGGGCCTGAGGGTCGAAGGGCGACGGCCGCATGGCAACCGACTCGGACACCTTCCGCGCGTTCTTCGGCTCCGTCCCGACAGCCGTGGCGGTGGTGACCGCCGCGGCTCCCGGAGCAGGTCCGCAGGGATTCACCTGCAACTCCTTCACCGCCGTCTCGGCCGATCCGCCGCTGCTTCTGGTGTGCGCGGACCACCGCTCCCGCACGCTGCCCACGGTGCTCTCGGCCGAGGCGTTCGTCGTCCACCTGCTCGCCGAGAGCGGAGCGGACCTGGGGCGCCGCTTCGCGGGCAGCCTCGACGACAAGTTCACCGGCCTGCGCTGGCACCCGTCCTCGGCGGTCGGTGACGCTCCGGTCATCAAGGACGACGCGATCCTCGCCTGGGCGGAGTGTGCCCTGGCCGACGTGGTGCGCATGGGCGACCACAGCCTCCTGGTGGGCCGGATGGAGACCGCCGTGGTGCGACCGCGCCACCCCGTGCTCTACCAGCGGGGTGTGTTCAGCCCTTGGCTCGTCGCCTGCGAGGCGGTGCCTCAGGCGTGACAGGCCGGCAGCTTTCCGTGGAAGGCGACCATGTCGGCGAAGAGGGCGTTCATGTCCATCGGGCTGCCCGGTTCGGCCCCCTGCGCCTCGGCGCGGGCACGGTGCAGGTTGGGAACGAGGCGCTCGGAGTCCAGCCAGTCACCGAACCGGCCGAGGTCGGCCGACCGGGCGATGGCGAGGGGGTGCAGGCCGGCCGCGGCGCCCTCGGCGGCCAGCGACCGCAGGAGCCGGAGGTACTCGGCGGTGTCGTCCAGTACCTCCGGTCCACTGACCGGGCCGTGGCCGGGGACGATCACCCTGGCTTCCAGGCCGCGCAACGCGTCGAGTGCCGCCAGGCATCCGGACACCGACCCCATCGGCACGAACGGCGTCACGCCCGCCATGACGATGTCCCCGGTGAACAGCACCCGGCTGTCCGGGAGCCATACGACCACGTCGCCGCTGGTGTGGGCCGGCCCCAAGTGCAGCAGTTCCACGCGCCGCTCTGCGAGATGGAGTGTCAGGCGGTCCGGGAACACGATCCGCGGCGGGACCAGCTGCACGTCGCCCCAGTCGACGTCCGGCCACAGGCCGGTCAGGTGCAGCCGGGCCGCCAGCATCTCGTCGCGCGCTCGTTCATGGCCGATGACAGCGGCCTCCGGAAAGACGAAGTTACCGAAGGTGTGGTCCCCGTGGGAATGAGTGTTGACGATCGTGGTGGGGGCTGCCCCTGTCACGGAAGCCACCGCCTCACGCAGCCGCCGGGCGCGGGCCTCGGTCGCCGCGGTGTCGACGAGCATCGCCTGCCCGTCGGCGACGACCAGCCCCGCATTGTTCACGCACCAGCCCCCGTCGGGCTGGAGATAGGCGAAGACGCCGTCGGCGACCTGCTCGAGCCGGACCGCACGCAGGTTTCCTTCCTGCCTCATGTCGACCTCCTCAGACGAGTCCTGCAGCTCACGCATCATCAGCTGAGCGGCTATAGAGGCGGTTGAGTCGTGGACGGCTCAGGCGGTCGTGCGGTCGTGGGGCCCGTGCCGGTGGGTGTCCCGGGGCGCTGCGGCGCTCCCTGCTTCCCGGGCCCGTGACACGAGGAACGCGGCCAGCGTGGCCGGGGCCAGGAAGCCCGCCATCAGCCCGGCCATGGGCAGTGCGCTGTCGTCACCGAAGAGCCCCGCCAGGGGGGAGGCCACGGCGCCGAACGTGAACTGCACGCTGCCCAGCAGAGCGGAGGTCGCGCCGGGTGCGTCCCTGCCCCGGCTCTGGGCGACCGTCGTGACCGCCGGGAAGAAGACGCCGAACGCCGCGATCGACACGAAGAGGCAGATCCACGTCAGGGCGAGGCTGCCCATTCCGGCGGCTTCGGCGGCGACGAGGAGCGCGGCGGGAGTGAGGGTGAGCACCATGGACCCGCGCAGCAACTCCTCGGCGCTGCGGCGCCGCACGAGCCGGCCGTAGGAGATGCTGGCCGCCATGTTCCCGATCGCGTTCGCCCCGTACACCAGGCTGGTGAGGCCGGCCGACAGGTGGTAGACGTCCTGGAAGACGAAGCTCGTGCTGCCGATGTACACGAAGATCGCCGCTCCGCCGAAGCCCAGGCTCAGGACCGGCGCCAGTACCGAACGCCGTGCGCAGACACGCCTCATGGACCGGACGGTCCCGCTCACTCCCCCGGACACGCGGGCGGTCGCGGGCAGGGATTCCGGCACCCACAGTGCCAGGCACAGCGTCAGGGCGAGGCCAACGAGAGCCAGCAGCACGAAGAGCCATCGCCAGGACCCGACGGAGAGCACGGCTCCGCCGAGCAGGGGAGCCACGATGGGCGCCACGGCGGTCACCGCGGAGAGCGCCGCGAACGCTCCCCCGATCCGGTCGTCGTCGAAGAGGTCGGCCACCACCGCCCGGGCCACCACGATGCCGGCGGCCCCGGTCAGCCCCTGCCCCAAGCGGGCGGCGTTGAGAATCTCCAGGGTCGGCGCGAGCCCGCACAGGAGCGAGAAGCCGGCGAAGGCGGCGGACCCCCCGATCAGGACCGGCCGCCGCCCGAGGGAATCGCTGAGGGGGCCCCATAACAGCTGTCCGACGATGATGCCGATGAGGAAACCGGTCAGCGAGATCTGGGCCCCGGCCGTGTCGGTGTGCAGTGAGCGCGCCATCTGCGGCAGTCCGGGGACGTACATGTCGGTGGCCAGCGGGCTGACGGCGCTGACCCCTGCCAGGGTGAGCATGACCCGTCGGCGGGCCGGTGGTCCCTGCGTGCGGCGGCCGGTGGGCGACACCCCGGGGGAGTCGCGGCTCGTCTTCCTCATGACGCGGTTCCGTGTCCTTCCTCGTCGGCACCACCGGGGTGGGCGGTTGTCAGGGGGGCGGTCTCGGCCAGCCTCACCATCAGGCCGGCGGCCAGTTCGAGCACGCCGCGCTCGGTCGGGGTCAGGGTCGCCAGTGCCGAGGCGAGCCAGCGGTTGCCCTCCTGAACGTGCCCGTCGAGCGCTTGGACACCGAGGTCCGTGATGGCGATGTCCTGGCTGCGGCGGTCCTTGCGGTTGGTCGTCCGGACGATGCGGCCCCGTTCCTCCAGCTCGTTCAGGACGCGGGTCAGGGACTGCGGCTGGAGCCCTTCGACGGCGGCCAGCGCGGTGGGGGTCAGCGGACCGTCATGGCGCAGGTTGGCCAGCACGGAGGCGGCCATGCGGGTGAGCGCCTGGCCGCGTCCGGGGTGCTGTGCGCGCAGGCGCGTCGCCAGTCGTGACACGCCGAGCCGTAGCGTCTCGGCCGTACGAAGTTCGTCTCCAGCTTCCACATTTACCAAGCTAACACTTGGCATTCTCTCGGCGAACTGGCTGACAGTGCGGTTCAAGCCACGAATATAAGAAGCAGTGACTTGTTATCCACGAGTGAGAAGGCCAGGGTGGAACCTCCAGCCCCGCCCCACCTGGCGTGGTCGCCGTCCCCGGGAGGACCTCTTGCTCTTACACGCCGTCAGTCGCTCCATGCGGCGTCGACTCGGCCTGGTGGCCCTGCTCCAGACCGGGCAGATGCTCGCGATGCTCTGGCTTCCCGCGCTGAACGCGGACGTCATCGACGACGGCGTGCTCAGAGGCGACAGTGGCCATGTCGTCGAACTCGGCATGGTGATGCTGGCCGTGACCTGTGCTCAGGTGCTCTGCGCGGGCGGTGCGGCCTACCTGAGCGCCACCATCGCGCTGGCCTGGGGACGGGAGCTGCGCCAGGCCGTTTTCTCCCGGATCCTGGCGCTGTCGGCCCACGAGGTGAGCCGTATCGGCCGGGCCGGTCTCATCACGCGTGGCACCCAGGACGTGCAGCAGATCCAGCAACTCGCCCTCAACGCCCTGACGGTCATGGTGGTCGCCCCGCTCACCGCGGTGGGCAGCGCCGCACTGGCCCTGCGTCAGGACGCCCCGCTGGGGCTCGTCCTCTCGGTGGTCCTGCCGACGCTCACCGTGGCGCTCTGGCTGGTCCTGCGCCGGACGCTGCCGCTGTCCGCCGCCGTGCAGCAGCGCCTGGACCACATCAACCGGATCATGCGGGAACGCCTCGCGGGCATCCGCACCACCCGGTCGTTCGATCGCGACAGCCATGAGGAGGCCCGCTTCCGGATCGCCGACCGGGCGATGATGCGCACCGGTCTCGCCCTCGGCCGGGCCCAGGCCCTGATCATGCCGACGTTCACCGTCGTCATCGAGCTGTCCTCGATCGCGGTGCTGTGGTTCGGCGGTGTGCGCGTGGCCGCGGACGACATCGAGATGGGCACGGTCATCGCCTTCCTGCACTACCTGTCCCTGATGCTCCAGGCGGTCATGATGGCCATGGGCGTCTTCCTCCAGGCCTCGCGCGCCGGGGCCAGTGTCGGGCGGGTACAGGAGGTGCTCCGGACCGGGGCCACCGTCGACCTGCCACGGCAGAGCGTGGGCAGGCCCGTCCACCCGCCGGGGGTGCTGATCGAATCCGTGGGCTTCCGCTACCCGGGCGCTCAGGACGCCGCGCTGCACTCGGTCTCGCTGACCGTGGCTCCCGGTGAGACGGTCGTGCTGACCGGCGCGGTCGGCAGCGGCAAGACGACCCTGCTGCACCTGGTGGCCAGGCTGGGCGACCCGGACGGCGGCAGGATCGCCGTGGGCGGGCGGGACGTGCGCGCACTGGACCGCGACACGCTGGCCGAGGCGATCGGCCTCCTCACACAACGGCCGTACCTCTTCTCGGGCACCGTGGCCGAACACCTGCGCCGAGGCGCCCCCGAGGCCGACGACCGGGCGCTGTGGCGGGCCCTGGAGCTGGCACAGGCCCGGGACTTCGTCGAGGCGACCGGTCACGGACTGGACGCCCCCGTGAGCGCGGGCGGCGCCAACCTGTCCGGCGGGCAGCGGCAGCGCCTGGCCATCGCCCAACTGCTCCTCAAGCGGCCGTCGGTGTACCTCCTCGACGAGCCCTTCTCCGCCCTGGACGCCGGCACCGCCGCACGGTTGCGCGCCGTCCTCGACGACGAGACACGCACCGCCGCGCGCCTCGTCGTCTCCCAGCACATGGCGACGCTGCGGGCGGCGGACCGCGTGGTCGTGCTGGACCGGGGCCGCGTGGTCGGACAGGGCCCGCACGCCGACCTCCTGGCGGACAACACCGTCTACCGGGACATCGTGCTCGCGCGCGGCGGCCGAGTGGAGGCGTCGTGACTGTCGGGAAGGGCCGTGCCGACGAGCACGAGAAGGAGGGGCCCCAGGAGAAGGCGCCGTCCGCCCGGCCGGCGCTGCGTCTGGTGACCGCCGCGGCGCACGACCGCACGAGGCTGGTCGCCTGTCTCCTGCTCAGCGCCCTCAGCGTCGGGCTGTCCCTGGTCGTCCCCCGGCTGCTGGGCGCGGTCACCGACCTCGTGGTGGCCGGTGTGCGCGGTGCCGGCGGTGTCGACCTCACGGCGGCCGGCAGGCTCCTGGTCCTGGCCGCGGTGCTCGTCCTCGCCTCGGCGGCCGCCGCCTGGGGGCGTGGCCGGCTGGCCCAGAGCGTGGCGCAGGGCACGGCCTACCGGCTGCGGGAGGCGGTCTCGGCCAAACTGTCCCGGCTGCCGATGGCCTACCTCGACGGCAGGCCGCGCGGTGACGTCCTGTCGAGGATGACGAACGACATCGAGAACACGTCGATGACCCTCCAGCAGGCCCTCACCCAGATCACCGCCGCGCTGCTCACCCTGGCCGGACTGCTCGCCGCCATGCTGTGGCTGTCCCCGGCGCTCACGGTGGTGGCGGTGGGCATGCTGGTCTCTTCCGCACTCGTCACGCAAGCACTCGCCCGGCACTCGCGTCCGCAGTACGCGCGGCAGTGGGATGCCGTCGGCGAGGTGAACGCCTTCGTGGAGGAGGCCGTCACCGGGCACACCGAACTCGTCGCCGGGGGACGCACGGACAGGGCCGGGCAGGCGTTCGCCGAGCGGAACCGCCGGCTCTACCGGGCCGGTCTGCGCGCCCAGTTCCTCGCCGGGGTGATGAGCCCCGCGACGACGTTCATCGGCTACCTCGGCTACGTGCTCGTCGCGGTCCTGGGCGGTGTGCGCGCGGCGAGCGGCGAACTGTCCGTCGGCGACGTCCAGGCGTTCGTCACCTACACGCTCCAGCTCGGCGGCCCGGCATCGGCCGTGGCATCCGTCGTGGGTGTGCTCCAGTCGGGCCTGAGCTCGGCCCGGCGCGTCCTGGTTCTCCTCGACGCGCCGGAGACGCACGAGCCCGCCAGGACGACCGCGCGTCCGCACGACGTCTCCGGGCGGATCCGGTTCGACGACGTCACCTTCGGATACACACCCGACCGCGTGCTCTTCGAGGGCCTCTCGTTCGAAGCGGCCCCCGGGGAGACAGTGGCGATCGTCGGCCCCACGGGCGCGGGCAAGAGCACGGTCGTCAACCTGCTCCTCGGCTTCCACGCGCCCTGGTCCGGACGCGTCCTGCTCGACGGCACGGACATCGCCGAGCTGCCCCGCGACATCCTGCACCGACGGGTCCGTGCGGTGCTCCAGGACCCCTGGCTGTTCACCGGGACCATCGCCGAGAACATCGCCTACGGAGTCGACCACGCGAGCGAGGACGACATCCGTCGGGCGGCCCGGGCGGCCCGCGCCGACCACTTCGTCCGGGCCCTTCCCCACGGGTACGCCACCGTGGTGGGCGAGGACGGCGGTGGTCTCAGCACCGGCCAGATGCAGCTCATCGCCCTCGCCAGGGTCTTCCTCTGCGACCCGGAGGTACTGGTGCTGGACGAGGCGACGAGTGCGGTCGACGCCCGCACCGAACTGCTGATCCGCGAAGCCACCGCCCGCCTGCGCCGCGGACGGACCAGCATCGTGATCGCCCACCGGCTGTCCACGGTCAGGGACGCGGACACCATCCTCGTCATGGAGGACGGACGCGTCGTCGAGAGGGGCCGGCACGCCGAACTCGCGGCCCGCAGCGGCCGGTACGCCGCGCTCCACGCCCGACTCGACGGCGGCTGGTCCGACACGACCACGTGAGGCCCGTCGGCGAAGCCCGCCGTCACCCGGTTTATCAGCTCCCGACCACTCCTTGAGCCCCGGCCAGCACGATGAGGCCCGTCGGACCCGGTCGGCGCAGGCGACCGGCGCTGGGGCATCGAGGCTGGGGAGTGAGCATGCGAGACCACCGCGTCATCCTGGTGACCGGTGCGACCTCAGGCATCGGAAAGGCCGTCGCGACACTGGCGGCGGAGCGCGGCATGCGGGTGGTGCTGAACTCCGCGCGCTCCCCGGACGCGGGCACCGAGCTGGCCGCCTCCCTGCCGGGCGCCCACTACGTCCAGGCGGACGTGGGCGATCCCGCGCAGGTGCGCACCCTCGTCGAGCGTGTCGAGCAGGAGTGCGGACGTCTCGACGTGCTGGTCAACAACGCCGGGGTGACGCGCCGCATCGCACACCGGGCGGTCGACGAAGTCTCGTACGACGTCTGGCGCGAGATCCTCGACGTGAATCTCATCGGGACGTGGTCGACGACCCAGGCCTCCGTGGACATGCTGCGGCGCGCACGCGGCGTCGTGGTCAACGTGTCCTCCGTGGCGGGGGGTCGTCCGGTGGGCAGCTCCATCCCGTACGCGGTCAGCAAAGCGGCCGTCAACCACATGACGCGCCTGCTGGCGGCCGCACTCGGTCCGGAGATCCGCGTCAACGCGGTCGCTCCGGGACTGATCGACACCCCGTGGACCGCGGACTTCGGCGACATCAGGGAGCACGCGGAGTCGGTGACACCCCTCCGCCGCATCGGAACCCCCCAGGAGGTGGCGGAGTCCGTGCTCTGGCTGGCCGGCACCTCATACACCACCGGCGAGGTCCTGGGCGTCGACGGCGGCGCCCACCTGGTCTGAACGGAAGGGCTGGACGACGGCATGGAACTGGCAGTGAACATCGGCCTCGACGGCGCCCTCCCCCTCGCCCGAGCGGCGGAGGAACTCGGATACCGGACCGTACTGGCCTCCGACAACTTCCGCAGTGACGCGCTCACCGTGCTGTCCTGCGTCGCCTCGCACACCCGGCGCATCGGCCTCCTGCCCGGAGTGCTGCAACTCCCGGCCAGGAGCCCCGCCGCGACCGCCACCGCGGCCGCGTCGCTGCACGTTCTGTCGCAAGGTCGCTTCAGCCTGGGCCTGGGGGTCTCCAACCCGGACGTGTCGGAAGGGTGGCACGGGGTCGCGTTCGAGCACCCGCTGGGCCGGCTCAGGGAGTACGTCACCATCGTGCGCAGGGCTCTCGCCGGCGAGGAAGTGCGCTTCAGCGGTGAGCACTTCCGTCTTCCGGCAGGCGATCGGCACCGCAACACGCCCCTGCGGCTCGGCATGGCCCCCGGGGACGCCCGCGTTCCCGTCTACCTCGGGGCCTCGAGCCCGGGGACACGCCGGCTGGCCGGGGAGATCGCGGACGGGTGGATCGGCGCCTTCACCACCCCCGAGGACGTGGCCGACGCGGTGACGCAGATCGGCCGGGGCAGCGTGGGCGGTACCAAACGGCCCTTCGATGTCCTGCCCTGTGCGGCCACGTACATCGACGACAGCGTCGAGCGGGCCGCCGCTGCCTTGCGGACGCACTACGCGGGCCTACTCGGCGTCGGAGACCCCGCGACGAACTTCTTCTGCCGGCTCCTGCGCCGGTACGGCTTCGCCGACGCCCCCGAGGAGATCCACGCCAGGATGCGCGCCGGCGACCGGGCCGCGGCCGCCGCGGCCGTCCCCCTGGAATTCATCGACATGACCGCCCTCGTCGGACCGCCCCGCCGGGTGGCCGCTCGGATGCGCCGGTACGCCGACGCCGGTGCGAGCTGTCTGGGAATCATGATCACGGCGGCACAGGTGGAGACGCCGGAGAAGATCCGGCAGTTGAGCGAGGCCAAACGGGCCCACGCCCTGTTCATGGCGGAACGGGCCACGGCCTGCCCGCCGCCGGGCCGCCCGGTTCACCACCCCGCGTAGCGATCCCCGAACCGCCCTCCGGACGGAAGGAAACATCTCATGTCCCTGTGGGGAACTGCCGTCGAGCCACCCGCCGCCGTGGCCGACCTCGCCGCGACGGCGGCGAAGTACGCGGAACAGGCCGAGGAGCAGCGCAGACTGCCGCCGGACGTCGTGACGGGACTGCGCGGCGCCGGCTTCGCCCGGCACTTCGTGCCCACCGCCTTCGGCGGCTCCCAGGGCGGCTACGAAGAGCTCCTCGACCTGGTCGTCCCCGTGGCGGCCGCCTGTCCCTCGACGGGGTGGAGCGCGTCGATCGCCGCCCACACCGGACGCATGGCGGTCCATCTGCCGGAGCGGGGGCGGCGCGAGGTCTGGGGCGAGCATCCCGACGCCCTGATCGCCGGGGCGCTCGTGCCGTGCGGGACCGCCACGCGGGTGTCCGGCGGCTGGCGGGTCACGGGACGCTGGGCCTACGTCAGCGGAGCCGACTACTCCGACTGGGCCCTGATCTGCGCCCCGGGCGCCGTCGGCAGCGAGTCACAGCCCTGGTGCTTCGTCATTCCCCGGGAGCACTACGAAGTGGCGGACACCTGGTTCAGCGTCGGGATGCGGGCCACGGGCAGCAACACCGTGGTGGTACGGGAACTCTTCGTACCGGAGCACCGGTCCTTCACCCGGGCCGCCCTCGAAGCCGGACTCCGGGCCGGTGACGGGCCGGTGAGCTGCCGTGCGCCGCTCAAGGCGGTGAACGGCCTGTCCTTCGCTGGGCCTCTGTTGGGCGCCGCGCGGGGACTGGTGGAGCACTGGGTCGACTGGATCGGCCGCAAGGTCGACACGCACACCGGAGCTCCCGCCCGCGACCGTGTCTCGGTGCGCACCGTGCTCACCCGCAGCAGCGCCGAGGTCGAAGCCGCCGCTCTGCTCCTGCGCTCCATCGCCCGGGCGGCGGACTCGGGTTCCGATCTCCGCTCGGCCGTCCCCCGGCACCTGAGGAACTGGTCGTTCGCCACCGAGTTGCTGCGCGACGCGGCCGAGCGGATCTTCGTGGCGTCGGGCACCGCGGGGCAGGACGAGGGCGACCGGGCCCAGCGGTTCTGGCGGGACATCCATTCCGGCGCCAGCCATTTCGCCCTTCAACTGGAACAGGCGAGCGGCCCGTTCGCGCAGGCCGTCTTCGCCCCGTCGAGTCAGCACCCACCGACCGAAGCGAAGTGAGGACGACACCATGGACCACACCCCGCGGGATCAGGCCTCGTACGACAGCGACGGCGGCCACGTCCTGTTCATCCTGCTCGACACCCCCGGCCCGAAGGAACAGCGCGACCTCGCCGCGGCCGTGCAGGAACACATCGACACGTGGGTGCGCCACTGCCCCGGGTACGTCTCGACGCGACTGCACCTGGCGGCGGACGGCCGGACGGTCGTGAACCACGCGGAATGGACCGACGAGGACCACTACCAGCGCAACTTCCTCCAGGATCCGCGCAAGCGGGAGCTCGACGCCTCCATCGCCCGGCACGCGACCTCGGCGCCGAGGCCGATCCCCTGCCAGGTGTTCCGGCATGACTGACGACACGGCGGGCGCGCCGCGCGTCCGCCCGGCCGAACTGGTCGGGGTCTGGCAGCTGGTGGCGTTCCGTGAAGTCGACGACGAGGGCGGCGGCACGGTCGAAGGTCCGCTGGGAGCCGATCCCGGAGGCCTTCTCATCTACGAACCGAACGGCGCCATGTCCGTGTCGATGATGCGACGCGCCGGACAGCACGCCGAGGCCGCCGGACCGGCTGACGGGCGGCCGCGCACCACCGAGTACATGGGATACGCGGGCACCTGGCGGCTGGAGGGGACACGGCTAGTGCACCACGTGGAGGTCAGCACCCACACCTACCAGCTCGGGCAGGACCTCGAGCGCGAGGTACGCCTGCGGGGGGACCGGCTGGAGCTCATCGGCCGGGCACCGGTCGGGGGTCGCGTCCGGCAGCGTGTGCTGACCTGGCGACGCCGTACGTCGGACGGGGCCGACGGGGCGCCGGCCTCCGCCGGATACGCCAGGGGCCCGGGATGACGTCCGCGGAAGGGCTCAGCGGGAAGGTTGCAGTGGTCACGGGTGCCGGCCGGGGGATCGGCCGCGCCGTCTGCGAGGAGTTCCTCCTCGCCGGCGCGTGCGTGGTCGCGGGAAGCCGCACGGCCGGGGCGGACCTTGCCGACCTGCCCGTTGCGGATGCGGACCGGCTGTACGCCGTGGACGTCGACCTCGCCACCCCCGACGGCCCCGGTCGCCTGGTCGGCACGGCCGAACACCGCTTCGGCCGAGCGGACATCCTGGTGAACAACGTGGGCGGATTCCCCGGCGGGGAGCCTCGCTTCGGCGGCTTCCGGTCGGTCTCCGACGACGACTGGATGCACACGGTCGAGTTCAACCTGCTGACCACGGTGCGCGCGGTCCGGGCCGTCCTGCCCCTGATGCTGGAACACTCCGGCGGCTCGATCGTCAACGTCTCATCGGTCAACGCGCGGCTTCCCGCGCCCAACGTCGTCGACTACGCGGCCGCCAAGGCCGCCCTGAACAGCCTGTCGAAATCCCTGTCCGCCGAGTTCGCGGCAGAGGGCATCCGCGTCAATACGGTCTCACCGGGTCCCGTGCGCACGCCCCTGTGGACGGCTCCGGGCGGGCTGGCGGAGCAGGCGGCCGAGGCCATGGAGCTCACGGACGGCGAAGCGGCCATGAAGGCCATGGCCGACGGCATCGGCGGGATCCCGCTCGGCAGGTTCGCGGAGCCCGGCGAGGTCGCCCGCCTGGTGCGGTTCCTGGCGGGACCGGCCGCCGCCTACATCACGGGGAGCGAGGTCGTCATCGACGGCGGCCTGCTGAGAACCGTCTGACCGCCGTCGGCGGTTCCGAGTGCGTTCCCACCCGATTGAACACTCCACAACAGACGGAGGATCCATGAGTGCACAGCAGCGCGAGGTGGTCCTGGTGACCGGTGCCACCAGCGGCATCGGCATGGCCATCGCCCGGCAGTTCGGCCGGCGCGGCGCGAGCCTGTACATCTGCTCGCGTGACGAGGAGCGGCTGAACGCCACACTGAAGACCCTCCGCGACGAGGGAGCCGAGGTCGACGGCGAGACGTGTGATGTGGCCGAGCCCGAGGACGTGCGCCGGTTCGTCGCGTCGGCGGTACAGCGCTACGGGCCGGTGGACGTACTGGTGAACAACGCGGGGCGCAGCGGCGGCGGGGCCACGGCCGAACTCTCCGACGAGCTCTGGTACGACGTGATCAACACCAATCTGAACAGCGTGTTCCTCATGACCAAGGAAGTGCTGACCAAGGGGGGCATGCTGAAGAAGGAGTCCGGACGGATCATCAACATCGCTTCCACGGGCGGCAAGCAGGGCGTCGTCCACGCAGCCCCGTACTCCGCCTCGAAGCACGGAGTCGTCGGGCTCAGCAAGGCGCTCGGCCTGGAGCTGGCCCGCACCGGCATCACGGTCAACGCGGTCTGCCCCGGCTTCGTGGAGACGCCCATGGCGGAACGCGTGCGGGAGCACTACGCGGCGATCTGGGGGGTCTCGGAGGAGGAGGCCTTCGAGCGCATCACCAACAGGGTGCCGATCGGCCGGTACGTCACCCCTGAGGAAGTGGCCGCCATGGTCGAGTACCTCACCGGTCCGAGCGCCTCGGCGGTCACGGCCCAGGCCCTGAACGTGTGCGGCGGGCTGGGCAACTACTGAGCCCGACCGCCGGTGAGGCAGCACTGGGAAGGGACCACCATGGCCTTCAGCGGACCGCTCGAACCGATCGACCTGGACGACGACGTCCTGGCGGAGTACCTGCGCGAAGCGGATGTACCCGCCCTGTTGCTGACGCTGGTACAGCTCACCGGCGATCTCTCCCTGCTGCCCTCGGGCACGGCGGGGCGCGGCTGGCTGCACCAGGAGCAGGGCGGGCTGTCACCGGACCGGCAGGACGCCGTGCGGGCCAGGGCCCTGCGGGTGCTGCGCGATCTGCGGGACCGCCGCTTCCGGGCACCTCCTTCGGCACCGGACCCGGATCTGCTGCACACCGCCAGCTCATGGGTCATGGGCCGTGACACCACGGACCTCATGCCGCTGCTCAGGGAGCAGGTGCAGCCACCCGGCTCGGACACCGGCGCACCGGACTGGAAGCTCGACGAGACGGCCGCGCGGGACTTCCGGGTGGTCATTGTGGGAGCCGGACCCAGCGGACTGCTCGCGGCCCACCGGCTGTCCCAGGCGGGGGTTCCGTTCGTGGTGTACGAGAAGAACGCCGAGGTCGGCGGGACGTGGCTGGAGAACACCTACCCCGGGTGCCGGGTCGACGTCCCGAGCCATCTCTACACCTTCGCGTGCGCCACCCGGACCGACTGGCCCGAACACTTCTGTACCCAGGAGGAACTGCTGGGCTATTTCCGGACGTTCGCCACGGAGTTCGGGCTCTACGAGCACATCCGGTTCCGCAGCGAGGTGACGAGCGCCCAGTGGGACGAACAGCGGCGGGAGTGGTCCCTGGAGGTGACGACGGACCAGGGCCCGG
Source organism: Streptomyces chartreusis NRRL 3882 (assembly GCF_900236475.1). GTDB lineage: Bacteria > Actinomycetota > Actinomycetes > Streptomycetales > Streptomycetaceae > Streptomyces > Streptomyces chartreusis_D. The sequence goes on from NZ_LT963352.1 coordinate 1,445,140, forward strand.
TGCGGGACCGGGCCCGGGCCGTCATCAGCGCGGTGGGGCAGCTCAACCGGCCGCGGCTGCCGGACATCCCCGGGCGCGACACCTTCACCGGGCCGGCCTTCCACTCCGCGCGCTGGGACGCGTCGGTGGATCTCGCCGGCCGACGGGTCGCCGTGATCGGCACTGGGGCCAGTGCCTTCCAGTTCGTCCCGGAGATCGCCGAGGCGGCGCGCCACCTGCTGGTCTTCCAGCGCACCCCACCGTGGATGCGCCCCAGCCCGGACTACGGCAAGCCCCTGTCCGAGGGCGCCCTGTGGCTGTTCCGGCACGTTCCCCACTACGCCATGTGGTACCGCTTCGTGCTGGCGGCTCCCGGACTCCAGGGGGCGCCCTGGGTCGTCGACCCTCGGTACCCGGTGTCGGAGCGGGCCGTGTCGGCGGAGAACGAGCGGGTCCGAGCGGTGCTGGTCGCCGCCATGGAGGCCCAGTTGTCGGACGCCCCCGAGCTGCTGCCCCGGGTCATCCCCGGCTATCCCGTGGGCTCCAAGCGGGTGGTCAGGGACAACGGCCGGTGGTTCGCCACGCTGAAACGCGACGATGTCACCCTGGTCACCGAGCCCGTCACCGAGATCGACGCGGGCGGGTTGCGCACGGCTGACGGCGCCCGGTACGCGGCGGACGTCATCGTCTACGGCACCGGTTTCCAGGCCGACCGCTTCCTGGAGCCGATGTCCGTGACGGGCCGGGGCGGAGCCGATCTGCACAAGTCCTGGAACGGCGACGCCCGGGCCTATCTCGGCACGACCGTTCCCGGCTTCCCCAACTTCTTCTGCCTCTACGGCCCCAACACCAACCTCGTGGGGCAGGGCAACAGCATCCTGTTCTTCTCCGAGTGCGCCGTGACCTACGTGATGGACGCGCTGCGGCGCCTCACCGGCCCGGGGCGCCCGTGCATGGAGGTCCGGCAGGACGTGCACGACCGCTACAACGCCTGGATCGACGAGGCCACCCGCGAACGGGCCTGGGGCTGGACCTCCGTACGCACCTGGTACGTCAACGAGCACGGCCGTTCGCCGCAGAACTGGCCGTTCTCCGCGCTCGAGTACTGGCAGCGCACCCGTGCCGTCGATCCGGGCGACTACCTCATGGAATGAGCGTCTCACCACCCCGTCCCAGGAGCGTCTTGATGTCTGCCCCCACTACTCGCCGGAACTCGGTCGAGACCGGGCCGCCACCGCCGTTCGATCCCGAGCTGGCGGCCGAACTGCCCTCGCTGACCGCGTCGGTGCCGTCCTCGATCACCAGCGACATGATCCCCGAGCTGCGCAGGCGCAGTCCCCGGGGACCCACGGACGAGGAGCTGTGCCGTCACGGAGCGTTCACCGTCGAGGAGCGATCGGCCCCCGGACCGCCCGGGGCTCCCCCGGTCCCGCTGCTCGTCTGCCGTCCCACCCGGGCCGCTGCCGCCACCGCGGCGGTCTACTACATCCACGGCGGCGGGATGTTCTTCGGTGACAACCGCTCCGGACTGGCGGACATCATGGACTGGGCCGGGGAGTTGGCGCTCTCGGTCGTCTCGGTGGAGTACCGGCTGGCGCCGGAGACACCCCACCCCGGTCCGGTCGAGGACTGCTACGCCGGTCTGCTCTGGACGGTGGCGCGCGCGGACGACCTGGGCATCGATCCGGACCGGCTCGTACTGGCCGGGCGCAGCGCCGGCGGCGGTCTGGCCGCCGCGGTCGCCCTGCTGGCCCGTGACCGCGGTGGCCCTCGGCCGGCCGGACAGCTGCTGGTCAGCCCCATGCTCGACGACCGCAACGACAGTGTCTCCGGGTGGCAGATGTCGGGCCGTGGGGTCTGGGACCGGGCCAGCAACGAAACCGGCTGGGCGGCCCTGCTCGGCCCGGCCCGCGGCGGTCCGGACGTGCCGTACTCCGCCGCGCCGGCCCGGGCCACCGTCCTGTCGGACCTGCCAGCGGCGTACCTCGACGTCGGTTCGGCGGAGACCTTCCGTGACGAGAGCATCGCCTACGCGGACCGTCTCTGGCGGGCGGGTGGGCAGGCTGAGCTGCATGTGTGGCCGGGGGCCTTCCACAACTTCGACGCCCTCGTCCCCCGGGCCCGAATCTCGCGGGAGGCCCGGAGGGCACGCCTGGGCTGGCTGCGGCGGCTCCTCGGCGCACAAGGCCGCGCATAAGGGCCGGTGCGGGCATGAACGAGCCCCGGTGGATCGTCGATCCACCGGGGCGTCCGCGGTTCCCGCCGGCCGGCTCGTGGCCGGGTTCTCCTGCGCTCAGCCGGCGGCGGCCCTGTCCGGTGCCCGTACGTGGTCGTGCCCGACCACCCGGGACCTTGTCCTGAGACGTCCGTTCTCGTAGGCGAGGACGTCACTCACCACACAGCTCGGCGCGATCTCCGGAATCCGCTCGCCCTCGGTGGTGACGACCAGCGCGTACATGGTGGTCTCGATGGTTCCGTCCCCTTTGTCCACCACCCCCAGCATGTTGAACCAATGACGTCGCTGTACCCGGCGGCCCTCGAAGCGCCTGTGGAACTCCTCGAGTTCCCTGACGATCCCCGCGGGAGTACGGGCCGCCGGCCGGCCAGGAGTATGAGTGAATTCTCCGTCAGGCGTGAACGTCGATGCATACCCCTCGAAGTCTCCGTCGTCCAGCATCCTCATTTGCTCCGCGTAGAACTGCTGGACAGTCACGTACAGGTCGGTGAAGCTCTGTCCGGATTCCATGCTCTGCAGGATGTGCGGTGTTCCTAGAGGGCCACTCAAGGAACGCATGCGGCACCCACGACCGCGCGCGGAGGGTCACGAGGGAGGGGCGACGAACCGGAAGCCCACACCACGGACGGTCTCGACCCAGTCGCGGTGGCCCAGCTTTCTGCGCAGGGCGGCGATATGGGAGTCAAGGGTCCGGGACCTGCCCACCCATTGTTCGGCCCACACCGTTTCGCCGATGTACTGACGGGTGAAGACCCGGCCGGGTGAGGAAGCCAGCAGAACCAGGAGTTCGAATTCCTTGCGCGTCAGACTCACCGGGGCGCCCCCCACCGACACGACGTGTTGCCGCAGGTCCACCAGCAGCGGTCCGTGCCGCAGGACCTCGTTCTGCATGGTCGGTATCTGGTCGTCCCTGGCGGCGCCCGCCGTTCCGGGTCGGGCGACCTGTTGTGAGGTGCGGCGCAGCACCGCCGTCATTCTCGCCAGCAGTTCGTGGAGCCGGTAGGGCTTCACGACGTAGTCGTCCGCGCCCAGTCTCAGGCACAGCACCTGGTCGAACGAGTCGGAGCGACCGGTCACGGCGATGATCGGGACGTGGGTGCGGTCGTGGAGCCGGCGGCACAGTTCGAGGCCGTCGATGTCCGGCAGGTTCAGATCGAGGAGAATGATGTCCGCGGTGTCGGCATCACGCAGCGCTTCCAGGCCCAGCGCGAGATGCCGGACACTCCAGCCGTGTTCCTCCAGCCCTTCCGTCAGCGCTTCGGCAACGGCTAAGTCGTCTTCCACCAGAAGAGCCTTCACTCACAAACCCCGTTCGGTGACTCGTGTACATCGGTCAGGCCCCCCTCTGTTACCGCCATCCATAGTGCCCTCCGCCCGCTCCTCGGTACACAACGGGCTCCACCCGTAAGCGGAGCCTTTTCCGGATTGGCGGCCTTTTGCCATGGCAAGACGCCGACAACTGTCCGAAACACGTCGTGTCCCGAGGAACTCCCCACTCCCTGACCGTGGCGGTGTTCGTAACGGTGTGTGTGCCGGCCTGGTTGCTCGTTTACATTCGGATGAGCGAGACATCGGACGACTCGTCGCTGGAGGAGGCCACCGAGTCGTCCGCCGAGGGTGCCGAGTGGCGTCGGTGACCGGATACGGGGAAGGGGGACCGTACGGGTACTGCCGACTGGGGACGTGGAAGTCGGCCTGGCTGCGCGGCCGGGCACCGCGGCGAGCCGCCGGCGGCAGCTCGGGCGTGCTGACGTTCTCACCGCCATCCTCGGTGTCGGCGATCGGTTCGGTGGCTGAGGGAAGCCGCTAAGGAAACGGAGGCTTCAGTGCGCGCCAGAGTACTCACGGCCCTGCTCGCCTTCGCGGTACTCGCCCTCGCCGGCTTCACCGTGCCGCTCCTGACCCTCACCGCATCCGAACGCACTCAGCAACTGACAGTGGCGCGCTCCGGCACCCTGGACCGTTTCGCCACGCTGACCGACCAGGCCGAGCGCACCGGCGACACCAGGGCGCTCGTCGCCGAGGCCACGCGCTACACCCAGCTCTACGGGGAGGCCGTCGTGATCGTCGACGCCCATCGGGCGCCGGTGGCGCAGACCGGCGGCATGCGGGCGTCCGACCCCGTGGTGGGCCGGCTGGTGGACGCGGCACTGCGCAATCAGCCCGTGTCCCCCACGAGCACGCTGCGCCCGTGGAATCGGGACGACCGGCTGTTCGCCCGGCCTGCGGGCAGCGGGACACGGGTGACCGGCGCCGTCGTCCTGCGTGCCTCGGTGGACGCCGCCGCTCATGACATCTCCGTCCGCTGGGGCCTCATCCTCCTGGGCACGGGCCTGGTCGCCGTGGCCTGCGTCGTGCTCGCGCTGGCCGCGACCCGCTGGGTGGTGCGTCCATTGCACCGCCTCGACCGCGCGGTCGGTGAACTCGCCGCGGGCCTCCCGCCACGGCAGACCCAGGTCGGCGGGCCGCCCGAACTGCGCAAGCTGGTCACCGGCTTCAACCGCATGGCCGACACCGTCACGGCCGCCCTGGATCAGCAGCGGCGTCTGGTGGCCGACACGTCGCACCAGCTGCGCAATCCTCTGACGGCTCTGCGACTGCGGGTCGATTCGCTCGGGTCACGGCTGCCCCCCTCCGCCTCCCGCACCTACTCGGGGGTGACCAGCGAACTGGAGCGCATGGAGCGGCTCCTCGACGATCTGCTCGCTCTCGCCACCGCGGAGCAGCGGGCCGGGGAGCTGACCGTCAACGGCAGGCGGAGAGACGAGCGCTGTGACGCGGCCGCGGTCGCCTCGGACCGGGTCCAGCTGTGGCGGCCGGTGGCCGACCAGGGCGGCGTGTCGCTCCGGGCGCACGACTCGCCGATCGCCATGGCGGCCTGCACGGAGACGGAGCTGGCCCAGGTGGTCGATGTCCTGGTGGACAACGCGCTCAAGTACGCCGGCCCGGGGTCCGAGGTCGTGGTCGACGCCGCCTGCGAAGGCCCCTGGGCGGTGCTGGAGGTCCAGGACAACGGCCCGGGTCTGACGAAGGAGGAGCTCGCCCACCTCGGTGACCGCTTCTGGCGGAGCGGCCGGCACCGCACGGTGCGCGGCAGCGGTCTGGGGCTGGCCATCGTCGAGCGGATCGCCGCTGGACGGGGCGGACGGCTCGACTTCCGTGCGGTCTCCCCCCACGGGTTGAGCGTGCGGGTCTTCCTGCCGCGGGCCCCGGCAGGGACCCGCTTGGGGGACGGCCCGGGCAATGCCCCGTGCACGTCGTGCGGTCCCCCGCCCGAGGACACGAGGCTCACGGCCGGGGTGCCGTGCGCTCGCCACCGGCCGTCGGTGATGTTTCCGGGCCCGGACCAGGTGGGGGGTCGGGTGGGTTGACCGTGATCCGTCGCAGGCCCCTGCTGCGATTCGGCCTGGCCGCCGTGTCCACCGGTGGGCTGCTGAGCGGTCTCACCGCGGACGAGCCGCACCTGGGCACGGACCGGGCGGGCGTCCTGCGCATCGCGTCCGGCGAACCGAGCGGGTTCTACGCGGCGTTCAGCCGTCTCCTCGCCGCCGAGTGCGCCGAGGCCGTTCCGCCCATGATCTGTCGCCCCGTGTTCACCGAGGCCAGCGTGGCCAATGTGGGACTGCTGGGCACCGGACGTGCCGAACTGGCGATAGCTCTGGCCCACACGGCAGCGGCCGCGATGGCGGGCAACGCGCCCTTCCACGGGCGCACGCCGCTGCGCGCGCTGGGCCGGGTCTACGAGAACTACCTGCAACTGGCCGTACGCGCGGACTCGGGCATCCGCAGTCTTCCGGAACTGGCCGGGAGGACCGTCTCGCTCGGAGCCCCGGAATCAGGCGGGGCGGCACTCGGCGGGCAGTTGCTGCGCGCGGCCGGCCTGACGCCGGGGAAGGACGTACGGGTCGTCCATCTGTTGATGCCAGAGGCGGCGCGTGCCCTGCGCAGCGGCACGATCGACGGCCTGCTCGTGGCGGGAGGCGTGCCCCTGCCGCTGCTGTCGGGGCTGGACACCCGGCCCGGCTTCCGGCTGCTCCCGCTGGCGGACCTGCTCCCCGGGCTGCGCGCCCTGGGCGGACCGGACGACGACTGGCTGGAGGAAGTGACCGTGCCGTCGGACGCCTACCAGGGAACGGCCGGTGTCGCCACGATCGGTGTGGCCAATCTCCTTCTGTGCCGTCCCGATCTCCCCGACGCAGTGGCCGCGGCGGTCACCAGGCTCCTGGTTCTCCGCGCCGACCGCCTGGTCCCCGAGGAGTCGGTTGGCACACAGTTCCTCGACGCGCCGAGCCTCATCGCCACCGGCGCCGTTCCGCTGCATCCCGGTGCGGTCGCCGCCTACCGGGAAGTGCACGGCTGAGTTCCGGGCTGCGGACGCTACCCGGCGCGCTGGGCACGAATCATGTCCCGGTACCAGTAGTAGCTGGACTTCGGGATCCGCCGCAGATCGTCGTAGTCGACGTAGACCAGTCCGAACCTCTTCGCATAGCCGTAGGCCCACTCGAAGTTGTCCAGCAGGGACCAGCAGAAGTAACCGCGGACGTCCACTCCCTCCGCCATGGCGGCCTGGAGCGCCCCGAGATGGGCGTCGACGAACTCGATGCGTTCGGGGTCGGGAACGGAGCCCGTCGCGTCGACGACGTCGCGGTACGCCGCGCCGTTCTCGGTGATGTAGACCGGAGGCAGTGCGTAGTCCTCGTCGAGCCGGCGCAACAGCCTGGTCATCGCGGCCGGTTCGACCGGCCACCCCATCGCGGTGCGCGGCAGCTCCGCCGGCGCCACGCGCTCCACGTCGATGTCGGCCGCCGTCCGGAAGGCGGGGTCCGGGTCCGCCGTGGGCGCGTACTTGGCGTAGGCCGGTGCGTAGACGTTCACCCCGAGGAAGTCCAGGGGCTGCCGGATCAGCGCGAGGTCGTCCGCATCGCGGAATCCGAAGTCGCTGATCTGCGACCACACCTCCGGTTCCCCCTTGGGCCAGGTTCCGCCCAGGAGCGGATCGGTGAACACCCGGTTCTGGAGAAGGTCGAGCCGCTCGGCGGCGGACAGATCGGCCGGGTCCTCCGAAGCCGGCGTGACGTCGCTGAGGTTGAGGGTGATGCCGAACTTCTCCTCGCCACGTTGCTGTGCCCGCATCGCCCGCACGGCGAGTCCGTGCCCGACCATCAGGTGATGTGCGGCCGCCAGTGCTCCATGTCCTTCCCGGGCGCCGGGAGCGTGTTCGCCGGTGGCGTGCCCCAGGAAGGCGACGCAGTAGGGCTCGTTGAGGGTCGTCCACCAGGTGACGCGGTCGCCGAGCGCGTCGTGCACGAGCGCGGCGTACTCGGCGAAGCGCTCGGCGGTGTCCCGGACGCGCCACCCGCCACGCTCCTCCAGGGCCTGGGGCAGGTCCCAGTGATAGAGCGTCGGCCATGGTTCCACTCCCTCGTCGAGGAGTTCGTCGACCAGCCGCTGGTAGAAGTCGATTCCCCGGCGCTCCACCGGTCCGCGGCCCTCCGGCTGGATCCGGGGCCATGCCACCGAGAAGCGGTACGCCCCCACTCCGAGATCACGGGTCAGCGCGATGTCCTCGCGGAACCGGTGGTAGTGGTCGCAGGCGACGTCACCGTTGTCCCCCCGGGCGATGGTCCCCGGCGTGTGGGAGAAGACGTCCCAGATGGATCGGCCGCGGCCGTCCTCGTCGACGGCTCCTTCGATCTGGTAGGACGCCGTCGACACTCCCCACCGGAAATCGGCCGGGAACCTACGCAAGTCCTTCTCGGCAGACAATGTTTGCAGCCCTTTCCCTCGAAACAGCGGGCAGAACACTCACGTGCCGATCGTCGTGGCGTCGATGACGAGGCGGTACCGCGCGTCGCCGTCCCGGACACGGCGGTACGCCCACTCGATCTCCGCCGCGTCGACCACTTCCACCTCCGTGGAGATGTCGTTCTCCGCGCAGAACCGGAGCATCTCCTTGGTCTCGGCCGACCCTCCGATCATCGAACCGGCGATGGCCCTGTTCCCCGCGATGAGCGAGAACGGGTCACAGCTGAGCGGGACCCCCGGGGCTCCGATGTTGACCAGGACCCCTCCGGGCCGGAGCGCGGCGAGGTAAGGGTCCATGTCCAGCGGCGCCGAGACGGTGTTCAGCATCAGGTCGAACCGGTTCCGGGAACCGCCGAGACCGGATGGGCCCTCGGTCGCCAGGTGGTCGACCGCTCCCAGCCGCCGGGCGTCGGCACGTTTCTCGCCGCCACGGCTGAGGGCGGTGACCTCGGCCCCCATCGCGGCCGCCATTCTCACCGCCAGGTGCCCCAGCCCGCCGATGCCGACGACGGCGACCTTCCGGCCGGCGACCGGACCCCAGCGGCGCAGTGGCGAGTACACCGTGATCCCGGCGCACAGGAGCGGGGCGGCACCACTGAGCTCGATGCCGTCCGGGATGCGGTGCACGAACGGCTCCCGGACGACGATGCTCCGGCTGTACCCGCCGTAGGTCAACGATCCGTCGTAGGCACGGGAGTTGTATGTTTCGACGACCCCGTCGACGCAGAACTGCTGCTGGTGGCCGACGCAGTGCTCACAAGTCCCGCAGGAGTCGACCATCACGCCGACGCCGACGCGATCTCCCACCCGGTACGCCGACACGTCCTCACCCACGGCGCCGACCACGCCGGAGATCTCGTGTCCCGGGACCATCGGGAAGACTCCGTTGTCCCAGTCCCCCTGGACCCGGTGGAGGTCGCTGTGGCAGATCCCGGTGAAGGCGATATCGATCTGCACGTCGTCGCCACGCGGTTCGCGCCGGTCGAGCGTCGTGGGGACGAAGGGGCCGCCCGCGACGTCGACGGCCAGAGCGGGCGTCTTCATGACCGGGACCCCGCCGGTCCTGCGGGACAGCTGGTCACGACTCACCTCGCAGCCATGCGACCTGTTCCGCGGACAGGTCGATCTCGACGGCCCTGAAGCTCGCGCGCGACTCCGCGAGCGTCTTGGGCCCGTACATGGCGAACGTGGGGAAGGGCTGGTGCAGTACATAAGCCACGGCGATCGCCGAGGGCGAGACTCCGTGGTCACGGGCCAGCTTCTCGGCTCGCCGCTTCCGCTCGAAGTTCTCGCACCCGTAGAAGCACCGCACCAGCAGTTCGTCGGTCAGGTCCGAGGGATCGGCCCGGACGAAGAAGTTGCGGGAGCGGGCCGACCAGGCGAGCAGGGGCATCTGCCGTTCGGTCAGCCAGCGCATCGACTCCGCGTCGCACGCGTCCAGGCAGCCGGGCCACGGCAAGTCGTGGGGCTCGGCGAGACCGAAGTAGTTGCTGAGCACCGAGAAGCCGCGTTTGCCGTTGGCGCGTGCCCAGGCGTTGGCCTCCTCCACCCGTTGGATCGACCAGTTCGAGCCGCCGAAGACGCGCACCAGGCCGGCGTCCGCGTGCTCGTTGAGGACGTCGACGAACTCGCCGGCCGGTATGTCCTCGTTGTCGCGGTGCAGCAGGTAGACATCGAGGTGACCGGTGCCCTGTCTGTCCAGGGACTCCAGGAGCTGACGGCTCAGCGCCTCCGGGTTGCAGTCCGGCGTGTGGGCACCCTTGCCGATCACCACCACGTCGTCACGGATGCCACGGTCGGCGATCCACTTGCCCAGTCGGCGCTCGGCCTGGCCGTCGAGATAGAAGTGGGCGGTGTCGAACACGTTGCCGCCGAGCGTGACGTAGTGGTCGAACAGCGCGGACGCGGTGGAGAGATCGGGCTGGTGGTCGCATCCCATGACGATCCGCGAGAGCGGCTTGTCCAGCCCCTCGATCCGCCCCGGGCCGCGGTGGTCCGCCCCACCGACCGGCGCGGGGACACTCAGCGGGTACGCGGACACCGTGGTGATCGTCGCGTCGTCCCGCTCGAACGGGTAGCGGACCCCGATCGCCGCGCGCCACCGGTCGAGAGCCGCGGTGTTCCCCAGGGAGTCTTCATTGCTGAGCTGCTCCGGCTCCGGGCCGCGCACGCTCTCGGCGAAGGCGTCCATCTGAAGCGCGTACGCGCCCGACGCAGGGAACGTGCGCTGTTCCGGCAGGTGTCCGACACGGCGGATGATCACCTGAGGACTCGTGGAGAGCGCCCAGGGGTCGAGCATCTCGATCGTGCCCTTCGACCCGACGATCTGCACGGTGTTGTTGTCGACCATGCGCACACCGGTCCGCAAGGACGCCGTCACCCCGTTGCCGAACCGCATCCGCGCGATCGCCCACTCGTCGACGCCGGCTTCGCCTACGCTCCCGTCGGCGGTGAGGCTCACCGGCTCAAGGAAGTCGACTCCCGCCGCGGCACCCGCGATCGCACGCGCGATGGACATCGGATAACACCCGACATCCAGGATCCCGCCACCGGCGAGCTGCGGATCGAACAGACGCCCGGTGAGGCCTCCCGCGTCGGGGATGACCAGGTCGGCGGTGACGATCGTGGGCGCCTTCGGGTCGGTGGGTACGAAGAAGGCGAATCCCGCGTCGATGTGACGCACCTCGCCGATCTCACCGGTGCGCACGAGTTCACGGGCCGCGGCCATTTGCGGGTGGAAACGGAACATCATGGCCTCGACCACGCGGACTCCGGTGTGCTGCGCGGCGTCCACGACCGCCATCGCCTGCGCGTGGTTGACCGTCAGCGGCTTCTCGCACAGCACGTGCTTGCCGGCTGCGACGGCCCGCATGGCGAGCCGGGCGTGCGTGGTGTGGACCGTGGCGATGTAGACCGCGTCCACCTGGGCAGAGCTGAGCACGTCGTCTTCGGTGCCCCAGATCGGGTCGCCCGCGAAGAGGTCGCCGACCTCGTCGCAGAGCAGGCGGGCCTGCTCCGGATCTCGGTCGCCGATCGCGCGCAGCTCGCACCGCCGGCTGTCCGGCAACTGTTTCAGGAACCGGCGCGCCATGTTTCCGGAGCCGAGGATCGCCAGGCGCAGTGCGGCCGAGTCCTTCTCGTTCTTGATCGTGGGCATGTCCGTCCTCGATTCGTTGGGGCCGACGGTGGCCGGGAGACGATGCGCCGGGATCTACGACACGGCCAGTTCCGCCCAGGCCGCTCCGCCGTCGTACCTGGTCACCAGCACCGCGAGAGTCGAGGCGCCCCGGTGCGGAACATGCCCTGCGAAGGAGCCGTCCGGTTGCGGATCGAGCGCCACGACCTCCGGTGGTGAACCGGGGAAGACGACTTCGACCTGCGTGGCTTCGGTGTCGTCCCACCGAACGAGGACGTGGTCCCGTTCCGGTACGGCCGTTCCGCACCGTTCGGCGCTCGGCGCGTCTTTGCCGGGCTCGGGAAACGACGTCGCCAGCGCGGCCGAGGGGACCTCGCCCCGCAGGCACGCGTCGAACACCGTGAGGAAGCGCCGGGCCACGGCGTCCCAGGTGAACCGGCGCGCCACCGCCACAGCTCTCGCCCGGAGGGCCGACACCCGTTCCGGGTCGGTTTCCATCAGCTTCACCAGATGGCGCAGGCCCTCGTACACCTCCTGCGTCAGCAGCGGATCGTCGACACGGAACGAGCGCCGCACCGCGAGACCGGCGGCTCCAGGCGACTCGAGGTCGAACGCGTGCTGGAAGTGCGCCATGCCCCGCTGTGCCGTGGCGACCGGGATCGTTCCCGCCGACATGGCCTCGCCCATCGCCATCACGAACGTGTCCAGCTCGAACTTGGAAGGGAACACCGACAGATCGCTCGCCAGCGCCCAGTCCATCAGCTCGGTCGTCGTCCTCGCCTCGGTGCGGACCCGCACGAGGTCGGGGTACCGGGATGCCAGGCCGGTGAGGTCGGCGTCGTCGAGCGGCCCGGCGGTGAGGCAGTGCAGCAGCACGTTGCAGCGCACACCGTCGTCGAGAAGCCGCGCGACGGCCCGGAAGACCTCCTTCTGGCCCTTGTGCTGCAACGCGTAGCGCCCGGCGTGGTAGATGGTCGGCAGGCCTGGGTCCAGCCCCAGCCCGCCCAGGGTCCGGCGGCGCCGGTCGCCGGTTCGCTCGACGGTCAGCCACTCGTCGCCGATGGCGCAACCGCAGACGACCAGGCGGTCCTTGTACCGGCGCAGTTCACGCGCGACGGCGAGTTCCGCGAAGAGCTGCTCGAAGGGGGTGCCGCCCTGCGTGAGCAGGTGCTGCATCTGTCCCTCGGAGAGGAAGTCCAGTGCCGCGACCGCGCGGAGCACGACCGCGAGCGTACTGACGTGGTCCGCCGCCGACTCCGTGGACTGGTCGGCGTAGAGCGCGGTCCGCGGCAGGTACGCACGCATGGCCCGGTGCAGGTACGAGTCCAGCGGAGGATCGACGAGTCCGTCGGTCACCGAGGCGTCGGCTCCCAGGTGTTCGAGAACTCCCCGCACTTCCGGCCCGTACACCTTCATGTTCACCGGGTGGTTCGTCTGCACCGTCGACACCACGGTGAGCCCGCGGCCGGCGAGTGCGGCCGGCAGCAGGTAGTGATAGCGGGGTTCATGGAGGTGCACCACGGTCCCCGGGGATTCCCGGTCGGCCAGATAACGGGCGGCCGCTATCTGGAAGGCCAGGGGCTTCAGGAATCCGATGTCTTTTCCCTCGTGTTCCGCCGGAGGGTAAAGAGCATCCGAATACAGATCGAGCAGGCCGCCGCTCAGGAACACGATCGGGATACCGTCCACCGTTATCCGGGAGGCGCGAACCGAGAGGCGGAGACGGACGGTTTCGGGGTGACTGTTCCAGACGCACGGGTCCAGCCGGACCGGCACCTCCTCGTCCAGCTCCCAGGGCAGATCCTCCACCGGATGCCTCGCGGCCAGAGTTCCGAGAAGACCATGAGCAGGGGTGACCGCACTCACATCATGGCCGGCGTCCCGGAACTTCCGGACCAGGTTCCACAGATAAACCGACGTGCCCGCTCGTACGAGGCTGTCGTCGAAGCCCGTGAACTCGTAGTGGCACTCAACAATCCGCAAGGGATCAGTCCTCTTCTCGAGAGCGTGTGACACAGAGTCGGGCGCTCCACTCGAACGTCACTCGAGGATCAATCGAGAAGGAATGGAGGCAGGGCAAATTCCCGGAAGCTCTTGACCGTTCACTGACGTGCGGTCTTGAATCAGTAGCCCCATCCCTGGGGGAGAGCACATTGGCAACCTTTTTTCTGGCCGTCCATACGCGCCCCGCACCAGGCAAGGAACCCGAGTACCACCGCTGGTACGACGAATTCCATCTCGATGAGGTGCTACAGGTCCCGGACTTCGTCACTGCCGAGCGATACGCCCTCGTCGAGAGCGACGATCCGCACGTTCTCGGCCCGGGAAGCCACCTCGCAGTGTTCACCGTCACCACGAACGACATCGCCGCCACCATGACGGCCTTCCGGCACGCGCAGAAATCGATGGCACAGCCCGACTGCCTCGATGCCGACAGCGTCGCCCTGTCCTGGTGGCGTCCCGTCGGGAGCACCAAGGGCCGGCACAGCCATGTCTCGATGCGAGGAAAGGCTTGACGAACATGACAGTCCAGTCCGATTCGACGTCAGAGGCTTTACGCCCCCGCCGCACCGTGGCGGAGCCAGCCCGCCACAGGGGGTACGCACAGCACACCTGGCAGGTCAGCACCAGCAAGGAAGTCAGCTACGAAGTCGTACTGAGCCCCGGCCTGCTCGACCCGTCGAACTCGACGCTGGCCACCGCGGGCGGCCCGGCGGGAGCACGGTCCGGGCGCCGCCTCGTCGTGGTCGACGCCACCGTACACAGGCTGTACGGGGCGCGGATCAGCGCGTACTTCGCCCATCAGGCAGTCGAGCACGAGATATGCGTGGTCGACGCGCACGAGTCCGTGAAGAGCATGGATACGGTCTTCGAGATCGTCGCCTCGATGGACGCCTTCGGGATCTCCCGCCGCCGCGAACCCGTCATCGCCATCGGCGGCGGTGTCCTCACCGACCTGGTCGGCCTGGCCGCGAGCCTGTATCGCCGGTCCACTCCCTACATGCGCGTGCCCACCACCCTCATCGGCATGGTGGACGCGGCCATCGGCGCGAAGACCGGGGTCAACTTCCGCCGGCACAAGAACCGTCTGGGGACGTACCACCCCTCCGCCGTCACCTTGATCGACCGGGAGTTCCTGCGGACGCTCACACCCCGGCACCTGCGGAACGGGATCGCCGAGATCCTCAAGATGGCTCTGGTCAAGGACGCGGCGCTGTTCGAGCACTTGGAGGCGCACGGCCCGCGCCTCGTCGACGAGCGGATGCAGTCGGCGGGTTCGTCCGACGGCGCGGGGGTGGCGGAAGAGGTGGTGGCACGGGCCATCGGCGGCATGCTCGAAGAACTCCAGCCCAACCTCTGGGAGCACGAGTTGCAAAGGCTCGTGGACTTCGGGCACTCGTTCTCGCCGGCGATCGAGATGACGGCACTGCCCGAGTTGCTGCACGGCGAGGCCGTCTGCATCGACATGGCGTTCAGCGCCGTGCTCGCCCACCGGCGGCGGTTGCTCGACCGGGGTGACCTGACGCGGATCCTGCGCGTCATGGACCGACTGGAGCTGCCGGCCTGGCACCCGGTGTGCACACCGGAACTCATGGCCGGGGGGCTCGCCGACACCGTCAAGCACCGGGACGGCAAGCAGCTGCTGCCGTTGCCCGACGGGATCGGCCGGGTCCGCTTCGTCAACGACGTCAGCCGTACGGAGGTGGACGCGGCCCTGGACATGCTGGTGGATCTCCGCGGGGGCGCGGACGTGCCGGCCATGACGTCCGGAAAGCGAGGAGCGTGACATGGACGGCGTACGCGCGGTTCTCCTGGCCGGTGGCGAGGGCCGCCGCATGGGCCCTCTCGGCCGCGGCCGGCTGAAACCTCTGGTCCCCTTCGGCGGCACCAGCCGGCTGATCGACTTCAGCCTGGCCAACGCCCGCCGCTCCGGCTTCCGGGAGGTGCTGCTGCTGTCACAGTACGAGGAGCGACGCCTCATGGATGATCTTCAGGCGGTCTGGAACGGGAGCCCGGGCGACTTCCGTGTGCATTTCGGCCCGTACGACGAGGCGTACCGGCAGGCCCGGGCGAGTGTCCCTGGCGGAGGCGTTCCCGCGGCGCTGCCCGACCGCACCTGGCCCAGCGAGCGCGGCACGGCCGACGCACTGATCAAGAAGGCCGAGCACATCTTCGGTGACGACACGTCCGAGGTGCTCGTGCTGCACGCCGATCACGTCTACCGGTTCGACTACGGCGACATGATCCGCCGGCACCGTGCCGACAGGGCCGCGCTGACCGTGTCGTACCAGCGCATCGAGCGTCGCTACGTGCACCTGTTCGGCATGGTGGAGTTCGACACCGCCGGCAACCTCACCGGATTCGTCGAAAAACCGGCGCAGCCGACGAGCGACCTGGTGTTCGCCGCCTTCTGCGTCTTCGACGCTCGCGCCCTGCGCCGTCACCTGGAACGCCTGGACGGAACGGACTGGCAGCACGACATCAGCCGCGACGTCATCCCCGCCATGCTCGCCGCCGGTGAGCGGATCCGCGGGTACGAGGTCACCGGCTACTGGGAGGACATCGGAACCGTCGAGCGTTACCACCGGGCCCACCGCGGCCTGTTGGGCGGGAGTCCGACTCTGAGCCTGGCCGAGCTGCCGCTCACCGTTCGCCCCGGGGTGCCCCGGCGATACATCGAGCGGGAGGGTGCCGTTCGTTCCAGCATCGTTCCCGGCGACTGGGTCAACGCCGGCCGGGTGGCGGAGAGCGTCGTGTATCCCGGGGTCACCGTCGGTGCCGGTGCGCGCGTGCGGGACTGTGTGCTGCTGCCCGGGACGGTGGTCCCCGAGGGTGCCGAGCTGGAATCGGCCATCCTCCTGGAGGACGGGACCGTACAGCGCTGCGACCCGGCTCCGGTGCTCGGGGGTGTCGCCTCATGACCGCACCGTCCCTGGCGACAGGGGCTCCGCGCGGCTTCGTCGTCGCCGATCTCGGCGGTACGACGCTGCGGATCGGCCGGATCACCGAAGGGGCGGCCTCAGCCGCGGCCGTCCGCCGCGTGCCGACCGAAGGCCTGGGTCGTTACCGGGAGTTGCCCGCCCAGGCGCTGCAGGACAGGGTGGTGGACCAGCTCACCCGGGAGTTGGAGGCCTACCTCGGCTCGCCCGGGGGCGAGGGGGCGAGCGCAGTCGGCGTCTCTTTCGCCGGGCCGATGACGAAGGACGGCACCGTGCTGGCGGGGCCCACTCTGTGGGGAGGGGCCGCGGCTCCCCTGCCCCTGGCGGACATCCTGAACCGGCGGCTGGGCGTGCCGGTCGTCGTGGCCAATGACATCACCGCCGCCGCCTGGCGCTACGCGGCCGCCGAGCCCGATCCCTTCTGCCTGATCACCGTCAGTTCGGGCATCGGGCACAAGGTCTTCCGCAACGGCGAGGTGCTGGTCTCGGACTCCGGGCACGGCGGTGAGATCGGCCACTGGCGCGTCGACCCGGGCGAGGACGCCGTGCCCTGTGAATGCGGCGGCCGGGGCCACCTCGGCGGGATGGCGTCCGGCCGCGGAGTGCTGCTGGCCGCCCGTCGGGCCGCGGCGGGCGACCCGGACGGCTTCGGCCGTTCCGCACTCGCCGAACCCGCGGGCGGCGACCCGGCCGGCATCACCAACGAGGACCTGGCCCGTGCCGTCCGCGCCGACGACGCGTTCGCGACCCAGGTGCTGCGCAGCTGTCTGGTCCCGCTGGCTCTTGCCGTCAACTGCATCTTCACGGCGATCGGCGTACGGCGTTATCTGTTCATCGGCGGCTTCGCCGTCGCGGTCGGGCACCGGTTCGTCACCCTGCTCGGCGAGGAACTGACGAAACTGGGCTGCTTCGGCCTCGGCGACGCGGAGATCCGCGACATGCTCTCGCTGGGCGCCGCGGACGACGACCACTGCCTCATCGGCATGGCGAGGCTGCTGACCCGGACGCTGCCCGCCACCGCGTGCACCGGAGGCGGGACATGAGGACCCTCGTCGTCGGCAGCGGCTTCGTGGGCAGTGCCCTGGCCGGTCGCCTGGCCAGAGCGGGTGACGAGGCGGTCCTCGCCTCCCGGACGCCTCCGGCGTCACCCGCCGACGGCGTCGTGCACGCCTGGGTCCCTCTCGACATCACCGAGGACGGGGCCTTCGGACGCGCGCTGGAGCGCGTGCGTGCGGACACTGTCGTTCTGGTGCACGGTCCCTCGGACGTGACCTGGTGCGAGGAGCACCCCGAAGAGGCGACGCACGGGCACGCCGAGGCGGCCAGGCAGGTGGTGCGGGCGGCGGGGAACCGGCGCGTCGTCTTCATCTCCACCGACAACGTCTTCGACGCGGACGCCGGGGCGCCCGACGAGTCCGTCCCGCCGCGACCCGCCAACGCCTACGGGCGGGCGAAGCTCGCCGCCGAACAGATCCTGGCCGAGCTGCCGGCCGTGACGCTGCTGCGCGTCAGCCTGATCTACGGCTGGGAGCCCGCCACGAGCACGAAATGGCTCAACTTCTTCGCCTCGTGTGTGCACCGCCTCCGGGCCGGCGAGCGGGTGACCGCCCCCTTCGACCAGTGGACGACGCCGGTGCTCCTCGACGACGTGGTCGAGGTGACCACCGCGCTCGCCAGGGCGGAGTCACCCCCGCGGCTTCTCCACCTCGGCGGACCGGACCGGTTGTCGCGGGCCGAGTGGGCGGCCCTCATCGCCGAGGAGCTGGGCGCCTCGCCGGCCCTGGTGACGGCGGAGCCGCGGGAGAACGGCCGCTACGCCGGCCGCCCCGCCTCCACCTGTCTGTCGAGTGGTCTGCTCGCGACGCACCCGGCAACGGCCGACCTGGCTCCCCGGCCGGTCCGCGAAGGCAGCCGTCTGCTGATCGACCGGCACACTTCCCCGACTCCGAGGAGCACCGTGTGACGACGAACACCGGCGCGCCCGACGGCGCACCACCCCTCGGACCACCGGCCCGGGCCGCCGCGCGGCGGGGCGTGCCGAGCGCCCGCCGGGTGGATCACCTGGCCTTCACGGTGCCGGACCTCGACCGTGCGATCGACTTCACGGTGCGGGTGCTGGGGGGCGAACTCGTCTACCGCCTGCCCTCGTTGGCGCACGACGACGACTGGATGCGCGAGCACCTCGACGTTCATCCCCGGGCCGACACGGAGATAGCCCTGGTGCGCCTCGGGCCGACCACGAACCTGGAGCTGTTCGTCTACCGGTCGCCCGACCACCGTGACGTTCCACCCCGGCCGAACGACCTGGGCAGCGTGCACTTCGCCCTCCGTGTGACGGACGTGGACTCCGCCGTCGCGGCCTTGCGGGAGCGTGGGCCGTGGCACCCCTACGGACCCGTGCGGACCGTGCCTGAGGGGCTGCCCGGAGCGGGGATGCGGTGGGTCAGGGTGACCACGCCCTGGGGCATGCCGCTCGAACTGCGATCGGTGCCGGGCTCACTGCCGTACGAACGGCAGACATCGGCGCGCCGCTTCCTCCCGGGCAGCACGTGGCACAACGGTGCCGACGGCTCCGGCGCGGCCGCCGCGCTGCCCGGAGCTCGCGGTGTCGACCACCTGGCCTGGACCGTGGCCGACCTGGACGAGGCCGAACGCTTCTTCACGGAGGTCCTGGGCGCCGAACGGCTCTACCGCACGACGGCCGACCTCACCGACCCGGAGTCGGCCGCCGCCCTGGGTGTGCCGCAGGGCGGCACCCTGCACCAGGTGGCCCTGCGCATGGGCCCCACCGACAACGTCGAACTCAACTGCTTTCACGACTCGTCCGGCGCGCGCCGGCGCTGGCCCCGCAACAGCGACGTGGGCGGCAATCACCTGGCGCTGTACGTGGACCATGTCGACGAGGCAGCCGCGTACTTGGCCGCACAGCCGGGCTGCACCGTGCTCGGCGCCCCCGAGACCATCCCGCAGGGCCCTCTGGCCGGCGACCGCTGGGTGTACGTCCGGACCGGAATCGGGCTGTACATCGAGGTGGTGCACATGCCGGACGGCAGCCTGCCCTACGAGCGCGGCACGACCGCCAGACGCCGGGCGGCGGACGGTGAGCGGTGGTGGAGCCGTTGAACGGCCCGCACGAGGCCCTGACACCCATCCGGCCGACGAACGGAAGGACGCCAGTGTGGCGACGCTGACACCCACTGATCCGGAACTCCTGGCCACGGCCGTCGTCACCACGCTGGCCGTCGACTTCGATCCCCAGGCCCGTGAGGCCAGCATCTTCTACTGGGACCGCGGACTTGCCTACCGCCGAGCCGTGGTGCAGGCGGCGGAACGAACCGGGGACGAGACCGTCGAGCGCCTGGTCGGCGCCTTGCGGGTCCGCCCAGCCGACCCGGCTCTGCACGACGCCCTGCGCATGCGTCTGGTCCGACTCGCCGCAGAGGGCGGCGGGGCGGGCCTCGACACGCTCTTCGAACGGGCTTGGGAGGCGGAGTCCAACTCACGCCTGGGATACCACCTGGGCCGGTGCTACACCGGCACCGGCCAGGCCACGGTGGGGGCGGAGCGGCTCGGCACACTGCCGCCGGGTGCCGGTCTGCCGCCCGGCGGCACCCCCCGGGTACTCGTCGTCGTGCCGTTCCGCGACCGGGGCCCGGGGTCGCGCCTGCGTAACCTGCTGGCCTGTCTGCTGGCCTTGCGGGACCAGTCCGTACCGCGTGACTTCTACCAGGTCGCCGTGGTGGAGACGGACGACGTCCCGCGCTGGCGCGAGACCGTTTCGCCTCGGACGGACCACTACCTCTTCGCGTACAAGCCGGGCGACTTCAACAAGTCCTGGGCGGTGAACGTGGGAGTGGTCAACGCTCCGGGGCGCGCGGAGATCGTCTGCATTCTGGACGCGGACGCCCTGGTCGACCGCGACTTCATCGCGCGCAACGTGGCCCGCTTCCATCACCCCGGCACCATGGGGCACCTCA
Source organism: Streptomyces chartreusis NRRL 3882 (assembly GCF_900236475.1). GTDB lineage: Bacteria > Actinomycetota > Actinomycetes > Streptomycetales > Streptomycetaceae > Streptomyces > Streptomyces chartreusis_D. The sequence continues at coordinate 1,465,213 of NZ_LT963352.1, forward strand.
GTTACCGCGACATGTGGTGCCTCGACGAGTCCGCCACCTCATGGGCGATCGAGGAGCGGCTCTGGCGGGGTGCCGCCGAGGTGGCCACCGATCAGCTGCGGGCGTTCGTACTGCGGCGACCGCCCGGGTGCTGTGTCTGGGTGCGCACGAGCGCCTTCCACCGGATCGGCGGAATGGACGAACGCTTCGAGGGCTGGGGAGGCGAGGACAACGACTTCGCCTACCGCATGGACATCAACTCCGCCCTGGACCACTACCACGACCCCCTGCTGCACATGTACCACCCGTCCTCCGCGGTGCTGCGCGAGGACGGTGAACTCGTCAACGCCCACATCCCCGCGCTGAGCTGGGGGCCGTCCTCAGCACCCATCGGCGACATCCACCGCTTTGCGCGGACCACCGCGACCGGTGACCGGCACGAACGAAGGGCAGGCAGCCATGTCTCGTGACATCCCCGTTCTGGACCTGACCGAGTGGAGGACAGCGGACACTGCGCGACGCTCCGAGATCGGGGCGGCGCTGGATACCGCCCTGCGCCGAACCGGCCTCTTCCTCCTGCGCGGACACGACGTCCCGCCCGACCTCACCGAGCGCATGCGCACGCAGGGACGTGCGTTCTTCGCGCTGCCCGGCGAGGTGAAGCAGCAGTACGCCGTCAGCCGTCCCTACGACAACGGGTGGCGCGGCCTGGGTGCTCTGGACGTCGGCGCCGTCGACGGACAGGCCGGCACGCCCGATCTCCACGAGGCGTATCACGTCGGCCCCTCCCACCGCACCGGCGACCCGACGTTCGACGCGACGTACTACCCGCGCAACAAGTGGCCCGCGGAACAGGCGGAGTTGCGGGACACAGCGCTGGAGTACACCGGCCACATGACTCGGGTGGCCCACGAGGTGCTCGGCGTCCTGGCGTCGGTGCTCGGCCTGCCGGAGGACTTCTTCACCTCCAGGTCACAGCGGGCGACGTGGACCCAGAACATCAACTGGTACCCCTCTCTCCGGACCGTCGGCGGCGTGGTGGAAGGCCAGATGCGGGTCGGTCCGCACACCGACTTCGGCACGTTGAGCCTGCTCGACCGCCAGCAGGGGGTCGGCGGCCTGGAGGTCTGGAACGAGGAGGACGGCTGGTTCAAGCCACCTTTCGAGCCGGGCGCCCTCGTCGTCAACCTGGGCGACCTGATGAACCTGTGGACGGACGGCCGCTGGCGTTCACTCCGGCACCGTGTACTCGCGCCCAGCGACGCGGCCCCGGACGAGGAACTCGTGTCCCTGGTCTACTTCTTCGAGACGGATCCCGACACGGAGGTCGTCCCCCTGGCGGCTCCGGCGGGAGGCGGCGAGGGGATGGGCCCGGTCGTCGCCGGGGAGTCGATCCTGGAGAAGGTCGGCGCCAGTCTGACGCTCGGCTGACACGCCACGTACCGGGGCTCACTGCCCGCAATCCGACGGAACGCCACGCGAGAGGCCACGAGAGCCATATGGGCGACGACAACTCCACACTGGCCTTACAGGAGCCTGACAGGGCACGGAGCCGGATGCCGAGTGGTCTTGTCGCGCTGGCGCTCGGCGGGTTCGGCATCGGTCTGACCGAGTTCCTCATCGCCGGGCTGCTGCCGCAGGTGGCGTCGAGTTTCGCGGTGTCCGAGGCGGCTGCGGGCTGGCTGATCTCCGGGTACGCGTTGAGTGTCGCGGTGGGAGCGATCGCGCTGACCGCGGCGACGGCACGGCTGCCGCGCAAGCCGGTCCTGGTCGGCCTGGTGGCGTTGTTCGTGCTGGGCAACCTGCTCTCCGCCATCGCCCCGAACTACCCGGTGATGCTGCTCGGGCGGATCGTCGCGGCGTTGTGCCACGGTTCGTTCTTCGGCATCGGCTCGCTGGTCGCGCGCAGTCTGGTCGCGCCGCAGAAGAAGTCCCAGGCCGTGGCGGTGATGTTCGCCGGGCTGACGGTCGCGAACGTGCTGGGCGTGCCGTTCGGGGCGCTGGTCGGTGAGCGCTGGGGCTGGCGGGCGGCGTTCTGGGCGGTCACCGCGATCGGCGTGCTGGCGCTGGCGGGGATCGCCGCGCTGGTGCCGGCGTGGGCGGGCCGGGTGCATCCGGCCACCGGGACGGAACCGGTCCCGGGCGGGCCGGCGGCGACTGCCGGCGGGCCGGACCCGGTCCCGCCCGGCGGCCTGCGGGCGCAGGTGCGGGCCTTCCGGTCCTGGCAGGTCTGGCTGACGCTGGCGGCCACCGCGCTCAGCTACGGCGGGATGTTCGGTGCGTTCAGCTACATCGCCTACACGTTCACCGAGGTCAGCGGCTTCGCCTCGGCGGACGTCGCCTGGCTGCTGATGGTCTACGGCGTCGGACTGGTCGTCGGCAACCTGGTCGGCGGGCGGGCGGCCGACCGCGACCGTGACCGTGCCCTGGTCCTCGCCCTGCTCGCACTCACCCTCACCCTGGCCCTGTTCGGGTTGCTGGCCGGCAGCGCGACCGCCTCGGTCGTCCTGGTGTTCGTGATGGGGGTGACCGGGTTCGCCAGCGTGCCCGGGATGATCACGCGTGTCACCGACTTCGCGCACGGAGCGGCACTGGCGGCCAGCGCCAACGTGTCCGCGTCCAACGTCGGCAACGCCCTCGGCGCCTGGCTCGGAGGCCTCGCCATCACCGCGGGCCTGGGCTACACCTCACCGCTCTACGTCGGCGCCGGCATCGCCCTGCTGTCCACGGTCGTCATGGTCATCGCAGCCCGGCATGCGAGGAATACCAAGTAAGTGTCCGAGGGGGGACTTGAACCCCCACGCCCGATAAAGGGCACTAGCACCTCAAGCTAGCGCGTCTGCCATTCCGCCACCCGGACCAGGTGTCTGCCGCCTTGCCAGGGCTCTGCCCCGCGGCGACATGGACAACCATACCAAGGTTTCGCAGTGCCTTTCACCTGCGTTTCCTTCCCCAGGGCGGGGGTCCGGGACCTCGCCGCCCGATGCACCTAGGGTCACACCATGAGTGACTGGATGGTTACGCAGAGACCCAACGCGGGGCGCCGCCCCCGTGCGCTGTCGCCGCTCAGGGAGCATCTGCGGGACACGTTCTGGTTCGCCCCGACCGCGGCGATGGTGAGCGTCTTCGTGGTCTGGGTGGGGGCCCGGGCGCTGGACACGGCCGTCGTCGAAGCGCTCCAGGACGACCGCGACTACGACACGCTCGACGAGCTGCTGCGGTTCGCGGAGGACGCGAAGGCCGTGGTGAGCACGGTCAGCTCGGCGATGATGACCTTCATCGGCGTGGTCTTCAGCATCTCGCTGGTGGCCGTGCAGATGGCGAGCGGGCAGTTCACCCCGCGCGTGGTACGGCTCTTCGTCCGGAGCCGGATCACCAAGGCGACCTTCGCGGTCTTCCTGGCGACCTTCGTGCTGACCCTGCTGGTGCTGACCTCCTTCGACACCACCGACGACCCGCGTGCCGTCACCACGGTTCCGCTGGTGCAGTCGGTCCTCACCCTCTGCATGGTCGCGCTGAGCCTGTTGCTCTTCGTGCTGTACGTGAACACCACCTTGCGGCTGATGCGGATCAGCCATGTGATCACGCGGATCGCCGCGGAGTCGTTCCGGGTGGCCACCTCGATGCCCGTGCCGGCGGGCGGGCCGGACGCCGCCCGTCTCGGTGCCGCGACCGCGTGGGTGCCGCACGAGGGCCGGGCGGGGGTGCTGCGGGACGTGAACATCGCGCGACTGGTGCGGGTGGCGCGCAAGCACGGGGTCGTGCTGCGGCTGATCCCGCGGATCGGCGACTTCGTGGTGCCCGGCACTCCCGTGCTGGCCGTGCACGGCGGGCCGGCCCCGTCGCGCAGGGCCCTGCGCTACACGATCTCGGTGGGGGTGGAGCGGACCTACCACCAGGATCTCGGCTTCGGACTGCGCCAGTTGTCCGACATCGCGCTGCGCGCCCTGTCACCCGCGATCAACGATCCGACGACCGCCGTCCAGGCGCTGGACCGCATCGTCCAGTTCCTGGCCGCGCTCGGCCGGCGACCGCTCGACGCCGCCCTGCACCGGGACCGGCGCGGGGCGGTACGGCTGGTGCAGCCCGTGCCGGGGTGGACCCAGCTGGTGGATCTCGGGTTCACCGAGGTACGGGGGTGCGCCACCGGGAGCCCGCAGGTCTCGCGGCGCATGCTGGCCGGGCTGGACGACCTGCTCATGCTCGTGCCGCCGGAACGGCGGGAGCCGCTGCTCCGCCATCGCGAGCTGCTCCGGCAGGCGGTGGACCGGTCCGGGCCGGCCCCCGCGGACCGGGCGTTCGCCCTGCGCCCGGACCGGCAGGGCATCGGCTGACCGGCGCCGGAGACCCGCGGTGACGACCGCGTGGTGATCCGGCGCCGGTCGCGACGGCCTGGCCTCAGGGCAGCATCTGGTACTCCGGGAAGTTGCCCGGCAGCCGCTCCCCCGCCGGTCCCCGTGTCACCGCGCGCACCAGCAGCTCACCGCCGACGAACGCGCCGTGCCAGGACGCGCCGAGCCCGCCGAACAGCTCGTCACGGTCGCCGCGGGAACGGGGCCGGCCGTGGCCGGTCTTGAACGCGCGGATCTGCGGTGCGAGTCGCTCGTAGGTCGCCCGGTCGTCCGTGGACAACGTGGCCACCAGCGCGCCGTTCGAGGCGTTCATCGCGGCCAGCAGCTCCGCCTCCGTGTCGACCAGGACGATGGTGTCGACCGGGCCGAACGGCTCCGCGTGGTGCAGCGGAGAGGACCGGGGCGGGTTGAGGAGCGTGACCGGCTGGACGTAGGCCGAGGTGTCCTGGCCGGGCAGGAAACGGGCGTCGGACGGACTGCCGCGGTGCAGCGGTACCGCGCCGCGCTCGATCGCCTCGGCGACCTGGTCCTGCAGTTCCTTCGCCTTGGCCGCGTTGATGACCGGCCCGATGTCCAGCTCGGGGTACGGGTCGTCAGGCTGCTCCACGGCGAGCGGGTGACCGACCCTGAGCGTGCGGACCGCCGGGAGGTACGCCGCCAGGAACGCGTCGAACAGGTGCCGCTGGACGACGAAGCGCGGGTATGCCGTGCAGCGCTGTTTGCCGTAGTCGAAGAGCTTGGGGACCACCGCCGCGAGCGCGTCCCAGTCCGAGTAGTTCCAGATGCCCCAGGTGTTGAGTCCCTCCTGTTCGAGGACGTGTCGTTTGCCGAGGTCGGCGACGGCCGTGGCCACCGCGGCGCCGGTGTCGCGGCCGCCGACGAACGAGACGCAGCCGATCTCGGGCGCCCGCACCAGCGCCTGGGACAGCTCGCCTCCGCTGCCGCTGACGAGGGTCACTGGGATCCCCTCGCGGGCGGCGAGCGCCGAGGCGAGAGTCAGACAGGCGACGCCGCCGTCGGTCGGGGTCTTGGCGATGACCGCGTTGCCTGCCAGTGCCTGGACCAGCACTGCGTGAACGAGCACGCTCATCGGGTAGTTCCAGCTGGCGATGTTGGACACCGGTCCGTCCAGCGGGGCCCGGCCGGTGACCATCTCCTCGATGCCGTCGACGTACCAGCGGACCCCGTCGATGGCGCGGTCGACGTCCGCCAGGGCGAGCCGCCAGGGCTTGCCGATCTCCCAGACGAGCAGGAGGGCGAGCAGTCGGCGGTGTTCGGCGAGGACGTCGAGGGTGGCCGCGACGCGGGCCCGGCGCTCCGGCAGCGGTACGTGACGCCAGGCGCGGTGCTGGTCGAGGGCGGCGCGCACGGCCTGGCGGGCGGTGGCCCCGTCCAGGCGCGGCGGGCCGGCGATCCGGCTGCCGTCGACGGGGCTGACGGCGGGCAGGACCCGGCCGTCCGCCTGCCAGGCGGCGTTCCAGAGGTTGAGGACCCGCTCGTCGCGGAAGGCCTCGGGCGCGACGGCGAGGCAGCGCTGCCACGCGTCGGGCCAGCCCGTTCCGGACTTGAGGGTGAGGGTGGGTGCCATCGGGTTGCTCCGCTCTCGGTGCACGGTCGGGGGCGGGACCTGGCTCACTGCCGTTGTTCTCCGAGGCGAGCGAGCACGAGGTGCGCGGTCTCGGTCGGCGTGCTGCCCACGCTCACCCCGGCCGCCTCCAGCGCCTCCTGCTTCGCCTGCGCGGTGCCGGACGAGCCGGACACGATGGCGCCGGCGTGCCCCATGGTCTTGCCCTCGGGTGCGGTGAACCCGGCGATGTAGCCGACGACCGGCTTGGTGACGTGCTCGCGGACGTACGCCGCCGCCCGCTCCTCCGCGTCGCCGCCGATCTCGCCGATGAGGACGATGAGTTCGGTGTCGGGGTCCTCCTGGAAGGCGGCGAGGCAGTCGATGTGCGTGGTGCCGACGACCGGGTCGCCGCCGATGCCGACACACGTCGAGAAGCCGATGTCGCGGAGCTCGTACATCAGCTGGTACGTCAGCGTGCCCGACTTGGAGACCAGGCCGATGCGGCCCGGTTTGGTGATGTCGGCCGGGATGATGCCCGCGTTGGACTGGCCGGGGGTGATCAGGCCCGGGCAGTTGGGGCCGACGACCCGGGTGCCCTTCTCCCTGGCGTACGCGGTGAAGGCGACGGAGTCGTGGACGGGGATGCCCTCGGTGATCACGACCGCGAGGCCGATGCCCGCGTCGGCGGCTTCGACCACGGCCGCCTTGGCGAAGGCGGGCGGGACGAAGACGACGGTGACGTCGGCCCCGGTCGCGCGCATCCCGTCGGCGACCGTGCCGAAGACGGGGACGGCCCGGTCGTCGAAGTCGACGGTGCGGCCCGCCTTGCGCGGGTTGACGCCGCCGACGACGTTCGTGCCGGCGGCCAGCATGCGCCGGGTGTGCTTCATGCCCTCGCCTCCGGTCATGCCCTGGACGAGGACCTTGCTCTCCTTGGTGAGGTAGATGGCCATGACGTCCCCTCAGGCTGTGGTGGCGAGTTCGGCGGCACGGCGGGCGGCGCCGTCCATGGTGGTGACCTGCTGGACCAGCGGATGCGCGTGCTCGTCGAGGATGGCGCGGCCCCGGGGCGCGTTGTTGCCGTCGAGGCGCACGACGAGCGGCTTGGTGAGGCGGACGGTGTCCAGCGCCTGGACGATGCCGTCGGCGACGGCGTCGCAGGCGGTGATCCCGCCGAAGACGTTGACGAAGACGGACTTCACGGCCGGGTCGGAGAGGATGACCGACAGTCCGTCCGCCATGATCCGGGCGCTCGCCCCGCCGCCGATGTCGAGGAAGTTGGCGGGACGCGCGCCGCAGCCCGCGACCACGTCCAGGGTCGACATGACGAGTCCGGCGCCGTTGCCGATGACGCCGACCTCGCCGTCGAGCTTGACGTAGTTGAGGCCCTTGGCGGCGGCCGCCGCTTCCAGCGCGTCGTCGTGTTCGGTGTCGTCCGCGCCCCAGCGTGCCTGCCGGAAGCGGGCGTTGTCGTCGAGGGTGACCTTGCCGTCGAGGGCGAGGATCTGCCCCTGCCTGGTGCGGACGAGCGGATTGACCTCGACGAGGAGGGCGTCCTCGCGGACCAGGACCTCCCAGAGCCGTACCAGGACGTCGACGGTCTGCGGCGGCAGTCCGGCCGCCTCGGCGATCTCGCCCGCCTTCGCGGAGGTGACGCCCTCGGCGGGGTCGACGGGGACGCGGGCCACGGCGTCGGGACGGGTGGCGGCGACCTCCTCGATGTCCATACCGCCTTCGGCCGAGGCGATCGCGAGGAAACCGCCCGCCGCGCGGTCGAGTACGTAGGACACGTAGAACTCGGTCCCGATGTCCACGGGCTGGGCCAGCATCACCGTGCCGACCCGATGTCCCTCGATGTCCATACCGAGGATCTGACGGGCGGTGAGCTCGGCGGCTGCCGGGTCCGCGGCGAGCTTCACACCGCCTGCCTTGCCCCGCCCACCGGTCTTCACCTGGGCTTTCACCACGACCCGGCCGCCGAGCCGGCGTGCGATCTCACGGGCCTCCTTGGGTGAGTCCGTCACCTCGGCCCGCGGCACCAAGATGCCGTGTTCTTCGAAGAGTTCCCTTGCCTGGTGTTCGTACAGGTCCATTTCGGCTCCTGACTGAAAGTGCCGCACGCCCCCTGGACACCACCCCACCGGATGCGGGATAACAAGCTTCATACAGTATTCGTCGACTGTATGCAATGTACTGCGAGCCGTTCCAACCCCCTACGAAGGGACAGGACTTCGCCATGCCCGACGACACCCAGGACGTGATCTCCGGTGGTCATCTCGTAGCCAAGGCGCTGAAGGCCGAGGGGGTCGAGCGCATCTACACACTGTGCGGCGGCCACATCATCGACATCTACGACGGCTGCGTCGACGAGGGCATCGAGGTCATCGACGTCCGTCACGAGCAGGTCGCCGCCCACGCCGCCGACGGTTACGCGCGCATCACCGGCAAGCCAGGCTGCGCGGTGGTCACCGCGGGACCGGGGACGACCGACGCCGTCACCGGTGTCGCCAACGCCTTCCGCGCGGAGTCGCCGATGCTGCTGATCGGCGGTCAGGGGGCCCTCACCCAGCACAAGATGGGGTCCCTCCAGGACCTTCCGCACGTCGACATGATGAACCCCATCACCAAGTTCGCGGCGACCGTGCCGGACACGGCGCGTGCGGCCGACATGGTGTCCATGGCGTTCCGCGAGTGCTTCCACGGCGCGCCCGGCCCCTCCTTCCTGGAGATCCCGCGCGACGTGCTGGACGCCAAGGTGCCCGCGTCCAAGGCCCGCGTGCCGCAGACCGGCGCCTACCGCGCCTCGACCCGCTCGGCCGGCGACCCCGAGGCGATCGAAAAGCTCGCCGACCTGCTGGTGCACGCCGAGAAACCGGCCATCCTGCTCGGCAGCCAGGTGTGGACGACCCGGGGCACCGAGTCGGCCATCGAGCTGGTGCGCACGCTGAACATCCCGGCGTACATGAACGGCGCCGGCCGCGGCACCCTGCCGCCCGGCGACCCGCACCACTTCCAGCTGTCGCGCCGGTACGCCTTCTCCAATGCGGACGTCATCGTCATCGTCGGTACGCCCTTCGACTTCCGCATGGGCTACGGCAAGCGGCTGTCGCCGGACGCGACCGTCGTGCAGATCGACCTCGACTACCGGACGGTCGGCAAGAACCGCGACATCGACCTCGGCATCGTGGGCGACGCCGGGCTGGTGCTGAAGTCGGTGGCCGAGGCGGCCTCCGGGCGGATCAACGGCGGCGCGTCGAAGCGCAAGGAGTGGCTGGACGAGTTGCGGGCGGCCGAGCAGACCGCTCTGGAGAAGCGGCTGCCGAACCTGAAGTCGGACGCCTCACCGATCCACCCGTACCGGCTGGTCAGCGAGATCAACGACTTCCTCACCGAGGACTCGATCTACATCGGCGACGGCGGCGACATCGTCACCTTCTCCGGGCAGGTCGTGCAGCCCAAGTCACCCGGTCACTGGATGGACCCGGGTCCGCTGGGCACGCTCGGCGTCGGCGTCCCCTTCGTGCTGGCGGCCAAGCAGGCGCGGCCCGACAAGGAGGTCGTCGCGCTCTTCGGCGACGGCGCGTTCTCCCTCACCGGCTGGGACTTCGAGACCCTCGTCCGCTACGACCTCCCCTTCGTCGGCATCGTCGGCAACAACTCCTCCATGAACCAGATCCGCTACGGCCAGGCCGCCAAGTACGGCAAGGACCGCGAGCGGATCGGCAACACCCTCGGCGACGTCCACTACGACAAGTTCGCCCGGATGCTCGGCGGTTACGGCGAGGAGGTCCGCGACCCCGCCGACATCGGCCCGGCCCTCAGGCGCGCCCGCGAGTCGGGCAAGCCGTCCCTGATCAACGTCTGGGTCGACCCCGACGCGTACGCCCCCGGAACCATGAACCAGACCATGTACAAGTGAGGTGCCCGCGATGACAGGAACCAAGGCCCTCGAAGGCATCCGCGTCCTGGACATGACCCACGTCCAGTCCGGGCCGTCGGCGACCCAGCTGCTCGCCTGGCTCGGCGCGGACGTCGTCAAGCTGGAGGCGCCGACCGGCGACATCACGCGCAAGCAGCTGCGTGACCTGCCGGACGTCGACTCCCTCTACTTCACGATGCTCAACTGCAACAAGCGGAGCATCACCCTCAACACCAAGACCGAGCGCGGCAAGGAGATCCTCACCGAGCTGATCCGGCGCTCCGACGTCATGGTCGAGAACTTCGGGCCGGGCGCGGTCGACCGGATGGGCTTCACCTGGGACCGCATCCAGGAGATCAATCCACGGATCGTCTACGCCTCCATCAAGGGGTTCGGCGAGGGCCCGTACACCAACTTCAAGGCGTACGAGGTCGTCGCGCAGGCCATGGGCGGGTCGATGTCGACCACCGGATTCGAGGACGGGCCGCCGCTGGCGACGGGGGCCCAGATCGGGGACTCGGGGACGGGTGTGCACGCCGTGGCGGGCATCCTCGCCGCGCTCTACCAACGGGAGCGCACCGGGCGCGGGCAGCGGGTCAACGTGGCCATGCAGCACGCCGTACTGAACCTGTGCCGGGTGAAGCTGCGGGACCAGCAGCGCCTGGCACACGGGCCGCTCGCTGAATATCCCAACGAGGACTTCGGCGACGAGGTTCCCAGGTCCGGTAACGCGTCCGGCGGCGGCCAGCCCGGCTGGGCGGTCAAGTGCGCGCCGGGCGGCCCGAACGACTACGTGTACGTCATCGTGCAGCCCGTGGGCTGGCGGCCGATCAGCGAGCTCATCGGCCGGCCTGAGCTGGCGGACGACCCCGAGTGGGCGACGCCCGAGGCGCGGCTGCCCAAGCTCAACAAGATGTTCCAGCTGATCGAGGAGTGGTCCTCGACGCTGCCCAAGTGGGAGGTGCTGGAGCGGCTCAACGCCCACAACATCCCGTGCGGGCCGATCCTCTCCACCAGGGAGATCATCGAGGACCGGTCACTGGTCGCCAACGAGATGGTCGTCACCGTCCCGCACCCCGAGCGCGGTGAGTTCGTCACCGTCGGCAGCCCGCTCAAGCTGTCCGACTCCCCCGTCGAGGTGACCAGTTCGCCGCTCCTCGGCGAGCACAACGAAGAGGTCTACGTCGGCGAACTCGGCCTCGGCGACGAGGAAGTGCGCCTGCTCAAGTCGAACGGAGTGATCTGACGTGATGGCCGAAGACCGCCTCCTGCGGGTGCGGTCCCTCCTGGACTCCGTGCGGGCCGAGGGACGGACCGCGCTGACCGCGCCCGAGGGCAAGGTGATCGCCGACGCGTACGGGATCTCCGTACCGGGCGAGGAGCTGGCGACCGACGTGGACGAGGCCGTGGCGTTCGCGGCGCGCTTCGGCGGGCCCGTCGTGATGAAGATCGTCTCGCCGGACATCCTGCACAAGACCGACGCCGGCGGCGTGATCGTCGGGGTCGAGGGCGCGACGGACGTACGGGCCGCGTTCCACACGATCATCGACAACGCGCGCGCCTACGACGCCGATGCCCGCATCTCGGGCGTGCAGGTGCAGGAGCTGCTGCCCAAGGGGCAGGAGGTCATCGTCGGCGCGGTCACGGACCCGACGTTCGGGAAGGTGGTCGCGTTCGGTCTCGGCGGGGTGCTCGTCGAGGTGCTCAAGGACGTCACGTTCCGGCTCGCGCCGGTGGACGCCGACGAGGCGCTGTCGATGCTGGACTCCATCAGGTCGGCGGAGATCCTGCGCGGAGTGCGCGGCCAGGCCGGCGTGGACCGGTGGGCCGTCGCCGAGCAGATCCGCCGCGTGTCGCAACTCGTCGCGGACTTCCCGGAGATCGCGGAGGTGGACCTCAATCCGGTGATCGCCACCGCGGAGGGGGCGGTGGCGGCCGACATCCGGGTCATCCTCGCCGAGTCGCAGCCCGCGCCTCGCCGGAAGTACTCGAGGGACGAGATCCTCACGTCGATGCGCCGGCTGATGCAGCCGAGTGCGGTCGCCGTCATCGGTGCTTCCAACGAGCAGGGCAAGATCGGCAACTCGGTGATGCGCAACCTCGTCGACGGAGGTTTCGCGGGCGACATCCATCCGGTGAATCCCAAGGCCGATGACATTCTGGGCCGCAAGGCGTACAAGAGTGTCACGGACGTTCCCGGTGAGGTGGATGTGGCGGTCTTCGCTATTCCCGCCAAGTTCGTGGCCGCCGCCTTGGAGGAGGTGGGACGCAAGGGCATCCCGAACGCCGTGCTGATTCCGTCCGGGTTCGCCGAGACCGGTGAACACGAACTGCAGGCGGAGATCGTGGCGATCGCCGAGCGGTACGGAGTGCGGCTGCTGGGGCCGAACATCTACGGCTACTACTCGACCTGGCAGGACCTGTGCGCCACGTTCTGCACGCCGTACGACGTCAAGGGCGGGGTGGCGCTGACCTCGCAGTCGGGCGGCATCGGGATGGCCATCCTGGGCTTCGCGCGCACCACCAAGACGGGTGTGTCGGCGATCGTCGGGCTCGGCAACAAGTCGGACCTGGACGAGGACGACCTGCTGACCTGGTTCGGGGAGGACCCGCACACCGACTGCATCGCGATGCACCTGGAGGACCTCAAGGACGGGCGGGCCTTCGTGGAGGCCGCGCGGGCGACCGTGCCGAAGAAGCCCGTGGTCGTGCTGAAGGCGGGGCGTACGGCGGTGGGCGCGAAGGCGGCCGGCTCGCACACCGGCGCCCTGGCGGGCGACGACGCCGTGTACGACGACATCCTGCGGCAGGCCGGGGTGATCCGGGCGCCGGGGCTGAACGACATGCTGGAGTACGCGCGCGCGTTGCCCGTGCTCCCCGCTCCCAAGGGCGACAACGTCGTGATCATCACGGGGGCCGGCGGCAGCGGTGTGCTCCTCTCGGACGCGGTGACGGACAACGGCCTGTCACTGATGGAGATCCCGCCCGACCTGGACGAGGCGTTCCGGAAGTTCATCCCGCCCTTCGGGGCCGCCGGCAACCCCGTGGACATCACGGGGGGCGAGCCGCCGTCGACGTACGAGGCGACGATCCGGCTGGGGCTGGAGGATCCGCGCATCCACGCGCTCGTCCTCGGCTACTGGCACACCATCGTCACCCCTCCCATGGTCTTCGCGGAGCTCACCGCGCGCGTGGTGGCCGAGTTCCGGGAGCGCGGTATCGAGAAGCCGGTCGTGGCGTCGCTCGCCGGGGACGTGGAGGTCGAGGAGGCCTGCCAGTACCTCTTCGAGCGCGGGGTCGTGGCCTACCCGTACACGACCGAGAAGCCGGTGGCCGTGCTCGGGGCGAAGTACCGCTGGGCGCGGGAGGCGGGGCGGCTGGGGGGCGGTACATGAGGTGAGGGAGCGGGGGGCCGGCCGACGGTGCGCGTCGGCCGGCCCCGGGACCCGCACGCGCACGAAAGGCATGGGACAGGGGGCGCTGGCCAGATCTTTCGACGCAAGGGGTGCGACACGACATGACAACGACCGATCTGCCCACCACGGTTCCCTACCGAGAGGTCACGGACGCGAACGGACGCGTCTACCGCATCGGTGAGACCGACATCGACATCATGGGCCGCAAACGCAAGTGGATGGTCATCCTGCCGTGGATCGGCATGATGGGCATCTCCTCCGCCGAGTACGCGTTCGCGTCCGCCGAGGACACCCTGCACACCGCGCACCACTGGGACAGCATGCACATCTTCTGGATGATGACCGTGTGGGTCTTCTTCCAGGCCGCGGTGGCCTTCCCCGCGGGCAAACTGCGTGAGAGCGGAAAACTTCCGGCCCGCTGGGCGATGATGCTCGGCGCGACGGGCACGCTGCTGGGCTATCTGTCGCTTGCCTTCGCGCCGCACGTGGTCTTCGCCTACATCGGCTTCAGCATGTTCAGCGGCATGGGCGCGGGCATGGTGTACGCCACCTGCGTCAACATGGTCGGCAAGTGGTATCCGGAGCGGAAGGGCGGCAAGACCGGCTTCGTCAACGGCGGCTTCGCCTACGGCTCGGTGCCCTTCGTCTTCCTCTTCAACGGCTACATGGACCTGACCAACTTCCGCTGGGTACTGGTCTCGGTGGGTGTGTTCCTGGCCGCTTTGGTCGCGTGCTCCGGCTACTTCTTCAAGGACCCGCCGAAGAACTGGTGGCCCAGCACGATCGACCCGCTGAACCCGCCGGACGACCCGCGCGCGGCGCGCTCCCTGCGGATGAACCCGCCGGCGGTGCGACAGTACTCCCCCAAGGAGGCGTGGCAGACCGGCCGGGTGGCCCTGATGTGGTTCTGCCTGGCGTGTACGTCCGGCGTGAACATCTTCGGTATCGCCTTCCAGGTGGACATCGGCGAGGAAGCGGGATTCGCGGGCGGCATCGTGGCCACGGCCATGTCCCTGAAGGCGGTCGTCAACGGCACCGGCCGCGGGGTCATCGGCTGGCTCTCCGACCTCTACGGCCGCAAGCGGTGCCTGCTCGTGGTCTGCCTCATCCTGGGCCTCGCCCAGTACGGCATCCTCTGGTCGGCCGAGAGCAAGAACCTCACGCTCTTCCTGATCTTCTCCGCGATCTCCGGCTTCGGCGGCGGCGCCATCTTCCCGATGTTCGCGGCCCTCACCGCCGACTACTTCGGCGAGAACAACAACGCGTCCAACTACGGCATGGTCTACAGCGCCAAACTCGTCTCCGGACTGGGCGCGGGCATGGGTGCCGTGGTCGTCAGCGCCTGGGGACACTCCGGTGCGTTCATCGTGGCCGGCTCCATCTCCCTCTTCGCCGGCTGCGTGGCACTGTTCCTGACCCCGCCGGGACGCGACAAGGAAAGGCGCCGCATCGCACCCAACCCGCAACCGCTCGGCGAGGACACAGCCTGACATGACGGCAGATCCGTACGCAGCAAGCAGTTCGTCCACACCTTCCGACGCCGCACACCGTCCCTACCGCGAGGTCACCGACTCCCACGGCCGCGTCTACCGCGTCGGTGAGACCGACCGGGACATCCTGGGGCACTCGCGCAAGCTCATGGTGTATCTGCCGTGGATCGCCATGATGGCCATCAGCGTCTTCGAGTACGCGTACGGCTCCGCGGAGGACACCCTGTCCCACGCGCACGGCTGGACGCAGAGCAACACCTTCTGGATCCTCAGCGTATGGGTGTTCTTCCAGGCCGGCATCGCCTTCCCCGCGGGCTGGCTGCGGGAGAAGGGCCGTCTGACGGCGCGCACGGCCATGTACCTCGGGTCCGGCATGTGCCTGCTGGGGTTCCTCGCCCTGTCGCACCTGGACAACGTGCTGCTGGCGATCCTCGGTTTCGGCGTGGTCGGCGGGATCGGCGCCGGGCTCGTCTACGCCACCTGCATCAACATGGTCGGCAAGTGGTTCCCGGAACGGCGGGGCGCCCGCACGGGCTTCGTCAACGGCGGGTTCGCGTACGGGTCGCTGCCGTTCATCTTCATCTTCAACTACGGCTTCGACACGGCGAACTACCACCGCGTCCTGGACCTCATCGGCTGTTACGTCATGATCGTGGTGCTGGCCTGCGCGTTCTTCTTCAAGGACCCGCCGAAGAACTGGTGGCCGGCCGACATCGATCCGCTGACCCACTCCGGCGACCGGAAGAACGCCACGAGCCTCGCCAAGAACCCTCCGGCGGTGCGCCAGTACACCCCGAAGGAGGCCATCAGGACGGGCATGCTGCCGCTGATGTGGCTCTCCGTGGTGATGACCGCCGGCGTGTCCATCTTCGGGATCTCCTTCCAGGTCGACTTCGCCAAGGAGGTGGGCTTCGGCCCGCT
The DNA here is from genome assembly GCF_900236475.1 of Streptomyces chartreusis NRRL 3882. Lineage (GTDB taxonomy): Bacteria > Actinomycetota > Actinomycetes > Streptomycetales > Streptomycetaceae > Streptomyces > Streptomyces chartreusis_D. Next base: position 1,480,857 of record NZ_LT963352.1, read on the forward strand.
GGTGGCGGCGTCGTCCATGGGCGTGATGGCGGTCGTCAACGGCGTCGGCCGCGGCGTGGTGGGCTGGCTGTCCGACCGGTGGGGCCGCAAGTCCACCCTGGTGTTCGTCATCGTCGTCCTGGGCCTCGCCCAGTTCGGCGTCATCTGGGCGGGCGACCTGAAGAGCGAGTGGCTGTTCCTGTTCTTCGCGTTCCTCTCCGGCTTCGGCGGCGGCGCGTTCTATCCGCTGTTCGCGGCGCTCACCCCGGACTATTTCGGGGAGAACTACAACGCCAGCAACTACGGGCTGATCTACAGCGGCAAGCTGATCAGCGGCCTGTTCGGCGGCGGGCTGGGCTCCATGGTGGTCGCGGCCTGGGGCTACAACGGCGCGTACGCGCTCGCCGGGGGCGTGTCGATGCTCGCGGCGGCGGTCGCGCTGCTGCTGCGCCAGCCGGGACACGGCCAGGCACAGCCGGTGAACTGACCGTCCCCCCACTTACATGAGGAGGCCCCTCCCCGCCGGGGAGGGGCCTCCTCATGCCGGTACGGCCCTCAGCACTTCTCCCGCAGCGAGTGCAGGTGCGCGCTGGAGCGGCGCGCGAAGGTGAAGGACTCCGCCGGGTTGTCGTGCTCGGCCTGCCAGTGGTGGGCCATGCGGTGGCCGCGCAGCCGGGTCACGGCGGAGATGAACCGCTGGTAGTCGATGTCACCGTCGCCGACGTCGGTCATGCGGTAGCCGTACGGGTTCGACGGGTCGCTCTCCCCGTCCTTCACATGGAACAGCGGGTAGCGGTCGGGCTGCTTGAGGACGTAGTCCAGCGGCTCGAACGGGGCGGGCGTGCCGTCGGGCCGCTCGGAGAAGCGGAACTGCCCGACGTACGCCCAGTAGATGTCCATCTCCAGGTGGACGAGGTCCGGGTCGGTCTCCTTGAGCAGGACGTCGTAGAGGCGGACCTTCGGGTTGTCGGTGGCGAAGCTGAACTCCTCGGAGTGGTTGTGCTGGTAGAACTTCATGCCCCGGGCCCTCGCCGCCGCGCCGTAGGTGTTGAAGTCCTCGGCGGCGCGCTTCCACGCGTCGACGGTCGAGCCGTAGCGGAACGGGCCGGAGGCCGTGCCGATGTGCTTGAGGCCGAGGGCCTGGGCGTCGTCGAGGACCTTGGTGAGGTTCTGGGCGAAGGTGTAGGCGTTCGGGTCGCTGGAGTAGTAGCCGACGTGGCTGCCGATCGGGTTCAGGCCGTGGTTCCGGGCCAGCCGCTTGAGCTGGGCGAGTGTGATGGGGCCGGCCGAGCCCTGGGTGTAGCCGGCGAACTCGACCTCGTCGTAGCCGTACTTCTCCAGTTCGGCGAAGACGGGGCCGAAGCCGAGCGTGGAGACCTTGTCGCGGAGGCTGTAGAGCTGGATGCCGAGGCGGCCGGGCGGCAGGACGGGGCGGCCGCGGCCCTTGGCGCCGGCGGCCGTGCCGGTGGCTCCGGACACGTTTCCGGTGGCGGCTGTCGCGGGGGCGGCGGCACCGAGCAGGGCGGCGGCGGTGGCGCCTGCGGCCACGCCGAGCATGCCTCGTCTGCTGAGGCGGTGGCTGAGCTCGGGGTCGGGCTGGGAGAAGCGGCTCATGCGTGGATCTCCTCGTGATCGCAGGGCGTTGTCAGTGGTGAGTGCTTCACTTGTGACCAGTCGGGACTGAGGGTTGCGGCCTCAGTCGAGACCGGCGAGTCGGAGCAGCAGTGACTTCACATCGGTGGCCGCGACGCGGTCGCCGACAGCGCGGGGGGTGGAGCAGATGAGGAGCGGACCGTCGTCGTCGCTCGCCGGAAGGCGGCCGTGGCTGCCGCGAATAGGTGAGGGGTCCAGGGGCACGACCGCCATGCGGTAGCGCATGCCGAGTTTCTTGCGCGCCAGTGCGGTGGCCGCCTTGACCTTGACGTAGGGGTCGAGGGGATCCATGAAGAGCTCGACCGGGTCGTAGCCGGGTTTGCGGTGGATCTCGACGAGCTGCGCGAAGTCGGGGGCGCGGGCGTCGTCGAGCCAGTAGTAGTACGTGAACCAGGCGTCCGGTTCCGCCACGGCGACGAGTTCGCCGGCGCGCGGATGGTCGAGGTGGTGGGCCTTCTTGCCCTCGTCGTCGAGGAGTTGCTCGATGCCGGGCAGGCCGTCGAGGGCGGCCCGGGCGGCGTCGAGGTCCTCGGGGCGGCGCACATAGACGTGGGCGATCTGGTGGTCGGCGACCGCGAAGGCACGGGACGCCATCGGGTCGAGGTACTCCATGCCGTCCTGGGTGTGCACCTCCAGCAGGCCGGCGCGGCGCAGGTCGCGGTTGATGTCGACGGGCCGGTTCACCCGGGTGATGCCGTATTCGGACAGCGCGACGACCGTGCGGCCCTCGGCGCGGGCGTCGTCCAGGAGCGGTGCCACGGCGGCGTCCAGGTCGGCGGCCGCCTTCAGGGAGCGCGGGTCGTCGGGGCCGAAGCGCTGGAGGTCGTAGTCGAGGTGAGGGAGGTAGCAGAGCGTCAGGTCGGGGTGCCGGGTGCGGATGATGTGGCGGGTCGCGTCGATGATCCACCGACTGGAGACGAGGTCCGCTCCCGGGCCCCAGAAGTGGAAGAGGGGGAACGTTCCGAGTTCTTCGGTGAGTTCGTCGTGCAGCGCGGCCGGCCTGGTGTAGCAGTCGGGTTCCTTGCGGCCGTCGGCGTAGTAGACCGGACGGGGGGTGACGGTGATGTCGGTGTCGGCGCCCATGGCGTACCACCAGCAGATGTTGGCGACGGTGTAGCCGGGGTGGGCGCGGCGGGCGGCGTCCCAGAGTTTGTCACCGGCCACGAGGCCGTTGTGCTGGCGCCAGAGGAGGACGTCGCCGAGTTCGCGGAAGTACCAGCCGTTGCCGACGATGCCGTGCTCCGAGGGCATGGTGCCGGTGAGGAACGTGGACTGGGCGGCGCAGGTGACGGCGGGCAGGACGGTCCCGAGCGGGGCGCGGGAGCCGGACTGGCCGAGCGCCTTGAGGTGGGGCATGTGGTCGAGGAGACGGGGGGTGAGTCCGACGACGTCGAGGACGAGGAGCGGGGTGGGTCCCGTGCGGTCCGGGTGTGCGCCCGGGGCGGACAGGTCGGTGCTCACGGCAGCTCCTTCAGTCCGAGGTCCGTCAACAGGTCACGGGCGAGGGTGAGTTCGGCGGCGATGCCCTCGGCGAGCTGGCTGCGGCCACGGGGGCGCAGCTCGGACGGGAGGGCCTGCCAGGTGTAGGTCTCGACCTCCAGGTGGCGGGTGAGCGGGGCCGGGCCGCCGACGAGCCGGGTGAGTGCGGTCTTCAGGACCGGGAGTGTGGAGGTGAGGGGTGCGGCGGGGGCCGCGTGCAGGGGGACGTGGAAGTGGGCGCGCCAGGGTGCGCCGTCGGGCAGTGCGTGGCCCGCGACGGCCTCGCCGAGGTCGTCGGTGGCGCGCAGGCCGACGGCGGTGGCCGTGCGGGTCTGGTGCAGGAAGCGGGGTTCGGCGAAGGCGGCGAGGGCCTCGCGGACCTCGGGCAGATGGGGGTGTTCGGCGTGCAGGGCGGCGGAGAGCTGGGATTTGACGACGGGGACGCGGGCCTCGCCGAGGGCGTCCAGGGCGGTGTGCGGGTCTTCGAAGGAGGTGGCGAGGTGGCAGGTGTCGACACAGATGCCGATGCGGTCGTGGGCGATCGCGGTGAGCGGTGCGATGGCGTCGCGGGTGGTCTCGATGACGCAGCCGGGTTCCGGTTCCAGCCCGACGCGGACGGAGCGGCCGGTCAGCTCCTCGATGGCGTCGAGGCGTTCGGCGAGGGTGCGCAGGGCGGTGCGGGCGGTCTTGGCGCGTTCGTCGTCGTACGCGGTGCGCCAGGCGAGGGGGAGGGTGGAGATGGTGCCGTCGGCGACGTCGTCGGGGAGGAGCCCGGCGAGGACGCGGGCCAGGGCGGTGGTGTGGTCGAGGCGTTCCGGGTCGGCCCAGTCCGGCTTGTAGACGCGGTACTTGACCTCTTCGGCGCCGAAGCCCTCGTACGGGAAGCCGTTGAGGGTGACGACCTCGAGGCCGCGCCGGTCGAGCTCGGTGCGCAGGCCGCGCAGTGCGGACGGGTCGGTGTCGAGGGCGTGGGCGGCGTCCTTGGCGAGCCACAGCCCGATGCCGAGCCGGTCGCGGCCCAGGCGGCGGCGGACGGGTTCGCAGTGGTCGCGGAGCTGCGCGAGGACGCCGTCGAGGGTCTCGGCGGGGTGCACGTTGGTGCAGTAGGCGAGGTGGACGGTGGAGCCGTCGGGGTGCCGGAAGCGCATGGTTCACGCCCCCGCGGCGGGGACGCGGGCCGGTCCGTCGCCGTCTCCCGGGCCGAGGTCCGGCTCGTGCGGGTCCTTCGGGACGCCGCGGAGGATGGAGTTGCCCTCGTGGGTGGCCTCCGTGCCGGCGACGTCGAGGTTCAGGCGGCCGCTGAGCCCGTAGAAGGCGACGGGGTTGCGCCACAGCACCTGGTCGACGTCGTCCTCGCCGAAGCCCTCGGCCAGCATCAGGTCGCCGACCTTGCGGGTCTTGAGGGGGTCGCTCTTTCCCCAGTCGGCGGCGGAGTTGACCAGGACCTGCTCGGTGCCGTAGGCGCGCAGGATCGCGATCATCCGCTCCTCGTCCATTTTGGTGTCCGGATAGACGGAGAAACCCAGCCAGCAGCCGCTGTCCCTGGCCTCCTTGACGGTGGTCTCGTTGAGGTGGTCGATCAGGACGCGTTCCGGCGACAGTGCGGACTCCCGGACGACGTCGAGGGTGCGGCGCAGACCGGTGAGCTTGTCGCGGTGCGGGGTGTGCACGAGGGCGGGCAGGCCGTGGTCGGCGGCGAGCTGGAGCTGGGCGGCGAGGGCGGTGTCCTCGGCGGGGGTCATGGAGTCGTAGCCGATCTCGCCGACGGCCACGACGTTGTCCTTGACGAGATACCGGGGCAGTGCGTCCAGCACGGGCACACAGCGCGGGTCGTTCGCCTCCTTGGGGTTGAGCGCCAGCGTGCAGTGGTGGGCGATGCCGTACTGGGCCGCACGGAACGGCTCCCAGCCGAGGAGGGAGTCGAAGTAGTCGAGGAAGGAGGCGGGCGAGGTGCGGGGCTGACCGAGCCAGAAGGAGGGCTCGACGACGGCGCGGACACCGGCGGCGTGCATGGCCTCGTAGTCGTCCGTGGTGCGGGACGTCATGTGGATGTGGGGGTCGAAGATGCGCATCAGGACTCCTTGCCGTGGGGGTGGTCCGTGCCGGGGGGCAGAGTCACGGACTCGGTCAGGTCCAGGACGCGGTACAGGTCCTCGGGGACGGTGCGGCCGGCCGCGGTGCGCTCGGCGGCGTAGTCGCCCAGCATGCGGGCGAGTTCACCGTCGCCCCGGGCACGCCGGGACAGGTCCGCCACGTGTTCGACGGGGACGCCGGTGAACAGGCACTTCAGCAGGGCATGGCGCCATTCGTGGGGGGCCAGGTGCCGGGCGGCGTACGGGCCGACGGCGGCGGTGAGGAGCCGGGTGTCGTTGGTGCGCAGGGCGTCCTCCACGAGCGGGAGGGCGCCGGGGCCGGACACGAGGTGGGGCAGGGCGTGCAGGACGGCACGGCGCTCGTCGGCGGTGCCCTGGAAGTACACCCGGGTCAGGGCGTCGGTGCCGGCCCGGGCCGCGTCGAGGATGAGGACGCGTGCGGCATCGGCGTGGGCGGCACCGCAGCGACGGCCGGCCTCGGCGAGGCGCAGTTCCCACGCGGAGATCGGCCCGTGGATGCCGGGGTGGGCGGCGGCCTCGTCGAGGGCGTGCTCGAGCCAGGCACGGGCGGCGGGGTCGAGGTGGGTGGTGAGGTGGCGGCGGAGGTCGTCCAGCGAGGAGGTGAGGGCGGTGTCGGGGGTGGTCTGGGTGCTGTGGGTGTCCGCGGTGGCCAGGGGGTCGGAGTCCTGGCTGTCCCGTGCGACGGCGGCCTCGTGGTCCTGGGTGTCCCGGGCGGCGGTGTTCTCGTGGGCTCGGGCGCCCTGGGAGGCGTCGGTTCTCGCCGCCGGGGTGGTGCGGGGGTGGGTCATGGGGTGCTGCTCCCTTCAGGGGCGGTGGAGGGAGCGCCGTGGGGTGGCGCGGCCTGCTGGAGAGCCGGAGCAGGACGTGGCGAGCCGGTGGGCGCGGTCTGCTCGGCGTGACGGAGGAACGGGAGGGAGTGTCCGGCGTGGTGAGGACCGGCGTGGGAGTGGCGGGGCAGTTCGACGACGGTCAGCCCCTGGTAGCCGGTGGCGGCGAGGGCCGCCAGGACCGGCGGGAAGTCGATCTCCCCGTCCCCGAAGGGGAGGTGCTCGTGGACACCGCGCCGCATGTCCTCGATCTGGACGTGCCGCAGCCACGGGGCGGCGGCGCGCACGCAGTCGGCGGGAGGGAGGGGTTCGAGGCACTGGCAGTGGCCGATGTCGAGGGTGAGGCCGAGGGGTTCGGGGTCGCCGAGGATGCGGCGGAGGTGATGGAAGTCGGCCAGGGTGGCGAGGAGGTGCCCCGGCTCGGGCTCGACGGCGAGCGGAACGCCGGCGGACGCGGCGGCGGCCAGGACGGGCGTGAGGCTCTCGGCGAGGCGCTTCCACGCGGTGTCCGTGTCGGTGCCCTCCGGGACGGTCCCGCTGAAGCAGTGGACCGCGTGGGCCCCGAGGTCGGCCGCGACCCGCACGGCGCGGAGGAGGAGGTCGGCACGACGAGCCCGGTCATCCGGGTCCGGGTCCAGCAGGGAGGGGCCGTGTTTGCGGCGCGGGTCGAGCACATAGCGGGCGCCCGTCTCCACGGTGACGTCCAGTCCGAGCGCGTCCAGCCGGTGCGCGACCCGGCGGGTGCGGGTGGCGAGGTCCGGGGCAAGCGGGTCGAGGTGCATGTGGTCGAGGGTCAGCCCGACTCCGTCGTATCCGAGGTCGGCGAGAAGGCGGAGCGCGTCGTCCAGCCGGAGGTCGGCCAGGCCGTTGGTGCCGTAGCCGAAGCGGAGGGAAGGCAGGGCGGGCCCTGCTGGGGTGGCTCGGCTGCCGGGGGCTCGGGCTTCGGAGCTCATGTGACGCTCACCTTCTTCCCGAACCTCGCTCCGAGCGGGGCGAGGGCCGCGATGAGGAGGGCGGTGGCCGTGCTCCGGGAGCGGGCGGTCAGGGTGGCCTGGAGGGGGATCGTGGCGCGGATGCCGGCGCCGACCGCTCGCTGGGTGAGAGGAGGCGAGGGATTGAGGGCGGCGTGGACGTAGGGGCGGGCGGTGGTCGCGGCGTAGGCGGCTGCGAGGGCGGTGGTGAGGTGTGCCACGGGCTGTCGGCCCGGCTCGCGCCCTCGGGGACGGGCGGGCGGCAGGCCCGGCAGGACGTGGGCGGCTGCTTCCCGACCGCCTTTCGGGGGACTCGCGAGGCGGTGCGTCACCAGGCGGGTCAGCAGGGCCGTCGTCGCAAGCGCCGCCAGGGGAGTCAGAGGTGAGCCGCTCCGGGCCTCCTGCCGGGAGACCGCCGTGACGGCCAGGGTGTGGGTGCCGAGGAGGGCGGCGGAGGGCAGTGCCCGGCGGGTACGGCCGGTGGTGGCCGCGGCGCCCAGGAGCAGGTCCAGTCCGCGGGCCGCGCCCATGGCCACGGGCCCGGCCGTTGTGTGCTTCAGGGTGAGGTCGTACGCCCAGACGGTCACCGCCAGGGGCGCGGCGACGGCCAGGGCGGGGCGGCCGGCGCGGGCGGCCAGGGCCAGTCCGGCTCCGGTGAGGGCACAGGCGGCGGTGAGCGCGGCGGCGGGCCGGATGCGGCCGGAGGGCAGGGGGCGGTGGGGGCGTTCGACGGCGTCCACCTCGCGGTCCGCCCAGTCGTTGAGGGCCATGCCGGCCCCGTACAGGCAGAGGGAGGAGCCGATGGCGAGCAGGGTGCGGGCGTTGGGCGGTGCGCCGGCCGCGGCCGTGCCGGCGAGTGCGTCGCCCGGCACGCTGAACAGGGCAGGGAGGCGCAGGAGTTCGGCCCAGGCGCGTACCCGTGCCGGGCGGCTGGTGCAGCCGCGGGGCGCCGTGCCGCCGGCGTCCCCTTCATGGGAGGTGTCACCCGTGCCGCCTGAGGCTCCGCAAGGGCGTTCGCGCCGCCTCACCGCAGGCCCTCCGTCCCGTTGGTCTGTTCCCCCGGGCGGAGTTCGCGGCCCTCTCCGGCGCTCTGCGGGAGCCCCGCGCCCTCCCCCGGTCCCGCCGGCTCCGCTCCCCGAAGGCTGTGGGCGAAGCCGATCAGTGCCTCGTACTGCTCGGCCAGGCCCGACGGCGCGTCCCCCACGGGGTCCTTGAAGTAGAAGGCGAGGGCGTCGAGCGGGCCGGACAGGCCCGACTCGTGGGCACGGGCGGTCAGACGGGCGAGGTCGAGGACGAGGGGTGCCGCCAGGGCGGAGTCGCAGCCCTGCCAGGTGGTCTGGAGGATCATGCGGGTGCCGAGGAAGCCGTCGAAGGCGATGTGGTCCCAGGCGGTCTTCCAGTCGCCGAGGGCGGGGACGTCGTCGATGTGGGTCTCGCCCTGCGGGGTGGTGCCGAGGGTGTCGGCGAGGACGCGTTCCTTGCCGGCGTTCTTGGCCGCCGCGGCGGCCGGGTCGGCCAGGGCTGCACCGTCACCGCCACCGAGCAGGTTCGTGCCGGACCAGGCGCGGACGGTCAGGGCCCGCTGGGCGAACATCGGGCCCAGCACCGAGCGCAGCAGGGTCTGACCGGTCTTGCCGTCGCGGCCCGCGTAGGGGAGACCGGACGACCGTGCCTGCGAGGCCAGCGCGGGGTGGTGCAGGCCGGTCGACGGGGTGAAGTTCACGTAGGGGCACCCGGCGCGCAGGGCTGCCGCGGCGTACAGGGAGCTCGGCGGGAGGGCGTCGCCGGTGGGCGCGGCTTCCGTGGAGGCCACGTTCACGACCACCGCACGGGACAGGCCGTGGCGCCGCACGAAGTCCTGGATGTCGGCCGCGAAGGCGGCGATCAGTTCGTCGGCGTCGCGGGTGTCCCCGGTCAGGGGGCCGCCGGGCCTGATATCACGGTCGGCGGCGGCCAGTTCGGCGGTGACGGCGGAGGTGAGGCCCGGCGGCAGCACTCCCCCGGCCGCCAGTGCCTCGGCGCGTTTGGGCAGGGGGCAGTCGAGTGTGTCGTGTCCGCCGAAGACGAGGGACGACAGGGCCGGCAGGCCGCTGTCGGCGAAGGGGGGCGTCTCGGTCACCATGCCCGTCGGCGGTTGCAGACCCGCCGTCACGGCGGCGCAGCCCGCCACGACGGTCGTGGCGACGGAGCCGCGCGCTCCGATCAGCCACACCCCCACACGGGACTCGGAACGGGACACTGACATCGGCAGCCTCCTTGTCGTACCAGGACAGGACCCCAGCGGGGAGGTGAGGACGCCGGAGAGGTGAAGACGGCGGGCGGGAGTCCGGCGTCCCCCGCCCGCCGCCGCTCAGTCGCCCTGCGAGACCTTCGCGGGCAGTTCCTTGATCCGGATGTCGCGGAAGGACACCTTGTCCTCGGCTCCGTGGTTCTGGATGCCGAGGTGTCCGTCGACGAGGCTCCGGGCCGGGTCGGTGTTGGTGAAATCGTTGATCTGCACGCCGTTGAGCCACACGCGGAGGCGCTCGCCCTCCACGCGGATCTCGTACGTGTTCCACTCCCCCGGCGGGTTCAGCGCACGGTCGCGCTTCCTGAGATCGGCGGACTTGAAGCCGTACACCGCGCCGGTGGTGCGGTCCGCGGCGTCGGTCGCGTCGATCTGGATCTCGTAGCCGTTGTTCACCGCCGACCAGGGGTCGTCCGAGGCCGGGAAGCCCACGAAGACGCCGGAGTTGTCGTCGCCGGAGTCGCTGGCCATCTTCCAGTCGAGCTTCAGGGAGTACGAGGAGAAGCCCGACGTGGCGTACCAGAGCATGCCCATGCCGCCCGACGACGTGAGCGTGCCGTCGTCGGAGAGGGTGAAGGAGCCCGGGCCCGCCTGCCGCCAGTCGTCCAGCGAGGCGGGAGTGCCGTCGAAGAGCGGCCGGTAGCCCGTCTCCGGTCGGCAGTCGGCCTCGGCCTCACCGATGGCCCAGCGGATTCCGCCCAGCAGGTGCGTGCGGAAGGCGGGTTCGGCGTAGGACTCCTTGGTGTGGCCGCCGCCGGTGTAGAAGGAACGGCCGCCCTGGTAGTTCTGGCACCAGGCGATCGGATGGTCGCCCTGCATGGTGCCGCCGGTGTAGGACGACTCGTCGAGCGAGGCGAGGACGTGGGCTCTCTCCCGCGGGTTTGAGCGGTAGTTGTACCACTCGTCGGTGCGGTTCCACGCCCGTTCCAGTCCGGAGGTCGCCGGGTGGGCGTGGTCCTCGACGTGCACGGTCGCGGGCTGGATCGCCGGGTGCGACTGGAAGTAGGCGCCGGCGAGGCCGCCGTAGAACGCCCAGTCGTACTCGGTGTCGGCGGCGGCGTGCACGCCGACGTAGGCACCGCCGGCGCGGATGTAGCCCTCGAAGGCGCGCTGCTGCCGGGCGTCGAGGACGTCTCCGGTCGTCGACAGGAACACGACCGCGTCGTAGCGCCGCAGGTTGGACGAGGTGAAGGCGCCCGCGTTCTCGGTCGCGTCGACGGTGAAACCGCCCTGTCCGCCGAGCTGCTTCACCGCCGCGACGCCCTCGGGGATGGAGTCGTGCCGGAAGCCGGCGGTCTTGGAGAAGACCAGGACCCGCTTGCCCTCGGTGTCGTCCTGGGACGAGGCCGGGCCCGAGACGCACCCCAGGAGCAGGGCGGCGCCCACGACTCCCGTCGCGTATCTGCTGGTCGATCGCATGTCGGCCGCCTCCTCTCAGCTGGTCGTGAACGTGAAGTCGTCGACGTCGAACAGGGCGCCGGTGCCGCTCCCCCTGAAGACCAGGTAGAGCGTGGTGGTGCCCCTGGGCGCGCGGGACAGGTTCGCCTGGACGTCCTGGAAGGTCTCCCAGCCGCCGGTCACCGGCACGGTCGTCTTGCCGAGCAGGGTGCCCTTGGCGGAGCCCGCGCGGATCTCGAGGGTGCCGCCGGCGCCGCCGGAGGAGACGCGTGCGGTGATCTTCGTGGCGTTGTTCAGGACGTACGGCGTGAAGGAGATCCAGTCGCCGTTGTCGATGTCGCCGACGGTCTTGCCGCCGTGCGCGGTGTCCTTGGTGATGACCGTGACGCCGGAGGCGTTGCCGTAGTGCTCGGCCTGGCGGTGCCGGGGCTGCACCACGTTCTGGTCGTGCGTGGTCAGCGCGGCCTGGCCGCCGCCTCCGTTGTCGGTGTACTCGGCGTCGAGGACTCCGAAGATGTTGGCGTCCTCGTCATGGCCGCCGTCGGCGCTGGTCTGGATGGTGCCGGTGCAGCCGTTGGCCGAGGTCAGGGGGTGGCCGTGGGTGTCGTGGCCGAGGATGAAGGTGACCTTGACCTTGGAGCAGTCGATGGTCCGGTCCTCCGGGTCGGTGACCTTCACCTTGAACGGGACGGCGTCACCGAAGCTGAACAGCTGCCCGTCCTTCGGCGTCTCCAGGACCACGGTCGGCGCGGTGTTGCCGACGACGATCTGCACGCTGGCGCTGCCGGTGCGGCCGGTCGTGTCCTTGACCGTCAGGGTGGCGGTGTAGGTGCCGTTCTTCCTGTAGCGGTAGGTGGGGTTGGCCGCGGTGGACTTGCCGCCGTCCCCGAAGTCCCAGCTGTAGGTGAGGGCGTCGCCGTCCTGGTCGCTGGTGCCCGCGGAGGAGAAGCTGACCCGCAGCGGTGCCTGGCCGGAGGTCTTGCTCGCCGCCGCCTGGGCGACGGGCGAGTGGCCGTCGGTGGCGTTCTCGATGCGGTACAGGGCGGAGTGCTCGTCACCGCCGAACCACGACAGGCCGTAGTCGAGGACGTACAGCGCCCCGTCGGGGCCGAAGGCCGAGTCCATCACCTGCGTGCCGGTCCAGGGCACGTCGTTGATCGACCGCACGGTGCCGTCGGCGTCGCTGGTGATGCGCTTGATCCAGCGGCGGCCGAACTCGGTGGCGAAGAAGTCGCCGTCGTAGGCCTCGGGGAACTTCACCGGCGAGTCGAGCGCCGGGTCGTAGTGGTAGACCGGGCCGCCCATCGGGGACTCGGAGCCGGTGCCGAACTCGGGCACCGATCCGCCGTCGTAGGGGATCCAGGCGGGCTGGGCCGGGGGCAGGTCGGTCAGGCCGGTGTTGTTCGGGGAGGTGTTCTTCGGCGCGTTGCAGTCGAACGCGGCACCCGATGTCCCGGTCGCGAAGTCGTAGTCGACGTAGGCGTCGTTGTCGCCCGTGCAGTACGGCCAGCCGAAGTTGCCGGGGCCGGTGACGCGGGCGAACTCGACCTGGCCGGCCGGGCCGCGCGCGGGGTCGGCGGCGCCGGCGTCGGGGCCGTAGTCACCGACGTAGAGGATGCCGGTCTTCTTGTCGACGCTGAAGCGGAACGGGTTGCGGAAGCCCATCGCGTAGATCTCGGGGCGGGTCTTGTCCGTGCCGGGGGCGAAGAGGTTGCCCTCGGGGACGGTGTAGGAGCCGTCGGCGTTCACCTTGATGCGCAGGATCTTGCCGCGCAGGTCGTTGGTGTTGCCGGCGGACCGCTGGGCGTCGAAGGCCGGGTTGCGGTTCGCGCGCTCGTCGATCGGGGTGAAGCCGTCCGACTGGAACGGGTTGGTGTCGTCACCGGTGGACAGGTACAGGTTGCCCTGCGCGTCGAAGTCGATGTCACCGCCGACGTGGCAGCACAGGCCGCGGGAGGCCGGGACGTCGAGGATCTTCTTCTCGCTAGCGGTGTCGAGGGTGCCGTCGGTCTTCAGGACGAACCGGGAGAGCCGGTTGACGCCGTCGAAGGGCGCGAAGTCGGCGGCGGTGCCGGTCTCGGGGGCGTCGCCCGCGGGGGTGTTCAACGGGGGCGCGTAGTAGAGGTAGATGAAACGGTTCTCCGAGAAGCCGGGGTCGACGCCGATGCCCTGGAGGCCCTCCTCGTCGTGGGAGTAGACGTCGAGCTTGCCGGCGAGCTTGGTGTTGCCGGCGGCGTCGGTGAGGCGGAGTTCGCCGTCGCGGGAGGTGTGCAGGACCGAGCGGTCCGGGAGGACGGCGAGCGACATGGGCTCGCCGACCTCCGCCTCGCCCTTGGCGAGGGTGACCTGCTGGAAGTCCTCGGCCGCGACGGCCGGCTCGTCCGCGGCGGCCGCGCCGGCCTGCGGTGCGGTCAGGGTGAGGGAGGCGCCCGCCAGCAGCGCGCCGCTGAACAGTGCGACCGCTTGGCGCAGGCGTCGTCTGTGAGGCTCGGTTCTGCGGGCTCTGGCAGTGCTGGCGGTGCGGTGGTTCCCGTGCACGAATGCCTCCAGAATGGGGCCGGTTGTACGGGCGGGTGCGTACGCCGGGATGCGCCGTCATCCCGGAGAGCTCAGGGAGTCTCAGTTGCCGAAGGCCGCGTCGAAGGAGGCCGACGGCGGCTCGAAGTCGTAGGCCTTGAGGCGGGTCAGCGCCTCGGGCGCCCCCTGGAGCCGGTCCATGCCGGCGTCCTCCCACTCGACCGAGATCGGGCCCTGGTAGCCGATGGAGCGCAGCATCCGGAAGACGTCCTCCCAGGGGACGTCGCCGTGCCCGGCGGAGACGAAGTCCCAGCCGCGCCTGGGGTCGCCCCAGGGCAGGTGGGAGCCGAGCCGTCCGTTGCGTCCGTCGAGGCGCTTGCGGGCCTCCTTGCAGTCGACGTGGTAGATGCGGTCGCGGAAGTCCCAGAGGAAGCCGACCGGGTCGAGGTCCTGCCACACGAAGTGGCTCGGGTCGAAGTTGAGGCCGAAGGCGGGACGCCGGTCGACGGCTTCGAGAGCCCGCTGGGTGGTCCAGTAGTCGTAGGCGATCTCGCTGGGGTGGACCTCGTGCGCGAAGCGCACGCCCTGCGCGTCGAAGACGTCCAGGATCGGGTTCCAGCGGTCGGCGAAGTCCTGGTAGCCGCGCTCGATCATCGCGTCGGGGGCGGGCGGGAACATGGCGACCAGGTGCCAGATGGCGGATCCGGTGAAACCGATGACGGTGTCGACGCCGAAGGCCGCCGCGGCACGCGCGGTGTCCTTCATGCGGTCCGCGGCCCGCTGGCGGACCCCCTCCGGGTCCCCGTCGCCCCACACATCTCCGGGCAGGATCGCCTGGTGGCGTTCGTCGATGATGGCGTCGCAGACGGCCTGGCCGACCAGGTGGTTGGAGACGGCCCAGCACTTGAGGCCGTACTTGTCGAGGAGCGCCCGGCGGCCGTCCAGGTAGGACGGATCGGCGAGGGCCTTGTCGACTTCGAAGTGGTCGCCCCAGCAGGCGAGTTCGAGGCCGTCGTAGCCGAAGTCGCGGGCGAGCCGGCAGACCTCTTCCAGCGGCAGGTCGGCCCACTGACCGGTGAACAGCGTGAACGTACGCGGCATGCGCGTCAGCCTCCTCAGACCGCGATCGGGGTGTAGACGGAGTTCTTCTCGGCGCTCTCCTCCACGGCCGCGAGCACGCGCTGCACCTGGAGCCCGTCGGCGAAGGAGGGTTCGGGGCGGCGGCCCTCGGCGATGGCGTGGACGAGGTCGCGGGCCTGGTGCACGAAGGTGTGCTCGTAGCCGAGGCCGTGGCCCGGCGGCCACCAGGCGTCCAGGTAGGGGTGGTCGGGCTCGGTGACCAGGATGCGGCGGAACCCGGCCTCGGCGCCGGGTTCGGTGCCGTCGTGGAAGGACAGTTCGTTGAGCCGCTCCAGGTCGAAGGCGAGCGAGCCGCGCTCCCCGTTGAGTTCGATGCGCAGGGCGTTCTTGCGGCCGGTGGCGTAGCGGGTGGCCTCGAAGGAGGCGAGGGCGCCGGAGGGGAAGCGGGCCGTGAACAGGGCGGCGTCGTCGACCGTGACCTGGCCGGTGCCGGCGGACGAGACGGCGGACAGGCCGCTCGTGGCGCCGGTGGGCAGGGGCCGCTCCCGTACGAAGGTCTCCGTCAGTGCGGAGACGCCCGCCAGCCGCTCCCCCACGAGGTACTGCGCGAGGTCGATGATGTGCGCGCCGAGGTCGCCGAGCGAGCCCGAGCCGGCCTGTTCCTTGCGCAGTCGCCAGGTGAGCGGGAACTGCGGGTCGACCAGCCAGTCCTGGAGGTACGTCACGCGCACGTGCCGCAGTGCGCCCAGGCGGCCCTCGGCGACCATCCGGCGGGCGAGCGCGGTGGCCGGCACCCGGCGGTAGTTGAAGCCGACCATCGCCACCTGCCCCCGCTGGTGGGCCTCTTCGGCGGCCCGCACCATCGAGGTGGCTTCCTCGACGGTGTTGGCGAGGGGCTTCTCGCACAGGACGTGCTTGCCGGCCGCGAGCGCGGCGAGGGCGATCTCGGCGTGGCTGTCGCCGGGGGTGCAGATGTCGACGAGGTCGACGTCGTCGCGTTCGACGAGGGTACGCCAGTCGGTCTCGGTGGACGCCCAGCCGTGGCGGTCGGCCGCCGCCCGCACGGCGGTGGCGTCCCGGCCGCAGATCACGGCCTGCACGGGGTTCAGCGGCAGGTCGAAGACACGGCCCGCGGTGCGCCAGCCCTGGGAGTGGGCGGCGCCCATGAAGGCGTAGCCCACCATCCCCACGCGCAGGGGTGGCTTGCCTGCCTCGGTCCCATCTGACTGCGCTTGCGGCTGTCCCATACGGGTGTCCTCCTCGTCCTTGTCGGGGTGGCGCACGTGGGGGGTGCGGGGTGGATCACTTGAAGCCGGTGGACATGTACTGGTCGACGTTGGTCTTGTCGACGACGGCGGAGTAGAGCGTGATCGACGACGGGATCTCGAACTCGGCCAGACCGCCGATGCCCTTGCCCTGGCCGAGGGCGCGGGCGAGGTCGATCGCGGAGGCGGCCATGGTCGGCGGGTAGAGGACGGTCGCCTTCAGCACGCCGTCGTCCTGCTTGATGGCCTGGAAGGCGGACAGGGCGCCGGCGCCGCCGACCATCAGGAAGTCGTCGCGCCCGGCCTGGTCGATGGCCCGCAGGGCGCCCACGCCCTGGTCGTCGTCGTGGTTCCACAGCGCGTCGAACTTCGACTGGGCCTGGAGCAGCTGGGCCATCTTGGCCTGGCCGGACTCGACGGTGAACTCGGCGGCCTGCCGGGCGACCTTCTTGATGTTGGGGTAGTTCTTCAGGGCGTCGTCGAAGCCCTGGGTGCGCTGCTTGGTGAGCTCCAGGTTGTCCAGGCCGGCCAGCTCGATGACCTTGGCGTTCGACTTCCCCTTGAGCTTCTCGCCGATGTAGTGGCCGGCGTTGAGGCCCATGCCGTAGTTGTCGCCGCCGATCCAGCAGCGGTAGGCCTGCGGGGTGTTGAAGATGCGGTCGAGGTTGACGACCGGGATGCCCGCGCGCATCGCCTTCAGGCCGGCCTGGGTGAGGGCCTTGCCGTCGGCGGGCAGCACCACCAGGACGTCGACCTTCTTGTTGATGAGGGTCTCGATCTGGCCGATCTGCTGGGCGGTGTCGTTGGAGCCCTCGGTGATCTCCAGGGTGACGTCGGAGTACTTCTCGGCGCGGCTCTTGGCGTTGTCGTTGATGGCGTTGAGCCAGCCGTGGTCGGCCTGCGGTCCGGCGAAGCCGATGGTGACCTGCTTGCCGGGCTTGTCGTCGGCGGCGGGCTGGTCGTTGGCGGCCGGCTCGTCCTTGGAGTCGGAGGGCTCGTTGCTCGTGCAGCCCGTGAGGAGGGCACCGGCGGAGACGGCGGCGGCCCCGAAGAGCAGTCCTCTGCGGCTCGTGATCTCGGTCATGGCGGTGAACCCTTTCCTCAGGTCGTGCTCGCGGTACGGCGCTGGACCAGCACGGCGGCGACGATGATCGCGCCCTTGGCGATCTGCTGGACGTCGCTCTGCAGGTTGTTCAGGGCGAAGATGTTGGTGATCGTGAAGAAGATCAGGACGCCGAGCACCGAGCCGGTGATGGTGCCGCGGCCGCCGGTGAGCAGGGTGCCGCCGATGATCGCGGCGGCGATGGCGTCGAGTTCGTAGAGGTTGCCGTTGGTGTTCTGGCCGGAGCCGGACAGGACGATCAGCAGGAAGGCGGCGATGCCGCAGCACAGCCCGGACAGCAGGTAGAGGTAGAGCCGCTGGCGGCGGACGTCGATGCCGGCGAGCCGGGCCGCCTCCGGGTTGCCGCCGACGGCGACCGTGCGGCGGCCGAAGGTGGTGCGGTTGAGCACCAGCCAGCCGATGACCGTCACGACGGCGAAGACCAGGACCAGCGGCGGGATGCCCAGGATGTAGGCGTCGCGCTCTCCCAGGTCGAGGACGGACGGCACGGTGACGATCTGTGTCTTGCCGTCGGTGATCTGCAGGGCGAGGCCGCGGGCGGAGGCCAGCATGGCGAGGGTGGCGATGAACGGCACCATCGAGCCGTAGGCGATGAGCACCCCGTTGACCAGGCCGCAGCCGACTCCGACGACGATCGCCGTGAAGAGGATGCCGGCGAAGCCGTACTCCTGGGTGGCGACCGTGGTCGCCCACACCGAGGCGAGGGCGACGATCGCGCCGACCGACAGGTCGATGCCGCCGGAGATGATGACGAAGGTCATGCCGACGGTGACGACGCCGACCACGGAGGCCTGGGTGAGGACCAGTTGCAGGTTGCGGGTGTCGAGGAACTCGTCGGGCTTGGTGATGCCGCCGACGACGATCAGCGCGGCGAGCACGCCGAGCAGCGAGAGGGTGCGGACGTCGGCGCGGGCCAGCAGGCCGCGCCAGGGTGTGGGCCGGGCCTGGGGCACCTTGTCGGTGCTGCTGTCCCGCGGCGGGGAGACGGGCTGCGTCATGACGCCGGGCTTCCTTCCATGACCAGGTCGAGTACGCGGTGTTCGTCGAGTTCGCGCGCGGGTGCCGTGTGGACGACACGGCCCTCGCGCAGCACCAGGACGCGGTCGGCGAGGCCGAGCACCTCGGGCACCTCGCTGGAGACCAGCAGCACGGCGAGGCCTTCGTCGGCCAGCCGGCGGACGACCGCGTACAGTTCGGCGCGGGCGCCGACGTCGACGCCGCGGGTGGGTTCGTCGAGCAGCAGCACCCGGCAGCCGCGCAGCAGCCAGCGGGCGAGGACGGCTTTTTGCTGGTTGCCACCGGACAGGGTGCGCACGGGCACGGACGGGTTGTCGGGCCTGAGCGACAGCTCGCGGGTCGCGGCCCGGGCGGCACCGAGTTCGGCGCCCCGGTCGATCCAGCCGGCGCGCGAGAAGCGGGACATGGAGGAGACCGACACGTTGCGGGTGACGGACTCCAGCATCAGCAGGGCCTGCGCCTTGCGTTCCTCGGGGGCGAGCCCGAGTCCGGCCCGGACGGCGGCCCGGACGCTGCCCGGCTTCAAGGGCCGCCCGTCCACCAGCACCTGACCGGACGTCGGCTTCCTGGCGCCGTAGACGGTCTCCAGGATCTCGGAGCGGCCCGAGCCGACGAGTCCGGCGAGGCCCACGATCTCGCCGGGCCGCACCTCCAGGTCGAGAGGCTCGAACTCCCCGGCGCGGGACAGCCCCCGGACGGTCAGCACCGGTTCGCCGGGCGGTGGGGCCGCGGGCCGGTCGGGGAAGACGTACTCGACGTTGCGGCCGGTCATCAGGGCGACGACCTCGCGGGTCGGTGTGGTCTTCGCGGGCAGTCCGTTCGCCACGGCCCGGCCGTCCTTCAGTACGGTGACCCGGTCGCCGATGCGCCGGATCTCCTCCAGGCGGTGCGAGATGTAGACGACGGCGACACCCGCGGCGGTGAGGTCGCCGACGATGCGGAAGAGGTTGTCGACCTCGTCCGGGTCGAGGGCGGCGGACGGTTCGTCCATGACGATGAGCCGCACGTCGTGGGAGAGCGCCCGGGCCATGGACACGATCTGCTGCTGTGCCGCCGACAGCTCCCCGACGAGGCGGGCCGGGTCGATCTCCCCGTGGCCAAGTCGCTTCAGCAGGGCTCCGGTCGAGGCCTTGGCCGCCTTCCCCCGCACGACGAACCCCGCGGCGGTCGGCTCATGCCCCAGGTGCACGTTCTCGGCGACCGACAGGTGCTCCACCAGGTCGAGTTCCTGGTAGATGGTCGCGATGCCGAGCCGCATGGCGGCGATCGGCGAGCGGAGCGTGACCTCCTCGTCGCGCCAGCGGATGGTGCCCGTGTCGGGCTGGTGGGCGCCGGCCAGGACCTTGATGAGGGTCGACTTCCCGGCGCCGTTCTGGCCGAGCAGACAGTGCACCTCACCGGCCTGGACGTCGAGGTCGACGCCGTCGAGGGCCCGGACTCCGGGGAACGACTTGGTGATGCCGGACATGCTGAGCAGCGGTGATTCTGGTGCCATGCGGATTCCCCTTGGCGGGCGGGCCGGTGTCAGGGCAGGGCAGAGCAGGGCTCGGTACCGAGAGCGTGGTGCTGTGCTGACGTACTGACGTGCGCTTACGCGGGTGAGAACAGGTGGTCGCTGATGAGCCGGGCCGCGCCGATGACTCCGGCGGCGGGTCCCAACTCGCCCAGGACGATGGGCAGGTTGCCGGTCGCGAGAGGTAGTGACTGGCGGTAGACCTGGGTGCGGATCGCGGCGAGCAGGGTGTGGCCGAGGCCGGTCACCCCGCCGCCGATCACCACCAGGCCCGGGTTGAAGAAGCTCACCAGGCCGGCGATGACCTGGCCGGTGCGGTTGCCGCCCTCGCGGATCAGGTCGAGTGCGGTGGCGTCGCCGGCGGCGGCCGCGGCGGCGACGTCGACGGCGGTGAGGCCGCCGTTGGTCTCCAGCCGCGACGCCAGTTCGACGGAGAGCCCCTGCTGGGCGGCCTCCATGGCGTCACGGGCGAGGGCGGCCCCGCTGAAGTGGGCCTCCAGGCAGCCCCGGTTGCCGCAGGCGCAGGGGCGGCCGTCGGGCACGGCCTGGATGTGCCCGATGTCGCCGGCGCTGCCCGTCGTACCGCGGTAGACCTCACCGCCGACGACGATGCCGCAGCCGATGCCCGTGCCGATCTTGACGCAGAGGAAGTCGGCGACGGTGCGGGCGACGCCCGCGTGCTGCTCCCCCATCGCCATGAGGTTCACGTCGTTGTCGACCATGACCGGACAGCCGAGTTCCTGGCTGAGCGCCTCCCGCACGGGGAAGCCGTCCCAGCCCGGCATGATCGGCGGGGCCACGGGGATGCCCTCGGGGTAACGGACCGGGCCCGGGACGCCGATGCCGGCGCCGTCGAACCCCTCCGCGAGCCCCGAGGCCTTCAACTTGGCGGCCATGGCCAGGACTTGCTCGAAGACCGCGACCGGGCCCTCGCGCACGTCCATGGGGTGGTTGATGTGCCCGAGGGTCTCCAGTTCGGCGTTGGTGACGGCGACGTCGACCGAGGTCGCGCCGATGTCGACGCCGAGGAAGCGCAGCTGGGGGTTGAGCCGGATGTTGTGGGAGCGGCGGCCACCGCGCGAGGCGGCGAGTCCGTCGGCCACGACCAGCCCCGTCTCCAGCAGCCGGTCCACCTCGACGGCGAGCTTGGACCGTGAGAGGTCGACCTGGTCGCCCAGCTGGGCACGGGAGTTGGGGCCGCCGTCGCGCAACAGCTTGAGCAGGCGGGCCTGGTGGGCGTTTCCGGGTCGTGCCGTCATACGTCTCACGAGCCCCTCCCCGCCTCAATCGGCCTGTGCGCGCCGGTTTTCCGCCACCTCGGTGGCTTGCTTTCGAAGGGAACGTAGCAGCGGCTGCCGGAGGTGGGAAGAAGTCGCGCAGGAATTGCCCTCCACTTTTTCCACTCACAGGACAAAGGCGCGAGTCACCTGCCTTACCCCACAGGTAATCGACCGTGCGGCGCGCCCGGGTCAGGCTGGCATCAGTCCTGATCGCCCGACGGGAGGTCCCCCATGACCGACACCCCTGTCCCCGAAGCACTGCTGAGGGCCGTGCCGTTCGCCGACGAGCTGGGCATCGCCCTGGAGGAGGCCACCTCGGCCCGGGTCAGGGCCGCGCTCGCCTGGGCCCCCGCGTTGTGCACGGCGGGCGGCGCCCTGCACGGCGGTGCGCTGATGACGCTCGCCGACACAGCCGGCGCGGTGTGCGCGTTCCTCAACCTGCCGCCGGGCGCGAACACCTCGACCATCGAGTCGAAGACGAACTTCTTCCGCGCCGTGCGGTCGGGCACCGTCCACGCCGAGGCGCGAGCCGTGCACGTGGGACGCTCCAGCATCGCCGTGCGGACGGACCTGCGCGACGAGGTCGGCACCCTGGTGGGACAGACCACGCAGACTCAGGCGGTGCTGACCGCCCGCTGAGGCCTACGAACGCGCTCGCGCGTGGTACGACCGCCTTGTGTGCTCGGTGTGTTCGCGCATCAGACGGGTGGCCCGCTGTTCGTCGCGGTCGATGATCGCCGCGATGAGTGCGCGGTGTTCGACCCAGGACTGATGGCCCCGTTGGCGGGCGACCGGCGTGTAGTACCAGCGGACGCGGCGGTCGACCTGGGCGGCCAGTTCGGCGAGGACGGCGTTGCCCGCGAGCTCCATGATCTTCGCGTGGAAGCGGGCGTTCATGGCGACGGCCCCGTCCACGTCGTCGGCCTCGACGGCCTTCTCACCCTCCGCGCACAGCGCTTCCAGCGCGGCGATGCCGGCCTTGTCCGCGCCGGCCGCGGCGAGCCGGGCCGCCTCGGCCTCCAGGAGCGTACGGACCGTGAGGAGCTGGTCGGCCTCCTGCTCCGTCGGCTCGTGCACGAACGCGCCCTGGGCGGGCCGCAGATCGACCCAGCCCTCGGTGTTGAGCCGCTGCAGCGCCTCGCGCACCGGCTGCCGGGAGACCCCCAGATGCCCGGCGAGTTCGCTCTCCACGAGGTGCTGGCCGGGCTGGAGGGCACGGGTGGTGATGAGTTCGAGCAGTGCCTCGTAGACGCGATCACGCAGCGGACCCGGGCGTTCCAGCTTGGGTACCGCCCCTTGGGGCAGGCCTGTCGACAGCATCGCGGTCCCCCTCCTCGGCAGGGCCGTGCACAGCGCGGCGGAAGCCGGTCTCGCCGTAGCGTCAGTATCGATTGTCTTTCGTCTACAGTCTACGGCGCACAAGAGCCAGGGCTTCGGGGAGTTGACCGCGTCACACGGCGACGGGGTTCACGGGCAGCGGACGACCTGCCCCGCGTACGACAGGTTCCCGCCGAAGCCGAACAGCAGGACGGGGTCGCCCGTGGCGATCGCACCCTGTTCGACCAGCTTGGACAGGGCGAGCGGGATGCTCGCGGCCGACGTGTTGCCGGACCCCGTGACATCGCGCGCGACGACCGCGTTCACGGCGCCGATCTTCTCCGCGAGGGGTTCGATGATGCGGAGATTGGCTTGATGCAGTACGACCGCGGCGAGGTCCGCCGGCGCCAGCCCGGCCCGCTCGCACGCCCGCCGCGCGATGGGCGGCAGCTGCGTCGTCGCCCAGCGGTAGACGCTCTGCCCCTCCTGCGCGAAGCGCGGCGGCGTGCCCTCGATCCGCACCGCGTTCCCCATCTCGGGCACCGAACCCCACAGCACCGGCCCGATGGCGGGCTCGTCGGCGGCCTCCACGACCGCGGCCCCGGCCCCGTCTCCGACGAGCACACACGTCGTGCGGTCGCTCCAGTCCGTCACGTCGGACATCTTGTCGGCGCCGATGACCAGGGCCCGGCTCGCTCCTCCCGCGCGGACTGTGTGGTCGGCGGTGGCCAGGGCGTGGGTGAAGCCGGCGCACACCACGTTGAGGTCCATCGTGGCGGCCTGCGGAACGCCGAGACGGGACGCGACCCGGGCGGCCGTGTTGGGCGAGCGGTCGACGGCGGTGGAGGTGGCGACCAGCACCAGGTCGATGTCGGCGGGGGTCAGCCCGGCCGCCGCGAGGGCCTTGGCGGCGGCGTGGGCGGCCAGCTCGTCGACGGGTTCGTCGGGGCCGGCGATGTGGCGGGTGCGGATGCCCACCCGGCTCCTGATCCACTCGTCACTGGTGTCGACCATGCCCGCCAGGTCCTCGTTGGTGAGCACCTTGGCGGGCTGGTAGTGACCGACGGCGGCGATGCGCGAGCCGTTCATCTGGGCGGTCCCCCTCGTTGGAACTTGGGTAGCGGGACCCACCAGTCTGATCAGTGACTCGCGGGTACGACGGCAGGCAAGGCGACAGGAAACAGGTGCCCGCGTTGTCAGCTTCGGTCAGCTCCTCGGACGACCGGACACCTGTCGAACGGCTAGCCGGTGAACAGCTGGGTCGCCTTGCGGACCAGCTCGTACAGCCCGTAGGCGAGCGGGACGCCCACCCACACCCAGGCGAAGGCGATCAGCCACCGCCGGTCCGGGCTAGGCGGACTCTGGCTGCTGTCGCTGGACATGTGCGGCCTCCTTCGGTGCCGGGACGTGATGACGCGGGTGGACGGGCCGGACGAGTTCGTTGGCGACGAAGCCGACGACGAGCAGCCCGATCATGATGACGAACGACAGCCCGTACAGGGACGCGCCGTGCCGGCCCGCCTCCTCCTGCCGGTCGGCGATCCAGTTCACGATGAGCGGCCCGAGCACGCCCGCCGTGGACCATGCGGTGAGCAGCCGCCCGTGGATGGCGCCGACCTGGTGCGTGCCGAACAGGTCCTTCAGATACGCCGGGATCGTCGCGAAGCCACCGCCGTAGAAGGACAGGATCACCAGCGCGCACAGGACGAACAGCGGCTTGGAGGAGTCGCCGAACAGGGCGATGAGCGCGTACATCAGCGCGCCGACGCCCAGGTAGACGCGGTAGATGTTCTTGCGGCCGATCAGGTCGGACGTCGACGACCAGCCGATGCGGCCCGCCATGTTCGCCGCCGACAGCAGCGCGACGAAGCCGGCGGCGGCCGTGACCGACACGGGTGTGGAGGAGTCCGCGAAGAAGTCCGTGATCATCGGCGCGGCCTTCTCCAGGATGCCGATGCCGGCGGTGACGTTCATGCAGAGCACGACCCACAGGCACCAGAACTGCGGCGTGCGGATGGCCTGGTTCGCGGAGACCTGCGGGCCGGTGGGGGCTGGCCGCGCGGCTCCCCGCGCCCCCGGGACGCCGCTCGGAACCCGGACCAGGAGCACACCGAGCAGCATGAAGACGGCGTACGACAGGCCGTGTACCAGGAAGGCGAGCGCGATGCCGGAGCTGTCGCCGCCGAACGACTCCAGCATCTGCGCCGACCACGGCGAGGCGATGAGCGCGCCGCCGCCGAAGCCCATGATGGCGATGCCGGTGGCCATGCCGGGCCGGTCCGGGAACCACTTGATGAGGGTGGAGACGGGTGAGATGTAGCCGATGCCGAGGCCGATGCCGCCGACGAAGCCGTAGCCGAGGACGATCAGCCAGTACTGCTCCACGGCCGCGCCCAGCGCGGAGAGCAGGAAGCCGGACGAGAAGCAGACGAGGGCGACGGTCATGGCCCAGCGCGGGCCGTTGCGCTCCACGAGCGTGCCGCCGAACGCGGCGGACAGCCCCAGCATGACGATGCCCAGCTGGAAGGGCAGCGCGCTCTGCGTGCCGCTGAGGCCGAGCGCGGACTCCAGGGGCGGCTTGAACACGCTCCAGGCGTAGGCCTGGCCGATGGAGAGATGTACGGAGAGAGCGGCGGGCGGGACGAGCCAGCGGCTCCAGCCCGGGGGCGCGACTGGGGGACTCATGAACCCGGGACGGTAGGCAATCGCAGGGGAGTTGAGAAGGCGGCGCGTCGACCGTATGCGGTGAGCGGTATCCAGCATGCGCCGAACGGTCATCGCACGGACCCTTGCTGAGCCAACCTCCATACTGTAGACAATATTTCGTCGACACAAGCCGGACGACTGCCACCTGGCGGCAGCCGATCTGACGGCAGTCACCTCCGCGGTATCCCTCAAACCGAACGGAGTGTTCCCGTGAAAGTCGCAGTTCTCGGCGCCGGTGCCATCGGCGCCTACGTCGGCGCCGCGCTCCACCGCGCGGGTGCCGACGTGCACCTCATCGCCCGTGGACCGCATCTGGCGGCCATGAGGCAGCACGGAGTCCGGGTGCGCAGCCCGCGCGGCGACTTCACCGCGCACCCCCACGCGACCGACGACCCGGCCGAGGTCGGCCCGGTCGACTTCGTCTTCCTGGGCCTCAAGGCCAACGCGTACGCGGCGTGCGGGCCGCTGATCGCGCCGTTGCTGGGTGACACGACGGCGGTCGTGGCCGCCCAGAACGGCATCCCCTGGTGGTACTTCCACCGGCACGGCGGCCCGTACGACGGCCACCGCGTCGAGAGCGTGGACCCGGACGGCGCGGTCAGCGCGGTGCTCGCGCCCGAACGGGCCATCGGCTGTGTCGTCTACGCGGCGACCGAGCTCGAAGGGCCTGGCGTCGTACGGCACTTGGAAGGGACCCGGTTCTCGATCGGCGAGCCCGACCGCAGCGTCTCCACGCGGTGTGTGGCGCTCAGCGAGGCCATGCAGGCGGGCGGCCTGAAGTGCCCGGTCGAACCGGACCTGCGCAACGACATCTGGCTCAAGCTGCTCGGCAACATCTCCTTCAACCCGATCAGCGCGCTGGCCCGCGCGACCATGCGGCAGATGTGCCTGCACGGCGGCACCCGCAGGGTCATCGAGATCATGATGACCGAGACGCTCGCGGTCGCGAACGCCCTCGGCTGCGAGGTCGGCGTCTCCATCGAGCGCCGGCTCGCGGGCGCCGAGCGGGTCGGCGACCACCGCACCTCCACGCTCCAGGACCTGGAGCGCGGCAAACCGCTCGAACTCGACGTACTCCTCGCGGCGGTCGTCGAGTTGGCGGACATCACCGGCGTGGAGGTGCCCACCCTGCGCACCGTGCACGCCATCTCGGACCTGCTCGCGCTGAGGAGCGCCGCATGAGGAGCGTCGTATGAGGAAACGGCAACCGAAGACCTACACCCGGCTGACGCACCCGCTCGTACGGGACTCCCGCGACGAACCCTTCCGGCGGGCGACCTGGGACGAGGCGCTGGACCGGGCGGCCCGGGGCATCGAGCGCAACCGCGGTGCCTTCGGCATGTTCTCCTGCGCCCGCGCCACCAACGAGATGAACTACGTGGCGCAGAAGTTCGCCCGGGTCGTCATGGGCACCAACAACGTCGACTCCTGCAACCGCACCTGCCACGCCCCGAGCGTGGCGGGCCTGTCGGCGGCGTTCGGCTCGGGCGGCGGGACGTCGTCGTACGAGGAGATCGAGCACACCGACGTCATCGTGATGTGGGGCTCCAACGCCCGCTTCGCGCACCCGATCTTCTTCCAGCACGTGCTGAAGGGGATCAGGAACGGCGCCCGGATGTACGCGGTCGATCCGCGCCGGACGTCGACCGCCGAGTGGGCGGAGAGCTGGCTCGGCCTCAACGTCGGCACCGACATCCCGATGGCCCACGCGATCGGCCGCGAGATCATCCACGCGGGGCTCGCCAACCAGGCGTTCATCGAGCGGGCGACGACCGGCTTCGAGGAGTACGTGCGGCTCGTCGAGCCGTGGACGCTGTCGCTCGCCGAGAAGGTGACGGGCGTACCGGCCGCCGCCATCCGCGAGCTGGCGCACGCCTACGCCCGGGCCGAACGCGCCCAGCTGTGCTGGACCCTCGGCATCACCGAACACCACAACGGCACCGACAACGTCCGCGCCCTGATCAACCTGTCCCTGCTCACCGGGCACGTCGGCCGCTACGGCTCCGGCCTGCAGCCCCTGCGCGGGCAGAACAACGTGCAGGGCGGAGGGGACATGGGGGCGATCCCCAACCGTCTGCCCGGCTTCCAGGACATCCTCGACCCGGAGATCCGGCTGAAGTTCGAGTCGGCCTGGGACACGGTCATCCAGCCGCACTACGGCCTGAACCTCACGGAGATGTTCGAGGCGATGGAGGACGGCACGCTCAAGGCCGTCTACTGCGTCGGCGAGAACCCGGCCCAGTCGGAGGCCGACAGCGAACAGGCCGTCCGGCGGCTGAAGGCCCTCGACTTCCTGGTCGTCCAGGACATCTTCCTCACGAAGACGGCCGAGATCGCGGACGTCGTCCTGCCCGCCACGGCGGGCTGGGCGGAGACCGAGGGCACGACCACCAACAGCGAGCGCCGCGTCCAGCGCGTCCGCAAGGCGGTCACCCCGCCCGGCGAGGCCCGCGAGGACATCGACATCATCTGCGACCTCGCGGCCCGCCTCGGCCACGACTGGAAGTACGCCGACGCCGAGACCGTGTGGAACGAGCTGAGGTCGGTATCGCCCGACCACTACGGCATGACGTACGAGCGTCTGGAGGAGCACCAGGGCATCCAGTGGCCCTGCCCCAGCACCGACGGGCTCGAACCGACCTACCTGCACGGGCGGTTGTGGGAGCCGGACCCCGGCAAACGCGGTCCGCTCGCGCCCTTCGGGATCGTGCAGCACGACCCGCCCGTGGACCTCACCGACGAGGAGTACCCGATCCGGCTCACCACCGGGCGGCGGCTCGACTCGTACAACACCGGGGTGCAGAGCGGCGGTTACGCCTCACCGCTGCGGCGCGGCGAGTACATCGAGCTGTCCCCGGAGGACGCCGAGCGCTACGGGGTCGTGGTGGGCGAGCAGGTGCAGGTGACCTCGCGGCGCGGGTCGGTGACCGCGCCCGTGTGGGTGGACACCGCGCTGCGGCCCGGGCTCGCGTTCATGACCATGCACTTCCCCGACGAGGTGGACACCAACGCGCTGACGATCGAGGCGAACTGCCCGATCGCGGGGACGGCGGAGTTCAAGGCGTCGGCGATCCGGATCGACAAGCTGCCCATCGCGACCATCGTGGGGTGAACGTACGTGGACCTGCACTTCGGTGACAGCAAACCGACGGACGAGGAACGGGCCGCCGTCGACGCCCTGCTCGGGCCTCCGGAGTCCTCCTGGGAGGGCGCCGCCCGCGATGAGATGGGGGCCGCGGATCTGCGGTGGGCCCGTGGCGGGCGCGAGGCCCGGGACCGCCGCGACCTGCTGTTGCCGGGGCTGCACGCGATCAACGACCGGGTCGGCTGGATCAGCGACGGCGCCCTCGACTACCTGTGCCGGCGGCTGACGGTGCCGCCGGCGGAGGCCTACGGGGTCGCCACCTTCTACGCCATGTTCTCCGTCAAGCCGCGTCCGGCGACCGTGCTGCACGTCTGCACCGACCTGGCGTGCGCGGCGGCCGGGGCGCCGGAGCTGTGCGCGGGGATCGAGGAGCGGCTGGGGCCGGGCAGCGGGGTGAGCGTCGAACGCAGCCCGTGCCTCGGCCTGTGCGAACGCGCGCCCGCGGCACTCGCGATCAAGGCCGGGGACCCGGTCCGCACGGCGGTGTCGGCGCCGGCGACCGTGCACGACGCCGTGCTCGCCGCGAGCGCGCCCGACTCGGCGCCCGAGGAGCCGCCCGCCGCCCTGGCGGTGCCCCAGGCCGGGCAGGACGGCCTGATGCTGCTGCACCGGGTCGGCGTGGTCGACCCCGCGTCCCTCGACGACTACCGCGCCCACGGCGGCTACACCGCCCTGCGCCGGGCCTTCGAGCTGGGACCCGCCGGAGTCATCCGCGAGGTCACCGACTCGGGCCTGGTCGGGCGGGGCGGCGCCGCCTTCCCGACCGGCCGCAAGTGGCAGGCCACGGCGTCCCAGCCGGACCATCCGCACCACCTCGTCTGCAACGCCGACGAGTCCGAGCCCGGCACGTTCAAGGACCGCGTGCTCATGGAGGGCGACCCGTACGCGCTCGTCGAGGCGATGACGATCGCCGGCTACGCGACCGGCGCCCACCGGGGCTACCTGTACCTGCGCGGCGAGTACCCGCGCGCCCTGCACCGGCTCGAGCACGCGATCGCGCAGGCACGCTCACGTGGACTGCTCGGCGACGACGTCCTCGGCCAGGGCTACTCCTTCGACATCGAGATCCGGCGCGGCGCCGGCGCCTACATCTGCGGTGAGGAGACGGCCCTGTTCAACTCCATCGAGGGCTACCGGGGCGAGCCCCGCTCGAAGCCGCCGTTCCCCGTGGAGAAGGGCCTGTTCGGCAAACCGACGGTCGAGAACAACGTCGAGACGCTGGTCAACGTCCTGCCGATCCTGAACCTGGGCGCACCCGCCTACGCGGCGATCGGCACGGAGCGCTCGACCGGGCCGAAGCTGTTCTGCGTGTCCGGGACCGTGGAGCGGCCGGGTGTCTACGAGGTGCCGTTCGGCGCGACGCTGGGTGAGGTGCTGGCACTGGCCGGGGTGCGGGACGGGCTGCGGGCGGTGCTGCTCGGCGGGGCGGCCGGCGGTTTCGTCCGGGCCGACGAGCTGGACATCCCGCTCACCTTCGAAGGGACACGGGAGGCGGGCACCACGCTCGGCTCGGGGGTCGTCATGGCCTTCGACGACAGCGTGCCCCTCCCCCGCCTGCTGCTGCGCATCGCGGAGTTCTTCCGCGACGAGTCGTGCGGGCAGTGCGTGCCGTGCCGGGTCGGGACCGTGCGGCAGGAGGAGGCGCTGCACCGGATCGTGGAGCGCGCCGGCGCCGCCGCCGCGGACGACATCGCCTTGCTCAGGGGGGTCGGCCGCGCGATGCGGGACGCCTCGATCTGCGGTCTCGGGCAGACCGCCTGGAACGCCGTGGAATCCGCCATCGACCGTCTGGGGGCGTACGAATGACCGTCACACCGCTGGGGATCCCGCGCCGCATGCTGGAGTTCACGATCGACGGCGAGGAGGCCCGGGTCCCCGAGGGCTCGACGATCCTCGACGCCTGCCGGGCGGCCGGCAAGGACATCCCGACCCTGTGCGAGGGCGACACCCTGCGCCCGAAGAACGCCTGCCGCGTCTGCGTCGTCGAGGTCGAGGGGGCCCGCACCCTCGTCCCGGCCTGCTCCCGCAAGGCCGAGCCGGGCATGGAGGTGCACACCGACAGCGAGCGCGCCCGGCACAGCCGCAAGGTCGTCCTCGAACTGCTGGCGTCCTCCGTCGACCTCTCCACCACCCCGCGGGTCGCCGAGTGGCTCAAGGAGTACGAGGCGAAGCCGGACCGCTTCGGCCCGGACGCGGCCCGGCTCAACGAGGAGCCGAAGGTCGACAACGACCTGTACGTACGCGACTACGACAAGTGCATCCTCTGCTACAAGTGCGTGGACGCCTGCGGCGACCAGTGGCAGAACACCTTCGCGATCTCGGTGGCCGGGCGGGGCTTCGACGCCCGGATCGCCGTGGAGCACGACGCCCCGCTGACCGACTCGGCGTGCGTGTACTGCGGGAACTGCATCGAGGTGTGCCCGACGGGCGCGCTGTCCTTCAAATCCGAGTTCGACATGCGCGCGGCGGGTACGTGGGACGAGTCACGGCAGACCGAGACGACCACGGTGTGCGCGTACTGCGGAGTGGGCTGCAACCTGACGCTGCACGTGCAGGACAATGAGATCGTGAAGGTCACCTCACCGCACGACAACCCGGTGACCCACGGCAACCTCTGCATCAAGGGCCGCTTCGGCTACCAGCACGTACAGAACCGGGACTGATCAGGACATGGGACGAGTCACGGAACGACGCAAGGTGCTCCGCATCCGGGACGGGGCGGTCTCCAGCCGTCCGGACACACTCGTCGCCGAGGAACCCCTGGAGATCCGGCTGAACGGCAAGCCCCTCGCGATCACCATGCGCACCCCCGGCGACGACTTCGCCCTGGCGGCGGGCTTCCTGGTGAGCGAGGGGGTGCTGGGCGGGCAGCAGGACCTCCGGAACATCGTCTACTGCGCCGGGGCGACAGCCGACGGCTCGAACACGTACAACGTGGTCGACGTGCAGACGGCCCCGGGGGTGGTGATTCCCGACATCACGCTGGAACGGAACGTCTACACGACCTCCTCCTGCGGGCTGTGCGGCAAGGCGTCGCTGGACGCCGTGCGCACGACGGCCCGCTGGCCCATCGCCGACACTCCCGCGGTCCGGGTCACTCCCGAGCTGCTCGCGAGCCTGCCCGACCGGCTGCGTGCCGCCCAGCGGGTCTTCGACCGGACCGGCGGTCTGCACGCGGCGGCCCTGTTCTCCGAGGACGGCGAGCTGCTGGACGTCCGGGAGGACGTGGGCCGGCACAACGCGGTCGACAAGCTGGTCGGCCGTGCCCTGCAGAACGGGGAGCTGCCGCTGCCGCGGGCGATCCTGCTCGTCTCGGGCCGGGCCTCGTTCGAGCTGGCGCAGAAGGCCGTGATGGCCGGCATCCCGGTCCTGGCGGCGGTGTCGGCGCCCTCCTCGCTGGCGGTGGACCTGGCAGCCGAGACGGGCCTGACGCTGGTGGGCTTCCTGCGGGGCAGCTCCATGAACGTGTACGCGGGTGAGGACCGCATCGCCCTGCGGGCCGCGGCCGCCCAGGGCTGAGCAGGTTCCCCCGCGACACGGCGGCGGGGCCCCGACCGGCGGGGAGCGCCCCCTGCGCCGCAGGGGCCCCGTCTCGGCCTGCCCTCCCGACGACTGGGGGGCGTGGTCAGTGCGCCGTGTCGGATATCCGGAGCAGCATGCCCGTGAACTGCTCGCGCTCGGCCTGCGACAGCGGTGCGAGCAGCTCGTCGTTGGCCGCGCGGGCCGCCTTCTCGCAGCGCTTGAGCAGTCGGGCTCCCTCCTCGGTGAGGGACACCGCGTTCTTCCGCCGGTCCTTCGGGTCCGGCTCGCGCACCACCAGGCCCGCCGCCTGGAGGTCGTTCAGGATGCCGACCAGGTCCTTGGGGTCCAGCCGGACCCCGCGTCCGAGGTCGGCCTGGGCGACGGGGCCGAGGTCACGGACGGCGGACAGCACCACGTGGTGCCACATCCGCATGTCCTGCTCGGCCAGCGCCGCGGCCACCAGGGCCCGGCCGCGGGCGGCGGCCCGGCCGAGCAGCCAGCTGGGCAGGGAGCGGATCGCGGGGAGGGGAGCTTCCGACATGGCCGCAGCCTAACCAAGAAATCGTTGGTTCTCCCTATGATCCTCCTATACCGTTGGGCATCCCAACGAAATCGTGGGGACCACCAACGACACCCGGAGGTGCGATGCGCCGCGTCCGCTACGAATCCCGAGGCGGCCCCCTGTTCGTGGAGGAGGCACCGGTGCCCGAGCCGGGCCCCGGCGAACTGCTCGTGCGCGCGGAGGCGATCGGCGTCACGCTCCCGGTGGTACGCAAGGTCACCGAGGCGGCGGAGCCGGTCCCGCTCGGCGGCGAGATCGCCGGGGAGGTCACGGCCGTCGGCGAGGGCGTCACCCGCTTCAGTACCGGCGACCGCGTGACGGGGCTCTGCTTCGGCCACGGCTACGCCGACTTCGCGCTCCTGCACGAGGCCATGGCCTCCCCCGTCCCGGCGGACGCCACCGCCGTCGACGCGGTCGCCCTGGTCCGCAGCGGCCTGGTCGCCCTCGGCGCCCTGGAGGCGGCACGGCCGGAGCCGGGCGAAGCGGCCCTGGTCACGGCGGCGGCGAGCGGTGTCGGCCACCTGGCCGTGCAGCTGGCCAGGACGCGGGGCGCCGGACGGGTCGTGGGGGCCGTCTCCGCCCCGGCCAAGGCCGCCTTCGTCCGCGGCCTCGGCGCCGATCACATCGTCACCTACGGCGACGACAGCTGGGGCACCCCGGTCGACTACGCCCTGGACGCGGTCGGCGGGGAGCTGCTCGCCCCGGCCCTCGCCGCGCTCGCCCCGGAGGGACGGCTCGTGGCGTACAGCTCGGGCGGCGGCACCGTCCAGGCGTACGACCTGCTCGTGGGTGCCAAGTCGGTGATCGGGTTCCAGATGGCCCGCATCGCGCGCGGGAAGCCGGAGTTGTACGAGCAGTGGCGCAAGGAGCTGTGGCGGCTGTTCGCCGCCGGAGAGCTGAAGCCCGTCGTCCACGGGGAGTTCGCCCTTCAGGACGCGGCGAAGGCGCACGGGGAGATCGAGGCGAGGGCCAACCTCGGCAAGGTCGTCCTGATCCCCTGACGCACGCTTCTTGTGGGGGGTCTGTGAAGCCAAGTACCGTCTGTGGCCCACACATGGGACGTGGGATGTCCGCTTGTCCGAATGTCCGCTCCCCGGATGTCCGTTCCCATGCCTCGGTGGTCCAGCCGACAGACGCATGAAGGGCAGGTCGCACCATGCCGTCAAGTCTTCGCGCACGCCTGAGATCCACCCTGACAGCCGTTCTCACCGCCGCGGCGCTGCTCACGCCCGCAGGCCCGGCCGGTGCACAACCCGCCACGGACTTACCGGAGTTCGAACAACAGGTCCTCTTCAAGGCCTCCCAGGACCCCGGTTACGCGTGCTTCCGGATCCCCGCGATCGTGCGGACGACGGCCGGCACGCTGCTCGCCTTCGCCGAGGGCCGCGTCCTCAACTGCGGTGACGCGGCCGACATCGACATCGTCCTCAAGCGCTCCACCGACGGCGGCCGCACCTGGGGACCGCTCCAGGTCGTCAACGAGGGCGCGGGCGACACGCACGGCAACCCGGCGCCCGTCGTGGACCGCAGGACCGGCCGGATCCTGCTGGCCGAGACGTACAACACGGGCCGTACGGACGCCGGCAACTGCTCCGTCCCCTGCGACCGCACCCCGCATCTCCAGTACAGCGACGACGACGGCCGGACCTGGTCCGAGCCGCGCGACCTGAGCGGCGAGATCCTGCCCGGGCACTGGAACTCCTGGTACGCCACCGGGCCCGTGCACGGCATCCAGCTCAGCCGCGGGAAGCACGCCGGGCGGTTGGTGTTCGGCGTCAACACCGAGACGTGGGACGGCAGCAGGGTCACCGCGAACCACGCCGCGCTCATCGTCAGCGACGACGGGGGCGACACGTGGCGGATCGGTGCCACGGACTCCTGGCCGATAGCGCAGGACGGCACGTTCCGGCAGAAGCCGTCGGAGGTGACGCTCACCGAACGCGCCGACGGCGCCCTCCTCGTCAGCGGCCGGGAACAGGACGGCACCGACCCGGGCCACCGCTCCCAGACCCTCAGCCGGGACGGCGGCGACAGCTTCGCCACGCCCTTCCGCGGCCTCCCGGACCTCTACACGCCACAGGTCCAGGGCGCGACACTGCGCCTCGGCGACAGGCTCCTGCTGTCGGCCCCGGCCGATCCCGACCGCCGCCGGACGATGATGGTCCGCTCCTCCTACGACGGCGGGCGCACCTGGGACAGCGTGGACCGGGGCACGGTCGTCACCACGGACTGGTCCGGCTACTCCGACATGGCGGCGGTCGACGCCTCGACGGTGGGCCTGCTGTACGAGGGCGGCGCGGTCGACGCCCGCGACGAGATCCGCTTCGCCCGCTTCACCGAGGACTGGCTGGAACCGCGCCGTGGCGCCGACCCGACCACCCGCGACGTCGCGCCGGGCGCGCGGCCCGCGGCGGTGCTCGGCGGTGCCGGGCGAACGGCCGGCGTCCGCGGCGGTGCGCTGTCCTTCGACGGCGCCGACGACGCCGTGCGCCTGCCGTACCGGTCCCGGCTGGCGCTCGCCGACGGCGACTTCACGGCCTCGCTGTTCTTCCGCTACACCGCCACGACCGGCGAACAGCCCTTCCTGTGGATGGGCGGCATCGGCAACAGCCAGCCGCAGGTCTGGCTGCGCGGGGAGCCGGCGAGCGACCGGGTGCGGGCACTCATCACCACCCGGTCGGGCGCGACGACCGTCCGGACGGCCTCGGTGTCGACCGCCGGCGCCCACAACGACGGCCGCTGGCACCACCTGGTCCTGCGCCGGGGCGGCGGGAACCTGACCCTCTTCCTCGACGGCACACCGGTCAGCACCCCGGACGTGCCGGGCTCGGTCAGCCGTAACTCCCCGTTCGGCGTGCACATCGGCCAGCGCATGGACAGCCGGGCGTTCCTGACGGGGGCCATCGACGACGTCCGCGTCTGGAACCGGGCCCTGACCGACGGGGAGTTGACCGCCGCCACCAAGGACGCCGCCACGAGGGGCACGGTGCTGTGGCTCCCCATGGACCAGGTGAGCGGCAGCCACTAACGTCACCCAGCGTGCCCGACGACGCAGGTGCAGCACGAGCACGGCAGCGCACGGGAACCGGGATCGGCCTGCTGCTGGTCCTGGTTCTCGGGGCCGCGCTGCTCATCGCCCTCCCCGAGGAGGAGAGTCCGCACGACGACACCGCCTGCCGGGCGCGCACGGTCCGCTCCTGGCAGCAGGACGACGGCCTCACCGCCGAGTTCGCCCGCTACGGCGACGACGCGACCCGCACCGACGACTGGACCGGCGGCGACGGAACCCACTCGGTGCGGCTGCCGGACGGCCGGGTGCTGTGGCTGTTCTCGGACACCTACCTGGGCCGCGTCCACGGCCCGCCCAACCCGGCCGGCGAGTCCCACGCCTGGCGGGACACCACCGCGCCGCTGGTGCGCAACTCGGCCGTGCTGATGCGCGACGGACGGCTGGAGACCACCCTCCCCGCCCCGCTCTTCCCCGACCCGGCGCCGAACCAGTGGCGCTGGCCGGTCGCCGCCCGCGTCGAACCCCGCTCCCCCGGCTCCTCGGAGCAGGTCGTCCGGGTACTGCTGTGGGTGCGCACGGCCGGCCAGGCCCCGTGGATCTACGGCGTGCC
This sequence comes from Streptomyces chartreusis NRRL 3882, assembly GCF_900236475.1. Lineage (GTDB taxonomy): Bacteria > Actinomycetota > Actinomycetes > Streptomycetales > Streptomycetaceae > Streptomyces > Streptomyces chartreusis_D. The sequence continues at coordinate 1,516,232 of NZ_LT963352.1, forward strand.
CACCGCGACCGAGGTCGCCACGCTGTCGCTGCCCGAGCTGCGCCTGGAGTCGGTCGTCAAGGTGCTCGACCAGCAGCTGGTCCCCGACCCGTCCCGGCGGGTGCTGTTCGGCACGACGCTGGTCGAGGAGGACGGCTGGAGTTACGTCTTCGGCGGTGACGACGGCCGGGCCGCCTCCCGCCCGGCCTCGCACGCGTACGTGGCGCGGGTGCCGGAGGGCGGGCTCGGGGATCCGGCGGCCTGGCGGTACTGGACCGGCTCGGCGTGGGCGGCCGGCGCCCGCCCCCGGCCGGTGCTCGGGGACGGGCAGCGCAGGGGCGTGGGCAGCGCGTTCTCGGTCGTCCGGGACGGCGGGACGTACGTGCTGTTCACGATGGCCGCGGGCACCAAGGGCCTGACCACCGTCGCCTCGTACTGGGCGTGTTCCCCGGCCGGGCCGTGGCACGGGCCCGCGAAGGAGTTCAGCCCGTCGCTGCCGCAGGGCCAGGTGGCCGCCTACAACCCGCAGGCGCACCCGGTGCTGAGCGGCGGCGGGCGTCTCGTGCTGAGCTACGACGTCAACTGGCTGGAGACGACGGGCGCCGCCGCCCAGCTCAGCCGGAACGTGTCCCTGTACCGACCGCGGTTCGTGGCGCTGCGGCTGGCTCCGCCGCGGTGACCTCCGGGCGCGGGTCGTGCGAGCGGCGCTTGGCGATCACCGCGCAGACCATCAGCTGCATCTGGTGGAAGAGCATCAGCGGCAGCACGGCCAGCGAGGCCTGCGCGCCGAACAGGACGCTCGCCATCGGCAGTCCGGCGGCCAGGGACTTCTTCGAACCGGCGAACTGGAGGGTGATCCGGTCCTCCCGACGGAAGCCCAGCGCCTTGCCGCCGTACCAGCTCAGCAGCAGCATCACGGCGAGGATCACGGCCTCGACGACGAGCAGCCCGGCCAGCCGGAGGGGGCTGACCTGGTGCCAGATGCCCTGGACCATGCCCTGGCTGAACGCGGTGTAGACGACGAGCAGGATCGAGCCGCGGTCCACGAGTCCGAGGATCTTCTTGTGACGGGTGATGAAGCCGCCGATCCAGCGGCGCAGCAGTTGCCCGGCGAGGAACGGCACGAGCAGTTGCAGCACGATCTTCAGCAGCGAGTCGGCGGAGAACCCGCCGCCGCTGCCGCCGAGCAGCGAGGCCGCGAGCAGCGGGGTGGCGACGATCCCGACGAGGGAGGAGAAGGAGCCCGCGCAGATCGCGGCGGGCACGTTGCCGCGGGCCATCGAGGTGAAGGCGATCGAGGACTGCACGGTCGACGGGACGAGCGTGAGGAAGAGCAGGCCCTGGTACAGCGGGTGCGTCAGGATCACCGGCACCAGCCCGCGGGCCGCCAGGCCGAGCAGCGGGAAGACGACGAAGGTGCAGGCCAGGACGGTGACGTGGAGCCGCCAGTGGCGCAGGCCGTCCAGTGCCTCACGGGTGGACAGCCGGGCGCCGTAGAGGAAGAACAGCAGGGCGATCGCCGCCGTGGAGGCACCCGACGCGACATCGGCGACCGTCCCGCGGGCCGGGAACAGTGCGGCGACACCCACCGTCCCGAGGAGGAGGAGGATGTACGGGTCGATCGGCATCCGACGCGGTCGGCGCAGGCGTTTCACGGTGCTCCACTTGCTCAGTACGTACAGGCGGTACAGGGCCGGTACGGCCCCCTTCCATCCTGCTCCTCACCCCGGCGATCGGGAATCCCGCACACCGCTCTCACTGTCATCACGTTCCGCGATAACCTGGGAGGCATGTACGACCCGTCCCATCTGCGCACCTTCCTGTCGGTGGCACAGACGCTGAGCTTCACGCAGGCCGCCCGCCGGCTCGGGCTGCGGCAGTCCACCGTCAGCCAGCACGTGCGGCGGCTGGAGGACGCCACGGGGCGGACGCTGTTCTCCCGGGACACGCACTCGGTGGAGCTCACGGAGGACGGCGAGGCCATGCTCGGGTTCGCGCGCCGGATCCTGGAGGTGCACGAGCAGGCGACGGCGTTCTTCACGGGCACCCGGCTGCGCGGCCGGCTGCGCTTCGGCGCGTCGGAGGACTTCGTGCTGACCCGGCTGCCGGAGATCCTCGAGGGCTTCCGGCACGACCACCCGGAGGTCGACCTGGAGCTGACGGTCGAGCTGTCGGGCACGCTGCACGAGCAGCTCGCCGCCGGGAAGCTGGACCTCGTCCTGGCCAAGCGGCGCCCCGAGGACCCGCGCGGCGAGCTGGTCCGGCACGACAGCCTGGTGTGGATCGGCGCGGAGCGCCTCCGGCTCGACCCGGACCGGCCCGTGCCGCTCATCGTCTATCCGCCGCCGGGCATCACCCGCGCGCTCGCCCTGGAGGCACTGGAGCGACAGGGCCGCGAATGGCGCGTGGTGTGCACGAGCGGCAGCCTCAACGGCCTCGTCGCGGCGGCCCGGGCGGGGCTCGGGGTGATGGCCCACTCCCGCGGCCTCATCCCGCCGGGCCTGGTCCGGGTCCCGGACCGGGCGGGGCTGCCGGAGCTGGGGCAGGTCGACTTCGTCGTGGTCCACGGCCGGCGGCGCTCCTCCGCCCAGGGCGCGGCGGATGCCCTGGCCGCGGCGATCCTGGCTGGCGGCGACCGGCTGAACCGGAGTGACGAAATCCGCCTCCGGGGCGCTGACACAAGAGACGACCGGACGCCGCACGCGAGGAGCCTCGCGCCGTAACCGGGTCGTACAGATTCGGTGGAGATTACGGCACCGAAACTTACTCAACCGTCAGGATTCTGTCCGACCCTTCCCCATGTGAGCGTATTTTCCCTCCCTGACCAGCGCGGACAAGAGCGCCGCTCGCCCTTTCCGCCCCTCCCGCCCTCTGCCCGGTTGGGGTAGCTTTCACGGCGCTGTGCGGAGCGTCACTCAACCGAAGCGCTGAGGAGCGGGGAGCGGGGTTTGCGCGAGTTCACCAACCCTCCGTTGGCGTTGGCACCTCCGGTGGGCGGTCTGGCCGACGTGGTCTTCCAGCATGCCCGGGAGGACCCGCTGCACATCGCGCTGGGCCGCAAGGACGAGTCCGGGCAGTGGCGGGACGTCACCAGCGCCGAGTTCCGCGACGAGGTGCTCGCCCTGGCCAAAGGCCTGCTGGCGAGCGGCATCCGGTTCGGCGACCGGGTCGCGATCATGTCCCGCACGCGCTACGAGTGGACCCTGTTCGACTACGCGCTGTGGACGATCGGCGCCCAGGTCGTGCCGGTCTACCCGACGTCCTCGGCCGAGCAGTGCTTCTGGATGCTGTACGACGCCGAGGTGACGGCCGCGGTCGTGGAGCACGAGGACCACGCGATGACGATCGCGACCGTCATCGACCGGCTGCCCCAGCTGCGCCGCCTGTGGCAGCTCGACTCCGGCGCCGTGCACGAGCTGTACGACGCCGGCGCGCACCTCGACGACGAGGTGGTGCACCGCCACCGGCAGGCCGTCACCCCCGACTCGGTCGCCACGATCATCTACACCTCGGGCACCACCGGCCGCCCCAAGGGCTGTGTCATCACGCACGGCAACTTCATGTACGAGGCGGACACCGTCATCGAGCGCTGGGAGCCGGTGTTCCACTCCAAGCGGGGCGACGAGGCCGCCACCCTGCTGTTCCTGCCGCTCGCCCACGTCTTCGGGCGGATGGTCCAGGTCGCCGGGATCCGCGGCAAGGTGAAGTTCGGCCATCAGCCGCAGCTGAACGCGGCGGCCCTGCTGCCCGACCTGGCCGCGTTCAGGCCGACGTTCTTCCTGGCCGTGCCGTACATCTTCGAGAAGGTGTTCAACGCGGCCCGCCGCAAGGCCGAGAAGGAGGGGCGCTCCGGCCCGTTCGAGAAGGCCGTCGACATCGCCATCAAGTACGCGGACGCGATGGAGGCGAAGGCCTGGGGCACCGGCCCCGGCCCGTCCGCCGGCCTGCGCATGCAGCACCAGTTGTTCGACAAGCTCGTCTACGCCAAGATCCGCGCCGCGATGGGCGGCCGTATCAAGCACGCCATGTCGGGCGGCTCGGCGATGGACCGGCGGCTCGGCCTGTTCTTCGCCGGGGCGGGCGTGCACATCTACGAGGGCTACGGCCTGACCGAGTCCACGGCCGCCGCGACCGCCAACCCGCCCGGACGCACCCGGTTCGGCACCGTCGGGCAGCCCATTCCCGGCATGACCGTGCACATCGCGGACGACGGCGAGATCTGGCTGCACGGCCAGAACGTCTTCCAGGGGTACCTCAACAACCCCAAGGCGACCGACGAGACCCTGCACGACGGCTGGCTGGCCACCGGCGACCTAGGCGCGCTCGACGAGGACGGCTACCTCACCATCACCGGCCGCAAGAAGGAGATCCTGGTCACATCGGGCGGCAAGAGTGTTTCGCCCGGTGTGCTGGAGGAACGCGTCCGTGACCATCCGCTGGTCAACCAGTGCATCGTCGTCGGCAACGACCGCCCGTACATCGCGGCCCTCGTGACCCTCGACCAGGAGGCCGTGGAGCACTGGCTGACGATGCGGGGCAAGCCGCGGATGTCCGCGGCGGAGCTGGTGCGCGACGCGGACCTGGAGACGGAGGTGCGACGCGCGGTGGTCGCGGCCAACACCCTTGTCTCGCAGGCCGAGTCGATCCGCACCTTCCGCATCCTGGCGCAGCCGTTCACCGAGGAGCACGGGCTGCTGACCCCGTCCCTGAAGCTGAAGCGGAAGGCGATCGAGAAGGCGTACGAGAACGAGGTCGAGGCACTGTACCGGGCATGAATTGCCAGGTGACAGGTGAATCACACGCCTGAATTCTCCCGTCAGGAATGCATCACGGCTCGTGATCGTTGACGATGGGAGGCACACCTGACCACAAACCGAAGGATCGAGAGCTCGTGAGCAAGGTCCCCCCGATCATCCTGAACAACGGCGTCGAGATGCCCCAGCTGGGCTTCGGTGTCTGGCAGGTGCCGGACGACGAGGCCGAGTCGGCCGTCGCGACGGCGCTGGAGGCCGGGTACCGCAGCATCGACACAGCGGCGATCTACGGCAACGAGGAGGGCACCGGCAAGGCCATCACCGCGTCCGGTCTCCCCCGCGAGGAGCTCTTCGTCACCACGAAGCTGTGGAACGCCGACCAGGGGTACGACTCCACGCTGCGCGCCTTCGACACGTCGCTGGAGAAGCTCGGCCTGGACTTCGTCGACCTCTACCTGATCCACTGGCCGCTGCCGGCCCGGGGTACCTACGTCGACACGTACAAGGCGTTCGAGAAGCTGCACGCCGACGGCCGGATCCGGGCCATCGGTGTCTCCAACTTCCTTCCCGAGCACCTGGAGCGGCTGATCGGCGAGACGTCGGTCATCCCGGCCGTGAACCAGATCGAGCTGCACCCGCACCTCCAGCAGAGCGCCGCCCGCGAGTATCACGCGGAGCAGGGCATCGCCACGGAGGCCTGGTCGCCGCTCGGCCAGGGCAAGGGCCTGCTGGAGGTCCCGGCGATCGTGGCCATCGCCCGGAAGCACAACCGGACTCCGGCCCAGGTCGTCCTGCGCTGGCACATCCAGCTGGGCAACGTGGTCATCCCGAAGTCCGTGACGCCGGCGCGGATCAAGGAGAACATCGAGGTCTTCGACTTCAGCCTGGACACCGAGGACCTGGCGGCCATCAGCGCCCTCAACGAGAACCGCCGTTTGGGCCCGGACCCGGCGACGTTCGACGGCGCCTGAGCGGTATCCGCCCCTCGCCCCCACGACTGCCCGCAGCCGCTCGGCTGCGGGCAGTCCGCGTTGGGGCGGCGCCCGCCCCAACGCCCGTCACTACCCCGCCCGGACCGCCGTGTGCACCGTGTGGGCCTCCAGGACGAACACGTCCGGGCGACGGTGCAGGCTCGCCTCGTCGTCGGGGTCGAGGAGCCGGTCGAGGGTCGCGAGGTCGTCCGCGTCGAGCCCGTCCGTCAGCCGCTCCCGCAGGTGCGACAGGGACGCCACGACATAGGCACGGGCCCGGTCCGAGGCGGGGGCGGGGAGGTCGAGCAGGAAGGTGTGCGTCCGGGTGTGCTTCAGGCCCGCGGCGGCCAGCAGAGCCGGCCAGTCCTCCGCCACCGCGACATGGCCCGGCAGCTCCGCACGCATCCGTGTGAACCACTCCGCCTCCACCGCGTCGATCCGCGCCTGGAGCCCGGGCCTGCCGATGCCGATGTCGCGCGGCAGGAACCGCGGGGGCAGTCCGCCCTCCATGAGCGCGAGGGTGCCGCCGGGGGCCAGCCGCGCGGCGAAGGCGGTGAGGGCGGCCCGCTGGTCGCCCAGGTGGTGCAGACTGCGGCTCGCCCAGAGCAGGTCGGCAGGGTAGTCCAGCTCGTCGAGCACGTCCGGGAGTTCGCCGGCGATCGTTGCGAAGCGGTCGGCGACCCCCAGCCGCCCGGCCCGGGCCCGCGCCCGCTCCAGCAGCGGCTCGGAGCCGTCCACCGCGACGATCCGCGCGCCCGGGAACGTCTCGGCGAACAGGCAGGACACGACGCCCGGCCCGCTGCCCGCGTCGACGATCAGGCCCGGCTCGGTCACCTCCTGCGCCAGCCAGGCCATGGCCCGCTCGTACAGGGACGCGAACAGCTCCGCCTGGGACTCCAGCCTCGGGCCCATCTCGGCCCAGTCGATGTCCGTGGGGCCGTGGTGATGTCCGTGGCCGTGCCGGGACTCGTGGTTGTGGTCGTGGTCGTGCGCCATGGTGGTCAGCCTCTCCCTCGGATGCCGCCAGCCTGCGCCGACGCACCGGGAGAAGGCCACCGCTCTTGCCGCTCCCGCAAAAAAGTTCCGCCGGGGCGCAAAGCCCCGGCGGACCCGTGGGGACGGGGCGTTCAGCCGGTCACGAGAGCGGCGGGTACGCGTTCTGCATCAGCTGCCGGAACTGGGCGGAGAACCAGTGCCCGGACAGCGGCGCGTCCGGCAGGGCACCGGACATGTTGTAGTTGTTACGCGGGTTGCCCGTGTAGGTCGGGTCGCACATGCGGTCGAAGCCCTTGCCCTCGTCGTTCGGGATGGCCTTGCTCGCCCCGTCGGACTCACCCGGCGGCTTCATCCACACGTACGCGTCGATCCCCGCCGCAGGGGCGGCCTGCGGGCGCTCGCCGAGACCGGCTCCGGCCTGGTTGCACCAGTTGCCGGTGTTGAGGCGACGGTCGTATCGCCCGCCGTCGACGTACGTGTCGACGCTCGTCGTCGCGCCCGGTCCGGTGGGCCGTGCGGTGCCGCCCCAGCCGTTGCGGGAGGTGTCGATCAGCATGCCGATGTTCGAGTTGAAGCCCGCCGAGACCAGCTGGTTGCGGAAGGCCTGGGCGTAGGACAGCTCGTCGACGTAGCGGTTCCAGTCGACCCATTTCGACTCGCGGACGGACTTGCCGGCCACGGTGTCGTTGATGGTGAAGTTGTTCTCCTTCAGGGCGCTGTAGTTCGCCGTGTTCGTGATGAAGCCGTGGACGTCGTTCACCGTGGCGCCCTCGGCGGTCGCCGCCTCCTTCATGATGGTGGCGGTGGGGCCGAAGTTGTCGTCCCAGCCGATCCAGCCGTGGTGCCCGGCGTCGACGTAGTTGTAGACGTTGGGCACGTCGCCGAGCTTGTTGAGCGCGTAGCCGACGCCCTTGACGTAGTTGCCGTTGGCCTTCATCACGTCGCACTGCGGGACGGCCGTCGGGCGGCTGCCGGTGTTGGTGACGAGGTTCGGCAGCGAGTCGATCTCGACCGTGGTGACGATCCGCAGCGAGGAGTACTTCGAGTCGGCGAGGATCGCCTTGATCGGGTCGATGTACTCCGTCTTGTACCGGTCGATCTCCGTCGGCCCGAGCTCGCCGTTGGAGGCGAGGGCGGAGCAGTCCCGGCCCGGCAGGTTGTAGATGACGAGTTGGACGACGAGTTCGCCGGAGCCCTTCTGGCGCAGCGCCTCGTCGAGGTGAGCGCGCAGGCCCATCTTGCCGCCCGCGCCGTTGATCGCGGCGATCCGGTCCAGCCACACACCGGTCGGCTGGTTGGAGACCCGGCTGCCGCCCGGCTCGGCCGCGGCCTTCGCGGACCACTCCGGGTTCACGTACACCTTGGCGCCCTCGTAGGGGTTGTTCACCCGGTTGGCGGGGCCGCCCGGGTCCGGCGGATCCGTGGGGCCGCCGGGGCCGCCGTCGACGTTGCAGGTCACGCCGTCGAGGGTGAAGGTGGCCGGGATCGCGTTGCTGCCGGTGTAGGAACCCTGGAAGCCGAAGCTGACCGAACCGCCCGTCGCGAGCTGGGCGTTGTAGCTCTCGTTGGCCGCGGTGACGTCGGCACCGCTCTGGCTGATCTTGGCGTTCCAGCCGCTGGTGACCTTCTGGTTGCCGGCGTACGACCACTTCAGCGACCACGAGGACTTGGCGGCGCTGTTGTTGGTGATGGTCACGGCGGCGGTGAAGCCGGTGCTCCACTGGTTCTGGATCTTGTAGTCGACGGTGCAGGGGACGGCGGCGGTGCCGATGCCGCCCGGGTCGACGGCGAACGCCGTGCCGGTGGCTCCGGCCACCAGGGCCATGGCGGCCAGTAACGCTGTTCTCGTACGGCTCATGAGTGCGGGTTTCCCTTTCGGTGGTGGGGGTGTCAGCCGTTCAGGGCGCGCTCCGACAAGGACGTGAAGAACCCGGCACCGGCACTCGCGCAGCCGGGGACGACCGCGAAGGCGGCGGCTAAAAGTACTGAACGCGAGGGGTGTCGCATGAGCGACTCCTTGCAGGTCGGGCCCGTCGTGACGGACGCGCCGACTGATGGAATCGCTCCCACTGGTGTCAAGGAAGGTAGCGGCAAGTGTCGGCAAAGAACAGGGGAGGCACTGACTTTCGCTCACCAAGCGGCGTCGAATCTTTTCGACTCTTCAAGGACCTTGACCGATACCACACCCGTCCTCACTATGGGAGCGCTCCCACTGGTTCAAGCCTTGACTTCTCCGAGCCGCAAGGAGGAACCAGCACCATGCATCCCCCACCCCGGAGACGGAGAGCCGTGCGGCGTCTGTGGACCGCCGCGCTCGCAGCTCTCGCGCTTCCGTTGACGATGCTCTCCTCAGGGTCGACTTCCGCGCAGGCGGCCGCACTTCAGTGCAGTGTCGATTACAAGACGAACGACTGGGGCTCCGGCTTCACCGCGGACCTCACCCTCACCAACCGCGGCACGGACGCCATCGACGGCTGGACGCTGACCTACGCCTACTCCGGCAACCAGAAGCTGGGGAACGGCTGGAACGGCACGTGGTCGCAGTCCGGCCAGAACATCACCGTCAAGAACGCCGCCCACAACGCGCGGGTCGCCGCGGGCGCCGCCGTCTCCACCGGCGCCCAGTTCTCCTACAGCGGCACCAACACCGCGCCGACCTCCTTCTCCGTCAACGGCACCCCCTGCACGGGCGCCCACCAGCCGCCGATCGCCGTGCTGACCAGCCCGGCCGCCGGCGCCGTCTACACCCAGGGCGAGGCGGTCCCGCTGGCGGCCACCGCGGCCGCCGCGGACAACGCCACGATCAGCAAGGTGGAGTTCTACGACGACACCAAGCTGCTGGGCACGGACACGAGCGCGCCCTATGCGCTGTCGGTCTCGAACTTGACCGTGGGCAGTCATTCTCTGGTGGCGAAGGCCTACGACAGCATGGGCGCCTCCGCCGACTCCACCCCGGTCGGCATCACGGTCGCCGCCGGCCCCACCGTCGTCGCCTCGCCGCTCCAACTCGGCGTGCAGTCCGGCAAGTCGGGCACGTACGAGGTGAAGCTGTCCAAGCAGCCGGCCTCCAACGTGACGGTGACGTCGGCCCGCGCGAGCGGCAACTCGGGCCTGTCGGTCACGGGCGGCGCCTCACTCACCTTCACGCCGCAGAACTGGAACACCGCACAGAAGGTGACCGTCACGGCGGCGGGCTCCGGTAGCGGTTCCGCCGTGTTCGAGTCGACGGCCCCGGGCCACGCCAAGGCCTCGGTCACCGTCACCCAGCTGGCGGCGGCCAAGGTGTACGACGCCCGCTTCCTGGAGCTCTACGGGAAGATCACCAACCCGGCGAACGGTTACTTCTCCCCCGAGGGCATTCCCTACCACTCGGTCGAGACGCTGATCGTCGAGGCGCCGGACCACGGTCACGAGACCACCTCGGAGGCGTACAGCTACCTCCTGTGGCTCCAGGCCATGTACGGCAAGGTGACCGGCGACTGGTCCAAGTTCAACGGGGCGTGGGAGCTCATGGAGAAGTACATGATCCCCACCAAGGCCGACCAGCCGACCAACTCCTTCTACAACGCCTCGAAGCCGGCGACCTACGCGCCCGAGCTGGACACGCCGAACGAGTACCCGGCCAAGCTCGACACCGGTGTCTCGGTCGGCCGGGACCCGATCGCGGCCGAGCTGAAGAGCGCATACGGCACGGACGACGTCTACGGCATGCACTGGCTGCAGGACGTGGACAACGTCTACGGCTACGGCAACGCGCCCGGCAAGTGCGAGGCGGGCCCCTCGGACACCGGCCCGTCGTACATCAACACCTTCCAGCGCGGCGCGCAGGAGTCGGTGTGGGAGACGGTGCCGCAGCCGACCTGTGACGCCTTCAAGTTCGGCGGCAAGAACGGCTATCTGGACCTGTTCACCGGTGACGCCTCCTACGCCAAGCAGTGGAAGTTCACCAACGCGCCGGACGCCGACGCGCGGGCCGTGCAGGCCGCCTACTGGGCGGACCTGTGGGCCAAGGAGCAGGGCAAGGGCGGGCAGGTCTCCGGGACCGTCGCCAAGGCGGCCAAGATGGGCGACTACCTGCGCTACTCGATGTACGACAAGTACTTCAAGAAGGTCGGCAACTGCGTCGGTCCCTCGACCTGCCCGGCGGGCACCGGCAAGGACGCCTCGTTCTACCTGATGTCCTGGTACTACGCCTGGGGCGGCGCCACCGACACCAACGCCGGCTGGGCCTGGCGCATCGGCTCCAGCCACGCCCACGGCGGCTACCAGAACCCGCTGGCCGCGTACGCGCTCGCCAACTACGCCCCGCTGAAGCCCAAGTCGGCGACGGGCGCGGCCGACTGGGCCAAGTCCATGGACCGGCAGCTGGAGTTCTACCGCTGGCTGCAGTCGGACGAGGGCGCCATCGCGGGCGGCGCGACCAACAGCTGGGCGGGCCGGTACGCGACCCCGCCCGCCGGGAAGTCGACGTTCTACGGCATGTACTACGACGAGAAGCCCGTGTACCACGACCCGCCGTCCAACCAGTGGTTCGGCTTCCAGGCGTGGTCCATGGAGCGGGTCGCCGAGCTGTACCAGCAGACGGGGAACGCGCAGGCCAAGACGGTCCTCGACAAGTGGGTCGACTGGGCGCTGTCCAAGACCACGTTCAACCCGGACGGCACGTTCAGGATCCCGTCGACGCTCCAGTGGTCGGGCCAGCCCGACACCTGGAACGCCTCCAGCCCCGGCTCCAACAGCGGGCTGCACGTCACCGTCGCCGACTACACCAACGACGTCGGTGTGGCGGCCGCGTACGCCAAGACCCTGGCGTACTACGCCGACCGCTCCGGTGACACGGAGGCCGCGGCGGCGGCGAAGAAGCTGCTGGACGGTATGTGGGCCAACCACCAGGACGATCTCGGGATCGCCGTCCCGGAGAACCGCGCGGACTACAACCGGTTCGACGACTCGGTGTACATCCCGAGCGGCTGGACGGGCACGATGCCGAACGGTGACGCGATCAACTCGTCGTCGACGTTCGACTCGATCCGGTCCTTCTACGAGGACGATCCCGCCTGGTCGAAGATCGAGAGTTATCTCGCGGGCGGTGCGGTGCCCTCGTTCACGTATCACCGGTTCTGGGCTCAGGCGGATATCGCCTTGGCCATGGGCTCGTACGCGGAGCTTCTCGAATAACCCCGCCGGGCGCTCCGCGGGGTGGGCGGTACTTCGGCTGCCGGTCCGTTGTGGCTGGTCGCGCAGTTCCCCGCACCTCTGAACAGCGTCCGAAGCTCTGCGTACACGGCCCTGCACCTGACGCAGGGCCACGGCCGGGCGGTCCCCACCCGCACTGGGGGCTGCCCGGCTCTCGCACGTTCCCCCTCCCACGGAAGGAACCCCACCGTGCGAAGAACCCGTGTTCTCACCGCCGTGCTCGCGTTGGCGGCCGGGTTGTTGTCCGGTGCGCCCGGCGCCCTGGCCGCTGATCCGCCGTCGGTGAAGATCGCTGCCGACACCTACTCCTGGAAGAACGCCCGGATCGACGGCGGTGGATTCGTTCCGGGCATCGTCTTCAACCGGACCGAGAAGAACCTCGCGTACGCCCGTACCGACATCGGCGGTGCCTACCGCTGGCAGGAGGCGTCGAAGACCTGGACGCCGCTGCTGGACTCCGTCGGGTGGGACGACTGGGGGCACACCGGGGTCGTCAGCATAGCCTCCGACTCCGTCGATCCCGACAAGGTGTACGCGGCGGTCGGTACGTACACCAACAGCTGGGATCCGAAGAACGGCGCGGTCATGCGCTCCTCCAACCGGGGGGCGAGCTGGCAGAAGGCGAACCTGCCGTTCAAGCTGGGCGGCAACATGCCGGGCCGGGGCATGGGCGAGCGGCTGGCCGTCGACCCGAACCGCAACAGCGTGCTGTACCTGGGCGCGCCCAGCGGCAAGGGACTGTGGCGGTCGACGGACTCGGGGGCCACCTGGTCGCAGGTGACGAACTTCCCGAACGTCGGCGACTACGTGCAGGATCCGAGTGACACGTCCGGGTACGCGTCCGACAACCAGGGCATCGTCTGGGTCACCTTCGACGAGTCCACGGGCGCGTCGGGCAGCGCCACGAAGACGATCTACGTCGGGGTCGCCGACAAGGACAACGCGGTGTACCGCTCGACGGACGCGGGCGCGACCTGGCAGCGGCTGGCCGGGCAGCCCACCGGCCATCTCGCCCACAAGGGCGTCCTGGACGCGAAGAACGGCTACCTGTACCTCGCCTACAGCGACAAGGGCGGCCCGTACGACGGCGGCAAGGGGCAGCTGTGGCGGTACGCGACCGGGACCGGTACCTGGACGGACATCAGCCCGGTGGCGGAGGCCGACACGTTCTACGGCTTCAGCGGGCTGACGGTGGACCGGCAGAAGCCGAGCACGGTGATGGCGACCGCGTACAGCGCCTGGTGGCCGGACACGCAGATCTTCCGCTCCACGGACAGCGGTGCGACCTGGACCAAGGCGTGGGACTACACGTCGTACCCCAACCGCGAGAACCGCTACACCATGGACGTCTCGTCCTCGCCGTGGCTGTCCTGGGGCGCGAACCCGCAGCCGCCGGAGCAGACTCCGAAGCTGGGGTGGATGACGGAGGCCCTGGAGATCGACCCGTTCAACTCCAACCGCATGATGTACGGGACGGGCGCGACGATCTACGGCACCGAGAACCTCACGAACTGGGACAGCGGCGGGAAGTTCGCCGTCAGGCCGATGGTGCAGGGGCTGGAGGAGACGGCGGTCAACGACCTCGCCTCTTCCCCGTCCGGGGCCCCGCTGCTCAGCGCGCTCGGTGACGTCGGCGGCTTCCGGCACACGGACCTGGGCAAGGTGCCGTCGATGATGTTCACGCAGCCGAACTTCACGACCACCACGAGTCTGGACTTCGCCGAGTCGAACCCGAACACGGTCGTCCGGGTGGGCAACCTCGACTCGGGCCCGCACATCGCGTTCTCGACGGACAACGGCGCCAATTGGTTCGCGGGGACCGACCCCTCGGGCGTGAGCGGCGGCGGCACCGTCGCGGCGGCGGCCGACGGCAGCCGGTTCGTGTGGAGCCCCGAGGGCGCCGGCGTGCACCACGCGACGGGCTTCGGCACGTCGTGGCAGGCGTCCGGTGGGATCCCCTCCGGGGCGATCGTCGAATCGGACCGCGTCGACCCGAAGACCTTCTACGGCTTCAAGTCCGGGAAGTTCTACGTGAGCACGGACGGCGGGGCCACGTTCAAGGAGTCACCGGCGACGGGGCTGCCCGGCGGTGACAGTGTCCGCTTCAAGGCGCTGCCCGGCGGGAAGGGCGACGTGTGGCTGGCGGGCGGCGCGAACGACGGGGCGTACGGCCTGTGGCACTCGACGGACGGCGGCACGAGCTTCACGAAGCTGTCGAACGTCGAGCAGGCCGACACCATCGGCTTCGGCAAGGCGGCCCCCGGCGCCTCCTACCAGACGCTCTACACCAGCGCGAAGATCGGCGGCGTACGCGGCATCTTCCGCTCCACGGACAAGGGCGCGAGCTGGACGCGCATCAACGACGACGCCCACCAGTGGGGCTGGACGGGTGCGGCCATCACCGGCGACCCGAGGGTGTACGGCCGGGTGTACGTGTCGACCAACGGCCGTGGCGTCATCTACGGCGACAGCTCCGACGGCGGCACCACGGGGCCCGGGCCCGGCCCCGAGCCGGCCGGTGCCTGCAAGGTGACGTACAAGGTCGCGAGCCAGTGGTCGGGCGGCTTCCAGGCCGACGTGCAGATCACCAACACCGGCACCACCCCCTGGAACGGCTGGTCGATCGGCTGGTCCTTCGCCGACGGCCAGAAGCTGACCCAGGCGTGGAACGCCGAGGCCACGCAGTCGGGTTCGACGGTGACGGCCAAGAACGTCGGCTGGAACGCGGCCGTGGCGGCGGGCTCGTCCGTGAGCTTCGGCTTCACGGCCAACTCGTCGGGGACGAACACGAAACCGACCGCGTTCAAGCTGGGCGACCAGAACTGCACGGTCGCCTGACCCGGCGTTGAGAGGGGCGGTGGGTGCGTGCTCTTTCGGGGCGCGCACCCACCGGCGTCTCAGGGGGTGTGGACGGTGGGCCGCGGAGCCGTGGGCATCCCGTTGCCGATGAAGAAGCTCGGGTGCGGGGGCTGGTTGTAGGCCGTGTTCTGCCAGGCCAGGGCCGTGCGGTACTGCGTGTCGTGGAGCAGGGTCGTGATCTTCGTGCTGGTCTCGTGCGGGGTCGAGTAGATGCGCAGGGCGGTGTTGTCGCTGGTGCGCCAGACGACCTCCTCGCGCCAGTCGCCGAGGATGTCGCCGGACAGGACGGGCGTGGATTTCGTGCCGTTGTTGGAGGAGACCCCGGATCCGGTCAGCAGGCGGGTGTCGCCGGAGGTGCCGTACTTGTCGATGCGGGTGCCGTCGAGGAGTTCGCGCACGGGGTCGCCGTCCCACCACGACAGGAAGTTGACGCTGGACGGCTCCCGGCCGAGCGATGCGCCGGTGGCCGAGCGCAGGGTCGTGTCCGCGGCGGACCAGGCCTCGGCGCCCGCGCTGCCGGCGTAGATGTCGGCGGCGACTCCACGGCCGTTGTCGGAGCCGGATGCCGTCTGCCACAGGATCTGACCGGTGCGGGCGTCGGCCATCCACGAGCCGGGCTTGCTCGAGTCCTCGGAGACCTTGAAGTACTCCAGGCCCGCCCGGGAGGGGTTGAGGTCCCCGACGTGACCGGCGTCTCCGTGACCCAGCCTGGTCGTCCACAGCCCGTTGCCGTTGTCGTCCACGGTCATCGCGCCGTAGACGATCTCGTCCTTGCCGTCCGCGTCCACGTCCGCGACGGACAGACTGTGGTTGCCCTGACCGTCGTAGCCCTTGCCGCTGTTGGTGGAGGAGGTGGTGTCGAAGGTCCAGCGGCGGGTGAACTGGCCGCCTCGCCAGTCCCAGGCCGCGATGACCGTGCGGGTGTAGTAGCCCCGCGCCATGATCAGGGAAGGGCGGGCGCCGTCGAGGTAGGCCGTGCCGGCCAGGAAGCGGTCGACACGGTTGCCGTAGTTGTCACCCCAGGAGGAGACGGTGCCGCGACCCGGGACGTAGTCGACGCTCTGCATCGCCTTGCCCGTCTGCCCGTTGAACATCGTCAGGAACTCCGGCCCGGACAGCACGTATCCGCTGGAGTTGCGGTGGTCGGCCGAGGAGGAGCCGATGACCGCGCCGGTGCCGTCCCTGGTGCCGTCGGCGGTCTTCATGGCGACCTCGGCCTTGCCGTCACCGTCGTAGTCGTACACCTGGAACTGCGTGTAGTGCGCGCCGGAGCGGATGTTGCGGCCCAGGTCGATACGCCACAGCCGGGTGCCGTCGAGCTTGATGCCGTCGACGATCGTGTTGCCGGTGTAACCGGACTGGGAGTTGTCCTTGGCGTTGGTCGGCTGCCACTTCAGCACGATGTCCAGCGCACCGTCACCGTCCAGATCACCCACACTGGCGTCGTTGGCCTCGTAGGTGTACGGCGAGTTGCCCGGGGCCGTGCCACCCGCGGGCGGAGAGATCGGGACGTCCTTGTAGCCGGTGCGGAACTGGATCGCGTGCACCGAGTCGCCCTGCTCCACCCCGTTCACGACCGCGCGGACGGTGTAGTCGGCGTGTGAGGGAGCGCCGGAGTGGAAGTAGTTGGTGGAGCCGGTGATCGGGGTCGCGTTGACCTTCGTACCGGCCCGGTACACGTTGAACGACACGTCGTTCGGGTCGGTTCCCAGCCAGCGCCAGCTGACCAGGTTTCCGCTGCCGGTGTGGACGCTGACCACGCCCCGGTCCAGCTCCTCGGCCTGCCGGGCGGTGGCGGCCTCGGCAGTGTCGCCGGTGGTGAACGTGAGGCCGGCGCCGAGGAGCGCCGCAGTGACGGCGGCGACGGGGAGCAGCAGGTGGCGTCTGCGGTGCCTGTGCGGGTGCTTCACGTGACGGACCTCCTGAAAGGACGGGCGGGTTGCCTCTCAGTCGCCGCCGGACGCACCGGAGTTGCCGTACCGCCTCGCCAGTTCGGCCACGGTCCCGGCGATCCTCGACCGCAGTTCGTCCGGGGCCAGCACCTCGACGGCCGCGCCCAGGCGCAGGAACTCGGCGTGTGCGTGGTCGACGGACTCGATGGGGACCGTGGCGCGTGTCCAGCCGTCGTCGTCCGTACGTCCGCCGCGCCGTACGGCCTCCCCCGCCGGGCCGGAGAGCGTCGTCCCCGGGGCCAGTCGCACCACCGCCTCCCCGTGGTGCAGCCGGTCGTGGAAGTCTCGCTGGTGCGCCGCCCAGTACGCGGCCAGGTCGAAGCCCTCGGGTCGGGTGAACTCCTCGTCCCGGTTGGCGAGTTCGAGGATCTGGTCGACCCGGTAGGTACGTGGGCCGGGCCCGGCGACGACATACCAGCGGCCCGCCTTCAGCACCAGCCCGTAGGGCTCCAGGCGGCGGTCCACATCGGTGGGCTCGCGCCAGCCCCGGTAGCGGACGTGCAGCACGCGGCTGTTCCAGACGGCGTCCGCGACGGCCGGAAGGTGAGGGGCGTGGTCGGCGTCCGCGTACCAGCCGGGTGCGTCCAGGTGGAAACGGCCGCTGATCCGGTCGGCGTGCGGGCGCAGCCCGGGCGGCAGGGCGGCGCGCACCTTGAGCTGGGCGGCGGCCAGGACCGAGCCGAGTCCGAGCTGCGCGGCGGGGCCGGGGGCACCCGCGAGGAAGAGGGCCTCGGCCTCGTCGGCGGTGAGGCCCGTCAGACGTGTGCGGTAGCCGTCGAGCAGGCGGTAGCCGCCGGCGTGGCCCGCGTCGCCGTACAGCGGGACCCCGGCGGCACCGAGGGCCTCCACGTCCCGGTAGACGGTACGGACCGAGACCTCCAGCTCCTCGGCGAGCTGCGCGGCGGTCATCCGGCCGCGGGTCTGGAGCAGCAGGAGGATCGAGACGAGTCGGCTGGACTTCACTGACACATGGTGGCAGTGGACCGGCCTTAGCGTCCCGCCATGCCCTTCACGGAGAAACTTCTGACCGTGCCGCCGCCCGTCGAGGTGGCCGGCCGGTGGATCAAGCGCTACCACGTCACGGCCGACCCGGAGGGCATCGCGCCCGAGGTGGAGGCGGCGGCGTACGCGATCCTGCCCGAGTTGCTGCCGGAGCCGGACGGTACCCCGCCGGCGACGTTCGTCGTGCTGCACCGGGGCGGCGACGACGGCGCCTATCTGAACGCGTACAGCTGGGTGTGGGACAACGTGCTGCACTTCGGCGGCGCGGCGGCGGGCCAGCCGGTCCTCGGCTGCCCGGACCGCGACCCCACCCACTTCGTCAGGCCCGGCCTGCCGTGGATCGGCTGCGTCTGGGAGCTGCCGCCGATCCTGCACGAACGCGACGCCTGGGTACGGCACATGCTCACCCCGGACGTCCCCGACCTCGACGCCTACCTGGCCGACCGTCCGGCCGAGGGAACCACAGGAGACCGCTCATGAGCAGCCCGCACGACTTCGACTTCTTCCACGGCACCTGGAACGTCCTGAACCGCCGCCGCACCGACTTCCTCGACCCCGGCAGCGACTGGGAGGAGTTCCCGGGCCGGAGCGAGTGCCGGCCGCTGTTCGACGGGGCCGCCAACATCGACGAGATCGACATGCCGCACCTGGGCGCGAAGGGGCTGACGCTGCGGCTGTTCGACCCGGTCCGCGCGGAGTGGTCGCTGAACTGGGCGTCCAGCCGCAGCGGCACCCTGTTCCCGCCGGTCTTCGGCCGCTTCGAGGGCGGGACGGGCGCGTTCCACGGCGATGACACCCACGACGGCAAGGACGTGCGCGTGCGGTTCGTCTGGTCGGGGATCTCCCCGGTCACCGCCCGCTGGGAACAGGCGTTCTCCGTGGACGGGGAGGAGACCTGGCTGACCAACTGGGTCATGGAGTTCACCCGGCCTTGAGGTCCCTCACGGCTTGCGGAACGCCCGGAGCGTGAAGAACGGGTCGGGGCGGGGTCTGTCCTGGTCGGGGAGTTCCGCCAGACGGGTGGCGAAGCCGTCGGCGAGCGGGTGGCCCGGCGGCAGGGTGACGAACCAGCCGCGGCGCAGGTCGGCGACCGTGCGGCGCGGGCTGCGGCCCTGACCGTGGCCGCGGAAGCGGGCCTGCCCGGCCGGGACCAGGCCGTGGTCGGCGGCGTAGCTCTCGACGTCCGCCGCCGCGTCCCGGACCGGGCTGGGCGGCCGGGAGGACAGGACGACATCGATGTCGCTGCCCACGTTGTGGGAGGCGGCCTTGTCGACCGTGGTGACGTAGACGCCGCCGGACCGCAGCACGCGCGCGCACTCGCCGACGATGGTCCGGACGTCGGCGGGACCGGCGGCCAGGTGCAGCAGCCACACGCTGCACACGGCGTCGAACTCGCCGTCCCGGAAGGGCAGCCGGCGGCTGTCGGCGAGCACCACGGCACCGGGCAGCCGGGCGGCGGCCTGCCGGGCCATCGCAGGGGCGAGGTCCACGCCGGTCACCCGCATGCCGGCGCGCGCGGCCGCGAGCCGGCGGGTCACGATGCCGGTGCCGCAGGCGACGTCGAGCAGGCCGCGCGCGTCCGGCGGCACGAGGCTCAGCACCGCTGCCGCGGCGGCGGCCGCCCTGGGCTCGCCGCCGCGCGAGGCGTCGTACCGCTCCGCTTCCTTGTCGTAGTCGAGCACCCGGTCAGTGTG
Organism: Streptomyces chartreusis NRRL 3882; assembly: GCF_900236475.1. Taxonomy (GTDB): domain Bacteria; phylum Actinomycetota; class Actinomycetes; order Streptomycetales; family Streptomycetaceae; genus Streptomyces; species Streptomyces chartreusis_D. The sequence goes on from NZ_LT963352.1 coordinate 1,535,635, forward strand.
CCCCGTGCCCGGGGGCCAGGTCCTCCACCCTGCGGGCGAGCTCGAGGTCCTTCTCGGTGACGGCGCCGCCCGCGCTGTGTGTGTGCACGGACAGGGACACCGTGTTGTAGCCGAGCGTGAGGTCGGAGTGGTGGTCGAGCTCCTCCTGGACCTGGGCGATGTGCACGACCATCGCCGTCGCCGCGAAGTGCGAGCCGAGCCGGTAGGAGCGGGTGAGGCGGTCGCCGTCGAGCGACCAGCCCGGCAGCTCGGCCAGCCGGTCCTCGACCTCCTTCTGCGACAGCGGTTCGACGGGCATGGGCAGCGCTCCTTCCCTGACACCGGAGTCCTCTTCTCCCTCCCCAGCCTGCCACAGCGGGACGCCTCGAGCCCTGGTCAAGGGGTGTGCCTGTCCGGCGCGACCGGTTCTCGACTACGGTCCCGGCATGACCACTCATCCGTCCACGACCGGGCAGGGCGTGGGTCCGCTGCTGCGGGCCTGGCGGGAGCAGCGGAAGGTCAGCCAGCTGGAGCTGGCCCTGCGCGCGGACTCCTCGGCCCGGCACATCAGCTTCGTCGAGACGGGCCGCTCCCGGCCCAGCGAGGAGATGGTGCTGCGGCTGGCCGAGCATCTGGACGTCCCCATGCGGGAACGCAACGCGCTGCTGCTGGCGGCCGGTTACGCCCCGCGCTACCCCGAGACGCCGCTGGACGACCCGGCGCTGGGCGCGCTGCGCGCGGGAATCGAGCGGCTGATCAGCGGCTACGAGCCGTATCCGGCGTTGGTGGTGGACGCGCTGTACAACGTCGTGGCCGCCAACCGGGGGATCATGACGCTGGTCGACGGCGTCTGCGAGTCCCTGCTCGAACCGCCGCTCAACGCGATGCGGCTCGCCCTGCACCCGCGGGGCCTGGCGCCGCGGATCCGCAACCTGCGCGCCTGGCGCGGACACCTGCTGGAGCAGATGGAGCGGCAGATCGCGCTGCACCGCTCCGAGCCGCTGCGGGCGCTGTACGAGGAGGTGGCGGCGTACGCGGTGCCCGACGCGGATCCGGCAAAGGAGCCTTCGGAACCGGTGCCGTATTTCGCGCTGCCCCTGCGGATCGAGCACGAGGGGCGGACGCTGTCGTTCATCTCCTCGATCTCCACGTTCAACACACCGATGGACGTGACGGTCGCCGAGCTGGCCATCGAGACGCTCCTCCCGGCCGACCCGGCGACGGTCAAGCACCTTCAGTCGCTCATGCCCTGACGGATCCCCGGCGCCGTGTGCCGAGGGCGACGATCTCCTTGCCCGCGGCCCTGTGAGACGGTCGGCGGAACGTGACAGACTGATCGCAGGCTTGGGCACGTTGGGGAGGCGTGGCGTGAGTGAACGGCGGGCCGCACCCACCGTGGGCCAGGTGGTCCTGGGCAAGCGGCTTCAGGAGCTGCGCGAGGTGGCGGGCCTCAGTCGTGACGAGGCCGCCCGGGTGCTGCGCGTCGCCCCCGCGACGGTCCGGCGGATGGAGACCGCCGACGTCGCGCTCAAGATCCCGTACGTGCAGATCCTGCTGACGGCCTACGGCGTGCCCGAGGACGAGGTGACCGCGTTCGTCGAGCTCGCCGAGGAGGCGAACCGGCCGGGCTGGTGGCAGCGGTTCCACGACGTGCTGCCGGAGTGGTTCAGCCTGTACGTGAGCCTGGAGGGCGCCGCCCGGATCATCCGGTCCTACGAGCCGCACTTCGTGCCCGGGCTGTTGCAGACCGAGGGGTACGCGCGTGCGGTCCTGCAGGCCGGCACCATCGGGAACTCCGGGCCGGAGGCCGTGGAGCGGCATGTGTCGCTGCGCATGGAGCGGCAGCGACTGCTGGAGCGCCCGAACCCGCCGCACCTGTGGGTGATCATGGACGAGACCGTGCTGCGGCGGCCGGTGAGCGTCGACGGCCAGGTGATGCGGGACCAGCTGGACAAGCTGCTGGAGTACTCCGAGCGGGATCGCGTCACGCTCCAGATCGCCGAGTTCAAGGACGGCCCGCACCCGGGCACGTACGCGCCGTTCTCCCTGTTCCGCTTCGCCGAGCCGGAGCTGCCCGACATGGTCTTCACCGAGTACCTGACCGGCGCGCTCTACCTCGACTCCCGCAAGGAGGTCTCGGCGCATCTGGAGGTCCTCGACCACATGACCGCGGGCGCCGCGTCCACCCAGCGCACCGGGGGGCTCCTGCGGGAGTACCGCGAGAGCTTCTGAGAGAAGCTTCGCGCGCCGGCCGTGACCCGTACGGGCGTCGCCGGCGGGTGCGTTCCCCCGCCCGCCCCTAGCGTCGTGAGCACGGGGCGCGGCACGAGTGCACGCCAAGGAGGTCAGATGCCCGGCTTCGAGCTGCTGTACCAGGCGGCCGCGCTGTGCCTGACGTATCCCGGCGACGAGTTCTGTGCCCGGCTGCCGCTGCTGCGCGAAGCCGCCCCGCAACTGCGGGAGTTCGCCGACCACGCGGCCGTCACCGAGCCGAGGGAGCTGGCCGCCCACTACCTCCAGGTCTTCGAGAGCGCGGAGGGCCACAGCCTCTACCTGAGCCGCTGGCGCGGGATCTCGCCGGCCCGCTTCCAGGAGCTGTACAGCTCCCACGGCCTGGAGCTCACCGGCGGGGAGCTGCCCGACTTCCTGCCCGCGGTACTGGAGTTCACGGCCCGTACCGGCGACACCGTCCTGCTGACGGAGCACCGGGCCGGACTGGAGCGCCTCCGCTCCGGGCTGGCCGACTCCGGCACTCCGTACGCGTCCGTCGTCGACGCCGTGTACGCGACGCTGCCGCCCCCGGGGAGCCAGGTCGCTCCGGAGGGAGGCTAGGCCGCCCCGCCCTTGTGGTCTCCCCGCTCCTTCTCCTCGTCCACGATCTCCGCGTCGACGACGCCCTCCTCGTCCCGTGGGGTGCCGGAGGGTTCCTCGGTGGGTGTCTGCTGGGCCTGGGCGTACATCGCCTGGCCCATCTTCTGGCTGACCGAGGCGAGCTTCTCCACACCGGCGCGCAGGGCGGCGGTGTCCGCCTGCTGTTCCAGTTGTCCCTTCACCTCGGTGACGGCGGACTCGACCTCGGTCTTCGTGTCGGCCGGGATCCTGTCGCCGTTGTCGCGGAGGAACTTCTCGGTCTGGTAGACGAGTTGCTCGGCCTGGTTGCGGGTCTCGGCGGCCTCGCGGCGCTTGCGGTCCTCCTCCGCGTACTGCTCGGCCTCGCGCATCATGCGGTCGATGTCGTCCTTGGGCAGGGCCGAGCCGCCGGTGACGGTCATCTTCTGCTCGCGGCCGGTCGCCAGGTCCTTGGCGGAGACGTGCATGATGCCGTTGGCGTCGATGTCGAAGGCCACCTCGATCTGCGGCACGCCGCGCGGCGCCGGCGGCAGGCCCGTCAGGTCGAAGACGCCGAGCTTCTTGTTGTAGGCGGCGATCTCCCGTTCGCCCTGGTAGACCTGGATGCCGACCGAGGGCTGGTTGTCGGCGGCGGTGGTGAAGATCTCCGAACGCCGGGTGGGAATCGTCGTGTTGCGTTCGATGAGCTTGGTCATGATGCCGCCCTTGGTCTCGATGCCCAGGGACAGCGGGGTGACGTCGAGCAGCAGCACGTCCTTGACGTCGCCGCGGATGACACCGGCCTGGAGCGCGGCGCCCACGGCCACGACCTCGTCCGGGTTGACGCCCTTGTGCGGTTCCTTGCCGGTGAGTTCCTTGACCAGGTCGGTCACCGCGGGCATCCGGGTCGAGCCGCCCACCAGGATCACGTGGTCGATCGCCGAGAGCTTCACACCGGCGTCCTGGACCGCCTGGTGGAAGGGCGCCTTGCAGCGGTCCAGCAGGTCGGCGGTGAGCTCCTGGAACTGGGCCCGGGTCAGCTTCTCGTCGAGGTGCAGAGGTCCCTCGGCGGAGGCGGTGATGTAGGGCAGGTTGATCGTCGTCTCGGTGGAGCTGGACAGCTCGATCTTGGCCTTCTCGGCGCCCTCGCGCAGCCGCTGCACCGCCATCTTGTCGCCCGCGAGGTCGACGCCGTACTGGCCCTTGAAGCGCTTGACCAGGTACTCGACGATCCGCTGGTCCCAGTCGTCGCCGCCGAGGTGGGTGTCGCCGTTGGTGGCCTTCACCTCGATGACGCCCTCGCCCATCTCCAGCAGCGACACGTCGAAGGTGCCGCCGCCGAGGTCGAAGACGAGCACCGTCTGGTCGTTCTCCTTGTCCAGGCCGTACGCCAGCGCCGCCGCCGTCGGCTCGTTGATGATCCGCAGCACCTTCAGGCCGGCGATCTCCCCGGCCTCCTTGGTGGCCTGCCGCTGGTGGTCGTCGAAGTACGCCGGGACGGTGATCACCGCGTCCGTGACGTCCTCGCCGAGGTAGGACTCGGCGTCCCGCTTCAGTTTCTGGAGCACCCGCGCGGACAGCTCCTGCGCCCGGTAGCGGGTGCCGTCGATGTCGCCGTGGTCGGGGAAGCGCCAGTGCGCGTCACCCATGTGGCGCTTGACCGAGCGGGCGGTGCGGTCCACGTTCGTCACGGCCTGCCGCTTGGCCACCTCCCCGACCAGCACCTCGCCGTTCTTGGCGAACGCCACGACCGAGGGTGTGGTCCTGGCCCCCTCCGCGTTGGCGATGACGGTGGGCTCGCCGCCCTCCAGCACGGCGACCACCGAGTTCGTGGTTCCGAGGTCGATCCCGACCGCACGTCCCATCGCTGTCCCCTTCCGCCAGGGCGCTCTCACTCTCCAGCACAAAACTTGAGTGCGCTGTTGTCAATGGCGCGAAGGGGTGACCGGCCCGCGGAGCGCCACGGCCCGCCGGGGCCGGTCGGTGACGAGCACGTCCACGCGCGGGTGGGCCAGGAAGGCCCGCATCAGGGTGTCGTCGTTGACCGTCCACACCATCGTGAACAGGCCGTGCCGGGTCGCCTCGCGCAGCACGGTGGTCCTGGCCAGCCGCTGGTGCACGGCGACGCCGTGGGCCCCGCAGGCCCGGATGCGGCGCACCGGGAACAGCTCGCTCAGTCGGGTCCCGGGCAGCCGGGCCAGGGCCAGCTCCCTGCGGTCGCGCCCCAGGGACAGCGCGGTGCGCACTCCGGGGAAGGCCTGCGCGACGGCGGCCACGGAACAGTCCTCCAGCGACGTGACGACGAGCCCGTCCGCCCCGAGCAGGGCGAGGGCCCGGTCGATCACCTCCCGCTCGTAGCCCACCTCCTTCAGGTCCAGGTGCGCCACGAGCTTCCCGGCGATCAGCGCCATGACCTCGTCCACCACCGGCACGTCGTAGCCGGCCCGCTCGCTCAGCTCGGCATGGGTGAGCGTGGCCAGCGGCGGCCCGGTGTGCCCGGCCCGGGCGTCGTGGTAGACGACGAGGACGCCGTCCTTCGTGCGGCGGATGTCGAACTCGGCGTACTCCGCGCCGGACTCGAGCGCGTCCTCGTACGCCTGCCAGGTGGCGGGTCCGGCGCGCTCGGAGCCGCCCCGGTGGGCGGAGACGGCGGGGCGTGGCGTCATGGTCGTCGGCTCCCGGAGGGCGAGCGGGGAGGCGGGAGGGGTACGGCGTCGTCGTCGGGCGCCGGCAGCAGCGAGCCGGAGCGGGTGCTGATGCGTCTGAGCAGCACGTAGCCGATCAGGACCAGGATCACGAAGGGGAGCCAGGCCAGCGCGTAGGCCGGGCCGTAGGCGCGCAGGTCGAGGATGGAGCGGTGGTCGTCGACGTTCGTGCCGTTCACGCCGAAGAAGGCCAGCAGCAGGGTGGGCGGCAGGGCGATCAGCGTGGCGGCGGCGACCAGGCCGGAGACGGTGCGGTCCCGGCGGTCGTCGCGCTCGGCGAGTTCGGCGTCCAGGGCGGCGGAGCGGGCGCTGATCACCGAGGTCAGGCGCTCGACCATGCGGGCCGAGTTCTCCAGGCTGTCGCGGATGCCGAGCGCGTCGCGCAGCGAGGACTGGAACGCCTCCATGACCATCTCGGGGATCAGCAGGCTGTCGACGTAGGCCTCGACACCGAAGGCGAGGTCCAGCTGGAGTTCGTTGACGCCCGCGGAGAGGCGGGAGATCAGGGAGCGGATCTCGGTGGGCGAGTCGGTCAGGGCCTGCTCGTTGGCCCTCATCGTGGCGAAGGCGGCGAGCCGGGTGCGCTGGAGCGCGGCCAGGGCGGAGATCATGCCGATGGCGACGAGCATCAGGCCGTTCTCGACGTGCGGGGCCCAGCCCGCCTGGACGGAGACGCCCCGGCCGAGGGCGGACAGGGTGACGCCGTGGTTCCTGAGGTGCGGTGCAAGACTCGCGTCGTGGGGCGTGGCGGGGTTCCAGGGCATTCGGCCGCGGTAGACGATCTCGTTCAGCAGGATCGCCTTGCGGGCCTCGTCGGCGCTGAGCAGCTCACGCTGTAACCGGCCGCCTGGGAAGACCAGTTGGTGCACGTTCTGGCCGAGGGCGAGCGGCCGGCCGCCGAGCTGTTCGGTCAGCGCCGTCAGGAGCGGGCGGTCGTCGAGTTCGATCCGCTCCCGGTCGAAGCAGGTGGTGGCCAGCCACGCGGCGAGGTCGCCCGCCGTGGTCTCGCCCGCGAAGGCGCAGTCCACGACGAGGGTGGCGTCGCCGCGCGGGGTGGTGACGACCAGGATCCGCAGGGACGCGAGGCCCAGGCCGTGGTCACCGTGCGGCAGCCGCAGCCGGCGCGGCGCGATCTGTTCGTCCAGCATCGGGACGGGGAGGACGTCCTGGCTGGTCATCAGGTGGGAGGCGAAGCGGCCGTAGTCGTAGCGGTCGACGAGGGCGCCGAGGGCGGTGTCCCGGGGGCGGAGCCGGCCGGAGAGGCTGAACAGCAGCAGGACGCGGGTCCGGTCGCGGGTGGCGGAGTCGAGCGCCGTCGCGCTGGTGGACGTTCCCGGCAGCATCGCGTTCCTTCCGGACCGTCGGCGGCAGAGCGTCTGGTTCATACCCCGGGGGCGGTCGACGAACCGACGACGCCGCGCGGGCCGGCCCTGGCGGGCGGGCCCGCGCGACGTGGGTGGGGCAGGTCAGGCGAGCTTGGCGGTCAGGGTGATGGGCGTGGCCTTGAGGGCCTGGCTGACCGGGCAGCCGACCTTGGCCTCCTCGGCGGCTGCGAGGAAGGCCGCCTCGTCCATGCCGGGGACGGTGCCCTCGACGGTGAGGTGGATGCCGGTGATGCCCTCGCCGGGCTGGAAGGTGACGTCGGCGGAGGTCACCAGCTTGGTCGGCGGGGTGCCGGCCTTGTCGAGGATGTTGGAGAAGGCCATCGAGAAGCAGCTGGAGTGGGCTGCGGCGATCAGCTCCTCCGGGCTGGTCTTCCCGCCCGGCTCCTCGGTGCGTGCCGCCCAGGTGACCGGCTGCTCGGCGAGGATGCCGGAGGAGTCGAAGGTGACGACGCCGTTGCCCTTGAACAGGTTGCCTTCCCACACGGTGTGTGCGGAGCGCGTGGCTGCCATGACGCATCCTTTCGATGAGTATCCGGAACCGTGACCGGGTTCCTGGCACCATCCGATCACACTCCCGCTCAACTCACGCGGAAGACCGGCCCTCTGGCGGCGAGCGGCAGCGCGCCGTCGCGGACGCCGCCGGTGTCAGGCGGCGCGTTCCTCGCTGCTCTCCAAGGGCACCTGGGGGCCGTCCGACTCGCGCATCCAGCGGCGCAGGACGCGGTGGACGTGTTCGGCGCCGACGAGTTCCTCCCCCTCGTCGACCGGCGCGGAGAAGCCGAGCGGCGACAGCAGGAAGGGTCTGCCCTGGGCGCCGCCGAGGCCGCCGTGGGAGCCGATCTGCTCCTCGAAGGCGAGGACTTCGCCGTCGGCCGGGTCGTGGAAGGAGTTGACCATGATGTCGGCGGTGTGCGGGAAGGAGTGCGTACGGCGTACCGCGTCGGCGGCGCCCGGCCCGAACGGGGCGAGGGGGCCCGGGTTGTCGTCGAGGTCGGCGAGCGGTATCTCGGCGCCGTACGCGCCGAGGACGACCCCGCCGTGCTCGTCGCTGCGGACCAGCAGGAAGCCGATGCCGGGGTGGTTGGCGAGGGTCGGCAGCAGCGCGGGGTGGCGGGCGTCGATCTCCTCCTTGCTCATGCGGTGCGTGACGTCCGGGAAGGAGACCAGGCCGAGGTTGCCGGAGGCCAGCACGATCGGCTCCGAGCGGCGCGTGGGGCGGTGCCGCTCGCCGCCTTCCTCGACCGGTATGCGCAGGGCGGCACGCACGGCGGCGCGGGCCTCCGCCCCGCTGCGGGTGCGCTCCGCGCGGCGCGGCACGGGCAGTCCGCAGCCGGCCCGCACCAGGTCGCCGAGGGTGAGGCCGTAGCGGGAGCGGAAGGTCTCGCCGGGGCTCTGGCCGTGGTCGGACAGCACGACGAGCCGGTACGGGCGCGGGGCGTGCTCGGCGACGTTCTCGATCAGGGCGAGGGAGCGGTCGAGGCGTTCGAGGACCTTCTGCGCGTCGCGGCTCGCCGGGCCGGAGTGGTGGGCGACCTCGTCGTAGGCCACGAGGTCGGCGTAGACGGCGGTGCGGCCGGCGAGCATGTCACCCGTCACGGCGGCCACGACGACGTCCCGCTCGACGACGGTCGCGAAGGCCCTCACGAGCGGGTAGAGGCCGCCGCGGGAGACGCGCGGGCGTTGCTTGCCGAGGCGGGCCCGGGTCGACTGGCCGATCTCCCGGCCCACCTCGGCGACGAAGGACAGGGCCGTGCGCACGGCGTTGGCCGGGTCGGAGAAGTAGGCGAAGTAGCCCGCGCGGGAGCGGTTCTCCCGGCTGCGGCGGCGGGCGGCGATGGACAGCACGAGGGCCTGCTGTTCGGCGCCGCCGCTGAACAGGTTGCCGCGGCTGGCGCCGTCGACGGTGAGCAGGCCGCCGTGCCCCGCGTACCCGACGGCGCGGCGCTGGAGTTCGGCGGCGCTGGTCGGGCGGTTGCAGACGACGACCTCGCGGGTGTCCTTCTCGTACCAGCGGAACGCGGGGACGTCGTGGTTGCTGCCGTGCAGGATGCCGAGCTGGCTGGCGCCGGTCTGGCTGGACCAGTCCGTGCGCCAGGGGGTGAGCCGGTGGGTGGGGCGGCCGCCGTCGCCGATGTCGAGCCAGCGGGCGACGGTGGGCATCAGGCCCTTGCCGACCGCGTCCAGCAGGACGTCGTGGCCGACGCCGTCGAGTTGCAGGAAGACCGTGCCGGGGCTGGCCGGGCAGGGTGGTCCGGATCTGCGGCGGCGGTCCGAGAGGCGGTACAGCCGGCGGCGGTAGGCGTCGTCGTCGCGCACGGCCAGGGCGGCGCCGGTGGCGGACGCCACGGCGGACATCACGGCGGCGACCACGACGGCGGTCTCGGGGGCGACGGTGCCGCGCTCCCCGGGGTCCAGGCGCAGGGCGAGCAGCAGCAGCGCGCCGTTGAGGAAGAACACCAGCAGCCCGAGCACGAGCGCCGGTACGAGGAGCAGGAGCCGGACGAGCAAGGGCCAGACCACGGCCGACAGCAGCCCGAAGGCGCCGGCGCCGAAGGCCGCGGTGACGGCGATGTCGGTCGCGCTGTCACCGTCGGCCGAGCGGAGCCGGAAGTCGGGCAGGATCCCGGCGAGCACGAGCATGGTGAGGGTGGAGACCGCCCACACGGCGACGCTCCGCCCCACCTGACTGGCGACCCGCCGCCACCGCACGCCCCGCACGCCCCGCCACCTCACGTCCCGGCCCGTCGCGACCACGGACCCTCACCCACAGTGCCACAACGCGCCGGGGACGCCCGGTGTCCCCGGTACCGTCGCGTCAGCGCCCGTCGTAGCCGGCCGTGGGCATCGACAGCCGGCGGTGCACGCACGCCTTCATCGCCGCGTCGTACGCCGGCTCCGCCTGCCCGACCGTCTCGACCCGCACCCCGCGCCGCGCGCACTCCGCGGTGAACTCCTCGACGGAGGCGAGCGCGCTCTCCAGGACTCTCCGGCTGGGTGCCACGAACAGGTCCAGGCCGGGGCGGACGCCGTCCCACAGCGCGCAGTGGTCGGGACGCAGTCCCCGCACCAGTAACTCCCGGCTGATCACATAGCCCCGCTCGCTGGCCCAGCGGGCGCACATCGCGTGCTGGCTGCGGGAGTCGACCAGGAACGGATCGTCGTCGAGCTCCTCCAGCGGCGTCAGACTCGCGATCGCCGTGACCCGGACCGGCACCATGGCGTCCCCCCTCACCTCCGGTTTCGCCGCCGACCCTACTCCTGCACGTACGCTTCGGGGAGTCGCGCGAAGGAGGCAAAGAAGTGCCGGTGGAGATCACCTGGTGGGGTCACGCCACTTGCACGGTCGAGGACTCGAACGTACGCGTGCTCACCGATCCGCTGTTCGCGCGCCGGCTCGCGCACCTGCGCCGCCGGCGCGGGGACCTGCCGCCTCCCGGCGCCCACCAGGCGGATGTCGCGCTGGTCTCGCATCTGCACGCCGACCACCTGCATGTGCCGTCGCTGATGCGGCTCGCTCCGGGCACGCGCCTGCTCGTGCCCCGGGGCGCGCGCCGGGCGGTGCCGGGACTGCGCCGGCTTTCGCACCTGCGGGTCAGCGAGGTGGCGCCCGGGGACGAGACCCCGGTCGGCGACATCGTCGTTCGGGCCGTGCCCGCGCGGCACGACGGACGCCGGCTGCCGCTCGGACCGCACCGCTCCCCCGCGCTCGGCTACGTCATAGCCGGCGAGGCCCGGACGTACTTCGCCGGGGACACCGGGCTGTTCGACGGGATGGCCGAGGAGGTCGGGCCGGTGGAGGTGGCGGTGCTGCCGGTGGGCGGCTGGGGGCCGTACCTGGGCGAGGGCCACCTGGACGCGGGCCGGGCGGCGCAGGCGCTGGCACGGCTGGCGCCGCGCAGTGCGGTGCCGGTGCACTACGGCACGTACTGGCCGATCGGGATGGACGCCGTGCGCCCCCACGAGTTCCATGCGCCGGGCGACGAGTTCGTGCGCCTCGCGGCGCGGCACGCGCCCGGCGTGGCGGTGCACCGGCTCGGGCACGGGGAGAGCGTGCGCCTGGAGGTCGCGCGGTGATCTGGACCGCGCCCGGGGCGCAGGCCGCCGTGCCTCTGCTCGCCGCGTCGGCCGTCACCCCGGCGTCCGTCGTGCCGGAGTCCACGCAGCAGGCGATCGGCTACCCCTCGCTCTTCCTGCTGGTGCTGATCGGGGCGCTGGTACCGGTGATCCCGACGGGCGCGCTGGTGAGTTCGGCGGCCGTGGTCGCCTTCCACCAGACGGCTCCGTTCTCGCTGGCGATGGTGTTCGTGACGGCGTCGCTGGCGGCGTTCCTCGGGGACGCGGCGCTGTACTGGCTGGGGCGGCGCGGGATGAAGTCGAAGAACGGCTCGCGCTGGCTGGAGGCGATCCGGGCGCGAGCGCCGGAGGACCGGCTGACGCAGGCGCAGGAGAAACTGGCCGCGCACGGTGTTGCCGTACTGGTGTTGTCCCGGCTGGTGCCGGCGGGGCGGATTCCGGTGATGCTGGCCTGTCTGATGGCGAGGTGGCCGATGCGCCGCTTCTGGCGCGGGAACCTGCCGGCCTGTCTGGCCTGGGCCGTGACGTACCAGTTGATCGGGATTCTCGGGGGGTCGTTGTTCGACGAGCCGTGGGAGGGCGTGGTCGCGGCGATCGCGCTGACCCTGCTGATCAGCGCGACGCCGAGTCTCTGGAAGCGGGTTCGATCGGCCAGGTGATGTCCCGCAGCGGAGTGCGGGGCCCAGGCGGCTGGGCGCGCCCACGCGGCGGAGCCGCACATCGGCACAGCCCCGCGCCCCTAGGTGTGCTGCAGTACCCGTGAGCCACCGATGGGCAGGTCCCACAGGTCCTCGCGGAGCAGGCCCGCCTTTTCCCAGGCCGCGCGGACGCGGGTGAGCGGTTCCAGGACCGGTTCGGCGGAGAGCACGAAGGTGCCCCAGTGCATGGGGGCCATCCGCCGGGCGCCGAGGTCCTGGGCGGCCCGGACCGCTTCCTCCGGGTCGCAGTGGACGTCGCTGAGCCACCAGCGCGGGTCGTAGGCGCCGATGGGGAGGAGGGCGAGGTCGATGCCGGGGTAGCGGCGGCCGATGCGGGAGAACCAGTGGCCGTAGCCCGTGTCGCCCGCGAAGTAGACGCGCTGTCCCTCCCGGTCGGTCAGGACCCAGCCGCCCCACAGGCTGCGGCAGGTGTCGACGAGGGTGCGCTTGGACCAGTGGTGGGACGGGACGAAGTCGAAGCGGACGCCGTCCAGTTCGGCCGCCTCCCACCAGTCGAGCTCCGTGACGCGGGTGAAGCGACGGCGGTGGAACCAGCGGGCCAGGCCGGCCGGGACGAACACGGGGGTGTCACGCGGGAGCCTGCGCAGCGTCGGGGCGTCCAGGTGGTCGTAGTGGTTGTGGCTGATGACGACGGCGTCGACGTGCGGCAGGGCCTCCCAGGGGACGCCCACGGGCGTGATGCGGGCCGGGGTGCCGAGGATCCGGCGGGACCAGACCGGGTCGGTGAGGACCGTGAGCCCGCCGATGCGCAGGACCCAACTGGCGTGTCCCGCCCAGGTGACGGCGACCGTGCGGGCGTCGGCGCGGGGCAGGGGGCCGGGGGCGTACGGGAGCCGGGGGATGTCGGCGAGGCCTTCCGGGCCGGGTCTCACGGCGCCCTCGCGGGCGAAGCGGGCCATGGCCTTCAGGCCGGGGAGCGGTGCGGTCAGCCGGTCGTGGAACGTGCGCGGCCACACCCGGTGTTCGGCCAGTGGTCTCGGTTCGGCCAGCGGCGGGTACGGGGGCGCGACGGGGGACGGGAGGGCCGCGTCGCCGGCTTCCCGAGTGGTCGTGCTCGTGGTCGACTCGGACTGCTGCGTCATCGAGGAGGCTCCCATCGCTGAGCGTCGTCGCGGAGATCGTCGAAGGCCGTCTTCAGTTGGATCAACGCGCGGTGCACGTGCGGCAGTTCCAACGGCGCTTGTGAGGTGAGGCATTCCGCGCGTTCCGTTTCGGAGCCGGCCAGCAGTGCGCCGGTCGACAGCCGCACGCGCGGGGCTTCGAGCTCGTCGCCGAAGCGGTGGCCACCGGGCGCGGGCATCCCGAGGCGGGCGGCGAGGAAGTCCTCCAGTTCCTGTGCGTCGCCGACGTCGTGCGCACTCAGCGCGGGACGCAGCGGAGCGAGGTCGACGTACAGGTGGCGGCCGGCCTGCGGGGGCCGGGCGAGGGCGCCCGCCGCGACGACGGCGGCGTGCGCCTCGGCGGCCAAGCGCGCGTGCAGGCGCACGGTGGCGGCGACGCGCGCGGTGACCGGTTCCGGTTCCCGCAGGGCGTAGGCGGCCGCCGAGGCGACGGGAGCGGCGACCCGGGCGTCGAGCGCGGTGAGGACGTCGAGCACGCGCGCGTGGAGGCCGTCGGCATCCTCGCCGGCCGGGAAACGGGCCACCGCGGCCGGCCAGCCGGGCGGGAGGAAGGCACCGGCCAGGTCGGTGACGACGGTGACCCGGTCGGGCAGCATCTCGGCGGGGCTGAGCAGCACGGTGTCGTGCGGGTCGTGCAGGGTGTCGCGCCAGGTCTCGTCGCTGACCAGGTGCAGTCCCTCCCCCTGGGCGGCCTCGACGGTCTCGTGCAGCAGCTCGGGAGGGGCGACGGTGGCCGTGGGGTCGTCGGCGACGGACAGCACGAGCAGGCGCGGGTCGCCGCCCTCGGCGCGGACCCGGCGCACGGTCTCCAGCAGGGCGTACGGGTCGGGCACCCCGCCGCTCTCCGGCGGGGTCGGCACGCGGAAGGCGGGGCGTCCGAGCAGCCGGGCGTACGGCGCCCACCAGGCGGCGCACGGTCTCGGCACGAGGACGTCACCGCCGAGGGCTGCGGTCAGGGCGAGCAGCAGCGCGGGCGCGCCGGGTCCGGCGGCCACCCGGCCGGGGTCGCAGTGCAATCCGCGCCGGTCCCAGTAGCCGCAGGCGGCCTCCCGCAGGGCCGGTCCCCCGCCGACCGGCTCGGGATCGCCCCGGGACGCCGCGGCGGCGAGCACGGCGGACAGCTCCGGCAGCACGGGCAGTCCGTCCTCGGGGAGCGGGGGCCCGAACCGGACGGGGCCGTGACCTTCCGGGTCGGTCCGCCGCATCCGTACCTCCGCAGTGCCTGGTGCCGTGTCCTGTCGCCCTCGTCCGTGTCCTCGGCCACTGAGTACCCACGGCGCCGCCACCCCATGGGCGCCCGGCGGGTTGTGACGGTCACAGCATGAGCGGGCCGGGCCGGGGAAGCCGGGGGCTTCCGGGACGGTGGCGCGCGCCGGGGGGTCAGCGGTACGGGTCGCTCTCCCGGTGGCGCAGCCGGTGCACGGCGGCACCGAACGCGCCCGCGATCAGCACTCCGCCCGCGACCAGTGCGGGCACCGAGTCGGTGAAGGCACCGCCGTCACCGGCACGCACCCCCCGCTGGACGACCGCTCCCCCGCACTCGGTGGAGTGGTGCCGCGGCTCGTCGTGCGGTTCGTCGGGGCAGGGCCGGCCGGAGGGCTCGTGGGTCGGCTCGTGAGACGGCTTGTGATGTGCCCCTCCGCCGTGGGCCACCGTGAACGTCGCGCTCCACTCCTTGCCCTCCGCGCCGGGAGCGGCCGGGCAGGTGCCGTCGACGGTCCAGGCCGAGTCCTCGCCGAGGGCGTCGGGGTCATCCTCGAAGTTGTCCGCGGGTGCGATGCGGGCCGTGCCCCGGTAGGCCGGGCCGGACACCTCGTCGTCGTTGCCGGTCACCTTGCGCAACGGGACGGTGCCCTCGTCGAAGGCCTGCGAGGTCGCGTCGATGGTGTCGGGCGGCGGCCCCCCGGTCGGATCACAGCTGACGGAGATGGTGAGCGTCCCCCCGGGCTCCACGGTGGCCGGACTGACCTCGGCGGCGGGTTCGGCGGCCACGACCGGAGCGAACCCGGTCAGGGCCGAGCCGGCCAGGACTGCGACGGAGAGTGCGTGGCGGGTGCGGCGCATGGCGGGGACTCCTTAGGGCGACGGCAGAATGCCCTCTGCCATCACAGCCCGCCCCCTGGAACGCCGCGCGCGCCCGGGCCCCATTAGCGGGACGGTGCCCTCCAACCGGGTGAACCGCAACGCCTCAGGACGCGGGGCTGTACCGATGTGCGGCTCCGCCGCGTGTGCGCGACAAGCCCCAACGGACCCGCACCCGCAAAACCGGCGACACCCCCACGGCGCTACGCCACATCCCGCATGACCTGCTCCCGAACCCGCCCGCAGCACCGGCTGATCAACCGGGACACGTGCATCTGCGAGATCCCCAGCTCCTCGGCGATCCGGCTCTGCGTCATGTCCCCGAAGAACCTCATGTACAGAATCGCCCGCTCCCGCTCCGGCAGCGCCGCCAGCCGCGACTTCACCGCCTCACGGTCCACGACCGTGTCCAGCGCCGGATCCGGCGACCCGAGCGCGTCGCTCAGGGAGTACCCGTCCTCGCTGCCGGGCAGTTCCGCGTCCAGGGACAGGGCGGTGAAGCTCTCCAGCGCCTCCAGGCCCGTCTTGACGTCCTCCTCGCTCAGCTTCGCGTGCTCGGCGATCTCCGCCACGGTGGGCCGCCGGCCGGAGATGGTCTGGGACAGGTCCTGGGAGGCGAACCGGACGCGATTGCGCAGGTCCTGGACGCGACGAGGTACGTGCAGGGTCCACATGTGGTCGCGGAAGTGCCGCTTGATCTCGCCGGTGATGGTGGGCACGGCGTAGCTCTCGAACGCGTTGCCGAGCTCTGGGTCGTAGCGGTCGACGGCCTTGACCAGGCCGAGGGCCGCGACCTGGCGCAGGTCCTCGAAGCTCTCGCCGCGGCTGCGGAAACGCCCGGCGAGCCGGTCGGCCATGGGCAGCCAGGCCTCGACGATCTCGTCGCGGAGCGCGTCGCGCTCCGGTCCGGCGGGCAGTGCGGCGAGCCTGCGGAAGGCGTCGGCGGTGTCGGGGGCGTCGTCGTGGGGGTGCTGCTTCGCGCTGGTGTGGATCGGCATGATGCGTCGCAATTCCCTTACAGGTGCTCTGGGTTGGACGGTCACCGTGGGAGCGCATCACTGGTGCGGACCAGGAGCGCCGGTGGCGGCGCGAGTCGCCGCTCCCACGGACGTGCCTCCTGTCCGAAGCACTGAGGTGCGCCTGCCCCCGGCCCCCGCCCGCAAACCCGGAGAGGTTTTCCGCCGTCGCGCAGGGTGACTCGTACTGCTGGCTCTGTCCCCATACGTCCGGGAGGTCGTACATGAGCACCAAGGTCTCCGACCACGTCCTTGAGCGGTTGCGCGAGTGGGGGGTCGAGCAGGTCTTCGGCTATCCGGGCGACGGCATCAACGGCCTGCTCGCCGCGTGGGGCCGGGCCGAGAACCAGCCGCGTTTCGTGCAGTCGCGGCACGAGGAGATGTCCGCGTTCCAGGCGGTCGGCTACGCCAAGTTCAGCGGCCGTCTCGGAGTGTGCACGGCCACGTCCGGGCCGGGCGCGATCCATCTCCTGAACGGCCTGTACGACGCCAAGCTGGACCACGTCCCGGTGCTGGCGATCGTCGGCCAGACCCACCGCACCGCGATGGGCGGCTCCTACCAGCAGGAAGTGGATCTGCACACGCTGTACAAGGACGTCGCCTCCGACTTCGTGGAGACGGTGACCGTGCCGGAGCAGCTGCCGAACGTGCTGGACCGGGCGATCCGCACCGCCTACGCGCGCCGCTGCCCGACCGCGGTCATCATCCCCGGCGATGTGCAGGAGCTCGACTACTCGCCGCCGACGCACGAGTTCAAGATGGTGCCCTCCAGCCTGGACCGCAGCTCGTGGACGGCGGTTCCCTCGGACGACTCGGTGCGGCGGGCCGCCGAGATCCTCAACTCCGGTGACAAGGTGGCGATCCTGGTCGGCCAGGGCGCGGCCGGCGCGCGGGCCGAGGTGGAGCGGATCGCCGAGCTGCTCGGCGCCGGTGTCGCCAAGGCGCTGCTCGGCAAGGACGTCCTCAGTGACGAACTGCCGTACGTCACCGGCTCGATCGGCCTGCTGGGCACGCGTCCGTCGTACGAGCTGATGCGGGACTGCGACACGCTGCTCACCATCGGGTCGTCGTTCCCGTACACCCAGTTCCTACCGGAGTTCGGTAGCGCCCGGGGCGTGCAGATCGACATCGATCCGCACATGGTCGGGATGCGCTACCCGTACGAGGTGAACCTGGTCGGCGACGCGAAGGCCACGCTGGAGCGACTGATCCCGCTGATCGAGGAGGGGCGCGGGCGCGAGTGGTACGACACGGTGTGCGCGAACGTGACGCGCTGGCGTGACGTCATGGAGCGCCGGGCGGGACTCGACGCCGATCCGATCAATCCTGAGTACGTGGCCCGCGCCCTGGACCCGCTGCTGCCGGACAACGCGATCGTCGCCTCCGACTCGGGCTCGACGGCGAACTGGTACGCGCGGCACCTGACCATGCGGCCGGGCATGCGGGGCTCGCTCTCCGGCACGCTCGCGACGATGGGCTGTGGGGTGCCGTACGTGATCGGCGCGAAGTTCGCGCACCCGGACCGGCCCGCGATCGCGCTGGTGGGCGACGGGGCGATGCAGATGAACGGGATGGCGGAGCTGATCACGGCGGCGAAGTACCGCCACCAGTGGGAGGACCCGCGGCTGGTGATCGCCGTGTGGAACAACCAGGATCTGAATCAGGTCACGTGGGAGATGCGGGCCATGGAGGGCGCGCCGCAGTTCCTGCCGTCGCAGCGGATCCCTGACGTGCAGTACGCCGCGTTCGCGCGTTCCCTGGGGCTGACCGGCATCCGGGTGGAGAAGCCGGAGGACGTCGAGGCGGGCTGGCGTGCCGCGCTGGAGGCGGACGGTCCCGCGGTGGTCGAGTTCCTGACCGATCCGGCCGTCCCGCCGATCCCGCCGCACGCCACCTGGGAGCAGATGGAGGCGACCGCCGCGTCGATCCTCAAGGGCGACGCGGACCGGGGATCGATGGTCAAGCAGGGCTTCAAGGCGAAGGTGCAGGAGTTCCTGCCGGGGCGCGAGAAGAAGTAGCGGTCGCCGCCGCGGATGTTGAACGGTGCAGCCAGTCCGAGCAGCAGCCCGGCGGCTCCGGCCATCTCCAGCGTGCCGATGGGTCTGTCCGCGGCGAGGGAGGCGACCGCGCGCTCAGCCGCTCCCCCGTCACCTCGTACCCGGTGCCGGTCTCGTCGAGGGCGATGATTCTCCTCGGCCAGCACCTGCTCGTAGGGGGTGTCGGCGTCGATGTCGAAGTACTTCCACACCGCCCCAGAACCCCTCCAGGTGGGTGACCGACCACTGATGCAGGGCGGCGTAGTCGTCCGGGTCGATGCCCTGGCGCCGGGCGAACTCCGCGATCCGACTGGCGGCCGCCGTCTCTGGCTCGGGTGGGAAGAAGGGCGTGCTCATCGCGTCGTACTCCTCAACAGGCTTCTCGGGGCCGTCCGTTCGGCAAGAGCAGGGCTTCGTGTGGTGTGCAGCAGGGCCGCCCAGTCGGCGGTCGAGGTGAAGTCGGGTCCACCGGCCGGGACGACGTCCATGACGACGCGGTCGGGGCGCAGCAGTACGGCGTCCGCGCGTCCGGCGCGCATCCAGGCGGCGAGGGTGCCGTCGTCGCCGAGGTCGGTCACGGAGAGCGCGCGTATGCCGAGGCTGTGGGCGAGCGCGGTCAGTGAGGGGCCGGGTGAGGTGGCGGTCAAGACGCTGAAGGAATCGCCGAGCAGCTCGTCGAGACGGGTACGCCGTCCGTCGACGCTCACCCACGGTTGCGGGCAGTGCGTGCCCGCCAGGCCTCGGCGGACCCCGCGCCGCACGAGCGGTCCGGTGGTCAGGGGCGGGCTGAGGTCGCGGCCGGCCAGCCCGGTCAGGCCGGGTATGCGGCAGGCCGCGGCCAGGAGCCTTCGGCGGATCGCGGCGGCACTGTCCTGTCCGCCGGTCATGGCCCAGCCCATGGCGACCGCCAACCGGATCACGTGCCGGGCGTGCGGCTTGCGTTCGCTCTCGTAGGTGTCCAGCAACCGCTCATTCCCGCCCTGCTGGAGGACGCGGGCGAGCTTCCAGGTGAGGTTGTAGGCGTCCCGCAGACCAGAACACAGCCCCTGCCCGATGAACGGCGGGGTGAGGTGGGCGGCGTCGCCGAGGACGAAGACCCGTCCGATGCGCCAGCGGTCGGCGACGCGCGCCCGGAAGGTGTACTGCGTCTCGCGGACGACCTCGAAGTCCCCCTCCTGCGAAGGCGGCAGCCACGGGGCGACCAACTCGCGGACCGGCTGCTCCGCCCCCTCGCGCAGCCGGAACTCCCAGCGGTAGCGGTCCTCGCCCACCCGCATGAAGGTGGCCGGGCGGTCAGGGTCGCATACCTGGTCGACGCCTTCCCAGCAGCGGACGTCGGCCGTCGTGCGGACGTCGATGACGGTCCAGCGTTCCTCGAAGCGCAGGTCCTCCCATCCGGCTCCGATGGCCTCGCGGGTGAGGCTGCCCGCGCCGTCACAGCCGAGCACCGCGTCGGCCCGGAGCTCGTGCTCCCCGGCGTCGTCCCGGTAGGTCACGCGCACGGGGCCCTCGGTGTCCGGGCCGATGCCGGTGACCTCCACGCCACCCCTGAGCTCGCACTCCGGGCGCCGGGCCAGGGCGTCGCGCAGCACACGTTCCAGTTCGGGCTGGTCGAACATGCTGGTCTGCGGATAGCCGTGCAGGCCGTGCTCGGTGCGGCGGAACTCGGCCATCACCCGGTGCCGGGCGTCCAGCAGCCGCAGCCCGTTCGCCGGGCGGGCGATCGCGGCGAACTCCTCGCCCACGCCCGCGGCCTGGAGGATCCTGCGCACCTCGTCGTCGGTGGCGACGGCGCGCGGTAGCGGGTAGACGCCCTGGTGGCGTTCGAAGATGACACTGCGGATTCCGCGCCGGGCCAGGAGAAGGGCGGCGGTCACGCCCACCGGTCCGGCGCCGACGATCACGACGGGCACACGTGCGGCTTCGTCGACGGTCATGTGTGGCTCACCTCGGGTGTCAGTTAGCGTCCGTGACGGGCGTGCGCTGCTCGCCGAGGTCGATCCGGCCGTCCGGGGTCGCGATCGTCGCCGTGATCACGTCTCCCGGGTTCAGGTAGTGCGGGTTCTTCGCCTGGCTCTTGAAGAACGCCTTCCACTTCACGGCGGGCGGCAGCAGCGCGCCGATCTTCTCGACCGGCTTCGGCGGGGCCTTCAGGGCCGTGCCGCCGGGGGTTCCGGTGAGCAGCAGGTCGCCGGCGTCCAGGGTCTGGAAGCGGGCCAGCAGGGTGAGCACCTGCGCCGGGCGGACGATCATGTCGGCGAGGGTGCGGTCCTGGCGCAGCTCGCCGTTGACGCTCAGCTTCAGGCGCAGGTCGAGGAGGTGGGTGAAGTCCTCCGGTTCCAGCAGGGCCAGGTACGGCCCGGTCGGTGTGAAGGTGGGGTACGACTTGCTCTCGTAGAACTGCGTCTTGGTCAGCTGTACCTCACGGGCGCTGACGTCGTTGGTGATCACCAGCCCGGCGACGTACGCGGGCAGATCCCGCTCCTCGACGACCGTGCCGACGGGCAGGGACGCGCCCATGACGAGCCCGAGTTCGATCTCGTAGTCGAGGAACTTCACGTGCGCGGGTCGGACGACGGCCTCGCCGGGGCCGCTGACCGAGCCGGACGCCTTGCGGAAGAAGGCGGGCGGGATGTCGCCGGTGAAGCCCGAATCCCGGGCATGGCTGCGGTAGTTGACCATCTGGGCGACCACCCGGCAGGGCGTGGTGACCGGCGAGAGCGCGACCAGGTCGGCCACGGGCCTGCCGGGCTCGCCGGAGGCGGCGGCCTCGCGGACGGAGGCGCGGTCGGCCACCAGTTCGGCGGTGGTGTCGGCCTTGGTCTCGACAGGAACGGCCCGGTCGCCGCGGACGACCCACCAGCCGTCGGCGGTGCGCAGGACATTGGTGCTCATGACATGGCTCTCTGTGAAGGGGGTCAGGAGTTGGCGGCCTTGAGCAGGCCGAACAGTCGTGCCGGGTCCATCTCGTTGTCGCCGCGCAGGGCCTCGATGACATCGCGGACCCGCTGGGGTGAGGGGCTCGCGCCGAGGAAGTCGCGGGTGGCCGGCGGCCCCCACTGGGCGAGGCCGCTCGTGGACATCGGCGCCCAGCCGGGCTCGACGTCGCAGGAGAACAGGTCGCCGTCGGCGAAGTGCTCCAGCATGAAGTGGTCGGGGTCGCGCCAGTAGTCGAACAGCTGGCTGCCCTGGATGTGCCGGCCGATGCCCCAGCTGCGCTTGTAGCCGCGCTCCTTGAGGTACTCGCCGCCAACGGCGATCGAGTCGAGGTCGGTGACCTGGTAGGCGGAGTGGACGTAGCCCGTGCCCGGGCCCAGGTGCATGGCCAGGGTGTGGTGGTCCACCGCCCGGCTGCCCTGGTCGCAGCGGATGAACGCCATCGTTGGCCCGCGGTCGCGCTGGCCGTCCAGGAACAGGAAGTCGGACACGATCATCCCGAGGGTGTCCAGGTACCAGTCCAGGGCCCGGGCGAACACCCGGGTCTCCAGCACCACATGCCCGAGACGCTGGATACGGGACGGCTCGCGCGGAGGCCGCTGCGTGGCGTTCGTACGACGGTGGTCCGTGCCGAAGTTGAGCAGCAGCGGCTGCTGTTCCGGCAGCGCGGGGAGTTGTTCGCCGCAGTGCACGACCCGCACCGGGAATCCCGAGGGGTCGAGCAGGTCGACCACCTTGCCGCCGCCGGGCACGTCGGCATCCCGTACGGCCGATCCGGTGGCACGGGCCAGCCGGTCCAGGTCGGCCCGCTCGGCCGCCCGGAACGCCGGGCCGATGAAGCGGGACGTGCGGCCGCGCCGGATCACCATGCAGGGTGAGCCGGCGAAGGTGCCGCGCAGCCACAGCTCCCGCTCGGTGCGGGCGGCGATGCCGAAACCGAAGTCCCGGGCGAAGACCTCGGCGCGGTCCAGGTCGGGCTTCTCGAACTCCAGCCAGGCCAGGTCGGCCACCTTGATCACCGGGTTCCGGGAGCGGCCGGGGTGTTCGCCGCGCAGGGCGCCCTGCTCGCTGTGGAGGTCCTGGTGGGCCGTGCGGACGTTGGTCCCGTCGGCGCGGATTTCAGACATGGTGCCCTCCGAGCAACTTGCCGTAATGAGGAAATCATCAGGTTTGACAGTTCCGTCGTCAAGAGGTTCGCGGCAGGAAATGATGAATCCATCAGGACTGCTATCGCCATCGTCCGACGGTTAGACTCTGCGCATGTCTACGTCAGCCCTGCCCAGCAACCGGTTCGAGCGGCGTCGCGCGGAGACCCGCAGGGCTCTCGTGCGAGCGGCCCGGCAGATACTCGCCGAGACCGGGGACACGAACGCCAGCATCCAGGCGATCGCCGAGCGCGCGGATGTGGGTTTCGGCTCCTTCTACAACCACTTCGAGTCGAAGACGGAGCTGTTCGAGGCAGCCGTGGTGGACGCTCTGGAGGAGTTCGGCCAGAACTTCGACGAGCGCCTTGCGGGGATCGACGATCCGGCCGAACTCGTCGCGGCGGGCTTCCGGCTCAGCGCCCGGATGGCCGTTTCCCACCCGGAGCTGATGCAGGTCCTGCGCCGCCGCGGCCTCGGTCACATCCACTCGGACAACGGACTGGCTCGCCGGGCGCTGCGCGATCTCCAGGTCGGTATCGCCTCCGGCCGTTTCACCGCCGTCGACCCGACGGTCGCCCTGTCCGCGTTGGGCGGAACCCTGCTGTCCCTCGTGGAGCTGCGTTTCGCCCGCCCCGAGGTGGACGGCGACGAGGCCGCGGTGAACCTCGCCGAGATGGTCCTGCGCATGCTGGGTCTGCCGGCGGACGACGCCCACGAGGTCGCTCGGCGCCCCCTCCCCGACCTCGACTGACCGCCCTGCCCCTGGGGCTGGTTGCGAAAAGTGGCGCCTGCCGCGCGACGCCCGGCACGCGGCAGCCCTTCGGGCGACGACGCCACGGTCGAGACGACGAGCAGGCGTTTGCGGCCGAGTCGACGAGGACGCCGGCGAAGGGGGCCAGCAGCGATGAGCACGGCGCTCAGGCTGGGCAGACAGGCACCAGCACGGGCCCGCTATCTCGGTGCGGCCGTGGTGATACGGCCGGGCTGGGAGGCGGCCAGCTCCGCTCCCACCCGGGCCGCGGTCTCGCGCAGCCAGATGTGGGCCGCGTCGTGGGTGTGCACCGGGTGCCACCACAGTGCCTCCTGGAGGGGGACCGCTGCGTAGGGGGGTTCCATGAGGCGTACGGCGGCCACGCCGCGCAGCAGCTCGGCCAGGCGCTGCTGTACCAGGGCGATCCGGCGGGTGCCGGCGACCAGGAAGGGCAGCGTCTGGAAGCTGTCGACGGAGATCTCCACGCGGGGATCGACACCGAGCATGCTCAGCTGCCGGGCGGCCGGAGCGTCGTAGGCGCGCTGGTAGATGACCCAGGGCAGCCGTGCCAGGTCGTCCATGGTCAGCTGGTCGCCGACCTCGTCGTTCGTCTCGGCGACCAGGAAGGCCCAGCGGTCGGTGAACAGGTCGACGGCGGGGAAACCACCGATGATGCCGCGCGGCATCAGCAGCCCGTCGGCCGTGCTGAGCAGCGGTGCCGTGTCCTCCGTGACGTCGATGGGCGTCCGCTGGAAGCGCAGTCGTACCCCCGGGGCCTCGGCGTGCACGGTCCGGGCGAGCTCGGCGCCGAACACGGCGAGGGCGTAGTCGGAGGTGAGCAGGGTGAACTCGTGCTCCTCGCTGCCCGGGGAGAAGTCGGCCCTGCTGCTGAAGACCCGCTCCAGCAGGTCGCAGGCGGTCGAGGTGCGGTCCAGCAGAGCGCGGCCGAGGGCGGTCAGTTCGTACTGCCTGCCGACGCGCGAGAGCAGGTCGTCGTCGAAGTGGCGGCGCAGGCGGGCCAGGGCCGCGCTCATCGCCGGCTGACTGAGCCCGACGCGCTGCCCGGCGCGGGTGACGTTGCGTTCCTCCAGCAGGGCCCGCAGGGACAGGACGAGATTGAGATCGAGGCCGGAGAGGGACACGACGCCTCCAGAGCGAGGCCGCTTGGGGCGGCAGCATTTGCACCGTGGATGATCAACATCTAAAGAATCTATTTCCCAGATTACGCGGCGAGGGTCACATTGGTCGCACCGCAATCTGGAGGACATTCCCGTGAAACCCGCAGCCGCTTCCGCGTCCTTCTCCGGACCCTTCGCCCTTGGCGTCCTCTCCGCCCCTGACCAGGCGTCTTTCCCCGGTCTTGTGATCCCCGGGGGGCGCGTGCTGGACCTTCCGACGGCCCTCGGAGAGCCGGCCCTGACGGCCCGGGGGATCCTCGAGCGCTGGGACGAGATGCTCCCTCGCCTGCACGCGCTCGCGGCCGACGAGACGGCCGACTGGCGGCCGTTGGAGCACCTGCGGGTGCACGCGCCGGTCGAGCCCCGCCAGGTCTTCCAGTCCGGCGCCAACTACCGGCAGCACGTGATCGACCTGGAGGTCGCCCACCGCGCCCCCGACGACCCCCGCACCGTGGAGGAGGCGCGCGCGCAGATCGCCGCGGTCATGGACCGGCGGGCGGCCGAGGACCTGCCGTACGTGTTCATCGGTCTGCCGAGCGCGATCACCGGCCCCTTCGACGACGTCGTACTCCCGGACTGGGCCGAACAACCGGACTGGGAGCTGGAGTTGGCGGCCGTCATCGCCAGGCCCGCCTACCGGGTGACGGTCGAGGAGGCCCTGGAGTACGTGGCCGGCTACACCATCGCCAACGACCTCACCGACCGCGCCACCGTCTTCCGCCGGGACATGAAGGCCATCGGCACCGACTGGCTGCGCTGCAAGAACGCTCCCGGTTTCACCCCGCTCGGCCCGTGGATCGTGCCCGCCGGGTCGATCGCCGACCCGGGTGACCTGCGGGTCACGCTGAAGCTCAACGGCGAGACCATGCAGGACGAGTCCACCAAGGACATGCTCTTCGGCATCGCGCGGCTGGTGTCGTACATCTCCCGGACCTCCCGGCTCCTGCCCGGCGACCTGGTGCTCACCGGCAGCCCGGCCGGCAACGGCATGCACTGGGGACGGCTGCTGCGCGACGGCGACGTCATGGAGGGCGTCATCACGGGTCTGGGCGCGCAGCGCACCCGCTGCGTCGCGGAGAGGACCGCGTCGTGACGGCCCCGCCCGACCCCACGGATGCCGAGGCCGCGATCGCCGAGGCCGCCAATCGGTACTCCAACTGGGGGCGTTGGGGTGAGGACGACGTCCTCGGCACGCTGAACTTCCTCGACGCGGCCAAGCGCCGCGAGGGTGCGGCACTGGTCCGCCGGGGCGTCAGCTTCTCGCTGTCTCAGCGGTTCGACATGAACGGGCCGCAGAAGGGCTGGCGCCGCCGCACCAACCCCGTCCACACCATGCTCGACACGGGAACGGACGCGGCGCTGGGCAACCAGGGCTTTCCGCACGGCATCGGCGGCGCCGACGACGTGATCGCGATGCCGCTGCAGTGCTCCACCCAGTGGGACGGGCTCGGGCACATCTTCGACCACGGCAAGGCGTGGAACGGGCGGGCGGCCGAGAAGGTCGTCACCTCCGACGGCGATCTGGTCACCGGCATCGAGCACATGGCGCCGTACGTCGCCGGCCGCGGAGTCCTCCTCGACGTCGGCCGGGTGATCGGTGACGAACGCGGAGAACTGCCGGACGGTTTCGCGATCACCGAGGAACACCTGACCGCGACGGCCGAGGCGCACGGCGTGGCCGTCGGCCGCGGGGACATCGTCGTCGTCCGGACCGGGCGGCTGGCGCGAGCCCGCCGCGAAGGCTGGGGCGACTACGCGGGCGGAGACTCCCCCGGTCTGTCCTTCACCACGGCCGGCTGGCTGCACGCGAGCGAGATCGCCGCCATCGCCACCGACACCTGGGGCTTCGAGGTACGGCCGAACGAGTTCGACGGCGCCTTCCAGCCGCTGCACCAGGTCGCCATCCCCAACATGGGCCTGCTGATCGGCGAGATGTGGGACCCCGACGCCCTCGCGGACGACTGCGCCCGCGACGGCGTGTACGCGTTCTGGCTCACCGCCGCGCCCCTGCCCATCACCGGAGCCGTCGGCTCCCCCGTCAATCCGGTCGCCGTCAAGTGACCTGCCCAACAAAGGAGTTGGCCATGGAAGGAAAGAGAGTCCTGGTCATCGGAGGGGGCACCTCCGGCAACGTCATGACCGTGCTGCTGCGGCGGGCCGGCATCGACGTCGACCTCGTCGAGGTCAGGCCGGACTGGAACGTACGCGGCTCCGGCATCACCCTTCAGGGCAACGCCCTGCGCGTGCTGCGCGAGATCGGCGTCTGGGACGAGGTCCGCGAGCACGGCTTCGGCTTCGACGCCCTGGGGCTGACGACGCCCGACGGCACCGTGCTGCACGTCGGCGAGGTCCTGCGCACCGGCGGAGACGACCTCCCCGCCACCCTGGGCATGCAGCGCCCGGAGCTCCAGCGCATCCTCGTCGACGCCGTCCGGGCATCCGGCGCGAACGTCCGGCTCGGCACCACCGCCGAGATCCTCACCGAGGACGACACGTCAGCGACCGTCCGGTTCAGTGACGGCACCGAGGGCCGCTACGACCTCGTCGTGGCCGCCGACGGCCTGCACTCCGCGACCCGCGCCGCCATAGGCATCGACGTCAAACCCGAGCCGACCGGCATGGCCATCTGGCGTGTCCCGGCGCCCCGCCCGGCCGGAGTGGAGTGCAGCGTCCTCTCCCACGGAGGACCCTGCTACATCGCCGGCTACACGCCCACCAGCGAGGACACGATCTACGCCTATCTGGTGGAAGCCGGCCGCGACCGCGACACGATCCCGCCCGAGTCCTACGCGCAGGAGATGCGCCGCCTCGCCGAGGGCTACGGCGGTGCCTGGGACGAGATCCGTGACTCGATCACCGACCCGGCGCAGGTGAACTACACCTGGTTCGACCGGATGCTGGTCGAGGGGTCCTGGCACCGGGGCCGGGTCGTCCTCGTCGGCGACGCCGCGCACTGCTGCCCGCCCACGATGGCCCAGGGCGCGGCGATGGCCATGGAGGACGCGTGGGTGCTGTCCCAGCTGCTGACCAGCGGATCCGCGTGGGACGAGGAACTGCTCACGCGCTACTACGAGCGGCGGATCGACCGGGTCCGGATGGTCGTCGAAGCGTCCGTGCAGATCGGGCAGTGGCAGCTCGACGGCGTGCCCGGTGACGTGCCCGGGCTGCTGGACGCCACCCTGCCGGTGCTCAAGGAGCTGCCGTGACGGCCCACCCGCCCCCGGCTACCGCGGGGAGCCGCCCCCGGACCGACCACCGCCCCTCGCCGAGCGCCGACGCGCGCACTTCACCGACTGTCGACGTACACGCGCACGTCCTGATCCCGGAAGTCGAGGCCCTGGTGGCCGACCTGCCGGGCCTGGCGGAGGCCAGGGCCCTCGACGCCCGCCGCAACGGGCCCGCGGCCCTGGCCGTCAGCGGCCCCATGGTCGCCGAGCGCATCCCGAGGCTGACGGACGTCGCCGTACGACTGGCCGCGATGGACGCGCAGGGTGTGGACGTCCAGTTGGTCAGCCCGTCGCCCTCGCACTACCACTACTGGGCGGACGAGGAGACGGCGGAGAAGGTGTACCGGCTCGCGGGCGAGGCGACGGCCGCCCACTGCGCCCAGGCGCCCGGCCGGCTGCACGGTCTGGGCCTCGTCCCCCTGCAGCACCCGGAATCGGCGGTGCGCGCGCTCGAATTCGCCGTCGGCATGGGCCTGTCGGGCGTCGAAATCTCCTCGCACGCGCCGGGCCGGGAGCTGTCGGATCCGGCGTACGAACCCTTCTGGACCCGGGCCGAGGAGACGGGCGCGATCCTCTTCCTGCACCCCTTCGGCTGCACGCTCGACGAGCGCCTGGACCAGTGGTACCTGTCCAACACCGTCGGGCAGCCCACCGAGAACGCCGTCGCGCTCTCGCACCTGATCTTCTCCGGGGTGCTGGACAGGCACCCGGAACTGAAGCTGATCGCCGCGCACGGGGGCGGCTACCTGCCCACCCACATCGGTCGCTCCGACCACGCCTGGTCGGCCCGCTCCGACGCGGGCGCGGGCTGCGCCCACGTGCCCAGCAGCTACCTCAAGCGCCTGTACTTCGACTCCCTGGTCCACGACCCGCAGGTACTGCGGGCGCTGATCGGCGCGGTCGGCGCCGACCGTGTGCTGCTCGGCTCCGACTTCCCCTTCGACATGGGCACCGAGGATCCCGTCGGCGCACTGCGCGCGGCGGGGCTGTCCGACCCGGACTTCCATGCCGTACGAGGCGGCAATGCCGCCGCCCTCCTTCGGAAGGACTGACATCATGCGTCTGCTCACACATCTGCGACACGTCGACCTCGCCGTGCCCGACTACGACAAGCAGCTCGACTTCTACTCCGGGGTGTGGGGCCTGACCAAGGTCGCCGAGGACTCCGGGATCTCGTTCCTGGCCGCCGAGGGCAGCCCCGAACAGTACGTGGTGCGGCTGCGCAAGGCCGAGGAGAAGCGCCTCGACCTCGTCTCGTACGGCGCCGCGAGCGCGGGGGACGTGGACACCCTCGCCGAACAACTCCTCGCGGGAGGAGTGCAGTTGATCTCCCAGCCGGACAAGATCGACACACCCGGTGGCGGCTACGGCTTCCGCTTCTTCGACGTCGACGGACGCACCATCGAGGTCTCTGCGGACGTCGAGGTCCGGCAGCACCGCAAGATCGAGGAGAAGGAGGCCATCCCGGTCAAGCTGTCGCACGTCGTCCTCAACTCCCCCGATCTGAACCGCACTCGGCAGTGGTACGAGCGTCACCTCGGGTTCCGGCTCTCCGACACGCTGATGCATCCGAAGATGGGCGAAGCGATGCACTTCATGCGCATCAGCAACCAGCACCACTCCATGGCCATCGCCCAAGGGCCGCACACTGCCCTGCACCATGTCTCCTTCGAGATGCGCGGCCTGGACGAGTACATGCGGGGCTCCGGACGGGTGCTTCGGGCCGGCTTCCGCAAGATCTGGGGCCCTGGCCGGCACCTGGCGGGCGACAACACCTTCACCTACTTCCTGGACCCGCAGGGCAACACGGTCGAGTACACGACGGAACTGGAGCTGCTGGACGAGGACACCTGGCACCCCCACGTCTACGACTTCTCCCAGCCCGAGGTCTCCGACCAGTGGGGCACCGCCAATCCCATGAACGAACTGGTCGCCAAGGAGTCGTTCAACGACGTCGACCGCGGCTGCTTCGTAGCCCCGCCGGTCTGATCCCCTCGAACCCCGGGGACGCGGTGGCCCTGTCACCGCCCTGACGCCCTTGCCGCGTCCCCGGTTCCCACCGCTGTCGAAGACCGCCGGAGCCTGGAGCCGTGCATGCGTTTCGCCACCTATGAACACCGACACCAGCGCCGGGTCGCCGTCGTCGAGGAGGACGGCACCCTCCACCCCGTTCCCGGCGCGCGCTCGCTCACTGAGCTGATCCGCTCCGGCGACGGACTCGACACGCTCCTGCGTGCCGGCGCCGCCGCGCTGGACGTCCCGCCGGTCCCGCATGTCTCCGAGGTGCGGCTGCTCCCACCGCTTCAGCCGCCCACCGTGCGGGACTTCGTCACCTTCGAGGAACACGTCGAAGGGGTACGGCGGTCCGTGGACGGCGTCGGCGGGGTGCCCGAAGCCTGGTACGACGCCCCGACGTTCTACTTCACCAACCCGTACGCCGTCATCGGCGCCCACGACGACGTGCCCGTGCCGCCGGGCAGCGACGTCCTCGACTTCGAGCTGGAGGTCGCCGCCGTCATCGGCCGGGAGGGGCGTGACCTGGCGCCCGAGCAGGCACGGGACCACATCATCGGCTACACGGTCTTCAACGACTGGTCGGCCCGCGACCTGCAGTCCCGCGAGATGCAGGTCCGCCTCGGCCCGTGCAAGGGCAAGGACACGGCCGCCACCCTCGGCCCGTACCTGGTCACCGCCGACGAGCTGGAGCCGTACCGCGACACCGACGGCTTTCTGCGCCTGGCGCTGACCGCCTCGGTGAACGGCGAGGTCGTCGGCGAGGACCTGCTGTCCAACATGAGCTGGACCTTCGAGGAGATGGCCGCCTACGCCTCACGCGGCACCGTCGTCCGCCCCGGCGACGTGCTCGGCTCCGGCACCTGCGGCAACGGCGGCTGCCTCGCCGAGCTGTGGGGCGTCCGGGGCGAGCAGTCCCCGCCCCCGCTGAAGCCGGGAGACACCGTCACCCTCACCGTGGAGGGCATCGGCACCGTCTCCAACACCGTGGTCGCGGGCAGGGATCCGGAGCCGCTGCCGACCGCCCGCCGCCGCAGCCGGGAGCGGCCGTGAACGACCTGCGCCCCGAGAGGCTCGTCGGCAAGGTCGTCGTCGTCACCGGCGCCGCGCGCGGCCAGGGCGCCGCCGAGGCCGAGGCCCTGACCCGCGAAGGCGCCCGCGTCATCGCCACCGACGTGACCGAGGCCCCCGGCTGCCGCCGCCTCGACGTCACCGACGAGGAGCACTGGGCGGAGCTGGCCGCCGAAGTGAGGGAGTCGTACGGCCAGGTGCACGGCCTGGTCAACAACGCGGGCATCACCTGGCGCGCCCGCCTCGACGAAGTGACCCCCGACGACTTCGCCCGCGTCCACGCCGTCAACGTCACCGGCCCGCTGCTGGGCATCCAGCACCTGACGCCGCTGATGCCGCCCGGCTCGTCCATCGTCAACGTCGGCTCCACCGCCGCGCTCAGCGGCCACTACCCGGTCGCCTACACGACCAGCAAATGGGCACTGCGCGGCCTGTCGAAGACGGCGGCCACGGAGCTCGGCCCGCGCGGCATCCGCGTCAACACGATCCACCCCGGCTTCATCGAGACCGAGATGACCGCCTCCGCCGCCCCCGCCTTCCGCGAGGCGAACATCCACGAGACCCCGCTCGGCCGCACCGGCACGGTGGACGAGATCACCCCGCTCGTGGTCTTCCTCCTGTCCGACGAGTCCTCCTTCATCACCGGCGCCGAGATCCCGGTCGACGGCGGACTCACCGCGCACGGCGGCGTCAAGTCCATCTCGGACGCTCTGGCCGTCACCACTGCCCGAACGCGGCCGAGCCCGATAGGCCCTCCAGCCCGGGTGTCCCCTCCCCGGGCAGTCGGGTGAGTGAGTTCATTCCCCAGGTCACAGCATCGGCGACTGCATTCTCTCCCGTCGTCCGACAGCCGCCGCGGAGGGCACACCGGCCGGTTCGCGCCGGCCGGTGTCGTCGTCCTGCGGCAGCAGCAGCTCCTCGTAACGGCCCAGCAGCAGCACCACTCCGAGCAGGAGCAGCGGAAGCAGCACAGCGAGCATCGCCATGGCGTGTCCTTCCCCAGGGATGTGTGGGGGGGTGTGATCCGGGTCTCCCGCAGGCCGTGGCGCAAACCAGTGCGGAGGGCACCGATCGGGCGTGCCGAACCCGTGTCGGCTCGCGGGGTTCGGGTACGCGGTGCGGACCCCCGAACGTCTGGAGGGAGACATGCAGCGAGGCAGCGACCGGCTGAGCGTCCACCGTGACGACGAGATGAAGCATGAACTCCAGGGGCTGCTCAGGTCCGGGCACCCCACCCGCAGTGAGGAGTGGCACGACCCGGAGCCGGCCGCCGAGGACGACCCCGAGGTCGCGCACGGGCCGGTGACGCCGAGCCGTGCGCCGACGTCCCTGGAGTCGGTCCGCCTGGAGCTGGCCCGGATCCTGGGCCGCAGGGCGTTCCCGGCGAGCGCGCGCGACCTGGCCCGCGAGTTGCGCGGCCACCAGGCGCCCGACGCCCTCGTCGAGGCCCTGGAGCGGCTGCCGCGCCAGGAGCGCTACGGCAATGTCCAGGAGCTGGCCCAGGCCCTGGTCCGGGCCCGTGAGACCGGACCGGAGGAGTACGCGTAGGGACCGCGCCGGGGGCACCGTGAGCGGGCCCGCCCGCCCACGGTGCCCCCTCCGAACGGGGAAACGGAGGGAGGGCTCCGAGTGATGGCCGAGTTGGTGAAGGACGTGATGACCCCGGGTGTGGTCGCCGTACGCCCGGACGCCTCGCTGGTCGAGGCGGCGCAGCTGATGCGCACGCAGAACATCGGCGACGTGGTGGTGGCCGAGGGACAGGACGTGATCGGCGTGCTCACCGACCGTGACATCACGGTGCGGGCGGTGGCCGACGGTGCCGACCCGATGACGGTGAGCGTGCAGTCGGTGTGCACACCGGATCCGGTGACGGTGACGCCGGGCGACCGGGTGACGACCGCGGCCACGCTGATGCGCGAGCACGCGGTGCGCCGGCTGCCGGTGGTGGAGAACGGGCTGCCGGTGGGAATGGTGAGCCTCGGCGATCTGGCCGAGGCCGAGGACCCCGCGTCCGCGCTCGCCGACATCAGCCGCGCCGAGCCGGACGCCCGAGGTGACACGTGAGCGCCGACCAGGCGAAGGAGATCAGCGCCACCGGCGTCACCGTCGACGTCGGTGACGCCACGACCCGCTATCTGCTGTACGGGCTGCTGCCCAGCTGGTTCGTGCCCGGGGTGGCCGACTGGGTGATGCACCGGCGGACCCGTATCGAGGAGACCGCGGGCACCAAGGAGTCGTTGATCCACTCGCTGATGATGGCCGAGGTCGGCATCCCGATCGCGCTGACGCTGCGCTACGAGGTCAACCCGCTGCTGCTGAGCGTGCAGCTGGGCGGGGCCGCGGTGCACGAGGCGACGGCGCTGTGGGACGTCCGTACGGCCGTCGAGAGCGACCGGGAGGTCAAGCCGGTCGAGCAGCACATCCACAGCTTTCTGGAGTCGCTGCCGTTCGGGGCGCTGGCCTCCCTGATGTGCCTGCACGCCGACCAGGTGAAGTCGCTGTTGCACGGCGGTCGCGGGGACCCCGACGCGTGGCGGCTGGTGCCGCGCCGGCGGCCGCTGTCACGCGGCTATCTGGCGGGCATCGCCGCGGCGATCGGCACCTGCGTGCTGCTGCCGTACGGCGAGGAGTTGCTGCGGTGCGTGCGCACGGGCCGCAGGCACCGCAAGAACGAGAAGAACGCGAGGAGCGACGCGGCGCGCTGGAGCGCCGACCGCTCCGGGAAAGGACGTTGAGCATCATGCGCATCGCATTTCTGGTGGCGCCCGAGGGCGTCGAGCAGGTCGAGCTGACCGATCCGTGGCAGGCCGCGAAGGACGCCGGGCACGAGCCCGTGCTGGTGTCGACGAAGCAGGGGGAGATCCAGGCGTTCCACCACCTCGACAAGGCGGACACCTTCCCCGTGGACGAGGTCGTGGGCGAGACCGCGCCGGGCTCGTTCGGTGCTCTGGTGCTGCCGGGCGGCGTGGCCAACCCGGACTTCCTGCGGATGGACGGCAAGGCCGTCGCGTTCGTCCGGGACTTCTTCGAGCAGGGCCGCCCCGTGGCCGCGATCTGTCACGCGCCGTGGACGCTGGTCGAGGCGGACGTCGTACGCGGCCGGGTGCTGACCTCGTGGCCGAGCCTGCAGACCGACATCCGCAACGCGGGCGGCACCTGGGTGGACGAGCAGGTGAAGGTCTGTGACCACGGGGCCAACAAGCTGGTCACCAGCCGTAAGCCGGACGACCTGAAGGCGTTCTGCGAGACCTTCCTCGACGTCTTCGCCGAGGAGGCCGCCTGATGGCCTCTCCCGCCGACCGGAAGCAGGAGCAGCGCGAGGCGTTCAGGGCGGACGATCCGGCCGGCGGGCCGCTCACCACCGACCAGGGCGTCGAGGTCGACCACACCGACGACTCCCTGGCGGCGGGCGAGCGCGGCCCGACGCTGATGGAGGACTTCCACTTCCGGGAGAAGCTCACCCGCTTCGACCACGAGCGGATCCCGGAACGGGTGGTGCACGCGCGGGGCGCGGGCGCGTACGGCTATTTCGAACCGTACGAGTCCTGCGCGGAGTTCACCCGTGCGGCGTTCCTCCAGGACCCGGCCGTGCGGACCCCCGTGTTCGTGCGGTTCTCGACCGTGCAGGGCCCGAAGGGCTCGGCGGACACCGTGCGGGACGTGCGCGGCTTCGCGACCAAGTTCTACACGTCGGAGGGCAACTACGACCTGGTCGGGAACAACTTCCCGGTCTTCTTCATCCAGGACGGCGTCAAGTTCCCCGACTTCGTGCACGCGGTGAAGCCCGAGCCGCACAACGACATCCCGACGGGCGCGTCCGCGCACGACACCCTGTGGGACTTCGTGTCGCTCCAGCCCGAGACGCTGCACGCGATCATGTGGCTGATGTCGGACCGGGCGATCCCGCGCAGCTACCGCATGATGCAGGGCTTCGGCGTGCACACCTTCCGGTTCGTCAACGCGGACGGCAAGGGCACGTTCGTGAAGTTCCACTGGAAGCCGCGGCTCGGCGTGCACTCGCTGGTGTGGGACGAGGCGCAGGAGTGCCAGGGCCGCGACCCGGACTTCAACCGGCGTGACCTGTGGGACGCGATCGAGGCAGGCGAGTACCCCGAGTGGGAGCTCGGCGTGCAACTCGTGCCGGAGGAGGACGAGTTCGCGTTCGACTTCGATCTGCTCGACCCGACGAAGATCATCCCGGAGGAGCAGGTGCCGGTGCGGCCGATCGGCCGGATGGTGCTGGACCGCAACCCGGAGAACTTCTTCGCGGAGACCGAGCAGGTCGCCTTCCACACGGCGAACGTCGTCCCCGGCATCGACTTCACCAACGACCCGCTGCTCCAGGCGCGGAACTTCTCCTACCTGGACACCCAGCTGATCCGGCTCGGCGGGCCCAATTTCTCGCAGCTGCCGGTGAACCGGCCGGTCGCGCCGGTGCGCAACAACCAGCGCGACGGCTACCACCAGAGCGCGATCCACTCCGGCACGAACTACTTCCCGAATTCGCTCGGCGGGGGCTGCCCGGCCCACGCGGGCGCCGGGGGGAGCGCCTACACGCATTACGCCGAACGGGTGGACGGCCACAAGATCCGGCGCCGCAGTCCCAGCTTCCAGGACCACTACAGCCAGCCGGCGATGTTCTGGAACAGCATGGCGGACTGGGAGAAGCAGCACATCGTCGAGGCCTTCCGGTTCGAGCTCGGCAAGGTGGGCGCGATGACCGTGCGGGCGCGTACGGTCGAGCACCTGGCCAAGGTCGACGGGGAGCTGGCGGTGCAGGTGGCGCGGGGTGTCGGGGTGCCGGAGCCGGCCGCCGCGGAGGCTGCGTCCAAGTCGGCCTCCCCCGCGCTCAGCCTGGAGTCGCTGCGCGGGGACGGTTCGATCCGGACCCGGCAGATCGCGGTGCTCGTCACGGACGGGGTGGACGCCGAGCAGATCACCTCCGTGCGGGAGCGGCTGGCCGCCGAGGGGGCGGTCGTCGAGGCGCTGGCCGCGACGGACGGGACGATCACCGGGTCCGACGGTGAGACGTACACGGTCGACCGGGCGCTGCCGACCGTGGCGTCCGTGCTGTACGACGCCGTGCTGCTGCCCGGCGGGCCCGTCGGCACCCCGCCGACGGCGGCCGACCCGGACGCGGTGCGGTTCGTGCGGGACGCCTACCGCCACGGCAAGCCGGTGGGTGCGCTCGGCTCGGGCGTGGGCGTCCTGTCGGCGCTGGAGCCCGAGGGGCTGAGGCTGTCGACGGAGTTCCAGCGCGTGGTCGCGGACCAGGGCGTGGTGACGGACACCTCGCCGGGCCCGGCGAGCGAGGAGTTCCTGAACGCGTTCGTGGACGTGATCGCGGCGCACCGGCACTGGGGGCGGGGGCCGGTGCGCCGCTGAGCTGAACGGCCGGGCCGAGGGTCCGGGAACCAGACCGGGGGGCCGGGCCGGGCCGCGCTTGTGGGGGTGCGGTCCGGCTCGCGTTCGTTGTGCCGGGCGCGGGCCGGGTCGCGTCGGTCCGGTGCCGGTCGGCCAGGGGGCTCAGGTGCCGGGGGTCGTGGGAGTCGTCGACTCCCCGCTTCCCCGCTCCCGGGCCCCTTCGCGGGTGCGGCCCGCGGCCACCGGGCGGCGCGGGTTGCGGCGCAGGAACTCGCCCTCCAGCTGCGCCATGCGTTCGTTGTGGGCCCGCAGTGCGTCGTTCGAGCCGTAGAGCAGCGTGTCGTGCCGCGTGCGGTGGATGGTCTCCAGCTCTTTCATGAGCTGTTGGTCGTCCAGCCGGTCAGGGTCCACTCCGGTCATGGTGTTGCCCCGCTCGTCGTGTTCGTTCATGTGGTCCGGGTACCCGCCCGGGGAGCAACTGAGCACTACCCCCGAGCGGCATCCGGGAGGGAGCCATGGATCTCGCTTTTCTGCACCCACTGTACGAACACCCCGGGCCTTGGGCCTCGGTGTACGTCGACACCTCCCGGCATACGGAGGCCACCCCCCAAGAGCGGCAGCTCACGGCCCGGGCGATGGCCCGGCAGCTGGCCGACCAGGGCGCGGACGAGGCGACCTGCCGGGCCGTGCAGAGCGCGATCGAGGACCTGCGGCACTCTTCCGAACCGCACGGCCGGGCCCTGTTCGCCCGCGCCGGCGAGGTGGTCCTCGACCCGCCGCTGGCCCGTCCCCCGCAGGGCGGCGACTGGGCCGAATGGGCCCCGCTGCCGCGGGTGACGCCGCTGCTGGAACTGGCCGGCGAGGACCCGGTGTGCGTGGTGGCGTACGTCGACCGCAAGGGCGCCGACTTCGAGCTGCGCAGCGGACTGGGCAGCGAGGCCGCCGGAAGCGTCACCGGGCGCCAGTGGCCGGTGCACCGGACGAGCTCCGTGGACTGGTCCGAGCGGCATTTCCAGCTGCGGGTGGAGAACACCTGGGAGCACAACGCCGCGGAGATCGCCGACGCGCTCGCCGTGTGCCAGGAGGAGACCCGCGCCGACCTGCTCATTCTCGTCGGCGACGACCGTGAGCGGCGGTCCGTGCACGAGCGGCTGCCCAAGCGGCTGCACGACCTCGTCGTCGAGGCGCCGCACGGCACCGGCAGCCGGCTCCTCGACGGGGACGTGGAGCGGGCCCGCGCCGACCACGTACGGCGGCGGGCCGCGGCGGAGCTGGAGCGGTTCCTGGCCGCCCGGAACCCGGACGACGAGGGCCGGGCCGGGGCCGTGGAGGGCGTGCCCGCGCTGATCGAGGCGGCGCGTGAGCACCGCATCGACGAGCTGCTGATCAGGCCGGACGGGCCGGACGCGCACCGCGAGGTGTGGATCGGCGAGGACCCGGACCAGGTCGCGGTACGGCGTACGGACCTGAAGATCCTCGGCGAGCAGCACTCCTGGCCGGCCCGGGCGGACGACGCGCTGATCCGCTCGGCCGTCGCGTCGGACGCGGCGGCGCTGGCGGTCTCGGACCAGGACCGGCAGGAGACGCAGGAGGCGCACGAGGTGCCGGTGGGCGGACTCGGGGCGCTGCTCCGCTGGAAGTGAGCGGGGAGCCGGGCCCGCTGGGGGGAGACCCCTAGCGGGCCCGCTCCACCCGGCGTTCGTCCCAGACCGGGTCCGGGGTCTCCCGGACCCGGCCGTCGCTGCCGAAGACCAGGTAGCGGTCGAAGGAGCGGGCGAACCAGCGGTCGTGCGTGACCGCGAGGACCGTGCCCTCGAAGGCCTCCAGGCCCTCCTGGAGCGCCTCCGCGGACTCCAGGTCCAGGTTGTCGGTCGGCTCGTCGAGCAGCAGTGCCGTCACGCCCTGGAGCTCCAGCAGCAGGATCTGGAAGCGGGCCTGCTGGCCGCCGGACAGGCGGTCGAACGTCTGCTCGGCCTGGTTCGTCAGCTCGTAGCGGCGCAGCCGGGACATCGCCGCGCCGCGGTCCTGTGCGTGTTCCTTCCACAGGATGTCGAGCAGGGTGCGGCCCTCCAGCTCCGGGTGCGCGTGCGTCTGCGCGAAGTGGCCGGGGACGACCCGGGCTCCCAGTTTCCAGTTGCCCGTGTGCGCCACGTCGCCGCCGGCGAGGAGACGCAGGAAGTGGGACTTGCCGGAGCCGTTGGAGCCGAGGACGGCGACCCGTTCGCCGTAGAAGACCTCCAGGTCGAAGGGCTTCATCAGCCCGGTGAGTTCGAGCCCTTCGCAGGTGACGGCCCGGACGCCGGTGCGGCCGCCCTTGAGCCGCATCCTGATGTCCTGCTCGCGGGGCGGCTCGGGCGGCGGCCCGGCCTCCTCGAACTTGCGCAGCCGGGTCTGGGCGGCCTGGTAACGGGAGGCCATCTCGTGGCTGACGGTGGCCGCCTGACGCAGGTTCAGCACCAGTTTCTTCAGCTGGGCGTGCTTCTCGTCCCAGCGCCTGCGCAACTCCTCGAAGCGGGCGAAGCGTTCACGCCGGGCGTCGTGGTACGTGCCGAAACCGCCGCCGTGCACCCAGGCGTCGGCACCCGCGGGGCCGGGTTCCAGGGAGATGATCCGCTGTGCGGCGCGGGCGAGGAGTTCGCGGTCGTGGGAGACGAAGAGGACGGTCTTGCGGGTCTCGGCGAGCCGTTCCTCCAGCCAGCGTTTGCCGGGGACGTCGAGGTAGTTGTCGGGCTCGTCGAGCAGGAGCACCTCGTCGGTGCCGCGCAGCAGTGCCTCCAGGACGAGCCGCTTCTGCTCGCCGCCGGAGAGGGTGCGGACCTGGCGCCACTGTGCCTTCTCGTAGGGGATGCCGAGCGCGGCCGTGGTGCACATGTCCCACAGCGTCTCGGCCTCGTAGCCGCGGGCCTCCGCCCAGTCGGAGAGGGCCTGGGCGTACTCGAGCTGGGCGGCCTCGTCGTCCACGGTCATGATGGCGTGCTCGGCGGTGTCCACGGCACGGGCCGCCTCGCGGAGGCGGGGGGTGGCGACGGACACGAGCAGGTCCCGTACGGTCGTCTCGTCGCGTACGGATCCGACGAACTGCCGCATCACGCCGAGTCCGCCGCCGACGGTGACGGTTCCGCCGTGCGGCTTGACCTCACCGGCGAGCATCCGGAGCAGGGTCGTCTTCCCGGCCCCGTTGGGCCCCACGAGGGCGACGACGGCCCCCTCCCCGACCCGGAACGACACATCACCCAGCAGCGCCCTTCCGTCAGGCAGGTAGTACTCCAGATGCGCGGCTTCGAGGTGACCCATGGGCGCGATTCTGTGCGGCCGGCGACGCGCGGGGCAAACTCATTTCCGCCGGGGGTGCGCGCCTGCGGGCCCGCCCCCCAGCGGCAACGGCTCAGACCCGGGCCAGGGGACGGTGCGGGCCCGTGGGCAGTTCCGCCTCTATCGCGTCGCCGGGGCGCACCACGCCCCCTTCCCGCACCACGCTCATGATCCCGGCCTTGCGGACGACGTTCCCCGCCTCGTCGCGGCCCACGACCCGCTTCAGCAGCCCGTCCTGGAAGGTGTCGATCTGGAGGCAGGGGTTGCGCAGGCCGGTCACCTCCACGACCGCGGTGTCGCCGATGCGCAGCAACGTGCCGGTCGGCAGACCGAGCAGATCGATGCCCTGCGTCGTGATGTTCTCGCCGAGGTCGCCCGGCGCCACCTTGAACCCTTCCTCACCGAGCTCCGCGAAGAGCTCCTCGTGCATGAGGTGCACCTGGCGCAGGTTCGGCTGGGTCGGATCCTGCGCGACGCGCGACCGGTGCTTGACCGTCACGCCGGCGTGCACGTCCCCCTCCACCCCGAGACCGGCGAGCAGCCTGATGCTGTCCCGGTTCGGCTTGGTGAACGAGTACTCCCCGTTGCTGCTGACCGCCGTCACTCGCCCGTTCATCCCTCGGTTCCCCCTCTTCGGTCATGATGATCACCCTGAGCCTGCCCGTGGACGGTCGGTGTGTCCACCCCCCTCCGGGTACCCGCACGCCATGACGCCCCCCGTCCTGCCCCGCCCGAGCCACGGCGCGAACCATGGCGCCCTGTGGTTCGCGGCCGCCGCCGCCCTCGCGGCGACCCGCACCCCCCGGGCCCGCCGCGCCGCGACCCGCGGGCTGGCCTCGCTCGTCCTCGCCTCCCTCACCGTCGACGCCCTCGGCAGGCGCACGGTCCGCCATCCTCGCCCGGTCCCGGTGATCCGGCAGGTGAAGCGGCGGCCGGTCACCGCCTCGTTCCCCTCCGGACACGCCGCGTCGGCCGCCGCATTCGCGACCGGTGTCGCCCTGGAGTCCCCCGCCTGGGGCATCGTCGTCGCCCCGGTGGCCGCCTCCGTCGTCCTCTCTCGCGCCCACAGCGGCGCGCACCACCCGGGCGACGTCCTGGCGGGCGCGGCCCTGGGCGTGGGTGCCGCGTTCGCCGCACGGAGCATGGTGCCGACGCGCGGCCAGGTCGCCCCGCCGGCCCGGCCCCGCGCCGAGGCCCCGGCGCTGCCGGACGGCGAGGGACTCGTGCTGGTGGCGAACACCGCCGCGGGGAGCGCCGAGCGGGTCCGTGCCCTGCGGGACGCGCTCCCCCGGGCCGAGGTCGTCGAGTGCGAGCCGGGCGACGTGCCCGCGGAGTTGGCGAAGGCGGCCACCCGTGCCCGGGTCCTCGGCGTGTGCGGCGGGGACGGCACCGTGAACGCCGCCGCCCGTGTGGCGCTCCGCTCCGGCCTGCCCCTCGCGGTGCTGCCGGGCGGGACCCTCAACCACTTCGCCTACGACCTGGGCATCGAGGACGTACGCGATCTCGCCCAGGCACTGCGTGCGGGTGACGCCGTGCGCGTGGACGTGGGCCGGTACTCCTGCGGTGGGCAGCACGGCGTCTTCCTCAACACGTGCAGTGTCGGCGTCTACCCGGAGCTCGTGCGCGAGCGGGAGCGCTGGTCGCACCGGATCGGCGGCTGGCCCGCCGGCGTGCTCGCGGCCCTGCGCGTGCTGCGGGCCGACCGGCACCCGCTGGAGGCCGAGGTCCAGGGCCGTACGCGCCCGTTGTGGCTGCTGTTCGCCGGGAACGGCACCTATCACCGCATGGGGCTGGCGCCCGGGCGCCGGAAGGACCTCGCGGACGGGCAGCTCGACGTGCGGGTCGTGCACGGCGGGCGCCGGCCGGCGGTCCGGCTGCTCGCCGCCGCCGTCGCGGGGCCGCTGACCCGCTCCCCCGCCCACGCCGCCGTCCAGGTGGGACGGCTGCGCCTGGACCACGTGGCGCCCGGCACGCTCCTCGCCTACGACGGTGAAGTCACCGAGGTGGAGGGCCGCGTGACGCTGGAGAAGCTGCCCGAGGCCCTGACCGTCTACCGTCCGATCCCCGCCTGACTGACATACCGTCAGTCCATATAGCGGGAATGCGGTCTCAATATGCGGCCGGACTGCGTACGGTGATCCCATACCGACCCGACACGAAGGGGTGGGATCCGCCATGCCGGAACCACGGGAAACCGCCGTCTACACGCACGGGCACCACGAGTCGGTGCTGCGTTCGCACACCTGGCGGACCGCCGCCAACTCGGCCGCCTATCTGGTGCCGTCGCTCCGCCCCCACATGAAGATCCTGGACGTCGGATGCGGGCCGGGCACCATCACCGCCGACCTGGCCGGGCTGGTGCCCGACGGGCATGTCACCGGCGTCGACCGGGAGCCGGGGATCCTGGAGCGGGCGCGTGCCACGGCTGCCGAGCGGGGTCTGGCCAACGTCGACTTCGCGGTCGCCGACGTGCACGCCCTGGACTACCCGGACGACACCTTCTGTGTGGTGCACGCCCACCAGGTGCTGCAACACGTGGGGGATCCGGTGCGGGCGCTGCGCGAGATGAGGCGGGTGCTGAAACCCAGGGGCTTCCTCGCCGTGCGGGACGCGGACTACGAGGCGATGACCTGGTTTCCGGCGTCCGAGGGGCTCGACCGCTGGCTGGACCTCTACCGCCGGGTCGCCCGGGCCAACGGCGGTGAGCCGGACGCCGGGCGCCGGCTGAAGGCGTGGGCGCTGCGAGCGGGGTTCACGGACGTCACGGCGACCTCCGGGACGTGGACGTTCGCCACGCCCGAGGAGCGGGCCTGGTGGAGCGGGCTGTGGGCCGACCGGACGCTGGCGTCGGAGTACGCGGACCGGGCCCTGCGGGGCGGGCACGCGAGCGAGGCGGAACTGCGGGCCGCGGCCGAGGCCTGGCGGGAGTGGGGGGAGCGGGAGGACGGCTGGTTCAGCGTCCTGCACGGAGAAATTCTCTGTCGGAAGGACGCCTGAAACACAGATTCGGGGACACCCTAAAAGCAGGAGGTTCGAATTATGGTTCCCATCCTGCTGGTGCTGCTTCTGGCGTTGGTTCTGTTCGGTGCCGGATTTGCAGTAAAGGTTCTCTGGTGGATCGCGCTCGCGGTTCTCGTTGTGTGGCTGCTGGGATTCTTCGTCCGCGGTACGTCGGCGGCCGGAGGCAGGGGCCGCTGGTACAGGTGGTGAATTAGCCCCCGTCGCGGGGCAGCAGCGGTCCGAGCGGCCCGAGGTCCAGGTTGAGGTCCTCGGGCCGCAGTCCGTAGCGGTCCCGCAGTTCCGCCATCCGCTCCTCCAGCAGCATGAGCGTGAGGCCGATCCGCTCCTCCTGCTCCTCGCTCAGATCCCCCACGTCGAACCGGCGCAGCGCTTGGCGCTCCATGAGCTGGCGCAGCAACTCCACCACCGTGAGCACGAGTTTGACCAGGTCACGCTCGACGGTGTCGGGTTCCAGGTCCAGCCGGTTGCGGCGCGGCCGCGGGTCCTGCGCGGGCTGGTCGGACGACGTCACAGCAACTCCTCGAACGGGGAAGGCACCTGGGCGTTCACCGAGCTGATGAGCGCGTTGAGGTCGATACGGACGAGGTCGACGTCGGCGATGCGCAGCGTGACGTCCCCCGTGATCACGACACCGCCGGCGAGCAGCCGGTCGAGCAGGTCCACGAGGGCGACCTCACGGCGTTCCACTACGGTCACTGCTTCTTCCCGTCGGTCATGTGGCCTCCCCGGCGAACGAATAGGCCGCCCAGGGGCCGGTGAGTTCGACGCGCATTCCGGGCACCTCGCCCTTCGTGCGGTCCACCATTTCCACGAATTCCTCGGAATGCGCGCGCGGCACGAGATAGGCGGCGTTCAGTACGTTACGCCCGGTCGCTTTGGAAAGCGCGGGGTTCTGCGGGGGATGCAGCCGGGAATCCTCTGCGAATGCGGAAAGCTCCTCGTGCAGTCGGGTCGAAAAGCTTTCCGCCTTCTGCCACATCTCCTCGTGCGACCTGGTCTGCATACGCCGCTGCCGCAGGTAGTCGCGGCCCGATGTGGCCTTCTGCGCGGGCCGGGCGCTCTCCTGCGGTTCGGACTCGGCGTACACCTTCACACCCCACTCGACCCGGCCCTCCAGGCGGTCGAGGGTGCGCCGGAAGTCCTCTTCGCGGGCCTCCATCATCGTCCGCACGCCGCTGTCGTCCCGGAAGACGGTGCCGAGCCGCAGCGGCAGCGGGGTCGTGACGGTGGTGAGCGCGTCGATCACGCCCTGGTGGGCGCGGGCGGTCTCGGTGAGCCAGTCCAGGTCCTCCAGATGGGCGCGGAGCGGTTCCTCCGCGAAGTCCCGCTCCGGTACGTGGCTGACCACGGCCACGAGGCCGTGGTGGTTCAGCGCTCTGGGCGGATCGCCCGCCACCCCCGACAGCTGGGACTGGAGAGGCGTACCGAAGGGGCGGCAGACGGCGTAGACGTACCGCAGTCCGGTCACGGTGCCTCCTTCTTCTGCGCGCGGC
Organism: Streptomyces chartreusis NRRL 3882; assembly: GCF_900236475.1. Classification (GTDB taxonomy): domain Bacteria; phylum Actinomycetota; class Actinomycetes; order Streptomycetales; family Streptomycetaceae; genus Streptomyces; species Streptomyces chartreusis_D. The sequence goes on from NZ_LT963352.1 coordinate 1,579,093, forward strand.
CGGGCTCCAGTTCCTCCAGCCGGGCCAGCCTCTCGCGCAACTCGGCGTTCTCACGGGTCAGTTCATCACGGCGGGCCCGCGAGCTCAGTGCCGGGTCGGTCTCCCACCAGTCGATGCCCATCTCCTTCGCCTTGTCCACCGAGGCGACGATCAAACGCAGCTTGATGGTGAGCAGTTCGATGTCGAGCAGGTTGATGCGGATGTCGCCCGCGATGACGATGCCCTTGTCGAGCACCCGTTCCAGGATGTCGGCGAGGTTGGCGCCGCTTCCCTGGCCGTAGGGTTCGGGCATCCTGCTGGGCGTCGTCATCGCCGGCTCCCGCCTTCGGCGTACTCGTCCTCGTACTCGTCGGCCTCGTCACCCTCTTCGTCCTCGTACTCCCCTTCGGCCTCTTCCTCGGGCTCGTCCTCGGGCTCCTCCTCGGGCTCCTCCTCGGGCTCTTCCTCCTCGTCGTACTCGGCCTCCGCTTCGTCCTCGTACTCGCCCTCGGGTTCCTCCTCGCCTTCCTCCTCCGGCTCCTCGGCGTACTCGTCCTCGGGCTCCTCGGACTCCTCGGACTCCTCCTCGGCGAGCGCGTCCTCGTGACTGCGGACGACCTCGCCGTCGCGGATCTCGCCGCGCCAGCCGTCCTCCGCCTCGCCCTTGAGCGTGACGAAGCGGACGAAGTTCTTCAGGTCGAGCCGGGCGCGGCGGCCCTGGGCGCGCCAGATGTTGCCGGTCTTCTCGAAGAAGCCGGACGGGTAGTACTCGATGACCAGCAGGACCCGTGTGAGGTCGTCGGTGATCCGGTGGAAGGAGACGACGCCCTTCGTCGTGCCCTTGGCGCCCTCCGAGGTCCACGCGATGCGGTTGTCCGGCACCTGCTCGGTCGTGTGCGCCTTCCAGCTGCGGTTGGACCAGAAGACCTTCAACTGCCAGTCGGAGTGGGTGTCGTCGTCGCGGCTCGCGCTCTTGACGCCCTTCGCGAAGGTGCTGAAGTCCTGGTACTGGGTCCACTGGTCGTAGGCGGTGCGCACGGGCACGCCGACGTCGATGTGCTCGATGATGACGGTCGGCTTGTTGCCGGAACGGCCCTTGCCCTTCCCCTTGCCGCCGCCCAGGTTCTTCAGGGCGCCGGTCACGCTGTCCTTGGCGCGCGAGGCGCCGGTCTCCAGGGCGGCGCGCAGCGGTCCCTTGCCCTCGGCGAGCTTGCGGCCGCCGTCGAGGGCGAGCTTGGCGAAGCCGGGGCTCTTGCCCTCGGCGATGTCGTTCAGTCTGACGGTGGTCTCGCCGAGCTTGCGGCCCACGCCGGTCAGCATCCGGGTGGCCTGGGCGGCGAGGTACTCCTGCAGTTCGGCCTTCAGCCGGTCGGCGGCCTCGCTGTGGGCCACGTCGGTGAGCGGGTTCTTCGTCGCTCCGCTTGCGGCGGAGGACGCGGATCCGAGCGTGTCGGTCATCCCTCACCGCCTCCCTTCGGCAGCCGGGTCCGGGAGCTGCCGCCCCGGTTCCCGGCGGAGGTCGCCTTCTTCGCGGCCGTGCCCTTCTTCGCCGCCTTCGGGCCCGCCGTCTTCTTGGCGGGGGCCTTCTTCGCGGGTGCCTTCTTGGCGGGGGCCTTCTTCGCCGCCTTCTTCGCGGGTGCCTTCTTGGCCGGGGCCTTCTTCGCCGCCTCCTCCGGGGCCGGCTCCGGCTCCTCGTCCTCGTCCGGCGCGGAGTCCTCGGGCTCCTGGGGCTCCTCGTCCTCGACGTCCTCGGCACCGGCGCCGCCGGGCACCGCGCCCGCCAACTGGTCACGCACCTGGGCCGTACGCCCGTGCAGCCGGTCGGCGAAGGCGTCGAGCTGCCGCTCGACCATGGCCCCGGAGGCCGCCTTGCCGACACCGCGCAGGTCCTGCCGCAGCTGGTCCCCGATCTCCTTGACCTGCGGATTGTTCCGCAGCTGCTGCTGGACCAGGTCCGCGACCATGCGCGGGCTCAGGTTCATCCGCTTCCCGGCCGCCAGGCCGCCGATGGCCACCGCCATCTTCAGCTTCTTGGTCCGGCCCAGGAGATATCCGGCCCCCACGGCGAGGCCCAGTCCCATTCGGTTCATCGTGTCGTCCCGTTACCCGTTCCCGCGCTCCCGCGCGAAGCGATCTCCAACCGGTCGAGGAGGTCGTCCTCAAGACGGTCGAACTCCTCCTCGGTGATCTCACCGGCCTCCAACTGCTCCTCCAGACGGGACAGTTCGGCCCGGACCGTGGCGGGGTCGTAGTAGATCCGCTCGGCCTCCTGGAGCACCTGTCTGATGGCCCAGGCGCTGCCGCGCACGGGTGCGAACGGCAGCAGCAGCACCTCCGATATCAGGCCCACGTCGTCACCCCGCTCCGGCGTCCGTGCCGCTCGCCACCGTGCCCGCCGGCTCGGTCGGGCCGGGCTCGACGAAGCTGTACGGCGGCAGCGGTCCGTTGACCCGCACCTCCAGGTGCGGCAGGTCCTTGCGGGCCTCTTCCACGGCTGCCAGGAAGGTGTCGGCCGACTTCCGGTCCACCAGGAACGACACGTTGGCCAGCCAGCCGGTGGACTCGGGACCCACGCTTACGGCCTCGGCAGCCGGTTCCAGCACGCGCTGGAGTGCGGCGGCGTCCTCGGCCTCCCGGGCCTTGACGGCGGCCGCGACCATCTCGCCGAGCCGGATCTTGTCGTCGTAACTGCCGCCGCCCGCCTGGCGGTTGGCCTCGGCGAGACCACGGATCTCCGGGTTCTCGGCCATCACCTGGTGCAGTACGGCCTCTTCGACGTGGTTGGCCTTGACGTTGTACTCGACCCGGCCGTCGAGGGCCCGCAGGCGCTCCTTGTAGTGCTCGGCGCGCTCGGCGAGGACCGCCGTGATCGAGTTGTCGTCCGGGGCGACGCTGCCGAACCGCATGGGCAGCACACAGCCGGCCGCGCCCGCCTCGCTGAGCACGTTCTGGTGGGCGAGCAGGTCCTTGCGCTTGGGCCGCAGCCCTTCGGGCGCCTCGCTCACCACGGCGGCCAGGTCGCCCTCGCGCAGGATGCGCACCGGGCGTGGCGGGTCGCCGACGCCGCCCATGCCCTCGGGGAGCCCGGGGTGCGAGCTCGCCGCGATGCCGTAGACGTAGGTGCTCACTCCTGCTCCTCCTTCCGGCGGGCGGACGTGCTCTTACGGGCTCGCGGACGGGACTCGGTCTCCTGCTCGGAGCCTTCGGAACGCGCCTGCTTGAAGGCGTCGGAGATGGTCTCGGCGGCGCCGGACAGCGCCCCCTTGGACTTGCCGCGCGCGCCGGACTCGGTCATCTCCCCCACCAGGTCGGGCAGGCCCGGGTCCTTGCGCGGCCCGGCCTCCAGGTCGAGCCGGTTGCACGCCTCGGCGAAGCGCAGATAGGTGTCGACGCTGGCGACGACGACGCGAACGTCGATCTTGAGGATCTCGATGCCGACCAGGGAGACTCGCACGAATGCGTCGATGACGAGCCCCCTGTCCAGAACAAGTTCAAGCACGTCGTAGAGACCGCTGCTGCCGCCTCCGCCGCCGGTCTGCTGTGCCGGTACGACTGTCATGCCGGATGTCCCTCCTTGTCTGTGGGTGCGGGTCCGGTCGGGCGGCCTAGTGACCGCCGGTCCTTCGCGGGTCGGACCGCCCCCGCTCGTAGCGGCGGACGCGGCGATAACCCGTGAGTTGCCCTCGGGCGTCGAGCTCCACCTGATAGCTCGCCATCAGGCTCATCGTGTCGGGCACGCGCTCGAGTTCGAGGACCTCGACCTCCAGCGCCCAGCCCTGCTCGGTCTGCTCGAAGGACGACACGGACTCGGCGGTCATGCCGGTGAGCTCCGCGAGCTGGCCGCGCGCGTGGCGCAGCACCTCCATGGGGCTCGGCCGGTCGTCGGCCGTGTTGTCAGTGGATTTGCGAGGATTCTGGGAGTCCTGAGATTTCTGTGAACTCTGTGACTCTTGCGTGTTGTTTGTGTTCGACATGGCCACCTCCCCCTCCGTGTGGCCGCAAGAGTGTTCGCCAAACCTCTACGGGCGCATGCATCTGCCACCCGCCGCGGGCCACGGGTGTGGCTCAGCCGCGCAGGGCGTTCAGCCGCCGCCGGGCCGGTCCCAGTGCCCGGCCTCGGGTGAGCAGACCCGACCAGGGGTCGGTGCGGGCCTGCTCGACGGCGTCGGCGATGGTCCAGCGGCGGGCATGCAGCTCCGGGTCGTCCAGCTGGTCCCAGGTGATCGGGGTGGCCACGGGCGCGCCCGGCCGGGGCCGGACCGTGAACGGCGCGACGGCGGTCTGCGCGTAGGCGTTGCGCTGCACGTCGAGGTAGAGCCGCTCACCGCGGTCCTTCTTGCGGGCGGCGGTGGTCAGCCGATCGGGGTGGGCGTCGGCGAGGGTGCCGGCGACGTCGTGGGCGAAGGAGCGCACCTCGTCGAAGTCGTGCCGGCCGTTCAACGGCACGATCAGGTGCAGCCCGCGCGATCCGGTGGTCATCAGCGCCGAGGGCAGCTCCAGCTCGTCCAGCAGCTGCCCAAGCAGCCGGGCGGCCTCGCGTACGGCGTCGAAGTCGTCCCCCGCCGGATCCAGGTCGAAGACCAGCCGGTCGGGGTGGTCGACGCTGTCGGCGCGGGACAGCCACCGGTGCAGCGTGACGGCGGCCTGGTCGGCCAGGTAGAGGAGGGTGGCGGTGTCGTCGCAGACCACGTGGCGGACGGTGCCGCCCTCCTTGGCCACCTCGACGCGGGTGATCCACTCCGGGTAGTGGTCCGGGGTGTTCTTCTGCATGAACGTGGGCCCGTCGAGCCCGTCCGGGTGCCGCTCCAGCATCAGCGGACGGCCGCGCAGGTGCGGCAGCATGAAGGGCGCGACGGCGCGGTGGTAGTCCACCAGGTCGCCCTTGGTGTACTCCTTGGCGTCCCCGCCGCCGGGGAAGAGCACCTTGTCCGGCCGGTGGACCTCCACGGTGCGGCGGCCGGCCCGCACCCTGCGCGTGCCGTCGCCGCCGCTCACGGCACGACCGCCTCCTCCACCAGCAGCCGCCCGGCCGCCGCGACGGACTCGGCGTCGATACCCGCGGCGTGCAGCTGTTCGTCCGGGGAGGCCGAGCCCGGCATGCTCCGTACGGCGAGCCGTACCAGGCGCGGTACGGGGCGTCCGTCGCCGAAGGCTTCCAGGACCGCGTCGCCGATGCCGCCCTCCGGGTGGTGGTCCTCCACGGTCACCAGGCAGCCGGTCTCCTCGGCGGCCCGGCGCAGGGTGGCCCGGTCGACGGGCTTCACCGAGTACAGGTCGATCACCCGCGCCCGGATGCCCGCCCGCTCCAGGGCGTCGGCGGCGGCCAGTGCCTCGTGCACGGTGACGCCGGCCGCGACGAGGGTCAGCCGGTCGCGGTCGGAGGAGCGCAGCACCTTGCTCCCGCCGACCGGGAACTCCTCGTCCGGGCCGTAGATCACGGGGCTCTCGCCGCGCGAGGTGCGCAGGTAGCGGACGCCCTCCAGGCCTGCCATCGTGCCGACGAGCCTCGCGGTCTGGTTGGCGTCGCAGGGGTACAGCACGGTCGAGCCGTGCACCGCCCGCATCATCGCCAGGTCCTCCAGACCCATCTGGCTGGGCCCGTCCTGGCCGATGGCGACGCCCGCGTGCGAGCCGACGAGGTTGATGCCGGAGCCGCTGACGGACGCCATCCGGACGAAGTCGTGGGCCCGGGTCAGGAAGGCGGCGAAGGTGGCGGCGTACGGCACCCAGCCGCGTGCCGCGAGTCCGACGGCCGAGGCGACCAGCTGCTGCTCGGCGATGTAGCACTCGAAGTAGCGGTCGGGGTGCTCCTTGGCGAAGAACTCCGCGCGGGTGGAGTCGCCGACCTCGCCGTCCAGGGCGACGATGTCGCCGCGGCCGGTCCCCAGGGCGGCCAGGGCCTCGCCGAAGGCGTTGCGGGTGGCGACCTCCTCGCCCTTGTCCCAGGTCGGGAGTTCGAAGTTCCCGGTGTGGACGGAGTGCAGCATGCGCGCGGCGGGCGGCTCCTGCACCTGGACGCGGATGTCGCGCGGGCCGCCGAGTTCGGCGATCGCGTCGTCGGCCTCGGGCAGCGGCTTGCCGTGCAGGCCCTCGCGGTCCTGGACGCCCTCGACGCCCTTGCCCTTGAGGGTGCGGGCGAGGATCGCGGTGGGCTGGCCCTTGGTGGACGCGGCCTCTCCGTAGGCGCGGTCGATCGCGTCCACGTCGTGCCCGTCGACCTCGATGGTGTGCCAGTCGAAGGCCTGGAAGCGGCGGGCGTAGGCGTCCAGGTCGTGGCCGTGCCGGGTCGGGCCGCGCTGGCCGAGCCGGTTGACGTCGACGATCACGGTGAGGTTGTCCAGGTGCTCGTACCCGGCGTGCTCGGCGGCCTCCCACACGGATCCCTCGGCCAGTTCGCTGTCGCCGCACAGCACCCAGGTGCGGTAGCCGGTGCGGTCCAGCCGCTTGCCGGCGAGCGCGATGCCGACCCCGACCGGCAGGCCCTGCCCGAGCGAGCCGGTGGCCGTCTCGACCCAGGGCAGGCGCTGGGGTGTGGGGTGCCCTTCGAGTCGGCTGCCCAGCTTGCGGAAGGTGAGCAGCTCCTCGTCGTCGATGGCGCCGGCCGCCTTGTACGCGGAGTACAGCAACGGGGAGGCGTGTCCCTTGGAGAGGACGAAACGGTCGTTGCCGGGGTGGGCGGGGCGGTCGAAGTCGTAGCGGAGGTGGTGCGCGAGCAGGACGGCCATCAGATCGGCCGCGGACATGGAGGACGTCGGGTGCCCGGAGCCGGCGGCGGCGGCAGCGCGGACACTGTCCACGCGCAGCTGCTGTCCGAGGTCGGTGAGTTCACCGGTGTTCATGAGTCTCCTTTCGCGGAGTCGTCCGGGACGTCGGACCGCTTGACGGGACCGGGAGCGGTGTCGGGTCCGGGGGGTGGCTGACCGGCCGGGGGCTCCGGGACGGCCCCGGGCTGCTTCTCGGCACCTTCACGGCCGGGCTGCTTCTCGGCGGGCTCGCCGCCGGGCTGCTTCTCGGCGGGCTCGCCGCCGGCCTGGTTCGTGGCGGGTTCGCCGCCGGGCTGATTCTTGGCGGGTTCACCGCCAGGCTGATTCTTGGCGGGTTCACCGCCAGGCTGCCCCTTCGCGGGTTCACCGCCAGGCTGCCCCTTCGCGGGCTCACCGCCAGGCTGCCCCTTCGCGGGCTCGCCGCCGGGCGGTCCCTTGGCCGGCTCGTCGGCCGGCCAGGTCCTGGACGGCTCACCACCCGACTGCCCCTTCGCGGGCTCAGCCGCAGCCTGGCCCCGAGTCGGCTCGCCACCGACCTGGCTCCTGGCGGGCTCGCCGCCAGGCTGCCCCTTCGCGGGCTCACCGCCAGGCTGCCCCTTCGCGGGCTCACCGCCAGGCTGCCCCTTCGCGGGCTCACCACCGGGCGGTCCCTTGGCCGGCTCGTCGGCCGGCCAGGTCCTGGACGGCTCACCACCCGACTGCCCCTTCGCGGGCTCAGCCGCAGCCTGGCCCCGAGTCGGCTCGCCACCGACCTGGCTCCTGGCGGGCTCGCCGCCGGGCCGTCCCTTCGTCGGCTCGCCGCTCAGCCGGCCCTTGGCGGATCCGCCCCCGAGCGGTCCCTTGGCCGGCTCGTCGGTCGGCCAGGTACTGGTCGGTTCAGCACCGGGGCGGCCCTTGGCCAGTTCCTCCTCCGAGCGGCGCTGCGCGGTCCCGGATCCGGGCCGGTTCTGCATCGCGCCGGATCCGGGCTGCCCCTTCGCGGGTTCGTCTCCGGCCCGGCCCTGCAAGGACCCCGCGCCGGTCCCCCCTTCGTGCGTGTCGGCCGCGACCGCCGCCCCCGGCCCCGAGCGGGCGCTCGCCTCCTGCCGCTGCTCCGGCCCGCCCGGCACCCGGGCCAGCTCCGGTGACGACGTGTCCAGCGGCACGGACCAGGACCGGACGAGCCCCAACTGCACGGCCTGGCGCGGCAGTACCGCGTCCAGCAGCCAGTCGGCGGCGACCCGGACCCGGTTTCCCGGCATCGCGGCGAGGTGGTAGCCCCGCGCCACCGCACCCGCCGGCACCCCGGACAGGGGCACGCCGAGCGGGTTGGCGGCGGCCTTCGCACCGCCCAGGTCGACGACGAAGCCCAGGTCGCGATGGCGGTAGGGCTTGCGCGCGCCGCCCAGGCCGAGCGAGGCCGCGACGTTCTCCGCCGCGACCTTGCCGTGCCGCCAGGCGTGCTGCGCGGTCATCGGCGTGTAGCTGCCCGGCTTCTCCAGATCCGGCACCGCGGCCACGTCACCGCAGGCGAACAGCTCGGGCCGGCCCGGCACTTGGAGGTGCGGGTCGACGAGCAGCCGTCCCTTCTCCAAAGGCAGCCCGAGGGACTCGACCAGCGGGTCGGGCCGTACGCCCACGCACCACACCAGGGTCCGGGTCTCGACGAACTCGCCGTCGGTCAGCACGACCCCGTCGGGCGTGGCCTCCTTCACGGAGGTTCCCATCCGCACGTCCACGCCCCGCTGCCGCAGCACCCGGTCGGCGGTGGCGGACAGCTTCTCGTCCATCTCGGGCAGCACGCGGGGCGCCACGTCCAGCAGCATCCAGCGCGGCCGCATGCCCTGCCGCAGCGGGTGCTTGCGGACCTGCGCGTCGGTGAACATCTGCCCGTGCGCGGCGACCTCCGTACCGGTGTATCCGGCGCCGACCACGACGAAGGTGCACCGGGCGGCGCAGGTCTTGGGGTCGTCGGCCGCGGCTGCCAGCTCCACCTGCCGCGTCACGTGATCGCGCAGGTACAGCGCCTCCGGCAGCCCGCGGAAGCCGTGCGCGTACTCGGCGACCCCCGGGATCGGCAGCAGCTTGTTGACGCTGCCCGCGGCGAGCACCAGCCGGTCGTAGGCGAGCGTGCCGCCGTCCCCCTCGGGCCCGGTGTAGTGCAGGGTCCGTCCGTCGAGGTCGACCCGGTCGGCCTCGCCCAGCACCAGCCGTACGTCCGGCAGCGTGTCCGAGAGGGAGACCGTGACCCGGCGCGGCTCCAGGACACCGGCGGCGACCTGGGGCAGCAGGGGCAGATACAGGAAGTAGTCGGTCGGGTTCAGCAGGGTGATGTGCGCCCGCCCCCGGGTCGTCCGGGCCAGGGTGCGGGCCGCGCGGTACCCGGCGAAACCGGCACCGACGATCACGATGCGGGGTCGACTCACGGTTCACTCGCTTCCGGCGCTGTCGCGTAGCTGGGGAGCCTTCCGCGTCCCCCTGGCCAGGGCACCCAAACGTCCGCCGGGCTCCTCTCGCCCGAACGCCGCCGGTTTCCGGAACGGCGCCCGGGTACCCGGTGCGGGATACGGACCGCCGACGTCGCGGAGGCACTCCCCCATGCCCGAGTACGGTTATTTCCTCTCGTGCGAGCAGTACGGACCCGCCGAGCTGATCGAGCAGGCCCGGATGGCCGAGCAGGCCGGATTCCAGGCGCTGTGGATCTCGGACCACTACCACCCGTGGAACGACGAGCAGGGCCAGAGCCCGTTCGTGTGGTCGGTGATCGGCGCGCTCTCCGAGGCGGTGTCCCTGCCGATCGAGACGGCGGTGACCTGCCCGACCGTGCGGATGCACCCGGCGGTGGTGGCGCAGGCCGCGGCGACCAGCGCCGTGATGACGGACAACCGCTTCCGGCTGGGTGTCGGCTCCGGCGAGGCTCTCAACGAGCACATCCTGGGCGACCACTGGCCGCCGGCCCACGTCCGTCTGGACATGCTGGAGGAGGCCATCCAGGTGATGCGCCGGCTGTTCACCGGCGAGGAGGTCAATCACCACGGCCCGCACTACACGGTGGAGAACGCCCGCCTCTACACGGTCCCGGACGAGCCGATCCCGATCGACATCTCCGGCTTCGGCCCGGCGGCCACGCAGCTCGCCTCCCGCGTCGGCGACGGCTACATCACCATCGAGCCGGACGAGGCGATGGTGGAGCAGTACCGCAAGGGCGGAGGCGGCGGAAAACTCGTCAGCGGTGGCACGAAGGTCTGCTACGACACCGACAAGGACGAGGCCGTGACGACCGTCCACCGGCTCTGGGCGAACGAGCAGCTGCCCGGCGAGTTGGGCCAGGTGCTGCCCTCCCCGAAACACTTCGAGCAGGCGCAGCAGCTGGTCACCGAGGACATGGTGCGTGCGAACCGGGTGTGCGGCGACGACGTGGACGAGCACGTGGCCGAGCTGAAGCAGTTCGCGGACGCGGGTTTCGACCGGGTCTACGTCAACCAGATCGGCCCGGACCTGCGCGGTTTCTTCGACTTCTACCGCACGAAGGTGCTGCCGCAGCTCCAGCAGGCCGCCTGAGGGAAGGCGGGGCGACCCGATGGAACTCCACCGTCCCGTCGTGTCCGTGTACACGGTGCCGACGGACGCTCCCGAGGCGGACGGCACGCTGGCCTGGGACTCCACGACCGTGGTGATCTGCGAGGTGTCGGCGGGTGACGCGACCGGCACGGGCTGGACGTACGGCCCGGCGGCCGTCGGCGACTTCCTCACCGCCGAACTCGCCCCGCTGGTCGAGGGCATGAGCGCCCTGGACATCCCGGCGGCGCACGACGCGATGTGCCGGTCGGTGCGCAACGCGGGCCGCCCGGGCATCGCGTCCTGCGCGATCTCCGCCCTGGACATCGCCCTGTGGGACCTCAAGGCCCGGCTGCTGGAACTCCCCCTGGCCCGGCTGCTGGGGGTCCGGCGCGAGCGGGTGCCGGTGTACGGCAGCGGGGGCTTCACGACGTACCACGACACGCATCTGGCAGCGCAGCTGAACGGCTGGGTGCACGGGCAGCACATCCCGCGCGTGAAGATCAAGGTCGGCGAGGGGTGGGGCCGGGAGGTGGCCCGCGACCTGCACCGCGTGCGGGCCGCGCGCCAGGTCATCGGCCCGGACGCGGAGTTGTACGTCGACGCCAACGGCGCCTACACCCGCAAGCAGGCGGTGCGCGTCGGCCACGCCCTCGCCGAGCACGGCGTGGGCTGGTTCGAGGAGCCGGTGTCCTCGGACGACCTGACGGGCCTCCGGCTGGTCCGGGACGCGGTGGTGTGCGACGTGACGGCCGGGGAGTACGGCTTCGACCTGCCCTACTTCGCGCGGATGATCGCGGCGGGGGCGGTCGACTGCCTCCAGGTCGACGCGACCCGCTGCGGCGGCCTGACCGAGTTCCTGCGCGCGGCCGCCCTGGCCCATGCCCACGGCCTGGAGGTCTCCGCGCACTGTGCCCCGCACGCCCACGCGGCGGCGGCCGCCTCGCTCCCCAATGTCCGGCACCTCGAGTGGTTCCACGACCATGTCCGCATCGAGGACATGTTCTTCGACGGCGCCCTGGACCCCACGGGCGGCACGGTCCGCCCGGTCCAGGGCGTGGGCCACGGGCTCACCCTGCGGACGCAGGAGGTGGCGGAGTACCGGGTCTCCTAGACCTACCGGTGAGTCGAGGAGACCTACCGGCGGGCCTGCCCGGCCAGTTTGCGTGCGGCCAGGGCGCCCGCCGCCCCCACGGTCAGGGCCGCGCCGACCCGCCGCCGGTTCCGTGAGACCCACTGCTGCGGGCTGTGGTGCACGGCCTCGTCGTCGAACCGCCCGTGCGCGCCGAAGTCGTGGCCCTGCCGCCCGTCCGCCGGGGCCCACAGGTTGGCCGGCCCGTCGTGCCGGTCCCCCTCCTGCTGTGACCCGAAGCCCGTGCGCGCCAGATAGCGGTCCAGCAGCCCGGGGACGACGGCGTTGGCGAGGAGCGTGGCGGCCGTCGATGCGCCCACCCAGTACTCCCGGCGCCGCGCGTGCGACGCCGCATACACGATCGCCCGGGCCGCGACCTCCGGCTGGTACACCGGAGCGACCGGCCGGGCCCGGCCCCGCATGCGGTTCAGCACCCAGTCGAACTGCGGGGTGTTGAGGCCGGGCAACTGCACCATCGTCGTGCGCACCGCACTGCGCGTGTGGAGCAGTTCGCAGCGCAGGGACTCGTTGAACCCCTGGATCGCGTGCTTGGCCCCGCAGTACGCCGACTGGAGCGGGATGCCCCGGTAGGCGAGCGCGGAGCCGACCTGCACGATCGTGCCGCGGTCGCGCGGCAGCATGTGCCGCAGGGCCGCCCGGGTGCCGAACACATAGCCCAGATAGGTCACTTCGGTGACGCGGCGGAACTCGTCGGGGCCGATCTCCGTGAACGGCGCGAAGACCCCGGTGAAGGCGTTGTTGACCCAGACGTCGATGGGGCCGAAGGTGTCGACGACCTGCTGGGCGGCGTCGTCGACGGCCTTGGCGTCGGAGACGTCCGCGCTGATCACGAGGGCCTCGCCCCCGGCGCGCCGCACGTCGTCGGCCGCGGCGGCGAGCCCTTCGGTTCCCCGGGCCACCAGGGCGACCCGGTCGCCCCCGGCGGCGAAGGCCCGGGCCGTGGCCCGTCCCACGCCGCCGCTGGCTCCGGTCACCACGACGACGCGGCCGTGCGGTGTATCTGTCGTGCGCATGCTTTATCACGCCCCACGGGGCACGTCGGGGTCGTCCGCCGGCCGCGGGGGCACCACACCGGGGGCCGGCCCGCCGGCGGCGCCGGCCACGGGTCCGGCGGCGGGCGGGGCCGGCGGCACGGGCGGCACACCGCCGGGCACCCCGGTTCCCCGGCCGGTGCTCTCGTGCCCCGGCGTCATGCCGACCGCGTGCGCCGGGCCCGGGCGGGAAGCGGACGGGCGGGCCACGCCGCGCAGCACGTACGCGAGGGCGCCCAGGATCGCGGCGGTGATCAGCGCGGCGGCCCAGTCGGGCAGGCCGAGGGCGAGGGCCAGTCCCACGGCGAGCGCGAGGGCCGCGCCCGCGTACAGGGCGAGGGCGCCGGACGCGGCGTACAGCATCGCCTTGCGGCGCTGCCTGCGCGTCTGCTCCCGCAGTTCGTCCCGGACGGTCTCGCGCGCCACCTGTGCCAGCTCGTCGACCAGTTGCTTGTCCAGATGCTCCAGGTGATCCAGCGGCTTCATGCCTGGCCGGGTACCCTCGCCCCCTGGTGCGTAACTAGGCTCGGCGTCATGGAGATTCTGGGTGCCACACTGCGCGTCTGCGTCGACGACCTCGAGACCGCGATTCCCTTCTACGAGCGGCTGGCGGGCGGCAGAGCCCAGCGCTTCGAACGGGGCGGTGTCCAGGTGGCGGCGATCGGCTGCTTCCTGCTGATGAGCGGTCCCCCGGCCGAACTGGAGCTGCTGCGCAAGGTGGCCGCGACGATCGCCGTGACGGACGTCGAGGAGACGCACAAGGTGCTGACCGAGCTGGGCGCCCACATCATCGCGGGGCCCATCGCCTCGCCGGCGGGCCGCAACCTGATCGCCCTGCATCCGGACGGGTCGGTCTACGAGTACGTGGACCGTCAGGCGTGATCCGGGCCGGGGCCCGGCTCAGCGCCGCCCCGGCTGCGTGATCATCTCGGCGGTGATCGCCCAGCGCTCGTGGTCGCGCCAGGCCCCGTCGACGAAGAGCATGTTCGGCGAGAAGCCCTCCAGGCGGAATCCGCCGCCGCGGGCCAGGGCGATCGACGCGGCGTTCCCGGGCTGGACGTTGATCTCCAGCCGGTGCAGCCGCATCGGGCCGAACGCGTACCGCACCACGAGGTCCAGCCCTTCGCGCATCAGCCCCCGCCCGGCGGCGTGCGCGAAGGCGCCGTAGCCCAGCGTCCCGGACTGGAAGCCGCCCTCGACGATGTTGTTGATGTTGATGAACCCGGCGATGGACCCGTCGCCCTTCTCGCAGACCAGGAAGCCGGCCTTGGACGGGTCCTCGATCAGCCGGGCCGCGTACGCGGTGTACGCCGGTGCGCTGTCGGGCGGGAAGAGCCACGGCTGGTGCAGGTCCTTGCTCTCCCGGGCGCGGGCGGTGAACTCGGCACCGTCCCCGTAGGTGAAGTGGCGTATGCCCACCCGGGGGCCTTCGGCGAGGTAGCGGGATGCGTTGTGCGGCACCCCGCCACAGTAACCGCGCCGGCGTGTCTTCTCAGGACCCGGCGACCGGCAGCCGGAGCACCCCGGGCTCGCCCGGTCCGCTGACCACGGTCACCGGCTTGACCCCCCGGTTGCCGAAGTAGGCGTCGTCGCTCGCCGCGATCACGAACCGCAGCCGGTGCCCGGTCTCGTACCGGTGCACGACACCGGGCAGGGTGACGGTGAAGCTCTTCGTCACGTCCCGTACCCGGACCGGCGCGACCAGGCGGCGCACCAGGGTGCGGGTGCCGTCGGGGGCGACGTCGTAGATCTTGGCGAAGAGGACGAGCTTGTCGGCCGCGTCGCCGGAGTGCTGCGTGCGCTCGGCCTTCGGGGAGTGCACCTTGAGCGTGGCCCGGGGCGCGCCGACGACGTCGAGGGGGCGTTCCAGCGGCTTGCTGGTCCAGTCGAGGTAGGTGCCCTTCGTGTCGTGTGGCGGTGGGTCCTGCAGCCCGATGAGTCCGGCCAGCGAGCTCTCCGAATGGCTCGTGGGCGTCACCCGGTTGGTGTAACCGCGAGTGCCGCGGGCCACCTCGGCGCGGCTGTCGACGAGTCTGCCGTCCCCGGAGAGGTACAGCGTGCGGCTGAGGACGGGGAGGCGGTCGGCGGTGGCGTAGGCACGGTCCGGGTCGGCCACCCAGTCGCGGTGGTAGGCGAAGGCCGGCCCGGTATCGGCGTGCGTCCGCTTGCGCAGGTGGCGGTCGAACCAGGCGAGGACGCGCCGGCCGACGTAGCTGGTCTCCAGGTTGCCCTTGGACAGGTCGAGTTCGCCGGTGGCCGGGCCGGTGGCGCCGCCACTGTGGCCCCAGGACTGCCAGATCATCTTCACGGGGGTGCCCTGGGCCCGGAGCGTCCGGTACGTCGCGGTGGCCTCGTTGAGGTTGAAGAGGGTGTCGGCCTGTCCCTGGACCAGCAGGGTGGGCGTCCTGACGCGGTGCAGGTACGACACCGGGGAGACGCGGCGGGCGAAGGCGAGCAGCTCGGCGGTGCGGTCGGCGGGGAAGCTGCCGGAGTTGAGGGTGTGGATGGTCCGGCAGGCCTGGGTGACGAAGTGCAGGCAGGTCAGGGAGTTGATGCGGGAGGGGTCGAGGCTGGGCTGGAGCAGCGGCTGTCCTTCGCCGATGAGGTAGAAGCCGTTGGTCCACTGCCACTTGAAGACGCCGGGGACGCCGGTGCTGCCGACGGCGTTGCCGGGGGCGAGCGAGTAGGACAGGTCGTGCCAGGTGATCATGGGGACGAGCGCGTCGAGGCGGTGGTCGACGGCGGCCGTCGCGAGCTGGACGGCGCCGCCGTAGGAGCCGCCGATCATGCCGACGCGCGGGTCGCCGGGGGCGTCGAGGGTGACGAAGTCGGCGGTGCTGCCGTCGTCGGCGGCGCGTTTGCCGCCCAGGAAGTCGACGAGCTGTGCGGCGGCGGCGCCGTCGATGTCCGGGTCGTCGAGGGAGATGAGGCAGCCGCTACGGCCGAAGCCGAGCCCGGAGTAGACGAGGGAGACGTAGCCGCGCTGGGCGAAGGCCTTGCCGATGGTGGCCGTCGAACCGTCCGACTTGCTGCCGCCGAAGCCGTTCGTGCCGAGCACGGCGGGTGCCGGGTGGTCCCGGTCCACGCCCGCGGGACGGTACAGGTCGGCGTCGACCGTGCAGGAGCGGCCGCCGGCCTGGACGGTGAACTTCAGGGGGGTGACGGTGTAGGGGTCGGCCGCGGAGGCGGGCGGGGTGAGGACGAGGGGGGCGGCCAGCGCGGCGCCCAGAGCGAGAGCGAGCAGTGCGCGGGATCTGGGCACGCGTCGGGACACACGGACCTCCACGGTGAGGGACGACGACAACGGCGGCAACCTGCCAACCCGGATACCGACCAGTAGGTACTGTGGCCGGTAGCCATGGTGTGACACGTGTCAGGGGGCGTCAATCACCGAAACGAGGGTTTCGTGACAGGATTTCAGTAGCCGCGTCTCATCTCAGCGCCGGCACGTCGAACGTCAACGTGCCCCTGTCGGCGTCCAGTTCGGCCGGGACGCCGAGCGGTATCGTCAGCGCGCCCTCGCCGTGCCCGAACCCGAACTCCTCCACGACCGGGACGCCGAGGCCGCCGAGCCGGTCGGCGAGCACCGCACGCAGCTCCTCGTACGGGCCGCACGCCGCCCAGGAGCCGAGCACGATCCCCGCGACCCCGTCCAGCCAGCCGGCGCGCAGGAGTTGGGTCAGATACCGGTCGATGCGGTACGGCCTCTCGCCCACGTCCTCGATCAGCAGCAGCCCGCCCCGGGCGCCGGCCCGGGCGTGCGGGGTGCCGAGGTCGCTCGCGAGCAGGCTGAGGCAGCCGCCCAGCGTGACGCCCCGGGCCCGTCCGGGCACCAGCGCGGTGCCGCCGGGGGGCACGGCGGTGACGGTCCGCACGGACTCGGGGTCGAAGAGCGTGGCCCGCAGATGGTCCTGCGCGCGGGCGTTCTTGATGAAGTCGACGCCGGCCGCCGCCGGGCCGTACAGGGTGACCAGTCCCAGGCGGGTGGCGAACGCCTGGTGCAGCACGGTGATGTCGCTGAATCCGGTGAACACCTTCGGACCCGCCGCCCGCATCGCGTCCCAGTCGAGCAGGTCCACCATGCGCTGCGCCCCGTATCCGCCCCGGGCGCACAGCACGGCGGCGACGGCCGGGTCGCACCAGGCGTTCTGGAGGTCGGCGGCCCGCTGGGCGTCCGTGCCGGCCAGGTAGTCGAACTCCCGGTGGCGGCCGAGCACATGGGGCGCCACCACGGGGTCGAGGTCCCAGCCGCGCAGGACGTCGAGCCCGGCCTGCAGCCGCTCCTCGGGCACGGGCCCGCTGGGCGCGACGACGGCCACGCGGGCGCCGGGGGCGAGTCGGGGTGGTCTCAGCAATTGCGTCATCTGACCAGCTCCAGGGTCGGGACGCCGGGCGGGTTCAGTCCGAACACCTGGGCGTACAGGGAGAGTTCGGCCTCCAGGGCGCGCACCATGGTCTCCGCCCGCCGGAATCCGTGCCCCTCCCCCTCGAAGGCGAGGTAGGCGTGCGGCACGGGCCGGTCCCCCAGCAGGGCCAGGAACCGCTCGCACTGGGCGGGCGGGCAGATCACGTCGTCCAGGCCCTGGAGCAGCAGGAACGGCACGCTGAGGCGGTCGGCGTGGGTGGAGGGCGAGCGCTCCGTGTAGCGCGCGGGCACGTCGGCGAGCGGCCCGATCAGGCTCTCCAGGTACCGCGACTCGAAGTCGTGGGTCTCGCCCGTGCCCCAGCTGGTGAGGTCGAGGATGGGGTACTTGATCGTGCCGCAGGCGTACACGTCGGTCGTGGTGAGCGAGGCGGCCGCGGTCCAGCCGCCCGCGCTGCCGCCCCGGACGGCGAGCCGGTCACGGTCGGCGGTGCCCTCGTCGGCGAGGGCCAGGGCGACGGCGGCGCAGTCCTCGACGTCCACCACGCCCCACTGTTCACGCAGCCGTTCGCGGTACGCGCGGCCGTATCCGGTGGAGCCGCCGTAGTCGACCTCGGCGACGCCGATGCCGCGCGAGGTGAAGTAGGCGATCTCCAGGTCGAGCACGAGCGGCGCCCGGCTGGTGGGTCCGCCGTGCGCCCAGACGACGTACGGCGGCAGCGCGTCGCCGGGCGCGACGCAGCCGGGGTGGTGCGGCGGGTAGATGTGGGCGTGGATGTCGCACCCGTCGGGGCCGGTGAAGGTGCGGATCTGCGGCTCGGGGTAGTACGCGGGGTCGACTGCGTCGTCGTGCTCGGCGCCGATGACGCGGGCCCGGCCGGTGCGGGCGTCCAGCTCCACGACCTCGTAGGCGCTGCGCGGGCTGGCCCCGACGGCGACGACCCGCTCACCGTGGGCCGTGAGGGTGGGCGCGAACTCGGTCCACGGCCCGGCCGCGTCGACGACCTCGCCGGTCTCCGGGTCCAGGATTCCGAGGGCGGTGGCGCCCCGGCCGTGCACGACGGCGATCAGACCGCTGTCGAGCGGCGCGAACCATCGCATGCCCAGTTTCCACAGCGCCCCGCCGAACTCCTCCTCGCGCGGGCACAGGGGCTCCCCGTCGAGGTAGAGGTTCCACCAGCCGCTGCGGTCGCTCGCGTACAGCAGGCGTCCGTCGGGGGCCCAGTCGGCCTGCGCGATGGACTCGGCGGGCCCGCCCGCCACGGTCCGGGCGCCGTGCAGGGTGCCGTCGGGGGCGACGTCGGCGAGGAGCAGTTCGGTGCCGTCCCACGGCATGCGCGGATGGTCCCAGGCGAGCCAGGCCGCCCGCCGTCCGTCGGGCGACAGCCGCGGTCCGGTCACGAACCGGTGCCGGTCGTCGGTGAGTTCGCGTACCGCGTCCCGGTCCCGGGCGGCGGAGCCGTCCAGTGGTACGGCGGCCAGGACGCGGCGCACGTCGGCGGGCCCGGGGCCGGTGAACTCCTCCAGCACGCACCACACCTCACCCCGCTCCGGCCGCAGTCGCGGCTCCGCCCAGCGCAGGCCCGCACCCACGTCGGACAGGGGCGTGAGCGGACGCGGCTCGCCGCCCGGCTCGTACCGGTACAGCCGCTGGTCGTCGAAGTTCACGAACACCACCAGCGGACCGTTCTCCTGCGGGAGGGCGGACCAGGGATGTCCGCCGTACTCGATGACCCGGCTGCGCACGTTCCACGGGGCGGGCAGCAGCGACTCCTCCGTGCCCTCGGCCTGCCGCCGCACCAGGGTGCGCCGGCCGCCCTCGGCGGGGCGCGGCTCGGTCCACCACACCTCGTCGCCGACGAACCCCACGAATTCCGGGTGGCCGTCGTGCGCGGCGGCCAGCGCCGCGTCGATGGGCGAGGGCCACGCCCCGTACGCCAGCGTCCGCACCGTCTCCCCCACTCTCCATGGGCCTGTCGCTTGGATCATGCCGCAGACGCGGGGTCTGGCACGCGCATCTGCCGCATTGTCGTCGGTCGCCTGCTCCAGGCAACAGACCCTAAGCCGTCCGCAGGAACCGGTCGAGCACGCGGACGCCGAAGTGCAGTGCCTCGACGGGAACCCGCTCGTCCACGCCGTGGAACATGGCGCCGTAGTCGTAGCCCTCCGGCAGCTTCAGCGGTGTGAAGCCGTAGCCGGTGATGCCGAGCCGGGAGAACTGCTTGGCGTCCGTGCCGCCGGACATGCAGTACGGCACGACGTGCCCCTCCGGGGCGAACTCCTCGACGGCGGCCCGCATCCGGGCGAACGTCGCCGAGTCCACCGGCGCCTGGAGGGCCACCTCGTGGTGGTGGAACTCCCAGTCCACGTCCGGCCCGGTGAGCCGGTCGAGGGTGTCGCGGAACTCGTCCTCCCCGCCGGGCAGATACCGGCCGTCCACGTGCGCCACGGCCTCCCCGGGAATCACGTTGATCTTGTAACCGGCGTCCAGCATGGTCGGGTTGGCGCTGTTGCGCAGGGTCGACTCGACGAGCCCGGCGGTCGGTCCGAGCTTGTCGAGCAGCCGGTCCACGTCGGTCAGGTCGGGCTCGATGCCGTACAGCTCGGCGAGTTCGGTGAGCGCGGCGCGCACGGTCGGGGTCAGCCGCAGCGGCCACTCGTGCTCGCCGATCCGGGTGATCGCGGCGGCGAGCCGGGTGACCGCGTTGTCCTTGTTCACCTTGGAGCCGTGCCCGGCCCGGCCGCGCGCGGTGAGCTTCAGCCAGGCGGTGCCCCGCTCACCGGCCGAGAGGGGGTAGATCTGCCGTCCGGCGCCGTCGTGGAAGGTGAAGGCGCCCGACTCGCTGACGCCTTCGGTGCAGCCCTCGAACAGCGCGGCGTGTTCGTCGGCGAGGAACCCGGAGCCGTCCTCGGCACTGGCCTCCTCGTCCGCGGTGAACGCGATGACGATGTCCCGCCGGGGCCGGACGCCCTGGCGCGCCCAGGCGCGGAGCACGGCGAGGATCATCGCGTCCATGTTCTTCATGTCGACGGCGCCGCGTCCCCAGACGACTCCGTCGCGGATCTCCCCGGAGAACGGGTGCACGGTCCAGTCGGCGGCCGCGGCGGGTACGACGTCCAGATGGCCGTGGAGCAGCAGCGCGCCGGCCGAAGGGTCGGTGCCCTCGACGCGGGCGACGACGTTGGTGCGGCCCTTGGTGCGCTCCAGGAGCGTCGGCTCGATACCGGCCTCGGCGAGCCGCGCGGCGGCGTACTCGGCGGCGGGCCGCTCCCGGCAGTCGCCCCCGCCCCGGTTGGTGGTGTCGATCCGGATCAGGTCGGACGTGAACGTCACGACCTCGTCCAGCGCCTGCCCGTCCGGCTGCTCAGCCATACTTCTCCTCCACCGCGGCCGAGACGATCGTGGTGACCGCCTTGAAGGCGCGGATGCCCTCGTACATGGTCTCGCTCGTGTAGGCCACCTTCCGCTGCCCGATCCGCTCCACACCCGGCACGACGGTGGCGGCCATGGCCAGGTGCTCGGCGTCGAACTCCACGGCGACGGTGAACGGCCCGCCACGCACGGGTTCGTGACGCACGGCCAGTGAAGCCGCCTCCTTGGCCGCCGCCCGGATGTCGGCCGCGGTCCTGGCGGGCGTACGGCACACGGCCGCGTACCGCGAGACGTGGTCCTTCACGGCGACCTTCAGGGCCTCGGGCGCGTACCCGAGCGCGTCCTCGCACGCGACGTCGTCCCCGGTGACCAGCACGACCGGCACGCCGTACTCGGCGACGACCCGGGCGTTGAGCAGCCCCTCGCTCGCCGGTACGTCGTTCAGCCACACGCCGGTGATCTGGTTCGCGAGGTAGGTGTGCGCGAGGACGCCCTCCATGCCGGCGCCCGCGTGGTAGCCGACGAACGCGATGCCGTCCACGTCGCCGTGCTGCACCCCCTCCACCATGGACAGCGCCTTGTGCCGCCCGGTGAGCAGCTGGGCGCGTTCGTCCAGTTGCTCCAGCAGCAGGTTGCGCATGGTCCAGTGCGCCTCGTTGATGATCACCTCGTCGGCGCCGCCGTCGTGGAAACCGAGCACGGCGGCGTTGACGTCGGAGGTGAAGAGCGAGCGGCAGCGTTCCCACTGCGAGGCGCCCGGCAGCACGTCGTCGGGCCAGGTGACGCCGGTGGCGCCCTCCATGTCGGCGCTGATGAGGATTCTCATGACGAGCCGTCCCCCCGGGTGGAGATCTTCATGGTTCGTCACGTTACGCGCTACGGGCGGAACCGGCTACGACATGTCACCACCGTATCGGCAGGTCGCTGATGAACGAGGTGAGCCGGTCGGCGAGCAGGCGGTTGTCACGGGCCGAGTAGTGCCAGTGGCAGCCCGTGTAGTCCAGGCCCGTGTCGTCGAGGCGCCAGGAGCGGACCCGGCGGTCACCCGCGGCCGTGCGCTCCTGGACCACCTGCTCGACGTGCCCGGCGAACGGGCCGGTGCCGACGGCCAGGATGGTCGTCCCCGGCCCGTAGCGCGCCCGCAGTTTCTGGAGGAAGCCGCTGTAGGCGCTCCGGTAGGCGGCGGCGAGGCTCTCGTCGGTCCATGGCTCGCCCGGGTTGACGGGGGTCGAGAAGTCGTTGGTGCCGAGGTGGACGACCACGAGCTGCGGCCGCCAGGTGCCCGGGTTCTGCCAGACGTCGCCGGGCACGTTCAGCAGCGCACGGTCGTAGAAGGTGCGGTAGTTCACCTCCGGCGACCCACCGTTGTAGTTGCGTACCATCCCCAGGCCCGAATAGGCGTTGATCTGGTAGTCGGCGCGCAGCCGACGGGCGGTGAGGGCGCCGTAGCTCACGTCGGCGTTCGTGGTGCGCTTGAGCTGCTCACCGGTGCAGTCCCGGGAGGTCGAGAGGTTGCCGTAGCCCGCCGTGAGGGAGTCGCCGACGAATTCGATCTGGCGGCTGCGCGCGGCCGGCCTGGCGAGGACGGCGCCGCCGGGCGCGGCGACGAAGCCGCCGAACGAGCTGGTGCTCCAGGGGGTGTCGTTGCGTTTGACGAGCCGTACGGTGTGCACGCCGCCTCGCAGGCCGTCGACCCGGTGGGTGGTCCTGCCCGGCGTGACGAGGGTCGCGACGGTGGCTCCGTCGATCTGGACGTCGTAGTCGGCGGCCGGGTCGTCGAGCACGATGCCCACGCCCGTGCCGCGGAACCGGCCCTCGAAGTACACGCCGGGCCAGCTGTACCGGAGCACGTCTCCGGCATCCTCGACCCGCCCGGCGGTGTGCACGCTCGCGCGCACTCCGTCCTGGTCCGGCGCGGCGGCGGTGGCGACCGCGGCCGGGCCGGCCAGCACCATCGCCGCCGTCGACGCGACGAGCATCCGTAACCAGGGCAACGGCATGACTGTCCTCCGGGGGACGAGGCAGGTGCACGGACCGGGCATGTATGACCGTACACCGACAAAAACCTCGCCCACCAGAGCGCGTCGCGCGCAGCTCCGCAGCCGGTCGAAGCGGAAGGGCCCGAGGGCCTCGGGCCGCCGCCCGGTGACGACGTACTCGGCGAGCCGGTGCCCGGTGGCCGGGCCCAGGGTGACCCCGAGCATGCCGTGGCCGGTGG
Source organism: Streptomyces chartreusis NRRL 3882 (assembly GCF_900236475.1). GTDB lineage: Bacteria > Actinomycetota > Actinomycetes > Streptomycetales > Streptomycetaceae > Streptomyces > Streptomyces chartreusis_D. The sequence continues at coordinate 1,601,511 of NZ_LT963352.1, forward strand.
CCGCGAAGGCGTTGCCGTGCCCGGGGACGCGGTCGATCACGGGGAGTCCGTCGGGGAGGAACGGCCGCCCGCCCACCCAGGGATCCCGGATCGGGCCGACCAGATCGTCCGGATCGTCGAACCAGCGGCCCAGGTGGTGCCGGCTCGCGAGGGCGAGCATGCCGGCGACGACGACCGCCGCCCCGCCACGCACAACGCCTCACAGGCCCAGTCACTGCGCGGTGTCCGGCCCGTGATCACCCTGCCCCTGGTCACGGACGGGCGCGCGGTGGGGACCCGGCCCGGACCACTGACCGTCCGTCTCAGGCCGTACGCCCCGCCACCAACCACCTCGACGGCAGTTCGATGCGCGTGCCGTCGGAGCGGAACTCCGTGGTCGTCAGGGGCAGTTCGCCACCGGCCAGGACGGTGAGACCGGCCGAGCGCAGATATGCGGGTACGGCGTCGTCGGAGACCTCGCCGGGTGCGAGGCCGTGCCGGAAGACGGGCGCGAGCTTGGGCGGCGGACCGGCCGGACCGCTCGCCAGCCCCGTCAGCACGGCCTTGGCCGCCCCCGAGAGCTCCACGAGGAAGGCCCGGCCCCGGTCCCCGACCAGCGTGGCGATCCCGTCCACCAGCGCCTGCCGGTCGTCCGGCTCGCACTGGTGCAGTACGCCCCGCATGTAGAGGTTGGTGTCGCCCAGCTCCGCGTGCAGGGCCTGCGCCGCGCTCTTCTCGGCGGCGTCCAGTTGCCGGTAGGCGGCCTGCCCCGCCGGGTCGGCCCGCCGGGCGTGGTCGAGGGCCGCGGCGGACAGATCGGCGCCCACGACCCGGGGGAAGCGGTCGGCGAGGAAGCGGGTCTGGGTGCCGTTGCCGCAGCCGAGATCCACCAGCGGCAGCGCGGGATCGGCCAAGTGCGGTTCGAACAGGGCGAGATGCGGGCCGACGGTCACGGCCGGCTCGGCGTCCCAGAACACCGCCCCCGGTTCGGCGGACGCCTCACGCCAGAACCCCTCCCAGGCCTCCCGGTACCGGCTCGTCACGCTCATGCCCAACTCCCCAGGGTGTCGACGCGATGGTCTTCAACGGCGCGGCAGGGTCAGCTCGAACCAGACCGTCTTGCCGGCCTTGGTCCGGCTGGTGCCCCACTCGCGGGACAGCGTGCTGACGACCCGCAGACCGCGTCCGACGTCGTCGAGCGGGCCCGTGCCGAGCAGCGTCGGCAGCTCGTGGTCGTCGTCGTCCACCTCGCACAGCAGGGTGTCGCCGCGGACCAGGCGCAGTTCGACGGGGCGGGCGTGTGCGTGCCGTACGGCGTTGGTGACGAGTTCGCTGACCATGAGCTCGGCGGGCGCGGCCAGCTTCGCCAGACCCCAGTCGTGCAGTTGCTCGCGGACCACCGCGCGGGCCCGGCCGACCTCGGCCGGGTCGAGGGCGATCCGCCACTCGGCCACGTCGTCCGGTTCGATGCCGTTCAGGCGGGCCATCAGCAGCGCCACGTCGTCCTTGCGGCCGCCACACGTGTTGAGGGACCGGATGATCGTGTCGCAGGCGTCGTCCATGGAGGCGGCCGGGTGGGCGGCCGACGCGCAGAGGGTCGCGAGACCCACGCCGATGTCCTCGCCGCGCACCTCGACCAGCCCGTCGGTGCACATCACCAGCCGGTCGCCGGGCCGGACGCGCACCCGTACCGCCTCGAAGGGCACGCCGCCCACGCCGATGGGCGCTCCGGTGGGCAGGTCGAGCAGTTCGCTGCGCCCGTCGTCGGCGCGGACCAGGACGGGCGGGATGTGACCGGCGTTGGCGAGGCGCAGTTCGCTCGCGATCGGGTCGTAGACGGCGTACAGGCAGGTCGCGAGGTAGGTGTCGCCGAGCCGCTGGGCGAGGTCGTCGAGGTTGCGCAGCAACTGGGCGGGCGGCAGGTCGAGCCCGGCCATGGTCTGCACGGCCGTCCGCAACTGGCCCATCATGGCGGCCGAGTTCAGTCCGTGGCCCATGACGTCGCCGACGACGAACGCGGTGCGGCCGCCGGGCAGTTTCACCGCGTCGAACCAGTCGCCGCCGACCCGGCCGAGCAGCGTGCCCGGCAGATAGCGGGTGGCGATGTCACAGCCGGCCATGCGGGGCGGGATGTGCGGCAGCATGCTGTCCTGGAGCGTCTCGGCGACGTTCTCCTGGTACGTGTACATGCGCGCGTTGTCGAGCACGAGGCCCGCGCGGGCGGCGAGTTCGGCGCCGGTGACACGGTCCATGTCGTTGAAGACGGGCCGCTCCGGATGCCGCAGCAGGATCATGAAGCCCAGCACGACGTGGCGGGCCTTCAGCGGCACGATCAGCATGGAGCGGCCCGTGATGAGCGGCCGGATGTCGCGCTTCTCGAACTGCGCGGCGATGGCGTGGCCCATCTCCTCGCTGATGCGCGGCACGAGCACGGGCTCGCCGGTCGTCATGCACTGGAAGAACGGCGTGTGCGCCGGGAACGGCATGGCCTCGCCGACCGGTACGACGTCGTCCCAGCGGCCGGGCTCGTCGGTGTGCTCGACGGCGACCCGGTGCCACAGGGTCGTCGTGTCGGGCACGCCCTCGGGGAACCCCTCGCCGGCGACGACCTGTTCGCGCAGGTAGGTCCCGGCGACGTCGGTGAAGCGGGGCACGACGGCCCTGCTGACCTCGAGGATCGTGCGGGACAGGTCGAGGGAGGTGCCGATGCGGCCACTGACCTCGTTGAGGAACTCCAGGCGCTCGCGGACGGCGGCGTACTCGAGGTCCTCGCCCTCGTCGCGCAGTTCCTCCGGGACGGGCTCGCCGGCGGCCAGGGCCCGGGCGGCCCGTTCCCGGCGCGCCTTGCGCTCGGCGCGCCGGGCGACGCCCCAGTCGGGCGTGACGGGCACCCGGTCGTTCTGGCTGAACTCCAGCACCGGATAGCCGAGTTCGAGGACCTGGGAGACGATGCGGGCGCTCTCGCCGACGCTCATGCTGGGCAGGATCTCGGGCAGCCGGCGGGCGAGGTCCTCCGCCCCGGGGAAGTCGGTGTGCAGCGCGAAGCCGGGCGCGATCCGCTCGAACGCCCCGTCGGTGTCGCCGGTGCTCAGCCCGTCCGCGTCGGCGGCCAGCACGAGCAGCCGCTCGGGTCCGGGACCGACCAGGGGATAGGCCCACCACAGGACGTCGACGCGGTCGCTGCCGGGTGCGGTGAGCCGGGCGCGGCCCGCCGCCGGGTAGGAGAGCCCGCCGTCGAGGGACGGTCCGAGGCCGGGGCCGAGTCCGTCGTAGGCCCCGTACGGGGTGGTGTCCCGGTCCTCGGGGAGTGCGCCGGAGACGGGGAGCAGGTCGAGGGCCGGGCGGCCGATGGCCTCGTCCTTGGGGACGCCGAACAGGCGCCGTGCGCCCCGGCTCCAGTGCGACACGAGGCCTTCGCGGTCCACGACGACCACGGCCAGGGGGACACGGCCGGGCTCGGTGGCTTCCGTCGCCGAGCCGAGCCCGGCGTCGGGGCCGGCGGGTGTGTCCCTCTCGGTGCCACGGTCCATGGCCCAGGCCCTCTCTCCCCACGGATCCGCAAGATCTGTGCCAGCGTCACCACCGTACGGCGACCGCCGGTTGCCGTGTGCGGCAATGCGGGAATTCCACGCGCGGGGTTCGCACCGGCGTGCGACCCCGCGCGCCGGTGCGGGTTCAGTCGTCGTGTCCCAGCTGGAGGTCACGTTCGGTGCGGCCCCCTCCGGCCACCTGGAGCACGGTGGCGACGGGCGGGTAACCGGCGGCGATGACGGTGTACTCGCCGGAGGACAGGTCGACGAACCGGAACGTGCCGTCGGCGCCGGTGGTGAGGGTGTCGACGACGTTGCCCGCCACGTCCAGCAGCGTCACGCGCGCGTCCTCCACGGGCCGGCCGCCGCCCGCCCGGACGGTGCCCCGCAGGACGGCGCCGCCGGCCAGTTCGATGTCCCGGCGGGTCTCGCGGGCGGCCTGGACGGTGACGGGGAGCGCGGTCGGGCGGAACGCGGGGGCGCTGGCGGCGAGGGTGTACTCGCCGGCCACCAGATCGGTGATGGCGTAGCCGCCCTCGCGGCCGCTGCGGGTGGTGGCCACGACCTCGCCGTGCACATTGGTGAGGGTGACGCCGGCGTCCCGTACGGGTGTGCCGTCGGCGGTGACCACGGTGCCGACGAGGTTGCCCGCGCCGCCCAGGACGATGTCCAGTTCGACGGGGCGTTCGCCGACGGTCACGGAGACCGCCTGCGGCTGGTGGCCGCCCGCGGCGGCGATCAGCACGTAGGAGCCGGGGCCCGGGGTGGCCAGCGCGTAGCGCCCGTCCTCGCCGCTCGCGCCGCGTCCGGTCTGCCGGCCGGTGACGTCGATGAGGGTGAGCGCCGCGCGGGGCACGACGGTCCCGTCGTGGTGCTGCACCGAGCCGCAGACGGGGATCCCGGCGGTGTGGGGAGCGCGTGCCTGCGGGATCGGGGTGCTCACCGGCTCCGTGTCCGGGTCGGTGACGGATAGGTTGTGGGACACCAGGGGTTTCTCCTTGAGGAAGAGGGCGATGACCAGCCCGACGGCGAGCACCGGCACCAGGTAGAGGAAGATCCTCGGCATGGCCTCGGCGTACGCCCCGATGTAGCCGTCGCGCAGCTCCGGGGGCAGGCTGTGCACGAGCTGCGGGGTGATGGACTCGGGGTCGGGGAGCCGGTCGCCCGCGCCCGTGGGCAGGTGGTGGGCCAGGGCGTCGGCGAGCCGGTCGGCGAAGAGCGTGCCGAAGACGGCGGCTCCCACGCTGCCGCCGATCTGCCGGAAGTAGTTGTTGGCGCTGGTGGCGGTGCCGAGGTCGGCGGGGCGCACCGAGTTCTGCACGGCGAGGATCAGCACCGGCATCACCATGCCGATGCCGGCACCGAGGACGGCCATCCAGAGGCTGTAGTGCAGCCGGGGCGTGTCGGCGTCGAGGCGGGACAGCAGCCACATGCCGGCGACGGAGAGGGCGCCGCCGAGGATCGGGTAGGCCTTGTAGCGGCCGGTGTGGCTGATGAGCTGTCCGGCGATGATCGAGGCGCCGACGATGCCGCCCATCATGGGCAGCATGAGCAGGCCCGACTCGGTGGCGGAGGCCCCGTCGGCCATCTGGAGGTAGGTCGGCAGATAGCTGGCGGCGCCGAACAGCCCGGCTCCGGTCACCAGACCTACCAGGCCGGTGACGTTGAAGACGGAGTCCCTGAACAGCCGCAGCGGGATGAGGGGTTCGGCGGCGAAGTGCTCGGCGACGAGGAAGAGGACGGTCGCCACCGCCGCTCCCGCGCCGAGGCCGAGGATCATGCGCGAGTCCCAGGCGTACTCCGTGCCGCCCCAGCTGGTCAGCAGGACCAGGCAGGTGGAGGCGGCGGTGAGCAGCAGCGCGCCGAGGATGTCCAGCCGGGCCCTGCCGGCCGGTTTCGGCAGCTTCAGCGCGACGGCGACGACGGCCAGTGTGACCAGGCCGAAGGGCACGTTGACGTAGAAGCACCAGCGCCAGGAGAGGTGGTCGGTGAAGTAGCCGCCGAGCAGGGGCCCGGCCACGGAGGCGAGTCCGAAGGCGGCGCCGATCAGGCCCATGTAGCGGCCGCGCCGCCGCGCGGGCACGATGTCCGCGATGATCGCCTGGACACCGATCATGAGGCCGCCCGCGCCGGCGCCCTGGAGGGCGCGGAAGGCGATCAGCTGGTCCATGGTCTGCGCCCGGCCCGCGAGCGCGGAGCCGGCGACGAAGACGACGATCGCGAACTGGAAGACGCCCTTGCGGCCGAGCAGATCGCCCAGCTTGCCGTAGATCGGCAGTCCGACGGTCGCGGTGAGCAGGTAGGCGGTGATCGCCCAGGACATCCGGTCCAGGCCGTGCAGCTCACCGACGATCTTCGGGAGCGCGGTGGCGACGATCATCTGCTCCAGAGCTGCCAGGAGCAGGGCCAGCATGAGTGCGAGGAAGACCAACCGCACTCTGCGCGGGCTCGGTTCGGCGGCCGGGGCCGGTGATGGCGCGGGAGGTTCGGGAGGTGCCACCGCCGGTTCGTCCTGCGCCAGAGTGATCCCGCCCACCTACCGCTCCCCTCGTCGCGCTGCCGCACAATTCCCGCGTAAAAGCGACAACTACGAGCAAGCGCGACGAGTTACGGCACAGGAGCGAACCGTAGGCAGATCACCCGAACCGGTGAGGGGCACAACGACCCCTGGCGGCCCGGGCCTTGGGGAGGCTACTTCTCGACCTCGGCGGCGAGCCGGGCGAGCAGCGCGTCGTAGATGCGGCCGAGGCCCTTGGGCGCGAAGGTCTTCTCGAAGAAGCCGCCGATGCCGCCGGCGCCGGTCCAGGTCGTGGTCACGACGACCCGGGACTTGCCCTCGCCGGCCGGCGTGACCCGCCAGGTGGTGACCATGGAGGAGTTGCGGTCCTTCTCGACCAGCTCGCCGTCGGTGGGCTCGCTGACCTCCAGGAGGCAGTCACGCACGCGCTTGCTGGTGGCCTGGAGCTTCCAGTGGACGAGGGTGCCCTCACCGTCACCGCCCTCCCGGACCTCGTATTCGCTGAACTGTTCGGGCAGCAGCTTCGCGCGCGTGCCGCTGTAGTCGGCGAGGGCGTCGAACACCGTCTCCGCGTCCGCCGCGACGATCCGCTCCGTAGTGGCCTCGACCTGCGCCATCAGGTTCCTCCAGGACATGGGTTCTCGGGGGTCGGGGCAAGCCAACCACCCCGCTGCCCGGCCCCCCAAATCGGGGGCGTCCAACCCGGTCGAACGCGTTCGGAAAACACCCTCGCACGATCAAAGGAACATGTGTTCTATTCTGGGGGCAGTGCTACCGAGGAGGCGTCATGCGCTGGGAGAACCTCACAGTGGACTCCGAACACAGCCGGGCCGACGGCGCGCTGTTCGGCGCGGACGCGGTGACGACCCGCACCTTCGACACACCGGAGTTCCGCGGGATCACCTTCCACGAGATCCGGGCCCGCTCGATCATCAACCGGGTGCCGGCGGTCTCGCGGATGTCGTTCCAGTGGACGGTCAACCCTTATCGCGGCTGCTCACACGCGTGTGTGTACTGCTTCGCGCGCAAGACGCACAGCTATCTCGACCTCGACACGGGCCTCGGCTTCGACTCCCAGATCGTGGTCAAGATCAACGCGCCGGAGCTGCTGCGCAGGCAGCTCGGCTCGCGCCGCTGGCAGGGCGAGCACATCGCGATGGGCACGAACGTCGACTGCTACCAGCGCGCCGAGGGCCGGTACCGCCTGATGCCGGGCATCATCTCGGCCCTGCGCGACCACGCGAACCCCTTCTCGATCCTGACCAAGGGCACCCTGATCCTGCGTGACCTGGACCTGATCAGGCAGGCCGCGGAGGTGACCGACGTCGGCATATCGGTCTCCGTCGGCTTCACCGACCAGGAGCTGTGGCGCACCGTCGAACCGGGCACGCCGGCGCCCGAGCGGCGCCTGGAGGTCGTGCGGACCTTCGGCGAGCACGGCATCGGCTGCGGTGTGCTGATGGCGCCGGTGATCCCGTTCCTGAGCGACGACCCGGCCCAACTGCGGGCCACGGTGCGGGCGATCGCGGCGTCCGGCGCCACGTCCGTCACGCCGTTGGTGCTGCATCTGCGGCCCGGCGCCCGTGAGTGGTTCATGGCCTGGCTGGAGCAGCACCATCCGCACCTGGTGCCCCGTTACCAGCGGCTCTACGCGGACGGCTCCTACGCTCCGAAGTGGTACCAGCGCCGGATCACCCGCCAGGTGCACGAACTGGCCGAGGAGTACGGCATCGGGCCCACGCGCGCACAGGTGCCGCGCCGGATCCGGCCGCCCGAACGGGACGAGCCACCGACGCCCGAACCGACCCAACTGTCGCTCATATAGGAGCGTTCGAGCGCATCCAGCGACCCAATCGGGTCAAGTCTTGACGGAACACGTTCTTCCGGAGCCGCTTGCCGGGACGAATCGGCGAGGACCGTGATCCCCGCGGCCCGCGCCCTCCGTCCTGGAAGGACTCCATGAGAACACGCGCAGCCGTGCTGTGCGGCGCCGCCGTCGCGCTGGCCGGGAGCCTTACGGCCGTGCCCGCCGAGGCGAGCGCACCGCACTCCGCACAAACCTTTCGGGCTGTGAAACCCAGCTGGAAGAAGTGCGCCACCACCGACTACCCGATGCTCCAGTGCGCGTCCCTCAAGGTGCCGCTCGACCACGCGAACCCGGACGGCCGGCAGATCACCCTCGCGCTGTCCCGCGTCCCGCACACCGCCGCGAAGTTCCAGGGCCCGCTGCTGGTCAACCCCGGCGGCCCAGGCGGCGACGGTCTGACGCTCGCCGGTTTCGTCGCGAACTCGCTGCCCAAGGAGGTCGCGGCCCAGTACGACATCATCGGCTTCGACCCGCGCGGAGTGGGCCGGAGCAAGCCCGCCCTCGACTGCAAGCCCGGCTACTTCGGCCCGGTGCGCCCGGACTCCGTACCGGCCACGCCCGAGTCCGAGCGGGCCAACCTCGCCCGCGCCAAGTCATTCGCCGCCGCCTGCACCAAGAAGTACGGGCATCTGCTGCCGTACATCAACACGATCAGCGCCGCGCACGACATCGATGCGATCCGGCAGGCCCTGGGTGCGAGGAAGATCAACTACTTCGGCTACTCGTACGGCACCTACCTGGGCGCGGTCTACGCCAAGCTGTACCCGCAGCGGGTCCGGCGCCTGGTCCTGGACTCGATCGCCGACCCCACCGACGTGTGGTACACCGCGAACCTCAACCAGGACCACGCCTTCAACGACCGCCACCGCGCCTTCATGGCCTGGGTCGCCAAGCACGACGCCAGATACCGGCTGGGCACCGATCCGGAGAAGATCGAAGCCGCGTGGTACGCGATGCGGGCGGCCCTCGCCAGGAATCCGGCGGGCGGCAAGGTGGGTGCCTCGGAACTGGAGGACACCTTCGTCCCGGGCAGCTATTACAACGGCTACTGGCCCTACCTGGCCGAGGCGTTCGCGGCGTATGTGAACCACAAGAACACCGGCCCGCTGGTCGAGGCGTACAAGCACTTCGGCGCTGTCGACGCCGCCGACGACAACAGCTACAGCATCTACGCCGCGGTGCAGTGCCGGGACGCCTTCTGGCCGCGCGACTGGCACCAGTGGCGCAAGGACAACTGGGCGGCGTACGAGAAGGCGCCGTTCATGACGTGGAACAACGCCTGGTACAACGCACCGTGCGCGTTCTGGCCGACCGACTCGGCGCAGCCGGTGGACATCGCCAACGGCAAGCTTCCGCCGGCACTGCTGTTCCAGGCGACGAACGACGCGGCCACTCCGTACGAGGGCGGCGTCACCGTCCACGACCTGCTGGCGCGCTCCAGCCTGGTGGTCGAGCAGGGCGGCGGCAACCACGGCATCACGCTGAGCGGGAACGCCTGCCTGGACAAGTACCTGGCGACCTACCTGTCCGACGGCACCGTGCCGCGCGGCGTCGGCACGCGAGACGCGGTGTGCGACGCCTTGCCGGACCCCAAGCCGCTGACGTCGAAGGCGGCGTCGATGTCCGCCCGCGGCTCGATGCTGCACCGCCTGCTCGGCTTCCGCGGCTGAGCACCCGACCGGTCCGTCGGGGCGGCGCTGTCAGACCCGTGGTCCACCATGGACCCATGAGTGAGCTGACGAGGATTCCCGCCCCCGACGGGGCCGCCGCCGAGGTCCGGGCGCTCGCCGGGGTGGCGGGGTGAATCCTCGGCCGAGGGCGCTCGGGATGCGGAAAGTCCGGATAAGGGAGATGACGCTCGCCGACTGCGACCGCGTCGCGGAGATCCGCGTCCGTGGCTGGCAGAGCGCGTACCGGGGGCTGGTGCCGCAGTCGTACCTGGACGGGCTCAGTGTCGCGGCGGACGCCGAGCGCCGTCGCGGGCACCTGACACAGGCCGCCGCCGGCGTGGTGAACCTGGTCGCCGAGGACACCGGCGGCGAGGTCGTCGGCTGGGCCTGCCACGGTCCGTACCAGGACGGTGAACTCCTCACCTCCGACGCCGAGTTGTACGCCATCTACGTCCACCCCGAGCAAGTGGGACACGGCGCGGGGCAGGCCCTGCTCGCCGAGTCCGTCGCGCGGTGCGCCGCCGCGGGCCACGGCCGTCAGCTCCTGTGGGTCCTCAAGGAGAACCGCCGGGCCCGCCGCTTCTACGAGCGGGCCGGCTTCCACGCGGACGGCGCCGAGGAACCCTTCGAGGTGGGCGGCACCGAAGTCCCGGAGGTGCGGTACGCACGCGCACTCCCCCGCTGATCTCACCTCTGTTTCGGAATCCGCCCCAGCGCCCGCACCGCCGCCTCCGCCAGCACGGGATGCGCGAGGGCCTCGTTCAGTACAGGTCTGGCTCGGGCGTCGCCCAGCGTGCCGAGCCCGTCCACGCAGGCGAGGGCCACACGGCGGTACGGGTCGTGCGGGCGCAGCCGTCGCTGGAGGGTGGTGATCAGGGCGGGCACGGCCTCCGGGGCGCGCAGTTCGACCAGGAGCCGGACGGGGTGCAGGGCGTAGGCGACCCTCAGCTCGTTGGTGGCGAGGGCGGCGGCCGCGCGGGCGGTGCGCGGGTCGCCGAGGCGGGCGAGGGCGTGGGCGGCGGAGGCACAGCGCGGCGGATCGCGGTGGTTGAGCAACAGCACCAGGGACTCGAAGGCGCGCCGGTCCCCGGCGAGTCCCAGCCGGAAGGCGGCCAGCTCCCGCGCCCACAAGGGCTGCCCGGGTTCGGTCAGCACCGCGGCCAAGGCGTCGAGGTCGTCGGTCGCCACGAGCCGCTCGAAGGCGGGCGAGGCCCCCGACTCCTGCCGTAAGCGCTCCGTGAGTGATCGCAACTCTTCGTCCATGACTGAGAGATTAGGGGCGCCGCGAGCTGCGCGGGACGTACATCACAAACCCGAGGGCTGGCGCGCTCGTTACCCGCGAGTTAAGCTCAGACGAGCGAGTTACCCACTCGTATCTCCTCGCGGCGGTCTGGTGACGCGGCCACCGCGAGAGCAGTCGGTTCGGTACTTCAGGTACCGCAGTACGGCTCGGCCCCGGGACAGGGCCGGTCGGAACCGCCGTTCACCGGGCGTGTGCACGCCCGGCCCGACGGCACCGGGCGTGTGCGCTCGCAGCCCGGCCAACACCCGCACTTCTCACGCACCCGGTGCGCCCGGGGCCCGGCTCCCGCCGGGCCGTAGTCGGCGCACCCGGGAGGCGTTCCCCGTCGTCACCCTCATCCTGGAGTCCCGCGATGGCCACTCCCCTGTCCGACCCGTCCCTGTCCCCGCTGCGCACCATCGCCGTCGTCGGCCTCGGCACGATGGGCACCGGCATCGCCGAGGTCCTCGCCAAGGCCGGCCGCGAGGTCGTCGGCATCGACATCAGCGAGGCCCAGGCCGCGAAGTGCGTCGCCGCCCTGGAGTCCTCCACCGCCCGTGGCGTCGAGCGCGGCCGGCTGACCGAGCAGGACCGCGCGGAGATCCTGGACCGCGTCCGCACCTCCACCGACCTGCGGGCCGCGGCCGGCGCCGACCTGGTCATCGAGGTGGCGCCGGAGTCGTACGAGATCAAGCAGCAGATCTTCCGGGAACTGGACGGGATCGTGCGGCCGGAGACCATCCTGGCGACCGGCACCAACGCCCTGTCGGTCACCCGGCTCGCCGCCGACTCGGCCCGTCCGGAGCGCGTGCTGGGCCTGCACTTCTTCAACCCTGCCCCGGCGATGCGGCTGGTCGAGGTCGTCTCCTCGGTGCTGACCGCGCCGGCCGCCGTCACGGCGGTCACCGATCTCGCCCTCGACCTGGGCAAGGAGCCGGTCGCCGTCGGCGACCGCCCCGGGTTCGTCGCCGACGGCCTGCTGTTCGGCTACCTCAACCAGGCCGCCGCGATGTACGAGGCGAAGTACGCCTCCCGCGAGGACATCGACGCCGCGATGCGGCTGGGCTGCGGACTGCCGATGGGCCCGCTGGCACTGCTCGACCTGATCGGTGTCGACACCGCGCGCACGGTCCTGGAGGCGATGTACGCCGCGTCCCGCGACCGGCTGCACGCCCCGGCGCCGATCCTCAAGCAGCTGAGCGAGGCGGGCCTGACCGGCCGCAAGGCGGGACGCGGGTTCTACACCTACGAGACGCCGGGCAGCGGCACCGTCGTGCGGGACGCGCTGACCCCGCTGGAGGGCGGCAGCCTGGCCCCGGGCCGGGAGGTCCGATCGGTCGGTGTCGCGGGCTCGGGCACCATGGCCTCCGGCATCGCCGAGGTCTTCGCCAAGGCCGGGTACGAGGTGGTCCTCGCCGCCCGCAGCGAGGAGAAGGCCCAGACCGCGAAGGCCCGCATCGGCAAGTCCCTGTCCCGCTCGGTCGACAAGGGCCGGATGACCGCCGAGGCCGCCGCCCGGACCCTGGACCTCATCACGCCGACGGGCACCTACGACGACTTCGCCGACGTCGACCTGGCCCTCGAGGCGGTCGCCGAGGACCTGGAGGTCAAGCGGCACCTGTTCGCCGCGCTGGACAAGGTCTGCAAGCCCGGCGCGATCCTGGCCACCACCACCTCGTCCCTGCCGGTCGTGGCCTGCGCCCGGGCCACCTCGCGCCCGCAGGACGTGATCGGCATGCACTTCTTCAACCCGGCGCCGGCCATGAAGCTGGTCGAGGTCGTCCGTACGGTGCTGACGGCCGACGACGTCCACGCGACGGTCCGCGAGGTCTGCGGCCGGATCAGGAAGCACCCGGTCGACTGCGGCGACCGTGCGGGCTTCATCGTGAACGCGCTGCTCTTCCCGTACCTGAACAACGCGATCAAGATGGTGCAGGAGCACTACGCGTCGCTCGACGACATCGACGCGGCGATGAAGCTGGGCGGCGGTTACCCGATGGGCCCGTTCGAGCTGCTGGACGTCGTCGGGCTCGACGTCTCGCTCGCCATCGAGAAGGTCCTGCACCGCGAGTTCCGCGACCCGGGGCTCGCCCCGGCACCGCTCCTGGAGCACCTGGTGGCCGCGGGCTGCCTCGGCCGCAAGACCGGCCGAGGCTTCCGCGAATATGCCAAGCGCTGAGGGTCCCGGCGACTGGTTCCGGTCCGGCGCGGAGTGGGGCGGCCTGCTCGGCCCGGACCGGCTCCCGCCGCCCCCTGGCGGCGGCGGAGAACCAGGTCATGCGCACCGAGCTGCGCACATGCAGTACGTTCAGGGCATGTCCCAGCCCGCCAAGTCCGCACGTACACCAGCTACGACCGACGCGCCGGAAAGTGCCGCAGGCTCTCGCGCCGCCGCCCAGCGGCTCAAGATGCGCCGGGAACTGGCGGCCGCCGCGATGGAGCTGTTCGCGACCAAGGGGTACGAGGCGACCACCGTCGACGAGATCGCGGCCCAGGCCGGGGTCGCACGCCGCACCTTCTTCCGCCACTTCCGTTCCAAGGAAGAGGCGATCTTCCCCGACCACGACGACACCCTGGTCCGGGCCGAGGCGGTGCTCAACGCCGCGCCCGCGCACGAGCATCCGCTCGACACGGTGTGCCGCGGCATCAAGGAAGTCATGAAGATGTACGCGGCCCGGCCGGAGATCTCGGTCGCCCGCTACAAGCTGACACGCGAGGTGCCCACGCTGCGCGAGGCGGAGATCGCGTCGGTGGCCCGCTACGAGCGCCTGTTCACCCGCTACCTCCTCGGCCACTTCGACGAGCGCGCGCACGCCGACGACGCCAACGACGATCCGCTGCTGGCGGAGGTCGCCGCGTCCGCCGTGGTCACCGCCCACAACCACGTCCTGCGGCGCTGGCTGCGGGCGGGCGGGCAGGGGGACGTGGAGGCGCAGTTGGACCACGCCTTCGCGATCGTGCGCAAGACGTTCGGCACGGGGATCGGGGCCGGGCGCTCCACGGAGGCGCAGCCGGCCGCGGCCACGGCCTCGGCCCAGGGCGAGGTGCTGGTGACCGTCGCCCGTACCGACGCCCCGCTGGACGAGGTCATGCGGACGATCGAACAGGCCCTCAAGGAGCGCTGAGCCCTCTTCGCCCGTGTGATGACGGCCACCCCTCGGGGTGGCCGTTTTGGCATGTCAGAGGCCGTTTTGCAGGCTCTCTCCGAGGCCGTTCGATCGATCATCGCTCATTTGTTACGTAAAGATTTCATCTGAGGCCAAGTTCTGGCACTCAGTGCCTTGCGGGGTGACACGCGGTGTCATACGTTGAAGAGGTCCGGGCGATGTCCCAGCAAGCCCAGCGCCTGCCCGCCCGGACGCCTGCGTCACAGGCAACCTCCCGCGCCACCAGCGCTGCCGAACAGCACCACCGCCGAACCGACGGCACCCCTCCAACCCTCAGCAGCACCGACGTAACCATCGGCGCCCCTCCCTCAGGGCGCTCACCGCCGGAGGCAACACCGTGACCGTGAAGGACATCCTGGCCGCGATCCAGTCGCCCGACTCCACGTCGGAGGACTTCGCCGCCCTCCCGCTCCCCGAGTCGTACCGCGCGATCACCGTGCACAAGGACGAGACGGAGATGTTCGCCGGGCTCGCCACGCGCGACAAGGACCCCCGCAAGTCGATCCACCTGGACGAGGTGCCGCTGCCCGAGCTCGGCCCGGGCGAGGCCCTGGTGGCCGTCATGGCCTCGTCGGTCAACTACAACTCGGTGTGGACGTCGATCTTCGAGCCGCTGTCCACCTTCGGCTTCCTGGAGCGCTACGGCCGCACCAGCGAGCTGGCCAAGCGCCACGACCTGCCGTACCACATCATCGGCTCCGACCTCGCGGGCGTCGTCCTGCGCACCGGCCCGGGCGTCAACGCCTGGCACCCCGGTGACGAGGTCGTCGCGCACTGCCTGTCCGTCGAGCTGGAGTCCAGCGACGGCCACAACGACACGATGCTCGACCCCGAGCAGCGCATCTGGGGCTTCGAGACCAACTTCGGCGGCCTCGCCGAGATCGCCCTGGTCAAGTCCAACCAGCTGATGCCCAAGCCCGACCACCTCAGCTGGGAGGAGGCCGCCGCCCCCGGCCTGGTCAACTCCACCGCCTACCGGCAGCTGGTCTCCCGCAACGGCGCCGGCATGAAGCAGGGCGACAACGTGCTCATCTGGGGCGCGAGCGGCGGACTCGGCAGTTACGCCACCCAGTTCGCGCTGGCCGGCGGCGCCAACCCGATCTGTGTCGTGTCCTCGCCGCAGAAGGCCGAGATCTGCCGCTCGATGGGCGCCGAGGCGATCATCGACCGCAACGCCGAGGGCTACAGGTTCTGGAAGGACGAGAACACACAGGACCCCAAGGAGTGGAAGCGCTTCGGCAAGCGCATCCGCGAGCTCACCGGCGGCGAGGACATCGACATCGTCTTCGAGCACCCCGGCCGCGAGACCTTCGGCGCGAGCGTCTTCGTCACCCGCAAGGGCGGCACCATCACCACCTGCGCCTCCACCTCGGGCTACATGCACGAGTACGACAACCGCTACCTGTGGATGTCGCTGAAGCGGATCATCGGCTCGCACTTCGCCAACTACCGCGAGGCCTGGGAGGCCAACCGGCTCATCGCGAAGGGCAAGATCCACCCGACCCTGTCGAAGGTGTACTCCCTCCAGGACACCGGCCAGGCCGCCTACGACGTGCACCGCAACCTCCACCAGGGCAAGGTCGGCGTGCTGTGCATGGCCCCCGAGGAGGGCCTGGGCGTGCGCGACCACGAGAAGCGCGCCAAGCACATCGACGCCATCAACCGCTTCCGGAACATCTGAGGGCTGCTGGATGACAGAGCGTCAGAAGGACCGTCCGTGGCTCATGCGGACCTACGCCGGCCACTCCACGGCCGAGGCGTCCAACGAGCTGTACCGGCGCAACCTCGCCAAGGGCCAGACGGGTCTGTCGGTGGCGTTCGACCTGCCGACCCAGACCGGCTACGACTCCGACCACATCCTCGCCCGCGGCGAGGTCGGCCGGGTCGGCGTGCCGATCGCGCACGTCGGTGACATGCGCCGGCTGTTCCAGGACATCCCCCTGGAGCAGATGAACACCTCGATGACCATCAACGCCACGGCCATGTGGCTGCTGGCGCTCTACCAGGTCGTGGCCGAGGAGCAGGGCGCGGACATCACCAAGCTCCAGGGCACGACCCAGAACGACATCGTCAAGGAGTACCTGTCCCGCGGCACGCACGTCTTCCCGCCGGGACCGAGCCTCCGTCTGACGACGGACATGATCGCGTACACGGTCTCCCACATCCCGAAGTGGAACCCGATCAACATCTGCAGCTACCACTTGCAGGAGGCGGGCGCCACGCCGGTCCAGGAGATCGCGTACGCGATGTCCACCGCGATCGCCGTTCTCGACGCCGTGCGCGACTCGGGGCAGGTGCCCCAGGAGCGCATGGGCGACGTCGTCGGACGGATCTCCTTCTTCGTGAACGCGGGCGTCCGCTTCATCGAGGAGATGTGCAAGATGCGGGCGTTCGGCCGCATCTGGGACCGGATCACCCGTGAGCGGTACGGCATCGAGAACCCCAAGCACCGCCGCTTCCGCTACGGCGTCCAGGTCAACTCCCTCGGCCTGACCGAGGCGCAACCGGAGAACAACGTCCAGCGGATCGTCCTGGAGATGCTGGCCGTGACCCTCTCCAAGGACGCACGCGCGCGTGCGGTGCAGCTCCCCGCCTGGAACGAGGCGCTCGGTCTGCCCCGCCCCTGGGACCAGCAGTGGTCGCTGCGCATCCAGCAGGTGCTGGCGTACGAGAGCGATCTGCTGGAGTACGAGGACATCTTCGAGGGCTCGAAGGTCATCGAGGCGAAGGTGGACGAACTGGTCGAGGCCGCGTCCGCGGAGATCGACCGCATCCAGGAGATGGGCGGCGCGATGGCGGCCGTCGAGTCCGGCTACCTCAAGTCGCAGCTGGTCGCCTCGCACGCCGAGCGCCGGGGCCGGATCGAGTCCGGCCAGGAGAAGATCATCGGTGTCAACGCCTTCGAGGGCACCGAGCCGAACCCGCTGACCGCTGACCTGGACACCGCGATCCAGACGGTCGACCCGGAGGTCGAGGCCCGGGTCATCGCCTCGCTCCAGCGGTGGCGCGACAGCCGCTACCAGCCGCCCTTCAACCACCCGAGGCCCTGCAAGGCGCTGGAGCGGCTGAAGGAGGCCGCCCGGGGCACCGAGAACCTCATGGAGGCCACCCTGGAGTGCGCCCGCGCCGGGGTCACGACCGGCGAGTGGGCCGGGGCCCTGCGCGAGGTGTTCGGCGAGTTCAGGGCGCCCACGGGCGTCTCCTCGGCGCCGGTGGCCGTCCCCGCCGAGGAGGGCAGCACGCTGGCCCTGGTCCGCCGCAAGGTGGATCTGACGGCCAAGGACCTGGGCGTGGGCAAGCTGCGCTTCCTGGTCGGCAAGCCGGGCCTGGACGGACATTCCAACGGTGCCGAGCAGATCGCCGTGCGCGCGCGCGACGCCGGCTTCGAGGTGGTCTACCAGGGCATCCGGCTGACGCCCGAGCAGATCGTGGACGCCGCCCTCGCCGAGGACGTGCACGCGGTCGGCCTGTCCATCCTGTCCGGCTCGCACGCCCAGCTGGTTCCGGACGTCCTCGAACGGCTGCGTGTGGCCGGTGCCACAGACATCCCGGTGATCGCCGGTGGCATCATCCCGAACGGGGATGCCGAGCAGCTCAGGGCAGCCGGAGTGGCCGCGGTCTTCACCCCGAAGGACTTCGACATCACCGGAATCATCGGCCGCATCGTCGACGAGATCCGGAAAGCGAACAAGCTCGACCCCCTGGAGGTCTCCGCATGACCACGGTCAACCGCCTTCGCCCCCGGCGTTCCTGCCTGGCGGTACCGGGCTCGAACCCGCGCTTCCTGGAGAAGGCCCAGGGCCTCCCGGCGGACCAGGTCTTCCTGGACCTGGAGGACGCGTGCGCCCCGCTCGCCAAGCCCGAGGCGCGGCACACCATCGTGAAGTTCCTCAACGAGGGCGACTGGACGGGCAAGACGCGCGTGGTCCGGGTCAACGACTGGACGACCGAGTGGACGTACCGCGACGTCGTGACGGTGGTCGAGGGCGCCGGCCAGAACCTCGACTGCATCATGCTGCCGAAGGTGCAGGACGCCCAGCAGATCGTCGCGCTGGACCTGCTGCTGACCCAGATCGAGAAGACCATGGGCTTCGAGGTCGGCAAGATCGGCATCGAGGCGCAGATCGAGAACGCCCAGGGCCTGAACAACGTCAACGAGATCGCGCAGGCCTCCCAGCGCGTCGAGACCATCATCTTCGGCCCGGCCGACTTCATGGCCTCCATCAACATGAAGTCGCTGGTCGTGGGCGAGCAGCCGCCCGGCTACCCGGCGGACGCCTACCACTACATCCTGATGAAGATCCTGATGGCCGCCCGCGCCAACAACCTCCAGGCCATCGACGGCCCCTACCTCCAGATCCGCAACATCGACGGCTACCGCGAGGTCGCGCAGCGCGCCGCCGCCCTCGGCTTCGACGGCAAGTGGGTGCTGCACCCGGGCCAGGTCGAGGCGTCCAACGAGATCTTCTCGCCGTCCCAGGAGGACTACGACCACGCCGAGCTGATCCTGGACGCGTACGACTACTACACGTCCGAGGCGGGCGGCAAGAAGGGCTCGGCGATGCTCGGCGACGAGATGATCGACGAGGCCAGCCGCAAGATGGCCCTGGTCATCGCGGGCAAGGGACGTGCCGCGGGCATGCGGCGCACCAGCAAGTTCGAGATCCCGGAGGCCTGACAGCCATGCAGTTCGGACGCACCTACGAGGAGTTCGAGGTCGGGGCGACGTACAAGCACTGGCCGGGCAAGACGGTCACGGAGTACGACGACCACCTGTTCTGTCTCCTCACCATGAACCACCACCCGCTCCACATGGACACGAACTATGCGGAGAAGACGACGGACTTCGGCAAGAACGTCGTCGTGGGGAACTACATCTACTCGCTCCTGCTCGGCATGTCCGTGCCGGACATCTCCGGCAAGGCCATCGCCAACCTGGAGATCGAGTCGCTCAGGCACGTGGCGCCGACCTTCCACGGCGACACGATCTACGGCCAGACGACCGTGCTCGACAAGTGGCCGTCGAAGTCGAAGAACGACCGCGGCATCGTCTACGTCGAGACCAAGGGCTACAAGCAGGACGGCACGCTGGTCTGCGTGTTCCGCCGCAAGGTCATGGTGCCGACCGAGACGTACATCAAGGAGCGCGGCGGCGAGCAGCCCGGCCGCCCCGAGCTCGAGGAGCAGGAGAAGTAGCCATGGCGCGACTCGCCCAGACCGCCGGTCTGACGGACATCCAGCAGGAGATCCTGTCCACCGTCCGGGACTTCGTGGACAAGGAGATCATCCCGGTCGCGACCGAGCTGGAGCACCGCGACGAGTACCCGCAAGCGATCGTCGACGGGCTGAAGGAATTGGGCCTGTTCGGCCTGATGATCCCCGAGGAGTACGGGGGTCTGGGCGAGTCGCTCCTGACGTACGCGCTGTGCGTGGAGGAGATCGCCCGCGGGTGGATGTCGGTGTCCGGCATCATCAACACGCACTTCATCGTGGCGTACATGCTCAAGCAGCACGGCACGCAGGAGCAGAAGGACCACTTCCTGCCGAGGATGGCGGCCGGCGACATCCGCGGCGCCTTCTCGATGTCGGAGCCGGGCCTCGGCTCGGACGTCTCGGCGATCACCTCGAAGGCGGTGAAGGACGGCGACGGGTACGTCCTGAACGGCCAGAAGATGTGGCTGACCAACGGTGGTACGTCGTCTCTGGTGGCCGTTCTGGTCCGAAGTGACGAAGGTCACCCCGAGGGCACCGCGCCCCACAAGTCGATGACGACCTTCCTGGTGGAGAAGGAGCCCGGCTTCGGCGAGGTCCGCCCCGGCCTCACCATCCCCGGCAAGATCGACAAGATGGGTTACAAGGGTGTCGACACCACCGAACTCATCATGGATGACCTGCGGATTCCTGCGGATCGTGTGCTCGGTGGGGTCACGGGCCGTGGTTTCTACCAGATGATGGACGGTGTCGAGGTCGGCCGCGTCAACGTGGCGGCGCGTGGCTGTGGCGTCGCTCAGCGTGCGTTCGAACTCGGCGTCCAGTACGCACAGCAGCGTCACACCTTCGGCAAGCCGATCGCCCAGCACCAGGCGATCCAGTTCAAGCTGGCCGAGATGGCTACCAAGGTCGAGGCCGCGCATGCGATGATGGTGAACGCAGCTCGCAAAAAGGACTCCGGGGAACGAAACGACCTTGAAGCCGGTATGGCGAAGTATCTCGCTTCCGAATACTGCAAGGAGGTCGTGGAGGACGCCTTCCGGATCCACGGCGGCTACGGCTTCTCCAAGGAGTACGAGATCGAGCGCCTCTATCGTGAGGCACCGATGCTGCTGATCGGTGAAGGTACCGCCGAGATCCAGAAAATGATCATCGGCAGGCGGCTGCTCGAAGAGTATCGATTCCAGGGCTAGATGTCCGGATACGGGGTGTTTTCTTGGAGAAGAAGATCACACCCCGTCAGCACTCTTCGGCCGCCGACTCGGCTGCCTGGCTTACCCAGTTAGGGCCCCGAGCCGCTACGATCGCCGGAAAGCCGCCGTCCCCCGTCAGAGTGCGGCATCATCCGCTACGAAGGTCATCCATGCCCCACAGCCAAACCTCTGCACCTCGCGACAGCCGGGCCGGCGTACGCCTCGCGCGCGGAGCATCGCCGTGGCTCCTTCCGACCGTCGCCACCGCAGCCCTCAGCCTGGCCCGCGCCCGCCGCTCGGGTGCCGCCAAGGCCGTCGCCGTTCCCGCCACCGCGCTCGCCGCGGGGATGCTGTGGTTCTTCCGCGACCCCGAGCGCGAGATCACCCAGGGCCGGGTCATCTCGCCCGCCGACGGTGTGGTGCAGAGCATCATGCCGTGGAAGGACGGCCGCACCCGCGTCGCGATCTTCATGAGCCCGCTCAACGTCCACGTCAACCGCGCGCCGCTGGCCGGCACGGTGACCTCGGTCGAGCACGTGCCCGGTGGCTTCGTTCCCGCCTTCAACAAGGAGAGCGAGAACAACGAGCGTGTCGTCTGGCACTTCGACACCGAGCTCGGCGACATCGAGATGATCCAGATCGCCGGCGCGGTCGCCCGCCGCATCGTCCCCTACGTGCCCCAGGGCACCAAGGTCGAGCAGGGCGAGCGGATCGGCCTGATCCGCTTCGGCTCGCGTGTCGACCTCTACCTGCCCGAGGGTGTGGAGGTCGCGGTCGAGGTGGGACAGAAGACCGTGGCTGGGGTGACTCGCATTGACCGTGATTGATCCTGACACCAAGGCCGGCTGGGTCCCGGAGGCCGACGAGGTCGACGAGGAAGAGGAGATGCCCCTCTCTCTTCGCCTCTCGATAGCGGACACCCTGACGCTGGGCAACGCCACGTGCGGCTTCATGGCGGTGTACTTCACCACCACCGGCATCCTGATCCCGCACCTCACGGGCAGCCAGGAGACCGGCATGGCCCGCCACAGCGCGGCCACGGCGGTCATCCTCATGCTCTGCGCGGCGGTCTTCGACCTCTTCGACGGCCTGGTGGCGCGCAAGCTGCGCTCCTCCCCCATGGGCGCGGAGCTGGACAACCTGTCCGACCTGATCAGCTTCGGTCTGGCGCCGGCGTACTTCGTCCTCGTGTACGGCATGGTCGCGGACGACGCGCATCAGCGGGTGGCGGCGGTCGGGGCGATCGTGGTGCTGCTGGCGGTGGTGCTGCGGCTGGCGAGATTCTCGTGCGTCACGGTCAAGGACGGCACCTTCCAGGGCATGCCGTCGCCGTTCGGCGCGCTGACGGTCGTGTCGATCGTGCTGCTGGAGCTGCCGTTCGTGGCGACGCTGCTGGCGATCCTGGGTACGGCGTGGCTCATGGTGAGCCGGGTCGAGTACCCGAAGCCGCGGGGGCGGCTCGCGGTGGCGATGCTGTCGTGGATCGTGCTGAGCATGGGCCTGCTGGCGGCGTGGGCGTTCGACGCGCCGAGCGGGCAGCTGCTGCTGCAGACGGGATGCGCGCTTCAGCTGGTCATGGGGGCGGTGATCCCCCTGTTCGCGACGGCCCGGCGGGTGAACAACTTCCGCGACAACCGGCGGGAAGCGCGGGCGGCTCAGCTTCCGTAGCGTTGCACCGGCTTGGGCCCCGGACCGGGATGTCGGTTCGGGGCCCTTTGCTGTGCGGTCCGTTGGGGGGTGCTGTTGCTGGGGACGGAGCCCCCAGGGACGCGGCCTCGCCTCAGGTCAGGAAATCCCCGGCGATGCGTTCCGCCACCCGCTCCAGGATCGGGCCCGCCTCCGCGATGCACTTCGCCACGTCCGGCTCCGCGTCCGTCAGGGGGTAGACCCGGCGGAAACCGGCCCGTCCCAGGGTCTCCGGGGGCAGGGCCAGGCGGCCGCAGACCGCGACGACCTCCTTGTCCGCCGCCCGGGCCGCGGCGGCGACGCCCGCCGGGGCCTTGCCGTGGAGGGTCTGTTCGTCGAGGGAGCCCTCACCGGTGATCACCAGGTCGGCGCGCTCCAGGGCCGGGGCGAAGCCCAGGACGTCGAGCATGACCTCGATGCCGGGACGGAAACGGGCGCCGAGCAGCAGGGCGCCGTAGCCGATGCCGCCCGCCGCGCCCGCACCGGGCGAGGCGGCGTACTCGGCGGCCTTCGATCCGGCGGACTCCTCCAGCACCTTCGCGAAGTGCGCGAGGGCGGCGTCCAGGGCCGCCACGTCGTCCGGCGAGGCGCCCTTCTGCGGGCCGTAGACCGCGGGCGCGCCCTTCGGGCCGGTCAGCGGGTTGTCCACGTCGCTCGCGAGGACCAGTTCGATCTCGGTGAGACGCGGGTCGAGGGACGAGAGGTCAGCGGTGGCCAGGTCGGCGAGGCCGCCGCCGCCCGGGGGGACCGGCTCGCCCTGCGCGCCAAGGAAGCGTGCGCCCAGCGCGGACAGCATTCCGGCGCCGCCGTCCGTGGTGGCGCTGCCGCCGACCCCGAAGACGATCGTGCGGGCGCCCGCGTCCAGCGCGGCCCGCAGCAGCTCGCCGGAGCCGTACGTGGACGCCGTGAGCGGGGCGAAGACCCCGGCGGGCAGCCGCTGGAGCCCGCTCGCCTCGGCCATCTCCACGACCGCGGTCCCGTCGCGCAGCGCGAACGCCGCCGTCACCTCGTCGCCGAGCGGACCGGCGACCCGTACCTCCCGGCGCTCGAACCCGGCCGCGACCGCCGCGGCCACGGTTCCGTCGCCGCCGTCGGCCACGGGCAGCGCCTCGACCTCGAGGTCCGGTACGACCCGGCGCAGCCCGGCCGTCACCCGCTCGGCGACCTCCACGGCCGTCAGCGACCCCTTGAACTTGTCCGCGGCGACGAGCACCCGCTGTGCCTTGGTATCGCTCACTGCAGCGTCCGCCACTTGCACTCCCCTTGCTCTCCGGGCCCTCACGCACGTCAAGGCCAGTCGCGCCGCTGCGACCTTAACCGGAGGACGCCCCGGCCGTCAGCTTCTGCCCAACCTCTGGAACGACACGGTCAGGGGCGCGGGGCTGTGTCAGACATGCGGCTGCCGCCGCGCGGGCGCGAACGGCCACCACGCACCCGCATTCCCGAACGGGCCGAACGCCCCACCCCGAAATGGGTAGACCTCAACCATGACCCCCGTCGACACCGAAGCAGCGCTGGCCGGTCGCATCCTCGGCGGCTGGCAGGGCCGCATCGCGGGCAACATGCTCGGCAAACCGGTCGAGCAGGGCGAGGTGTGGACGCGCGACCGCATCGACCGCTATCTGCGGCAGGCCGCCGCGCTGCCCCTGACCGACTACCTCCCCGAGCCGATCAGCGAACACGACGGCTTCGAGCTGCGGCCCGAGTGGCGCCAGTGCGTGCGCGGCCGGATCCACGGCAGTTGCCGTGACGACGACGTCGACTACGCGATCCTCGGTCTGGACCTGCTGGAGACCCACGGCTTCGGCTTCAGCACCGAGCAGGTCGGCGACCTGTGGCTGCTGCGGCTGCCGTACCTCCAGACGTTCACCGCCGAGCGGGCCGCGTACCGCAACCTGGCAGGCGGGCTCAAGCCGCCGCTGACGGCGACGTACGACAATCCGTACCAGGAGTGGATCGGGGCGCTGATCAGGGCCGACATCTACGGCTGGACCTGCCCTGGCGTGCCGCGCCGGGCCGCCTCGCTGGCCCGGCGGGACGCGGTGCTGTCGCACACCGGCAACGGCGTCTACGGCGCGATGTGGGCGGCGGCGCTGATCGCGGCGGCGTTCACGGCACCCACCGTGCGGCACGCCATCGACGAGGCCCTGGCCGTGATCCCGGCGAGCAGCCGCCTGGCCCGCACGGTGCGGCGGGTCGTCTCCCTGCACGACACGCGGATGTCCTGGGAGGACACACTCACCACGCTCACCGACGAGACGGCCGGGATGGGCTGGATCCACACCGTCCCGAACGCCGCCGTCCTCGCCGCCGGCCTGCTCTACGGCGACGGCGACTTCACCCGCACCATCACCCTGACCGTCCGCGGCGGCCTGGACACGGACTCCAACGGCGCGACGGCGGGGTCGGTGGCCGGGGTGTTCGGCGGGGCTGCGGCCATTCCGGAGCAGTGGACGGTCCCGCTGGAGGACACGGTCCGCAGCGCGGTGTTCGGCTTCGACGGGGTACGCATCAGCGAGCTCGCGGAGCGGACGCTGCGGCTGGCGGAGCAGCAGGCCTGACCGGATCGAACCGGCCATTTCCCGGCTGAGCGGGGTGCCCGACCTGTTCTTCCGTTTCCCGCCATGGGCCCTCTGTGAGCTCAGTAACCGCCGCTGCCGCTGACGACAGCCGGGCGTTCCGCTTGAAAGCGCTTCCAGGCGACGATTTCCGGCCACGTGTCCGTGATCCACCTATGTCGATCAAAAGCGACCGTAAAGTGATCTGGCCGTTGGCTAGTTCGATCATTTCCAGTCACCCGGTTCGCGTCCTCGCGCCTGACAGAAAGCGCCTGCTTGTCATGCCTCGTCTCAGAACCGCTCTTCGTGCCACCGCCACCGCGACCGTCCTGACCGCCGCCGTGCTCACCGCGCCCGGGGCCGTCGCCGCCGAGCAGTCCGCGGCCTCGGCCTCCGCCACCGTGTGCGGCAGCGGCTACACCCTGCGCAAGGCGATCCCGCTGCCCCTGGGCGTCGACCCCGACCTGCGCAAGGCGACCCTCTTCGCCTACGAGAACGGCGGCAAGGGCTGCGCCATCCTCGACAACAACGTCGGCCGGGCGCAGTACATGTCCGTGCAGATCTGCAAGGTGGACGGCACGGCCTGCGACCCCGACTCGGGCACCTTCAGCGAGTACGCGGGCCCGGTGTACGTCTCCAGCTTCGCCTGCGCCCCGGTGACGGCCAAGATGGGCTCGTCCTCCGGCAGCCTCTACATCAACTACAAGTCCAGCTACGTCTTCCCCTGCGGCTGAGCCCTCCCCGGGTGGTTACCCTGCCCGAATGACCACCTCTTCTTCTGACTTCGCCGCCTACATCGCGTCCCTGCCCCGCGTCCTGGCCGGCGCCGCCGCGCTGTTCCGGGACGGCGAGGGCCGGGTGCTGCTCGTCGAGCCCAACTACCGGGAGGGCTGGGCGCTGCCCGGCGGCACGATCGAGTCCGACGACGGCGAGACGCCGCGGCAGGGCGCGCGGCGCGAGACGGCGGAGGAGATCGGGCTGGACCGTGAGCTCGGCCGGCTGCTGGCGGTGGACTGGGTGCACGGCCCGGGGCGTCCGCCGCTGGTGGCCTATCTGTACGACGGCGGGGTGCTCGGCGAGGACGAGTTCAAGGCGATCCGCCTCCAGGAGGAGGAACTGCTGTCCTGGCGGCTGGTCCCGCGCGAGGAGCTGACCGAGTATCTGCCGGGCGCCCTCGGCCGCCGTGTCCTGGCCGGACTGGACGTGCTGGCGGACGGCTCGGGCACGGCGGAGCTGGAGAACGGGCACCGGGTGTACTGACCGGTCCGGCCGTTCACCCGTCGGCGTCCCGTTCGATAACCGCTCGCCGTCGCCGTACGGCCCGGCCTACGCTCGGTGACATGGCCAAGCCCCTCGTCGCGCTGCTCACCGGTGCCGGTATCAGCACGGACTCCGGGATCCCGGACTACCGCGGGCCGAACGGGCTCTGGCGGCGGGATCCGGAGGCCGAGAAGCTCGTCACGTACGAGTACTACATGGGCGACCCGGAGATCCGCCGCCGCTCCTGGCAGATGCGGCGCAGGAACCGGACGCTTCAGGCGGAACCCAACGCCGCGCACCGGGCGGTGGCCGAACTGGAGCGGTCCGGGGTACCCGTCCGGGTGATCACGCAGAACGTGGACGGGCTGCACCAGCTCGCCGGGATGCCCGACCGCAAGGTCCTCGAACTGCACGGCACGGCACGCAGCTTCGTCTGTACCGGCTGCCACACCCGCGGCCCGATGGAGGACGCGCTCGCACGGGTCGAGGCCGGTGAGGACGACCCGCCGTGCCTGGCGTGCGGCGGCGTCCTGAAGCCGGCGACGGTGATGTTCGGCGAGCGGCTCGACCCCGTCGTCCTCGGCGAGGCGGTCGCCATCAGCAAGGCCAGCCAGGTGTTCGTCGCCGTCGGCACGAGCCTCCAGGTCCAGCCCGCCGCCGGCCTCGCCGGTGTCGCCGCCGACCACGGCGCCCGCCTGATCATCGTCAACGCCGAGCCGACACCGTACGACGACCGTGCGGACGAGATCGTCCGCGAACCCATCGGCACGGCGCTGCCGGAGCTGCTGCGCGGTCTCACGGCCGACGGGCGGCCCGCAGGTTTTCCAGGCGCGTGAGCGCGCCGCGGCCCGGTCGGGGGTGCGCGAGGGTCAGAAGAGTGCCGCTCCCCGCTCGAAGTCCAGCAGGCGCTGTTTGCGTTCCAGGCCGCCGCCGTAGCCGGTGAGGCCGCCGTTCGCGCCGATGACGCGGTGGCAGGGGACGATGATGCCGATCGGGTTGCGGCCGTTGGCTAGGCCGACCGCGCGGGATGCCGTGGGGGTGCCGAGGGCGTCGGCGAGCCGGCCGTAGGTGCGCGTCTCACCGTACGGGATGCGGCGCAGCTGGTCCCAGACGCTGCGCTGGAACGGGGTGCCGGTCAGACGGAGTTCGACGGTGAACTGCTTGAGCTCTCCCGCGAAGTAGGCCTTCAGTTGTTCCTCCGTCTCCGCGAACAGGGTGTCGTCGCGGGTGCCGAAGGTCTCCTCCGGCGGGCGGTGGCGCTGGCCGGTCATGTAGAGGCCGCACAGGACACCGTCGTCGGCGACGAGGGTGAGGGGCCCGTAGGGGCTGTCGGTCACGGTGTGCTGCTTCATGGAACGTCCCTAGACAGGAAGGAAGTTGATCGGGTGGCTGTCGGTCGCCCAGAGGTACTGGACGGCGTAGGCCCGCCAGGGGCGCCAGGCCGCCGCGCGGGCGGTGAGCTTGGCGGGCGTGGAGGGCAGGCCGAGTTCCTGGGCGGCGCGGCGGATGCCGAGGTCGGTGGGGAGGAAGGCGTCGGGGTCGCCGAGGGCGCGCATGGCGATGACGTCGGCCGTCCAGGGGCCGAAGCCGGGCAGGTCGAGGAGCTGGGCGCGGGCCTGCGGCCAGTCGCTCTCCGCCCCCAGGTGGAGGTCGCCGTCGGCGAGCCGACGGACAAGGGTCGTGAACGTCGTGCGGCGGGTGCGGGGCATCGCCAGGGTCTCCGGGTCCAGCGCCGCGAGGGCCTCGGGGGCGGGGAAGAGGTGGGTGAGACCGCCCTCGGGGTCGTCGACCGGTTCGCCGTGGGCGGTGACCAGGCGGGCCGCGTGGGTGCGGGCGGCGGCGGTGGAGACCTGCTGGCCGAGCACGGCCCGGACGGCGAACTCCGCCTCGTCCACCGTGCGCGGGACGCGTCGGCCGGGCGCCTTGTCGACCAGCGGCGCCAGGACCGGGTCCGTGCGCAGCTGCTCGTCGATCGCCACCGGGTCCGCGTCCAGGTCGAGCAGACGGCGGCACCGGCTGATGGCGACGGTCAGATCGCGCAGGTCGCTGAGGGTGAGGCGGCAGGCGATGTGGTCGGGGTTCGGGGTGAGGGCCACGATGCCGTGGCCGTACGGCAGCCGCAGCGTGCGCCGGTAGGAACCGTCGCGCCACTCCTCCACGCCGGGTACGGCCGTGGCGGCGAGGTGGCCGAAGAGGTTGTCGGGGTTGAGCGGGGTCCGGAATGGCAGCCGCAGGGACAGGGCTCCGGGTGTGCCGGCGCCCTGCCGTCTCGGGGCGCGGGCGCGCAGCTCGCTCGGGGAGAGGGCGAAGACCTCGCGGACGGTGTCGTTGAAGGTGCGGATCGAGGCGAAGCCGGCGGCGAAGGCGATCCGGGCCATGGGCAGGGTCGTCGTCTCGATGAGCAGCCGGGCCGTCTGGGAGCGCTGGGCGCGGGCCAGCGCGAGGGGGCCGGCGCCCAGTTCCGCGAGGAGCTGGCGCTCGACCTGCCGGGTGCTGTAGCCGAGGCGGGCGGCGAGGCCGGGCACGCCCTCGCGGTCCACGACGCCGTCGGCGATCAGCCGCATGGCGCGGGCCACGAGGTCGGCGCGCTGGTTCCATTCCGGGGAGCCGGGGCTGGTGTCGGGCCGGCAGCGCTTGCAGGCCCGGAACCCGGCCTGCTGGCAGGCCGCCGCGCTCGGGTGGAAGACCATGTTCTCGGGCTTGGGCGGCACGACCGGGCAACTGGGACGGCAGTAGATGCCGGTCGTCAGGACGGCCGTGAAGAACCATCCGTCGAACCGTGCGTCCTTGGACTGGACGGCGCGCAGGCAGCGCTCGGTGTCGGTGTGCATCCCCATCTGCATGCGTCCAGCATCGGGCACCGGGCGGGACGGGGCTGGCGAGAATCCGACATCGACGTGCCCGGGCGGCGCCCGGCGGAGACAGCTGCGGCCGGGATAGATGAAGATTCATTCATGTGTTCGTGTGCGACCGGTACGATGACGTCATGGGTCATGGAGCCGTCATCCCCGCGCAGGACGCCACCGAGCGCGTACGCCTGGACGCGGACAACGTCGCGAAGGTCGCCACCACGCTCCAGGCCCTGTCCACACCCTCCCGGCTGCTGATCCTGGCGCGGCTGCGGGAAGGCCCGCTGCCGGCCACCGAGTTGGCCGCCGAGGTGGGCATGGAGCAGTCGGCCTGCTCGCACCAGCTGCGGCTGCTGCGCAATCTGGGCCTGGTCGTCGGCGAGCGGCGGGGCCGTTCGGTCGTCTACGCACTGCACGACCACCACGTCGCCGAGCTGCTCGACCAGGCCGTCTACCACGTGGAGCATCTGCGCCTGGGCATCAGCGACGCCGCCGAGTGAGACGGCGCCGCTGTCCCACGGGCGGCCCTACGCGGTGGCCGTCGGCCGTCGCGAGGCCGCCATCGCCTCGCTCACGCGCGTCAGCGGACGCAGCCGATAGGTGTACGCGTAGTCGCGGTTGGCGAAGAGCTTGAACTCGTCGTGGGTGTGGGCGCCCCAGCTGTTGTCGCCGCCCACGCCCATCTGACGGTGGTTGACCCGCAGGACCACCGCGTCCCTGGGGTCGAGCTGGTAGTCGTGGCGGGCGCCGACCGACAGGTCCTCGGGGGTGAAGCGCGAGGCGTTGACCTCCAGCAGCGGCTCACCGGAGACGAGCAGTCCGCGTCCGCCGGCGTCCGTCAGCGCGGCCCAGCGGACATCGGTCTTGTTGCCGTTCTCCTGGGGACGCAGGTAGGAGGTCCACTGTCCGGAGACGGTGCCGGAGTACAGGCCGACGTCGGTGGCGTTGTTGCGGTCCCACATGTTCTCCTCCGGGCCCCGGCCGTAGTAGTGCAGCCGGTCCAGGCGGCGGGGCAGGAACAGCAGGGTGCCGACCTCGGGGATGTACGGCAGGTTCGCCGCTCCCGGGTGCAGGGTGTTGTCGACCTTGATCTCGCCGTTGCCGAAGACCGTGTACGTCGTGCTGTACGTGGACTCCGCGCTGGTGGGCAGCGTGCCGGTGACCGTGACCTCGACGGCCCGGTCGTCCAGCGGCCGGACCCGTACGTCCGCCACCTTCCGCTTGGCTCCCGCGTCGCGCCACGTCTGGTTGCGGGTGTGGTGGCCGTTGCCCCGGTCGTTGTCGGTGGGCGCCCGCCAGAAGTTCGGGACGGGGCCGGAGGTGATGAGCCGGGTGCCGCCCGCTTCGTACGAGGTGATGGTGCCGGTGCTCTTGTCGACGGTGACCGAGAAGCCCTTGCCCTTGACAGTGACGTCCTCGTCCCGGTCGGTGTACCGCAGGGCGGGGACGCTGCGCAGCGGCAGGGGCGTCACGGCCGGGCTGTCCGTGTCGAGGGCGAGCTGCTGCTTGGCCACCTCGAAGCCCGCCGTCGCCCACTTGGTGGGCTCCTGGGTGGTGAACGAGAGCTGGAGGAAGTACTCCGTGCCCGGTTCGGGCTTCGCCGGCAGGCGCACCGGCACCTTGATGTCCTTGCTGGTCAGCGGCGCGACGTTCAGCTGGTCGCGGGTCAGCCTGCCGCGCTGGACGACCTTGCCGTCGGCGACGAGGGACCAACGTCCGTCGAACTCGCGGAGGTTGGTGAAGAGGTACTCGTTGGTGAGGGTGACGGCGCCGGGGCCGCCGGTGGCCGGGGCGGCGTTGATCGCCTGGTAGATCTGCTTGACCTCGGCGGACTTGCCGGTGAGGCCGCGGTCGGGCAGGACGATGCCGTCCCCGGCGAAGGCGCCGTCGTTGGGGTTGTCGCCCCAGTCGCCGCCGTAGGCGTAGAACGTCTTGTCGCGCGGGCGCTGCTCGGCGAAGCCGACGGTGGCGGCGTCGAACCAGAAGCGCACGCCCTCGTCGTCCGGGCCGCGGCTGTCGGAGGCAAGTTCGGTGGCGCTGAGCGCGCGGGCGTACACGCGGGCCCGCCGGATGGTTCCGCTGAACTCCCGGGTCGGGTTGTCGACGTCCGTGGCGAGCGCCAGGGACGCCGTGTTGCCGCTGGGGCGCCGGGTGGTGGTGCGGGTGCCGCGCACCTGGCCGTCGACGTACAGGGTGAGCGTCCCCGCGTCGGCGTCGAAGACGCCGGCGATGTGGTGCTCCTTGCCCGTCCAGCCGTCGGGCAGCGCCCAGCTCGCGGTGACCCACTGGCCGCCGCCGTGAATGAAGAACTCAAGGTTCTTGTCGGTCTGCTTGAGCGCGTACTGGGTGTCGCCCTTGGCGAGGATGGGCTGGTGGCCGTAGGGCACGTCCGGGGTGACCCAGGCCTCCAGCGTGAGGGAGCCGGTGAGGTCCAGGCGTGAGTCGCGGGGGAAGACGGTGCCGCCACAGACGCCCTTGGTGCGGTCGAAGGTGCCGGAGGGCGCCATGATCTCGCCGCGCAGCGCGCCCGGCCCGGACTCGGTCAGCAGCTTGCGGGTGGGGGTCGGCCAGCTCAGGGCCTGGTCGACGAAGTCCCAGATCCAGCCGCCCTGGAGGACGTCGTAGCGGCGGACGATGTCCCAGTACTTCTTGAAGTTGCCGTTGGAGTTCCCCATCCCGTGGGAGTACTCGATCATCACGTACGGGCGGGTGTCGTTGGTGTCCTTGGCGCGCTGCTCGACCCGCTGCGGGCTGTCGTACATCTCGGAGCGGATGTCGCTGATCCCGGGGCGGTCGTCGCCCTCGTACTGGATGACGCGGGTGGGGTCGTAGGAGCGGATCCAGTCGTGCATGGCGTTGAAGGTGGTGCCTCCGCCGGCCTCGTTGCCGAGGGACCAGATGACCACCGAGGCGTGGTTCTTGTCGCGGTGGACCATGTTCTGGGCGCGGACCACGCACGCCTCGGTCCACTCGGGGTGACCGCTGCCGGGGTACCTGTCGCGGATGCCGTGGGTTTCGAGGTTGGTCTCGCCCACGAGGTACAGCCCGTACTCGTCGGCGAGTTCCAGCCACAGCGGGTTGTTGGGGTAGTGCGAGGTGCGGACGCTGTTGATGTTGAGCCGCTTGATGATCTCGATGTCCTCGATCATCTGCGCGCGGGTGAGCGCCGAGCCGGTGACGGGGTGCATCTCGTGCCGGTTGGTCCCGCGGAAGGACACCGGCTTGCCGTTGATGCGCATCAGGCCGTCCTTGAGCGCGAACTCGCGGAAGCCGACCCGGTGCGAGAGGGTCTCGACCACCTTGCCGGCCGGGTCGCGCAGGCGCAGCACGGCGGTGTAGAGGTTCGGGTGCTCGGCGGACCAGAGCTTCGGTGAGGGGACGGGTCTGGACGCCTCGGCGGTGGCCTCGTCGCCGTCGGGGACGTCGACCGGCTGGTTCAGGGGCCGCGGCCAGACGGCGTGGCCGCGCGCGTCGTACAGCTGGGTCTCGACCGTGTAGCGGCCCGCGCCCTCGCCGCCGTAGTCACGGACGTGCGCGGTGACCTTGAGTTCGGCGGAGGTGTAGTCGTCGCCGAGCGGGGTGTCCAGCTTGAAGTCCCGCAGGTGCACCGAGGGCGTGGAGTACAGGTGGACCGAGCGGAAGATGCCGCTCAGGCGGATCATGTCCTGGTCCTCCAGCCACTCCGCGTCGGAGTAGCGGTACACCTCGACGGCGATCTGGTTGGTGCCCGGCTTGAGGTGGCGGGTGATGTCGTACTCGGCCGAGGTGTAGGAGTCCTCGTGGTAGCCGACCAGTTCGCCGTTGATCCACACGTAGTGGGCGGACTTGACGCCCTCGAAGTGCAGGAAGGTGCGCCGGCCCGACCAGTTCCGAGGGACGGTGAACGTCCGGCGGTACTGGCCGACGGGGTTGTAGCGGGTCGGGGCGGCCGGCGGCTGGGCCTCCTCGCCGCCGCCGTTGGGGCCCCACCAGGGGTAGGTGATGTTGACGTAGATCGGGAAGTCGTAGCCGTGCATCTGCCAGGCCGAGGGCACGGGGATGGTGTCCCAGCCGGAGTCGTCGACGTCGGTGCGGTAGAAGTCGGCGTCCCGGTCGTCGGGGCGGTCGGCGTAGGCGAACTTCCACTTGCCGTCGAGGCTCAGCCGGTACGGCGAGCGGGTGCGGTCGCCGTCGAGTGCCTGCCCGAGGTCCGCGTACGGCATGAGCGTGGTGTGCGGCGGCTCGGTGCCCACGCGGTACACGGCCAGGCCGTCGTTCCACTCCGGAGGGGCGTCCGCCGCCGGGCGCCGGCCCGCCGCGTGCGCGGCGGCGGGCGACGCGGACAGGGCGAGCGCGCCGAGCACGGCGGCGCCGCCTTCGAGCAGACGGCGGCGGCTGACGACGGGCCGGTCGGCGGGGGACGAGAGCGGGTGCGGCATGACCGTGGCCTTCCTCGGTTCGACAGGGTGCTGCACGGACTGAGGGCACGTCAGATGCGTCGCCAACTCCCCTGATGGGCGTTCCTGTTGGGACTCGTGCAACTGACGGTGACGGAGCAACTGCTGAGCAGGCACACCCTAGGACTCGAACACAACCGAAGCAATGACCCCGTCGGACTTTGTGCGGTCCTGGTGGTTCTCCGAGGTCCCCCGGCGCTTTGACGCCCTCAGGCCCGGAGGAAGGTCAGCACCTCGCTCGTCAGCCGGGCGGGCGCGTCCAGCGGGACGAGATGGCCGGCCTCCGGGACGGGCACCAGCCGCGCGCCCGGGATCAGGGCGGCCAGCTCCTGTCCCTTGGCGAAGGGGATCCAGGTGTCCTCGGTGCCCCAGCAGACCGTCACCGGCAGATCGAGGGTGGGATACAGCGGCTGGATGTCGTCCGTGTAGCGCTGGTCGGCCTGCGCGATCTGGCGGTAGAAGGCGGCCTGTCCCCGCTCCCCCGTCCACGGCCCGACCAGGGCGTCCAGCGTGGCGGGCCGCAGGCCGAGGTGGCTCGCGGACGTGACGTACTCGCGTACCAGCGCCTCGTGCAGCGCCGCCGGCAACTGCTCGAAGACGTGGCTGTGCTGCCCGACCAGGCGGAAGAAGGGCGAGCCCCAGGGTTCCAGGGCCACCGGGTCGACCAGCGCGAGCCGCCGGTAGCGGGCCCCGTGCAGCAGATGGGCGCGCAGTGCCACGCACCCTCCGAAGTCGTGCGCGACGACGGACGGCTCCCGAAGCCCCCAGTGCGCGAGCAGCTCGGTGAGGATCCGGCCCTGGGCCCCCAGCGAGACGTCCTGGTCCGGGTGCATGTCGGAGGTGCCGTAGCCCGCCATGTCCCACACGTGCACGTGGTGTCCGGCACCGGCCAGTGCCGGAGCGATCTCGTGCCACACGTACGAGGAGAAGGGCGTCCCGTGCAGCAGCACGACCGGCTCGCCGCCGGGATCTCCGAACCGGTCCCAGCGGACGGTCCCCGACGTGGTGGCCAGGCTCTCTCGCAACGTCCAGTCACTCAAGACGGCTCCCTCTCTTCCTAAGCGTGCGCGACCTCGGTTTTTTGTCTTTTCGGCGCGACAGTGCCGCTCCTTCGACCGTACTGTGACCTCATCGGACAGCCCGCATGACGGATCTTGGCGGTACCTTTTGCCGCGCCGGAAGGAGCGGCTCGCATGAACGGGTATGCGACCTCGGACCGGGACCCCGGCACGGCCGCGCCCGGCGGGCTGCTGGACCTGCTGAAGGTCGCGGCCGTGGTCCTGGACGGCGGCGGGCACATCGCCCTGTGGAGCCCCGAGATCGAGCAACTGCTCGGCTACACGGCCGACGAGGCCCTGCGGCAGCGCGCCGACACGCTCCTGATCGCGCCCGAGAACCGCGCCCGGGGCAGGGAGCTGTTCGCCCAGGTCAGAGCTGGGGACCGCTGGGCCGGCGTCTTCCCGCTGCGCCACCGCGACGGCACGGAACGCGCCGTGGAATTCCGCACGATGCGGCTCCTCGACAGCGAGGGCAGGCCCCACCTGCTGGGACTCGCCACGGACGCGACGACCGTAAGGAAGGTGGAGCGGGACCTCGCCCTCTCGCACAGCCTCGTCAACCAGACCCCGCTCGGCATCGCCGTCTTCGACAACGACCTGCGCTGGGTAGGTGTCAACCCCGCGCTGGAGCGGATCAACGGGGTGCCCGAGGAGGCCTTGCTGGGCCGGCGGCTCGGCGAGGTGCTGCCGGGCCTGGACGTCGAGGCCATCGAGGCCCGGATGCGGCACGTCCTCAAGACCGGCAGGCCCCTGCTCGACCAGCAGACCATCGGCCGTACGGCGGCGGACGAACAGGACCGCGCCTACTCCGAGTCGTACCACCGCATCGAGGACACCGACGGCCGGGTCCTCGGGCTCGCGATGGCCGTGCTGGACGTGACCGAACGGCAGCAGGCCGCGGCCGAGGTCGCGCAGGCACGCCAGCACCTGTCGGTGATCGCCGAAGCCGGGGTTCGGATCGGCACCACGCTGGACCTTCAGCAGACCGCCCGGGAGCTGGCCGACGTGGTCGTGTCGCACCTCGCGGACCTGGCCGCCGTGGACGTCCTGGAGTCCGTCGTGGCCCGCGGCACCATCGTGCCGGTGTCGGGCGGCGCGCCCGCGGAGTTCCGGGCGCTGGCCGTCGCGGCGGGCTACCCGACCGACGCCATCCACGCCGCCGACCCGGTCGGCGAGCTGGCCACCTACGCCTCGTCACGGATCATCACGCAGTGCGTCCGCAAGGCCCGCCCGGTCCTGGTCGAGCGCGTGGACCCGAAGATGATGCGGCGCATCGCCCGGGACGCGCGGGCCGCCCGGACCCTGCACGAGGCCGGCGCGCACTCCTACCTGGCGGTGCCGCTGGTGGCCCGGGGCAAGGTGCTCGGCACCCTCACCCTGTACCGCACGGTCGACGAACGCCCCTTCGACGACCGGGACCAGGTGCTCGCCTCGGAACTCGCCGCGCGCGCCGCGATCTGCATCGACAACGCCCGCCTCTACGGCCGGGAGCGGGGCACCGCCCTGACACTCCAGCGCAGTCTGCTCCCGGCCACGCCCGCCGAGCAGGAGGGGCTCGACATCGCCGCCCGCTACCGCCCGGCGCTCAGCGAGGTCGGCGGCGACTGGTACGACGTGCTGCCGCTGGGCCCGGGACGCACCGGGCTCGTGGTGGGCGACGTCATGGGCAAGGGCGTCCAGGCCGCGGCGATCATGGGGCAGCTGAGCACGGCGACGCGGGCCCTGGCCCGGCTGGACCTGCCGCCCGCCGAACTGCTGCGGCACCTCGACGACATCGCCGGCTCGCTCGGCGACGCCATCGCCACGTGCGTGTACGCGGTGTGCGACCTGCGGGCCGGCATCTGCTCGCTGTCCAGCGCCGGTCATCTGCCGCCCGTGCTCGCCGGTGCGGACGGCGGCGCGAAACTCGTCGACGTGCCCGGCGGCGTGCCGCTGGGGGTGGGCGGCGTGGACTTCGGCACCGTGAACCTGGAGTTCGCGCCGGGCTCCCTGCTCGCCCTCTACACCGACGGGCTGGTCGAGAACCGCGCGGAGCCGATCGACACCGGCCTCACCACGCTGACCCGCCTCCTGGAGGACGCGGGGCCCAGCCTGCAACGGACCAGCGACAGCCTCCTCGGCGCGCTGAGCCCGCAGCCCGACGACGACGTCGCGCTCTTGCTGGTCCGCGCCCGCTCCTGAGCGCACGCGGCGTCAACTGTTAGCATGTGTGTATGAGTTACGTTCTCTACCTCTGATCCGGGCCACTGGCTCCGCCCCTCGCATGCCCTGACGCACACAGGCCGAGGCGCAGGGAGCCGCGACGTCGCCCACGGCCCGCCCTGTTCCGGGCCGGCCGTCCGTCGGATCCGAAGGCCCGCTCGCATCCCCGCCCGAACCGGGGGTGAGGTGTGCCTCCTCAACGAGGAAGAGAACGTGACCACCCTTACCCTGCCTGCCCGCGACCGGGCCCAGCTGACCTGCGCCGGCGTCCGCGTCGACCGCGGTGGCCGCACCGTGCTGCACGACGTCGAGATGAAGGTCTCCCCCGGTGCGCGCTGGGGCGTCGTCGGCGAGAACGGACGCGGCAAGTCGACCCTTTTGCACGTCCTGGCCGGCCTGCTGCCCCCGGACGAGGGGACCGTGCACCGCGTGGGCACGCTCGCCCTGGCCGAGCAGGAGATGCCGGCCGGGGACGAGCGCACGGTCGGCGACTTCATCGACGAGTTCCTGGCCGGCGCCCGGGCCGCCCTGCGGGATCTGGACGCCGCGGCAAAAGCCCTCGCGGCGCAACGGCCCGGTGCCGAACAGGCCTATGCCGACGCCCTGGAGGCGGCGCAGGCGCTGGACGCCTGGGACGCCGACCGCCGGGTGGACGTGGCCCTGGACGGGCTGGGCGCGGTCAGCGACCGTGCCCGTCCCCTGGCCACGCTGTCGGTCGGCCAGCGCTACCGGATCCGGCTGGCCTGCCTGCTGGGCGCCGAGTACGACTTCCTGCTCCTGGACGAGCCGACCAACCACCTGGACCTGGCCGGGCTGGAGTACCTCACCGCCAGGCTGCGCGCCCACGCCGGCGGTGTCGTGGTGGTCAGCCACGACCGGGCGCTGCTCGCGGACGTGGCCACCGCGATCCTCGACCTCGACCCCACGCGCGACGGCCTACCGGGCGTGTACGGCGGTGGTTACGCCGGCTACCGGGAGGGCCGCGAGGCCGAACTGACGCGCTGGGAGGAGGAGTACCAGCAGCAGCAGACCGAGCACGTCCGTCTCCAGCATGCCCTGTCGGAGGCGCAGAACCGGCTGAGCACCGGCTGGCGCCCGGACAAGGGCACCGGCAAGCACCAGCGCGCCACCCGCGCCGGTGCCCTGGTGCGCTCCGTCCACCGGCGCCAGGAGGACCTGCACCGGCACAAGGTCACCGCGCCGGTGCCGCCCCGGCGCTTCTCGATGCCCGGCCTGCCCGCCCGGCCGGGCGTCGTCCTGCTGCGTACGGAGGAGGTGACGGTCGAAGGGCGGCTGCCCCAGGCGACGAACCTGTCGGTGACGTCCGGCGACAGGCTGGCCGTCACCGGCCCGAACGGGGCGGGCAAGTCCACCCTCCTGTCCGTCCTGGCCGGTCGGCTCGCCCCGGACACGGGCCGGGTGCACCGGGCCCGCGGGGTGCGGCTGCGCCTGCTCGGGCAGGAGTCGCCGCGGGCGACGCACCGGCGGGCGCGTGACCTCTACGAGACGCACACCGCGCGCCTGGTCGCGGCCGGCGTACTGCAGGAAGGCGAGGTGGTGGGGCTCGGCTCGCTGGGTCTGCTCACCTCGCGCGACGCCGGCAAGCCGGTCGCCGAGCTGTCGACGGGTCAGCAGCGGCGCCTCGACCTGGCCTTGGCACTGGCCGCCCGCCCCCACGTACTGCTGCTGGACGAGCCCACGAACCACCTGTCCATCGCGCTGGTCGACGAGCTCACCGAGGCGCTGCACAGCACGGACGCGGCCGTGGTCCTGGCGACACACGACCGCCAGATGCGACGCGACATCGCCGACTGGCCGCACCTCGCGCCGGCGCGGCACCGCCCGGCGGACCGGGGGGCGGGTGCGCGGGGACGCTGACGGGGCGCCGCGCAGGACGCGACTGGTGTCTCCGGGCGGGTTGGGAAACCCGCCCGGAGCGCAGCCGCGCGCCTCATGGATTGCTCGGCGGCTGTTCGAACGGCACCCAGGCGTCGTCCTTCCGCACGGTGCACAGGGCCCAGATGATGAACCCGGAAATCGCGATCATCACCACCGACCACACCGGGTAGTACGGCAGGGAGAGGAAGTTGGCGATGATGACGAGTGCGGCGATGCCCACGCCGGCCACGCGCGCCCATGTCGCCCCCTGGAACAGCCCCATGCTGACGATCACGGCGGCCACGCCCAGGACCAGGTGGATCCAGCCCCAGCTGGTGAGGTCGAATTCGAAGACGTAGTTGCGGGTCGTGAGGAAGACGTCGTCCTCCGCGATCGCCGCGATGCCGCGCAGGACGTCCAGGATCCCGGCGATCATGAGCATCACGGCCCCGAAGACCATCAGGCCGACGGCCCATTCGCGCTTCGCCGTGCGTGCGCCCGTAGGGTGTGTGGTGGTCATCCTGCTGCCTCGTTTCTGCTGCGTCCGGCGCGTTCCACGGCCGGAGGTGGAGATGTCGGAGGGGTGGGGGTTCTAGGGTCCGGACGTGCCGGAGCCGCTGAGCACCAACTCCTTCGCCCTGCGGAACTCCTCATCCGAGATGTCGCCGCGAGCGCGGATCTCGGACAGCCTGGCGAGCTCGTCGACGCTGCTCCCCCGGTTCTCGCCGCTCTTGGCGGTCTCTCGGACGTAGCTGTCGAACGCCTCCTGCTGCGCCCGGGCCTGGGCCGCTTCCCTGCGCCCCATGTTCTTGCCGCGGGCGGTGACGTAGACGAACACGCCGAGGAAGGGCAGGACGATGCAGAACACCAGCCAGCCGGTCTTGGCCCCGCCGCTCAGGGAGTCGTCGCGGAAGATGTCGAAGACGACCCGGAAGAGCAGCACGAACCACATGATCCAGAGGAAGAACCACAGCATCGCCCAGAAGGCGCTCAACAGCGGAAAGTCGTACGCCAGGTAGGTCTGCGCACTCATGTCACTCCTCCGTCCCGGCCGCACGTCCGGCAGCCGTCCCGTGCCGTACCCAGCGTGCCCGCGGAGAGGACGGGGCTGCCTCACCCGCGGCGGGTGATCCGTACGCGGCCGCTGCTCGGCCGGGACGACGATCCCCACGGCAACCCTCTGACCCCGGCTCACTCCGGCAGCTGACGCATCTCCACGACCCTGAGTCCCAGCGCCTGGAAGCGGGTCAGCAGCCCGTACAGGTGGGCCTCGTCGACCACGGGGCCGTACAGGACCGTCTGACCGGACATCAGCACGTGCTCCAGCTCCGGGAAGACCTTGGCCAGCGTCTCCGACATGTGTCCGTCGACACGGATCTCGTAGCGCATGAACTGCTCTCCCGCGGACGGCCTGGAGCGGGCGTTGCACACCCTTGCCTGGCGATGGTCCGCCCTGGCGCGGCGTGCTGCGTCACCCGGTACAGGTGAACCTCACAGCAGCCGCCGTTCGCGGGCGCGGCGCACCGCGTCGCCGCGACGGCTGACCGCGAGCTTGCGGTAGATGCTCTTGAGGTGGGTCTTCACCGTGTTCACGGACACGTGCAGGTCGGCGGCGATCTCCTCCGTCGACCTCATCTCGGCCAGGAGCCGCAGCACGTCACCCTCGCGTGCGCTGAGTTCCTCGACGGCGAGTGGCGGGTGCCGGTCCGGCGTGGTGGGCCGGGGGTCGTGGTGGCCGTCGGGGCGGGCGAGGAGCCAGCCGCCGGCCAGTTCCCGGAGGCGGCCGGTGCTCAGCAGGGGACGGAGCCAGGGGCCGGCTTCCAGGAAGGGCCGGCGCAGGTGCCCGCGCCGGCCGTCCAGGAGGGCCCGGGCGACGAGGCGGCGCGCGGTGACCCAGTCGCCGGTCTCGTGGGCGGCCTGGGCGCGGACCAGCGTGGCGCGCACGGTCACCGCCGGTCCGGGCCGGTCGTCCTCCGGCAGGCTGTCGATCATGTCGAGCGCCCCTTCGACATGGCCCGCCGCGAGCCGGGCACGCGCCGCCTCGACCGCACAGGCCGTCCGGCGGTGTGCGACGCGCTCCACGACGGCTCGGGCCGATTCGGGATGTCCTCGGGCCAGGTGGGCGGCGGACGCGAGCAGAGCGGCGTGGTCCTCCGCCCAGGGTGAGCTCACCGCTGCCGGAACGGAGGCGTCCGCCGCCGCCAGCGCGGCCCGGGCGTCCCCTCGGGCCAGGAGCAGCCGCCCCCGGGTGAGGGTCCGGCCTGCCTCCACCACCGGGTCGTCGGCGAGCGTGCGGGAGCCGGCCGCCGCGTCGAGGAGCGCCTGGGCGTCGTCGAGTTCGTCGCGGTCGATGAGGACGGCGGCCAGAACCAGCGGGGCGATGCCGGACCCGGCCTGCCGGGGCAGGCTGTAACGCTCCGCCTGGCCGGCCGCCGCCAGGGCCTTGTGCTCCGCCGGGCCGGGCCGGCCGTTCAGGTAGTCGATCAGCGCGAGGTGGCCGAGGGCCTCCCACCTGGGCAGCGCCATCGCCGCTCCGCCGGGGTGTCCGGCGACCGCCGACAGGGCGTCGCGGGCGTCGTCGAAGCGTCCGGCCCACAGGCGGGCGGAGCCGAGGTGGGTGAGCAGGAGGGCGGTGACTTCGGGGTGGTCGTCCAGGAGGTGTGGGGGGACGTCCGGCCGGAGGGCCCGCGCCTCCTCGGCGGCTCGCTCCGCTCTGTCCGGCGAGCCGGTCATCCGCGCCGCCAGGGCTTCCAGCAGGGCGCGGCCGAGCCGGACCGGGGCCCGGTCGCCGCCGTTCCGGGCCAGGTCGTCC
Source organism: Streptomyces chartreusis NRRL 3882 (assembly GCF_900236475.1). Taxonomy (GTDB): domain Bacteria; phylum Actinomycetota; class Actinomycetes; order Streptomycetales; family Streptomycetaceae; genus Streptomyces; species Streptomyces chartreusis_D. The sequence continues at coordinate 1,642,667 of NZ_LT963352.1, forward strand.
TGGGCCCGGTGCAGGTGGGGCAGGCCGTGATCGAGATCGTGGCGGGCCAGTTCGCGGGCGGCGCGGACGAGGTCGGGCGCCGGACCCGTTGTCTCGGGGCTCATCCGCGCGAACAGGGCGGAGAGGTCCTCGGCGTGCAGACCGGTGAACAGCTGTCCGATCGCGAGGTCGTCGACCACGGCGTTGGCGGTGAACTCCCAGTCGTCCGCCGCGGCACCCTGGACCAGCGCCTCGTGCAGGGACCCGGACCGCCGCAGCCACCGCGCGGCCCGGGCGCGCAGTTCCGGCTCCAGACCGGGGAAGCGCTCCCGCAGGTGGGCGCGGAGGATCTCCGCGAACAGCGGGTGCAGGCCGTACCACGAGTGGCCGAGGTACTGGACGAAGGCGTTCTGCCGGTGCAGCGACGCCAGGATCGGCTCCGCGTCGGTGCGCAGCGTCAGCGCGTTCACCAGGTCGGGGCAGCAGCGGTCCAGGACGCTGATGCGCAGCAGCAGGTCCTGTGTGCCGGGTGGCTGCCGGTCGAGCACCTCGGCCAGCAGGAAGTCGGCCACCGCACTGTGGTCGGCCTCGAACTGCTTGACGTACAGGTGGGGGTCCGCCACCTGCCGGGCGGCCAGGGCGCACAGCCTGAGGCCGGCGGCCCATCCCTGGGTGCGGTCCACCAGGGCCCGGACGGCGCTGTGGTTCAGGTGCAGACCGTGCCGCGACAGGAGCTCCGCGGCCTCCTCGACGGTGAACGCCAGCTCCGCGTCCCGGATCTCCGTCATCTCGCCCGAGGCCCGGTACCGGTGCAGCGGCAGCAGGGGTTCGGTGCGGGTGACGAGGACCAGACGCAAGCCCTGCCCCGCGTGGCGCAGGACGAACTGCAACTGCTCCGCGATCTCGGGTGAGGTCACCCGGTCGAACTCGTCGAGCACGACGACGGTGGTGTGGTCCCGGCTCTCCAGGTCGGCGGCGAGGCAGGTCAGTGTCCGCCGGTCCACCCGGCCCGCCTGCGCCGGGCAGCCGACCTCGCCTGCCACCGGTACGCCGGCGGCGCGCAGTGCCTCCAGCAGATAGGCCCAGAAGATCCCGGGTGCCTGGTCGGCGGGGTCGGCCGTGAGCCAGACGACCGGTTCCCGCAGGCCTGCGGCCCAGTCGGCGACCAAGAGGGTCTTGCCCGCGCCGGCCGGCCCGTTGACCATCGTCAGGGGCGTCATGAGCGCCTGGTCGAGGTGTGCGGCCAGGCGGGTCCGGCGCAGGAAGCCGGCGGGCCGCTTCGGCAGGGCGAACCGGGTACGCAGCAGCGGGTCGCCCGTGGGGTCGACGCCCGTGGACGCCGGCTCCGCACCAGTCTCCTCGGTCGCGGCCATGGGGCTCCCCACTGCCTGCCGTGTGCCGGATCAGGAACGGCACTCGTTTCCCCAGGATCTCAGTGTTCACTCCGCCGCGCACACCGGCCCGGCCCTCGCCGTTCCCGCGGCAACCACCCGTGGCGGGCGATGCGCCGGCCGCGGGTGACGGGGTTGTCTGGGACCACGCGCCGCCGGCCCGGCGCGCGAGACGTATCCGCACCGACACCTGCGGAGCCGCACGGCACGGCCGAGGCGGCTCGGATCGGGGGTGGCGACCATGTGCCGCTGGCTCGCCTACTCGGGCACTCCCGTGCTGCTGGACGACGTCCTCTACCGGCCGCAGCACTCGCTGATCGACCAGAGCCTGCACGCGCGGATGGGTGTCGAGACCACCAACGGCGACGGCTTCGGCGTCGGGTGGTACGCGTGGCACCTGCGCACCCCCGCCGTCATCCGCGACACCGGCCCGGCCTGGAGCAACCGCAACCTCCGGGAGATCGCCGACCACGTCCGCTCACCGCTGTTCTTCGCCCACGTCCGTGCCTCCACCGGGTCGGCCGTGCAGCAGACCAACTGTCACCCCTTCCGGCACGGGCCATGGATGTGGATGCACAACGGGGCGATCGCCGGGTTCAGCGAAGTGCGCCGGGACCTCATGCTCGCCGTGGATCCGGAGCTGTTCCCGTCGCTGGAGGGCACGACGGACTCGGAAGTGATGTTCCACGTGGCCCTCACCTTCGGGCTGGACGGCGATCCGCCGGGTGCGGTGGCCCGCATGGTGGGGCTCGTCGAGCGGCTGGGACACGAGCACGGGGTGCCGCAGCCGCTCCAGATGACGGTCGCGGTGACCGACGGCGAACGGCTGTGGTTCTTCCGGTACTCCAGCACGGGAGCCTCGCGGTCGCTGTACTACAGCAGCCAGGTGGAGGACGTGCGTGCCCTCCATCCCGATCTCGCGTTCCTGAAGCACATCTCCGACGAGACCCGGCTGGTCGTGTCGGAGCCGCTCGGTGATCTGCCCGGCGTCTGGAACGAGGTACCGGAGAGCAGCTACGGCGTGGTGCAGCCCGGCCGGGACGTGCTGCGGCACTTCGAGCCCGAGCCGGTCTGAGCCGGCCGGCCCGGCCGCGTCGCGTCAGCGGACCCGGTCGGCGAACGCCTCGTACGCCTGCTCGTCGAAGAGCACGAACCTGACCTCCTCGACCGCGGTGTCCGCTGCCCTTACGGTCTCCACCGCGATGCGGGCGCCGTCGTCCACCGGCCAGCCGTAGATGCCCGTGGAGATGGCCGGGAACGCCACCGTGCGGGCGCCGAGTTCGTCGGCGACGCGGAGGGACTCGCGGTAGCAGGAGGCGAGGAGGGCGGAGCGGTCCTCGGTCGTGCTGAAGACGGGGCCGACCGTGTGGATCACCCAGCGGGCGTCCAGGTCGCCCGCGGTGGTGGCGACCGCCTGGCCGGTGGGCAGGCCCTTGCCGTACCTGGAGGCGCGCAGCTTGCGGCACTCCTCCAGGATCGCGGGGCCGCCTCGCCGGTGGATCGCTCCGTCGACGCCTCCCCCGCCCAGCAGCGAGGAGTTGGCCGCGTTGACGACGGCGTCGACGCTCTCGCGTGTGATGTCGCCCTGGACCAGTTCGATGGTGGTCATGTCTGCCTCAGTCGCTTCCAGACGGCCTTCGCCGCGTTGTGCCCCGACATGCCGTGCACGCCGGGGCCCGGCGGGGTCGCCGACGAGCAGATGAAGACGGCCGGGTGAGGAGTGCGGTAGGGGAACAGGGTCGGTTTGGGACGCAGCAGGAGCTGGAGGCCGGAGACCGCGCCGGAGGCGATGTCGCCGCCGACGTAGTTGGCGTTGCGGGCGGCGAGTTCGGGCGGGCCCGCGGTGGCGCGGGCCAGGACGCGGTCGCGGAACCCCGGGGCGAACCGCTCCAGTTGGCGTTCGACGGCGTCGGTGAGGTCACCGGTCCAGCCGTGCGGTACGTGGCCGTAGGCCCAGAAGACGTGCTTGCCCGCCGGGGCCCGGGTGGGGTCGACGATGCTCGGCTGGACCGTGATCAGGAACGGTTTGTCGGGGGCCCGGCCCTCCCGGGACGCCGCGCGCAGGGCCGCGCCGATCTCCGCGCGGTCCGCGCCGATCTGCACCGTGCCGGCGGCGCGGGCCTCCTTCGCGGTCCAGGGCACGGGGCCGTCCAGCGCGTAGTCGATCTTGAAGACGCCCGGGCCGTAGCGGTAGTCCGCGTACTGGTTGCCGAAGCCGGCGATGCGGGCCAGGGCGGTGGGTGAGGTGTCGAAGACGTACGCGCGGGCCGGCGGCAGGTCGTCCAGGCGCTTGACCTCGTAGTCGGTGTGGACGCTGCCGCCGAGGTCGCGCAGGTAGGCGGCGAGGGCGTCGGAGATCGCCTGGGAGCCGCCGCGGGCGACGGGCCAGCCGCGGGCGTGTGCCGCCAGGGCGAAGACGAGGCCGATGGCGCTGGTGGCGAAGCCGCCGAGAGGTGCCATGACGTGCGCGACGAGTCCGGCGAACAGGGCCCTGGCCGGTTCGTCCCGGAAGCGGCGCGTGAGCAGGGTCGACGGGGGCAGGCCGACCAGGCCGAAGCGGGCGAGGGTGACCGGGTCGCGGGGCAGCGCGGTGAGCGGCAGGGACATGAAGTCGCGGGCCAGGACGTCCCACTTGGGCAGGAAGGGCTCGACGAGCCTGCGGTACGCCCCGGCGTCGCGCGGCCCGAAGGAGGCGGCCGTCTCGCCCACCGACCGGGCCAGCACGGCCGCCGAGCCGTCCGGGAAGGGGTGGGCCATGGGGAGCTCGGCGTGCAGCCATTCCAGGCCGTAGCGGTGGAGCGGCAGGGCGCGGAACGCGGGTGAGTTGATGGCGAGCGGGTGCGCCGCGGAGCACGGGTCGTGCCGGAAGCCCGGCAGGGTGAGCTCCTCGGTGCGGGCACCGCCGCCCACGGTGCCCCGGGCCTCGAACACGGCGACGGAGAAGCCGCGGCGGGCCAGCTCCACGGCCGCGGTCAGTCCGTTCGGCCCCGCACCCACTACGACGGCATCGAGCATCGACGGCACCTTCGGACCCCTTCGTCAGCCGACGGCCACTGAGGATCAGGATAGGCCCGGGGACTGACAGTCACCGGCCGCGGGGGGATTCGTGCGGGAAGGACGCCCGGAGCGCCCCTTGAGCGACCGAGTGTGTACGGTCCGTGACAATCATGCTGCGCTCGCCAGCAGTGCCGCCACCCGGCGGGCCGTGGCCGCGTCGCGGGCCGCGGTGAAGGGGAGGTCGTTGCCGCCCGTGATGCGGAACGGCTCGCCCGTGCGGGTCAGGTGGGCTCCGCCCGCCTCCTCGACCAGGAGCAGACCGGCCGCGTGGTCCCAGGCGGCCTCCCAGGAGAAGGCGACCGCGTCGGAGTCGCCCCGCGCGATGGCGAGGTACTCCAGTCCGGCCGAGCCGCACGCGCGCGCTGCCACGCCCTCGGTGCGCAGGCCGAGCAGGGCGCGCTTCTGCTCGTCCGTCGTGTAGTCCGGGTGGGAGGTGGCCACGCGGAGGTCCCGGCCGGGCTCGGGCACGCCGGCGAACAGCCGCTCCCCGTCGAGGTGGGCGCCCTTGCCCCGCTGGGCGGTGGCGAGCCGGTCGCTGGCGGCGGCGTAGGTCCACGATGCGAGCAGGGTGCCGCCCTGGGCCAGCGCGACCAGGGTGCAGAAGGCCGGTTCGCCGCGCACGAACTGCCGGGTCCCGTCGACCGGGTCGACGATCCAGACCGGGGCGTCGCCGCGTATGGCCTCGTAGGACGCCGGGTTGGCGTGGACCGCCTCCTCGCCGACCACGACCGAGCCGGGCAGCAGGGCGCCCAGTGCCCCGGTCAGGTACAGCTCGGCCTTGCGGTCCGCGTCCGTGACCAGGTCGTGCGGGCCGGCCTTCTGGTCGACCTCGTGTGCGGCGAGCCGGCGCCAGCGCGGCATGATCTCGGCGGCGGCCGCCGTGCGGATCGCCTCCTCGACGTCGGACGCGTGCCGTGCGAGAAACTCTTCGATGGTTTCGGTGCTGTCGATCACCCCTCCATCACAGCACGCGGCTCTGACAATCCCCACCCGCCCGGTGCACTCCGGATGGCAGCACGATGAACAGCGACGGGTCCGCGCCGGTTCCGCAGCCGGGTGTACTCGGCGGGATCACCGCCCGACCGCGTAGCCCTGCATGCCGCGCGGGTTCGCCGCCGCCGACAGCACGCCCGTCTCCGGGTCCCGCGCGACCGCGCAGAGCCGGCCCTCCGACCAGGGGCCGCCGACGGTCACCTGGTGGCCGCGTCGCCGCAGCTCCTCGACGACGGCCGGGTCCGTGCGCGCCTCCACGGTGACGCTCCCCGGGCGCATGCCGCGCGGGTAGAAGGAGCCCGGGAAGCTGTCGTTGTGCCAGTTCGGGGCATCGATCGCGCCCTGCAGGTCCAGGCCGCCGCGCACCTGGGCGCGCAGCGCGACCGCCAGGAGGAAGTGCAGCTGCCACTGGTCCTGCTGGTCCCCGCCCGGTGTGCCGAACGCCATGACGGGCAGTCCCTCGCGCAGTGCGATCGAGGGCGTCAGCGTGGTGCGGGGACGGCGGCCCGGGGTGAGGGAGTTGGGCAGGCCCTCTTCCAGCCAGGTCATCTGGAGCCGGGTGCCGAGCGGGAAGCCGAGTTCGGGCACGACCGGGTTGGACTGGAGCCATCCGCCGCTGGGCGTGGCCGAGACCATGTTGCCCCAGCGGTCGACGACGTCGAGGTGGCAGGTGTCGCCGCGGGTGGCCCCGTCGTCGCCGACCTCAGGTTCGCCGGGCACGGGGGACGCCGGGCTCTTCGCGACGGTCGGTTCGCCGATGCCCGGGGCGGCGGCACCCTCCTGGGCGGTGGCCGCCACGCGCGCGTGCGCGCACAGCCGCGGGGTGCGTCCGCCGGGGCTGCCGGGCCGCAGGTCGAGGGAGGCCCGCTCGCCGACGAGAGCGCGGCGGGCCGTGTTGTAGGCGCCGGACAGCAGGTCGTCGAGCGGCACGCCGGCGGCGTCCCCGTACCAGGCCTCCCGGTCGGCCATGGCGAGTTTGCAGTTCTCGACCAGCAGGTGGACGTAGTCGGCGGAGCCGTAGCGGGGCAGTTCGGGCGGGAGCAGGGCGAGCTGCTGGAGGAGGACCGGGCCCTGGCTCCAGGGGCCCGGCTTGCACACGGTCCAGCCGTTCCAGTCGTACGCCGCCGGTGTCTCGTAGGTCGCGGACCAGCCGGCGAGATCGGCGGCCGTGAGGGTGCCGGCGTGGTGTGCGCCGCTGGTGTCCATGGTGGGCTGCCCGGCCTGCCGTACCAGGGCCTCGGCTATGAAGCCGGAGCGCCACACCTCCCGCGCGGCCTCGATCCGGGCCTCCCGGTCCCCCGCCCCCGCGGTCTCGGCGAGCAGGCGCTTCCAGGTGGCGGCGAGCGCGGGGTTGGCGAAGAGCTCGCCCGGGCGGGGCGCCTTGCCGCCGGGCAGGTAGACGTCCGCCGACGAGGTCCACTCGGTCTCGAACAGCTCGCGCACGGTCTCGACGGTCTCGCCGACGCGTTCCACGGGCGGGTGCCCGTGCTCGGCGTATCCGATGGCGTACTTGAGGACGTCGGCGAGGGACTTGGTGCCGTGGTCGCGCAGCAGCAGCATCCAGGCGTCGAACGCGCCCGGCACGGCGGCGGCGAGCGGCCCGGTGCCGGGGACGAGGTCCAGGCCGAGGGCCCGGTAGTGCGCGACCGTCGCCCCGGCCGGTGCGACGCCCTGCCCGCACAGCACCCGCACCTCACCGCCGGCCGGCGCGAGCAGGATCGGCACCTCGCCCGCCGGGCCGTTGAGGTGCGGCTCGACGACGTGCAGCACGAACGCCCCCGCCACGGCCGCGTCGTAGGCGTTGCCGCCGTCCTCCAGGACGGCCATGGCCGACTGCGAGGCGAGCCAGTGCGTCGAGGACACCATGCCGAAGGTGCCCTGGAGGGTGGGGCGTGTGGTGAACATGCGGTCCTGCACCTCGCTGTCTCTCGCCTCTCCCCCCGCTCCCCCAGCAGGCTATCGATCGCCCTGCGCCCCTTCTTACCCGCCTGGTGGCAACAGGGCCAGATCCCTGCCGGTCAGCCGCCTTGTCCCGCTTCGTGGGCCCGAGCAGTCAGGCACTCCTCCGCAAAGGCCAATGCTTTGAGGTGGTAGGCGCGGGCAGCCCAGCCGAGGCTGATGTTGTGGCCGGCGTGCGGGAGATGGTCGACGACGACCCGTGGGGCTGCGGACAGCCGTTCGACAAGGTCGGCGACGTCCTCGTCCTCACAGCCCCACCAGGCCTCATGTTGCGCGAAGGTGAGCCGGACGGGGACGCCGACTCGCGGCAGGATCGCCGCCGACAGCCGCGTCCAGCCCGTCACCGTGCTGAGCTCCCGGGCCGGCATGGGCGCCACGACCGTTTGACTCATCCGGAACGTGTCGGACGGATACAGGTTCAGGGGGCCCCAGTTCCGGTGCCGCAGCCCCTCGCCGCGGTCGGGGCCGAGCCGGCCGGCGGGCACGGCCAGTCGGCGACCGCACCCGGAGACATCGACACCCAGCAGTGCCGACGCGTCACAGCCGGCGGCCACAGCGAAAGCGACCTTGGCACCGAAGGAATGTCCCAGCACCAGCGTGCCGGCACCGGGGGCGTGGGCGGCAGCGAAGGCGGCGATCGCCGCGCGCACGGTGACGGCCTGCGTGCTGAGTCTCTGCCCGCCCGGAAAGCGGACGGCGGACGCCCCGTAGCCCGGACGGTCCAGTGCCAGCACCGTGTGGCCAAGGCGCGCTCCCAACGCCAGCAGGGACACGTCGGGGTGCGCCTGGCCGTCGAAATACCCGGCATTCATACCGCCGCCGTGCAAGGCGACGATCACAGCGCGCGGCGAGTGTGCCGGCTCACTCAGCAAGCCCGAGAGGGTGATGCCGTCCGCATCGATCGTGACCGGGCGCACCCCGGGGGACAGCTCCCGGTGTTGTGGTGCCGACACGGGCTGTGACGTCCGGACGGCAGGCTGCACATACATGATTCCCAGCCTGCCCCGTGGGCCGGTCGCCGCCGCCTCGATGCGGCCATATGCAGTACCTCATGGGCTCGGCGGCGGTTCGCCGGGATCCGCGCCGTCGGGGCCGAGTCGAACGCAGCATTCCCCGGGCCGGGGGGCCAGAACGGCTTGGACGCCGCCGATGCGGAGGCCGTCGAGGTAGCCGGTGAGGAAGGCGTGGTTCATGCCGCACACCAGGTCGGGGGCCTTGGCGGCGAGGGGGTGGAAGGGACAGTTGCGCAGGCGCAGGTGGGTGGGTGTTTCGCGGACGGGTTCGTAGCCGTGCTCGTCGAGCATGCTCTCGCAGGCGGTCAGTCCGCGTTCCGCGCCCAGGCGGCCGGGGCGCGTCCGGTCCCGTTCGGCCTCGCCCATCTGTCGTCCGCGCTGTCCGGCGGTGCGCACCGCCGCCTGTGCGGCGTTCTCGTCGGTGCCCTCGGTCAGGACGGCGTCCAGGAGCAGGTCGGCCAGGAGTTCGTGGCGCCGGTCGGGGATGCTGACGGTGAGCTGGGTGTCGGTGGGTTCGTAGACCTTGGGCTGCCGGCCGACCTTGCGGATGCCGCCCGGGGTCTCGTAGCGGGCGCGCAGAAGGCCGGCGTCGACGAGTTTGTCGAGGTGGAATGCGGCGAGCTTGCGGGATATGCCGACGCTGGCGGCGGCCTCGTCGCGGGTGACCGCTCGGCGGGCGCGCCGGATGAAGGCGAACATGCGCCGTCGTGAGTCCTCGCCGAGGACGCTCACGGAGTCGATGGCGGCATCGGCCGCACGCGTCGGCGGTATCGGATCGGAAGCCACGGGACCAACGGTAACCCCTGCTCGCGTGGGTACTCGTGGGCTTTGAGCGCCTGGGACCTGGGCGTCTTGACGCGTAGACCTAATAAGACCAAGACTTATTGGTGAAACTACGGAGGTCGCGATGGTCAGTGAGTCTCAGCTGCAGGCGAAGCGGCCGGTCAGTGCCGCGCTCGCCGGCCCGTACGGTCATCCGTTCCACCCCATCCTGGTGACGGTGCCGATCGGCGCCTGGGTGGCGAGCCTGGCGTTCGACATCGCCTCGCATGCGGTGGACGATCCGGCGTTCCTGACCCAGGGCTCGGAATGGCTGATCGCTGTGGGGGTGATCGGTGCGCTGCTGGCCGCCACGGTCGGCTTCCTCGACCTGTTCGCGATCCCCACCGGAACCCGCGCGTTTCGCACCGGCCTGGTGCACATGACGCTGAACCTGGGCGTGACCGCCGCCTACGTCGTCAACTTCGTGTGGCGGTACGGCACCTACACCGACGGCGGCAGTGTCGGCGTCGGCAGGCTCGTGCTGTCCGCGGTCAGCCTGGCGGCTCTGGGTGTCTCTGGGTTCCTGGGCGGCAAGCTCGCCTACCGCTACGGCGTGCGGGTCGCGGACGAGAGCACGCAGGCCGAGGGATACGGGCCGCGCGACGTGGGCCGACCCTCGTGACGCCCGCCCCCACACCCCTCTCGACGGCCGGTGCCAGCCGACCGCCCTCCACCTTTCCATCGTCGGGGAGTTCCTCATGGACATCGCCGCACTGATCGCCTGGGTGGTCACCGCCCTGGGCGGCTTCTACCTGCTCGGCACCTGGATCCAACGCGGCGGGATCCGGCAGCAGCAGTCCGGCACCAGCCGCCTGCCCGCACCGGTGATCTTCGGGCACTTCGCCCTGGCCGCGATCGGCCTGGTGGTGTGGATCATCTATGTCGCGGCCGACAAGGACGCCCTGGCCTGGACCGCGTTCGGTCTGCTGCTGCCGGTCGCCCTGCTCGGCTTCACGATGCTGGCCCGCTGGATCCCCGTCTACCAGTCCCGTTCCAGGGCCCAGGCCACCCCGGCCGCCACCGCTCCGGGCACGGACGGGACCGTTCCCGCCGAACGGCACTTCCCGCTGCCCGTGGTCGTGGCGCACGGCCTGCTCGCCGTCGCCACCCTCGTCCTGGTCCTGCTCACCGCCCTTGGCGTCGGTGGCAGCTGACGCGAACGAGCCTCCGCACCGGACCGTATGGCAGCCGCTCCGGGACGCCCGACGTCCCGCGCAAACCCCTCACTCATCGTCGAACCGGCCGAAACCTTGACCGTCGACAGTGAGTCACCGTCACCGCGCAGGCACGGAGCGAGTTCGCCCTTCCGCGTCACAGGGAGTCATGTGAAACTGTCGTCCCGTCCGCCGTCCCCCACGAGAAGGGCGCCGTGCGTTCCCTACCTCTGCCCCTGGCCCTGACCGCACGCCTGTCCCCCGTGGCCGTGCTCGCCGCGGCGGGCTGGGCGCTGTCGTCCGGCCCGCTCGCCGCGCCGCAGGCCGCCGAGCACAAGCCGGCCGACGAGAAGACCGAGACCCAGTCCGCGTCCGCCCCGTCGACCTCGACGGAGTCGAAGGCCTACGCGGCCGCGCCGGCGCCGTGCGAGAGCGTCGCCAAGAAGACGGTCGAGTCGCTGGTGCCGGGTGCCAAGACGGCCGGGAAGGAGATTCCGTCCACGGACTCGGACTTGCGCCGTACCTGCTCCTGGAACGCCCTCAAGGGGTACGACTACCGCTGGCTCGACGTGTCCTTCGAGGTGATGGAGTCGGACGAGGCGGCGGGGAAGGCCTACAAGGGGCGCACCGAGGAGAAGAGCGGCGGCGGCCCCGTCCCCGGTCTGGGCGACACCGCGTACTCCATCGTCAACCTCACCACCGAGGACAAGCAGCAGACCCGCGAGGGCCAGGTGTTCGTCCGCGCCTCCAACGCGCTGGTGATCGTCACGTACAACGGCAGCGACTTCGAGTCGAAGAAGGCGCCGAGCACGGACACGATCAACAAGGGCGCCATCAAGGCCGCGAGGGAAGCGGTGGCCGCGCTGGAGGGCGGCAAGGGCTGACCGTCCTCCAGCATCCGCGTCCGCGTCGTGTCCGTGTCGTGCGCGTGCCGGGTCAGACGGTGGCCCGGTTCCCGCCCCGTGCCGCCATCAGCACCAGGTACAGCACCATCGACGTGCCCAGGCCCACCGCCCAGCCGTAGTCGGCCAGATCGGCCAGTGCCGGGATGGGGCGGCCGTCGATCAGCGGCTTGAAGCTGGCGCCGCCGACGGCGAGGACACCGCCGGCCACGAAGGCGACGACGGCCCGCCAGTTCCAGCCGCCCTCGTACCAGTAGCGCCCGCCCGTGCGGTACAGGTCGGCCAGGTCGAGCCGGGAGCGGCGCAGGATCCAGTAGTCGGCGATGAGGATGCCCGCGACGGTGCCGAGCAGGCCGCCGACCAGCCCGAGCCAGGTGAAGATGTAGCCCTGCGGGTCGGAGTACAGCTTCCACGGGAAGATCAGCACACCGAGGACGCAGGTGGCGAGCGCGCCCGCCCGGAAACTGATCTTCCGCGGCGCGATGTTGGAGAAGTCGAACGCCGGTGAGACCAGGTTGGCCGCGACGTTGACGGACAGCGTGGCCACCAGGACGGTGACGAGGGCGAACAGCAGGCCCACCGTGTTGTCGGTCCTGGCCGCGAGCTGTACCGGGTCCCAGATCGCCTCGCCGTAGACGGCCTGCGAGCCGGAGGTGACCATCACGGACAGGAACGCGAACAGCGTCATGGTCGTCGGCAGACCGAGGGCCTGACCCCACGTCTGTGCCTTCTGGCTCTTGCCGTAGCGGGTGAAGTCGGGGATGTTCAGCGACAGCGTCGACCAGAAGCCGATCATGCCCATGAGGGCGGGCGCGAACAGCTTCCAGAAGTCGGCGCCCCAGCCGAGCTTGGACGGCTGGTCGAACAGCGGGCCGAAGCCGCCCGCCTTGTCGCTCATCCACCACAGCATCACGAACGCACCGACGAGCACGAACGGCGCCGCCCAGTTCTCGAACCGGCGGATGGTCTCCATGCCGCGGTAGATGATGACGACCTGGAGCGCCCAGAAGATCGCGAACGACAGCCACATCGTCCAGGCGTAGCCACCGACCTTCGCCGCGTCCGCCCAGCCGCTGCCGATGAGCTTGCCGGCCAGGAAGTAGATGGCCTCGCCGCCGATCCAGGTCTGGATGCCGAACCAGCCGCACGCCACCAGCGCCCGTACGACGGCGGGCAGGTTGGCCCCGCGGATGCCGAAGGAGGCCCGGGCGAAGACGGGGAAGGGTATGCCGTACTTGGGCCCGGCGTGCCCGGTGAGCAGCATCGGTATCAGCACGATCACATTGGCCAGGGCGATGGTGAACACCGCCTGCTTCCAGTCCATGCCGACGGCGATGAGACCGGAGGCCAGGGTCCAGGAGGCCGTGTTGTGGGCCATGCCGACCCACAGCGCGGAGAAGTTGTACGTCGTCCAGGTGCGCTTGTCGACGGGGACCGGCAGCAGGTCCTCGTTGGCGTAGGGCCCGGTCGGCGCGGGGGCGCCCGGGGCGATCTCCACCCGGCCGTCGGCGAGGGTGACTTGGGTGGTCGGCGGTGGGGCCGTGGGAGCGGTGTCGGTCATGGGCCAGGCCAATCAGGGGAAGTGGGTCGGGAAAGGCCATGCGGGTGGCGCCGATGGGGGGTGCGCTCGACAAGCGTCCTGGGCCCCCTCCCCGGGCCGCCGGGAAGGGGGAGTTCGAAGGGGGTGCCGCGGGGAGGAGGTCAGGCGTTGACGGCGGGGATCACCCGCGATCCGTAGGTGTCGATCACGGCTTCCTGCGCGTCGTGCATGTCGTAGACGGCGAACTGGTCCACACCGAGGGCGCGCAGCGCGTTCAGCTTCTCGACGTGCTTCTCGACCGGGCCGATCAGACAGAACCGGTCGACGATCTCGTCGGGCACGAACTGGGTGTCCGGGTTGCCGGCGCGGCCGTGGTGGGAGTAGTCGTAGCCCTCGCGCGCCTTGATGTAGTCGGTGAGTTCGTCGGGGACGGCGGCCGAGTGCTCGCCGTACTTGGACACCAGGTCGGCCACGTGGTTGCCGACCATCCCGCCGAACCACCGGCACTGGTCGCGCGCGTGGGCGAGCGCCTCGGGCGAGTCGTCCTCGGTGACGTAGGCCGGGGCGGCCACGCAGATGGTCACCGCCGACGGGTCCCGGCCGGCGGTGACGGCCGCGTCCTTCACGGCCTTGACCATGTACTCGGTCAGGTACAGGTCGGCCAGCTGGAGGATGAACCCGTCGGCCTCCTCGCCGGTCATCTTCAGGGCCTTGGGTCCGTACGCGGCCATCCACACGGGGAGTTCTGCGCCCGGCCCGATCCACGGGAACCGGACGACCGTGCCGCCGCCGAGGTCGGCCTCCTGGCCGCTGCCGAGGGCCCGGATGACCTTCATGGCCTCGCTGATCCGGGCCAGCGTGTTGGGCTTGCGGCCGGCCACGCGCATCGCGGAGTCGCCGCGGCCGATGCCGCAGACCGTGCGGTTGCCGAACATGTCGTTGAGGGTGGCGAAGGTGGAGGCGGTGACCTCCCAGGTGCGGGTGCCGGGGTTGGTCACCATCGGCCCGACCTTCAGTTTCGTGGTGTTGGCCAGGATCTGGCTGTAGATCACGAACGGCTCCTGCCACAGCACGGCGGAGTCGAAGGTCCAGCCGTACGAGAATCCGTTCCGTTCCGCGCGTTTCATCAGGCTGATCACCCGCGAGGCCGGCGGGTCGGTCTGCAGGACGAGTCCGAAGTCCATCTGCGCCACTCCTAGTTGAGGTACTGACAGGTGGAACGCGGGGTGAAGACGCCGTGCCCGGCGTGCCCGGTGTACTCCCGCTCGGTGATGACCGGTACGCCGCGCGAGAGGACCGTCTCGACCCGGCCGGTGACGCGCTTGCCCTCGTACGCCGAGTAGTCGACGTTCATGTGGTGGGTTTCGGCCGACATGACCTGCTCGGCGTGCGGGTCGTAGATGACGACGTCGGCGTCGGCGCCCGGCGCGATGGTGCCCTTCTTCGGGTAGAGGCCGAACATCCGGGCCGGGGTGGCGCAGGCGATCTCGATCCACCGGCGGCGCGAGATGTGCCCGTCCAGGACGGCCTGGTGGAGCAGGTCCATACGGTTCTCCACACCCGGCAGACCATTGGGGATCCTGGAGAAGTCGCCGCGGCCGAGTTCCTTCTGCCCCACGAAGCAGAAGGGGCAGTGGTCGGTGGAGACCACCTGGAGGTCGTTCGTCCGCAGTCCCTGCCACAGCTTGGCCTGGTGCTCCTTCGGCCTGAGCGGGGTGCTGCACACGTACTTCGCGCCCTCGAAGTCCGGCTCGGCGAGGTTGTCGGTGGACAGGAACAGGTACTGCGGGCAGGTCTCGCCGAAGACGTTCAGCCCCTCGTCGCGGGCCCGCGCCAGCTCGGCGACCGCCTCCGTCGCCGAGACGTGCACGACGTACAGGGGCGCGCCCGCGACCTGCGCGAGCTTGATGGCGCGGTGGGTGGCCTCGGCCTCCAGCAGGGCCTTGCGGACCTCGCCGTGGTAGCGCGGGTCGGTCTCGCCGCGGGCCAGCGCCTGCTCGACCAGGACGTCGATCGCGATGCCGTTCTCGGCGTGCATCATGATCAGGCCGCCGTTCTCGGCGGAGCGCTGCATGGCGCGCAGGATCTGGCCGTCGTCGCTGTAGAAGACGCCCGGGTAGGCCATGAACTGCTTGAAGGAGGTGACGCCCTCCTCGATCAGCAGGTCCATCTCCTTGAGCGTCTCCTGGTTCACGTCGGAGACGATCATGTGGAAGCCGTAGTCGATGGCGCAGTTGTGCTCGGCCTTGGCGTGCCAGGCGTCGAGGCCCTCGCGTAGGCTGTGCCCGACGCTCTGCACGGCGAAGTCGATGATCGTGGTCGTGCCGCCCCAGGCGGCGGCGCGGGTGCCGGTCTCGAAGGTGTCGGAGGCGAAGGTGCCGCCGAAGGGGAGCTCCATGTGGGTGTGGGCGTCTACGCCGCCGGGGATGACGTACTTTCCTGTGGCGTCGATGACTCGGTCGGCGGTGAATGTTTCGGCGGCGGGTGTGCCGGTGGCTGCGAGGGCGGCGATGCGGCCGTCCTCGATCAGGACGTCGGCGTGGATCTCGTCGGATGCGGTGATGACGAGGCCGCCGCGGATGACTGTACGGCTGCTCATGTCGTGGTCGCTCCTCGCGGTGGATGCGTGCCGGTTGTCGGTGGTTGCTCGCGCCCGCGCGGCGGTAGCCGCATGTCGAATACGGCCCCGCGCCCCTTAAGGCGTGTCCCCAGCGGGCGTTTCAGGGTGCTGTCAGTGGCCCGTACGCCCCCGGGGCCCTGTCCCGGTAGAACTGCCAGCGGTCGCGGACCTCGCGGAGTTTGGCCATGTCCAGGTCGCGGACCACCAGTTCGGGTTCCTTGTCGCTCGCCACCTCGCCGACGAACTGGGCCTCCGGGTCGACGAAGTACGACGTCCCGTAGAAGTCGTTGTCGCCGTACTCCTCGACCCCCACCCGGTTGATCGCGCCCACGAAGTACTCGTTGGCGACGGCAGCCGCCGGCTGCTCCAGCTGCCAGAGGTAGCCCGACAGGCCGCGGGAGGTGGCCGAGGGGTTGAAGACGAGTTCGGCGCCCGCGAGGCCGAGTGCGCGCCAGCCCTCGGGGAAGTGGCGGTCGTAGCAGATGTAGACGCCGACCTTGCCGACGGCGGTCTCGAAGACCGGCCAGCCGGAGTTGCCGGGGCGGAAGTAGAACTTCTCCCAGAAACCCCTCACCTGCGGGATGTGCGTCTTGCGGTACTTGCCCAGGTAGGAGCCGTCCGCGTCGATCACGGCGGCGGTGTTGTAGAGGACGCCGGGCTGCTCTTCCTCGTACATCGGCAGGACCAGGACGATGCCAAGTTCCTTGGCGAGGGCCTGGAAGCGGCGGACGATCGGGCCCTCGGGGATCTGCTCGGCGTACTCGTAGAAGGCCGGGTCCTGGACCTGGCAGAAGTACGGTCCGTAGAACAGCTCCTGGAAGCACAGGACTTGGGCACCCTGCGCGGCCGCGTCGCGGACCGCCTGCTCGTGGACCTGGATCATCGACTCCTTGTCGCCCGTCCAGGCGGTCTGGAAGACGGCGGCACGGATCACTCGGCTCATCGGGACCTCCGGTCGCTCGGTGTGCCGTGAGCCTAGGAAGCCGGGAAGCGCACTTTGAGTTGCACCGTGTCACGTCTGCGGGCGTGCGGCGTGTCACCGTGTCACTCTGCCGTGAGCCCATGTTTCACCGCCGTTTTCCCAGGTGGTCGGGTGTTTCACTGCTGTTGCGCGTCGTGCGCGAGGAGTGCGATGTGCACCGAGGCGGCCTGCTCGAAGTCGTCGAGGTCCACCCCGAGGCGGACCTGTATGGCTTCCAGGCGGCGGTAGAGGGCGGGCCGCGAGACGTGGTGGAGCTGGGCGGTCCGGGACTTGTTGCGACCGGTGGCGAGGTAGGTGCGCAGGACGGACAGCAGGTCCTCGTCGGTCTCGCACAGCAGCCCGTCCAGCTCCCGCTCCGCGAAGGACTGCACGTGCGGATCGTCGCGCAGCAGGCGGATCAGGCCCCGCAGGTGGACATCGCGCAGGCGGACGACCGGCGGGAGGTCGAGGGCGGCGGCGGAGTCGGCGACGGCGTCCGCCACGTGCTGGGCCTCGCGCAGTCCGGCGGGGACGTCCTCCCAGACGGCCCGGGGGTCGGCCGCGGCGACGACCGTGCGGGACGGGCCGGACTCGGTGCGCAGCCGGGTCGCGAAGTGCGCGGCGAGGGCGTCCGCGTCCTGGTCGCGGGGCAGGCTGAGCAGCACGGCGGTGGCCCCGTCGGCCAGCTCGGCGACCAGCCCGGGCAGGCCCAGCAGACGGAGCAGCCGGTCGAGCCGGGCGGTGTCGCCGTCGCGGACGACCAGCGGCACGAACGTCCGCCGGTTGACCGGCAGCCCGGCCGCGCGCGCCCTGGGCAGCAGTTGCCGCGCCGGTACGACACCGCTGACCAGGTCGGTCAGCAGGCTCTGCGCGGACTGCTCCTCCCAGGAGCACGCGGCGCCGCCGCCGAGCATGCGGTGCAGCACGAGGGCCTCGGCGGCGCGGTCGGCCAGCAGCCGCCCGGTGGCGGTGTCGCCCCGGTAGCCGCACAGCACGATCCGGCCCCAGCGCTCCCCGCGTCCGCCCAGCTCGGCCCGGATCCAGCCGTCGCCCTCGGTGCCTCCGGCCTGGCGGGCGATGCGCTCCCAGTCGCGCAGCACGTCGTCCACCGCCGGCCGCTCCCCCGCCGTGCCGAGGACGCGGTGGGCGAGGTTGGTGACGACGACCGGGCAGGCGCTGTGCCGGGCGACCTCGTCGAGCAGGCGTTGCAGCGGGGCGCCCGCGGTGATGAGGGCGGTGAGTTCGGTGCGGACGGCCTCGGAGAGGCTGACGGCGGCGAACTTGCGCCGCACGAGCCGTGACTGGACCTCCTCGGTCAGCTCGGCGAAGGGGAAGGGCCGGTGCAGGACGACCATCGGCAGCCCGCACCGCTCGGCGGCCCGGCGCATCACGGCCGGTGCGGCGGGGAAGGCGCGGCCCAGTCCGAGGACAACGGCGGCGGCTTCCGCGCGGTGCAGCGACCGGACGTACTCGGCCTGCTTCTCCTCGTCGCCGGCGAGCAGCACACCGGTGGTGAGGACCATCTCGCCGCCGCTGAGCATCACGCCGACGTCGGCGGCCTCGGCGACGTGCACCCAGCGCACCGGCCGGTCGAGATGGCTCGCGCCGGCCACCACCTCGGGCTCCCCGGCGAGCACCCGCTCCAGGGTGAGGACCTGCCGGACCGACAGCGCGGGTCCCAGGGAATCCAAGGTGATGGTCATGGTGCCGTTCCCTTGTTCAGTGCACTGCTACTGGATGCTCCTCAGAGCGTTCTCGAGGATCGCGGCGCCTTCCTCGGCCTCCGCGACGTTGAGGGACAGCGGCGGGGCGACGCGCAGGGCGCTGGTGTTGTGGCCGCCGCCCTTGCCGATCAGCAGGCCGCCCTCGCGGGCCGCCTCCAGGACGGCCGCTGCGGCCTGCGGGTCGGCCTGGTCGGTCCCCGGCCTGGTGATCTCGATGCCGATCATCAGTCCGCGTCCGCGCACCTCCCGTACGGCCGGCACCTGCGCGGCGGCGGACCGCAGCCGCTCGATGAGCATGCCGCCGACGCGCCGGGCGTTGCCCTGGAGGTCGTGTTCCAGCAGGTAGTTGAGGTTGGCGAGGCCCGCCGCCATGGTGATCTGGGTGCCGCCGAACGTGGAGATGCTGTTGGAGTCGAGGCAGTTCATGATCTCGGAGCGGGCGACGACGCCGCCGATGGACATGCCGTTGCCGATGCCCTTGGCGAAGGTCATGATGTCCGGCGGCCCGTTCCGGCCGTGGGCCTGCCAGCCCCAGAAGTGTTCGCCGGTGCGGCCCCAGCCGGTCTGCACCTCGTCGGCGATCCACAGGACGCCGTGCTCGTTCAGCACCTCGCGGAACGCGGCGTAGAGCCCGTCGGGCGGTGAGGTGAAGCCGCCGATGCCCTGGATGGGTTCGGCGATCAGCGCGGCCGGGGCGCGGGTGTGCCCGAGCAGGTCGACCAGGTCGTCGACGCAGGCCGCGATGAAGTCGTCGTCGCCGAGGGAGGCGTACGGGCCGCGGGTGCGCACGCCGCCGTGGACGTACAGCGTCTGGAGCGGGGACAGCGAGGTCGGGGACCAGCCGCGGTTGCCGGTGATGCCGACGGCGCTGAAGGAGCGGCCGTGGTAGCTGTTGCGCATGGCCAGGACCGTGTTGCTGCGCCGGTAGGTGGTGGCGAGCAGGAGGGCGGTGTCGTTGGCCTCGGTCCCGGAGGTGGTGAAGAAGACGCGGGCGTCCGGGATGCCGCTCAGCTGGGCCACGCGCTCGGCGAGTTCGACCATCGGCCGGTTGAGGTACAGGGTCGACGAGTGGATGATCCGCCCGGCCTGCTCGCTCACCGCCTTGGTCACCTCGGGCAGGGCGTGCGCGGTCATCGTGGTGAGGATGCCGCCGAAGAAGTCGAGGTACCGGTTGCCGTGGGCGTCCCAGACGTGACGGCCCTCGCCGTGGGTGATCTCGAGGGGGTCCTCGTAGTAGAGGGCGAGCCAGTCGGGGAGCACGGCCCGGTGGCGGCCCAGCAGGTCGTTGGTCACGGCTGCACCAGTCCTTCGTAGGCGTCGGGGCGGCGGTCGCGGTAGAAGGCCCACGTCTGCCGCACTTCTTCGATGAGGTCGATGTCCAGGTCCCGGATCACGAGCTCCTCCTGGCTGTCACTGGCGACGTCGCCCACGAACTGCCCGCGGGGGTCGACGAAGTAGCTCGTACCGTAGAAGTCGTTGTCGCCGTACTCCTCCTGTCCGACGCGGTTGATCGCGGCGATGTAGTACCCGTTGGCGACGGCCGCCGCGGGCTGCTCCAGCCGCCACAGGTGGGACGACAGGCTGCGGTGGGTGGCGGAGGGGTTGTAGACGAGCTGGGCCCCGGCCAGGCCGAGTTGCCGCCAGCCCTCCGGGAAGTGGCGGTCGTAGCAGATGTAGACGCCGACCTTGCCGGCCGCCGTGTCGAAGACGGGCCAGCCGAGGTTGCCGGGCTTGAAGTAGAACTTCTCGCGGAACCCCTTGAGCTGCGGGATGTGGTGCTTGCGGTACTTGCCGAGGTAGGTGCCGTCGGCGTCGATCACGGCCGCGGTGTTGTAGTAGAAGCCGGGCTGCTCCGCCTCGAACACCGGCGCGACGATCACCATGCCGGTCTCGCGCGCGAGGGCCCGCATGCGCCGCACGGTCGGCCCGTCGGGGACCGGCTCGGCCCAGCGGTAGTGCTCCGGCTCCTCGACCTGACAGAAATAGGGGCTGTTGAAGACTTCCTGGAAACCGATGATCTTCGCGCCCCGGCGGGCCGCCTCGCGGGCGTGCTCCTCGTGTTTCGCCACCATGGACTCGGTGTCGCCGGTCCAGGTGGCCTGGACCAGGGCGGCACGTACGACGTTGGCCATGAGCTGCTCCTTCGACGCGACGTCTGCGCCTCTACGCCCGTAGAAGCGGGCCGTAGAGCCACGAACGTAAGCCTCCGGCTCGGGCTTGCCAAGACCATCGTCGCCAACCCGCGGTGCCGGGCGCGATTCGCACTCCTGTGGGTGAGTCGCCGGGGGCACGAGATGCCCGGTCAGGCAGGGAATCCGGCGACCCGGAGGGCGTGCACGAGGTCCCAGCGGCGCTCGTCCGACACCCCCCGGGCGGCCTCCAGCAGGAGCGGTACGAGGGTCTGCGGACCGGGCTCGGCGCTGCGGGCCGCCTCCTCGGGGGTGCGCGCCCTGACGTACGCGTCGAGCAGCACGCGCACCTCGCGGTCACGCCCCGCGGCGACGAGCCCGAGGACTGCCTCTCCGATCTCGCCCGGGGGCCGGGCGACGCCCTGCCGCAGGATCTGCTGCCCGTCGCCCGCGCGCCCGGCCGCGCCCAGCGCGTCGGCCGCGGCGACCAGCCGCCCGGCGGGCAGCGAGGCGGCCTCCCAGAGCAGGGTCTGCCAGTCCGCACCGAGCCCGGCCCGCTCCAGCTCGTGCGCGAGCAGCGGGAACCGGACCGGGGCCCAGGACGCGGCCTCGGCCAGCAGAGCGTGCGCCTCGCCGCTGCGCCCCTCCTTCCGCAGCCGCGCGAGGGTCTCGACGGCCCGTGCGACGTCCCTCCGCTCCGCCCCACCGGCTCCCACGGCCCGCGACTCCGCCCGCTCCTCCCCCACGTCCTCGGCGGCCCCGGCGAACCGCGCACCACGGGGCGTACGGCGGCCGGTCGCGGGGGCGGGGTCAGGAAGCAGCGGCACAGCACCGGAGGGCGCGACGACGGGTGCGGCATCCTCCTCGACCATCCCGGCGAACCGGGCACCGCCGCGGCGGCGTTTGCGTTGCTTGGGGGCCGGGACTTCGGTAACGGCTGGGGGTTCTGGGGCGTCCAGGGTTTCCGGGGTGACTGAAGATGCAGGTGTGGCCAGGGGTTCGGGGACGACTGGGGCCGTTGCGGCAAAGGCGCCGGGCGCACCGCTGGCTGCGGCTTCCCGGGAGGCACCCCAGCCGGCCCGGCCCTCACGCTCGCGGGCATCGGCCCGAGCCTCCCGCGAGGCGGCACGCCCCGCCGGAAACTCGGCGTCGCGGGCATCGGCCCAGCCGGCCGGAGCCCCGAAGACGCCGGACGCGCCGTCGGCCGAGGCCTGCCGCGAGCTGGCACGCCCCGCGTGAAACTCGCCGTCACCCCCATCTGCCCCGCGAACCGGAGCCCCGGAAACGCCGGAGGCACCACCACCCCCGGCTTCCCCCGAGGCACCCCAGCCGGCCCGGCCCTCACGCTCGCGGGCATCGGCCCGAGCCTCCCGCGAGGCGGCACGCCCCGCCGGGAACTCGCCGTCATGGGTGCCGGGGCGCCCTGTCGGGTCCGTCCCGGCGTCCGTATGCCGGGGGGCATCGCGGCCGGCCACGCCCGTCACGCCTGACGCCGGGTCGTCGCGGTGCCAGGGCGTGGCAGGCGTACCGGGGTCGTACGGGCCGCCCGGGGCTGGTCGCCCACGGCCGCTGTTCGGGGACGGGCCGTCAGCCGTGTGCCCGTGGGCCCCTGCCGGGCGACCGTCCTCCGGCGCCGTCCCAGGGCTCGCCCCCCTGCCGGATCCTGCTCGCGAACCCCTGTCCGCCGCCACGAAGCCTCTGCCGTCCGGCCTGCGGCGCCACGCGCCCGACCAGGCAGCGTCGGCCCCGACCGGGGATGCGCCGCCGCGACCGTCCGAAGCCGCGCCCGCGGCAGACCCGGGCCCGCCGTCACCCTGCCCGTCACCGTCATCCCACACCCCGTGGAACACGCCCCGCTCGCGGCGGTCCAAGTCGGCCATCCGGGCCCGGAGTTCCGCGCAGCGCGCTGTCGCGCGTTCGTGGTCGTCGTGGGCCCAGGCGAGGTCGAGGCGGAGGGCGTCGGCCTGTTCGCGGGTGGGGGCGGTGGCGAGGAGGCGGGTCAGTTCCGCCTGGCGCTCGGCGGCGTACTTCTGTTCGCGGAGCATGACGTCGAGCCGGTCCCCGAGGGCGTCACGGCCACCGGGCCGGGCATCGTACGCGGCGAGTGCGGCGGCATGCAGGGACCGGGCGCGTTCCGTCTCCGGGCCCGCGCCTCCCGGGCCGTACTGCCCGGCCAGGTCCTGCAACAGCGCCTCGACCACGTCCCACGGCGGCATCTCACGCCCGTCGAGACAGGCCCGCATGCCCTCGGGGTCACGCTGCCAGAACACCGCGCACCAGCCCCCGGACGGGTCCAGTCGTGCCAGCAGACCGTCCAGGTAAAGCACGAACTCCCGTACGTCACTCGGGAGTCGATCCGCCGCCATCGCTCAACTCCCACCCGACCGGAGCACTCCGCCCAGTAGGCAACACCAGTCGTGTTACAGCCGTGCTACGGCGAGTTTTCACACGCGGCGCAGGAGCCTCAGCGCCGCGTCGTCAGACCGGCACCGGTACGCACCGCACGGCCGGCTCGTCCAACGACAGCCCGAGCGTCGACCGAGCCGTTCGCCGCGTTCGCGCTCTTCGGGGGTGAGAAGGGTGCGCGCCATGCCCCCGTTCGCGCCAGGTCGTCGCCCGCGCCCTGACGGCCGCGCGGAAGGCCGCTGACGTGGGCGTCTCCCTGCTGGAACTGGACGAGGTGGCGCACGACGCACTGCGCGAGGCGGGCGCGACATCGTCCACGCGATCGGCACCGTCTGCCGCGCCGCGGGCTACGGCATCCCGGACGGCTTCGGCGGCCACGGCATCGGCCGCCGGATGCCCGAGGACCCCTCGGTGCCGGGCCGTCCGGGGCGCGGGATGCGGCTGCGGCACGGATCGGCATGGCGCCGGCGATCGAACCCATGGGCATCGCGGGCGGCACGGACACCTTCCACGCGGCCCCCGACGGCCGGCCCTGAAGACGGACGACGGCTCCCGCGCGGCCCGCGCGGAGTACACGGCGGCGATCACGAACCCGGGGCCGAGGAATCCTGACGGCGCGCTGACGCACGCCAGGATTGCCTGGTATGCCCCGAAGGTGCCTCTCGTCCACGATCGTGCGAAGGTGTTCTACGAGCGCGCCCCAGGTGTAACGGGCTGCCACCCGGGTTACCCGACCCCGGCACGTCGACCAGCGAGGGCGTCCCCCGCCCGCGCGCCGGGGACGCCGGGAACGGAAGGCCCATGAGCAGCGGCTTCACCAGCCCGGAGGGCTACGGCTCGGATCCCTTCGGAGAATTCCTCGCACGCTTCTTCGGCGGACCGCGTCCCGGTCCACGGCAGATCGACATCGGCCGGCTGCTCAGTCAGCCGGCCCGGGAGCTCGTCCGCGGCGCCGCCCAGTACGCCGCCGAGCACGGCAGCCGGGATCTCGACACGGAACACCTGCTGCGGGCGGCGCTCGCCACCGAGCCCACCCGGACCCTGCTCAGCAAGGCCGGTGCGAACCCCGACTCGCTGGCGTCGCAGATCGACGAGCGGTCGGGCCCGGCCCAGCACACCCCGGACGACGCACCGCCGCCGACCGCGCTCTCCCTCACCCCGGCCGCCAAGCGCGCCCTGCTGGACGCGCACGACATGGCCCGGGCCCGCGGCTACGGCTACATCGGGCCGGAGCACGTGCTCAGCGCCCTGGCCTCGAACCCCGACTCGGCCGCCGGGCACATCCTCAACGCGGCCCGTTTCGCCCCCTCGGAACCCCCCGAGGCCCCGGAGGCGCCCCAGGCCGAGCGGCCGCGCCCGACGAACACGCCGACCCTCGACAAGTACGGCCGCGACCTCACCGAGCTGGCCCGGCAGGGCCGTATCGACCCGGTGATCGGCCGGGACCAGGAGATCGAGCAGACCGTCGAGGTCCTCTCCCGCCGCGGCAAGAACAACCCGGTGCTGATCGGCGACGCGGGCGTCGGCAAGACCGCCATCGTGGAGGGGCTGGCGCAGCGCATCTCCGAGGGGGACGTGCCCGACGTGCTGATCGGGCGCCGCGTGGTCGCCCTGGACCTGACGGGTGTGGTCGCGGGCACCCGCTACCGGGGCGACTTCGAGGAGCGGATGAACAACATCGTCGGTGAGATCCGCGCCCACTCGGACCAGTTGATCATCTTCATCGACGAGTTGCACACGGTCGTGGGCGCCGGTGCCGGCGGCGGCGACGGCGGCTCCATGGACGCGGGCAACATCCTCAAGCCGGCCCTCGCCCGCGGCGAGCTGCACATCGTGGGCGCCACGACGCTGGAGGAGTACCGCCGGATCGAGAAGGACGCGGCGCTGGCCCGCCGCTTCCAGCCGATCATGGTGCCGGAACCGACCGCGGCCGACGCGATCGAGATTCTGCGCGGCCTCCAGGACCGCTACGAGGCCCACCACCAGGTCCGCTACACCGACGAGGCCCTGGTCGCCGCCGTGGAGCTGTCCGACCGCTACCTCACCGACCGCCGGCTGCCGGACAAGGCGATCGACCTGATCGACCAGGCCGGTGCCCGGGTCCGGCTGCGCGCCCGCACCAAGGGCACCGACGTACGGGCCATGGAGCGGGAGCTGGAGCAGCTGACCCGGGACAAGGACCAGGCGGTCGCGGACGAGCAGTACGAGCAAGCCACCCAGTTGCGCGACCGGATCGTGGAGCTGAAGCTGCGGATCACCCAGGCCGGCGGCGAGGGCGAGATCGACGAGGGCCAGGACCTGGTCGTCGGGGCCGAGGCGATCGCCGAGGTGGTGTCCCGGCAGACCGGCATCCCGGTCAGCAGCCTCACCCAGGAGGAGAAGGACCGCCTGCTGCACCTGGAGGAGCATCTGCACGAGCGGGTGGTCGGCCAGGACGAGGCCGTGCGGGTCGTCTCGGACGCGGTGCTGCGCTCCCGCGCCGGACTGGCCAGCCCCGACCGCCCGATCGGCAGCTTCCTGTTCCTCGGCCCGACCGGCGTCGGCAAGACCGAACTGGCCCGGGCGCTCGCCGAGGCCCTGTTCGGCAGCGAGGACCGCATGGTCCGCCTCGACATGAGCGAGTACCAGGAGCGGCACACGGTCAGCCGCCTGGTCGGCGCCCCGCCCGGCTACGTCGGCCACGAGGAGGCCGGCCAGCTCACCGAGGTCGTCCGCCGGCACCCGTACTCGCTGCTCCTGCTGGACGAGGTGGAGAAGGCCCACCCGGACGTCTTCAACATCCTGCTCCAGGTCCTCGACGACGGACGCCTCACCGACTCCCAGGGCCGCACGGTCGACTTCACGAACACCGTCATCGTGATGACCAGCAACCTCGGCTCCGAGGTGATCACCCGCCGCGGTGCCTCCGTGGGCTTCGCGTCAGGCGGCGCCGACGCGGACGAGGAGGCCCGGCGCGAACAGATCCTGCGCCCGCTGCGGGAGCACTTCCGCCCCGAGTTCCTCAACCGCATCGACGAGATCGTCGTCTTCCGCCAGCTCAGCACGGAACAGCTGCGCCGGATCACCAACCTCCTGCTGGACCGCACCAGGTCCCTGGTGCGGAGCAAGGGCATCTCGGTGACCTTCACCGACCGAGCGGTGGAGTGGCTCGCCGACCACGGCTACCAGCCGGAGTACGGCGCCCGCCCGTTGCGCCGCACGATCCAGCGCGAGGTGGACAACGAGCTGTCCCGACTGCTGCTGGACGGCCGGGTGTCGGAGGGCGGCCGGGTGACGGTGGACACGGAGGACGGCCACCTTGCGTTCCGCACCCAGGAGACGCCACCCGCCGAGTTGTGACCCGGCGGACGAACCCGTCACCGCACCGGCCGCACCACCATCGCCGACCCGCCACCGCGCCGCACGGTCTCCGCCGCGGCGAGCCATTTCCCGTCCGGCAACCGCTGCACCCCCGTGGCCGCCCCGATCTCCGGGTTCACCTTGAAGGAGTGCCCGATCGCCTCCAACTGCTTCCTCAACCCGGCGTTGTCGTACAACCCGGGTTCCAACTCGGTCTGCGCGGCGTTCCGCTGACTGGCCCGGGGCGCCGCGATCGCGTCCACCAGCGGCAACCCCCGGTCGAGGAACCCGATCAGCGTCTGCAGCACGGTCGTGATGATGGTCGCCCCACCGGGCGAGCCGAGCGCCACCACGGGCCTGTCATGCCGGTCGAGAACGATCGTCGGCGAGATCGACGACCGCGGCCGCTTCCCCGGCCCCGGCAGGTTCGGGTCGTGCACGGCGGGATTCGCCGGGGTGAAGGAGAAGTCCGTCAGCTCGTTGTTGAGGAGGAACCCCCGCCCCGGCACGGTGATCCCGCTGCCGCCCGTCTGCTCGATGGTGAGCGTGTAGGCGACGACGTTCCCCCACTTGTCGGCCACCGTCAGATGCGTCGTGCTGTCGCCCTCGTACGTCGTCGGAGCGGCCGTACCGCCGGAGCCGCACCGCTCGGGACGGCGCGGATCACCCGGCGCCAGCGGACT
This sequence comes from Streptomyces chartreusis NRRL 3882, assembly GCF_900236475.1. GTDB lineage: Bacteria > Actinomycetota > Actinomycetes > Streptomycetales > Streptomycetaceae > Streptomyces > Streptomyces chartreusis_D. The sequence goes on from NZ_LT963352.1 coordinate 1,669,339, forward strand.
GGTGAGCACCGCGTCGTCCTTGATCAGGCACTCGCGCGAGTCGGCGAACCGCTGCGACAGCAATTCCTTGGTCGGTACGTCTTCGAAGGCCGGGTCGCCCACCCAGCGGCCCCGGTCCGCGAAGGCGATCCTGCTTGCCTCGATGTAGCGGTGCAGGTACTGCGCCTGGCTCGCCTTCGACAGGTCGGTCCGCTCCAGGATGTTGAGCGCCTCGCCGATCGTCGTGCCACCGGAGGAGGACGGCGCCATGGAGTAGACGCCGAGGCCGCGGTACGAGGTCCTGGTGGGTGCCTGGAGCTTGGCGCGGTAGGCGGCCAGGTCCCTCTCGGAGAGGTCGCCGGGGCGGGCGTTCCAGCCCGAGGCGGGGTCCACGGGCGGCTTGTTGACCGTGTCGACGATGTCCCGGCCGATGTCACCGCGGTAGAGGGCGCCGACGCCCTTGCGGGCCAGCTCCGCGTAGGTGCGGGCGAGGTCCGGGTTCTTGAAGGTGGAGCCGACGACGGGAAGCCGTCCGCCGGGCAGGAACAGCTCGGCGGTGGCCGGGAAGTAGCGGAAGCGGGTCTCGTTGGACGCCGTCTGCGAGCGGAAGGTCTCGTCGACCCTGAAGCCCTCGCGGGCGAGCCGCTCGGCCGGCTGCAGCACGCCGGCGAGCGGCTTGCTGCCCCACTTGTCCAGTGCCGTCTGCCAGGTGGCGGGCGAGCCGGGGGTGCCGACGCTCAGGCCGCTGCTGACGGCGTCGGCGAAGGGGATGGGCTTGCCGTTCTCGACGAACAGGTTCTTGTCGGCCGTCAGCGGGGCGGTCTCGCGGCCGTCGATGGTGTGGACCGTGCGGGACTTGGCGTCGTAGTAGACGAAGTAGCCGCCTCCGCCGACGCCGGCCGAGTAGGGCTCGGTGACACCGAGCGCGGCGGCCGTGGCGACGGCCGCGTCGACGGCGTTGCCGCCCTTGCGCAGGACCTCGATACCGGCGGCGGAGGCGTCCCGGTCGACGCTGGAGACGGCGCCGCCGTAGCCGACTGCCAGGGGGCTCTTCTCACCGCCGGTGCTCTGCGCGGTGGGTGGCGCCGCCGCTCCCACCGACACCACCACGGCGGCCGCAACCGCCAGGACCGTCAGATTCCGTGCGACAGGGCGACGCATCCGCACCTCCAGTCAAAGGCCGTCCGCGCAGCTTAATTCATGGCCATGGCCGCGTCAGGAATGCGTCGAACACCGGTGCGTCGGGCCCGCTACCATGCGCGCACATGAATGACGACGTGCGCAACATCGTCCTGGGCGTGGTCGCGGCGGGTATCAGTGCCGCGCTCGGCTGGGTGACCCGCACCTACGTGTGGAAGCGCAAGCTCCGCCGGAAGCAGGCCTTCTTCGGACTGCCCGACAACTCCGAATCGCTGCTGGTGGTGAACCGGGGTGCCGCGGGGCCCGAGTTCGCCGTGATGCGCTACGACGTGTTCGCGCTGCTCGAACTCGCCGCGCTGATCAAGGACTGCAACGCCCACGCCCAGATCCTCCCGCACGACACGGCACGTCAGGGATTCGGTGAGCGCACCGAGTTCTGCGTGGGCGGCCCGGCGTCCAATCGCCGTATGGCGGCGCACCTGTCCTCCCTGCTGCCGGGTGTGCGGGTGAACGTCGACGCCGAACCGAGCCCGGACCGGGGCTCGTTCCTGGTCGGGACCGACCGCTACCGCCTGGAGAACGGCAAGGAGGAGTACGCGCTGCTGGCCCGGCTGACGGCGGAGCGGAGCCAGCACACCCGTCCGGTCTTCCTGTTCTGCGGCCAGACGTCGATAACCAACCAGGCCACCACCCGCTATCTCGCGCGCAACCACGAGGGGCTGGCCCGCAAGTACGGCAACAACTCGTTCGTACTGCTGCTGAAGGTGATCAACTCGCAGGCGTACGGGCCGGACGTCGTCGAAATGATGGAGGACGTGACGCGCGCGGCACAGACGCCGCTGCCCGCCCCGGCTCCACGCAACAGCCATCGGGCCTCCTGAAGTCCTCCACTTCTCAACAATCGTTACTGGCACGTAACTTACCGACGGGTTACCAGTGGTAAGGAGGCACGGTTACCGTTCGGTCACTTTGCACTGACACGAGTGAGGAGTGACCCGTGGGACACCACCGCAAGGCCCTGCGCACCACCGCCGTAGGCGCCGTCTCGGCGACCCTGGTCGCCGGTACCGCCCTCGGACTCGCCCCCACCGCACAGGCGGCGCCGAACCCGATCCGGTTCGTCGACATCACCGGCGACGGCGGCACCGTCCTCAAGGCCAACGTCGTCACGCCGGCCGGCGCCGACGGCACGCACCGCTACCCGCTGCTCGTCATGCCCACGAGCTGGGGGCTGCCCCAGGTCGAGTACCTGGCCCAGGCCCAGAAGCTCGCCGACTCCGGGTACGTCGTCGTCACCTACAACGTGCGCGGCTTCTGGCAGTCGGGCGGCGAGATAGAAGTCGCGGGCCCGCCCGACATAGCCGACGCCTCGAAAGTCATCGACTGGGCGCTGGCCCACACCCCCTCGGACGCCGGGCACATCGGCATGGCGGGCGTCTCCTACGGCGCCGGCATCAGCCTGCTCACCGCCGCGCACGACAAGCGGGTCCGCGCGGTCGCCTCGCTGAGCGGCTGGGCCGACCTGATCGGCTCGATCTACAGCGGGCGCACCCAGCACGTCCAGGCGGCCGCCCTGCTGGACGGCGCGAGCGTGGTGACGGGCCGGCAGAGCGCCGAACTCCGGCAGGTCTTCGACGACTTCTACGCCTCCAACCTGGCGAAGGAACCGGAGCTCGTCGCCTGGGGGAAGAAACGTTCCGCTGCGACCTACGTCGACCAGATCAACAAGAACGGCGCGGCGGTCATGCTCGCCAACGCCTGGGGCGACACGATCTTCCCGCCCAACCAGTACGCCGACTTCTACGAGAAGCTGACCGGCCCGAAGCGGCTGGAAATGCGCCCCGGAGACCACGCCACCGCGGAGATGACCGGCCTGTTCGGGCTGCCCAACGACGTGTGGAAGGACACCGAGCGCTGGTTCGACCACTACCTCAGGGGCGAGGACAACGGCATCGACCGGGAACAGCCCGTCCAGCTCAAGTCCCGCTCGGCGGGCGGCTACGAGGGCTACCCGGACTGGAAGTCGGCCGGCGCGACGCACCGGAAGATCGCCCTCGCGGGCACCACCACGATCCGTACGAACGTGAACTCGGGGGCCGACGGCGGAGTCGTCTTCCTGTCCAGCATCCTCGACCAGGTGGCCCAGCTGCCCCCGATGGCCTCGATCCCCCTGCTCCCCCGCCGCTGGGCCGCCGTGTGGCAGTCGGAGAAGTACGCCACGGCCCAACAGGTGCGCGGGACGGCGACGTTGCACACGACCCTCACCCCGACCAAGGAGAGCGGCACCCTCGTCGCCTACCTGTACGACGTGGGGCCGCTCGGCCTCGGCAAGCTGGTCACCAACGCGCCGTACACCTTCCACGGGCGCACTCCCGGAAAGCCGTTCGGCGTCGACCTGGAGCTGTACTCCACGGCCTACGACGTCCCGGCCGGGCACCGCCTCGCCCTGGTCGTCGACACGGTCGACCCGCTCTACATCGAGCACAACCCGTCCGGCGCGCAGCTGACCTTCTCCTCGCCGGCGAACGACCCGTCGTACGTGTCGGTTCCGCTGCGCGAGCAGTGATCTCCGGCTGCCGCCGGACGGGCCTGGCCGATGTGAACCGCCGCCCCCGTGGCCGACGGCCATGGGGGCCGCACCCGGTGGGAATGGCCCGCGGACCGGGCGGGCGGTCTGCTCACCCCGGGCGGATCGGCGGAATTCGGCGAAGTCCCCCTCTCCGACAGGGATGAAGGGCACATCGTAGTCGAGGTCCGATGCGACGAGCCGTCCGGTGCCCGCCCGTTCAGTGCTTGAGGATCTTGGAGAGGAAGTCCTTGGCGCGGTCGCTGGTGGGGTTGGTGAAGAACTCGTCGGGGGTGCGGTCCTCGACGATCCGGCCGTCGGCCATGAAGACGACGCGATTGGCGGCCGAGCGGGCGAAGCCCATCTCGTGCGTGACGACGATCATGGTCATGCCTTCGCGGGCCAGTTGCTTCATGACCTCCAGCACCTCGTTGATCATCTCCGGGTCGAGGGCCGAGGTCGGCTCGTCGAAGAGCATCGCCTTGGGCTCCATGGCCAGGGCGCGGGCGATGGCCACGCGCTGCTGCTGGCCGCCGGAGAGCTGCGCCGGGTACTTGTCCGCCTGGTCGGCCACGCCGACCCGGTCGAGCAGTTCGCGGGAGCGCTTCTCGGCGTCCTCCTTCCGGCGCCCGCGGACCTTCACCTGCCCCAGGGAGACGTTCTGGAGGACGGTCTTGTGGGCGAAGAGGTTGAACGACTGGAAGACCATGCCGACATCGGCGCGCAGCCGCGCCAGGGGCTTGCCCTCGTCCGGCAGCGGCTGCCCGTCGAGGACGATCTCTCCGGACTCGATGGTCTCCAGACGGTTGATCGCCCGGCAGAGTGTCGACTTTCCCGACCCCGACGGGCCGATGACCACGACCACCTCCCCCCTGCCGACGGTGAGGTTGATGTCCTGGAGGACATGCAACTCCCCGAAGTGCTTGTTGACGTCACGCAGCTCGATCAGCGGATCGACGGCCATACTCAGCCCTACTCACTCTCAGCTGTGTGGTGGTTGCCGCAACGTATCCAGGCAAGATCGGACTTGTCGGGCGACACGCACTTTTCGATCATTAGCCGTATTTACGGCGGACTTTGGCCAAAGGTTCTGAGGCTTAAGGGTCCTGAGGCTCGATGGGTTCTGAGGTTCAAGGGTTCCGAGGACCAGTCTCACGCCTCCGCGACTTCCGCGTACAGCTGGGACAGCTCGGGCACCCCGTTCGCGGCCCACTCGTGACCTGAGTCCACGACGTCGAACTCCCGGCCGGAGGCGAGCCGCACCACGGGCTGTCCGTCGGACCGGATCTCCCAGGCTGCTCCCGCCACGGTGCGCACGATGACGGTGCCCAGGTAGAGCCCTGCGTCGTTGCCGAGCCAGGTCAGGGTCTCCTCGTCGTCCCGCCAGCGTGGCACGAGCTGGTCCAGAGCCTCCAGCGAGGCCGCCGAGTCGTCGAGCCGGACACCCGCCCGGGACGCCTGGGAGCGGAGCAGTTCACACTCGGCGAGGAGTTCCGCGATGCCTGCCGGATCGGGCACCCCGAGCTTCCGGCGCCGGTTGCCCAGGAAAGGGATGTTCATACGTCCAGCGTGTCATTCGTACCGCCGTACGCACCACAGGCGCGCGGGCTCGCCACTTCCTGACGAGTTCACGCCGAGTTCGCGCACGGCTCGTTGACGGGCCCCTGAAGTCTCCCTAGTTTCACCAGGCGTCGTGCGTCTCGGCTCTCGTCGTGTCTTCTGTTCCGTCCCTGCGTTTCGTCTTGTTGCGTCGTGTGTCGATGAGCGGGAGGAGTCGGCCGTGCGCCGATGTGTCCGGGGGATCCTGGTCGTCCTGGCCCTGTGCGCGTCCCTGATGCCGGCGGCAGCGGCGCGGGCCGTCGAGGAGCGGCGGGCCGCGCCGCTGCCGCTGGAGCGGCTGTTCGACAACATCGCCGTCAGCGACGACGACCGGCCCACGCGGGCCGATTTCGACGGTTCCGGTGCCTCCCTGTCGGCCCAGGACCTCACGGCCGCGGGCTGGACGCCCGGCCGCGGCCTCACCGTCCAGGGGGCCCGGCTGACCTGGCCGCGGCGGCAGCCCGGCGAGCCGGACAACGTCCGCGCGGCCGGCCAGGACGTACGCGTCACGGGGCGCGGGGACGCCCTCGCCTTCCTGGTGGCGGGCACCGGCGGCACCGAGGCGGGCGGCCCGGGCGTGATCACGTACGCGAACGGCACCCGCTCGGCGTACCGGGTGACCGCGCCCGACTGGCGCACCGGGCCGCTCGCCACGAAGGCGGTGGCCCTGCCGCACATCAACACGCCCGGCGGGCAACTCGCCGAGCGGGCCCGCCTGTACGTCCTGACCGTGCCGCTGGTCCCGGGGCGCCCGGTCGCCTCGGTCCGGCTGCCGCACGCGACCGGGCTGCACGTCTTCGCGGTGTCGGTACGGACCGCGACGCGGGGCTGGACGGGCAGCTGGACGACGTCGGCCGGCGGCTACAGCGCGGTCGGGCCCTGGACGGACCGGACGCTGCGGCTGGTCGTGCACACATCGGCGGGCGGGTCCCGGGTACGGGTGCGCTTCGACAACACCTTCGCGGCGGCGCCGGTACGGATCGGCAGCGCGACGGTCGCCGTGCGGGCGTCGGGTGCGGCTGCACGCGGAACGCCGGTGCCGCTGTCCTTCGGTGGTGCGGAGAGCGTGGAGATCCCGGCCGGGGCCCAGGCGTACAGCGATCCGCTGGGCTTCGCCGTCCCGGCGGACGCCGATCTGCTGGTGAGCTTTCACCTGCCCGGCACCGTGGCGGCGGCGCCCGTGCACCGGCTCGCGCAGCAGCGGTCGTACGTCAGCGGGCCGGGCGACCACGCGGCGGACGGCTCCGCGGACGCGTACAGCTCGGTGATCACCAGCTGGCCGCTGCTCGCCGGGGTCGATGTGAGCGGCGGGCCCGGGTCCGTGGTGCTGCTCGGGGACTCGATCACCGACGGCGACAAGTCCACGGTCGACGCCAACCGGCGCTGGCCGAACGTCCTGTCCGACCGGCTGCTCCGGCAGAACACCGTCCCACGCTACGGCGTGCTGAACCAGGGCATCTCGGGCAACCGCGTGGTCACCGACCGGTATCCCGGCGACGGGGTGTCCACGGACACGGCCGGGGTGAGTGCCCTGCACCGCTTCGACCGGGACGTCCTCGCCCAGCCGTCGGCGCGGACGGCGGTCGTCTTCGAAGGCGTCAACGACCTGCGCTGGGGCACCTCGGCGGAGCAGGTGATCGCGGGCCTGCGCGAGCTGGCGGCACGCGGGCATGCCCGGGGTGTCAGGATGCTCGCGGCGACGATCCTGCCGTGCGAGGGCGAGGCGCGCTGCACGGCCGCCGTCGACTCCGAGCGGGTCGCGGTGAACGAGTGGATCCGGGACGGCGGGGTCTTCGACGGCGTGCTCGACTTCGACGCGGTGGTCCGGGACCCGCAACGGCCGTCCCGGATCCTGCCCGCGTACGACAGCGGGGACCACCTGCATCCGGGCGACGCGGGACTCGCCGCCCTGGCGGACTCGGTCGACCTGCGGCTGCTGTGACCGCTAGACATCCAGGTCCACGACGACCGGCGCGTGGTCCGACGCGCCCTTGCCCTTGCGCTCCTCGCGGTCCACGTACGCGTCCTTGACCGCCTTCGTGAACGGCTGGTTGGCGTACACCAGGTCGATGCGCATGCCCCGGTTCTTCGGGAAGCAGAGCTGGCGGTAGTCCCAGTACGTGAACGGGTGCTCGTACTTCAGGGGCCGCGGGACCACGTCGGCCAGGCCCGCCTCGCGAAGGGAGGCGAGGGCGGCGCGCTCGGCCGGGGTGACGTGGGTGGAGCCCTCGAAGGCAGCGCGGTCGAAGACGTCGTCGTCCGTCGGCGCCACGTTGTAGTCGCCCATCACCGCGAAGGGGCGGCTGCCGGACGCGTCACCGGCGACGGCGGCCTTGAGGGCCTCGAACCACTGGAGCTTGTAGGCGTAGTGCGGGTGGTCCACCTCACGGCCGTTCGGCACGTAGACCGACCAGACGCGGAGCGGGCCGCATGTCGCCGAGATGGCGCGGGGCTCCACCGAGCCGTCGAACCCGGGGTCGCCGGGCAGGCCCTTGACGACGTCCTCGATGCCGACGCGGGACAGCACCGCCACGCCGTTCCACCGGCCGGTCGCGTGGACCGCCGACTCGTAGCCCAGCTCGCGCAGCTGCTCCGACGGGAACTGGTCCTCGGCGACCTTGGCCTCCTGGAGGCACAGCACGTCCGTGCCGCTGCTCTCCAGCCAGGCCAGGAGCCTCGGCAGGCGGGCGGTGATCGAGTTCACGTTCCAGGTCGCGATGCGCATGTCCCACAACCTACCCGGCGGGTCCGACAACGCGGCCCGGTCCCCTGGAACCTCAGACCTCGGCGGAGTCTCCCGGTGTCAGCCGCAGGTGCTCCGAGCCGCCGAGCTGCCCGATCTGGCGGTCGTAGATCGGGCGGGCGAGGTCGGTCAGGTAGGCGTCGTGGATGTCGTAGGCGCGCTGCGGCTTCACCTCGCGGACGTAGTCGATGACCTCCGAGATCTTGCTCCAGGGGGCCATCACCGGGAGCATCAGCGTCTCGACCCGGTGGCCGGGGACGGTGAGGGCGTCGCCGGGGTGGAAGACCTTGCCGCCGTCGACGAGGTAGCCGACGTTGGTGATCTGCGGGATGTCCGGGTGGATCACCGCGTGGAGCTCGCCGTGGACCTGGACCTCGAAACCGGCGGCGGTGAAGGTGTCGCCGTGACCGACGGTGTGCACGCGGCCGGGGAACGCCGAGGAGATCTTCTCGGCGACGGACTTCAGGGTCCAGATCCGGGCGGCCGGGTTGTTCTCCATCGCGGCGCGCAGCCGGAACTCGTCGAAGTGGTCGGGGTGCTCGTGGGTGACGAGGATCGCGTCCGCGCCGAGCGCGGCGTCCTCCTCGCTGAACCCGCCGGGGTCGAGGACGAGGGTCTGACCGTCCTTCTCGAGGCGGACGCAGGCGTGCGACTTCTTCGTGAGCTTCATGATTCCATCCTGCCTCCGCGCTGCCCCGCGGGCTCACTCCTGGGGCGTGGTCTCCTCACGGATGACCTGCTGAGCCACCTTGAACGCGCTGTTCGCCGCCGGCACTCCGCAGTAGACGGCCGCCTGCAGCAGCACCTCCTTGATCTCACCCGGGGTGAGCCCGTTGCGCAGGGCGGCACGGGTGTGGAAGGCCAGCTCGTCCAGGTGGCCGCCGGCGACCAGGGCCGTGAGGGTGACGCAGCTGCGGGTACGCCGGTCCAGGCCCGGGCGGTCCCAGACCTCGCCCCAGGCGTAGCGGGTGATGAACTCCTGGAAGTCCCCGGAGAACTCGTCGGCCTGTGCCAGCGCCCGGTCGACGTGCGCGTCGCCCAGCACCTCGCGGCGGACCTTGAGCCCGGCGTCGTAGGGGTCGGGCCGGCCCTGGGGCTGCGGCGGCATGACCGGGGCGATCTCGGCGACGGGGCCGGTCTGGAGGGGCTGGGCGGGGGCGGCGGACAGGACCGGCTTGACGGCGGCCGCGGGCAGGGCGGTCTGGCCGGTGGAGGTCTCGAAGGCGGGCTGCCAGGCGGTGGAGAAGTGCCGCACCAGCAGGTCGGTGACGGCCGCGGGCTGCTCCACCGGCACCAGGTGGGAGGCGCCGGGGACGACGGCGAGGCGGGCGTCCGGGATGCCGGCGACCAGGGTGCGGGCCTCGGCGGGGCCGGTGACCTGGTCGTCCGATCCGACCAGGACCAGCGTCGGCACGCCGACCCGCCCGAGCTCCGTCCGGACGTCGAACGAGGCGAGCGCCTCGCAGGCGGCGATGTAGCAGCCGGGGTCGGTGGTGCGCACCATCTGCACGGCCCACTCGGTGATCGCGGGCTGCGCGGCGGCGAACCCGCCGGTGAACCAGCGCTCGGGCGCGGTACGGGCGATGGGGTCGAGGCCGTTCGTGCGGACTATCACGCCTCTCTGCCGGAACTCGTCGGCCGTGCCGAAGCGCGGCGAGGCGGCGATCAGCGCGAGGGAGGCGAGCCGCTCGGGGTGGCGCAGGGCCAGCTCGATGCCGACCGCCCCGCCGAGCGCGCAGCCCGCGTAGCCGAAGCGCTGCACACCGAGCCCTTCGAGGGTGGCCAGCAGCCGGGTGGTGAGGTCGGTGACCGAGCCCGCCGGGTACGCGGGCGCGCCGCCGTGCCCGGGCAGATCGAACCGGAAGACGCGCCACTGCTTGATCAGCTCGGGGATCTGGCGGTCCCACATGTGCCAGGTGGTACCCAGTGAGGGACCGAGGATCAGGACGGGAGCCTCTTCTGGCCCGTCAAAGCGGTATTGCAGGGTGTTCGACGGTGTCTCACTCACGCCCCAGAGCCTCTCACGTATCACGGATGCCCCTATAAGGGGGCACTGGATACCCGCCCTGACCAGGTTGAAGACCCCTCGGTCCCGGATCAGCTGTCCTTGCCCATCGCCTTGCGGACGGCGTCACGAGTCCGGTCGATCACGGCTGCCACGGGTCCGACGGCGACATTCTCCGCCGCCGTCTCCGCCCCCGGATGCGGGCGGGTGGGCGCCATGGCCTCGGCAGCACGGACAGCCGTGGCCATCATGGCGAGCTGCTGCGCTCCGGCCTTCTCGCGCAGCCCGGGGAACTCGTACTGTTCCTCCGAGGCCGCGTGCTGGAGCACGTCCGCGCGCAGTTCCCGCAAGACGGGCATGAACCCGGGGTCGTCGGGGTCCATGTCATCGAGCCGGCTCAGCTTCTCCTTCGCGGCCCGCTCCTCCTCGAGACGGTCGTCGACCACCTGCTCACCGTCCTGCAGGAGACGGCGGGCTGCGGGGTGGACCACTTCCTCCTCGGCGGTCTCGTGGACGGCCAGCAGACGGACGAGCCTGCGGAACGCCTCCGCCCGGTCGTCGGCAGTGGCGTTCTCGACCTCGGCGAAGAGATCACGGATGTGGTGGTGCTGCTGCATCAGCAGGGCCACGACGTCGTCGTTCTCGCCGGCGTCGTCGAGGTGGGGCATGGCGTCGGTCAAGAGACCCTCCCTGGGGTGCGGGCGGCGTCGGCCCGCGGACAGCGGGCACCTGGGCTTCGTCCAGGTTCTCCCTGGTGACGGGCGGCCGCGACCGCGTGGGGCCGAACGGCGCACGTGATCACCCAGGGCGAGCAGCCGGGATCCCGACCTCGCACGGCTGCCGCGCGCCGCTCCGCGTCGCGGCCGGCCACGGGGGGTACCCGGGCCGGGTCCCAAGGAGTGCCGGGCCGTGAAAGGGGCGTCGCGATGGGCGTGCACGACCGGATCGCCGAGCTGCGCCGCGTCGCCCGGGAACGGTTCGGGTGGAGCGACCTGGCCGCCGAGCAGACGGAGGCGATGGAGGCACTGCTCGAGGGCCGCGACGTGCTGGTCGTCATGCCCACCGGTTCCGGCAAGTCGGCGATCTATCAGGTGCCGACCGTCATGCTCGGTGGTCCCGCGGTCGTGGCGTCGCCGCTGATCGCCCTGCAGCGCGACCAGGTCGCCGGCCTGCGGGAGAGCGGGGCACCGGACGCCGTGGCCGTGAACTCGGCACAGCCCCGGTCGGCCACCGACAGGGGCTGGCGGGCGGTCCGGGACGGTGATGCCGAATACCTGTTCCTGTCCCCCGAGCAGCTGACCAAGGACAGTGTCGTGGAACAGCTGCGGGAACTGGGTCCCTCGCTGTTCGTCGTCGACGAGGCCCACTGCGTCTCCGCCTGGGGACACGACTTCCGCCCCGACTACCTGAACCTGGGCGAGGCCGCCGAACGGCTGGGCCGCCCGCCGGTACTCGCTCTGACGGCGACGGCCGCGGCCCCGGTCCGGGCGGACATCGTCGAGCACCTGCACATGCGCGAGGCCCACGTCGTGACGGCCGGGACCGACCGGCCCACCATCCATCTGGCGGTGCGCACCTTCACCGATGACCCCGCCAAACGCGAGGCCGTCGCACGCTGGACGGCCCAGGCGTGCGCCCCGGGCATCCTCTACACCGCCACGCGCAGGGACGCCGAGAGGTACGCGGGGCGGCTTCGGCAGGACGGCGTGGACGCCGAGGCGTACCACGCGGGCATGAAGGCAGCCGACCGCCGCCGGATCCACGACGGCTTCATGGCCGGCGCTCCCGCCGTGGTGGTGGCCACCTCCGCGTTCGGGATGGGCATCGACAAGGCGGACGTACGGTTCGTCGCCCACGCGTCCGTCCCCGAGTCCCTGGACTCCTACTACCAGGAGATCGGACGCGCCGGCCGGGACGGCGAGCCGGCCCGCGCGGTGCTGTTCTACCGCCCCGAGGACCTGGGACTGCAGAAGTTCCTCACGGCCCGGGCCCTGGACGCCGACGCACTGCGCCGGATCATGACCACGCTGCTCGGCCAGGGCACCCCGCAGAGCCGTAGCCGGACCGCGCAGCTGTGCGGCCTGTCGCGCCGGAAGACCAGCGATCTGCTGAACCTGCTGGAAGAGGCGGGAGCGGTGACCGTCGAGGGCAGGCGCCGCGCGGTCCGGGCGCTGCCCGGGCGCACGGCGGACGGGGCGGCCGAAGAGGCGGCACGGGTGTTCGAGCGGCGGCGGCGCGTCGACCGCTCGCGCATCGAGATGATGCGCGGCTACGCCGAGACGCCCACCTGCCGCCGCCAGTACCTCCTGGGTTACTTCGGCGAGCAGCTCCACGCACCGTGCGGGCGGTGCGACGTGTGCGACCGCGAGGCCGAGCACCCCGCAGCCGGAGCCGGGCACCGGGACGCCCCTCTCCCGCCCGGGCGCGGCGGGCCGTATGAGACGAACGACCGGGTGCGCCACGCGGAGTGGGGTCCGGGCACGGTGATGCGCACGGAGGAGGACCGCCTCGTCGTGCTGTTCGAGCAGGTCGGCTACAAGACGCTGTCCCTGACAGCGGTACAGGAGGGCGACTTGCTGACCGGTACCTGATGCGCCCGGCGACCGGGCCGGGCCGCCGCGTCGGGGTACCCGCCACCGGACACTGCCGGCAGCCGCTGGAGCGGAGAGATCCATGCCCGAGACGATCAAAGAGCAGACGGTTGAGCAACTGGGCGGCCCGAGAAGCGTGCTGGCCAGGCAACGCCGTGATCATGCCGAGATGGACAGGTTGATGGACCGCTATCAGGCCCTGGCGGACGGCGAGGACCGCGAACGGGTCCTGCGGGACACCGTCCAGCTGGTCTTCAGCCACGCCTTCGCCGAGGAGACCGTGCTGTGGCCGGCCGTCCGGCGCTCGGTCGAGGACGGGCACGAGTTGACCTCGCGGGTCGAGGAGGAACACCAGCAGATCAACGATCTCGTCGCCGACATCGAACGCCTGAGTCCGGGTTCTCCCGAGCGTGAGGAGAAGGTACGGCGGGTCTTCGCGCTGATACGGCAGGACATCCGCGACGAGGAGGACCTCGTGCTGCCCCGGCTGCACGAAGCACTGCCCGCCGCGCAGTTGCGCCGGCTCGGCGCGGCATGGGACGCGGTGCGACGCGGCGCGCCCACCCACCCCCACCCCGTCATCCCGCGGCGCCCGCCCGGCAACGCGGTCCTGGGTGTGCCGCTCGGTCTCCACGACCGGATGCGCGACGCCTTCGGACTGAGCACGCCCATGGCTGCGGCCAAGAAGGTGTTCACCGGGCTCGGCGGGGTCATGGTGCTGATCGCGGCCGTCGCGATGCGCCGCAGACGACGTTGAACCGACCGGGAGGCATCATGTCCGGGTGGTCATGGGTCCGCGAACACCTGGGAGCTCGCACGACCGAGCCCTCCGCAGAGGTCCGTTCGGGCCGGTCGTCATGTGCGCTCTTGCTTGCACGCTGACGAGGCCGGGCCGAGTTCGACCGTCGTCGTGACCCGGGTGACCGAGGGGTTCCCCGGCACCGAACCGAACCCGAAGCGCACGGGCGGCTCGACCGGTGCCGTCACCCCGAGGTCCGCGCCCTCGTAGGAGGCCGAGACGGCACGGATCGGCAGCAGGTCCCGGGCGCCGTACCACTCCCGGCGGCCCTGCCCGGCGCTGCCGCGGGTGCGCACGCCCGGCAGCAGCAGGCGGGCGGGCCGGTCCGTCAGCGCGCTCCATGCCGGACGGCGGGCGAGCGCACCGGGTACGGTCCGCAGCGCGAAGCCCAGAAGCCCTCGCCGGCCCGTGGTGAAACGCAGGTCGAGTGGCCCGGCGGTGACGGTCCAGGCGTGGTCCGTGACGCTCACCTCGACCGGGACGACACGGACCGTGTCGAAGGCGTAGGTGCCGCTGACGAAGTCCGCTGTCTCCCGGGTGGGGGCCAGCAGCAGTCTGTCCCCGTCGGCGCGCTCCAGCATCACGTCACTGAACGCTCCGAAGGGCGACCCCTGCCAGTGTCCGAGCACGATCCGTGTGCCGGAGGAGGTGCCCATGCCCGCGATCCAGCCGTCGAAGCGCACGCGCCGGCGTCGCGTGACGGCGCCGGAATTCCGGCAACGGGAGTCAGGAGGGCTGGGAGACGCGCTGCGGGACGCACGGCCTGGAGGGCCCGAGCCGTACATACCTGACTCCTTCCGAGAAGTGCACCAGGGGCTCACCGAGGGGGGCTTCCCCAAGGCCCGCCGCGGCGATCAGTGTCTCCTCCAGTACATCGACGCCTGCGTCGGCCAGGGGCCACGGCTCGTGCTCGACGGGCGTCTCCCAGAGCATGCCGAGCCTGCGGGTGTACGCCCGCCAGCGCGAGGTCAGCCACACGTCCCGCTCCGTCGGATCGATCGGGTCGCCAGGCCGGACGACGAGGCGGTAGGAGGCGTCACCGAGCCATCGGGAACCGGAGTAGGAGACGGTGTCCCCGTCCTGGGACACGCGGAGGGTGCCCGGGTTGTACGGTGCGCCGATGGCGCGGGCCGCCACCATCGGGGGGAAGGCGACCTCGATGGACAGGAACCAGAGCCCGTCCCGGCCGTCCCGGTGCCGTACGTACGTGCGCAGATTGGTCTCCGCGAACGTCGGCAGGCCGGGCAGCGAGGCGGGAACACCGGGTGGTCGCACGTCCGCCATGACGAAGGGGGTGAGCCCCACCCAGGCGGCCCCCTCGTACTCGTCCACGACCAGTCCCCCGGGCAGGAGCGCCTGCACCGCGTCAGGCCGGAAAGGCCAGTGGACGAACGTCTGCGTCAGCCAGCCCGCCCGCAGCGCCGGCAGGCGCACCCGCTGCTCTGCTCCGTATGCGACCACGGGCGTCGGGTCCCCCGCGCACGATCGCAGGAAACCCACGGCGCCGCCACGGCGGGCGCAACGGCGCAGTGCCGGATCATGGAGAGGGCCAGGACGCCGGGCGTCCGGGCGAAACGCCTCGCCCGGCTCAGCGAAGGTTGTAGGTCCGCCGCAGGAACGCGGCCGTGTCCGACCATGGTTACGTCGATGGTGCTAGGAGGCGTCATGATCGGCTGGGGGCAGATCGGGTACGGAGCCGTCCTGTCGGCCGTCTTCGCCGCCGTGCTGCCGGCCGTCGTCACCCGTGGCCGCCGTATCGGCGTGATCGTCACGGGGGCGCTCGCCGCTGCCGCGGGGCCGGTCGCCTGGAACGCCATCCTTCGCGCCGCCCACGGAGAGCAGTTCTTCACCGATGCGCCGATCGCCGTGTTCCCGGTCAGTTGGCAGGACACAGGATCCGGCGTCTTCGCCCTCGCAGCGGCAGCCCTCGCATACGGCCTGGGCCCACTCGCCACGGAACCCGCGCGCCGCACCGCCGGATACGCGCTGCTGGCGGGGCTGGCGGCATTGCTCGCCGACGTCTACGTCTACTGACCGCGCGCCAGGCGTGTCTGTCCGGCCGTTCTCGAGGCCGGCATGCCCGAATGCCGCCCGTGACATCTTCGCCGGCGCCTGCCAGGCACTGCAGTCATGCCTCAGCAGCACTGCCTCCCGGCTCAGTGAACGAGCGGGGCGCCGGTCGACCGCGGCCTGCCGCGCGGTACGAGGCCCAGGGCCAGTACGGCGGCGACAACGGCCGTTACGGCACACACGACGAAGGCGTCGGCGAAGCCACCCGCCGAGCCTCGCTCGAATCCGGAGGCCGCGACGGTGGAGACGACGGCGACGCCGATCGAGCCACCCACTTCGTGGAAGGTGTTGACGACCCCGGAGGCGAGGCCGGCCTCTTGGTGCTCCACCATGGCCAGCGCAGTCGTCGTGGCGGTGACGAACACCGCGCCGAGGCCGAGCGAGGCGATCACGAAGCCCGGCATGAGCCCGGTGTATGCGCTGCCGGTCTCCGAAAGCCGGGTCAGCGGGATCGTCCCGGCAGCCGCGACGGCCATGCCGACGACGGCCGTCGGACGACTGCCGATCCGGCCGACGAGCCGGGAGCCCAGGTGGGCGCCGACGGCCGTGGCCACGGCGACGGGCAGAAACACCAGCCCGGTCCTCAGTGGGCTGAAACCGCGGAGGTGCTGAAGGTAGACGGAACCGAGAAAGAAGAACGCGATGAGCAGGGCCGTGGCGATCAGCATCAGGAAGGCCCCGGCGAGTACGGACCGCCGAGTGAACATCCGCAGGTCCATCAGGGGGGCCCGGCCGGCCCGTTCGACCGCCGCGAATGCCGCGTACGCGACCGCCGCACCGGCCAGTGGCAGCAGAGTCGAGGCGTCCGACCAGCCGGTGTCGCCCGCCTTGACCAATCCGTAGATCAGGGCGGCGGTGCCCGTGGTGACCAACAGGGCGCCGGGAATGTCGAGGCGTGCGGGCTGCGGGGCCCGGGCCGGTACGAGGACCGGCAGGGCGGCCAGGAGGAGCAGCCCGACCGGCACGTTGACGTAGAAGACCCACTGCCAGCCGGGCCCGTCGGTCAGGGCCCCGCCGAGGATCACACCGGCAGCCGAACCGGTGCCGCCGATCGCCGCCCAGACACCGAGCGCCTTGTTGCGCTCGGGACCGTGGAAGGTCGTGGTGACGAGCGACAGCGCGGCCGGGGACAGCAGGGCTGCGCCGACGCCTTGGCCTATCCGGCCGCCGAGCAGCGTCGGCGCGTTCCCGGCCAGGCCGGTGACAAGGGAGGCGGCAGTGAAGAGCGCGAGACCGGCGAGCACGGTACGGCGGGCGCCGAAAGCGTCGGCGAGCCGGCCGCCGAGCAGAATCAGCCCGCCGAAGCAGAGGGTGTAGGCGGTGACGACCCAGGTCAGCGTCTCCCGGCCGAGGTCGAGGTCGGCCGCCATGTCGGGGAGGGCGACGTTCACGACGGTGACATCGAGGATCAGCATGAACTGGGCCAGGCAGATCAGCGCGAGGGCCGCCCAGCGACGTGGGTCGGCGGGTGGCTGGTGCGCGTGTTCGGCCGTGTGCGGCGCACCGGCGGTGGAGTGGGTCATGACGAGTCCTTCTGGTGTGTTGTCGCGGTCGGGTCCGAGCCGCAGGGCGGCGTGACGGCTCGTGCACGGTCTCGCTCGACCGCATAACTGAACCATACTGTTCAGTTCATATGAACTCAACCGTACAGTTCAGATGGATGCTAGGGTCGAGGTCATGAGCGTGGACAGCGTCAAGCAACCCCCCAGCGGCCCTCGCGCGGAGCTCAAGCGGCAGGCCATCGTGCGGGCTGCCCGCGAACTGTTCCTGCGGGAAGGCTTCGGCGTGGGAATGGACGCCATCGCCACCGAGGCGGGCGTGTCGAAGGTGACTGTCTACAACCACTTCGGCAGCAAGGAAGCCCTGTTCACGGCGGTCATCACGAGCGCACTCGACGAGCCGCTCGCCGGGGAGTCGTCTGCCGCGCTGGAAGGCCTGGCCGAGGCCGATGACCTGCGGGCCGCCCTCGTCGAGGCGGCCCGCACCTGGGTCCACGCCGTCCGCACCAACCATGAGGTCACCGCCCTGCGCAACCTCGTCGCCGCCGAGATCCACCGCTTCCCCGAGCTGGGCGAGGCCTGGAGACACCGCGGCCCGGAGAGCCACCACCCCGCGGTCGCAGGCGCCCTCCGTGCCCTCGCCGAGCAAGGTCGACTGGAGATCCCCGACCTGCGGGTGGCGATCATCCAGTTCTACGGGCTCCTGGTCTTCCCCCACATGATCTTCAGCTCCTACGGCACGCACATCGACGAGGAGCTGACCGACCGTCTCATCACCAGCGGGGTCGACATGTTCCTGGGCCACTACGGCCCGCAGGACGTGTAACGGCCCGCCAGCGTAAAGCTCATCGAGAACAGGACCCAGCAGGGGCGGGGCACCGCGCGGTGCCCCGCCCCTGTGCCGGCGGGCCGGTCGGACCGACGGGTCAGACGGTGACGGCAAGCGGCTCGGAAGCGGGCTGCCCCGCCAGTCGGCCGGTGCGGTGCAGGGCGTACAGGGCGGCAGCGCACGCCAGGCCGAGCACGATCAGCGCGATCCAGGGCAGCGCGGGCAGCCCGGCCGCGCGGGCGGCGTCGAGGGCGGCGCCCGTTCCCAGGTTCCCGACGGTGATGCCGATGCCGCAGATCGTGTTGTACAGCCCGTAGTGGGTGGCGACGAGCCGGTCACCGGAGAGGCGGACGATGGTGTCCATCTCGAACGGGTAGGCGATCATCGTGCCGACGGCCAGCAGCAGCGCGGCGAGCGTCGGCGGAACCGCCGCGAGCAGCCACAGCCCGACCCGGGACTCCGGTACGGGCACGGCGGTGGCCAGCAGCAGGGGCACGAAGGCCAGGCCCATGGCCGCCAGCCCGCGCACGAGCGCCTGCCCCGGCTCGTACCGCGCCTTGCACCACGCCGTCACCCGCGTCTGGCCGAGGATCGTGCTCAGCCCGGAGACGGCGAAGAGCACGGCCACCGCCGCGGTACCGGAGTTCCCGTCGCCGCCGAGCCGGCGCACCTGAAGCGGCAGCGCCAGATAGACCTGGAAGGACAGGACGTACGAGCCGATCATGGCGACGGAGAAGAGCAGGAACGGCCGGTTGGCGAGGATGCCGCGCCACTGGGCGAGCACGACTTCACCGCCGTCGCGCTCCTGCGGCTTGGCGTCCTCGGCCCGCCGGGCGGGCAGCGCGCGGATCTGTACGACGCTCAGCAGCGCGAAGATACCGGCCGCCACCAGGCAGGTGACGCGGAAGTCGATCCCGGTCAGCACCATGCCCACCAGCGGGCCCAGCAGGATGCCGGCCTGGTAGAACACGTTGAACAGGGCGAACGCCTCGACCCTGCGCTCCCCCGCGTCGGCCGCGAGGTAGGCCCGTACGGCAGGGTTGAACAGCGCTCCGGCCAGCCCGGTGGCCGCGGACGCGGCGAGCAGTGCGGGCAGCGAGTCCACCAGCCCGAGCGTCGCGAAGCCGAGGGTGCGCAGCACGCATCCCGCGATGATCATCGGCTTGTAGCCGAGCCGGTCGGCGAGCGTGCCGCCGACCAGGAACATGCCCTGCTGGCTGAAGTTCCGTACGCCCAGGACGAGTCCGACGAGCCAGCCGGCCAGTCCGAGCGTCCCGGACAGGTGGGCGGCCAGGTAGGGCATCAGCATGTAGAAGCCGAGGTTGATGGTGAACTGGTTCACCATCAACAGCTGGACGCTGCGTTCGTACGACCGAACTTGGGTGAGCAGCCCCATCACCGGCCCTCCTCCGCGGAGTCGGACTCGGCGGCCGCGTCCTCAGTGCCGTGCAGAGTGAGGGGATCGACCACGGTGGTGCACCGGGTCCAGCGGGTGACCTCCTTCTCGTCCAGGCGGCCGATCAGCTCCGGCTCGGGCGCCGGTGGGGAGGCCAGCAGGCCGTGGGCGGCGCAGTAGTCGTCGTTGTAGACCGTCCCCAGGTACCGCTGCGGACCGTCGGGGAAGATCGCGACGATCCGTGCGTCCGCCGGCGTCGTCCGGGCCAGCCAGCCCGCCACCAGCGCGACCGCGCCGACGCTCCATCCGCCGGTGGCGTAGTGGGAGGCGGCCAGTTGGCGGCATGTCCACACCGCCTCGGCCGGGGCCACCCAGTGCACCTCGGAGAAGTTCTCGTAGGCGACGTTGCGGGGGTGGATGCTGGAGCCGAGTCCGCGCATCAGCCGGGGCCGGGCGGGCTGGCCGAAGATCGTCGAACCGGTCGTGTCCACGCCGACGACGGTCAGCTCGGGGTAGAGCTGGCGCAGGACACGGGAGACGCCGGCCGAGTGACCGCCGGTACCGACGCTGCACACGAGCACGTCGATGTGGCCCGTCTCGGAGGCGAGTTCGAGGGCCAGCGGGGTGTAGGCGGCGACGTTGTCCGGGTTGTTGTACTGGTCGGGGCACCAGGAGCCGGGGTGCTGCTCCAGCAGCCGCTGCACGCGGTCTCGGCGGGCCTGCTGCCAGCCGCCCGTGGGGTGCGGCTCGGAGACGACGTTGACCTGGGCGCCGTACGCGGTCAGCAGCCGGGTCATGGACAACTCCAGCCCCGGATCGGTGACCAGGGTGACCGGGTGGCCGTACACCATGCCGGCCAGCGCCAGCCCCAGGCCCAGGGTCCCGCTGGTGGACTCGATGATCCGCCCGCCGGGCCGCAGGTCGCCACGGGCCCGGGCCCGCTCCACCATGTGCAGCCCCGGACGGTCCTTGATGCCCCCGGGGTTGAACCCTTCGAGCTTCGCCCAGAAGCCGCGCCCAGCCGGGGTCAGCGGCTCCGAAACCCGCAGCAGCGGGGTGTTGCCCACCAGGCCGGACAGGGCGGACCGGCCAGAGGGGACTTTGGCCTTGGTCGATGACTGCATGTCGATGTGTTCACTCTCGCTCGATGAATGCCAGTGGGTTCATCTCGCGCGTCCTGGCCACGGGGCGGACCATGCGTCCGCGCTCAGGCCATGGGCACGCGGCAGCCGCGAAGTCGGTCGGCTGCGAGCGAGTGGTCTAGATCCGCCACCGCGACGTACGAGCGAGCGCCACGCGGCCCGTGCGTGCGCTGCGACGTCTACGGCGGTCACGCCGTACGAGCGGTCTCCCGACCACCACCGACACGGCAAGGAGTACGACGGCCATCGCGCCCAGGGCGAGTTCCTCGGCCGGCTGGGCCGCGGTACGCACGATCACATCCGCCGCACACTTCTCGGCCCCGTGGTGGGGGTGAGGGCCGTGAGGGTCCTCGTCCGCGGCCATCGCCGAGGATCCGGCGGGCACGGACACCGACTCGTGCGTCTCCTCGGACACGCCGTGCATGACGGCGCACAGCACGAGCGCCATCACGAGGGCACCGCGCACCGCCGAGACGAGTCGGCGCGACAACGGTGAGCCGCATGGGGCCAAGGGGCCGTGCGCTGGCGTACGGGAATGTGTCGGCACAGGTCCTCCGCGCTGCTGCCGCGTCTCCGGCAAGGGCGGAGTGAGGCGCAGACATGGGTGGGGGCAGGACGGCTTCGACGAACATGACGACCCATCATGAGCACGGGACAGGACGCTCGTCGCGCGGTACCAGCCGAACCGGTGACATCCGGCAGGCCGGTCGGAGGAACCGCGTACCTCTAGACCTGCCGCACCATGGAGGCTGCTCTGAGAGCCACAGGAAACCCACCGTCCATGGGACCACCAGCGGCCGGCCCTCGAACGGTCGATGCGTCGCAGGAACTGGTCGATTCGCGAACCGACGCCGCACAGCAGGGCGGTACCAGGGCGGAAACCTGCTGAGGCTGCCCGGACACGCAGTGCTCGCCAGGATGTGACGGCCCGTGGCCGCCGTGATCCCCGGCATCCGCGTCGGAAAGCACCGCGGGCTCGACGGCCGCATGGCGAACGCCGTCGTCCGACGGCGCGGCGAGGGCCGTCGCGCTGGTGGAGAGGTGTCCCTTGACGCTCTCCACGTGAACGCCGTGCGTAACGAGGACGCCGAACAGGAGCACGGCCAAGGCCGGCACGCGCAGCAGCGGACCCGCACCGGAGCGGGTCCTGACGATGCGCCAGAGCGACCAGGCCGTAACCATGCCGTGATCCTAGCGGCTCGTTGGAAGTGATCGTCCACCTGTACCGAAACAACCTCAACCGCTGCATCACGGAGGCCCGTTGACGGCGGCAAGCCGCGGAGCGCTGTCAGTGGTGGGTGGCAGCATCGGGCGTATGACGGACACCACGGCATTCGACTGGCGGTCCTTCCTGCTCGGGTGGAGCGGGGAGTGGGCGGATTCCCTGCCCGACGGCGAGACGCAGGGCGAGGACGACGAGGCCGCCCGGCAGGCGCGCTGGCTGGGGTTCCCGCCCGCGGCCGAGGAGCGGATCGCGGCCATGGAGGAGCGCCTCGGCCGACGGCTCCCCCCGTCGTACCGGGAGTTCCTCGAGGTCAGCGACGGGTGGCGACATGCCGGCGGGTTCGTGTGGCTGCTGGCCGGCACCCGGGAAGCGCACTGGCACGACAACGCGTCGGGACTCTCGGACATGTTCACGGAGTACCTCGACGAGGACGCCGGGCCCGAGGAGCGGCGGGAGGCGGACCTGTGGCGGCGCGGACTGCAGCTCGACGTCGAGTCCGACGCCACATACGTCCTCCTGGATCCCGAGGACGTGGACGAGAACGGTGAGTGGGCCGTGTACACATGGGCCAGCTGGCGGGCCGCGCCACCCGAGCGGCACGCGAACTTCCTCGAGTTCATGCGGGAGATGCACCGGGAGTTCCACCGCCTGCGGGCGCGCCCGGGCGACGGCGAGCCGGTGTTCGTCAGCGACACGACGCGCAAGCTGGACGCCCAGGTGGCCGAGGCCCGGCTGCAGGCGCTGCGCGGCGGCTGGGAGCGGGCCCAGAGGGCGCTGGACGAGGCCAAGGAGTACGGCAGGCCTCGGGCCGCCGGGCTGGGTGACCAGATACGCCGCCTGCTCGGGGAGACCCACATGGTGTACTTCGAGGACGTGGTGACGGACCCGCGGTACACGCCCGATCTGCTGCCGCCGCTGGTCGCCGAGCACGCGGCGCACTCGTACCGGGCCGACTCCACGCTGGGGTTCCATCTGCGGGGCGCCGACGAAGCCCTGCTGTCACAGGCTCACGCGATGCTGGAACAGGTGCGGAACGGCACGTACCGGTACACCGCGGCCGGGCCCTTCGGGGAGGCGGTCGAGCGGGCGCGGGAGCTGGCGCGGTGGGGAGACACCGACGAGGCGTGGCGGACACTGGTGGAGGCTCTGCCCCAGTGGGAGCCGCTGGGACCGGACCACCTGGCGCCGCTGGGATGGGTGGCCGACCCCGTGCTCGGGCCGCTGCTGACCCCGGAGCGGGGCCGCGAGCTGCTGTCCACGCCGAGGGGCGGGCAGGCGGGGGAGGCACCGGGGCCGACGGCCGGGCTCGACCCGGGTGACCTGGCGTGGCTCGCGGAGCCGGACCCGGGCAACAACCGCACGTCCTACCGGTTCGTCCTGGTGGAAGGGGTGGAGCCGGCGGAGTTGCCCGGACGTCTCGCGGACGGGGACGGCACCGTGCTGAACGAACCCCTGACCTCCTGGGAGGCGCGCCACAGGGCCCTGCGCGACCAGAGGGAGTTCTCGGCCTACGACGACAGGGCTCTCATGGCGGTCGGCCGGGCCGGTACCGGCTGGAGCTTCGCCTTCGACGGTGACCCCGCCCGGTTCGACCGGTGGCGGTTCGTCTCCCCGGCAGCGTCCGTCAGCGAGGGCACCCGCGCGGTGGTGGTGTGGAGCGGCCTGAGGACGCGGCACGGAGGGCCGTTCTTCCACCTCTCGGTGGCGCGAGACGGTGTCGAGCAGTACGCGTTCACGTACGCCGACGGAGAGGTCCGGTCAAGCGGGGAGATACCGTCGGCGCTCGATCCGAGCCGGTTCTTCGGTGACCCGGAGGACGGCGCCGGGACGGAACGGTCGCTACTGGAAGCGGTGGCGGGGGAGTTCGGTGCGCATCTGCCGCGTCACGCCATCGTGAACGGGCGGCTGCACACCTTCGCCACCCGGTCCTGGACGCGGCCGCCGAGGGACGGCGAGACGTACATGGTGATCCGGATCCATCACGGAACCGAGGCCCCGGCGGACGGCGAGCGGGCGGGAGGCGAGGGGACGGGAAGCAGCTGGACCGGCACGGGCGCTCAACCGGAGTGAGCCTCGTGCGGCCTCGCCCCGCCCGCGCCGGGGCGACGGCTGCTGCGGCTCGTGGACGCCCCGCACCCACGACCGGACCGCCCGGGGGCGGGGCGCGAGGACGTCCCGAGTGCCGCACGGTCACCCAGTCGACCTGTCGGCAGGCGGCCCCTCAGAGTTCGCCGGTAGTGCCCAGGCCCGTCAGCGCGCCGACCGGATCCAGGTCGGGGGTGCCGCGCGGCCACCAGTCGTCCTGGCCGGGTTCGGACTCGTAGGCGTACCACAGGCCGTCGCGGCCCAGGCGGAGCTGGACATGACCCCGGGGGTGGGTGAGGTGGTTGCGCCAGGGGCGGAAGGCGGGCAGGTCGGCGGCGAGGAGCAGCGGACGGGCGCGGTCGAACCGGCCGGCCGGCGGATCCCACGGCTCCTCCAGTACGGCGAGGCCCTCCGGTCCGCCCTGGCGCCAGGCGGCGACCGCGCGGGCCAGCTCGGACGGGGTGCGGCCCGCAGCGGAGGCGAGCAAGGAGTAGAGCGCCCGGGTGCCCGCCGTGAGGCCCGAGCCGGGGCGGGCCGCGGCCAGGCGGACCGCGTCCTCCCAGAGCGTCAGCTGCCCGACCGGGTCACGGCCCGTGGTGAGCAGGGCGTGGGCCCGGGCGGCGGCGTCCGTGGCCAGCTGGTCCAGCGCGAACGGGTCCGGACCGCCGGGGGCCGCCGGGTAGGCCGGTGGCTGCTCGGGGTGCGGCGGCGGGGGCAGCGGCGCCGGCAGGGGCGGGAGGGCACGCGGTGTGAGAACGTCACCGGCCCGCACTCCGGGCAGCGGCGCCGGTCCCCTGTCCTGGGCGGCGCGCGCAGCCCGCGTGGCGCTCAGCCGGGACAGCGCGTCGAGCAGCTCGCGTTCGCCCCGGCCGCGCAGCAGGAGCAGGACGAAGGGGTCGGCGTCGAGCAGCCTCGCGGTCTGGTAGCAGAGGGCGGCGGCGTGCTTGCAGGGGTGGCCCCGGTCGGGACAGCTGCACCGCGGCTCCAGATCACCCGGGCCCGGCAGCAGGGGCACGCCGCAGTCCGCGAGGGACCGGGGCATCTCCTTGTCGAGGAGTGCGGCGATGTGCCCGGGCCGGTCGGCGGCGGCGTCCAGGAACCGCTCCCAGTCGGAGTCGTCGAGCGTACGCAGCCGCACCTGCACGCGGTAGGGGCGCGGACGGCTGCCGCGCACGTACGCCAGCACCAGACCGGGCGTCACCGTGATGGCGTCGACATGCCCCTGCTCGGCATAACCCCGCCCGCGCTCCAGCCTCTTGACGTCCAACGCGCCCTGCTCCAGGGCGGCGACCCACGCGTTTCCCCACCAGCTCTCGGCGAAGCCCTCGCCGTCCGGGTCCCGGGGTGGGAACGCGGGGAAGGTACGGCGGAGTTCGGAGTCGCGGTCGGGGGCGGCCATGGAGTGGGGGGTCCGAGGAGTCCCGGGTCGGGCGGCGGCGGGGGCGGGGTCGGGGTCGGGGTCGGCAGGGTGGTGCGGCGAGGCGGTCGTGCCGTGGGGCGAGCGCTCCTGGGCGGTTTCGTGGGAACTCTCGGGCGCCGCGTCCCAGTCGTCCGACGCCTCGGGCATTCGGAAGGCGTCCGCCAGCAACTTCCGTACGTCCCGCGCTCCCGCGCCGGCGGCGTGCCCCCGCGCCTGCCGACCGGCCCTGGGCCGCTCGTCCACACGGCTGTGCCGTGACCGGCGACCCGCACTCTCGGCCTCTTCCCGGGCCCGGCGCGCGTCCTGCCGCGCTGCACGCAGTGCCTCGCGTGCGATGTCCGCAGCGCGCGGCCCCGGGCCCTCGTCGTCGCCGGCGGCCGAGGCGTCCGCCGGTGCGGCGGCGGGCCGATCCTCCGCGACACCGGGAGCACCGGCCGAGGGCGTCCGCGCGGGGCTTCCCCCCTGGGCACGGGAACGGTCCGGGCCGACGAGGGCGCCGGAAACGTCCGACCCGCCGGAGTCGCCGGAACCTCCCGGCCAGCCCGGGGCGCCGGAAACCTCCGACCCACCCGGGGCGCGGGAACGGTCCGGCCCACCGGAGACGCCGGAACCACCCGGCCAGCCCGGGGCGCCGGAAACCCCCGACCCACCCGCGGAGCGGGAACGGTCCGGCCCACCGGAGACGCCGGAACCACCCGGCCAGCCCGGGGCGCCGGAAACCCCCGACCCACCGGAACCACCAGAATCATCCAACCCACCGGAGGCACCGGAACCGCCCGGCAAGCCAGGGGTGCCGGAAACCTCCGACCCACCCGGGGAGCGGGAACGGTCCGACCCACCGGGGCCGACGGAACCGCCCGGCCGCCCCTGGACGCCGGAAACCTCCGACCCACCCGAGCCGCCGGAACGGTCCCCCTCTGCCAGGTCGCCCGCACCGGTCGGCCCCGCCCTGTCCTCTGAGGCACCGCCCGTCAGCACGCCGGGCCCGTCGGCGTCCTCCGCCGCGCCCGCCTCGCTCGCCGGGCCGTCGCCACGCCGGTGCTCGGTGACCGCCCTGCGCAGTGCTGCTCTGGCCACGTCTCCCGGACGGGGAGTCTCCTCCTGGCCCGTGGGCCTCTCGGCCGGGCGGGGAGCGGACGGTGGCTCCGGGTTGCGGTAGGCCTGCTCCCGGGCCGCCCGCAGGGCCCGGCGGGCCTTGTCGGCCGGGCTGGGCGTCATGGCGTCCTCCGCAGGGAGACCAGGTCGGACAGCTCGCGGTCCGTCAGTTCGGTGAGGGCCGACTCGCCGGAGCCGAGGATCGCGTCGGCGAGGGCGCGCTTGGCCTGGAGCATCTCGGCGATGCGGTCCTCGATCGTGCCCTCGGTGATGAGGCGGTGGACCTGGACGGGCTGGGTCTGGCCGATGCGGTAGGCGCGGTCGGTGGCCTGTTCCTCGACGGCCGGGTTCCACCAGCGGTCGAAGTGCACGACGTGACCCGCGCGGGTGAGGTTGAGGCCGGTGCCCGCCGCCTTGAGGGACAGCACCAGGACCGGGGTCGAGCCGGCCTGGAAGCGGTCGACCATGCGCTCCCGCTCCGGGACCGGCGTGCCGCCGTGGAGGAGGTCGACGGGGACCGCCCGGGTGGCCAGGTGGGAGGTGATCAGCCGGGCCATCCCGACGTACTGCGTGAAGACCAGGGCGGATCCGTCTTCGGCGAGCAGCGTGTCCAACAGCTCGTCCAGCAGCGCGAGTTTGCCGGAGCGGGCGGCGAGCCGGTCGCCACCGGTCCGGGCGGTCTCCTCCTTCAGGTACAGCGCCGGGTGGTTGCAGATCTGCTTCAGCGACGTCAGCAGCTTCAGCACCAGGCCGCGGCGTGCCATGCCCTCCGCGGTCTCGATGGCGAGCATCGACTCGCGCACCACCGCCTCGTACAGCGCGCCCTGTTCGCGGGTGAGCGGCACCGGGTGGTCGGTCTCCGTCTTGGGCGGCAGCTCGGGGACGATGCCCGGGTCGGACTTCTTCCGGCGCAGCAGGAAGGGCCGGACCAGGCGGGCCAGGCGCTCCACCGCCTCCTCGTCCTCGCCGTTCTCCACGGCCCGGGCGTGCCGGGCGCGGAAGGACTTCAGCGGGCCGAGGAGACCCGGGGTGGTCCAGTCGAGCAGGGCCCACAGCTCCGACAGGTTGTTCTCGACGGGCGTGCCGGTCAGGGCCACGCGTGCGGGCGACGGGATCGTGCGCAGCGCCTTGGCCGTGGCCGAGTAGGGGTTCTTGACGTGCTGCGCCTCGTCGGCGACGACCATGCCCCACTCCTGCCCGGCCAGGGCGGGGGCCGCGGAGCGCATCGTGCCGTACGTGGTGAGGACGAAGCCGCCGTCCAGGTCGTCCAGGCTGCGGTCCGGGCCGTGGAAGCGGCGGACGGGGACGCCGGGCGCGAAACGGGTGATCTCCCGCTGCCAGTTGCCCAGCAGCGAGGCCGGGCAGACCACGAGGGTGGGCTCGCTGCGGGCCCGCTTCAGGTGCAGGGCGATGAGCGTGACGGTCTTGCCGAGACCCATGTCGTCGGCGAGGCAGCCGCCGAGGCCGAGGGAGGTCATCAGGTCGAGCCAGGCCAGGCCCCGGAGCTGGTAGTCGCGGAGGGTGGCGTGCAGGCCCGGCGGCGGTTCGGCCGGGCGTACCCCCGCGGTGAGGCGGTCGCGCAGGGCGGCCAGGGCGCCGGCCGGTACGGCCTCGACCGTCTCGCCGTCCACGTCTGCGGTGCCGGTGAGGGCGACGGACAGCGCGTCGACCGGGTCGAGGAGCCCCAGGTCCCGCTGGCGGGCCTTGCGGACGAGGGCGGGGTCGACCAGCACCCACTGGTCGCGCAGCCGGACGACCGGGCGGTGGGCCTCGGCGAGGGCGTCCATCTCGCTCTCGGTGAGCGGGTCGCCGCCGAGCGCCAGCTGCCAGCGGAACTGGAGCAGATCCTCGCTCTCGAAGAAGCCGGTTCCGTCGGTCGCCGAGCCGGGGGCCGACCGGACCACCGCCGCGGCCGAGAGGTCCTGGGCCAGGTCCCGGGGCCAGTGCACGGCGACGCCGGCCGCGGCGAGCCGGGTGGCCGCGACACCGAGCAGGTCGCTCAGCTCCTCCTCGGTCAGTGCCAGCACGTCGGGCACGTCCTGGTCGGAGAGCCGGTCGAGCGGAGGCCAGACCCGGGCCGCGCGGCGGACGGCGAGGGCGGCGTCCACCCGGGCGCGGGGGCCGAAGGCGTCGTCCGTCTCGCCCGCCCACAGCGCCGCCGCGTCGGCGACGAGGGTGGGGTCGGCGAGGCTGTGCACCTGGACGACCGCTGCGCCGGCGCTGCGCGCGCCGCCGTCGAAGGCGTCGTCGAACAGGTCGTACGCCGAGAGGTCCAGCCGGAGCGAGATCCGCACGCCGGCGTCCATCCCGGCGGCGACCTCGGCGGCCCAGTCGTGGGCATGCGGCAGGTGCTGGGCGGCGCGGGCCGCGAAGGGTCTGCCGGTGGCGTGGGGTGCGGCCGGGGTGCGCGGCAGGGTGTCGGCGACCGCGTCCAGGAACGCGCGTACCAGCGCTTCCGGTTCGGGCAGGTGGATCGGGCCCGGGCCGGGCAGCGGGACGGCGTGTCCCTCGTAGGGCAGGGCGGCGGCCACCGCGCGCAGGTGCGCGATGTCGTCCGGGTCGAGCGGGCCGGCGCGCCAGGCGTCGTGGCCCGTGGGGGTCAGGCCGGGCAGCAGCCGGCCGCGCGCGATCAGCCGCAGGGCGTGCAGGGCGGCCGCGCCCCAGCAGGCGGTGGCGGGGTGGGCCGCGGGGTCGCGCCGGGCGCGCACCAGCAGCGGCAGGGCCTCGTCCAGCGACAGGGACAGCGCCGGGGTGGTCCGCCGCCGGACCGCGGCGCCGTGCCGTCGTACGACGGTGAGCTCGGTGTCCTCCGTGAGCTCTGCGACCTCTGCGGGCAGGGGCTCCCCCGCGGGGTCCCAGAAGGCGATGCGCCCGCCGCGCGGGAGGGGTGCGGGCAGGAAGACGGCCGGGAGCCGGACCGGGACCGTCGTGTCTCCCGCTCGCTCGGCCATCGCGGCCGTGTCGCCCATACGTCCTGCCACCTCCCGCCCGCGTGTCGGATTCAGTTGTCTCCGACTCTACGGGCGGGGTCTGACAACCGGCCCCGGCGGCCCCGACGACCGGGCACGGCTTCGGGTCAGGGCACCGTCCGGGACACCACGTACACCCAGGGGTACGCCGGGTTGGACAGGTCCACCACCACGTCGTGCGTGGGTGCGGGGTTCTTCTGCCGGTGGACGAAGCCGTACCACGCGTCGCCCTCGGGGAACTTCCAGCCGGTGACCTTGCGGTCGCGGGCGCCGATGGTGATGTGGCCCTTCTCCAGGTCGTCCCGGGTCACGCCCAGGCCCGTCAGATAGGCGTCCAGACCGGCCGCGTTGGTCTCGAACTGGGCGTACAGGCGGCTGGTCTTCCAGTTGTTGGTCTCGTAGTACGCCACGTGCCAGGCCGGGTGCGGGACGGGCACCTGGTAGATCCGGCGCTGGAGCTTGGACGGCCAGCCCGCGGTCAGGCCCGTCGCCGAGTACTTGGCCTCCTTGTCCTTGCCGCTGTCCCGGCTCTGGTTCGCGGAGATCACCAGGTAGCCGGCCGGAACGCCGATGAGCAGCACGATGATCAGCAGGGTGAGCGCCCGGCGGCGGATCATGTGGCGGCGGTCCTCGGCCGGGCGTTCCTCCCCCTCCGGCCACGAGCCCTGGTGCGGCAGGGAGGCGGTCACAGCGTCTCCTGGCTGCTGCGGAGGGACTGCGCGTACCGCTCGTAGCGCTCGTACCGCTCCACCCGGCGGCGCTTGGCGCGCCGGAAGCGGCGGGCGACCAGCCGGGCCAGGTCGGCGGCGCCGACCATGCCGGCCTCGGGACCGAGCTGGGCCCGGGCGATACGGGCCTCGGGGCGGTAGCCGCGGCCGGTCAGATGCCTGCGGAAGGCGTCCCGCGCGGGGCCGATCAGCAGGTCGTCGGCGGCCGAGACGCCGCCGCCGATGACGAAGCAGGAGGGGTCGAGGGCGGCGGCGAGGTTGGCGATGCCGACGCCGAGCCACTGGCCGATGTCCTGGAGCAGCTCGATGCACATGGCGTCGCCCTCGCGGGCCAGCTCGGTGATCATCGGGCCGGTGATGTCGGAGATGTTGCCCTTGACGTGCTCGATGATCCCGTACGCCACCGGGGAGTCGGCCGCGGCCAGCTCGCGCGCCTCGCGGACCAGGGCGTTTCCGGAGCTGTACTGCTCCCAGCAGCCGCGGTTGCCGCACGGGCAGCGGTGGCCGCCGGGCACGACCTGCATATGGCCGAACTCGCCGGCGACGCCGTACTTGCCGCGCTTGACCTGGCCGTCCTCCAGGATCGCGCCGCCGATGCCGGTGCCCAGCGTGATCATCACGAGGTGGTCCTCGCCGCGGCCGGCGCCGAAGCGCCACTCGGCCCAGGCGGCGGTGTTGGCGTCGTTGTCCACGAGGACCGGTACCGAGAGCCGGCCGGAGAGGCGGTCGCGGAGCGGTTCGTTGCGCCAGGACAGGTGGGGGGCGAACAGCACGCGGTTGCGGTCGGCGTCGACCCAGCCGGCCGCGCCGATGCCGACGGCGTGCACGTCGTGCCGGTCCGAGAGGTCCAGGACCAGCTCGGCGATGGTGTCCTCGACGACCTTGGGGCTCTTGGACTTGTCCGGCGTCTCGGTGCGGACCTTCTCCAGGATGTTGCCGTCGGCGTCGACGACGCCCGCCATCACCTTCGTACCGCCGATGTCGATGCCGACCGTCGGTACGCGGGGTGCCGTCAGGTGTGAGCGGCGCTCCCGGGTGCCGACGGTGCGGAGCACGGTGGCACGGCGGGAGCCGATGGGGGCGGTGAAGTCGCGGTAGGTGCTCATCGCCGCCGATTCTGCCTCACGGGGAGGCAGGGTGCGGAGCAGAGGGGTGGTGCGGATCAGTGCCGAGTGCGGGTGCGCGGGGGCTTGTCGCGCAGTTCACCGCGCCCCTCAGCGGCATCTCCCTCAGGTCCGCACCAGGAGCTGGAACTCGAACGAGTAGCGCGTCGGGCGGTAGGTGTGTGTGCCGTATTCCACTGCTCGGCCCGTATCGTCGAACGTGACGCGTTGCATGGTGAGCAGCGGGGCCCCTGCCTCCTCCGCCAGTCGCTCCGCCTCCGCCGCCGTCGCCGCCCGGGCGCCGATCGACTGGCGGGCGCTGTGGAGGGTGATGCCGGCCGCTCGCATCAGGCGGTAGAGGCCCGTGGTCTCCAGTTGGGCGGTGTCGAGGTCGATGAGGCCGGGGGGCAGGAAGTTGCAGAGGTAGGCCATGGGCTCGCCGTGGGCGAGGCGGAGGCGTTCCACGCGGTGGACGTCGCTGTCCTCGGCGACGCCCAGCGCGGCGGCGACCTCGGCGGAGGCGGGGACGAGCGTGTTGACGAGGACCTTGGTGGCCGGGCGCTGGCCCGCCGCCTCCAGGTCGTCGTAGAGACTGCTGAGCTCCAGAGGGCGCTTGACCTGGCTGTGCACGACCTGGGTGCCCACGCCCCGGCGGCGGACGAGGAGGCCCTTGTCGACGAGCGACTGGATGGCCTGGCGGACGGTCGGCCGGGACAGGCCGAGCCGGGCGGCGAGTTCGATCTCGTTGCCCAGCAGGCTGCCTGGGGTCAGCGTGCCGTGCTCGATCGCGGCCTCCAGCTGCTGGGACAGCTGGAAGTACAACGGCACGGGAGAGCTGCGGTCCACGCTCAGCTCGAGCTGCACGGTCGGGTCCACTTCTGGTTTCGGCACGGGCCGAGCGTAGCTCCGTGCGTTGTTGACGGGAAGTTGTGTAGTCAGATTGTCCGGACATACAGATTGACAGGGGCGGGCTGCGCACGCACTTTGTTTCCATGCGCATCGGCGTCATCGGTACGGGCCGCATCGGCACGATCCACGCGAACACGCTCAGCCGGCACCGCGACGTGGGCTCCCTGATCCTTACGGACGCGGACGCCTCGCGGGCCCAGGAACTGGCGCACCGGCTGGGTGAGACGGCCGCGCCCGGCGTGGAGGAGATCTTCCGCTGGGGGGTCGACGCCGTGGTGATCACGACGGCGACGTCGGCCCACGCCGAACTGATCGGTCGGGCAGCACGCTCGGGCCTGCCGGTGTTCTGCGAGAAGCCCATCGCGCTGGATCTGCCGGGGACCCTGAGCGCGATCGCCGAGGTCGAGACGGCCGGGACGGTGCTCCAGATGGGCTTCCAGCGCCGCTTCGACGCCGGCTACCGGGGCGCCCGCGAGGCCGTGCGCTCCGGCAGGCTGGGGCGGCTGCACACCGTGCGGGCGCTGACCAGTGACCGGACGCCGCCGCCCGCGGCGTGGCTGCCGCTGTCCGGCGGGCTGTACCGGGACACGCTGATCCACGACTTCGACGTGCTGCGCTGGGTGACGGGCCGGGAGGTGGCGGACGTCTACGCGGCGGGGTCGGACGCCGGGCCCGCGATGTTCCGCGAGGCGGGCGACGTCGACACCGGCGCCGCGCTCCTCACCCTCGACGACGGCACACTCGCCACGGTCACCGGCGCCCGGCTGAACGGGGCCGGCTACGACGTGCGCATGGAGCTGGCCGGGGAGCTCGACCAGATCGTGGTCGGCCTGGACGACCGTACGCCGATCGCGTCCACCGAGCCGACCGGGCCGCCGGCCGCCGACAAGCCCTGGACCGGCTTCCTGGAGCGCTTCGGCCCCGCCTACGAGGCGGAGCTGAACGCGTTCGTCGAGGTCGTGCGGGGCGAGCGGGCCAACCCCTGCGACGGGCGCGAGGCCCTTCAGGCGCTGCGCGTCGCCGAGGCGTGCGAGCTGTCACGCCGGGAGCGCAGGCCGGTGCACCTCGCGGAGATCCCCGGCGGAACCGCCTCCGCCTTCGCGTGACGGCGGGCCGGCGGGCCGGCGTGCCCGGCAGGGCGGTCAGTGACCCTCCTGTTCCTCCTCCAGGAGTCCCGCGTCGTACGCCAGCAGGGCGATCTGCACGCGGTTGTTGAGGTCGAGCTTGGCCAGGATGCGGGAGACGTGCGTCTTGACCGTGGCGACGCTCATGAAGAGGCCGGTGGCGATCTCGGCGTTGGACAGGCCCCGGCCGACCGCGACGGCGACCTCGCGCTCGCGGTCGTTGAGGGCCGCCACGCGTTCACGCGCACGCGTGCGGCGGGTGTCGGCGGCGGTGCCGACCGCGTGCCGCATCAACTGGCGGGTGACGGTGGGCGACAGGACCGGGTCGCCGGCCGCGACCCGGCGTACGGCGGCGAGGATCTCGGCCGGCGGGGTGTCCTTGAGGACGAAACCGGCGGCGCCCGCGCGCAGCGCCCGCAGGACCTGTTCGTCGGCGTGGAAGGTGGTGAGGACCACCACCTGCGGGGCGTCCTTGCGGGCGCGCAGCCGCTCCGTGGCCGTGAGGCCGTCCACCGTCGGCATCCGGATGTCCATGAGCACGACGTCCGGGCGGGTGCGGTCGACGAGCGCCTCCGCCTCGCCGCCGTCGGCCGCCTCGCCGACGATCTCGATGTCGTCGGCTCCGCCCATCATGAAGGACAGTCCGGCCCGCACCAGCGGATCGTCGTCGACGAGGAGCAGTCTGATCGCAGTCATGGGCCTTACGTAATCACGGCGGGGGCGGATGCGGGGCGCGGACGTACGGTCCTCCGCGCCAACTCCGGCTGAGGAACGGTGGGTTCGGACCGCGGGCTCAGGCGCGCAGCGCCACCCCGTACCGGGTGCGCAGGCGGCTGATCTCCCACCAGACCACCGCCGTCACCGAGGCGGGACCGCCGATGACGGCGAGCGCCTGGATCACCGGCGGCCCGGGCGGCAGGCCGCCCGCGAGCAGGCTGATGGCGGCGAACTCCCACACCAGCGTGCCGGTCAGCAGGGCGGGGAGCGCGGCGTGCACGGCCGCGGTGTTGAAGCCGGTGCGCACGGCCGGACCGGTGGCGAAGCCCAGGAAGAACAGAAGCCAGGCCAGGGGCAGGGCGGCCGCGAGGATCAGCCAGGGGGCGGCGCCCGCCGAACCGGAGGAGGGCGTCTGGTCCCGGCCGAGCAGGACGATCGCCCCGCCGAGCAGCGGGACGGCCGTCACGGCACCGACGTACCAGCCGGCCGACCGCAGGGCGGCCCGCACCCGCACCCGCATGGCCGACCTGGTCTCCGCCGACGCCCACCGGAACAGCACCGCGATCACGACGGGGGCGCTCAGGAGCAGCAGGGGCGGGGTGACCACCAGCCGCATCACGTACTGCTCCTGGGCCTCGGCGACGTCCTCCGGTTTGCCGTACACGGCGAGCAGCAGCAGGGACATGGCGGCCGCGGTCCAGGCCCGCACCTTCTGCACGCGCGTCACGTGCCGGTCCTCGACGGCCCGGTGCGTGTGCGGGAAC
The DNA here is from genome assembly GCF_900236475.1 of Streptomyces chartreusis NRRL 3882. Lineage (GTDB taxonomy): Bacteria > Actinomycetota > Actinomycetes > Streptomycetales > Streptomycetaceae > Streptomyces > Streptomyces chartreusis_D. The sequence goes on from NZ_LT963352.1 coordinate 1,703,836, forward strand.
AGCCGGTGGGCCCGGATGCGGGCCGAGCGCGCGAACGAGTAGCACAGCATGAGCGGCGGGAACGCGAACCAGGTGCACGGAGCGAGCAGCACCAGCCACATGCAACCGGAGATCCGCGGCTGCCCCTGTCGCAGCAGTTCGCGCACCGACGGCCATGCGGCACCGCGCCCACCGCCCCACCCCAGGCCCCAGGCGGCAAGGCCCGGACGCGGCCGGGGGAAGTACGGGTAAGGCTGGGGCTGCGGTGGGTGCGGCTGGGGGTGCGGGTAGCCGTACGGCGCAGGGCCCGGCTGGGGCGGCAGGTACGGGGGCGGCACGTAGGGGCCGTTGGCCGGAGGGGGCGGGTGCGGTCCGCCGTTCGGCGGCCCCGGTGGCTGGTACGGATTGGTGGGTCCCCGCGAAACTCACGTGCCTGTTCCTTCCGTTACGCGCGGTGCTGAAGGCGGCACAAACATCAGCCATCACCACAGCCAAGTCAACTCCGTTCGGAGCACGGGGTCGTGGGGTCGCGCGCACGTGCCCGGCATGCGCCCCGGAAACGCCCTGCCCGCGCCCCGGCAGGCCTGGAAGGATCACCGCATGCGCACCGTGTACGCCCTGTTCGTGGGCATCGACGACTACCCCGGCCTGCCGTTGCGCGGCTGTGTCAACGACGTACGGGCAGCGGAGAACTGGCTGCGGAGCCGGAGCGGTCCGGCCGCGCGGATCCGGACGCTGTACGACGCCGAGGCGACCCGGGCGGCCGTGCTGGCGGGGCTGGAGGAGCATCTCGGGAAGAGCGGGCCACAGGACACCGCGCTGCTGTGGTTCAGCGGGCACGGCAGCCAGAGCCCGACCACCGATCCGGGCGAGGCCACCGGCTGGTCGCAGGCGCTGGTGTGTCACGACAGCCTGATGCCGGGCGGGCAGCCGGTGCTGCGGGACACCGAACTCGGCGCGCTCCTGGACGGCGTCGCGGCCCGCGGCACGCATGTCGTGGCGGTGCTGGACTGCTGCCACTCGGGCGGTGCGACGCGGCAGGACGCCGCCGGTCCGCCCGGTGCGGCGGTGCGGGGCGTGCCCTGGCGGTCCTGGTGGCACCCGGCGGCGGGCCCGGGCGCACGGTCCGGCGGCGGCGGGCAGGTACCCGAGCCGGGCCGGCACGTGCTGCTGGCCGCGTGCCGCCCTCAGGAGCTCGCGCACGAGAACGTCGTCGACGGGAAGATCCGGGGCTACTTCAGCCATGCGCTGCTGGGCGCGCTGGACCGGCTCGGCCCCACGGCCGCGTACGGGGAGCTGCACGCGCTCACCGAGGCGCGCGTGCGGGCGCTGAGCCACGTGCAGCATCCCGAGCTGCGCGGGCCGGAGGACGGGGCGTTCCTGTCCGGCGAGCCGGTGCCGGGCTCGCCGTTCCTGCTGCGGCACACGGCGTGGGGCTGGGAGGTCAACTGCGGCGCGGCACACGGACTGCGGTCCACGGGCGCCGAGTTCACCCTGCTCGGGGACGCCGCGGCGCGCACGGTCGTGGTCCGTGACGTACGCCCCGAGTCGGCCCTGGTGGACCCGGTCGGCTGGCAACCGACGTCCGAGGACCAGCAGTGGGCGCACGCCGTGACTCCGTCGGCGCTGGCGTTCCCGCCGGCCGTGGTGACGCTGTCGGGCGAGAAGGCCGCCGTACGCCTGGTCGCGCAGGCGGTCGGGGAGCTGCCCGCCCTGGCCCTGGCGCCGGAGACCGGGGGCGGGGACGGGCTGCCGCTGCGGTCGCCGATCGGTGCCGGGGACGCGCTGCGGCTGCACGTGGAGGTCGGGGACGGCCGGGCGCGGGTGTCGGGTGGGGGCGGGCATCCCGTGCCCGAGCTGTCGCTGCGGTCCCCCGCGGACGCGGCACGCGTGGCCGACTGCCTGGCCCACATCGCCCACTGGCACCGGATCCGGGATCTGGTCAACCCGGATCCGCTGCTGTCGTCGCTGGTCCGGATCACCGTCGAGGAGACGGCGGTGGGCAGCCTGCGGCACTCGGCGGACGGCGAGATCGTCTGCGGGTACACGGCCGACGGCCGGGAGCCGCAGGTGCGGGTCGGGATCCACAACCATGCCGGGCGTCATCTGTGGGCGGTGCTGCTCGACCTGACGGACAGTTACGGATCCTCCCCGCATCTGTTCGAGGGCGAGTTCATCGGGGACGGCAGGGTCGGGTGGGCCCGGCGCGGGGAACCCGTGTGGCTGCGGCTGCCGCCGGGGCGTTCGGCGGTGCGGGGTGCCTTCACCCGGGACTGGCTGAAAGTGATCGTCGCGGAGGACGAGCTGAACCTCGCTCCGTTCCGGCTGTCCGCCTGGTCCACCGGCGCCCCCTCCGGCGCACGCGACAGCGTGGCACCGGCCGGTGGGGGCGGTCTGCTGCGGGTGCTCGCGGCGGGTGCCGGGGGCGAGCGGGACGCGGGCGGTCCGGCGTACGGGGCTGGCCGCTGGGGGACGGCCCAGGTCGTCGTACGCACCGAGAGGTGACGAGCCGTCACCAGCCGAGGTGGGTGAAGCCCGCCCACGCCGTCAGGTCGTCCGCGTCGATGTGTCCCACCCGTGCCCTGAGGTGGGCCGGCATGCCGGGCGGTGCCTCGCGGCGGTCGTTCAGCATCCACGACTGGGCGCTGCGCAGGGCCCGTCCGGGCGGCAGTCCGTCGCGGCTCATGAAGTGGTGGGTCATGTACATCAGCAGGGACGTCGCCTCGTCGGGCACCGGCCACAGGGAGCCGATGACCGAGCGGGCGCCCGCGACGAGGAACGCGGTGGACAGGCTGTACGCCTCGTCGTAGCCGTGCCCGGAGACGTTGGTGCGGCAGGCGGCGAGCACCACCAGGTCCAGGCCGCGGTAGCGGGTGGCGCCCTCGGTCAGCTCCTCGGCGGCCAACGGCCCGCCGGACAGGGCGAGGTAGGCGCTGTGCCGCTCGCCCTGACGCACCACTCCGTGGCAGGCGAGGTGCAGCAGGCCGCCCCGCTGCCGGCGCAGCCAGTCCGTGACGGCGGCGGGCGTGGCGGCACCGGGGCCGAGGAGGTCGCCGTCCGGGTGGAAGACGCGGTGGACGGCCTCGGCCTCCTCACCGGCGTGGTGCAGGTCGCGGGTCGGGTTGCCGACGACCAGGGTCTGCCGGGTGCCGGCGGCGGGCCGGGCGGCCACCTCGCACAGCAGCCGGGCGGAGGGCGTGTAGGAGATGTCCGCCCGTTCGCAGGCGTATCCGCGCGAGCGGCGCCGGCCGGTCAGTCGTGCCGCGTGCCAGGGCACGACGCCCAGCTCGCCCATGGGCACCAGCACGACAGCGGGCGCCCGGCCGAAACCGCGCGGTAACCGGCTCAGCAGCGGTTCCATCACGGCCGTACCGGCCCAGGCGCACAGCTGCTCCAGGGCGGTGCGGCTCGTGCCGGGGCCCGGGGCCGGTCCGGGTGCGGGTGACGTGTCGGACACGGGCGGGCCGCCGGCGTCGCGGCCGGGGGTGCCGGTGGCGCGGTACGCGGTGAGCGGGGGCGCGTCGACGGTGAGGTGGGGCAGGTCGAGGGAGCGGGTGCGGCCGTCGGCGGTGACGAGGACGGCCGCACCGGAGCCGGGCCGGGCAGCGAGGAGACCCGGCACGGCACCGTCGCCCGGTACCAGGTAGACCAGCGCGGTCGCGTCCATCGCGCGCAGGGCCCCGCCGATGTCCTCGGGCGAGGGCACGTCCAGCAGCCCGTGGTGCCGTGGGGAGTCGGCAAGCGCCTCCAGGACCCGGCGGCGCAGGCGGCTGGAGGGCCCCGCGAACGCGGCCTGAGCGGTGAACAGCATCTCCTCCCCCACCTCGGGCACGCTGCCCGCGGCCTGCCACTCCCGGGCGAGCTCCGTCCGGCCCAGCTCCTTCAGCATCTCGGGCACGGTGGTGACCGCGGTCGCCGCGTGCAGGACGAGGCCGCGTCCCGCGTCGAGGGCTCGTACGGCGTCGGCGTGGGCGCCGTCGGCGAGGCACCAACGCGCCACGTCGAGGGCCTGGGCGCCCGCCATCCGGGCGGTCTCGGCGGCATGGGCCGTACCGGACTGGAGCAGGGCGCTCCAGGCGGCAGCGCGCAGGCATTGGAGGCCGACGCGACGGGAGGCGTCGTAGTTCAGGCGTCTGGTGCGGGCGTCATGGGCGTACTCGTCGCCGCGCAGACGGTAGGCCTTGGCGAGGGTGATGCCGGTGCCGCCCCACAGCGGGTGGTGGGGCCCGCCGGTGAGCCGCAGGGTGTGCCGCAGCCAGGCGATGCCCTGGTCGAGGTGGAGAGCGCGGTCAGCGGGCGGCGCGAACTGCAGGTCGGCCATGACGCAGTGGCTGACGCCCAGCCCGCCGGCGACCCGGATCCACCGGTCGTCGTCGGGTTCGAGCAGGTCGAGGGCGGCCTCCCGCAGTTCCATGGACTCCCGCATCGCCTGGTGGTCCATGGTGAGCAGGGCCCGTTGCCCCACCGCGAAGCCCGCCTCGGTCAGCTTGTCGGCCTGGGCGTTGACCGGCAGGGTGGCGATCCGGCGGCGGATCTCGTCCGTGGGCGTCGCGGCGCCCGCCCCTTCGGTGGCGGGTTCGAACCGGCCGGTGCGCTGCCCCCGCAGCAGGGTCAGGGCGCCGCGGGCGGCTTCCAGGTGCGACTCGAACGCGAACCGGTCCATGTGCCCGGCGGGGAGCTGCGCCATGGCGTGTTCGAGCACACCGATCTGCTCGGCCAGGGCCGCCTCGTCGCCGCGCCGGGAGGCCTGGTGGATGCGGAACAGCGCGACCTGCGCGCTCATGACCAGACGCTGCTCCGGCGCCATGTCCGAGGTCTGCGCGAGACGGGCCATGTCGTCGACGGCCGTGTCGAAGTCGTCCTCGCCGCCGCCCAGTTGACCCAGGTACGTCCGTAGCCCGGCGTGCGCCATGTCGAGGTTCGCGCGGATCCGGGTGCCGGGCGGATGCGCGGCCCGGGCCTGTTCGATCCGGGCGAGTGCTGCCTCCATCTGCGCGGGATCGGTGAGGTGCCGCAGGCCCCACGCACTGTGTCTGACGACGACGTTCGCCCGCCACGTCTCGTCCGCCGGGCCGTGGTCGCGCATCGCCCGCCACAGCTCCTCCTCCCGCTGCGCGTCGACGAGCGGCCCTTCGAGTCGCAGCAACGGCAGCACGCTCAGCACCTGGCCGGCCCGCAGACCGGACGCGACGGTGCCCCGGGGAAGCTCCGCCCAGTCCGTGTACAGGCGGTCGTAAGCGTGCTCCGCCGTCGTGCAGCCCAGCCGGTCGAGCACGAGCCCGGACAACCCGGCGAGGTCCTCGCCGCTGACGATGCCCTTCGTCCGCTGGTCGATCTCGTACAGCAGCGCCTGAAGGTCGTACGGAATCGTCATGTCACGTCCCCCGTTCCTGCGGCCGTGGCGCGGTCCGCGTCCGGTACGGTGCCGAAGTCGACGCCGGGCGCGCCCCTGGGTTCGAGCAGGGGTGCCTCGCCCCGGTCGTCGGAGAGGATCGCGACCCGGTCGGCGGTCTCGCGCTTCGACGGCCGGACGAAGCCCTGAGCCCAGGGCGAAGTCCGGCGGCGGATCCAGTGGCCCCAGTCGCGGGTCTGCGGACAGTCGCGCCCTCGAACGGCGGTGCACCAGGCGGCATATGGCCATGATCCGCCGCCCGCCTCACCGGCCACAAGGGTTACGGTCGATGCCCCCGGGTTGACGCGGAGCCGGCAGTGGCCCGGAGCCGCGTCGGACGCGGCCTCGTCGCGCAGCCGTTCGGTCTCCGCCTCGGCCCGGGGACGACGTACGTCGGCGGCATCGGGAGTCCGCCACGGGGCGAGCGGTGTCAAGCGGCTTCAGACCGCCCACCGCACCGGAGGCCGACGCCAGCCCCGTCCCCGGGCAGCCGCCGCCCGGGGAACCGGTGCCAGACCGCCCCGGTCGGCCCGCCACAGCGGGAGCGGAGCAAGCCGTCACAGACTGCCCACCGCCCGCAGAGCCGGTGTCAGGCCGCCCCAGACCGCACGCCACACCACAAGCCGACGCGGCCGTCTCGGATTGCCCGCCACACCGCAAGCCAAGGCAGCGTCTCGGATCGCCCGCCGCCCAACAAGCCGACCTCAGACCACTCCAGACCAGCCGCTACACCCGCGACCACCGCCCCGCGAGCCGACGCAGGCCCTCCGGCCCAGACCGTCCACCACACCGCAAGCCAAGGCAGCCGTCTCGGATCGCCCGCCGCCCAACAAGCCGACCTCAGACCACTCCAGACCAGCCGCCGCACCCGCGACCACCGCCCCGCGAGCCGACGCAGGCCCTCCGGCCCAGACCGTCCACCACACCGCGAGCCGACGTCAGCCGTCCGGCCCAGACCCTCCGTCGCCACGCGAGCCGACGTCAGGCCGGCCCAGATGGAGACTCCGCGGCCGAGGCCCGCCGGATGGCCCGGGAAGGAGACGCGAGGCCGCGCCTCAGCCCCACGGCAGCCACGCCCGTACCTCGAACCCGCCCTCCGGCGTGTGGCCGTGCTCCAGGCGGCCGCCCGCCAGGGTCGCTCGTTCCGTCAGGCCGATCAGGCCCTGGCCGGAGCCGGGGACGGGGGGCACCTCGCCCTCGGGGAGCGGGTTGTGCACGCAGACCGTGAGGCCGGCGCCCGGCGCACCGGTGACGGTCACCGTGACCTCCGTGCCGGGCGCGTGCTTGCGGGCGTTGGTCAGGCCCTCCTGGGCGATCCGGTACGCGGTGCGGCCGACGGAGGACGGAACGATGCCGGCGTCGCCGACGCGTTGGTCGAGGGCCACCTTCATGCCGGCCTCACGCGACTCGGCGACCAGCGTGTCCAGCGCCGCGAGCGTCGGCTGCGGCCGCCCCGTGTCGTCCGGCTCCGCCGCTCGCAGCACGCCGATGATCTCGCGCAGGTCCTGGAGGGCCTCGTGCGCGCTCTCCCGGATGACACCCGCCGCCCGCGCCGTCTCCGCCGGGTGCGCGTCGGGCCGGAACTCCAGGGCGCCCGCGTGCACGCTCAGCAGGGTCAGCCGGTGGGCGAGCACGTCGTGCATCTCCCGCGCGATGGCCTCGCGGGCGAGCCGCTGCGCCTGCTCGGCCCGCAGCCGCGCCTCCGTCTCGGCTCGCCGGGCCCGGTCCCTGAGACTCACCATGAGCTGCCGCTTGGCCCGTACGAACATGCCCCAGCCGACGATCGCGACCGTGAGCAACGCGGCGAAAACCACGCTCACGAGATAGGGGATGTCCGGGTCGGGTCGCATCCAGTAGTACAGCGGGGCCATGGCCGCGTTGATGCCGCCCACCCAGGCCACGTACCGGAAGGGGCGGTGCACGGCGAGGGTGAAGAGGGCGATCAGACCCGCGCCGCCCGCCGTGTCCGAGACGAAGGTGACGGCGGTCATCGCCACGGCAAGCCCCAGCGGCCAGCGCCGGCGCAGCCAGACGGCCGCGCAGGCCAGCGCTCCGATCAGTTGGTCGACGACGGCCAGCCCTTCCGGGACATGGGGGTTGTCGTTGAGCGCTTCTACGGCGACCGCGCCCACCAGCACGGCCAGCAGGAAGCAGGAGAAGTCGACGACCCAGTCGCGGGCGGTACGCCGGGGCCGTCGCCCGGCCCGTGCGGCGTCGGGGTCGAGCTCGTGCAGGAGGGCGGAGGGGATGAACCATCTGCGCCCGGTGAACAGCGCAGGTGTCTCGCCCGTCAGCCCCGTCAGCACCGGGGAGGACCGCCCCGCGTCGTCACCACTCACGGTCGACAAATCTACGCAGGCCCGGGCCCGTTCACCTCACCCCGGCCGGAACGGTCGACCAAAGTCACCGCATCGCAGACCTTCGACGCGGCCGACCGGGTCCGGACCGGGACTTCCGTCCTCGGACTCCCGCCCCGCGGCCGATGCGCGTGGGGGATCCGCGGGGCGAGGCTGTCTGCCATGAAGCAGGTGCTGGAGATTCTCGGCTTCCTCGCCCTCGTCCAGGGCGTGGCGGGCCTGGTACACGAGTTCACCGACTGGAACTGGGGCCTCGTGCAACGACTGGGGTTCCTCGACGGCTACGAGATCTACGCGAGCGTCGCCCTGCTCGTGCTGGGCATCGCCCTGTTCGCGGCGGCGGGGAGCCGGAAGTCCGCCTGACGGGCCGGGCGGACTTCCGGCCGGCGTTCACGGACGTGGCCGCCCGGTCAGCAGCCGTAGTCGACCAGGTCGAACGACTCGTAGTGGTCGGCCGTGTAGTAGTCCTCCCGGTTCTCCTCACCGGTGACGATGCGCCGCGCACCGCGCGTGGAGGAGCCCGGGGTGATGACCGTGTACTCGTGGTAGTAGCCGGTCGACTGGCTCGGCAGGATGCCTTCCCGGTTCTGGAAGACGGTGCCGTCCTGTTCGAACGGGAAGGGGCCGCCCTGCTCGATCAGGTCGAGCGTGTCATGGGCCTGGGACGGCAGGTCGCTGTAGCAGATGTCACCGACGGCGGTGGGGGCCGCGTCGGCCGTGGTGGCGGAGACGGTACCGCCGACGAGGAGCGCGGACAGGAGGGCGGCTGCTGCGCCGAGTCGCGAGGCGCGTGGGGGGAAATTCATGCGCACATGATGACGCGCGTAGACAGTGGCATGTCAATGTCAAGCTCGGAGATTTTCCCGTCAAGTCCCGTGAGTTGGCGGTAAGTTAACCTGCCCTCCGGCGCCCTGACGCGCTGTTCACCGGAGTCGGTGAGGGCGCCGGGGCGAGGCGGCTACGCGTTCTCCGGCAGCGCGTACTCGCCGTACTGCGGGCGGCCCGCCACCTCGTACGTCCCGATCGAGACGCCCGTGCTGGTGACGCTCCCCCCGGCGTGCCGGAACGCGGTCGGTACGGCGCCCTCCGGGAACAGCCGGAACCCGGTGCCGAGCACGACCGGGAAGGTCAGCAGATGGAGCGAGTCGACCAGGTCGAGCGCCAGCAGGGACCGGACGAGGGCGCCGCTGCCGTGCACCTGGATCTCACCGTCGGTGCGCTCCTTCAGGGCCGTGACCTCCTTGGCGAGGTCTCCGGTGAGCACGGTGGTGCCGGCCCACCCCGGGTCCGTGAGGGTGGCGGACGGGACGTACTTCGGCAGCGAGTTGAGTTTCGAGGCGACCGGATCGGCGGGGTCGGTCACCTTCGGCCAGAACGTGCTGAAGATGTCGTACGTCCGGCGCCCCAGCAGGAAGGCGCGCGGACGTGCGAAGACCTCGCCGATGAACCGGCCGAAGTCCTCGTCGGCGTACGGGAAGCTCCAGCCGCCGTGGGTGAAGCCGCCGCGGGTGTCCTCGTGCGGGCCGCCGGGGGCCTGGTAGACGCCGTCGAGGGTGACGAAGAGGGTGGAGACGAGCTTGCCCATGGCGGGTGCCCTTCTGCTCGGAACGGTCGGGGTCTGTTGTCATCGGTTCAGACCCCGTGCGCACCCGCAACTCATCGCTCGCCCGGACGGCTCCCTCAGGTGGGGAACCGGAGGGGCCCACCTCGACGTCCGTTCACCGCCGGCACCGCAGTCGGTCGGCCGGTGGGATGGACCCATGACTTCTCAGGGAACTCCCGGTACTTCTCAAGGAACTCTCGACGGCAAGGTGGCTCTCGTGACCGGCGCGAGCCGGGGCATCGGCGCGGCCACGGCCCTGCGGCTGGCCCGGGAGGGCGCGGACGTGGCGGTCGGCTATGTGAACGGCAAGGAGGCGGCCGAGGACGTCGTACGGGCCGTGGAGGCGCTGGGGCGCCGGGCGGTGGCGGTACGCGCGGACGCGGCGGACGCCGCCGAGGCGGCCGGTGCCGTGACCGCGGCGGCCGAGGCGCTGGGCGGCCTCGACGTCCTGGTGAACAACGCGGGCGTGGGGGTGCTCGGGCCGCTGGAGACCCTCTCGCTCGCGGACGTGGACCGGGTCCTCGCCGTCAACGTACGCGGTGTCTTCCTGACGTCCCAGGCCGCCGCCGCGCGCATGCCCGAGGGCGGGCGGATCATCACGATCGGCAGTTGCATGGCCCAGCGCGTGCCGGGCCCCGGCGGGACTCTCTACGCGACCAGCAAGGCGGCCCTGGCCGGCATGACCAAGGCCCTGGCCCGGGAACTGGGCGGGCGCGGGATCACGGCCAACCTCGTCCTTCCCGGCCCGATCGACACCGACATGAACCCGGCGGACGGACCGTACGCGGCCGGCCAGGCGGCGATGACGGCGCTGGGGCGGTTCGGGACGGCCGACGAGGTGGCGTCGATGGTGGCGTATCTGGCCGGGGCGGCGTACGTCACCGGTGCGGAGTTCGCCGTGGACGGCGGGCACGCGGCGTGAGGCAGGGGCGCACCGGTGCTGTCGGGCCGGTGCGCCCCTCGGGGCGGGTCAGCCGCCCAGCTCCTGGTGACGCGCCGCGAGACGCCGCGCACCGTCCTCCGTCAGGGAGCCGAACAGCCGCAGCCGGGAGATGCCGCCGTCCGGGAAGATGTCCACGCGCGCGTGCGTGCCGACGGCCGGGTCCGGCAGGACGAAGCGGTGGTTGGTGTCGGGCTGGAGGCGGGTGCGGGGCAGGACCTCCCGCCAGTCGCCGTCCTCGCCGTCCCTGACCGACACCGAGGCCCAGCCGGCGCTGTTGCCCTTGAGGTACGCGGTGTCGATCTCCAGGGCGCGGATCCGGGACTGCGCGGCGAGCCGGTAGCGGATCCAGTCGTGGCCCTGGTCGCGGCGGCGCCGGGTCTCCCAGCCGTCGTCCATCTTTCGGGAGCGGCCCGGCTGGATGGTGTTGGTGGCCGGAGAGTAGAAGAGGTTGGAGGCGTCCTCGACCTGGCCGCCGTTCTCCAGGGCGACGACGTCGAAGGTGCCGAGCACCTCCAGCCACGCGGGGTCCGGGACGACCTCGCCGTACACGCGCAGTCGGGCGATGCCGCCGTCGGGGTGCTGGTTGACCCGCAGGTGGGTGAAGCGCTGCTCGACGGCGACGGAGAAACCGTTCGCGGCGTGGCCGCCGACCGGGGTGCGCGGGACCAGGGTCGTCCACTTCACGTCGTCCCCGAGGAGCTCCTCCGGCGACGGGGAGCCCGGCACGCAGGTGCCCTCGACGGACACGGCCTGCGGGTAGTTGCCGCGGAAGTGGGCGGTGTCGACGACGATCCCCCGGATCACGCCCGGGGCGCCGAGGCGGACCAGCGCCCAGTCGTGGTCCTCGGCGGTCGGCCACGGGTTCTCGCCCGACGCGCCCCGGCGGCGCCGCGTCTCCCAGCCGTCCATGATCTTGCCCTTGTGCCCGAAGTGCTCGGGGTCGAACTCGGCGCGCTCGGGCACCAGCAGGTTCTCGCGCTGGGCGAAGAACTCGTCGTTGGCGGCGATGACACCGGCACCGAGGCGCCGGTCGGCGAGGTCGGCGTACTGGGTGAAGGGGAAGTCGGCCGTGCGGTAGTCCGCGTACGGGTCGCCGCCTCCGTAGGGGTTCGCGTCGCCGGTGAAGCTGGGAATCGCCGTCACGATGATCAGTTCTGCCTTTCGGGGCCGGGATGGGGTTCAGTTGGTCCGGGTGAGGAGTCGCCCCTTCGGCTCGGTGAACTCGCCGTCCGCGACGATGCGCTGCCCGCGCAGCCAGGTGGACTTCACGACGCCGTACAGGGTCCGGCCCGCGTACGCCGTGACGTGGTTGCGGTGCTGGAGGGCCGCCGGGTCGACGGTGAAGGTCTCGTCGGGGGCGAGGACGGCGAAGTCGGCGTCGCGGCCCGCCGCGATGGCGCCCTTGCGGTCGTCGAGCCCGACGAGTTCGGACGTCCGTGTGGACATCCAGCGGACCACGTCCTCCAGGCCGTGTCCCCGCTCCCGGGCCTCGGTCCACACCGCGGGCAGGCTCAGCTGGAGTCCGGAGATGCCGCCCCAGGCGGTCGCGAAGTCGTCGGTCTTCAGGTCGGCGGTGGACGGGGAGTGGTCGGTGACGACACAGTCGATGGTGCCGTCGGCCAGCGCCTGCCAGAGCAGGTCCTGGTTGGCGGCCTCGCGGATCGGCGGGCAGCACTTGAACTCGCTGGCGCCGTCGGGGACTTCCTCGGCGGTGAGGGTCAGGTAGTGGGGGCAGGTCTCCACGGTGATGCGGACGCCCTCGGCCCGCGCCTGGGCGATCATCGGCAGGGCGTCGCTGGAGGACAGGTGCAGGACGTGCACCCGGGCGTCGAGGGCCTTGGCCTCGCGGATGAGCTGGGCGATGGCGGTGTCCTCGGCGTCCCGGGGGCGGGAGGCGAGGAAGTCGGCGTACCTGGGGCCCGGCCGCTGCGGGGCGGAGGCGAGGCGGTGGGGGTCCTCGGCGTGCACGATGAGGAGGCCGTCGAAGGCGGCGATCTCGGCCATGGCGCGGGCGAGCGGGTCCCGTTCGAGGTGCGGGAACTCGTCGACGCCGGACGGCGACAGGAACGCCTTGAAGCCGAAGACGCCGGCCTCGTGCAGCGGGCGCAGGTCCTTCACGTTGTCCGGCAGGGCGCCGCCCCAGAAGCCGACGTCGATGTGCGCCTTGTCGGCGGCGACCTGCTGTTTGGTCCGCAGGTGCGCGACGGTCGTGGTCGGCGGCAGGGAGTTGAGGGGCATGTCGACGAGGGTCGTGATGCCACCGGCCGCGGCGGCGCGGGTGGCGGTCCAGAAGCCCTCCCACTCGGTGCGGCCGGGGTCGTTGACGTGCACGTGGGTGTCGACCAGGCCGGGCAGCAGGACGTGGTCGCCCAGGTCCTCCAGGCGGGCGGCCTCCGGTACGGGTGCGTCGTACGGGAGGACGGCCGTGATCGTGCCGGCGGCGACCGCGACCGATGCGGCGCGCGTCCCCTCGGGAGTGATGACACGCGTCGAGCGGAGCACCAGTTCAGCGTCGGACACCCGAACCCCTTACATCCACTTGCTTCCAGTTACTTCCGCGTAACGGAATTCAACTTTCTGTTGAAGGAGTCTTCACCCCCTCTCCCGCGCCCGTCAAGGGCACACTGGACTCCTGCGCCCAGCATGCGACTACTCCTGGATGTTTCCACAAAGCGGAATTACAATTCCAGCACGCAGAACGTAGCTACGTACAAGCGAGGAGTCAACCGACTGCCGGGTAGGCTTCTGCTCTTCCGCCAGTCCCGAAAGGAACGCGACGTGCCGACGTCCAGCGCCAGCACCACCGACTCCGCCCGGTCCTCCGCCAACGGCGGGGTCCAGTCCCTGGAGCGCGCCTTCGACCTGCTCGAACGGATGGCGGACGCGGGCGGCGAGGTCGGCCTGAGCGAGCTGTCCGCGAGCAGCGGCCTGCCCCTGCCGACCATCCACCGCCTGATGCGCACGCTGGTGGCCTGCGGATACGTACGGCAGCAGCCCAACCGTCGGTACGCGCTCGGCCCGCGCCTGATCCGCCTCGGCGAGTCCGCCGCCCGGCTGCTGGGCACCTGGGCGCGGCCGTACCTCGCCCGGCTGGTCGAGGAGACCGGCGAGACGGCGAACATGGCGCTGCTGGACGGGGACGAGATCGTCTACGTGGCGCAGGTGCCGTCGAAGCACTCGATGCGGATGTTCACGGAGGTCGGCCGGCGCGTGCTACCGCACTCGACGGGTGTGGGCAAGGCCCTGCTCGCCGGTTTCCCGCCGGAGGAGGTGCGGGCCCTGCTGAACCGTACGGGCATGCCCGCCGCGACGGAGAAGACGATCACGACGCCCGACGGGTTCCTCGCGGCGCTGGAGGACGTGCGCCGGCAGGGCTACGCGATCGACGACAACGAGCAGGAGATCGGCGTCCGCTGCCTGGCGGTCTCGGTGCCCGACTCCCCCACGGCGGCGGCCATTTCCATCTCCGGCCCCGCGGGCCGGGTCACGGAGGCGGCGACGGAGAAGATCGTCCCGGTCCTCCAGCAGGTCGCCGGCGAACTGTCGGAGGCCCTGGCCACCCAGAGCCCCGCGTAAGGGACTGACACCCCGGGCCGATCGGACGCGAGGCGCCTCACCCCAGGACCGACGGATTCCCGCAGCACCTCACGACACGGCCGAGCGGCCTCGGCGACGCGCGCCGCGGGGTTCGGACGGGACACCGGAGCCACCCCGCGCCAGGACCGACGAACTCCTCAGCGCCTCACGGCCCGACCGGGCGGACCACGCAACACCTCGCGACACAGCCAGGCGGACGCGGACGCCCGGATCGCCCCGCGACACGGCCGCCGCACGCCGGGGTTTTCCGGTCGACATGGCCCCCGGATCCTTCGCGCCCCGTCGGCACGGCCGGCGTACGCCTGGCACGCCCCATAGGCGTGCCCCTCCGGCTGCTTGGAGAGCTGGAAGGAGGCCCGGGCCTCCAGAGCCCGGACCCGACCGCCCCCCGCCCCAGGGGGTGACCGCACCCGCTAGCCCTGCCCCCGCACCGGCCCTACGAAGAGGTCGACGGCGCGGCGGACCTCCGCCAGTTCCGGCGAGAGGGCGCTCACCGAGCCGATCGCGCCTGCGATCAGCAGGAGGGAGCGGCGCAGCCGTGGGATCTCGGGGGTGCCGTCGGCCGCCATCGCATTCAGGGCGGCCAGTTCCTCCTCGGCGATGGTCCGGTCGGCGAACTCGCCGGGATGCGCGGCGAGCCGACGGCGCAGCCGGGCGACGGCGGAGCGCAGCTCCGTCACGCGCGGATCCTCGTCGCCGCTGGTCACAGGCCCCTGCCGCCTCTGCTCAACGCTCCGCAACACAGTCCTCCCCCTCGCACTCCGTCGTGCGCGTGCCCTTCCGACGCGATGTCCCCCACACCGGGCGCCGGTCGGCCGCCCGGCCGGTCGGTGCGGGCGACAGTAAACGACACGGGCCACCAGGCGCCAGTCCATTGCGTCATCGACTTGCTCCGCTGCGTAACTTCTCGGCCCGAGGTCGTGCGGTATGCAGGATCCATGACGACACGGGAGACGACGAAAAGGACGCGTGCGGTTGCGGGGGTGCTGCTCGCCGCCGGGGGCGGGCGGCGGCTCGGCGGGCGCCCCAAGGCACTGCTCACCCACCGGGGGCGGCCACTCGTGGAGCACGCGGTGCGGGTGTTGCGCGAGGGCGGCTGCGAGCGGATCCACGTGGTGCTGGGCGCGCGAGCCGACGAGGTGCGCGCACGGGCCTCATTGCCGGGCTGCGTTCTCGTCGGCAACCCCGACTGGGAACAGGGCATGGGGACGTCCCTGCGGGCCGGCCTGGACTCGCTGGCCGGCACGGGCGCGGCGGCCGCCCTGGTCTCGCTCGTCGACCAGCCCGGTATCGGCCCGGAGGCGGTGGCCCGGGTGCTCACGGCGTACGAGGGCGAGGAGTCGCTGGTGTCGGCCGCGTACTGCGGAGTGCGCGGCCATCCGGTGCTGTTCGGCGCCGCCCACTGGGCCGGCATCGCCGCGACTGCGACCGGGGACCGGGGGGCACGCGCCTATCTGCGGGAGCGCGAGCCGGGGATCAGGCTCGTCGAGTGCGGGGACGTGGCCCGGCCCTTCGACATCGACACGGAGGCCGATCTGATCCACCTTGAGTGATCGACGTGGCACGGAGAGCCACCTTGCCTCGACCCGGAGAATCTCGACATCAACAGACGATTGAACTTCCACCATGAGGAAACTAGTATCCACTGTTCAGAAGCGCCCGAGGCCCCCGCGGGCGCCGAACGCCGTATCCGGGAAGACTGGCACCCGGTGCCGAACCGCCGGTTCGTCTTCGTAGCTCGCTGAAGGAAGTGACAGTTCATGTCCGCACCAGCGCCGTCCCCGCTGGCCATCGTCGACGCCGAGCCCCTGCCCCGGCAGGAGGAGGTCCTCACCGAAGCGGCGCTCGCCTTCGTGGCCGAGCTGCACCGGCGGTTCACGCCCCGGCGTGACGAGCTCCTCGCCCGCCGCGCCGAGCGCCGTGCCGAGATCGCCCGCACCTCCACCCTCGACTTCCTCACGGAGACCGCCGCGATCCGCGCCGACGACTCCTGGAAGGTCGCCCCGGCCCCCGAGGCCCTGAACGACCGGCGGGTCGAGATCACCGGCCCCACCGACCGCAAGATGACCATCAACGCCCTCAACTCGGGCGCGAAGGTGTGGCTCGCGGACTTCGAGGACGCCTCCGCGCCCACCTGGGAGAACGTGGTCCTCGGCCAGCTCAACCTGATCGACGCCTACACCCGCACCATCGACTTCACGGACCCGAAGTCGGGCAAGTCGTACGCCCTGAAGGCCAACGAGGAACTGGCCACGGTCGTCATGCGCCCGCGCGGCTGGCACCTGAACGAGCGTCACCTCGTCGACGCGGACGGCACCCCGGTGCCCGGCGCGCTCGTCGACTTCGGCCTGTACTTCTTCCACAACGCCAAGCGCCTGCTGGGCCTGGGCAAGGGCCCGTACTTCTACCTGCCCAAGACGGAGTCGCACCTGGAGGCCCGCCTCTGGAACGAGATCTTCGTCTTCGCGCAGGACTACGTCGGCATCCCGCAGGGCACCGTGCGCGCGACCGTGCTGATCGAGACGATCACGGCCGCGTACGAGATGGAGGAGATCCTCTACGAACTGCGCGACCACGCCTCCGGGCTGAACGCGGGCCGCTGGGACTACCTGTTCTCCATCGTCAAGAACTTCCGGGACGGCGGCGCCAAGTTCGTCCTGCCGGACCGCAACGCGGTGACCATGACGGCCCCGTTCATGCGCGCGTACACCGAACTCCTCGTCCGCACCTGCCACAAGCGCGGCGCCCACGCGATCGGCGGCATGGCGGCGTTCATCCCGTCCCGCCGGGACGCGGAGGTCAACAAGGTCGCCTTCGAGAAGGTCCGCGCCGACAAGGACCGCGAGGCGAACGACGGTTTCGACGGCTCCTGGGTCGCCCACCCCGACCTCGTGCCGATCGCCATGGAGTCCTTCGACAAGGTCCTCGGCGACAAGCCCAACCAGAAGGACCGGCTGCGCGAGGACGTCGACGTCAAGGCGGCCGACCTGATCGCCATCGACTCGCTGGACGCCAAGCCGACGTACGCGGGCCTGGTGAACGCCGTGCAGGTCGGCATCCGCTACATCGAGGCCTGGCTGCGCGGACTCGGCGCCGTCGCGATCTTCAACCTGATGGAGGACGCCGCCACCGCCGAGATCTCCCGCTCCCAGATCTGGCAGTGGATCAACGCGGGCGTCGTCCTCGACAACGGCGAGAAGGTCACCGCCGACCTGGCCCGCAAGGTCGCCGCCGAGGAACTGGCGAACATCAAGGCCGAGATCGGCGACGAGGCCTTCGCGGCCGGCAACTGGCAGCAGGCCCACGACCTGCTGCTGACGGTCTCCCTCGACGAGGACTACGCCGACTTCCTGACGCTCCCGGCGTACGAGCAGCTCAAGGGCTGACCTGGTCCGCGGACGGCTTCTCCGAGTGGCCCAGGGTCTTCCCCGGGGCCACTCGGTCGCGTACGGCCCGCTTCACGGCCGTCGGCTCGGGGAAGCCGTGCTCGCGACGGTCCCAGACGACCTCGTCGCCGACGCGCACGACGAACACCCCGCCCGTGCCGGGCTTCAGCGCGAGCTCGGTCAGCTCGGCCTCGAAGGTCGTGAGCAGTTCCTGCGCCAGCCAGGCCGCGCGGGGCAGCCAGCGGCACTGGGTGCAGTACTCGATCTCGACACGGCCACTCATCCGAGGTGCACCGACCAATCCTGTTCGGCCGCGGGCTTGCCGTGCAGGTCGGGGACCTGCCTGAGCCACGCGGGGCGTCCTTGCTGGTTACGAGCCGTCCGGCGGGCCTCCTCGGCGGCGAGTTCCTCCCGGCCGGGGAAGTCGGTGGGCAGCCAGGCCCCGGAGGCCCGCACGCGCGCGTGCAGGTACGACACGTACGCCTCGCGTGCCTCCTGCGCGGTGGCGAAACCCGGCTCGTCCGCGAGCCAGGCGTCCGGGACCTCCGCGAGGATCCGGCGCAGCAGGTCCTCGGTCACCTTGGGAGCGAGCTCGGCGTCGGCGGCCGGGACGTCGGGCCCGTAGTGGCCGAGGGCGTGGTGCCGGAAGTCGTAGGCCTTGGCGGGGTCGGTGCCGTCCCAGCGGTGGTGGAAGACGAGCGCGGCACCGTGGTCGATCAGCCACAGGCGCGGGGGCGCGACGCCCAGGGTGGGCCAGACCATCAGGTTGGAGCTGTGCACCGTGCGGTCGACGTTCACCGTCAGGGCGTCGAGCCAGACGATCCGCCCCGCCTCCAGGGGATCGACGGGGAAGACCCTCCCGATCTCCGGCGTGAAGTCCCGGGCGCCCGGCAGGTAGTCCATGCCGAGGTTCACGCCCGCGCTGGCCGCGTGCAGGTCCCGTACCTCCTGATGCGGCTCCCCCTGCGCGATCGACGGGTCGAAGTGCACCAGCACCAGCTCGGGGAAGCGCAGTCCGAGGGCGCGGGCCAGCTCCCCCACGATCACCTCGGCGACCAGCGCCTTGCGGCCCTGCGCGGAGCCGGTGAACTTCACGACGTACGTGCCCAGGTCGTCGGCCTCGACGACGCCGGGCACGGAGCCGCCGGAGCGCAGCGGCTCTATGTAGCGGGTTGCGAAGACCTCTCTGAGCATTGTCCGGGCCACCCGCCTCTTCGTCCGCCCCTGGCCTCCGGCCTCCGGCATGAAGTGAGCATAGTAACCGAGGGTGACACTTCGGGGAGTCCGGTGATCTTGTTCCAGACGGACTGCGGGGTGCGCTCCTGGCTATCTGTTCGCCCCGCGCCAGCCGGGCGCCGGCCGCCGCGACTTCGTCGGCCACGCGGGCGAGGACATCGAGGTCGGCCGCCCCTGGTGGTCCGGCGGTCGATGCGGGGTCGAGTACGAGCAGTGCGGTCGCCGATGACACACGCGTGGCCGATCAGCGGGGCTGCCGAGGTCAGCTTCATCTCGATCGCGGTGGGCGACATGTTCTTGCCCGCGGCGTGAGGTCCTCGCTGCGGTCGACGATCCAGAGGAACCCGTCGTCGTCGACGCCAGCGATGTCTCCGGTGTGCGCCACCCGTCGGGATCGGTCGCCTCGCGCGTCGCCTCCGGCATGCCCCGGTAACCACACATCACCATCGGCCCGCCTCGAGCCCCAGGCGCTTCCGGATGCCCATCGCCAGGTTGTCATCGGCGCGGGCCGACCTGCATGACCTGCTGCATCTCCGCCACCGTCGTGACGGTGTTGGCGTACGTCATGAACGCCGAGTAATTCCAGAGATCTGGGGTGCCTTTGTGATCGGGCCACCGCGGGTGAGAGTCCGCTCTTGCGCCCGGCGAGGTCGGGTACTCGGGAGCGGCAGGCGGAGAGCCGACCCGGCACGACCGGACGTCGCGCGCGGTCAACGGCTCAGGAAGGCGGTTTCCCCCGATGACTCGCACTCCTTTCGACGCCTCCGGGGCGGATGATGTGGCCGGGCTGGCGGAGGCGCTGAGCGAGGAGGTGGACGCCGAGGTCAGGTTCGACGCGGGCAGCAGGGGCGCCTACGCGACCGACGGCTCCAACTACCGGCAGGTGCCGATCGGTGTCGTGGTGCCTCGTACGGTGGAGGCCGGAGCTCACGCCGTGCAGGTGTGCGCCCGCTTCGGCGCCCCGGTGCTGTCGCGGGGCGGCGGCACCAGCCTCGCGGGCCAGTCCACGAACACGGCCGTGGTGATCGACTGGAGCAAGTACTGCAACAGGCTGGTCTCCGTCGATCCCGCCGCACGGACCTGCGTGGTCGAGCCGGGGATCGTCCTGGACGCGCTCAACCAGCGACTCTTCGACCACAGGCTCCAGTTCGGGCCGAAGCCCTCGACGCACAGCCACTGCGCCCTGGGCGGCATGATCGGCAACAACTCGTGCGGCGCGTCCGCGCAGGCCTACGGCAAGACCGTCGACAACGTGCGCCGCCTGGAGGTGCTCACCTACGACGGCGTCCGGATGTGGGTCGGGCCGACCTCGCGGGCCGAGCGGGCGCGGATCGCCGCGGAGGGCGGCCGGCGCGCCGAGTTGTACGCCGGCCTGGACGGCATCGTCAGCGGGTATCTCGGCGACATCCGGCGCGGCTATCCGAAGATCCCGCGGCGGGTCTCGGGCTACAACCTCGACTCGCTCCTGCCCGAGAACGGCTTCGACGTGGCCAGGGCCCTGGTCGGCAGCGAGGGCACCCTGGTGACCGTGCTGCGCGCCGAACTCGACCTGGTGCCGGTGCCGGCGTACCAGTCGCTGCTGGTCCTCGGCTACGACGACATCTGCACGGCCGCCGACGACGTCCCC
The DNA here is from genome assembly GCF_900236475.1 of Streptomyces chartreusis NRRL 3882. Taxonomy (GTDB): domain Bacteria; phylum Actinomycetota; class Actinomycetes; order Streptomycetales; family Streptomycetaceae; genus Streptomyces; species Streptomyces chartreusis_D. Next base: position 1,723,956 of record NZ_LT963352.1, read on the forward strand.
CGACTGCTGGAGCACTGCGCGCCCGGCCAGTTGGAGGCCCTCGACGGGCGCATGGCCCAGCTGATGCGCGAGGAGGGCGCCTACCTGGAGTCCCTGAACACCCTGCCGGAGGGCGAAAGCTGGCTGATGCTGCAGTTCTTCGGCGACAGCCAGGACGCCGTCGACGAGCAGGCGCATGCCCTGCTGGGCGCCGTCGGCCGGTCCGAGAAGGACCGCACTGTCGCCTTCTCCGACGACCTGGAGCGCGAGCAGCGGATGCTCAAGGCCCGTGAGGCGGGGCTCGGCGTCACCGCCCGTCCGCCCGACGACCGGGAGACCTGGGAGGGCTGGGAGGACTCGGCCGTCCCACCCGAGCGGCTCGGCGACTATCTGCGGGACCTCCAGCAGCTGTTCGAGGAGTTCGACTACGACCACCCGTCCCTCTACGGGCACTTCGGACAGGGCTGTGTCCACACCCGCATCCCGTTCGCGCTCACGACCGCCGAGGGCGTGGCCGACTTCCGGCGCTTCGTGGAGCGGGCCGCCGACCTCGTCTCCTCCTACGGCGGCTCCCTGTCGGGCGAGCACGGCGACGGCCAGTCCCGGGGCGAGCTGCTCACGCGCATGTTCGGCGAGCGACTCGTGACCGCGTTCGGCGAGCTGAAGGCGCTGTTCGACCCGGGCAACCGGATGAACCCGGGCAAGGTCGTCGACCCCAACCCGGTCGACGGGCAGCTGCGCCTCGGCCCCTCCTGGCACCCGGCCACACCCGCGACGCACTTCGGCTTCCCGGAGGACGACCACTCCTTCGACCGGGCCGTGATGCGCTGCGTCGGCATCGGCAACTGCCGCAGCCACTCCGGCGGCGTCATGTGCCCCTCCTACCGGGCCACGAGGGAGGAGGAGCACTCCACACGAGGCCGCGCCCGGCTGCTGTTCGAGATGCTCGGCGGCCACGCCGACTCCGCCGTCACGGACGGCTGGCGCTCCACCGAGGTGCGCGATGCCCTCGACCTGTGCCTGGCCTGCAAGGGCTGCAAGTCGGACTGCCCGACCGGTGTCGACATGGCCACCCTCAAGGCGGAGTTCCTCTCGCACCACTACGAGGGGCGGATGCGCCCCGCGGCCCACTACTCCATGGGCTGGCTGCCCGTGTGGGCGCGCCTGTCCCGGATCGCCCCCGGAGTGGTCAACAGTGCCCTGCACGCGCCCGGTCTGGCCCGGGCCGGCAAGCGGCTGGCCGGCGTGGACGCGGCCCGTCAGGCACCCGTGTTCGCCCGGCAGTCCTTCCTCCAGTGGTGGCAGCGGCGCGACACCGAGGAGCCCGACCCGGCCGATCCGCGCACCGTGCTGCTGTGGCCCGACACCTTCAGCACCTACTTCCACCCCTCCGTCGCCATCTCGGCCGTACACGTGCTGGAGGACGCCGGTTTCCGCGTCGCCGTGCCCGCCAAGCCGGTGTGCTGCGGCCTGACCTGGATCTCCACCGGCCAACTGCCCCGCGCGCAGAAGGTGCTGCGCCGCACCCTCGACGTGCTCCGGCCCCATCTGGAGGCGGGCACCCCGGTCATCGGCCTCGAACCGTCCTGCACCGCCGTCTTCCGCGCCGACGCCCCGGAGCTGATGCCCGGCGACCAGGACGTGCAGCGGCTGGCCGGGCAGGTCCGCACCTTCGCCGAGCAGCTCGTCCGGCACGCGCCCGACGGCTGGCAGCCACCAGGTCTGGCTCGTCGGGCGACGGTGCAGACCCACTGCCACCAGCACGCGATCATGAAGTTCGACGCCGACCGGGAGCTCATGCGCCGCGCCCGTCTCGACGCCGATGTCCTCGACGAGGGCTGCTGCGGCCTCGCCGGCAACTTCGGTTTCGAACGCGGCCACCACGAGGTGTCCATGGCCGTCGCGGAGCAGGGCGTCCTGCCCGCCGTCCGCGCGGCGGAGCCGGGCAGCCTGCTGCTCGCCGACGGCTTCAGCTGCCGCACCCAGATCGAACAGGGCGGCACCGGACGGCGTGCCCTGCACCTGGCCGAAGTACTGGCCCGCGGTCTGGAGGGCACGCTCCCGGCCGGGCAACCGGAACGCCTGGCCGTGCGCCCCGAGCGGCCCTCCCGCGCGGCCCGGTGGACGGCCACCGCCGGCGCCACCGCCCTCACGGCGACCGCCGCGACGGTGGCCGGCCGGGCCGCCCTGCGGTCGCTGCGGCGCCCTTAGGGGTCCTTGCGCTCATATTGCAAGGACCCCTTGGTCCCGCCCCGCACGCACCACCGGAAAGGTCTTCGAACAGCGCCCCGCTCCCCCGGCGACGGCATTCCCCGTACCCCGAATGTTCCCTCTTGCCGAAAAGCACCTGATCGCCCCGGCTCGGTAGCATGCGGCGCATGGCCATCAAACTCGAGAACGTGGGCATCGCCGTTCGCGACCTCGAAGCAGCGATCTCCTTCTTCACCGACCTCGGCCTCACGGTCGTCGGCCGTGACACCGTCAGTGGTGAGTGGACCGACACCGCCGTCGGCCTTGATGGCAATCACGCCGACATTGCGATGCTCCAGACGCCGGACGGTCACGGTCGCCTCGAGCTCTTCGAGTACATCCACCCCGAGGCGATCGAGTCGGAGCCCACTCGTCCCAACGAGATCGGCATGCATCGCGTCGCCTTCTCGGTCGACGACATCGACGAAGCCCTGGAGACGGCCGCGAAGCACGGATGCCGTCCGCTGCGCGGTGTGGCGACCTACGAGGACGTCTACAAGCTCACGTACGTCCGCGGTCCCAGCGGCATCCTTGTGATGCTCGCCGAGGAGCTGAAGAAGAGCTGACGGTCGCGGGCGGCGGTGACTGCCCCGCGGATGTCGCGATGCCGCGGTGCGAGCCGAGCGGCTTTCGGCCCGGGCGGAACCGGAGAGCCGGTCGCCGTCCCCTCGGACCGGGAAACACGGCTCGCCCACCCGGTGTCGACTCGCGGTGGTCGCTGCCCGGATTTACCTTGGCGTCAAGGCATGAAGCGAAAGCAGGCCACTACGGCACCGGCAGCCGCGTTCAGGCGCGGCCGGGCGAGTGTCTGGGAGGATCACCATGGCCGTCGAGATCCAGCCCCTGCTCAAGCCCTCGCGGCTCAGGCGCCGCGGAGGCTTGTGGGGCGAATGCCTTGCGGAGTTCCTGGGGACCTTCGTCCTCATCTCCTTCGGTTGCGGCGTGGTCGCGATGGCGGTCGCGGCGCTGCCCGGCTCGGGGCGTACCGAGGGACCCACCACGTTCTTCCTCGGCGCCGGGGACTGGTTGCTGATCACCTGGGGATGGGCCATGGCCGTGATCCTCGGTATCTATGTGGCCGGCGGGGTCAGCGGTGCGCACATCAATCCGGCGGTGACCCTGGCCTTCGCCGTGCGCCGCAAGTTCCCGTGGGTCAAGGTCGTCCCCTACTGGGTGGCCCAGGTGCTCGGCGCCCTGGCCGGCGCGGCACTGGTCTACGCCGTGTACCACGACGCCATCAACACCTTCGACGACGCCATGAAGGGGCCGAAGACGAACGGCCACACCCTCGCCTCGTTCTCCATCTTCGCCACCTTCCCGGCGCCCTACTTCCACGGCGGCATCTGGGGCCCCCTGGTCGACCAGATCGTCGGCACGGCCTTCCTGGCCATGCTGGTGGTGGCGATCATCGACCTGCGGAACACGGCCGTGAAGGCGAACCTCGGCCCCCTCGTGATCGGGTTCGTCGTGGCGGCCATCGGCATGTCCTTCGGGGCGAACGCGGGCTACGCGATCAACCCCGCCCGCGACTTCGGCCCCCGCCTGTTCACCTGGATGGCGGGCTGGGAGGATCTGGCGTTCCCGGGCAGCTTGGCGGGGGCGTTCAGCGGCTACTGGTGGATCCCGATCGTCGGACCGCTCGTCGGCGGCGTGGTCGGGGTGCTGGTGTACGACCTGTTCATCGGCGACGTGCTCCACATCCGGGCGCAGCAGGGCGAGCTCCCGGAGCCCGGCCGGACGCGTCCCACCACCTCCGACGAGGAGTGAGCCGGGGCCCGGTCAGCCGTCGCCCTCCAGGTCCCCCTCCGTCTCCAGGTACACCTGCCGCAGGCCCTCCAGCACGGCCGGGTCGGGCTTCTCCCACATCCCGCGGGACTCCGCCTCCAGCAGGCGTTCGGCGATGCCGTGCAGGGCCCAGGGGTTGGCCTGCTGGAGGAACTCGCGGTTGGCCGGGTCCAGGACGTAGGTCTCGGTGAGCTTGTCGTACATCCAGTCGGCGACCACGCCGGTGGTGGCGTCGTAGCCGAAGAGGTAGTCCACGGTGGCGGCGAGTTCGAAGGCGCCCTTGTAGCCGTGGCGGCGCATGGCCTCGATCCACCTGGGGTTGACGACCCGGGCGCGGAAGACGCGGGAGGTCTCCTCGACGAGGGTGCGGGTACGGACCGTCTCGGGGCGGGTGGAGTCGCCGATGTACGCCTCGGGGGCCGTGCCGCGCAGCGCCCGGACGGTCGCCACCATGCCGCCGTGGTACTGGAAGTAGTCGTCCGAGTCGGCGATGTCGTGCTCGCGGGTGTCGGTGTTCTTCGCCGCGACAGCGATCCGCTTGTACGCCGTCTCCATCTCGTCGCGCGCCGGGCGGCCGTCGAGGTCGCGGCCGTAGGCGTAGCCGCCCCAGACCGTGTAGACCTCGGCGAGGTCGGCGTCGGTGCGCCAGTCGCGGGAGTCGATGAGCTGGAGCAGGCCCGCTCCGTACGTGCCGGGGCGGGAGCCGAAGATGCGGGTGGTGGCGCGGCGTTCGTCGCCGTGGGACGCCACGTCCGCCCGGACGTGGGCCCGTACGTGGTTGGCCTCGGCCGGCTCGTCCAGGGAGGCGGCCAGGCGTACGGCGTCGTCCAGCAGCCCGACGGTGTGCGGGAAGGCGTCCCGGAAGAAGCCCGAGATGCGGAGGGTGACGTCGATGCGGGGGCGGCCCAGCTCCTCGTACGGGACGGGCTCCAGGCCCGTGACCCGCCGGGAGGCGTCGTCCCAGACGGGACGGATGCCGAGCAGGGCGAGGGCCTCCGCCACGTCGTCGCCCGCCGTGCGCATGGCGCTGGTGCCCCACAGGGAGAGGCCGACGGAGGTGGGCCAGTCGCCGTTGTCGGTGCGGTAGCGCTCCAGGAGGGAGTCGGCGAGGGCCTGGCCCGTTTCCCAGGCGAGGCGGGAGGGGACGGCCTTGGGGTCCACCGAGTAGAAGTTGCGGCCCGTCGGGAGGACGTTGACGAGGCCACGCAGGGGTGATCCCGAGGGGCCCGCGGGGACGAAGCCGCCCGCCAGCGCGTGGACGGTGTGGTCGATTTCGGCGGTGGTCGCGGCGAGGCGCGGCACGACCTCGCGGGCCGCGAACTCCAGGACGGCGGCGACCTGTCCCCCGTGCTCGGCGGGGACCGCGGCCGGGTCCCAGCCCGCGTCGTCCATCGCCTGGACCAGGGCGCGGGCCTGCTCCTCGGCCGCGTCGGCGGTCGTGCGGGTCGCGGCGGACTCGTCCAGGCCGAGTGCCTCGCGCAGGCCGGGCAGGGCCTGCGCGCCGCCCCAGATCTGGCGGGCGCGGAGGATGGCGAGGACGAGGTTGACCCGGTCGGCGCCCTGCGGCGGGTTGCCGAGGACGTGCAGTCCGTCGCGGATCTGGGCGTCCTTGACCTCGCAGAGCCAGCCGTCGACGTGCAGGAGGAAGTCGTCGAAGCCGTCGTCGTCCGGGCGGTCCTCCAGGCCGAGGTCGTGGTCGAGCCTGGCGGCCTGGATGAGGGTCCAGATCTGGGCCCGGATCGCCGGGAGCTTGGCGGGGTCCATGGAGGAGATCTGGGCGTACTCGTCGAGGAGTTGTTCCAGGCGCGCGATGTCGCCGTAGGAGTCGGCGCGGGCCATGGGCGGGACGAGGTGGTCGACGAGGGTGGCGTGCACGCGGCGCTTGGCCTGGGTGCCCTCGCCGGGGTCGTTGACCAGGAACGGGTAGATCAGCGGGAGGTCGCCGAGGGCGGCGTCCGGGCCGCAGGCGGCGGACAGGCCGGCGTTCTTGCCGGGCAGCCACTCCAGGTTGCCGTGCTTGCCGAGGTGGATCATCGCGTCGGCGCCGAAGCCGCCGTCCTCGGCCCGGGCGGCGATCCAGCGGTAGGCGGCCAGGTAGTGGTGGGAGGGCGGCAGGTCCGGGTCGTGGTAGATCGCGATCGGGTTCTCGCCGAAGCCGCGCGGGGGCTGGATGAGGATCAGCAGGTTGCCGAAGCGCAGGGCCGCGAGGACGATGTCGCCCTCCGGGTTCCGGCTGCGGTCGACGAACATCTCGCCGGGGGCCGGGCCCCAGTGCTCCTCCACCGCCGTGCGCAGTTCCTCGGGGAGCGTGGCGAACCAGCGGCGGTAGTCGGCCGCGGGGATCCGCACCGGGTTGCGGGCCAGTTGCTCCTCGGTGAGCCAGTCCTGGTCGTGCCCGCCCGCCTCGATCAGCGCGCGGATCAGCTCGTCCCCGTCGCCGGAGGCCAGGCCCGGCACCTCCGTGTCCGTTCCGAAGTCGTAGCCCTCGTCGCGGAGCCGGCGGAGCAGGGCGACCGCGCTGGCGGGCGTGTCCAGGCCGACAGCGTTGCCGATGCGGGAGTGCTTGGTCGGGTAGGCGGAGAGGACCAGCGCGAGGCGCTTGTCGGCGGGCCGGATGTGGCGGAGCCGGGCGTGGCGTACGGCGATTCCGGCGACCCGGGCAGCGCGCTCGGGGTCGGCGACGTAGGCCGGGAGGCCGTCGGCGTCGATCTCCTTGAAGGAGAACGGGACGGTGATGAGACGGCCGTCGAACTCGGGGACGGCGATCTGGCTGGCCGCGTCGAGCGGGGAGACGCCCTCGTCGTTCTCCTCCCAGGCGGTCCGTGAACCGGTGAGGCACAGGGCCTGGAGGATCGGTACGTCGAGGGCGGTGAGCGCGCCGGCGTCCCAGGACTCGTCGTCGCCGCCGGCCGAGGCCTCTGCGGGCCTGGTGCCGCCGGCGGCGAGGACGGTGGTGACGATGGCGTCGGCGGCGCGGAGTTCCTCGATCAGCTCGGGCTCGGGGGCGCGCAGGGAGGCGACGTACAGGGGCAGGGGCCGGCCGCCCGCGTCCTCGATCGCGTCGCACAGGGCGCCGACGAAGGCGGTGTTGCCGCTCATGTGGTGGGCCCGGTAGTAGAGCACGGCGACGGTCGGGCCGTCGGTGTCCCTGCTCTCCCTGGGCAGCGGGCCCCAGGTGGGGGCCGCCGCCGGCGCCTCGAAGCCGTGGCCGGTGAGCAGGACCGTGTCGGAGAGGAAGCGGGCGAGCTGTTCCAGGTTGGCCGGACCGCCGTGCGCGAGGTAGGCGTGGGCCTCGGCGGCGATGCCGACGGGGACGGTGGAGGACGCCATCAGCTGGGCGTCCGGGGCTTGTTCGCCGGTCAGGACGACGACGGGACGGCCGTCGGCGAGGAGCAGGTCGAGTCCGTCCTGCCAGGCCCGGATGCCGCCGAGGAGGCGTACGACGACCAGGTCGACGCCGTCGAGGAGGGCGGGGAGGCCGTCGAGGTCGAGGCGGGAGGGGTTGGCGAAGCGGTACGGGACCGGGCCGCCGGCCGCGCGGGCGCTGAGCAGGTCGGTGTCGGACGTCGACAGGAGCAGGATGCGGGGGTGCGTGGGGCGTTCCCCGGCTGAGTGCAGCATGCGGCGGCTGGCCTTCCTCGGGGTGTCCGCGCCCCGGGCGGGTGGTGGGACGGCGGGAGTTCCTGGCTCGCCCGGCCCGCGTGGGCCGGGCTCACAGTGGCGGGACCGCGCCGGACTCGCACCGGGCTTCCTCCCCTGTCGCCGTCGTGGCGTCGGCGGACCGGATGATCCACCGAGGAGCATAGTAAGGGGCAGGGGAAAAGGGCGGGGCATACACCGGGTGTGATGGTAGGTATGCTCGCCGCCATGCCCACGCCTGCCCTCCGTTCATCGCCCCAGGCCACAGCGGTCTCCCGGGACCGCGGTGACGCCTGTCCGGGGACGCTGCGGCTGCACGCGGCGGACGACGGCGCGCTGGCCCGAGTCCGGGTGCCCGGAGGCGTCCTGACCGTGCGGCAGGCGGAGGCGCTCGCCGACGCGGCGGAGCGGCTGGGCGACGGGGATCTGCATCTGACCTCGCGCGGCAACGTGCAGCTGCGGGGTCTGGAGGACGGCTGCGGCGGGGAGTTGGCCCGGCTGCTGGACGCCGCCGGGCTGCTGCCCTCGCGCGGGCACGAGCGGGTGCGCAACATCGTGGCCTCGCCGCTGTCCGGTCTCGACGGGCAGGGCGTGCGGGACGTACGGCCCTGGCTGACGGCCCTCGACGAGGCGCTGTGCGCGAGCGAGGCGGCGCAGGACCTGTCGGGCCGTTTCCTGTTCGCGCTCGACGACGGACGCGGCGACGTGGCCGGCCTCGGTGCCGATGTGACGGTACGGGCGGCGGCGGACGGCGGTGCGCAACTCGGCGTCGGAGCGGCCGGGGAAGCGTTGCGCGTCTTGGCCGACGAGGCGGCTCGGGCCGCGCTGATCGCCGCGGAGACCTTCCTGGAGGCGGCCCGGGCGAGCGGGACACGGGTCTGGCGCGTGGACGAACTCGACCTTTCTGACGGCGAGTTGCTCGATGCGGTCGGCCGGCGGCTGACGGCCGAGGGCATCCGCCACGAGCGGCGGAGCCGGGAGACCGGCCGCACCGACGGCCCGCCCCCGGGAGTGGTGGGTGCCGGCCTCTCCGTGCACGTGCCCCTGGGGCGGCTCTCGGCACGCCAATGGCGGGAACTGACGTACGTCGCCGCCGGCGAGCTGCGTCTGACTCCGTGGCGCGGTGTGGTTCTTCCCACACCGGGGACCCACGCGGAGGTGTCCCTCGCCCGGCTCGCCGCCACCGGCCTCGTCACCGACCCCCACTCCCCCTGGCTGCACGTCGGCGCCTGCATCGGCAGGCCCGGATGCGCCAAGTCGCAGGCCGACGTGCGGACCGACGCGGCCGGGGCCCTCGGCGCGATCGGCCCGCACGGACTGCCCCTGTACTGGTCCGGCTGCGAACGCCGCTGCGGCCGTCCCCGGGGCGACCGCGTCGACGTGGTCGCCGCTCCGGGGGGCGGCTACCGGCTCTCCACCGCCGTCCCCGGCCGGGAACCCCGGACCACCACGATGAACGACCCCGCCCGACTCGCCGCCGCCCTGGCGGCGATCACCTCATGACCCGTACGACGACCGAGAGCAGCGAGAAGACCACCGTGACCACGTACGACTACGAGAAGGACGGCGCGGCCATCTACCGCCAGTCCTTCGCCACCATCCGCGCGGAGGCGGACCTCGCGGCCCTGCCCGCCGACGTCAGCCAGGTCGCGGTGCGGATGATCCACGCCTGCGGGATGGTCGACCTCGTACGGGACCTGGCCTACACGCCGGCCGTGGTGGCCCGCGCCCGTGCGGCCCTGCGCGCGGGCGCGCCCGTCTTCACCGACGTGCAGATGGTGGCCAGCGGGGTGACGCGCAAGCGGCTGCCCGCCGGCAACGACGTGCTCTGCACGCTCTCCGACCCGTCCGTGCCGGAGCTGGCCGCGAGGCTCGGCACCACGCGCAGCGCCGCCGCGCTGGAGCTGTGGCGGGACCGGCTGGAGGGTTCGGTGGTCGCCGTAGGCAACGCGCCGACCGCGCTGTTCCGGCTGCTGGAGATGATCGAGGAAGGCGCTCCCCGGCCCGCCGCCGTGATCGGCGTACCGGTCGGCTTCGTCGGGGCCGCCGAGTCCAAGGACGCCCTGGCCGCGCATCCGTCCGGTGTTGAGCACCTGGTCGTGCGCGGCCGTCGCGGGGGCAGCGCCATCGCCGCCGCCGCGCTCAACGCGATCGCGAGTGAGGAAGAGTGAGCGGCAAGCAGTCCACAGCGGGGCGGCTGTACGGGGTCGGGCTCGGCCCCGGTGACCCCTCCCTGATGACCCTTCGGGCCGTGGAGGTCATCGCCGAGGCGGACGTGATCGCGTACCACAGCGCCCGGCACGGACGTTCCATCGCCCGCTCGATCGCGGCGAAGCACATCCGCTCCGATCACATCGAGGAGCGGCTGGTCTACCCGGTCACCACCGAGACGACGGACCATCCCGGCGGCTACAGGGGCGCGATCGAGGAGTTCTACGCCGAGGCGTCGGCCCGGCTCGCCACGCACCTGGACGCGGGGCGGACGGTCGCGGTCCTCGCCGAGGGCGATCCGCTCTTCTACGGCTCCTACATGCACATGCACAAGCGGCTCGCGGGCCGCTACGACACCGAGGTGATCCCGGGCGTGACGTCCGTGTCCGCCGCTGCCGCCCGGCTGGGCGCCCCGCTCGCCGAGGGCGAGGAGGTGCTGACCATTCTGCCGGGCACCCTGCCCGAGGAGGAGCTGACCGCACGGCTGGCCTCGACCGACGCGGCCGTGGTGATGAAGCTGGGGCGGACCTTCACCAAGGTGCGCAGCGCGCTGGAGGGTTCGGGGCGGCTGGGCGACGCCCGGTATGTCGAGCGGGCCACCATGGCCGGGGAGCGGCTCGCCGAACTGGCCGACGTGGACGCGGAGTCGGTGCCGTACTTCTCGGTGGCCGTGCTGCCGAGCCAGGTCGGCGCGGAGCGGCCGGAGGCCCGGGAGCGGGGCGAGGTCGTCGTGGTCGGGACCGGGCCGGCCGGTCCGCTGTGGCTGACGCCCGAGACCCGGGGCGCGCTGGCCGCCGCCGACGACCTGGTCGGCTACACGACCTATCTCGACCGGGTGCCGCAGCGCCCCGGGCAGGTCCGGCACGGTTCGGACAACCGGGTCGAGTCGGAGCGCGCCGAGTTCGCCCTCGATCTGGCCCGGCGCGGGCGGCGGGTCGCGGTCGTCTCCGGCGGCGACCCGGGCGTGTTCGCCATGGCGACGGCCGTCCTGGAGGTCGCGTCCCAGGAGGAGTACGCGGACGTCCCGGTACGGGTGCTGCCGGGGGTGACCGCCGCCAACGCGGCAGCGGCCCGGGCGGGCGCCCCGCTCGGCCACGACTACGCCGCCCTTTCCCTCTCCGACCGGCTCAAGCCCTGGGAGGTCATCGCCGAGCGGCTGCACGCGGCGGCCTCGGCGGACCTGGTGCTGGCCCTGTACAACCCCGGCTCGCGCAGCCGCACCTGGCAGGTGGGCAAGGCCCGAGAACTGCTGCTGGAGCACCGGGCGCCGGACACCCCGGTCGTGGTGGCGCGGGACGTGGGCGGCCCCGGCGAACACGTCCGGATCGTACGGCTGGCCGATCTGGACCCGGCCGAGGTCGACATGCGCACCATCCTGCTGGTCGGCTCCTCCCAGACCCGGGCCGTCCGGCGCGGGGGCGGCGAGGAGATCGTGTGGACCCCGCGCCGCTATCCGGAGGCATGACCTACGGACCCGGTGCGAGGCGAGGCCGCGCACCGGCGACAGCGGCCGGGCCGGATCGTCTCCGGCCCCGGTCGGTGCTCAGCCGGTGGCCGGGGACCCGCGTCCGTGGAGCCCCTCCCCGACCCACCGGGCCGCCTCCTCCGGTCCGGGCACGACCTGGACGCCCTCGGGGACCGGAGGCCGACGGATCACGAGTACCGGCAGTCCGGCCTCCCGGGCCGCTGTCAGCTTCGGTGCGGTGGCCGCTCCCCCGCTGTCCTTGGTCACCACGACCTCGATGCGGTGCCGGCGCAGCAGCTCGCGCTCGCCGTCGAGCGTGAACGGGCCGCGGTCGAGCAGCACCTCCATGCGGGCCGGGTGCGGGGCCTCGGGCGCGTCCACGGACCGTACGAGGAACCACAGCTCGTCCAGGCCGGCGAACGCGGCCAGGCCCATGCGCCCGGTCGTGAGGAACACGCGCCGGCCGAGCGAGGGCAGCAGCCGTGCGGCCTCCTCCAGGGAGCCGGCGTCGTGCCAGTCGTCGCCCGCGACGGGGACCCAGCCGGGGCGCCGCAGGGCGAGCAGGGGAACATGGGCGGTGGCGGCGGCCCGCGCCGCGTGGAAACTGATCGTCCCGGCGAAAGGGTGGGTGGCGTCGATGAGCACGTCCACCCGGTGCTCACGCAGCCACGCGGTCAGCCCCTCCACCCCGCCGAAGCCGCCGATCCGGACCTCGCCCGGCGGCAGGCGGGGGCTGGCCACCCGCCCGGCGAGGGAACTGGTCAGGGTCAGGCCGGGCGTGTCGTGGAGCAGTTCGGCGAGACGGCGGGCCTCGGTGGTGCCGCCGAGAATCAGTACGCGCATGGAAGTCCAGGTCCGTTCATGAGCAGCGAAGTGAAGGGCGGCCGCAGGGCCCAGCTGGAACACACCGGCCTGCGGCCCGGCTGGACCACCGGCGCCTGTGCGACGGCGGCCACGACGGCGGCGTACACCGCCCTGCTGACCGGCGAGTTTCCCGACCCCGTGACGATCACGCTGCCGAAGGGGCAGACGCCGTCGTTCGCCCTGGCCGTCGAGGAACGGGGCGACGGGCACGCGATGGCGGGGGTCGTGAAGGACGCCGGGGACGACCCGGACGTCACGCACGGCGCGCTGGTCCGGGTCACGGTACGGCCGCTGCCCGCCGGGTCCGGGGTGGTGTTCAGGGCAGGACCCGGGGTCGGCACGATCACCCGCCCCGGCCTGCCCCTGCCCGTCGGCGAACCGGCCGTCAACCCGGTCCCGCGCCGGATGATGCGCGAGCACGTCGCCGAGGTCGCCGCCCGGCACGGCGGCCCGGGCGACGTCGAGATCACCGTCTCCGTCGACGACGGCGAGGAGATCGCCCGCTCCACCTGGAACCCCCGGCTCGGCATCCTGGGCGGCCTGTCCGTCCTCGGCACGACCGGCATCGTCGTCCCGTACTCCTGCTCGGCGTGGATCGACTCCATCCGGCGGGGCGTGGACGTGGCACGGGCGGCGGGGCGTACGCATGTCGCCGGCTGCACCGGGTCGACGTCGGAGAAGACGGTCGTGGCCGAGTACGGGCTGCCCGAGGACGCCCTGCTCGACATGGGCGACTTCGCGGGCGCCGTGCTGAAGTACATCCGCCGCCACCCCGTCGCCCGCCTGACGATCTGCGGTGGCTTCGCCAAGCTCTCCAAGCTCGCCGCCGGGCACCTCGACCTGCACTCGGCCCGTTCCCAGGTCGACAAGGGCTTCCTCGCCGAACTGGCCCGGCGCGGCGGCGCGGACGAGGCGCTGGCCGCGGAGGTGGCGGACGCCAACACCGGGCTCGCCGCGCTCCAGTCGTGCCAGGCCGCCGGGGTGCCGCTCGGCGACCTGGTCGCCACCACCGCCCGCGACGAGGCCCTGGCCGTGCTGCGCGGGGCGCCGGTCGTGGTCGACGTGATCTGCATCGACCGGGCGGGGACGGTGGTGGGGCGCAGCGCGCCGGCCTGACGGCGGGGACCGCTCACCGCTGTCAGCACACGTGGCGTTCCCGCTCCGGCGAGTACAGGTGACTGTCCCGGAACTGTTCCGCCCCCAGCGTCCGGCCCACCATGATGACGGCCGTGCGCAGCACACCGGCCTCCTTGGTCTTCCCCGCGATCTCGTCGAGGGTGCCGCGGATGATCAGCTCGTCCGGGCGGGAGGCGTAGGCGACGACCGCGGCCGGGCAGTCGGCGCCGTAGTGCGGCAGGAGTTCGCCGACCACGCGGTCCACGTACTTGGCGGCCAGGTGCAGCACGATCAGCGCGCCGCTGCGGCCGAGGGTGGCCAGGTCCTCTCCCTCGGGCATGGCGGTGGCCCGGTTGGCGACGCGGGTGAGGATCACGGTCTGGCCGACGGTCGGTACGGTCAGCTCCCGCTTCAGGGAAGCGGCCGCGGCGGCGAAGGCGGGGACGCCCGGGACAACCTCGTAGGGCACCTCGGCCGCGTCCAGCCGTCGCATCTGCTCGGCGACCGCGCTGAACACGGCGGGGTCCCCGGAGTGCAGCCGGGCCACGTCGTGCCCCTCCTCGTGGGCGCGCAGCAGTTCGGCGGTGATCTGGTCCAGGTCGAGCTGCGCGGTGTCCACCAGCCGGGCGTCGGGCGGGCATTCGGCGAGCAGTTCGCGCGGGACCAGGCTGCCCGCGTACAGACAGACCCGGCAGGCGGCGAGCGTGCGGGCGCCGCGCACCGTGATCAGGTCGGCGGCGCCGGGGCCGGCACCGATGAAGTACACGGTCATCTGTCTGCTCCTGAAGAGGTGTCGGGCGTTTTCCGTACGGCCCACTGGGTCACCGGCATCGCCTGCCGCCACCCGGTGAAGCCGCCCACCGGCACGGCGTGTGCCACCGCGAGCCGCACCAGTTCGCCGCCGCGGCGCCGGTGGGCGTCGGCGAGCAGCGCCTCGGACTCCAGCGTCACGGTGTTGGCGACCAGCCGCCCGCCGCCGGGCAGCGCCTCCCAGCAGGCGTCGAGGAGGCCGGGCACGGTGAGCCCGCCGCCGACGAACACGGCGTCCGGGGGCGGGAGTTCGGCGAGGACGGCGGGCGCTGCGCCGGTGACGACCCGCAGTCCGGGCACGCCGAGCCGGTCGGCGTTGCGGCTGATCCGTTCGGCGCGTGCCGGGTCCCGCTCCACGGTGACCGCGCGGCACGAGGGGTGGGTGCGCATCCACTCGACGGCGATCGAGCCGGAGCCGCCGCCGATGTCCCACAGCAGTTCGCCGGGTGCGGGGGCGAGCACGCCGAGTGTGGCGGCGCGGATGTGCCGCTTGGTGAGCTGCCCGTCGTGCTCGTACGCCTCGTCCGGCAGCCCGGGTACGGCGCCCAGCCGCAGGGCGTCGGGGGACCGGCGGCACTCCACGGCCACGATGTTGAGCGGATCGCCGGGCGGCTGCGACGCGGGCCAGTCGTCGGCGGTGACCTCGTCGGTCGTGCGCTCCCTGTCGCCGCCGAGCTGTTCGAGGACGCGCATGCGGCTGGGTCCGAAGCCCCGGTCCCGCAGCAGGGCGGCGACCTCGCCGGGGGTGGTGGCGTCCGCGCTGAGGACGAGGAGCCGCCGGCCGTCGTGCAGGGCGGCGGCCAGGCGGGCGGTGGGCCGGCCGACGAGCGTGACGACCTCCACGTCCTCCAGCGGCCAGCCGAGCCGGGCGGCGGCGTAGGAGACGGAGGAGGGGTGCGGCAGGACGCGCAGGGCGCCGGTCTCCTCGGCGAGGGCGCGGCCGATGCCGTAGAACATGGGGTCCCCGCTGGCCAGTACGGCGATCCGGCGGTCGGCGTGCGCGGCGAGCAGGCCGGGGACGGCGGGGCGCAGCGGCGACGGCCAGGCGACGCGCCGCCCGGTGCACTCCGGGGGCAGCAGGTCCAGCTGGCGGGGTCCGCCGATCAGGACCTCGGCCTCGCGCAGTGCGCTGCGGGAGGCGTCGGGCAGTCCCGCCCAGCCGTCGGCCCCGAGCCCGACGACGGTCACGGCGGCGGTCGGTGCGGGGGGTAGGGGGGTCACTGCGCGGTACCTCGGGGTTCGGGGGCAACAGAGGCGCACTCTACTGGGCGCTGACCAGCGCACCTGTGCTCGGGGGCACCGGCCCCCGCCCGGCGGGGTGACCGTCCTCGCCCCGTCCCGCTCGGGACGGCTCCCAGGTCATGTGGGGTCCGGGCGCCGTCGCGCGAGGGGACTGAAGACGTACAGGTCGAGGATCTCGGGCAGCGGGGCCACGCCCGGGCCGCCCTCCCGGACCCAGGTGACGACGTCCTCGGTCGCGGCCGGGTCGTTGACCAGCCCGAGCCACACCGGGCGGGCCCCGGCGGCCCGGCCTTCGGCGGACGGCTGGACGACGATGACGTTGGCCTGGTCGCAGACGTCGAGACAGGCGGAGATCCGCACCGGCCCGGCCGCGCGCAGCCGCTCGGTCTGGGCCGTGTGATCGACGCCGGTCACCTTGCCGGTGCCGCAACAGCAGTCCCGGCACACGACGATGCGGCAGGGTGCCGGACCGGTCGCCGCTGCGTCCAGGGGATCGTCGGTCACACCGGCTTCCTCGTCGTTCCGCTCTCGTCCTGCCGCTGATCATCATTCCATGGGCGTCCGCTCCTCCCGGAACGAGGGGCCGGCCGGGCAGGTTCGGATACGGTCGGGCCGAGTCCTGAGAGGGATGGGGAGGCACGATGGGGTCGGGGAGACGGCAGGCGCCGGGGAGCGTGGCATGGCTGCTGATGGGTGTCGTGACGGTCGTCGTCGGAGTGTTCATGGCCCTGGAGGTCCGCGGGGCGCTGGACCGGGAGCGGGAGTTCCGTGCCGCGCCGGCCTGCGCCTCGGTCCCGGTGCGGGCGTCGGGGTGCCGGTGGGAGCAGGAGTTCACCGTCCGCACGGCCGACACGAACCGCGGGAAGCGCAACGCCTCCCCGGAGGCGGAGCTGCTGCTGCCCTCCGGCGAGTCCTGGGAGGTCACGTTCCGGCAGGCCGGCCCGGTGGTGTCGGAGCTGGCGCCGGGCGAGAAGGTCGTCGGCCTGATCTGGCACGGGCGGGTCGTCGAGGTACGGGACGCCGACGGGCGGCGGCAGCAGACGTCGGACGGGCCCGTGGGCTGGTCCGAGGACCGGCTCGGCGGCGCGCTCGCCTGTTTCTCGTTCGGCCTGCCCGCCTTCGTCGGCGGGGTGTGGCCCCTGTTCGCGCGGGGCGACCGGCGGCATGCGAAGGCGGCGGTCGTGGTGCGGTGGCACGGCGTCTGCCTGGCCGTCGCGGCGCTCTTCACGCTGTGGGCGCAGGCCGCCAACGAATGGCCGTTCTGGGCGATCTGGGCGATCTGGGGCCCGCTCGCACTGCTCGGTCTGGCCTCCATGACGGCCTTCGTCATCGCCGCGCTGCGCGGCGACATGGACGACGAGGGCCCGCCCGTCCCGCAGCCGGACCCGACCGCACCCGCGTCAGGTCACTCCTGACCCCGGATGCCGTCGGTGAGCCGCGCTCCGTCGCACAGTGATGGGCTGCCGCAGGCGGCGGCCCGGGCCCGGAGGGGGACGCCGTTCGCGCGCAGCACCTCGCGGACGTCAAGGATCAGCGGGAAGACCTCGTGGTTGCGGTCCTCGCCCTGCTCGTCCCAGGCCCGCTGCTCGGCCTCCACGGCCATGCGGTCCTCGGCGAACACCCGCTCGGTGAAGCGCCTGATGAACGGCCAGGCCAGCTGCAGGAGGCCGGGGATCCCGGGCTTCTCGATCATGAGCAGGCCGAAGGCGTGACACGTGCGCTGCTCGGCGTCCGCGGGCACGTAGGCGGCCCAGAGGCGGAAGGCCGGGCGTTCGGCGTTCTCGGGGACGAGGTCGAGCGTCTGGTAGGGGTACTCGGTGCGGATGGTCATGACGTCGGCGGTGCCGCCCCCGAGTCCCTCGGCGGCCAGCAGTCCGGCGCTGCGGTTCCGCCTGCCCCCGGTGTGGGTGAACAGGTACCTGGCCTCGACGGACCGCTCGTCGGCCTCGTATCCCAGCAGTTCGGGGTGGAGCCTGCCGACGACGCCCCGGTGGAGGAACTGGTGGTTCATGTCGAGGAGGTTCTCGTGCATGAACGAGTAGTGGCAGCGCACGGTCCGGGAGTACGTCATGGTCCGGTACCGCGGTGAACCGAAGGCGGGCAGGTGCGGCAGCGGCGTGGCCGCCGCTCGCTGCGGGTCGCCCGGGAAGACGAAGACCAGGCCGTACGCCTCGCGCACGGGGTAGCCGCGCACGCCGCGGGGCGGCCGGCGATCACCCTTGGCCAGGTACGGGATCTGCGAGATCCGGCCGTCGCCGCGATAGGCCCAGGCGTGGTAGCGGCAGCGGAGCGTCTCGCCCTCCACCACGCCCATGCTCAACGGCACCTGCCGGTGGGCGCACCGGTCCTCCAGCGCGTGCACGTCACCGCTCTTTCCCCGGAACAGGGCGATGCGCTCACCCGCGAACGTGGTCGCCAGCACCCGCTCGGCGCGCACCCGCCGGGACAGGGCGACCGGATACCAGTGGTCGGGGTTGGCGCCCACGCGGCGCAGATCGGCCTCGGCGGGATCCGGGTCGGTGTGCTCCGAGGGCTCGGCGGCGAGGGCGGTGGCCCTGTCGGTCTCGGTCATACCTCTCCTCGCAGGGGGGACACGGCACGGACAGCCACCCTCACCCTGGCCGCGCCCCCGTGCCGGCGCCCTGCCGGAGGGTCCGGACGGGTGAAGGGCGCTCAGGCGCCGCGCAGTGGGTTGGGCAGCGGCAGGTAGCGCGCGTCCGCGCCGTCCGCGCCCGTCCAGCGGAGCAGCAGGTTCGTCTTGCCGGGGAGGGTGGGTGAGGCGAGCAGGGCGGGGATCTCGGGGACGTCGTGGCGGGCGAGTTCGCGGCGGGCGGTGGGCCAGGGGTCGAAACCGGGGCGGCGTTCCACGAGGGCACCGGCGATCTCGCTGAGGTGGTTGACGACCAGGCAGTACACGAGCCGCTCCCAGCCGGCTTCCCGCTCCACGTCCGGCAGCAGCTTCACGCCCTCGGCGTCCCGGTACAGCGCCTGCACGGGCATGCCGTCCGCGTCCACGGCGACCAGGGTGTTCTGGAGGTGCGCCTCGATGACGACCCCGTGCCGGGCGAAGGCCGTCAGGGCAGGGGGCACCACCCGGGCCAGGTACGCCGCCCACCAGGCCCCGGGGTCGGCGGCCCGGTCGAGTGGGCTGCCGTCGAAGCCCTCGACGAGACCGGCGGCGAGCAGCGGGGTGGCACCGGGCAGGAGACGGCCGCCGAAGCCGTCCCGCACGAGGACGGCCAGGGCCTCGAAGGCGAAGTCGGCGGTGCGGTACCCGCGGTCGCCGAGCCAGGCCGGGGGGCCTTCGAACGTGTCGAGGGCGGCGCACACGGCCGCGTCGGTCCGGCGCAGGGCGAGCAGGTCGTGCCGCCACAGCCGGCGGACGTCGTTGGTGATGCGCACGTCCAGGCTGAACTTCAGGAAGAGGTCGTGCCCGGGTGCGTAGAGCGTGCGGATCGCGGCCGTCGGCCAGGTGTCGAAGGCGGTCGTGCCGAGCCGGACGAGTCTGCCGTCCGCGAAGGCGCCGGCGAGCTCGGGGCCGGCCAGGTCGAGCTGCCAGGGGTGGGCGGGCAGCAGCCGGTAGCCGGGCGGGGCCGTGCCGAGGGCGTCGAGGGCCGAGGTGTCGCCCTCCTCGACGACGGTGTCCTCGCGCAGCCCGAGCAGGGTCAGCGGGAAGCGGGCGTACGCCTCGGGCGCGTACGGCAGCCATCCGGCGGCGGGGCCGCCGCCGCGCGCCTTGGGGGCCGGGTGGTGGGTGTGGCCGGTGAGGAGGCACTGCTCGGAGCGCAGGTAGAGGTCGTCGGGCGGGTTCGCCCGGGCGCGGGCGGCCAGCAGCGCGGCCACGGCGTCCCGGCTGTCGATCATCTCGGCGGGCAGTTCGGAGTTGGACAGGCCGGTGTGGCGGCGCAGTTCCTCGGCGGTGAGCTTGACCAGTTCGGCGTGGGTGAGGCGGTGCCAGGCGCCGTCCGCCCGTACCTCGGGCTCGGTGGGCCGGCGGCCGCCCCGCACGCGCAGCAGACGGCCGCTGGTCCGCAGCCGGTACACGCCCGGCTCGACGTGCTCCCCCACCTCCCGCAGCAGGCAGTTCAGCAGCGGCACGGCGGCGTACGCGTCGGCCCGTGCGGCGAGGGCGCCGGTGACCGGGTCGTCCTGAGCGGGGTCACCATGGGAGGCACCGGGGGCGGAGTCGTCGCCGTCCGGCGGGGGCATGAGGTCCACGCGTTCCACTCGTTCCCTGCGGTCCTTCCGGATTCCCGGACTTCCGGGCGGAGATGATCAGTATGCGTGCCGTCGTCATCCCGCCGTGACGCCCTATTCGTACCCGAGGAGCCCGCCCGTGCACCGTTCCCCCACCGCCGAGGCCGAGGTCGCCGACGAACTGGCCGTGGTACGGCCCGGTCTGCTGCCGCGGTACGAGGCCGAACTGCCCGGCGCCCGGGCGGCCGTGCTGTCCCGTCTGTGGCGGGGTCTCGCCCATGATCCGCTGCCCTGGGTCACCCGCCGCGAGCAGGGCCGGGACGGGCTGACCCTGTACCTGTCCGACGGCCGCAGGCTGCACGGCCCGCGGCCGGATCCGTACGCGACCGGCGCGTACGTCACCGTCGTACGGCTGGAGGAGGCGGAGTACGACGATCCGGCCCGGCTGGTCACGGACCTCGCCGTACCGCACTCCGCGTCCTTCGCCGTCGAACTCGGGCACAGCGTCGCCTCGATGGCGCTGTCGAGGGCGGGGCAGGAGGGGCGCGCCACGGACGGGTGGCCGGAGAGCGGCTGGGAGTGGGAGCAGCGGATCGTCGACGGGCATCCGTTCCATCCCACGTGCCGGTCCCGGCCCGGTTTCTCGGTGGCGGAGCAGCTCGCCTACGGGCCCGAGCACCGTCCGCTGGTGGAGCTGGGGCTGGTGCCGGTGCGGGCGCAGGAGTGCCTGGTGACGGGGGCGTGGCCGCGGGAGCTGCGGGACGGGGAGCGGGTGGTGCTGCCGGTGCACCCGTGGCAGGCGGCGCATGTGCTGAAGCGGGTGTGCGAGGAGCGGCGCGCCGGGCATCCCCTGATGGCGCTGCGGACGCTGGCGCTGCCCGGCGGGCCGCACGTCAAGACCTCGCTGAGTGCCCGGCTGACGTCCTCGGTGCGGGACATCTCGCTGCCCTCGGTCGCCGCGTCCGCGGTGCTGTCGGACTTCGCCGAGACGCCTGCGGCGCACGCCGGCGGCCTGCTGCACATGACCCGCACCCTGGGCGCCGCGGCGGCCGGCTCCCCCGACTTCGCGGCCGTCCTGCGGGAGCCGCCGGAGACCTACGCGGGGGGCGGCGAACGGGTCCTGCCGGTGGCGGCGCTCGCCACCACGGGCCTGCCCCGCTCCCCCGCCTGGCTGGCCGGTTTCGCGCGCCTCGCCCTCACCGCCGGTCTGCGGCTGCTGGAGCTGGGCGTGGCCCTGGAGGCGCACGGCCAGAACCTCCTGGTGATCCTCTCGCCTGCGGGCGATCCGCTGCGGCTGGTCTACCGGGACCTGGCCGACATCCGCGTCAGCCCGGCCCGTCTCGCCCGGCACGGCATCACGGTGCCCGACCTGCCCGCCCGTATGGTCACGGACGACGAACGCGCCCTGCGGCGCAAGCTGTTCGGCTCGCTGGTGGCGGGCGCGCTGGCCGGCACGGCGGGGTCGGGGGCGGCGCTCACGGAGGCGCTGGAGACGGCCGTACGGGATCTGCCCCGCACCCCGGACCTCGCGGCGCTGCGCGCGGAGCCCCTGCCCACGAAGGCGCTGACGCTGATGCGGCTCTCGCCCCAGGCGCCCGGCGACCAATGGGCGGAGCTGCCCAACCCCCTTGCCTGAACCCCGTTTTGGAGCACGGCACCCCTGATCAATAAGATCCGCCGATGATCACAAGAAAACGGCTGGCGGCGGGCGTCTGTGCCCTGCTCGCCGCGTTGACGGCCGGGCTGGCCTTCCCGGCCGGAGCGGCCGCCGGCGAACCCACGGGCCAGGACGCCCCCAAGGTCGACCTCGTCCTCGATGTCAGCGGTTCGATGCGGGCACGGGACATCGACGGACAGTCGCGGATGGCCGCCGCGAAGCAGGCGTTCAACGAGGTGCTCGACGCGACGCCCGAGGAGGTCGAACTCGGCATCCGCACCCTCGGCGCGAACTACCCCGGCGACGACCGGAAGACGGGCTGCAAGGACACCGCGCAGCTCTACCCGGTCGGTCCGCTGGACCGCACCGAGGCCAAGACGGCCGTCGCCACGCTCAGCCCGACCGGCTGGACACCGATCGGCCCGGCCCTGCTGAAGGCGGCCGGCGACCTGGACCGCGGCGACGGCTCCAAGCGCATCGTGCTGATCAGCGACGGCGAGGACACCTGCGCCCCGCTCGACCCGTGCGAGGTGGCCCGCGAGATCGCCGCCAAGGGCATCGGCCTGACCATCGACACGCTGGGCCTGGTGCCCACCGCCAAGTTGAGCAGGCAGCTGAGCTGCATCGCCGAGGCCACCGGCGGCACCTACACCTCGGTGGAGCACCAGGACGAACTCACCGACCGGGTGAACCAGTTGGTGGACCGGGCGGCCGATCCGGTGGTGACGCCGGTGCCGGTGGAGGGCGCCGCCGAGTGTGCGAAGGCACCGGCGCTGAAGTCCGGGCTGTACACGGACCGGGAGGAGTTCGGGCAGCAGCGCTGGTACCGGGTGGACGTGCTGCCGGGCCAGGAGCTGCGGGCCTCGGTGAGCGTGGCGGCCGACCGGGCGGTGAACCCCGGCTACGGGGTGCTGCTGCGGGCGGTCACGGCGCACGGCCGGGAGATCGTGCGCGGCGAGGCGGCGGGCACCGGCCGTACGGATGTGATCTCGACGGGGCTCCGGTACCCCGAGCCCGAGCGTGAGGACTCCGACAGTGACAAGCCGGCCGCGGAGACCGTGTGCCTGGCGGTCACCCACTCCTTCTCTGCGGCCTCCGGGGTGAAGACCACGCCCGGGCTGCCGCTGGAGCTGACGGTCGACGTCGTGGACGGTCCGAGCCAGGCGGGCGACGTGGCCTCCTTCGGCCTCGGCCGCGGCTGGTGGCTGCTGGGCGCGCTGATTCTCACCGGCTTCCTCGCCGGTCTGATCTGGGGCTGGCTGTCGCGCTGGCGGGTCGCGGTCTGGAGGACCAACTGATGCGAACGGTAAGAGCGTTGAGCGCCGCGCTGCTGATCCTCTCACTGGCGGCCGCGCCGGCCGCTGCCGACGCCTCGCCCAGTCCGTCGCAGGACGCGTCGGCGGCACCCACCCGGGCGGGCACCTCCTTCCGTACGGCCACGGAGTTCGAGCAGGGGCAGCGGGCCACGGCGAGCGGCTCCACGGGCGACTACCTGTACTGGTCGTTCCCCGCCGACACCGGCCAGCGCCCCACGGTCAGGGCGACGGTGAAGCTGCCGGACACCCACGCCGCGCAGACCTGGCAGATCGACGTGTACGACGGCCTGCGCCGCCGTCAGGCCTGCCAGTACGGCGCCCAGACCCGCACCGCGGCGGCGAACGCGCCCTCCGTGGAGCTGGCCTGTGTGCTGCGCACGGTCCGCGCCTGGTCGGAGCCGTGGGCGAACGACCCGCTGCCCGGCACCTACTACATCCGGCTGACGGCGACCGGCGTCGCCACCTCCGACCTGGGCCTCCCGGTCGACACCGAGGTCCGGGCCGACTCCAAGGACATCGGCGGCGCGGCGGCGGTGGACGGCTCGCTGTCCGAGCCCCTGGTGCCGGGCATCGCGACGCGGCCGGAAGAGCGGCAGGAGAGCACGGCGGTCCTGGCCGACCTCGAACCGGAGGACGGCTGGGCGTTCGCCTGGTGGTCGGACCGGTGGGTGTGGACGGCGGTGGGCGGTGCCCTCGCCGCGCTGGCGGGTGTCGCCGGGTACGCACTGACACGCGGCCCGGGAAGGCCGTCACGGGTGCCACCCGCCGGCTGAGACCGGCTCGGAAGGCCCGCACGGCGCGGGCCTTCCGCCCGACCCCCCGGAGCGCCATTCCCGACGCGCTGACACGCGCCTCGGTGCGCCCCCCCCCACCGGCGGCCCCCACCGCCTGACACCACCCCGGAAAGCCCCACCGTGCGGGCCTTCCGCCCGACTCGCGGAGTGCCTTTCCCTACGCGCTGACACGCGCCTCGGTGCGACCCGCCACGGCTGCCACGTGCCGCCTGACACCCCCTCCGAAGGCCCCGCACCCTGCGGGCCTTCCCCCGGACCTCCCGGAGTGCCTTTCCGCACGCGCTGACACGCGGCACAGTGCGCCCCCCCACGGGTGCCACCGCCTGACACCACCCCGGAAAGCCCCCGCCCTGCGGGCCTTCCGCCCGACCCCCCGGAGCGCCATACCCGACGCGCTGACACACGGCACAGTGCACCCCCCACCGGCGGCCCCCACCGCCTGACACCACCCCGGAAGGCCCGCACGGTGCGGGCCTTCCCTCACACCTCGCGGAGCGCCTTGGCGAGCGGGCCCTCGCCGCTCACCTCGACCCGGCCCTCCCGCACGGCCCGGGCCAGAGTCAGCTCCCCCCGGCTGAGCGCCGTACACGTGCCGGTGTCCAGGACCAGCCGGGCGTCCGGCTCCCCGGGGGCGGGCCCGTCGCCGTACACAGGTCCCTCCTCGGCACCGGCGCGCAGGTGGAACCGTCCCTCGTCCAGGCGGACTTCGACGAGCCCCTCCCCGTCCAGCAGGCGCAGCAGCGGCAGGGCGAACCAGTGCGCCCGCACCGCGTCCGTCGGCCGCCGTTCCCCGAGTTCCCCCTGCCCCCACTCCCCCAGCGCCTGGAGCACGGGCAGCAACTCCCGGCCCCGGGCCGTGAGTTCGTACACGTAGGCCGCACCGGGCGGGGGCAGCCGGCGGCGGGTCGCGAGGCCGTCGCGCTCCATGTCCTTCAGCCGTGAGGCGAGTACGTCCGTGCTGACGCCGGGCAGGTCCGCGTGCAGGTCGGTGTAGCGGCGGGGGCCGGCGAGGAGCTCCCGGACGATCAGGAGGGTCCAGCGGTCGCCGACGACGTCGAGGGCGCGGGCGGCGGAACAGTACTGGTCGTAGCTTCGGCGAGGTGGCATGCGACGCAGTCTAGACAAGTTGTTGGACTTTCCAAGCGGCTACTTGGTAAAACCAAGCAACACCAGTTAGCGAGGGGATGCGGCGCATGGAGTTCCGGCAGTCGAGCAAGCTGAGCGAGGTCTGTTACGAGATCCGCGGCCCGGTGATAGAGCACGCCAACGCGCTGGAGGAGGCCGGGCACAGCGTGCTGCGCCTGAACACCGGCAATCCCGCGCTCTTCGGGTTCGAGGCGCCGGAGGAGATCCTCCAAGACATGATCCGGATGCTGCCGCAGGCGCACGGCTACACGGACTCGCGCGGCATCCTCTCCGCCCGCCGCGCGGTCGCCCAGCGTTACCAGACGCTGGGCCTGGAGGTCGGCGTCGACGACGTCTTCCTCGGCAACGGCGTGTCCGAGCTCGTCTCGATGGCGGTCCAGGCGCTGCTGGAGGACGGTGACGAGATCCTCATCCCCGCCCCCGACTTCCCCCTCTGGACGGCCGTGACGACCCTCGCGGGCGGCAAGGCGGTCCACTACCTCTGCGACGAGCAGGCCGACTGGTATCCGGACCTGGACGACATGGCGTCGAAGATCACGGACCGCACGAAGGCCGTGGTCATCATCAACCCCAACAACCCCACCGGCGCGGTCTACCCGAAGGAGATCGTCGAGGGCATCCTCGACCTCGCCCGGCGGCACGGCCTGATGGTGTTCGCCGACGAGATCTACGACCAGATCCTCTACGACGACGCCGTGCACCACTCGGCCGCCGCGCTCGCTCCCGACCTGGTGGTGCTCACCTTCTGCGGCCTGTCCAAGACGTACCGCGTGGCGGGCTTCCGCTCCGGCTGGCTGGTGGTGACGGGCCCTAGGCAGCACGCCAAGGACTACCTGGAGGGCCTCACGATGCTGGCCTCCATGCGGCTGTGCGCCAACGCGCCCGCCCAGTACGCCATCCAGGCCGCCCTCGGCGGCCGGCAGTCCATCCGCGACCTCACCCTGCCGGGCGGCCGCCTGCACGAACAGCGCGACATGGCCTGGCAGAAGCTGAACGAGATCCCCGGCGTGACGTGCGTGAAGCCGAAGGGGGCGCTGTACGCGTTCCCTCGTCTCGACCCAAAGGTGCACAAGATCCACGACGACGAGAAGTTCGTCCTGGACCTGCTGCTGCGGGAGAAGATCCAGGTGGTCCAGGGCACCGGCTTCAACTGGCCCACCCCCGACCACTTCCGCATCCTGACTCTCCCGTACGCCGAGGACCTGGAGGCGGCGATCGGGCGGATCGGGCGGTTCCTCGGCGGGTACCGGCAGTAGGCGCGATTGTCAGTGGCGGGTCGTAGCCTTCCAGCAGGTGGGGCGAGTGCCCCAGGGGGGGTCCGCAACGTCCCGTGCCGGAGAGGAGCGCGCCGTGACCCGACCGCCGACCGCCGCGCAGCGGCGGGTCATCGACGCCGCCGACCCGGTGACCGGCCGGCTGCGGGGTACGGAGGCACAGCTCGCCGCGCTGGTGAAGCGGGGGCTCGCCTTCCGGCACCCGCGGCCGCCGCACGACTACTTCCTGACGCCGGAGGGCCACCGGGTACGGCAGGGCGTCGCACAGGTCCCCGCGCCCGCCGCCGAGGCCCCCGCCACCGCCGGTGTGTTCGCCGCGCGCGTCGGCGGCGAGGAGGCGGCGCCGCGGGCCGGGCCCGCCCGGCGCCGTGAGGTGCACAGCGCCTGGCAGGGGCTGCTGGAGCTGCGCCGGATGACCAACCCGGACGGTGCGGTGGAGCGGCCGTGCGGCTGGGAGCGCACGCATCTCGTGCAGGCCGCCGCACTGGCGCTGGAGGCGGCCGGACACCACCCGGCCGGTCGGGACGGCGGGGGCTACCGGGTGCGGGAGACGCCGCAGCCGGAGGCCGTCGCCGTGTACGAGCCGGACGGCGAGGCGCTGCGGACCTGCGCGGCCACCCTGGAGGGAGCAGGCTGGCAGGTGAGCGAGCACCGCGAGCCGCGCACGGGGACCCGCTATCTCCTGGCCTCCCCCCGCCGGGCGTGATGAGCATGCCAAGATCAGTGGATCGTTGCGTACGCCACGAGTCTCCGGTGTGAGAAGGGAAGCCCATGAGCGAGCCGTTTTCCGTCCCCGTGACCGTCCGCGGTTACGAGACCGACGTGCAGGGTCACCTCGACCAGAGCGTGTACCTGAACTACGCGGAACACGCCCGCTGGTCGTTCCTGCAAGCCGCCGGGATCAGCCAGTCCGCCCTCATCGGCAGCGGCGTGGGCCCGGTCGCCCTGGAGACGACCATCCGGTACAAGCGGGAGCTGCTCGCGGGCGACGAGGTCGCGGTGACCTGCGCCTTCGCCTGGGGCGAGGGCAAGACCTTCCGCATCGAGCAGACGGTCCGCAAGGCGGACGGCACGGTGGCGGCCGAGATCACGGCGGTCGGCGGCCTGCTGGACCTGAAGGCCCGCAAGCTGGTCCCGGATCCCCGGGAGCACTGCAGGAAGCTGGCGTCGGACCCGGGCCTGTTCGGACTCTAGGCGGCCTTCTTCCAGACGGTCATGTCCACCATGAGGGAGGCGAGCTCCGGCAGCGCGGTCGACTTCGTCTGGACCACGAGCAAGGCGATGTCCCCGGAGGAGTGCTTGACGCAGATCTGACTGCCGGCCGCCACCGAGGCCAGCGTCCAGCGGTGGCGGTCGGCACCGCCGAGTATGAGCCGGCACTCGTCGAGGGAAACCGCCTCGTCGGTGAACATCTGGACGAAGACGCTGGTGTCGCTCTCCAGCTCGCAGCTCGGGTTCTCACAGTTGAAGCGGACGTCTCCCTTGCGGTCGTCGCGCCAGAGCGGCTTCTCGAAGCTGAGCGAGGTCTTCGCGTTCAGCAGCAGTGGTGCCTGCGTGATGACCTGCGGTGACTTGGACGCGGCCGGGGACGGACGGGACGCTTCCGGAGTTCCGCCGCCCGCCTCCGCCTCCGCCTCCGCCCCCGACGCGGACCCGGAGCCCGAGCGCGCCCCCGTCGACGACTCCGGCGCGGACGACCGTCCGGACTTCTCCGGGCCGGGCGTCGACGGTGCGCCCGCCACCCAGTCCCGGAATCTGTTCCCCGCGTCGGCGACCGTCCAGGCCAGGCCGGTCAGCACCAGCGCCCCCGCCGTCACGGCCACGGTCGTGATCAGGGCGGTGCGCCGTCTGCGCGCCCGTCTCTCCGGCCCCGGTGGTTGCGTCTGCGGCTGCGTGACGACCAGCGGCTGCATGTGCACCCTGGTCGGGACCAGGGGCGCCGGGGAGGCCCAGGTGGCGTCGAGGTCCGCCGGGGAGGGGACCGTCACCTCCGGCCCCATGACGTCCCGCCAGACGGCCGGGCCCGCGCCCGCCTCGGCGTCCGCGCCCAGCCCCCGCCGGCACCACTCGACGATCTCCGCCAGGCCCGCCCGGTCCTCCGGGGCGGCGGCCAGGCACCGGGCGATCAGCGGACGGAGCTGCTCGGGCAGCACCGACAGGTCGGGTTCGTCGTGCACGATCCGGTACAGGACACCGACCGCCGAGCCGTCCCCGTAGAGCGGACGGCCCAGCGCCGCGAAGGCCGCCGTCTGGCCCAGCGCGAAGATGTCGGTCGCCGCCGTCACCTCGCCCCCGGACGCCTGCTCGGGAGCCATGAAGTGGGGAGTCCCGACGGTGGCGCCCGTGGCGGTGTGGGAGGTGAGGTCGGAGGCCAGCGAGATGCCGAAGTCGATCACCCGCGGCCCGTCGGCGGCCAGCAGCACGTTCGACGGCTTGAGGTCCCGGTGCACGATGCCCGCGCCGTGGATGGCCTGCAGCGCCTCGGCCACCCCGGCCATCAGCCACAGCACCGCGGGCACCGGCAGCGGACCGCGCCGGGCGACGGCATCCGTCAGGGACGGGCCGGGCACGTACAGCGTGGCCGACCAGGGTGGTGTGCCGTCCGCGTCCGCGTCGATCAGCTCCGCCGTGTACGCACCCCGGACCCGCCGGGCCGCCTCCACCTCCCGGCGGAACCGCCGCCGGAAGGCCGGGTCGTCGGCCAGCTCCGGCCGCACCACCTTGATCGCCACCGGCCGGCCGCCCTGCGTGTGCGACAGATAGACCCGGCCCATGCCGCCCGCGCCGAGCCGGGCTGCCAGGCGGTATCCGGCCACCACGGGCGGATCGTCCGCCTGCAGCGGCCGGAACACCTCGGTCGTGTGGTTCATCGGTCCGCCTCCCCCTCGTCCCCTGCCCCCCGGTCAACGGTGAGTTGACCGAGGCAGAAGCCTAAGCGGAGTCCGGGGCTGTTTTCGCCGGTCTCACGGCGCGGCCGGGGCCCGGGTGACGCCCGTGATCTCCTCGCCCGCCTCCATCGGGTGGGTCACGTCGTGGGCGTCCCGGTCGCGTCGGCCCAGGTGGTTGAAGACCAGGTTCAGCAGGACCGCCGCCACGCAGCCCGTGGAGATACCCGAGTCCAGGACGATCCGCGCCGTCTCCGGGAAGGCGTGGTAGAACTCCGGCGCCGTGATCGGGATGATGCCGACGGCCAGGGAGACGGCCACGATCAGGACGTTGTTGTCCTTCTCCAGTCCGGCCCGGACCAGGGTCTGGATGCCGCTGGCCGCGACCGAGCCGAACAGGACCACGCCCGCCCCGCCGAGCACCGGGCGCGGTACGACGGCGATCAGCGAGGCGGCCATCGGGCACAGGCCCATCAGCACCAGGAAGCCGCCGCCGGCCGCGACGACGTACCGGCTGCGGATCTTCGTCATCGCGACCAGGCCGATGTTCTGCGCGAAGGCGCTGCACATGAAGCCGTTGAAGAGCGGGCTGATCGCCGAGCCGAGAGTGTCGGCGCGCAGGCCGGCCGCGATGGTCCTCTCGTCGGCCGGGCGGTCGACGATCTCGCCCAGCGCCAGCATGTCGGCGGTGGACTCGGTCATCGACACCACCATCACCACGCACAGGGAGATGATCGCGGCGAGCTGGAACTGCGGGGCGCCGAAGTGGAAGGGCGTGGGGAAGCCGATGACCGCCGCGTCCGCGACCGGCCCGAAGTCCGTGGCGCCGAAGGGAATCGCGATCAGGGTGCCGGCGACCAGACCGAGCAGCACCGCGATCTGCTTGACGAAGCCCCGGGTGAAGCGCCGCAGCAGCAGGACGACGACGAGGGTGCCGGCGGCCAGCCCCAGGTTGGTCGCGGAGCCGTAGTCGTGCGCCGCCGGGTCGGGGCCCTGCGCCCAGCCGAAGGCGACCGGGAGCAGCGAGATGCCGATCAGGGTGATGACCGTGCCCGTCACCACCGGCGGGAAGAAGCGGACCGCCTTGCAGAAGACGGGGGCGGCCATGAAGCCGAGGAGTCCGGCGACGATCACCGCGCCGAAGATGATGGGCAGGGCGTCCGACTTGTCCTCGGTGGAGGCGACGATCGCGGTCATCGGCGCGACACCGGCGAAGGTGACGCCGTTGACGAACGGCAGCCGGGCGCCGATCTTCCAGATCCCGAGGGTCTGGAGGAACGTGGCGAGGCCCGCGGTGAACAGGCACGCGCCGGTGAGGAAGGTCAGGTCGGTGGCGGTCAGGCCGATGGCCGCGCCGACGATCAGGGGTGGGGCGACGACTCCCGCGTACATGGCGGCCACATGCTGGAGGCCGGTCGTCGCCATCTTGAGCGCGGGGAGTTTTTCGTCAACGGGGTGGTCGGCCACGGCGGCTTCCCTCCGGTCGGTTACACGGCTGCGTCGCGTGACGGCCGTGGGTGTCAAGGAGGTGGTGCGGGTGGTCGTGCGGGACCGGGCGTACGTGGACGGGGTGGCCGTTCCGGGGCGCGCGCGTTTACGCACGCCCCGGAGACGACCGCCGTGGACCCCGCTCGGGTCCGCGGCCACCGGCCGGGAGCCGTCCCTCCCGGCCGGAGTCATCCGGGTGGTCAGCCCTGCGCGGCGATCCTCGCCAGCCGCTGGGCCTCGTCCCGCGTGGAGCGGGCGATGGCGTCCTCGTCGGCCGTGAGCAGCCGCCCGTCCTCGACGATCTGCCGGCCGTCCACGAAGGAGGCGGTGACCGGGGCCGCCGCGCCGAAGACCAGGGCGGTCACCGGGTCGGCGATGGAGGCGTGGGCGAGCGTGTCCAGCTTCCACAGGACCAGGTCGGCGAGCTTGCCCGCCTCCAGTGAGCCGGTCTCCGCGGCCCGGCCCAGCACCTGGGCGCCGCCGTAGGTGCCGAGGCGCAGCGCCTGGCGGGCGTTCAGGGCGGCCTCCTTGTGCGCGCCGAGGCGGTTGATGAGGAGGGCGTTGCGCAGCTCGGTGTGGAGTTCGCCGGACTCGTTGGACGCGGTGCCGTCGACGCCGAGGCCGACCGGGACGCCGGCCGCCAGCATGTCGGGGACGCGGGCGATACCTGCCGCGAGGCGGGCGTTGGACGAGGGGCAGTGCGCGACGCCGGTCCTGGTACGGGCGAAGGCTGCGATGTCGGAGTCGTTCATGTGGACGCAGTGCGCCATCCACACGTCCTCGCCGAGCCAGCCGGTGGACTCGAAGTAGTCGGTCGGGCCCATGCCGAACAGTTCGTGGCAGAACTTCTCCTCCTCCACGGTCTCCGAGCCGTGGGTGTGGAGCCGCACGCCGAGGCGGCGGGCGAGCTGGGCGCCGTCCCGCAGCAGTTCCGTGGAGACGGAGAAGGGCGAGCAGGGCGCGACGGCGACCTGGGTCATGGCGTCGAAGGAGGAGTCGTGGTGCTGCTCCACGGTCTCCTCCGTCGCCGCGAGCGCACCCTCCAGGGTCTCGACGGCGAAGTCCGGGGGCAGGCCGCCGTCCTTCTCGCTGCGGTCCATGGAGCCGCGGGCGAGGGTGAAGCGGACCCCCATGTCACGGGCGGCGCCGATGATCGCGCCGGAGAGGTCGCCGGAGCCCCGCGGGAAGACGTAGTGGTGGTCCATGGCGGTGGTGACGCCGCCGCGGGCCATCATCGCGAGCGACCCCCGGGCCGCCGCGCGCACCATCGGCTCGTCGATGCGCGCCCACACCGGGTACAGCGCGACCAGCCAGTCGAAGAGGTTGTGGTCCGTGGCCAGACCCCGGGTGATCCACTGGTAGAAGTGGTGGTGGGTGTTGACCAGTCCGGGGGTGACGAGGTGACCGGAGGCGTCGATCCGGCGTACGACGTTCTCCAGGCCCTCGGGGGCCTTGCCCGCGCCGAGCGACTCGATGCGGTTGCCGGCCAGGACGACATGCCCGGAGGCGTACTCGGTGTCGTCGGCGTCGACGGTCGCGATCGCACCGTTCTCGATGACGATGCGCTGGGCTGCTGCCATGGTTCGTCCTTTGCGCTGAGAGGGAGGGGGCACGGCAGGACCCGGGGAGTTTGAGTGCCGTGGCCGAGGAGAAGGGTTCCCCGGCCACGGGTGCCGAAAGAGGGAACGTCGGAAGGGACGTCAGAGGTTGGTGAGCTCCACCGGGATCTTCGCCTCGCAGCCGTCCCGCAGGATCGTCGCCTCGATCAGGCCGTAGGGCCGGTCGGCGGCGAAGTACACCTCGTTGTCGTTCTTCAGCCCGAACGGCTCCAGGTCCACCAGGAAGTGGTGCTTGTTCGGGAGGGAGAAGCGGACCTCGTCGATCTCGCTGCGGTTGTTGATGATCCGCGCGCCCATCTGGTAGAGCGTCTGCTGGAGCGAGAGGGAGTACGTCTCGGCGAAGGCCTGGAGCATGTGCTTCTTCGTCTGCTCGTAGGACTTCTCCCAGTTGGGCATGCGCTGGTCGTCGTCGGTCCAGTTGAACCGCCAGCGGCCGGAGACCTGGGTGGCCAGGATGCGGTCGTAGGCCTCCTTCAGCGTCGTGTACTTGTCCTTGACGTAGCCCCAGAACTCGGAGTTGGTCGAGTTCATCACGACGAGGTCCTTCAGGCCCGAGATCACCTCCCACGACGTGCCGTCGTAGGTGATCTGGGTCAGCCGGACCTCCTGGCCCTTGCGGACGAAGGAGTGCTTGACCTCGTCGGCGCCGATGAACTGCGAGTTGGCGTCGGAGGCCTCGATCCGCTCCCAGGCGTACTCCTCGATGCGGATCCGCGCCCGGTGGATCGGCTCCTGGCTGGTGACGAAGTGGCGGGCGAGGTGGATGCCGAACTGCTCGGCGGACTCGATGCCGTGTTCCTTGGCGAACGCGTACACCGTGTTCTTGGTGGTGTCCGTGGGGAGCACGTTGGCGTTCGAGCCGGAGTAGTGGACCTCTTCCATGTCGCCGCTCAGCGACACCGAGACGTTCAGGTCCTTGATGTGGTGGGTGGCGCCGTCCCGCGTGATCTTGACGACTCGGTTCTCGGCCTTGCCGTACTGGTTCTGTCCCAGAATGGTGGGCATGAGTAGCTAGCTCCCTCGGTATACGGAGTAGCCGAACGGGTTGAGCAGCAGCGGTACGTGGTAGTGCTCGCCCGGCACGACGGTGAACGTGATCGCCACCTCCGGGAAGAACACACCGGCGCCGCTGTCCCGATTCGCGGGGGCGTCCTGCTGCGCATCGGCTTCGCTTTTCGCGTCGTTCGCGAACTTCTTCTCGAAGTACGGCTCGACGGCGAAGTCGAGCCGTACGTGGGTGGTCCCCTCCGGCAGGGCCGGAAGGTCCTTGCACCGGCCGTCCGCGTCGGTCGCGGAGCCGCCGAGCGCCTGCCAGTGGGCCGCACGCCCGCTGCGGGCGGAGAGCTGGACCGCGACGCCCTCGGCGGGGCGGCCGGCGCTGGTGTCCAGGATGTGTGTGGACACGGACGCGGTGGCGGAGGTGCTCATGCTGCTGTCAGTCCTCTTCGACGAGTCGGGCCAGGCGGATGCGGTTGATCTTCCCCAGTTCGGTGCGGACGATCTCCCGCTCCCGCTCCGGCGTGTTGCCGATCCGCTCCCTGACCGCGTCGCGCATCTGCTCGCCGGTCCGGCCGGTGGCGCAGATCAGGAAGACATGGCCGAACCTCTCCTGGTAGGCGAGGTTCAGCTCCAGCATCTCCGCCTTGAGCTCGTCGGAGGCGCCGGCCATGCCGCGCTGCTCCCGGGCCGAGGCGGGGTCGCCGGGTTTCGGGCGGCCGATGGGCGGGTGGCCGGCGATCGCCTCCGCGAGGTCCTCTGCCGTCAGCTCCGCCATGGCGGCGTCGCTCGCGGCGTAGAGCGCCTCGGGGGTGGCGTACGGGCGGGCGGCGAGCAGCCGCTTCGCCCACGCCGTGGAGGCGCACGCCTCGTGGAGCGCGGTGAAGGCCGCGTGCTCCTCGAGAGCGTTGAACCGGGCCAGGCCCGGCGGCGTGGAAGTGGAAGTCACGGGAGCCTCCGTGGCCGGGTACGGCCTTCGTGCTGAACGGGCGTGCCGATAGCTAACGCCCTCCCGCGACAGCACGTCAACAGTTTGTTGAAAATTCCGTGTGACGAAACCCGGCGAGGCGGCGAAACCGGGCGCGGTACCGGTCAGGCCCCCTTCTCGCGGTTGAGGTAGTTGTAGACGGTGAAGCGGCTGACGCCCAGGGCGCTCGCCACGGTCTCCACCCCGTGCCGTACGGAGAAGGCGCCGCGCGCCTCGAGTATCCGTACGACCTCCTGCTTGGCCTTGCGGTCCAGGTCGGCCAGGGGCATGCCCTTGCGGCGCTCCATGGCGGCCAGGATGTGATCGAGGGAGTCGGCGAGCTGCGGCAGCCTTACGGCGACGGCGTCGCGGCCCTCCCAGGACAGGACGACGTCGTCGGGGCCGGCCTCGTCGGGCGGGATCATCTCGCCGCCCATGGCGTCGACCAGGGGCTTCACGGCCGCGATGAACGGCTCGTCCCCGGCGCCGCTCATGCCTCGTCCTCCTCGATCACGTTGACCTGGAGGGAGACCCGGGTGGCGCCCGCCTCCAGGGTCTTGCGGAGCAGTGCGTCCACGGCGGTGAGCACCGCGTCGGCACCGCCCTCGGCGGTGTTGCCGAACGGGCCGACGTCCACGGCGTCCAGTTCGGCGGCCTCCACGACCTCACGGGCGACCAGCGCGTGCGCGGGTGCCTCGTCGAGGTCGAAGGGCTCGGTCGTGAACTCCACTCTCAGTCGCATGCTGCCCCCAGAACCGTCGTGACCTGTGCGACCCTAGCCGACACCGGGGCGGACCGGACCGCCCGCGCGAGCACTCCGCGTTCCGCTCCGGCACGTCTCCCCCGGCATATGGGCACGTTTCCCGCACATTCGCATTCACGTCCCTTGTTCTCCATCCTCCGCCACCTCTGGGAAGGCTGAAAAAAGCCGCTGCATTACCCGTCGGGGAACGCTCAGAATTGGTCGGCATGACAGAGCGACGCATAAATGTGGGAAACGAACTCCCCGAGGCCTTCGGGCAACTCCGGGACATCCGGGTCCTCGTCGAAAAGGCAGCCGTCGAGGCCGGGCTCGACATGCGGCTCATCGAACTGATCAAGATCAGGGCGTCGCAGATCAACGGCTGCGCGTACTGCCTCGATCTGCACACGCGCGACGCCCGCCGGCTGGGCGAGGACGACCGCAGGCTGCACCTGGTGGCCGCATGGTGGGAGACGGATCTGTACAGCCCCCAGGAGCGGGCCGCGCTCGCGCTCACCGAGACCATCAGCAAGCTGTCGCAGAGCCAGGACGTGCCCGACGACCTCTACGCGGAGGCCACCTCCGTGTTCACCAAGGAGCAGTACGCGGCGGTCGTCTGGTCGATCAGCGTGATCAACACCTTCAACCGGCTCGCCGTCACCAGCCGCAAGCCCCTGCCCGCCCGCGTCGCCTGAGGACAGAGAGTCGCCTGAGGAGAAAGGTACTCCGTGACGAAACGACGCCTGCCGCGGCCCCGCGAGGTGGCCCAGCTCCTGCGTCCGAGGCCGTTCGTGCTGGACCCGACCGACCGTCGGCTGTCGACGGCGTACTCCATCGCCGATCTGCGCCGCCTCGCCCGCCGGCGAGCGCCCCGCGCGGTGTTCGACTACACCGACGGGGCCGCGGAGGGCGAGATCAGCCTGCGGCGCGCCCGGCGGACGTTCCGGGACCTGGAGTTCCATCCGCATGTGCTGCGCGGGGTGGCCGAGCTGGACACCGGCACGCAGATCCTGGGGAAGCGGTCGGCGCTGCCGTTCGCCTTCGCCCCGACCGGGTTCACCCGCATGATGCACCACGAGGGCGAACGGGCCGTCGTCGCCGTCGCCGAGCAGGCCGGCATCCCGTACGCCCTGTCCACGATGGGGACGACGTCGATCGAGGACGTCGCCCGGGCCGCGCCGGACGCACGCAGGTGGTTCCAGCTGTACGTGTGGCACGACCGCGGGGCGGGCGCGGAGCTGATGCGGCGGGCCGAGGAGGCCGGGTACGACACGCTCCTGCTGACCGTCGACACCCCCGTGGGCGGTTCCCGGCTGCGGGACCTGCGCAACGGCCTGACCATCCCGCCCCGGCTCTCGCTCAGCACCCTCCTGGACGGGGCGACCCATCCGTCCTGGTGGCTGAACCTGCTCACCACCGAGCCGCTCACCTTCGCCTCGCTCAGCTCCTGGGACGGCACGGTGGCCGAGTTGATCAACGCGATGTTCGACCCGGGGCTCGACTACGAGGACCTCGACTGGGTGCGGCAGAGCTGGCCCGGGAAGCTCGTGGTGAAGGGGATCCAGAGCACGCAGGACGCCCGGGACGTCGTCAAGCACGGCGCGGACGCGGTGCTGCTGTCCAACCACGGTGGCCGCCAGCTGGACCGGGCGCCGACCCCGCTGGAGCTGCTGCCGAGGGTCCGCGACGAGATCCAGGAGGAGGCCGAGATCTGGCTGGACGGCGGGATCCTGTCCGGCGCGGACATCGTCGCCGCGATCGCCCGCGGCGCCGACGCCTGCCTGATCGGCCGGGCCTATCTGTACGGCCTGATGGCGGGCGGCGAACGCGGTGTCCGCCGGGCGGTGGACATCCTGCGCACCGAGATCGTACGCACGATGCAGCTGCTCGGCGTGCGCTCCACGGCCGAGCTCCGCCCCGAGCACGTCACGCTGCGCTGACGCCGGCGGCCGGGCGCCGGGCCGGAGGCGTTCCCGGGCCCGGCCGTCGGGGCGGACGGTCAGGTGGTGAAGAGGATCACCGACACCGTGACGCCGATGGTCACCACCGTCCAGCGCAGCAGTTCCTCGTTCATCCAGCGGGACACCTTCGCACCCAGGTAGCCGCCGACCAGGGCGGTCGGGGCGGCGACGAGTGCCATGGCCCAGTCGACGGGGCCGAAGAGGGCGAAGATCAGCAGGGTGACGGTCGAGTTGACGAGGGAGAGTGCCGCCTTGAGCGCGTTGAGGCGGTGCAGGCTCTCGGACGTGGTCATGGCCAGCGACACCAGCATGATCACGCCGAGCGCGCCGGCGAAGTAGCCGCCGTACACGCCGGCCGCGGTCATGACCACCGCCAGGGGGACGACCCGCTCGCGGCGCTCATCGCCGGTGGCCGAGCCCGCCGCCCGCACCAGCCTCTTCACCTGCTTCTGGCCGGCCAGCAGCAGGCTCGCGAAGAGCACCAGGGCCGGTACGAACGTGTCGAAGCTCTTGCTGCTGGTGACCAGCAGCAGCACCGAGCCGGCCACCGTACCGACGGCGGTGAGCACCGACAGAAGCACCATCCGGGCTCTCGGCTCGGACTTCAGCTCGGGTGCGAATCCGTAGACCTGCCCCGCGAATCCCGGCCAGTTGGCCACGGAATTCGTGACATTTGCGGCCTGGGTCGGAAGGCCGACTCCGACCAGTGCCGGAAAGAGCAGCAAGGAGCCGCCACCGGCTATGGAGTTCACGGCACCGGACAGCAATCCGGCCACTGCGACGACCGCCAGAACGCCCCACTCCATCAGCAGAAAACCTCAATCCGAATGGCGGGCTGAAAAAAGTCCGGTCGATCTTGCTACAGCGCCGATACCGCCGCAAGAAGCAGAGAGCCGCGGTGGGGTGCCGGCGATGGTCTTCGGCCACCGCGATCCTCGGCCACCGCGGCACCGGGCCCCGCCCTCCGCTTCAGCCGACCACCCCCAGGACCAGATCGGCCGCCTCCCGGGCGATGGCCGGGGCGAGCCGGTACCCGCAGCCGTTCGCGGCACCGGCGAACACCACGCGCCCCCCGTCGTCCACCACGTCGACGACCGGTTCCCGGCCCGGGCTGTAGGCGTCGCAGAAGACGCGGCCCGAGCCCGCGTGCTCGACGAGTGCGGGCGCCCACCTGCGCAGCGTGCCGCGCGCCTCCTCCACGTCCTCGGCGCTCAGGCCCCGGGCCACCGTGCCGGGGTCGACGTCCCACTCCGTGCGGGTGAAGCTGTACAGCCAGTGCCCCCGCTCGGGCAGCGGCAGCAGGAAGGCGTCGTCGTCCTGGAAGACGATCGCGCCGTCCGTCGGGGCCGGGCTCCGCTCGATGTGCAGGGCGACCACCTTCTTCACCCGGGCCCCCGACGGCGCGACGAACGGCGCCAGCGCCGGGTCGGCGGTCCACGGCCCGGGCGCCAGCACCACCCGGTCGGCGGTGAGCGTGTCGCCCGTGCTCAGCCGCAGCAGCACACCACCGCTCCCCGGCCGCACGGCCGTGACGGCGACGCCCTCGCGGAAGTCGACGCGGGACCGCAGCTCCCGGGCGAGCGCGCACGTCAGGTCCTGGACGACGGTGTGGTGTCCGCCGCTCACCCGCCAGACGGACGCGTCCGCCGGGATGCCGACGGCCGGGAGGTCCGGGTGCTGCGCGCGGACGGGCTCGGCACCGGCCAGGTACGTCTCGCGGACCGCCCGGTCGTCTGCCGTGGCGGACACCACGGACACGGCCGTCGCGTGGATCGGCAGCGTGGGCCGCTCGCGCCGGAGCCGGTCGTAGTAGTCCTGGCTGTACCGGGTCATCGCCCGCAGCCGCTCGGTCGCGCCCCGCGGCAGGTGCAGGCCGGCCGAGCGGCGGCTGGCGCCGCTGCCGATCGCGTCCCGGTCCAGGACGGCGATCGTGGCGTGCGGTTCGCGCGCGGCCAGCTCCCGCGCCACGAGGCAGCCGATGATCCCGGCGCCCACCACGGCGATCCGGATTCCTGCCATCGGCGATCACGCTCCCTGCGGGAACTTGTCGACGGCCGGCTGCGAGGACCACCTCAGGAAGGAGTCGCACTGCTCCTCGGTCTTGACGCCCAGCATCCGGTCGAGGATCCGGCGGCTGCGCCAGGCGATCAGGCTGAGGTTGGGATCGGCCAGGCCACGCTGCCGGCGGACGCCGTTCTGGACGAAGATGCCGTGGTCGGGCGGTCCGTCCCAGCACGCGGCGAAGTCCCGGTCGACGCGGATCTCCTCGTCCTCCCACTCCAGCCGGCCGGCGAGCGGCGCCAGCATGTCCGGGCGGGCCGGCCGGAATCCGGTCGCCCAGACGACGACGTCCGCGGTGAGCCGTTCGACGGCACGCGGCCGGTCCCCCGGCTCCAGGGTGAGCTCCCAGGCGCCGTCGCCGCCGCTCACCTCGGTGACGGTGCGGTCGGGGTACAGCGCGATGAGCTTCTGGTCGCCCTCCACGAAGTGGCGGGTGTAGCAGCGCTGGTAGATCTCCTTGAGGGTGGCGGGGGAGACACCGTCGCTGGCCAGGAGCTGCCGGTCGTTGAACGCCTCGCGCTGGGCGCGGTCGAGCCCGAAGAAGTGGTCGGAGAAGGAGGGCGTGAAGTAGTCGTTGGTGAACGGCGAGTCGTCGATGGGGAAGAAGTTGTCGCGCCGGGATATCCACGCCACATGAGCCGGGCGCTCCCCCTCCGGCCGGGAGATCAGGTCCAGGAAGGCCTCCGCGCCGGACTGCCCTCCGCCCACCACACCGACCCGCCGTCCGCCCAGCCCGCCGGACCGCCGCACGAAGTCGCTGACGTGGAACTGCGACTCCCCCAGCAGACCGCGGGCGTGCTCGGGCACCCAGGGCCGGTTGCCGATGCCGAGGGACACGTGGTCCGCGGTCAGGGTGCGTTTGCTGGTCCGGATCACGAAGACCCGGTCGAAGTCGACGGACAGGACCTCCTCACCGAAGGTGACGTTCTCGTTCTTGCGGCTCGCCCACTCCAGATAGTTGCGGAACTCCCGGCGCGGCATGGCATCGAACTGGGCGTTGACGAAGTGGTAGATCATCCCCTGGTCGTGGAGGTAGGACAGGAACGAGAACTTGTTCGTCGGATCGGCCAGCGTGACCAGGTCCTTGAAGAGCGACACCTGGAGCGTGGCCCCGGCGATCTGCTGGTCGTCGTGCCATCCGAAGGTCTCCCGGCGCTCGACGAACAGGCTGGTCATCTCGGGGTGGCCGTGCAGCAGGGAGGCGAGGCTCAGGTTGGCCGGGCCGACACCGATGCCCACACAGCCGAAGTGCGGGCCGTCCGGTCCGCGTCGAAGGGTATCCACCGTGCCGATCTCCCGTGTCTCGGAGGCCTGACGGACTGTGCGCGCGGTCCGGGCCGCGCTCGGGCCGGTCACCGGACCAGTACGTTGCCGTCGTTGGGGCGGTGCTGGCGGGAGCGCCGCAGGTCGGTCAGGACGAAGGTGCGCTGCAACCAGCGGTCACGCCCGTCGTAGCGCGGCCGGTAGGCGGTACGCCCGTGCAGCGTGACCCGGTTGTCCACGATGGCCAGGTCCCCGGGCCGCAGCCGGAACTCCATGGCCTGCGCGTGGCAGGCCGACTCCAGCTCGGCCAGGGCGAGTTCGGCCTGTCCGCTGCGGGGGGTGGTGGCGGCGAAGTCGACCCTCAGGTCCGGGTCGAAGAGGTCGCCGACGAGTACGGCGTGCTCGGTGACGTGGTTGTTCCGCCCGCCGAAGGAGGGCGGCGGCGCGGTGACGTAGTCGGCGCGGTAGAGCGCCTCCCGGTCCACCCAGCTCAGCATCGGCAGGATCTGCCGGATGCAGGAGGTGCGCAGTCCCGCGACTCCTTCGTGGTCGGACCGCAGGCACATGAGCAGGACGAAGTCGGGGCGGTGGGCGTGGAAGGCGTTCTCGGTGTGGAAGGTCAGTTCCACGGAGCCCGGATTGCCCTGCACCTCCTCCTCGCCCGGCACCGGCACCACGTTCTGCACGAGGGCGCCGTTCTTCTCCGGCCGGAAGGCGGCCGGGTCCCCGAGGCCGCGGGCGATCATCATCAGGACGGCGGCCGAGACGGACGGCTCCGACTGGACGGAGTCGAGGGTGGCGGGCGTGTCGGGCAGGGTGTCCTCGCCCACGGGCAGTCCGCGCAGCAGCAGGACGCCCTGATCGCCGGAGTGGCGGCGGAACCTGCTGACGGCCTGCCGGAGTTCCGCCGGCAGATGGTGCCAGGCGTCGCCGGCCGCCGCGGTCCAGGCCGCGCCGTCCACCGGCCC
Source organism: Streptomyces chartreusis NRRL 3882 (assembly GCF_900236475.1). GTDB lineage: Bacteria > Actinomycetota > Actinomycetes > Streptomycetales > Streptomycetaceae > Streptomyces > Streptomyces chartreusis_D. The sequence continues at coordinate 1,764,651 of NZ_LT963352.1, forward strand.
CTCGACGGCCGTGAGTTGGTCCGACGTCTCCCGTACGGCTTTCGTCACGGTGTCGTCGAAGGCGAGCACGTGGTCGCCGACCCTGCTGAGTGTTGCGGTGGACATCTCATCCCCCCTCGGGTGCGGATTCTGTCGGCTTGGTGGCGGCGGCGCGGGACGGGATCTCCTCGATGGCGGAGGTGCCCTTCGCGGGAGTCGGCTGGTAGCGCTCCCACTCCTCGTGCAGCACGATGCGGCCGTCGTCGAGCCGTTCGGGCGTGCTGACACACCGTCCGACGGCGATCTCGCCGCTGTTCAGGACCAGGGTGTAGCCCATGGTGATGACGCCGTCGGCGTCGCACGTCCCGGCCAGGGCGCAGCGGCGGACATCGCCCCCGTCGGCCTCCGCCCATACGAGGTCGCCGTCCTGGTGGTACGTGGCCACGGGTGCGGTGCCGTCAGGCCCCGCCTCGGTGTTGCGGAACGTTCTGCCGTTGTAGTCGATCACGCGTCGTCTCCTGTGTGGTGGGGGTCGTGGCCGGGTCGCCCGGACCGGCGGCGACGGGGTGGTCCAGTGGGCGCAGACCGGTCGGGGCGGGCGGCACGCCGCCGAACCGGCTCGCCAGTGTGCGGGCGGTGAGCGGGGCGAACTTGAACGCGCCGCCGCCGCAGGCGCAGTGGGCGAGGACGGCTCCCCCGCCCAGGTCGGCGAGCAGGGCGCCGCCGGATGTGCCGTCGGTGACGTAGTGGCAGTCGCGGGTGCCGACGACCCACTCCGGCCGCAGACCCGGGACCAGTTCGGTGAACCGGCTCGCCAGGTCCCCGGCGGGCGTCTGGTCGGGCTCGGGAGCGCCGGGCTCGGCCACGACCCTGCGGAACGCGTCGGTCGACAGCTTCAGCGGGGTGCCGGCGACCGGCGGGACCAGCCAGGCTCCCCACGGGATGCCGGAGGCGGGCACGGCGGGCGTGCCACGCCATCGCTCCCGCTCCCGGGGCGGCGGATCGCAGTACACCATGGTCTGCCGGTGCACGGTCAGCCGCCCGGCCAGGGCCGGCGGCAGCAGGGCCCGCGACCAGGCCCCCGTCGCCAGCAGCACCCGGTCGCCGCGCAGTGTCCGGCCGTCCTCGACCGTCACCGCCCGGGCAGCCGCGTCGACCGCCGTGACCGTGGTGTGCGGCAGCAGCCGGGCCCTGGGCTGGGCGCCGAGCCAGCGGACCGCCGCCCCGAGCACCCGGTCGGCGAGGAGCACTCCGGTGTCCTCCTCCAGGACGGCGCCGAAACCGGCCGGGAAGGCCAAGTGTCCGTAGGTCTCGGCCAGTTGCCGTGGTGCGAGCACCTGGGCCGGGAGGCCGGCCCGCGTCAGCCCGGCCGCTGCGGAGGCGGTCTCGCCGGCCGGCAGCGCGGTCAGCACGCCCGTGCGGTACAGGAAGCGGGCGTCCAGCAGCGACTCAAGCTCCCGCCACAGCCCGTGCGCGGTGACGGCCGCGCGGGTGGCGCCGGCATCGTGCGGGTGCAGGGCCCGCATCACCCGGTGCCGGTCGTGGGAGGAGGAGCCGGGGTGGGGCAGGGGGCCCCGTTCGAGGACGGTGACGTGCTGCCCCGCCCGGACGCATTCCACCGCGGTGAGCAGTCCGACCGATCCGCCGCCCACCACCAGGGTGTGCGGATCCCCTCGGGCCGGGCCCCCGTTCGTCCCCCGCACGGTGCTCACTCCCCCGGCCGCTCACCGGCGTGGCCGAGGAACGGCACCGGGAAGGCGGTGACCTCCCCGGCGTCCGCCAGGGCCTCGTCCAGCGTGCCGTCCCAGCCGCCGGTCCGGCGGGCCTCCTCGGCGAGGTCGATGAGGATCGGCGAGGCGCCCGCGATCAGGACGCGCAAGTCCAGGAAGAGGTCGCCGAGGGCCTCGGCCCGTGCCGGGGCGGGCAGTTCCGCGAGCCGGGCCGTCGCCCTGCCCAGCCGGTCCAGCTGTGCCACCAGGAGGTCGGCGGCGGTGGACGGGCTGTAGCCCTGGATCTCGTAGGCGTCGACGAACCGGTCCAGCACGGCACGGGCCCGCCGCCGGGCCGCGCCGGACACGGGCAGCGTTCCCGGGGTGGTGCCGGCGGCCGGGGCGAGGGCGCCGGCGATCCGGTTCCAGGGCCCGACGAGCCGGTCCCGCGTGACCTTCACCAGCCCGTCCCGGCTGAAGTTCGTCCGCTGGTGCTCCGGTCCGGTGAGCGCCAGATGGAACCGGAACGCGTCGCGGCTGACGAGGCCGAGCACCTCGTCGATGTAGACGACGTGGCCCCGCGTGGTGGAGAACTTGTCGTCCTCCAGTTCGTAGAACTCGTTGGAGACGATGTGGTCGGGCAGGGCGTACCGGCCGTCGTGGGCCATCAGCAGGGCCAGGTGGGTGAGGCCCCAGAAGTAGACGATGTCGGAGCCGATGAAGTAGATGATCTCCGGGTCGTGTTCGGGGTGCCAGAGCTCCTTGCCCGCGACGCGCGGGTCGGCCACCCGGCGGGCCGCGTAGTCGGTGCAGAACATCGCCGCCGGGATGCCCTCCACCCATGCGTTGAGCCGCTGCCCCTCGGTGCCGGGGAAGGGCGAGGGCAGCCCGTGGGCGACGGGGTAGGTGACCGGGAAGTCGGGCAGCGGCCGGGCCAGTGCCTCGCGGAGGAACTTCAGGGTGCGGGGCCGCAGCCCCGACTCGCGGGTCTGGTAGAAGGACGTGAGCCGTTTGCGGTACTGCTCCATGGGCAGCACCAGCACCTGATGCTCGCGTGTGGTGACGGGTGCGGCCGGGTCCAGGGTGGACCACGGGTCGATGAGTTCGTCGAAGTTGTTGGGGTGGCCGCACATCTCGCAGACGCCGCCGCGGCTCTCGGTGACGCAGACCGGGCAGTAGCCGCCGACCAGTCCCTCGACGAGGACCTCACCCGTGCGCGCGTCGCAGGGGAAGGAGACGGTACGCAGCTCCAGCTTGCCCGCGTCGTACAGGTCGGTGACGAAGCGCAGGGCGTTCGCCCGGTAGGCGTCGTCGTAGGGGGCGTAGCCGTCCACGGAGATGCCGGCGGCCTGGAGGGTCCGCCCGATCGCCGCGTGGTGGACGGCGGCCAGTTCCTCGGGGGTGGTGCCGCTGCGGCGCGCGCCGGCCATGACGTAGGTCTGGCTGTCGTCGGTCCCCGTGGAGAAGACGACGGGTCGGCCGCGGGCGCGCAGGTACCGGGCGTGGATGTCGGCCGACAGGAACGGACCGGCCAGGTGCCCGATGTGGAGGTCGCCGTTGGGGGTGGGTGAGGTGTCGATGATGACGGCGGGCCGGGAACCCCCCGGTGAGGTCCCTGCCATCACTCAGGCCTCCCCGCGGTGCCGGGCGAGGAAGCCCTCCGCGGTCTCGGGGGTCCACCAGGCCGTGTACATCTGGAAGTCCTCCGTCCCCTCGTTGTGCACCTGGTGGTCCGTGTCCGGCGGGAAGTGGACGATGTCCCCCTCGCGGAAGGGCACGCGCTCGCCCCGGGATTCGAGGACCGCCTCGCCGGACAGGGCGATGAAGATCTCGTAGTCGGGGTGGGCGTGCCGGGTGGTCGAGGATCCCGGGTGGACCACGCACCAGGCGCCTTTGAAGGGGGCGTTGAGGGCGGACCAGGGGAGCAGGGGCTGCGAGAAGCCGTTCTCCGGCCCCAGCGTGCCGCGGTCGAGGCTGCGCATTTCCATGGTGGTCACCAATCTCGGTGTCGGTGTGGGCGTCGCGGTGGGTCGGGTGTGGGCGTGCCGCGGCCGTACGGGCCCGGAGGGCCGGGGCAGGCGGGGGGCCGGCTGCCGGAGTACGTCGGAGTCGTGGAGCGGCAGCCGGGTGGGCACGGGCTGTGGGCGGGGGCGTACGGCGGTGTCCGGCCTGCCGCGGGAGGTGTGCCGCGGCCGGGGCGCCTCAGAGGCGGGCGGCGATCTCCCGCATCCGGCGGTGGGCTCCGCCGTACCCGGGTCTGTCCGGGAGCAGGGCCTTGGGCACCTTCGTGGCGACGGTGTAGTCCGTGTCGACGACGTTCGCCAGCGGTGTGCGGGAGATCTGGGAGAGCAACTGGTAGGCGTCGAGCCGGTCGAGGCCGTGGAGTTCGCTCAGCCAGTTCACCATCTGCACCTGCGAGACGCGCCAGGCGTCCTCCAGGGGCCGGGCACACCCGAGGGTGATCAGGTACGCGTCGTTCTCGATGCGCGGCCAGGCGGGCGCGCCGCCCTTGATCAGGTCCACGACGAGGGTCACGTTCATGGCGCCCTCGACGGCGGTGCCGCACGACTCGCCCTCGCCCTGCCGGTAGTGGCCGTCGCCGACGGAGAACAGCGCGCCGTCGACGTTGACCCCGAGGTAACACGTGACACCGGCCCGCATCTCGGGGGTGTCGAGGTTGCCGCCGTGGGCGCCCGCCGCCAGCGAGGAGCGCACCTCCCCGCCCTGCGGGGCCACGCCCACCGTGCCGAGCATGGGGGCCAGGGGCAGGTCGACCGTGAACTCACCGGCCGCCGCCTCGAAGCGAATCGTTTCGGCATCCGGGTCGACCTGGTAGATCCAGGTCCGTTCCGGGAGCGGGTCCTGCAAGGTGGCGGTGCGATCGGTGGAGGTGAGCCCGCCGAATCCGGCGACGAGGGTGGAGACGCCCCAGTCACGGGCCGGGGTCAGCTCGGCGATGTGCAGGACCAGGGTGTCGCCGGGTTCCGCCCCTGCTACGTGGAAAGGGCCGGTCTGCGGATTGAATCTGCCGTTCCGGATTCTCTCGCCGGGCAGGTGGGAATTCTTGTGGAGCAGACCGCTGAAGGCGTCCTCGGTCCACAGTCTCAGGGCCGTTCCGGGGCGTAATCGGGAAATCGCTTGCGCCCCGCCGAACGTCCAGCTGAGCTGAGCGGGCGACGGCACGAATTCGAAGGTGTCCATGTACGTCTCTCCTCGGGAGGCGGTCCGTACATCTCCAGGCGCAGCAAGGCTACCTTCGTCGAATTCGCAGTCAAGAGTGTTTCCCGTGAACACTGCTGACAGGTCCGGTGCGCAGAAGAAACAGGCCATTGCGCGACGGGCCGTGGGCAATGTGTTCCAGCCGGTCAGAAAACACTCTCCCAGCGCCCCGGCTGCGGAACGGGGGCGGGACGGGGCCCGGGGTGCGGCCGGAAATGGAGGCCGTGCACAAAGCCGGTCGTCTCGGACGTGACGGTGAGGGACAGCTCGTCGGCGCGCTCGATCCTGGTGCACGCGCCGAACGACATCGCGAACAGCTGCGACAGGCCGCACTGCCAGCTGCGGACGGCCTCGGTGTGCTCGGGGGAGCCGTGGCCGAAGTACGACGCCAGCCGCTCGCAGTGCCGGGACGCCGCTCCGATCGTGTCGGCCGCTTCCCTGGTCACGGTCAGGTCGTGGACGGGCGGCCGGTGGTCCCTGCGGGGGCGGGGCGCGACGGTCACCTCGGGATCGGGGTAGCGGGCGGGCATCACGCGGTGCAGCTCCAGCGCGGCGTGCACCCCGGCCCCGAACGCCTCGGCCCGGGCGAGGCAGATCTCGGCGATCGCGAGCCACTGCGTCTCCGGTATGGCGAACCGCGAGCGCTGCGGGGGCGGATCCGTGCGGCCGGGGTCCGCCTCGGGGGTGGACGCCGCCCAGGGGGCGAGCGCGGTGTACAGGGCCCGCGCGGTGGCCGGCACCAGGTCCTTGACACTGCCCACCGCGTCGACGGCGGCGGTGATCGCCGCCATCTCCACGTCCGTCAGGGCCCGGTGCACACGCTCCGCCGTACCGGTCATCCGGGGCGACCTCCTTCGTCCGGTCTGCTCGGGCACAACAGACACCCCCGGGCCCGCACCGGGCTTGCCGTCCGGGCGGCCGACGGTGGGCGGTGTTCAGCGGTGAGGCCGCGCGGTGGCGGCAGACGGGGCTTGCGGCGGAACCAGGTCCGGGCAGGCCGGGGCGGGGGAGTCGACGGACCGGGCCAGGGCGGACGGTCGCTGCTCCCGGCCGGTCGCGGTGGCGGCATCGAGCGGTCCGGCCCGGATGGGAACGGGCCGCGCCGGACCGCCGTACCGCCACGCGTCCGCCGACGCCGGATGACGGTACGGCCTCGTCGCTCCGTCAGCCGATGGCCTGGTACGCGAGCACGCCGCCGAAGAAGATGACGCCCACGCCCGCCAGGAGGTCCACGCCCTGGAGCATCCGGGAGGTGAACCAGCGGCGGAACAGCATGGCCCCGGCGCTGAGGGTGGTGAACCACAGCAGCGTGCCGGAGCCGACGCCGACGAGCATGGCGAGCGAGTCCGCGAGCGTGTCGGTGACGTTCGCCGCCGTGGCGGCGGCGAAGGCCGCCGCCCAGTAGCCGATCGTCGCCGGGTTGGCCGCCGTCGCCGTGAGAGCCGTACGGAAGGCCTCCCACGGCTGCACCGTCTCGCCCTCGGTGTCGACGACCGCGCTCCTGGCCCGGAAGGCCGAACGCACGGAGCGGAAGCCCAGATACGCCATGACCACGGCACCGGCGAGCCCGAGCGCGGTCCGCAGCACCGAGATGTCCAGCAACTTGCCGACACCCGCGAGGCCCAGGCCGGCGTACAGCACGTCGATGGCCGCCGCGCCGAGGCCGATGGCGAATCCGCACAGAAAGCCGTTGCGCAGCACACTGCGCACGCACAGCAGCCCGATGGGACCGAGTGGCAGTGCGACGAGGAAGCCGAGTCCCAGACCCGCGCTCCAGGCCGGAATCACGCTCACCGTCTGCTCCCCCGCCGCACCACGCCGTTCACCCCGGCCCCCGATAAACGGGTTTGCGCCAATTCCCCCGCCTCCTTGCGGCACACCCGTCGGTCAGGTCATTCGACGAGTTCGGATATGCCGAAGCGTACCTCACCGGGGGCCGCGGGACTCAGGTCCTCCGGCGCGTAGAACATCTCGTAGACATTCGTGGACAGCAGTTGGCCGGCCCGGGTCAACGAATACACGTCGTCGCCCTGCTTTTCCAGCCAGCCCTTGTCGAGAAGCTGTTCCAGTTCGCTGCCGAAGACGTCCTCCATCGTGACCCCGAACCGGTTCTCGAAGTCGTGACGGTAGATCTCGCACATTTTCAGGCCACGGATCATGACCCGGCGCATCTCCTGCTCCTTGGTGAGATACGTGGCGAAATCGAGCGGGACCTTCCCCTCCTCCACCAGCTCGTAGTACTGCTTGAGCGGCTTGACGTTCACGAACAGCCGGTCGTGGATCACGCTCTTCGACGACACGCCGAAGCCGATCATCGGCCAGGTGCGCCAGTAGTACTCCAGGAACCGCGAGTAGTCCTCGCAGCGGTCGGGGTGGTAATAGCCCGTCGAGCTGCGGCGCTTGAACCCGGCCGCCTCCAGGGCCTCGATGGCGTACACGTACATGCGCTCTTCGTCCTCGGGCGTCGGCAGCGCCATCTTCTCGGACTTGATCAGCGAGTGGAACGCGGTCTTGGGCCAGATCTCCAGGCCGTAGGCGGTGATGCAGGCGGGTTCCAGCTCGATCGCCCGGTCCACGCTGTGCTTCCAGTCGTCCAGGGACTGGTCGGGCAGCGGGAAGATCAGGTCGATGTTGGTGTGGGTGAAACCGCCGTCGACGATGGTCCGGTAGGCCCGCTCGGCGGTGGCCAGGTCGTGCGAACGGTTGCAGATCTGCAGCAGGCGGTCGTCGAAGGCCTGGACCCCCAGGTTGAGCCGGTTGAAGCCGGACTCGCGCATCCGCGCGATCTTGGCCTCGTCCACCGTCGACGGGTCGAACTCCAGGGCGATCTCCGCCCCTTCGTTGAACTCGAAGGACTCGCGGCACACGTCGAGCAGCCGGGCCGTCTGGTCGCCGGTGAGGATGCCGGGCGTACCGCCGCCGAAGTAGACGGCGTCCACACGGAAGGCGGGGAACACCCGGTTCGCGGCGAAGGCGCGGATCTCCTTCTCCAGGGCGTCGACGTACTGCGCGAAGTGCTGCTCGTTCTTGTTGATGTAGACGGTGTAGTCGCAGAACCCGCACTTGGTGATGCAGAACGGCACGTGCAGGTAGAGCACGGCGTTCTCGGGGCGGAAGTACTCCTCGTACTCGTGCTTGCGGTACTTGAAGGGGTAGGTGTGGATGTTGCGGCGAACGATCTTCTCGGCCATCTGGCTGCTGCTCCTTGTCAGGCTCGCCGTGCGGCGGCGGAGGGGTGACCGGGCGGGAGGGGGGCCGTCAGCACAGCACCCGGAAGGGCTCGTAGCCGGTGGGCTGGTCCAGGGCGGGCCGGTCGTTGGGGACCACGGGGCGGCCGCAGGAGACGAACAGGTCGTCGTACCGGTCCCGGGAGCGCGCCCGGTAGTCGGCCGTGGACCTGGCCAGCATCTTGATGACCTCCTCGGCCAGCATCAGCTGGTACTGGCACGACTCGTCGTTGAGGACGTTGACGTCGCCCGAGGCCACGTGGTTCTCCTGCCGGCAGCCGCCGCCGCACAGGTAGCGGGCCCAGCACGCGCCGCACACGGGGTGCTCGTCGACCGAGCGCCGCCACTCGGGGTGCTCCCGGGTGATCCCCTCGGAGCCGGTGCCGACGTCGAAGCTCTCGTCGCCGACGAGGCGGTGGCAGGGGCTGATGCTGCCGTCGGGTGAGTGCGTGTAGTACGTCCGGCCGCCGGAGCAGAAGGCGAGGGCGGTGGCCCCCTCGGTGACCATCTGCACGGTCCGCTCGTACTCCAGCACGCCCTTGAAGCGGTTGTCGGGCGCGAAGAGGGACGGGTAGTGCAGCAGGAAGTCCTTGAACTGCTCGACGATGCCGGGCTGGAGGAAGTGGTTGATGTACTGGATGCCCTGCGGCTCGGAGAGCTTGCGGTCGCCGAGGGTGAGGGCGATGGGGACCTTCGTGTCCTTCTCCACCGGGTACACGCCCGGATAGATCTGGAAGTAGTCGAACAGGTCCAGCTGCCACAGGTCGTGCACGCTGTCCTTGAGGCTGGGCTCGCCGGTGGCGATCGTCATCCGCGCCACCAGCGTGATGTCGTCGCCGCACGCCTCCCGCAGCCGCCACAGGTTGCGCATGATCCGGTCGTAGGACCCCATGCCGTTCTTGGAGGGCCGGTTGGCGTCCTGGACCTCGCGACCGCCGTCGATGGAGACCGAGACGATGAAGCGGTACGCGCGGAACAGCTCCTCGATGCCCTGCGGCATCAGCGTGAGGTTGGTGGAGATGCGGTGCACGAACTCGGTGCCGTCCCGCTGCGAGACGGTCCGGGCGCGCTCGCAGATCTTCTGGATCACGGCAAAGTTCGCCAGCGGTTCGCCGCCGAAGAACTCGAAGCGGACACGCTGTCCGGGCACGGCGTTGCGCTCGATGAAGTCGAAGATCCAGGCGATCGAGTGCTCGCCCATGGCCTCGGTGATCCGGCCGTAGTCCCCGCCCTCGGCGAAGCAGTAGGTGCAGGCGAGGTTGCAGACGTTGGTGAGGTTGACGTTGACCGCGAAATCGGCCCCGTCGGACAGCGAACTCTCCCGCAGCCGGGAGCGGTTGACGCCCTCGTCCGCGCCCACGGCTTGCCGCATGCGCTCCCACGCCTGCCGCTCCGGGGGCAACAGGCTGTCGACGCCTGACTCCAGGCGCTCGGCGGTGCCGGCCGGGGCCAGCAGCAGCCGGTGGTTGTCGGTGAGGAACACCGCGGAGGTGTCGTCGCTGAAGGGCAGCACGCGGTAGTCGGTTCCGTGCTTCATGTGTGTCTCCCCCTTGTCTCCCTGGTTGCCGGGACCGGGGCTCAGCGGCGGGTGCCGGGCTGGAAGAGGGGCAGCGGCGACACGTCCTCGTTCAGGGTGCCGGCGGCCACCTCCACGGTCGGGAAGTGGGCCCGGTCGAAGACCTGGTGGAGGCTGGAGGTGCACCGGTCCGGGATGGCCACCTGGACGCCGAGCTCGTCGGGCGTGCTCTTGGCCGCGATGTAGCGGAAGCTCTCCCGCGGCTTGAGCTCGACGATCTCCCAGCTGCCGTCCGCGGCCGGATCGCCGTAGCGGCGGGTGTACGCGGTGGCGGGCGCGTCGGACTCGTTGCGCATCTGTACGTGGAGGGCGCGGACGTCGCCGTGCCAGTCGAAGGACGCCACGTCGAGGTCGACACCGGCGGGCAGGTCCTGGACCTTGTTGCGGCGCCGGGCGTCCGGCAGCAGCTTGAGGGGCGCGCGGGTGCCGCAGGATGCGCAGTTGCCGTCGGCGTCCACCCCGACCAGGTCGGCGTTCAGGCCGTACCGGGTGACCTGGAGCAGGCCGCACTGACTGCACCAGGTGTTGGTGGACTCGGTGTCGTAGACGTTGCCGAGGTAGACGTGGTTCAGGCCCATGTCGAGGGCGACCTTGCGGGCGCGTTCCAGGCGGTCCACGGGCGTGCGGATGGTGTCCGTCATCTTGTAGTCGGGGTGGAACCGCACGAAGTGGGTGGGGATCGACGGGTCCAGCCGCTCACCGACGAACGTGGCCATCTCGCGGGCGGTCTTCTCGTCGTCGCTGAGGTCGGTGACCATCAGCGTGGAGACCTCGACGTGCTTTCCGGCCCGGTAGACCTGCTCGGTGCCTTCCAGCACCGGCTCCAGCCAGCCCTTGGTGATCTTGCGGTAGTACTTCGGGTCGAGGGACTTGATCGACACCGAGAAGATGTCGATGACGGGGATGAGCTCCTCGATCGCCTCGCCGCTGATGAAGAACGCGGACTTGTAGAGGTTGACGATGCCGGCGGCCTTGGCGAGGGCGGCGGTCTCGACGACGAACTCGTGCCACACTACCGGGTCGTTGTAGGTCCAGGAGATGACCTTGATCCCGTGCCGGACGGCGATGTCGACGACTTCCTCGGGCGTGTAGTGGTAGACGTCCTTGTCCTCGACGTAACGCGCCTGGGACGTCTTCCAGTTGTGGCAGTAGTCGCAGTTGAGCATGCAGCCGACGTTGCCCATGGAGAGGATGCGGGCGCCGGGCGCGTAGTGGAAGACCGCCTCGGTCTCGATCGTCTCCTCGGTGGCGTGCACCGAACGCCCGTAGTTGAGGGTGACCAGGCGTCCGTCGCGGTTGGCGCGCACCATGCAGAAGCCGTGCTGGCCGGGGCGGATGCGGCAGTTGCGTGGGCTGAGGTGACATCGCACGACGTCGTCGTCGAGCCGTTCCTCCAGCCGGGCTGGATGGGGTTCCTGGTTCCAGGTGGTCTGCGTCACGGACTGTCCTTCCGTCAGGGAGAGGTGGGCAGTTGTGCCGTGCGGTGGTGCGGAGCGGAACCGTTTCGTCGGCGCGTCAGGCGTGGGCTGCCGACCGGGGCAGCTCGGTGATGTGCTCGTGGTCGGCCGCGACGGGGCCGACCTCCGTGGCGCCGCCCGGTGAGCCGAGGTCGGTCGTGGCGGTGAAGAACTCGGCGTTCACTCGCTCGTACACCTGCCACTCCTCGGGGAGTTCGGTGTCCCGGTGGATCGCCTCCACCGGGCAGACCGGTTCGCAGGCCGAGCAGTCGATGCATTCGTCGGGGTGGATGTACAGGGTGCGCGAGCCCTCGTAGATGCAGTCGACGGGACAGACGTCCAGACACGCCTTGTCCTTGACGTCGACGCAGGGCTGGGCGATTACGAAGGTCAACAGTTCCCCCATTGCCATGCTCACGGTGAAGTACCCGAAAGGTGGTGCCGCGCTGACGTGCGGAAGAGCTTCGGTTTCGCAGGAGCAGCGCGGCTGATCGGGGCGCGGCTCGGCAAAGAGTGGCGGGGGAATTGCGGACGCGTCAAGGAGATCGCATTGAGACTGCTGACTGGATTTCTCGAAGGTAAGGCAAGCCTTATTGAATTCGCCGTCCTCGCCGACCAGGGCACCTTGCCTCCGGGAGGGGGCCGGACGGTGCCGGCCGCCGCCCGAGGATGACCGAAAGCAGCCGTGGCCGGCGCGGGCGGTGGGGCCGGGGACGGATCTTCAGGGCTCGGCCCCGTCGTCGAGTCCGGCCGCCCGGTCGAGACTGGCGGTGATCCATTCGGCCAGTTCGAGACCGTCGCGCTCGGCGGCCCTGGTCCAGGCGGTCTCCTGCTCCGCGGTGGTGCGCAACTGCAGCCGCACGTGGCGCGGTTCGCGGACGTCGGACGGATCGGCCAGTTCCTTGCGCAGTTCGTGCCGGAGCCGGTTGCGGGACCAGCCCTCCCGGGCGGCTCGGTTCAGCCAGCTGCGGCGCTCCTCGGGGGCCAGGGAGGCCACTTCGGCGTGGTGCTGGAAACTGAGTCTGGGATGCCGTTCGGAGGCCGGAAAACGCCTGGCGATCCACGCGTAGTTGCGCAGGGTCTTGTAGTCGAGACCCGTTTCCTCCATCGCCTGGCGGTACTTTCCGGGGTATCTTTCCTGGCCGTACACGAGCCAGTCACCGTGCCACCAGCAGGAGGAATCCGCTATCAGGAAGAGGTGTTTTCCGACGCGTTTCCACTCCGCCAGGGAAAAGCCGGGTGGCAGGACCAGACTGGTGCGCCGGGTGACAGCGGCTCCGATGACGGGGTGTTCGGACACACTGTGCAGCGCGGTCGAGTTGCCCAAGCCGGTTCCCCCTTCTCTCCGGGGAAGGACAGGTTGCTCTGATCGCGACGGAGTCTGACACCGGGTTCCGGCCGCGGTCCAGGCCGTCGAGCCGTCAGCCGCGAGTCTGGCCCGAAGGCGACGGTCGGCCAGCACGGCCGAATCGCTCCGCACCCGCCACGCCGAAGGCCTTCCAGCCCATTACTGGACGCGCCGCAGATCCTGCTGCCCTGTTCAGGACAGGCCTGAAAATGCTGCTGCAACACGCCGACGCCGGTCACATCCCACCGGTTCGCTTCGGTGGGTGACCGCGGTGTGCCGCTGCTCGTCGGTCAGCCCCTGCCCGGTCGGCCGGGTCGGCAGGCATGGCATGGCATGGCATGGCATGGCATGGCCGGAACCCGCCGGTCCGGTCTGTTCCCGGGCTCTCGATGCGCCGGCCCGGAACCCCCGCTGCGCTACCGCCCCTTGCCCCCGCCCGGGCCGGCCGGGGTCTCGCTCGGAGGGCGCTCCGGGGCCGGCCGGGGGAGTCTGGCGCGGTCGAAGACGTGGAAGCTGAAGAAGACACCGCCGATGACCAGCAGGCCGCCCCAGAGCTCCTGGGCGGTGGGGAGGCGCTGTTCCCAGATCAGGTAGAAGAAGGCTCCGAACACCGCCTCCATCCCGATGATCGGGCCCATGACCGTCGCCGGGAGGCGCTTCGACGCGATGTTCCAGAACCACGTGGCGCACCACGAGCCCAGCACGGCAAGCGCCGCGCACCAGGCGAGGAACGACCCCAGCGTGCCGGCGTCGGCGAACGGGGACGTGCCCTCGGCGGACTCGGCCAGCGGCAGCAGGACGAGGGAGCCGAGGAAGGCGCCGATACCGATGCAGGCCGTCCACGTGGCGTTGTCCGGGACGCGGGTCGCGCGCCGCAGGATGATCCGGTTGGCGATGACGAAGTACGACCAGGCCACACACGCCGCGAACCCGAGCGCCGCGCCCGCGAGCCGGTCCTGCCCGTCGCCCGCCGTCCCCAGGGAGGCGGTACCGCCGTTCACCAGGAACAGCCCGGCGGCGATGACGGCGATGGGCAGCAGCCCGCTGCGCCAGGCGAAGACCTTCTCGACGGCGTTGGAGATCAGCGAGACCATGACGGGGATCAGACCGGTCATGGCCGAGGCGAGGACGCCGCCGCCGACGGACGCGGACATCGACAGCAGCAGGTAGAAGCCGATGTATCCCACGACTCCCAGGTGCATCGCCTTGAGGACGTCTCGCTTCCCCAGGGCGCGGAGCCTGCCGGGCCGCGCCAGCAGTACGGCGGCCGACATCAGGCCGAAGACGGCGTACCGGCCGAGGACGAGGTAGTAGATGTTGACGGGGTCGACGGCGGCGGGGCCCAGGAAGGTGAAGCCCCACAGGGCCGTGGCGAGGAGCGCGGCCGACAGCCCGACGAGGGCGGGCACGGACCGGCGCCGCCGCCGCGTCGGGTCCATGTCCGTCACCTCTCCTCGGTCCGCGGGCGTCGTACGGGGTGTCACCGTCACGCGGCGACCAGCTCGTCGCCGATCGCCACGACCTGTTCGACGAGGAAGTCGAAGTCGGAGCGCTCCGACCGGTGGTTGTTGTTGGCGACGCGGATGACGAACTTCCCGTCGATCACTGTATGGGACGGCATCGCCAGTCCCTCGACCTGCAACCGGGTCAGCACGGCCCGGTTGACACGGTTCAGCTCGTCCGCTGTGGCGCCCGGCCACACATACCGGAAGCACACGATGTTGAGGTCGCTGCGGGAGACGACCTCCAGCCGGTCGGAGCTGTCGGCCAGTTTCGTCAGGTGGGCGATCTGGCCGATGTTGCCCGCGATCGACGCGGCGAAGGACTCGATGCCGTGCGTCTTGAGGGCGAACCACACCTTCAGCGCCCGGAACCGGCGGGACTGCTCGATGCCCCGGTCGGAGAAGGCGAGGGAGTAGGCGGCGGGCCCCTGGTCCGTGCTGCTGATGTAGTCGGCGCTGGAGCTGAAGGTGCTCTCCAGCGCGTCGGCCCGGCGGACCAGGACGCAGCTGACGTCGAAGGGCATGTAGAGCCACTTGTGCAGGTCGAAGACGAGCGAGTCGGCCTCGCTCATCCCGGCCAGCAGGGTCCGGTGGGTGGGCAGCAGTTGCGCGAAGGCGCCGAACGCGCCGTCGACGTGGAACCAGAGGTCCTCCTCCCGGGCGATGGCGAGCAGTTCGTCGAGGGGGTCGACGGCTCCGGTGTTGACCGTGCCGGCGTTGCCGACCAGGCACAGGGGGTGGAGCCCGGCGTCGCGGTCCGCGCGGACGGCCCGGCGCAGGGCGCCGGTGTCGATCCGGAAGTCGGCGTCGACCGGTATCTGCCGGAAGTACTGCCCGCCGATGCCGAGGAGTTCGACGGCCTTCTCCACCGAGTGGTGGGTCTGCGCGGAGCCGTAGACGGTGAACTGCCGGCCGTCGGCGAGGGCGCCCAGGCCGCGGATGTCGGCCGTGCCGCTCTTCGCCCGGCGGGCGGCGGCGAGCGCGATGATCTGGCCCATCGACGCGCCGCTGGTGAGGATGCCGGAGCCGTCGGCGGGCCAGTGCATGGCCTCCTTCAGCCACTCCAGCACCTGGTGCTCGACCATCATCGCCGCGTTCTCGCCCGAGCCGAGCGTGCAGTTGACGACGGAAGCGAGCAGGTCGGCGTAGGCGGCGACGGGCACGCCGGAGCCGTTGGCCCAGCCCCAGAAGCGCGGGTGGATGTTGCCGCGCGGGTAGGGCATGACCGTCGTACGGAACTCCTCGTAGACGTCCTGCATGGGGGTGGCGGTCCGGGGCAGCGCGGTGCCGAGCCGGGCCTGGACGTCCGGGGGTACGGGCTGCCAGACGGGCCGGTCGCGGATGCCGGCGAGGTAGTCGGCCATGTCGTCGACGATGCGCCGGCCCAGGGCCTTGAACTCCTCCCAGTCCGGCGGGTCGAGGGGGGTGGTCTCTTCGTGCGGGGACACCGTGCCTTGCCTCCTGGCGGTCTTGCGGCGGTGGTCAGATGCGGGACGCTGCGGGTGCCCTGGGGGCGGTGGTGGCGGATGCCGCGTCCGTCATGAAGGCGGTGAAGCGTTCCGGGTGGTAGAGGGCGTGCATCGGGTGCGGCTGGTCGCCGAGGGAGGCGAGGACGGCCCGGGCGACGGCGGGTGCCTGTGCGAAACCGCCGGTGTTGTGGCCGCCGTTGATGACGAAGAGGCCGCCGTGCGCGGTGGTCTCCGCGTGGTAGATGCCGAGTGACGTGGCGGTCCAGGGCCGGACGCAGTACTTGAAGTCGTAGTTGTCGGCCGGCCGTGAGGACGCCGAGCGGTGGGCCTGGTCGGGGAAGAGCCGTTCGATGGTGTCGATGATGCCGAGCCGGATGGCGTCCAGCTGGGCCTCGTCGGCGTCGGTGCCGACGCCGGTGTAGCCGTACCCGGATCCGACGATCAGGGTCGGCCGGCCGTCGCCGTCGCGGGCGACCGTCACGTTGGCGTCCTCGGTGACATGGCCCTTGCGGCCGACCTTCAGCGAGTGCGGCAGCCGTGCGTGCTCGTTGCTGATCCGCATCCAGCCGCCCAGGACGCCCTGGATCCGGCCCTCGCAGGGCGAGCCCATGAGCAGGGCCTGGCCGTCGACTCCGGGCGAGGCGACGACGTGCGCGTCCGCGGGTACGGGCACCGGGCAGTCGAACCCGGTCACGGTGCCTGTGCCGTCGCGCCTGACCCATCGCACCGGGGTGTCCCAGTGGAACACCACGCCGCGTTCCTGGAGGAACGTGACGAGCCGCTGTGTGAACCGGTGCACTCCGACGGTGAAGCCGGGCACGAGGAACCCCCCGGCCAGGGCGCCGGTCTCGAAGGCGCCGGCCAGTCCCGGGAACTCCTCGCTCAGTTGCCCGGGCGTGAGCTCGCGGGCGAGGGCGCCGAGGGCGCAGTGCCGGGCGAGGGCGGCCCGGTGGTGGTCCGGATCGGCGTACAGCCGCAGGACACCGTCGGTGAGGACGACGTCCTCGAAGAGGTTGGGGTGCTCCTGGCGCAGGGCGGTCCACTCGTGGAACGCCTCGGCGGTGAAGGCGAAGATGTCCTGGTTGTAGGCGCGGGCCAGCCAGGACGGCACGCGTTCGAACTCGTCGATCCAGGCGCGCTCCGAGGGGGACAGCGGCCGGTCGCCGGCCGCGAGCCAGCCTCCCTGGTCGACGGGCAGCCGGAAGTGCGCCGGCGGACGGCCGTGGAAGTCCTGATTGTTGTAGCCGTCCATCTCGGTGAACGTGAACATGCGGGCGTCGTCGCCGGCGTGGGTGCAGCCGTACCGGCGCCAGTGCTCGCCGCCGGGGGCCGGGGACCGGTCGAGGACGGTGACCCGGTAGCCGTCCCGCCACAGGTACAGGGCCGTCACCAGGTTCACGACGCCGGCGCCGATCAGCACGGTCTCCCGGCTGCCCGAGGCGGGTAATGCGGGGTGTGCGGGGGCGTGCTGGAGGGTGAAGCGCCGTTCGAAACCGCTCAGGGCCGTCGCGATCGAGGCGAGGCCGCCGTCGGGGTGGTTGAACTCGACGAGGTCCCGGGGGGCGGAGCGGCTGGGAGTGCCGGTGACGTACGAGAGGTAGGTGGTCCCGGGCACGCTCTGGCACCAGTGCCGCAGAAAGGCTTCCGGTGGCCGCCTGGACATGATCAGACCGCGTGCGCCGTGGGCGGTCACCTCGCGCAGCAGCTCGTCGGCGGGCGCGGTGTCCAGATCGGGGAGGTGGACGATGTCTCCGCCGCGCAGGAAGTCGGAGTACGCCAGCTCGGAACTCGGGGTGGTGATGATCGTCTTCAACGTTCCGCTTTCCGTAAGAGGTGCGTGAATTCCACCGTTGTTGTTCAGGACTGCTCGTCGGTGAAGGGCAGCGAATGTCGTTGCAGGGAAAGGCTCGGGTTCGACCGGTCGTCGGCGCCGAGACGGACGCCGACCCAGCCTTCGAGGAAGGCTTTTTCCAGTTCTCCGGTGGCGGAGAGGCCGATGGACCGCTCCTCTTGCCCGTTCCGCGCCGGAGGCCAGGGGGCCGGGGTGGGGCGATAGAAGAGGAAGCGGAGTTTTCCGCCGAATTTGGTCACGAGCCGGACCGGGCGGAAGCCCGCGCGCATCAGCGATCCGACGCCGTGCGGATTCATCGGCGAGCTGGTCGAGTAGAGATGTCGGATGTCGAGGGCGGCGACGTCGGCGAGGGCCCTGGTATTCATCAGCCGGGCAAGTCCGTGGCCCCGCCATTCGGGCAGCACCGCGATGGTGTCCCAGTGTGCGACCCGGGCGTACTCGGAGGGCGGCAGCGGGGTGTCCTTGGCCAGGTTGAAATCCCGGTCGCGCGGAAAGTAGACCATCCGGTAGGCGACCGTGTCGGAGCCGTGCGACACGCCGTAGCAGAGCCCGCCGTCGGCGAGGCAGTAGGAGATGAACTCGGGCGTGCTGGTCTGGAAGACGTCCGGTTCGGGGAGCGAGGACTTGATGCGCTCCTGGAGGTCCAGGAGCGCATCGAGGTCCGCGGGGTCGAGGCGTCGGACCTCGAACATCAGCGCTCGCCTCCCGCCGCCGCCACGAATGCCGAGATCAGCGGGTCGGCGAGGTCGCCGGTGTCCTCCACGGGCAGCTCCGGGTGCCACATGACGCCCACCGCCCAGGCGTCGCCGGGGTGCTCGATCGCCTCGGTCAGCCGGTCGTCGGAGCGGGCCGTGACGCGCCAGGGGTGGCCGTCCGGCGCCAGGGGGCCCAGGCCTTGGTGGTGGTAGGAGGTGACGGTCACGGCGGGCTTGCCGTACGCCGCCGCGACGGCGCTGCCCTCGGTGAGGGTCACGCGGTGCCGCGAGGTCTCCGTCAGCGAAATCCGGTGGGCGACGCTGCCGCCGTTGACATCCGGAATGTGGGAAATGAGCGGATGGCCCGTGGCGGTGTAGAGGACTTGGCAGCCGCGGCAGATACCGAGCACCGGCAGCCCGGCTTCGAGTGCCGCTTCGGCGAGCCGGATTTCGAAGACGTCGCGGCCGGGTTGGTACTGATAGTCCGGCTGCCTCTCGGTGCCCGAGCAATGTGCGGGGTCGATGTCCTCACCGCCGGTGAGCATGAGGCCGTCGAGGTGCGGGAGATATGAATCGGCGAGCTTGTCGTCGACACAGGGAATGACGAGTGGAATACCTCCCGCCCGGACGACGTGATTGACATATCCGGCATGCAGACAATGGCTGTCTATTGCCGAGCGAAAGCGCGCGGTGATACCGATCCGCGGTTTCATGACCTACCCCCGTTGATGACGCGGATTGCAAAGCGCAGACACGCTAACTGATGCCGTTCCGGCCTGCAAGATCGAAGATCCGCGACCCGGGCCTTCCGCCATGTGTGAAGAAGGGCGTTTTTCGGTCAGCGGGATAGGCCTGACTCCCGGAAACCGCACCCCCGTACTGGCTCGAATTCGACGGTGACAACCGGACACGGCTTTTCCGTCCGACCCTTCCGACGAGCCGCGGGTGGGTGGGGTGTGTCCCGCCGCGGCGGGACACACCCCACCCACCCGCCTCGCGAGACCCGCTCCCCGCGCCCTTGACAAGCCACGACGCCCAGCGGCAGTCTTCCGGTAAGCAGAAAGCAACTTCCACAATGCGAAACACAGCGGAAGGGAGCGCGGCCCGATGGGATTCGCAGACCAGCGCTTCAACGTCAACCTGTCGATCCTCTTCACGGAACTCCCGCTCCTGGAGCGTCCCGCGGCCGCCGCCGCGGCCGGCTTCACAGCGGTCGAGCTGTGGTGGCCCTGGGTCGACTCACCCACCCCTGATCAGTCGGAGCTCGACGCGCTGAGGAAGGCCGTCGAGGACGCGGGCGTCCAGCTCACGGGCCTCAACTTCTACGCCGGCCGGCTGCCCGGCCCCGACCGTGGCGCCCTGTCGATCCCCGGCGAGGAGTCGGAGAGGTTCCGCGCCAACATCGACGTGGCGGCCGGCTTCGCCGCCTCCCTCGGCTGCACGGCGCTCAACGCGCTGTACGGCAACCGCGTCCAGGGCGTGGACCCGGCCGAGCAGGACGCGCTCGCGCTGGAGAACCTGGTGCTCGCGGCCCGGGCCGCCGACCGCATCGGCGCGATCCTGCTGATCGAGGCGCTCAACCAGCCCGAGTCGCCGGCATATCCGCTGGTGTCGGCACCGGCCGCCGTCGGCGTCGTCGACAAGGTCAACGACACGACGGGGCTGGGCAACGCCCGCTTCCTCATGGACCTCTACCACCTGTCCATGAACGGCGAGGACCTGCCGCAGGCGATCGAGCGGTACGCCGCGCGGACCGGCCACGTCCAGATCGCCGACAACCCCGGCCGCGGCGCCCCCGGGACGGGCTCGCTGCCCCTCGAAGACCTCCTCGACCAGCTGAACAAGGCGGGTTACGACGGCTGGGTCGGCCTCGAGTACAAGCCGGGCGACCGCCCGAGCGCCGAGGCCTTCGACTGGCTGCCCCGCTGACCCCCGCACCGAAAGGCACCCCATCATGAGCAACGCACTTCCCAAGGTCGCCTGGATCGGTCTCGGCATCATGGGCTCCCCCATGTCCGAGAACCTGATCAAGGCGGGCTACCAGGTCACCGGCTACACCCTCGAGCAGGACAAGCTCGACCGGCTCGCCGCGGTCGGCGGCACGGCCGCGGCCTCCATCGCCGAGGCCGTACGGGACGCCGACGTCGTCATCACGATGGTGCCGGCCTCCCCGCAGGTCGAGGCCATCGCCTACGGTCCGGACGGCATCCTGGAGAACGCGAGGTCCGGCGCCCTGCTGATCGACATGTCCTCGATCACCCCGCAGACCTCGGTCGACCTGGCGAAGGCGGCGAAGGACAAGGGGATCCGCGTCCTGGACGCCCCCGTGTCCGGCGGTGAGGCCGGTGCGATCGAGGCCGTGCTGTCCATCATGGTCGGCGGCGAGCAGGCCGACTTCGACCAGGCCAAGCCGGTCTTCGAGGCGCTCGGCAAGACCATCGTGCTGTGCGGCCCGCACGGCTCGGGCCAGACCGTGAAGGCCGCGAACCAGCTGATCGTCGCCGTGAACATCCAGGCGTGCGCCGAGGCCGTGGTCTTCCTGGAGAAGTCGGGCGTGGACCTGAAGGCGGCCCTGGACGTCCTGGGCGGCGGCCTGGCCGGCTCGACCGTGCTGGCCCGCAAGAAGGACAACTTCCTGGGCCGGGACTTCAAGCCGGGCTTCCGGATCGACCTGCACCACAAGGACATGGGCATCGTCACCGACGCCGCCCGCAACGTCGGCGCGGCCCTGCCCGTCGGCGCCGTGGTCGCCCAGCTGGTCGCGTCCCTGCGCGCGCAGGGCGACGGCGGCCTGGACCACTCGGCGCTGCTGCGGGCCGTGGAGCGGCTCTCCGGCACCCGGATCTGACCCTTTCGGCCCTCGCGCCCCGGGGGGTCCCTCAGTCCCCGGGCGGCGTCGCCCCTGACACCTGTCCTGTCGCGCCCAAAGGGGCGGCGCCGCCCGGACCAGCCATGCCCATCGCTTCAACAAACTGTTGACGCTCCGATCGCCCCGACCCTAGGCTCCACAAAGCGGAAACATTTTTCCGCTGCCCTCTCGTACGGAAGGTCACGATGTCGCAGCGCGTGCTCACCACCGAGTCCGGCGCCCCCGTCGCCGACAACCAGAACTCCGCCACCGCCGGCGTCGGCGGCCCGCTTCTGCTCCAGGACCAGCATCTGCTGGAGAAGCTGGCGCGCTTCAACCACGAGCGCATCCCGGAGCGCGTGGTGCACGCCCGGGGCTCCGGCGCCTACGGCCACTTCGAGGTGACCGACGACGTCACCGGCTTCACCCACGCCGACTTCCTGAGCGAGACCGGGAAGCGGACCGAGGTGTTCCTGCGCTTCTCGACGGTGGCCGACAGCCTCGGCGGCGCGGACGCGGTCCGTGACCCGCGCGGCTTCGCGGTCAAGTTCTACACGGCGGAGGGCAATTACGACCTCGTCGGCAACAACACCCCGGTGTTCTTCATCAAGGACCCGATCAAGTTCCCGGACTTCATCCACTCGCAGAAGCGCGACCCCTTCACGGGACGTCAGGAGCCGGACAACGTCTGGGACTTCTGGGCGCACTCCCCCGAGGCCACGCACCAGGTGACCTGGCTGATGGGCGACCGCGGCATCCCGGCCTCGTACCGGCACATGAACGGCTACGGCTCGCACACCTACCAGTGGACGAACAGCCGGGGCGAGGCCTTCTTCGTCAAGTACCACTTCAAGACCAACCAGGGCATCCGCTGCCTGAGCAGCGAGCAGGCCGCCGAGCTCGCGGGCAAGGACCCGAACTCCCACCAGACGGACCTGCTCCAGGCCATCGAGCGTGGTGTGCACCCGTCCTGGACCCTCTACGTCCAGATCATGCCGGCGGCCGAGGCGGACGGTTACCGCTTCAACCCGTTCGACCTGACCAAGGTCTGGCCGCACCAGGACTACCCGCTCCGGCGTGTGGGCCGGCTGGTGCTGGACCGCAACCCGGACAACGTCTTCGCCGAGGTCGAGCAGGCCGCGTTCTCCCCGAACAACTTCGTGCCGGGCATCGGGCCCTCGCCCGACAAGATGCTCCAGGGCCGCCTGTTCGCCTACGCTGACGCCCACCGCTACCGCCTGGGCGTCAACCACACGCAGCTGGCCGTCAACGCGCCCCGGGCCACGACCGCCCAGAACTACGGCCGGGACGGCTTCATGGCCTCCAACGCCCAGGGCCGGTACGCGAAGAACTACGAGCCCAACTCCTACGACGGCCCGGTGGAGACCGGCCGCCCGCTGTCGGCGCCGCTGGCGGTGACCGGCCACACGGGCACCCACGAGGCACCCCTCCACACCAAGGACGACGACTTCTTCCAGGCGGGCGAGCTGTACCGGCTGATGTCCGCCGAGGAGAAGTCCCGCCTGGTCGCGAACATCGCCGGCGGCCTCTCGCAGGTCTCCCGCGACGACGTGATCGAGAAGAACCTCGCGCACTTCCACGCCGCCGATCCCGAGTACGGGCGGCGCGTGGAGGAGGCGGTCCGCGCCCTGCGCGAGGACTGAGCTCCCTGACCGCGTCCGACCGCCCGGGGCGACCCGGATGAGGGGTGGTCGCCCCGGGAACGGACGCGGGCAGGGCGCGGACCGCGGCGGCGTGCGAGCCAGTGCGGTGGTGAAGGACCCGGACGGGCTTGTCGACCTGAGGGAAGACCGTTCCGGACTCCGTCGCACCCGCCGCGGTCCTCATACCCGATCCCCTCCCCCACGACCCCGTCCGGCGGCGCGAACGTCCTGTCGCGCCCAGCCTCGCGCCGTCGGACGGCCAGTCCCTCCCTCAGGGTGCGGAACCGGCCCGGCCGCAGCAGCCTGAAGGCATGGCACATCCAACCGAGCACCCGCATGTCGTGGTCCACGCCCCCGCCCTGGACGGATCCCGCCGGGTCACCCTGGGCGAGGAGGCCCTGGGGATCGCCACGCACGTCGATGACGTGGCGGAGATCCTGCGGCTGGCCGACCTCTACGTCACGGACGTCGAGGAGAGCGACCTCGTCGAGTGGCAGGGCGGCGGCCCGGACGACTGGCCGGGACTGTCGGAGCACCACGAGGCGTGAGGACACCCCGCGCCCACGTGGGCGCGCGTACGGCACCGGTCGTACACCCCGTACGGAACCCTCAAATGAACCTCTGAACCCGGCCCCGGGGGCTTCAACCGCCCCCGGGGCCGGGCACATTCTCGTCACACGGGACCCGCCGGCACGGGGGCGGCGGGCCCCGGCACGGGGGTGAAGCCATGAGCGACGGTACGGCGGTCCCGCTGGAGCCGCACGAGATCGCACTGCTGGGGGACGGCCCGCGGGCCGCCGTCACCGTCGCCGTGGTGGACCTGTATCTGCGGGGCCTGGTGGAGGCCGACCGGCCGGGGACGATGCGGAGGGGCATCGCGGACGCCGTGACCGGGGAACGGCCGCCGTCCCCTTTGGCGGAGGCGGTGCACGGGGCCCTGCGCCGGCCGGCCGGTCTGCGGACGTTGGTCAAGAATCCGGACATACGGCTCGCGGTGGCCCTGATGCGCATCCCGCTCGCCGAGGCGGGCCTGCTGCGCTACCCGCTGCTCGGCCCCACGCGCGCCGCCCGCCGCCATGTTCGTGAGCTACGGCTCGATCACCCGCTGCCCGCGAGCAGACGCGGTCTGACGGACCACGACCGCCTGCTGGCCGTCGCCCTGCACGGCGAGGCGGCCCTCCGGCTCCTGGTGCCGCGCTTCGCCCTGCGGGCGGGGCTGATGCGACGGGCCGAGGTGGGCGGCAAGCCCCTCCTCAAGCACTCACCGCGCGGTACGGGCGGGGGCAGCGCGGGTTACTCCTACTGCGGCGGGGGCGGTGGCGGGGGCGGCGAGTGACCGCGGGTCCGGGCACGCGCGAGGGGCGGTCCGTCCTTCCGGACGGGCCGCCCCTCGCCTGCGCGGGCGTCAGACCTTCAGCGTCCTGATCGACGTCGGTGCGTGGCCGGGCTCGGTGGCGAGCTCCTCGAACTCCACGACGTTGCCGATGTCGTTGGTCGTCGACATGGAGATGTTGGTGACGCGTTCCAGGATCGCCTCGACGACGACCGGGACCCGGTACTCGGCGGCGAGCTTCTTGGCCTGCTCGAACGCGGCGCCGAGTCCGGCCGGGTCGGTGACGCGGATCGCCTTGCAGCCGAGGCCCTCGGCGACCTTGACGTGATCGACGCCGTAGACGCCGAGCTCGGGCGCGTTGATGTTCTCGAACTCCAGGTTGACCTGGAAGTCGATGTCGAACGCCCGCTGCGCCTGGCGGATCAGGCCCAGGTAGGAGTTGTTGACGAGGACGTGGACGTACGGGATCTTGTGCTGCGCGCCGACGGCCAGTTCCTCGATCATGAACTGGAAGTCGTAGTCGCCGGAGAGCGCGACGACGGACGCCTCCGGGTCGGCCTTGGCGACGCCGAGCGCGGCCGGGATGGTCCAGCCGAGCGGGCCGGCCTGGCCGCAGTTGATCCAGTGGCGGGGCCGGTAGACGTGCAGCATCTGGGCGCCGGCGATCTGCGAGAGGCCGATGGTGGAGACGTACCGGGTCTCCGGGCCGAAGGCCTTGTTCATCTCCTCGTAGACGCGCTGCGGCTTGATCGGGATGTCGTCGAAGTGCGTACGGCGCTGGAGGGTCGCCTTCCGCTCCTGCGCGGAGGCGGCCCAGGCGGAGCGGTCGGGCAGCTTGCCGGCCGTCTTCAGTTCGCGCGCCACCTCGACGAACAGCTCCAGCGCGGCCCTGGCGTCGGAGGCGATGCCGTAGTCGGGCGCGAAGATCTTTCCGATCTGGGTGGGCTCGATGTCGACGTGCACGAACGTCCGTCCGGCGGTGTAGACGTCGAGTCGGCCGGTGTGGCGGTTGGCCCAGCGGTTGCCGATGCCGAGGACGAAGTCGGACTCCAGGAAGGTCGCGTTGCCGTAGCGGTGCGAGGTCTGGAGGCCGACCATGCCGGCGTTCAGCTCGTGGTCGTCGGGGAGGACGCCCCAGCCCATGAGGGTGGGGACGACCGGGATTCCTGTCAACTCGGCGAATTCCACGAGCAGTTCGGCGGCATCGGCGTTGATGACGCCGCCGCCCGCGACGATCAGCGGTCGCTCGGAGGCGTTCAGCATCCCGATCGCCTTCTCGATCTGGGCTCGGGTCGCGGCGGGCTTGTAGACCGGGAGCGGCTCGTACGTCTCCGGGTCGAACTCGATCTCCGTGAGCTGGACGTCGATCGGCAGGTCGATCAGGACCGGGCCGGGGCGGGCGGAGCGCATCAGGTGGAAGGCCTGCTGGAAGACGCCGGGGACCTGCGCCGCCTCCAGCACGGTCACGGCCATCTTGGTGACCGGCTTGGCGATCGAGGCGATGTCGACGGCCTGGAAGTCCTCTTTGTGGATCACGGCGGTCGGGGCCTGGCCGGTGATGCACAGGATCGGGATGGAGTCGCCGGTGGCGGAGTACAGGCCCGTGATCATGTCGGTGCCGGCCGGGCCGGAGGTGCCGATGCAGACGCCGATGTTGCCGGCGTGGGTGCGGGTGTAGCCCTCGGCCATGTGCGAGGCGCCCTCCACGTGGCGGGCGAGGGTGTGGTTGATGCCGCCGGAGGCCTTGAGCGCCGCGTAGAAGGGGTTGATCGCCGCGCCCGGGACACCGAACGCGGCGGTGACGCCCTCACGCTTGAGGATCTCAACTGCCGCGCGGGCAGCGGTCATTCGAGCCATCGAGTACTCCTGCTTCGACTGTCGGATTCGCACTCCCGTCGCGCCCCGCGGTGAGCTCTTCCGTAATGCGGAAAGTAACTTCTACTATCTGGAATGAATGTATGCGGGGCGGGTGAAGGGCGTCAAGAGACGGGCAAGCGGCGGACAGCCGCGGGTTCGCTGAAGCACGATGGACGCGCCGACCCGATGTGACGCCGTACTGGAGTGGGCATGGCCAAGAGCGTGCCGGTGCGCTGCCCGTCCTGCCGACGGGAGCACCGCTTCACAGCCCCGTCGTACCCGTGCGTGTGCGGGGCGCCCGTCGCCCCGCGGCTCGACCCGGACGGGACGGTGACGCCCGTCTCTCATCGCGTCTGGCAGGACGACTGGGTGACCGTACGGTGCGAGTCCTGCGGCCGACGCGGGGAGTGGCCACGGCCGGAGGTGGGGTGCCCGTGCGGGACGGTACTGCGGGTGCCGGTGACGGAGGGGCGGGGTGTGGCCGGCCGGGGCGGCAGGACGGGCCAGGACACGGCAGCTGACGGCGGCTTCAGGTCTGACCGGGACACGGTCGACCCGGACGCCGACGACGGCCGGGACGGCGCGCCGGTCCCGGGCGGTGCGACCGGGCCGCACGACGCCGCAGCCGCCGAGGGGGACCCTGCCCCTGCGGACGCCGGTGCCGACGTCGCCGACGGTGCCGCTGCCGCCCGGCCGCCCTTCCGCTCCGTCGCGATCCGTACCCCGCTCGACGCCGTCACCGCCGCCGCGCTGTACTTGCGCCGGCTCGGCTACCGGCGTGTCCGGCGGGCCGACCAGCGGCCGCCGTCCGGCATCGGCCTCGCCGCCCGCGGCGTCGTCGCGCTGGTCGACCCTGCCGTGCGCCCCGCGACCCTGCGGGACGTGGAATGCCTGTGGCTGACGGCCATGACGGAGTCGGCGGACTGCCTGTGCTTCACCCTCGCCGGGTACGCGGACGACGCCCGGGCCCGTGCCGACGCCCTCGGCGTCCCGCTGTTCGTCCTCGACCTCACCGGCACCCCACGGCCGGTGAACGCCCCGGCCGACGCACTGGACGCCACCGGCACCGGGGACCGGGCGCCCTGACGCACCGCAGCAGTTCGCCGCCGCCCCTTCCCGCACGCGCTCCGACCGGGCGCGGCGGTGAGCGCGGTCCATCCGCTGCCGGCCAGTGCACGGCCTGGGCGCCACGTCGCCCGAGAAACCACAGGATCCCGGCGTGCACCGCGCCGCATACTCACCCCATGCGTATCCGCTCCGCGACCGCCGCCGAACTCCCCGCCCTCCAGGACATCGAGCGTGCCGCCGGGCTCCCCTTCCGCGACCTCTGCATGCCGGAGATCGCCGACGACGAACCGCCCTCGCTCGACGTGCTGGAGCGCTTCCGCGGGGCGGGCCGATGCTGGGTCGCCGTGGACGAGCGGGATGCCCCGGTGGCGTACCTCGTCGCCGAACCCGTGGACGGCGCCCTGCACATCGAGCAGGTCTCGGTCCACCCGCGCGCCGCGCGCCGGGGCGTGGGCAGGGCCCTCCTGACGTACGCCGCCGAACGCGCCCGCGAGGAGGGCCTGGCAGCCCTGACGCTCACCACCTTCACGGAGGTTCCGTGGAACGCCCCCTATTACGCCCGTCTCGGCTTCCGCACCCTCACGGAGGCGGGGCTCACCCCCGGCCTGCGCGAGATCCGCGCGACGGAGGCCGAACACGGCCTCGACCGCTGGCCCCGCGTGTGCATGCGCGCACCGCTGTGACCGAGCCGCGGTAATCCGCGCGCGGCCCGGCCCGCACTGCTGCCACGATGCGCCCCATGGGCGACATCGAACCCGGCACGCTCGTCGTGCGTCACGCCGAGCCGCCGGACCACACGGCACTGACCGGGACCGACCCGATCGCGGCGGCGGGAGACCGGGCGCGCCGCGCGAGCATCCGGCGCTGGTGCGAGCAGGGCCGGGCCCTGCTGGCCGAAGACGCGCGGGGCCCGTGGGCTACGCCGTGCTGGAGTACACCTTCTTCGAGCAGGGCTTCCTCACCCTGCTGACGGTCGCGCCCGCCGCACGCCGGCAGGGAGTGGCCACACGGCTTCTCACGGCCGTCGAAGCGACGTGCATCACGCCCAAGCTGTTCACCTCGACCAACGTCTCCAACCAGCCCATGCAGCACCTGCTCCTGAGGGCCGGCTGGCAACCCACCGGTCTGGTCCACGGCCTCGACGACGGCGACCCCGAGCTCTTCTATCTCTGCCCGCCCGCGAACCTCTCCCGCAGTTCCACCTTGCGAACCTTCCCGGACACCGTCATCGGGAAGGAGTCGAGGAGCTGAAGCCCGGTCGGGATCTTGTAGTGGGCCAGGCGGCCCTGACAGAAGGTCCGCAGTTCGTCCAGGGTGAGCGGGTCGGCGGGGTCGTGGGGGATGACGCAGGCGAGGACCTCCTCGCCGTAGCGGTCGTGCGGGACGCCGACGACCTGGACGTCCTGGATCTTGGGGTGGGCGTAGAGGAACTCCTCGATCTCGCGGGGGTAGATGTTCTCCCCGCCCCGGATGATCATGTCCTTGATGCGGCCGACGATCTCGACGTAGCCGTCCTCGCGCATCACCGCGAGGTCGCCGGTGTGCATCCAGCGGCCCGCGTCGACGGCCTCGGCGGTCTTCTCCGGCTCGTTCCAGTAGCCGAGCATCACGCTGTAGCCGCGGGTGCACAACTCGCCCGCCGTGCCGCGTGGCCGGGTCACGCCCGTCGCCGGGTCGACGATCTTCACCTCGATGTGCGGCAGCACGCGGCCGACCGTGCCGGTGCGGTGTTCCAGGTCGTCGTCCATCCGGGTCTGGAGGGAGACCGGGGAGGTCTCGGTCATGCCGTAGCAGATGGAGACCTGCTGCATGTGCATCTCGGCGACCACCCGCTTCATCACCTCCACCGGGCAGGGCGAGCCCGCCATGATGCCGGTGCGCAGGGAGGAGAGGTCGTACGAGGCGAAGCCGGGGAGGTTCAGCTCCGCGATGAACATGGTCGGGACGCCGTAGAGCGAGGTGCAGCGCTCCTGCTGGACCGCCTCCAGCGTGGCCTTCGGGTCGAAGGACGGGGCCGGGATCACCATGCAGGCGCCGTGCGAGGTGGCGGCGAGGTTGCCCATGACCATGCCGAAGCAGTGGTAGTACGGCACCGGGATGCAGATCCGGTCCTGCTCGGTGTAGGCGATCAACTCGCCCACGAAGTAGCCGTTGTTGAGGATGTTGTGGTGGGAGAGGGTGGCCCCCTTGGGGAAGCCCGTCGTGCCCGACGTGTACTGGATGTTGATCGGGTCGTCGCAGGACAGGCCGTCCTCCGTGATCCGGGCGCCGGGAGTCCCCCGCCCGAGCAGCGCGTCCCAGCTCGGATCGCCGATGTAGACGACCTCGCGCAAGTCGGCGCATCTGCCCCGCACTTCGTCGACCATCGCCCGGTAGTCGCTCGTCTTGTGGCTGAGGGAGGCGAACAGGAGGGAGATCCCGGCCTGCTTGAGGACGTACTCGACCTCGTGGGTGCGGTAGGCCGGGTTGATGTTCACCATGATCGCGCCGATGCGGGCGGTGGCGTACTGGACGAGGACCCACTCGGGACAGTTGACCGCCCAGATGCCCACCCGGTCGCCCTTGGCGACCCCGGAGGCGAGGAGGGCGGAGGCCAGCTCGTCGACGGCCGCGCCGAACTGCGCGTACGTCCAGCGCCGCCCGGAGGGCACGTCGACCAGCGCCTCACGGTCCGGCCAGGCGGCCACGGCCCGGTCCAGGTTGGCCCCGACCGTGTCGCCGAGCAGAGCGGTCTCGCTGGTTCCATGACTGTACGAGGTCACCGGAAGTCCTCCTCGCGGTACTCGGCGTCCGAGCCGGCCGCCGTGGCCTCCCGCAGCTCGATGCGGCGGATCTTGCCCGAGACGGTCTTGGGCAGCTCCCCGAACTCCAGGCGGCGGATGCGCTTGTAGGGGGCCAGGGCCTCACGGGAGTGCTCGAACAGCACCTTCGCGGTGTCGGGGCCGGGCTCCCAGCCCGCGGCCAGGACGACGTACGCCTTCGGCACCGCGAGCCGCAGCTCGTCCGGCGCGGGCACGACGGCCGCCTCGGCCACCGCCTCGTGCTCCAGCAGCGCGCTCTCCAGCTCGAAGGGGCTGATCTTGTAGTCGGACGCCTTGAAGACGTCGTCCGCGCGGCCGACGTAGGTGATGTAGCCGTCGGCGTCCCGCGCGCCGATGTCGCCCGTGCGGTAGTAGCCGCCGGCCATCGCCTCCGCCGTGCGGTCCGCGTCGCCGTGGTAGCCGGTCATCAGGCCGACGGGGCGGTCCGACAGGTCGAGCGCGATCTCGCCCTCGCTCGCGCCCGGCGCGCCCGAGACGGGGTCCAGCAGTTCGACGCGGTAGCCGGGGCTCGGCCGGCCCATCGAGCCGGTCTTGAGCGGCTGGCCGGGGCTGTTGGCGACCTGC
The DNA here is from genome assembly GCF_900236475.1 of Streptomyces chartreusis NRRL 3882. GTDB lineage: Bacteria > Actinomycetota > Actinomycetes > Streptomycetales > Streptomycetaceae > Streptomyces > Streptomyces chartreusis_D. The sequence goes on from NZ_LT963352.1 coordinate 1,794,840, forward strand.
ACGGCCGTCTCGGTCTGGCCGAAGCCGTCCCGGATGGTGACGCCCCAGGACCGGCGGACCTGTTCGATGACCTCCGGGTTGAGCGGCTCACCGGCGGCGACGACCTCGCGCGGCGGGGTGCGCAGCTGCGTCAGGTCGGCCTGGATGAGCATGCGCCAGACGGTGGGCGGGGCGCAGAAGGTGGTGACCTGGGCCCGGTCCATCTCGGACATGAGCCGGGCCGCGTCGAAACGCGTGTAGTTGAGCAGGAAGACGGTCGCCTCGGCGTTCCAGGGGGCGAAGAGGTTGGACCAGGCGTGCTTGGCCCAGCCGGGTGAGGAGATGTTCAGATGCACGTCGCCGGGCTTGAGGCCGATCCAGTACATGGTCGACAGGTGCCCGATCGGATACGAGGTGTGGGTGTGCTCGACGAGTTTGGGCCGGGCGGTGGTGCCCGAGGTGAAGTACAGCATCAGCGGGTCGTCGGCCCGGGTCGGGGCGTCGGGCGTGAAGTCGGCCGGGGCACCGTGGGCGTCCTCCAGCGGCAGCCAGCCCTCGGGCACGGCTCCCGGGGCTCCCGCCGCGATGCGGGTGTAGCCGCCGGGGACCTCGGCGAACTTGCCGGTGTCCTCGGAGCGCGCGATGACGTGCCGGACCCGGCCGCGGTCGACGCGGTCGCGCAGGTCGGCGGGGCCGAGCAGCGGAGTGGCCGGGATGACCACCGCGCGCAGTTTCATCGCCGCGAGCGCGGTGATCCACAGTTCGGCCTGGTTGCCCAGCATCACGAGGATCCGGTCCTCGGCGCGCACGCCCCGGGCGCGCAGCCAGTTGGCGAACCGGTCGGAGCGTACGGACATCTCCTCGAAGGACAGCCGGGTCTCGTGGCCGTCCTCCTCGACGATGTGCAGCGCGGTGCGGGCGTTGCCGTGCGCGATCTCGTCGAACCAGTCGAGCGCCCAGTTGAAGCAGTCGGGACGGGGCCAGCGGAAGCCCTGGTAGGCCGTGCCGTAGTCCTCGCGGTGTTCCAGCAGGAAGTCCCGCGCGCTGCGGAACGCCTCCGTCGCCGATGTCATGCGTCCTCCTTGGTGCCGGACCATTGCCGGGCGGCTCCGAGCCATCGTGTAATCCGTGATGCAGGTCTCACTACCCCCGAACGGGGGGTGCGCCCGCACAGGAGCCGTCGTGAAGGGGCGAGCAGGTGACAGCAGACGCGTCCGACGCGGTCGAGATACGGAACGCGCTGCTCCGTCTGCGGCGCGCCACCGGCCTTCCGGTCGCCTTCGGCGGCCTGATGGAGGCCGGGCGGCAGATGCGCATCAGCGAACTGAGCGGCACGGCGACGCACGCCCTGCGTTCGCTGGTGGTGACGTCCGGGAACGGGCTGGGCGGCAAGACGCTGGTGCTCGCCCGGCCGTGCGTGGTGACGGACTACTCGGTGTCGCGGCAGATCAGCCACGAGTACGACGCCCCGGTGGCGGTCGAGGGACTGCGCTCGGTGCTGGCCGTGCCGGTGGTGGTGCGGCACTCGGTGCGCGGGGTGCTGTACGGGGCGCTGCGGACGGCCCTGCCGCTGGGCGGGCGCATGCTGGACGAGGCCGTCGAGGCGGCGCGGGACGTGGAGCGGGCGCTGGTCGTGCGGGAGGAGGCCCGCACGCTCGCCGCGGAGGGCCGGCCCGGCGCGGGACGGGAGCAGGTGCGGGAGGCGCACGCGGCCCTGCGGGCGCTGGCCCCGAAGATCGCGGATCCCGGGCTGCGGGCCGAGCTGCTCGACGCCTGTGCCCTGCTGACGGCCGATACCACCCCCTCGGACCGGGTCCGGCTCACGCCGCGCGAGGTGGACGTGCTGGCGTGCGTCGCCGCGGGGGCCACGAACGCGGTCGCGGCCGAGCGGCTGGGCGTGACGCCCGAGACCGTCAAGGGGTATCTGCGGTCGGCCATGCGGAAGCTGCGGGCCCGGACCCGGGGCGAGGCCGTGGTCGCGGCGCGCCGGGCGGGATGGTTGCCGTAGGTTTGTGATGTTTTCCGTTGCCCCTGCCCGTTCGATATGCCGACGGGTTCCCGACCGGGCGCCACCGTCGTGTTCCGCCGCATTAGGGAGCCCAATGAATTCGCGCGCGGACCTGCGTTGTTATTTCCCTCACCACGCCGTCCCTCCGAAATTCAAAGAGCTGTTGCCTAATATTGGCCAGGACACGACACACGGAGGGGAGCGGTGACCGTGCCACGGGACTTCCAGGAGCCTCCCAGGAGCCGCCCCGACCTGGTCATCGGCCGGGAGGACCTGTTCACGTCGGCGCGTGAGCAGCTCGGCCGAGGCGGCAGTGTGCTGCTCCACGGCCCCGCGGGAATTGGAAAGTCGACGGTCCTGCGGGCGCTGGCCGCGGATTACGCCGGTGCGGCCCGGACCGTGTTGCGCTGCTCGGCCACCGAGTCCGAATCCCACCTGCCCTTCCTGGCGCTGGCCGACCTGTTCGGCCTGGTCCTGGACGAGGTCTCCGGCGCGCTGCCCGCCGCTCAGCGCACCGCCCTGGAGTCCGCGCTCACCGGGCGCGGCGAGTCCACCCTCCAGCGCGACGGGCTCGCGCTGCGCCTCGCCGTGCTGTCGGCGCTGCGCGCCCTCGCCGCCAAGGGCCCGGTGCTGGTCGTCGCGGACGATCTCCAGTGGCTGGACGCGGCCAGCGCCGAACTGCTCGGTTTCGCCGCCCGCCGGCTGGGCGACACGCCGGTGCAGATGCTGTGCGCGGTGCGGACCGAGGGCCAGGAGTACGACCGCCATCTACGCGCGTCTCCGCCCGACACGCTCGCCGTCCGGCTGGGCCCGCTGTCCCGTACCCAGGTCTCCGCCCTGCTCGACCACCGCGGCTACACCCCCCTGTCCCGCTCCACGATCCGCGACATCCACCGCACCAGCGGCGGCAACCCCCTCTTCGCGCTGGAGCTGGGCCGCGCCCTCGCCGAGAGCCCCACCCGGCCCCGGCCCGGCGAGCCGCTGCCCGTGCCCACCTCGCTGCGGGCGCTGGTGCTGAGCCGGCTGGAGATGCTGTCCGACGAGGCGCGCCGCACCCTGCTCGTGGCCAGTGCCGGTGCCCGTCCCACGCTGGCGCTGCTGCACGCCGCCGGCCGGGAGCACGCCGAGGCCGAGACCGCCCAGGCCGCGGCGCTGGGGCTGCTGGCGACCGAGGGCGAGGGTCCCGCCGTACGGTTCGCGCACCCGCTGATCTCGGCCGCGCTGTACGCGGAGGCCCCGGCCCGGGAGCGGCGGGCCGTGCACGCCGCCCTTTCCACGGCGGCCTCCGACCCGATCGAGCGGGCCCGGCACCTGGCCCTGGCGACCACGGGCACCGACCCGGAGGTGGCGGCCCGGCTCGCCGAGGCCGCCGCGCTGGCCCGGGACCGCGGGGCGCCGTCGGTGGCCGCCTCGCTCGGGCTGCTCGCGGCCCGGCACACCCCGGCGGACAGTACGCCCGGCCCGGACGAGCGGCGGCTCCAGGCCGCGGAGGACGCGATCACGGCCGGCGAGGCCGATCTCGCCCGGGACATCGCCCGGGACGTGCTGACCCGGGCCACCGTGCCGGCGGAGCGGGTGCGGGCGTGGATGGTGGTCATCGAGGCGGCCGGGCAGGCGCTCGGTGACGTCGACGCCGTCTTCCCGCAGGTCCTGGCCGACGCGGGCGACGACCCGCGGCTGCTCGCCCTGGTCCACTACCAGCTGGCCTGGCGCGGCCTGGTCGTGGAGGGCGACTTCGCCGAGGCCCGGCAGGAGGCCGCGCACGCGGCGGAGCTGGCCGCCCGCGGCAAGGACCGGCGCACCGAGCTGATGGCGCTGTCCTTCCAGGCCTCCACCGAGACCCTGATGGGCCACCCGGACGCCCCGGCGACCGTCAAACGGGCACTGAAGGAACCACAGGACCCGTATGTGGCCTGCCACCACAACGGCGCAGGCTCGGCCCGGTTCCGGTGGCTGATCATGAGCGACCAGCTGCCCGAGGCGCGGGCGACCATCACCGCCCTGCTGCGCGAGGTGCGCAGACGCGGCATGGTCGAGAGCGAGGTGCACTTCCTGCGCTTCCTCGCCGAGACGGAACTGCGCTCCGGGCACTGCGGCCGGGCCCTGGACCTGGCCCGCGAGAGCCTGCGGCTCGCCCGCGACTCGGGGATCGGCGAGGGCGCCTCCGCCATGCTGACCTCCCTCGCGGAGGCCTCGGCCGGGGATGTCGACCGGGCGCTGGCCCTCGCCCGTGAGGCGGCGGACCACGCCGAGGTCGACGGCGACCAGATGTACCTGTCCCGCGCCCTGGCGGCACTGGGCTACGCCCAGTTGGTGGCCGGGGACCCGGCGGCCACGGTCCGTTCGCTGCGCCGGGTGCGGGAACTGGAGCAGGGCCTCGGCATCACGGACCCGGCGCGCGGCCGCTGGCACGGCGACCTCGCCGAGGCCCTGGTCCGCGTCGGCGAACCGGGTGAGGCCCAGGACGTCATCGACACGGCGCGGGTGCACGCGCTGCGGCTGGGCCGGGAGAGCGTGCTGGCCGTCCTCGACCGGGCCGAGGCGCTGGTGCGGGCGGCACGCGGCGAACACGAGGCCGCCCTGGTCCGGCTGACGTCCGTTCAGGACCGGCTCGGCCGGCTGGGCTACGGCCTGGAGGAGGCCCGGGCCGCCTTCGCACTGGCCCGGCTGCGCACCCGGACCGTGGGTCTCGTCCGCACCGGCGGGACTCCCCTGCCGGGACCGGCGTCGTACGACGAGGCCGCCCGGCTGTTCCGGCGCTGCCGGGCGCTGCCCTGGCTGCGGCAGGTCGACGCGGCCGCCGCTGCCGGTCCCGCGGCGGTGGAGCCGGTCTCCGTCGCCCCGCCCGTCGCGCTCGACGCGCTGGAGGGTCTCGCGTCGATGGAGCGTCAGGTCGCCTCACTGGTGATGGAGGGCGCGACCAACCGGGAGATCGCGGCCCGTCTGTTCATCAGCGTCAAGACCGTCGAGGCGACCTTGACCCGGGTCTACCGGAAGCTGGGGATCCGTTCGCGGGTGGACATCGTCCGGCTGGCGGCGGGCCGCCGCACGACCTGACCCCACCCGCGCCCACCAGGGCCGACGAGGCCCGACCGAGGGTTTTCCCTGCCCAACTCCCTTAGGGGGTTCCCTCATTGGGAGCCCGCCCTGCCGGGCTCTAGCTTTGTCGCGTGCCGCTCGCCGGGCACACGGAGATCCGAACAACGGCGTCAGGGTCACCGTGCACCACCCACCCGCGCGACCCCCCACCGGCAACTCCCCGAGGAGACCCATGTTCGGGTTCGACCGTGCCAAGAAGGCCGCCGCCGTCGCCACCGCGACCGCTGCCGCCGCCGCGACCGCGCTGCTCGCCGCTCCCGCCGCCGTCGCCGCGCCCCAGCCGATCGTCGGCGGTACCACGACCACGACGACCGCGTACCCGTTCGTCATGCAGATCACGGATGCCTCACAGAGCCAGTTCTGCGGCGGCACGCTGGTCTCGCCCACCAAGGTCGTCACCGCCGCCCACTGCATGGTCGGCGAGACCACCAGCAGCGTGCGCGTCGTCGGCGGCCGCACCTACCGCAACGGCACCAACGGCACGGTCAGCAGAGTCAGCAAGATCTGGATCCACCCGAGCTACACCGACGTCACCAACGGCGACGACGTGGCCGTGCTGACACTGTCGACGTCGATGCCGTACACGCCGGCGAAGTTCGTCTCCTCCTCGCAGACTTCGGTGTACGCGGCCGGCACCACCGCCCGCATCCTCGGCTGGGGCACCACCTCCTCCGGCGGCAGCGCCTCCAACCAGCTGCGCACCGCGACCGTACCGACCGTGTCCGACTCCAGTTGCGCGAGCTCCTACGGCTCCGACTTCGTGCAGAGCGACATGGTGTGCGCCGGAAAGACCTCCGGCGGCGTGGACACCTGCCAGGGCGACAGCGGCGGCCCCCTGCTCATCGGGGGCGTCCTGGCAGGCATCACTTCCTGGGGCGAGGGCTGCGCCCAGGCCGGTTACCCGGGTATATACACCCGGCTGACGACCTTCTCCAACCTGGTCACGACGCAGGTCAACTCGTAGCCGGGCAAAGCTCCTGAGCACCCCTCAGGTGAAATACCAGGGGGCGTTGCGGGCCTCCACGAGCGGCCCGCAACGCCCCCTCTCCATGTCATCGTCCGGGTTCGGGGGCTTGAATGGGCCGCAGACGGGAGTGATGCTCATGGTTTCCGCCGATCGGCTCGCTGGTCGAGCGGTCGGTGGCGGTGTACTTGACGGTGAAGCTGGCGGGCGCCGCGTATCTGGTCTTCCTGGGTGTGCAGGCGTTCCGGCACCGCAAGCAACTCAAGGCGTCGCAGATCAGCACCCGGCCGGCCGAACCGGCCCGCGGCGGCCTCCGTACGCTCCTGGACGGGGTCCTCGTCGGTGTCACGATCCCGAAGGGCGTGCTGTTCTTCGCCGCCGTCCTGCCGCAGTTCGTGGAGCACTCGGCGGGCCATGTCACCCTCCAGATGCTCCTGTTGGGTCTCGTACCGATCTCGATCGGCCTGGTCACGGACACCCTGTGGGGCCTGACGGCGTCGGCGGCCCGCACCTGGTTCGCCCGCTCCGACCGCCGCCTTTCGCTGATCGGCGGGGCGGGCGGCTGCACGATGATCGGCCTGGGCGTGACGGTGGCGGTGACGGGCCGGGCGGACTGAGCCGCCGCTCCCGTCAGGTGCGTACGGCGCCGAAGCGGATGTCGTAGGACGTCTCCGGGTGCATCATCCGCAGCATCCGCTCCGCCTCGGCGGTGACCTCGTCCCGCTGCGCCCCGGTGAGCCGGCCGAAGGGCTCGATGACGAGCGCGTGCTCCTCCAGTCGCCACAGACCCGCGAGGAACCCGTCGACGAGGAGGGTGCGGTGGGCGACGTTGCCCTGCCAGGCGCGGCCCCGGTACTCGGGCGGGACGACGCGGGTGCGGTCGGCGTGGGAGAGCAGCAGATTGTCGAACTCGGGCAGGAAGCGCGGCGGGGCCGGGGTGTCCGGGTCGGGGCGGGGGGCGTCCGGCAGGTCGAAGAGCTCGACGCCTCCTGCGTCCCGGAACGTGACCAGTCGCGGGCGGAGGCGTTCGAAGGCTTCGCGCAACCGGGTCAGTCCGGCCCAGGTCTGCATGTCCCGCACGGAGGCCGGGCCGAAGGCGGCGAGGTAGCGCAGCACGACCGCATCCGGTGTGGCGGCCGGTCCGGCGGGGCGGCCGAGCCAGTGCTCGGCGGTGGTCAGGCTGACCTGCCCGCTGTGGCCCCACAGGCCGCGCGGGGTCACCTGCACGAGCGGCAGACGGCACCGGGCGGCGACGGCCAGGGCCTGCGGGTCGGCGTCGGGCCACTCCTGGAGCAGGGCCTCGCGCAGTTGCTTCATGGTGCGGGGCTCGGTCTCGACGAGGTCGCGGGCGAGGGCGGCGAGCCGGTCCAGGTCGACACCGGCGAGCCCCTTGCGGAAGTTCGTCAGCTCCCGGTCCCGGGCCGGCTGCACCAGCGGACGCAGGGTGAGGCAGTCGTCCGCGGTGTGGGTGTGGATGGTGGAGCGCACCGTGACGATCCGGACGACCTCGCGATCGGCCATCAGCCGGGACAGCGCCTCGGGGGCGAAGCCGTCGAGGCGGGCGGCGAGCGCGTAGTACGGAGGCTTGACGTTCTGCGCCTGGAGGCCGACCAGGTGCTCGACGGCCGCGGCGGCGGAGATCCGGGCCGGGCGCAGGAGCAGCTGCCGGTCGAGGGTGGCGCGGTTGAGGGCCCGGGTACCGAGGTGGGGTGCCGGGCCGGCGACGCTCCGCTTGCTGTTCGTCATGGGGGCACGGTAGCGAGAGTCGCGGACAGGTTCTGGCCGCGATGGTCGCGGACCTCACGCGCCGGGTCCGGGGTCCGGCTGGACGGCGGATTCGATGCCGGCGCGGGCCGCTTCCAGCTGGGCGGCGAACGCGATGCCGAGGAAGAGCGCGACGGCGGTGAGGTTGGCCCACAGCAGCAGGGCGATGAAGGCGGTGAGCGGTCCGTACACGGCGCCGAAGGCACCGCTCTCCTCGACGTACAGCGCGAGCAGCCAGGTGGCCGACACCCACAGCAGCAGATGCACGGCCGAGCCGAAGGCCAGCCAGGTGTAGCCGGGCTGGACGCGGCGGGGCGACCAGCGGAAGATCACGGCGGAGGCCACCCAGGCCAGCGCGAGCCCCACGGGAATGTCGAGCACGCCCCACCACCGCGACCCGCTGTCCTGCCAGCCGGCCGAGTCCGCCACCGCGTCGCCCACGGCCTCGCCCGCGACGAGGACGACGAACCCCAGTACCAGGGGCAGGCCGGCGGCGAGCGCGAGAGCGATCGCCCGCCCGTACTTGCGCGGGAAGGGACGGTCGCGCTCGATGCCGTAGATGCGGTTGGCGCCGCGCTCGATCTGGCCCATGGCCGAGGCGAGGTTCAGCAGCGCGAAGCCCAGTCCGAGCCACAGGGCGAGCGTGCTCCAGACATCGCCGTGCGCGGTGCGCCGCGTCCCCTCGAAGGCGTCCTCGACGATCTGCGCGCTGGCACCCGGCACGATCCGGCCGAGGGTGAGTTCGATGACCCGGCCCACGCCCTCCGTGTGCACCGACGTGGCCAGCCCGACGAGCGCCACGGTGCACGGGACCAGCCCGAGCACCACCTGGAAGGCGAGGGCCCGCGCGTTGGTGAAGCCGTCCGCGTATCGGAACCGTGTGAAGGAGTCGGCCAGCAGCCGCAGCCCTCCGTAGTGGCGCAGGGCGGTGAACGCCTCGTCTCCGGAGAGCTCGTCTCCGATCATGTCCCGGGTCTGCGGGACGTGGACGGCGGTACCCATGGCGTGGACGCTCCTTGTCGTCGGGCTGCTCCTTGTCCGGTTGCCCCGTGAACCTCTCCCCTCTCGCATCCGGCCGGTACCGGCCTGCCAGGGAATTCCGGGCCGGTTCCGCCATCCGGCGGTCGGCTCATCGGGCAGCTCCGCCCGAGATCACCCGGGCGTTTGGTCCATCACCGCGGCGGGCAGGGAGATCCGCCAGGCGACGCACCCGGCCAGAGCGAGCCCGGCGACGGCCAGGAGGCTGCTGGCGAGGAACGGGTCGGCGCCGCCCAGGGCGGGAGCGAACCCGATGCCGACGTAGAGCGTGACGCCGGTGGAACCGCCCAGCTGGTCGGCGGCTCGCTGAACGCCCGAGGCGATGCCGGCGTCGTCCTCGGTCACGCCGGTCACCGCGACGTACTGCAGCCCGACGATCCCGAACCCCATTCCGGCCGCGATGAGCGTCATGGCCGGAATCATCGCCCAACCGGTGGCCCCGAGCGCGGAGACCACAGCGATGGCTGCCATCGCCAGCACGGTGAAGCCGATCCCGGCCAGGACACAGGCCCGGGCGCCCCACCGTCCGAGCAGCCGGGGAACCAGCACCGAGGCCGCGATCAGGGACACCGCCAGGGGCAGCATCGTCAGACCGGCCTGAAGCGGGCCGGCGCCCGACCGGTCCTGGAGGTAGTAGGTGAACAGCAGGAACGAGGTGGACAGGGCCGCGCTCAGCAGGGCGGTGGCGAGGTTGGCCAGGACGCGCGGCCGGTTGCGGAAGAGCCGCAGCGGCACGAGCGGGTCCCGTGAACGGCGCTCGACCCTGACGAACAGGGCTCCGGCTGCCACCGCGCCGGCCAGCGCCGCCGGCGGCAGCCAGGGCGGCGTGCCGTCCGCCTCTCCCGCCTCGATGACGCCGAGGGTGAACAGCAGCGGAGCCGCGACCAGCAAGAACGAACCGGGAAGGTCCAGCGGTGTGGGCCCGGCGGGCCGGTCGCTCGGCACGAGCAGGGCCGCAGCAGCGAGTACCACCAGGATGAACGGCACGGACACCAGGAAGATCCAGCGCCAGCCGAGCAGTTCGGTGATGATCCCGGAGACCACGAACCCGAGGACGAGGCCGCAGCTCGCGACGGCCGCCCACACGCTCAGCGCCCGCGACCTGCGCGGCCCCTCGGGGAACATGAGCACGATCACTGCCATCGCTGCCGGGAGCGCGATCGCTTCTCCGGCGCCCTGCAGCAGCCGGGCTGTCACCAGCACGGCGAAGGACGGCGCGAGCCCGGCCAGCAAGGACGCGGCGCCGAAGACAGTTGTGCCGAGCAGGAGGATGCGGCGCCTGCCGAGCACGTCGCCCAGCCGGCCGCCGAGCATCAGCAGCCCGCCGCCGGTGATCGTGTACCCGACCACGACCCAGGTCAGGGCGTGGCCTTCGACCCCCAAGTCGGCGCCGATCGAGGGCAGGGCGACATTGACCACGGTCACGTCGACCGCGATGAAGAACTGCAGCATGGCCATGCAGCACAGCACCAGCCACGCATGCACCGGGGACGATCCGGCCCCGCGCGAAGAGAGAAAGTCTGAAAACACCGAGTGCTCCGTTGCCCAGAAGAAGTTCCGAGCAGCACGAACGTGCCGCTCCGGTTCACCCACGGAGCGACGGAACGTTCAACAGAAGTGAGACGAACGCCCCGCCGCTAGCGGAGCGTCCTCGTCACCGCAGCACAAGCCGCGCACGAAGCACCAGACATGCCGCCGATGCTACCGGAGCCAACTCCCGCCTGTCCGCGCGACCTCCACGGGGCCTCATCGCGGGGAGAGCACGATCACAGAAACGGGGAGGGCAAGGTCACAGCCTCGCCCACTGCTGCTCCTCTGTGTCCGTGTCCTAGCATCCGAGCATGACGGTCCTGCCTGACGACGGGCTCGAGCTGGCCGGCGATTTCCCTGACGTGCCCCATGAGCAGTGGCAGCGCCTTGTGGCGGGTGTGCTGCGCAAGTCGGGCAGGGAAGTGGAGGGCGCCGAGGCCGAGGAAGCCCTGTCCACCGCGCTGGAGGACGGGCTGCGCACCCGGCCTCTCTACACCGCGCACGACACCGCGCCCGAGCCGGGTCTGCCCGGATTCGCACCCTACGTGCGGGGCGGCCGGGCCGAGGGGAACACGCTCGGCGGCTGGGACGTACGGCAGCGGCACACGGTGGCCGACGGCGGCGCGGTGCTCACGGATCTGGAGAACGGCGTCACCTCCCTGTGGCTGGCCGTGGGGGAAGGCGGCATTCCGCTGCCGGAGCTCGGCCGGGTCCTCGACGGCGTCCTTCTCGACCTCGCCCCGGTTGTCCTCGACGCGGGACGTGAACCCGGGCCCGCGGCACGGGAGTTGCTGCGGCTGTACGAGGAGCGCGGTGTCGCACGGGAGGCGGCACGCGGCAACCTGGGCGCGGATCCGCTGGGTCATGAGGCCCGGAGCGGGCAGCAGGGCGACGTCGCCCCGGCGGCCGAGCTCGCGCGGCTGTGTGCCGAGGGGTACCCGGGGCTGCGGGCGATTACCGTGGACGCCCTGCCGTACCACGAGGCCGGCGGCTCGGCCGCCCAGGAGCTGGGCTGCTCGCTGGCCACGGGAGTTGCGTATCTGCGGGACCTCACCGAGGCCGGGCTGAGCGTCGAACAGGCCTGTGCGCAGCTGGAGTTCCGGTACGCGGCGACCGCCGACCAGTTCCTGACGATCGCCAAGCTGCGGGCCGCGCGCCGGCTGTGGGCGCGGGTGGCCGAGGTCTGCGGGGCGCCGCGTGCAGGGGCGCAGCTCCAGCACGTCGTGACGTCTCCGGTGATGATGACGCGCCGCGACCCGTGGGTGAACATGCTGCGCACGACCATCGCCACGCTGGCCGCCGGTGCGGGCGGTGCCGACTCGGTCACCGTGCTGCCCTTCGACCACGCCCTCGGCCTGCCGGACGCGTTCGCCCGCCGTATCGCCCGCAACACCTCCACGATCCTCATCGAGGAGTCGCACCTGTCCCGGGTGATCGACCCGGCGGGCGGCTCCTGGTACGTGGAGCGGCTCACCGACGAACTCGCCCACGCGGGCTGGGAGTTTCTCCGGCGGATCGAGCGGCTCGGTGGCATGGCGGCCGCCCTGCGCTCCGGGGACGTCGAGCAGGACCTCGCCGAGACCTGGCGGGCGCGCACCGCCAGGCTGGCCAAGCGGCGCGAACCCATCACCGGCGTCAGCGAGTTCCCCCACCTGGCCGAGAAGCCGGTCGTGCGCGAGAGCGCGCCCGAGCGGCCGTCCGGCGGCCTGCCGCGGGTGCGCCGCGACGAGGCCTTCGAGGCACTGCGGGCCCGCTCGGACGCGCATCTCGCCGCGACCGGCTCCCGGCCCCGGATCTTCCTCGCCGCGCTCGGCCCGGCCGCCGCCCACACCGCACGCCTCACCTTCGCGTCGAACCTGTTCCAGGCGGGCGGCATCGAGCCGGTCACCGGGGGCACGTTCGCGGAGAGCGGTGCGACGGAGGCCGTGCTGTGCTCCAGCGACGCCGTGTACGAGGAGCAGGCGGCGGCCCGGGCCGCGGAGCTCAGGGAGGCGGGCGCCTCACACGTGTTCCTCGCCGGGCGGCCCGGGGAGTACCCGGGTGTCGACGCGTACGTCTTCGCGGGCTGCGATGCCGTGGCCGTGCTCTCCGCGACCCTCGACCGCATGGGAGTGTCCTGATGACCGCCCCCTCCGACCGTTCCGTCCCCGACTTCTCCGGGATCGAGCTGGGGACCCCGGCCTGTGACGGCGGCCCCGACGAGTGGCGTACGGCGGTCAAGAACGCCTCCGGCGGTGACGACCTGCTGTGGGAGACCCCGGAGGGCATCACGGTCAAGCCGCTGTACACCGGTCGTGACCTGGAGGGCCTGGACTTCCTGGACACGTATCCGGGCGCGGCGCCGTATCTGCGGGGCCCGTACCCGACGATGTACGTCAACCAGCCCTGGACGATCCGTCAGTACGCCGGTTTCTCCACGGCCGAGGAATCGAACGCCTTCTACCGGCGCAACCTCGCGGCCGGGCAGAAGGGCCTGTCGGTCGCCTTCGACCTGCCCACGCACCGGGGGTACGACAGCGACCACCCGCGCGTGACCGGTGACGTCGGCATGGCGGGCGTGGCGATCGACTCGATCTACGACATGCGGCAGCTGTTCGACGGGATCCCGCTGGACAGGATGACGGTGTCGATGACGATGAACGGCGCCGTGCTGCCGGTGCTGGCGCTGTACATCGTCGCCGCCGAGGAACAGGGCGTGCCGCCCGAGAAGCTGGCCGGGACCATCCAGAACGACATCCTCAAGGAGTTCATGGTCCGCAACACCTACATCTATCCGCCGAAGCCGTCGATGCGGATCATCTCCGACATCTTCGCCTTCACCTCGCAGCGGATGCCGCGCTACAACTCCATCTCCATCTCCGGCTACCACATCCAGGAGGCGGGCGCGACGGCCGACCTGGAGCTGGCGTACACGCTCGCGGACGGCGTGGAGTACATCCGGGCAGGCCGGGAAGCCGGCCTGGACGTGGACGCGTTCGCGCCCCGGCTGTCGTTCTTCTGGGCGATCGGCATGAACTTCTTCATGGAGGTCGCCAAGCTGCGGGCGGCGCGCCTGCTGTGGGCCAAGCTGGTGCGGCAGTTCGACCCGAAGAACGCCAAGTCGCTTTCCCTGCGGACCCATTCGCAGACCTCCGGCTGGTCGCTGACCGCGCAGGACGTGTTCAACAACGTGACGCGCACCTGCGTCGAGGCGATGGCGGCGACGCAGGGGCACACCCAGTCGCTGCACACCAACGCCCTGGACGAGGCGCTGGCCCTGCCGACCGACTTCTCGGCGCGGATCGCCCGCAACACGCAGCTGCTGCTCCAGCAGGAGTCCGGCACGACCCGCGTGATCGACCCGTGGGGCGGCAGTGCCTACGTCGAACGGCTGACGTACGACCTCGCCCGGCGGGCCTGGCAGCACATCCAGGAGGTCGAGGCCGCGGGCGGCATGGCCAAGGCCATCGACGCGGGCATCCCCAAGCTGCGCATCGAGGAGGCCGCGGCCCGCACGCAGGCCCGGATCGACTCGGGCCGGCAGCCGGTCGTCGGCGTCAACAAGTACCGGGTGGACAGCGACGAGCAGATCGAGGTCCTGAAGGTCGACAACTCCTCCGTGCGCGCCCAGCAGATCGAGAAGCTGCGGCGGCTGCGGGCGGAGCGGGACGAGAGGGCGTGCCAGGAGGCGCTGGAAGCGCTGACCCGGGCCGCCGCCGGCGAGGGCAACCTGCTGGAGCTGGCGGTGCACGCGGCCCGGGCGAAGGCGACCGTCGGGGAGATCTCCGACGCCCTGGAGAAGGTGTACGGCCGGCACGCGAGCCAGATCCGTACGATCTCCGGCGTGTACCGCAACGAAGCAGGGGAGTCCCCGTCCGTGGACCGCACCCGAGCCCTGGTCTCCGACTTCGAGGAGGCCGAGGGCCGCCGCCCGCGCATCCTGGTGGCGAAGATGGGCCAGGACGGCCACGACCGCGGCCAGAAGGTGATCGCGACCGCCTTCGCCGACCTCGGCTTCGACGTGGACGTCGGCCCGCTGTTCCAGACGCCCGCCGAGGTGGCCCGGCAGGCCGTCGAGGCGGACGTGCACATCGTCGGTGTCTCCTCGCTCGCGGCCGGTCACCTCACCCTCGTCCCGGCGCTGCGCGAGCAGCTCGCCGAGGAGGGGCGCGAGGACATCATGATCGTGGTCGGCGGGGTGATCCCGCCGCAGGACGTGCCGACGCTGCTGGAGATGGGCGCGGCGGCGGTCTTCCCGCCGGGGACGGTGATCCCGGACGCGGCGTACGACCTGGTGAAGCGACTGTCGGACGGACTCGGGCACGACCTGTGATCGACGTCGACGCGTATGTGAAGGGCGTACTCGACGGGAAGCGGGCGATCATCGCCCGGGCCATCACGCTCGTCGAGTCGACCCGGCCTCAGCACCGGGCGCTGGCCCAGGAGTTGCTGACCGCACTGCTGCCGCACAGCGGCCGGGCCCGGCGGATCGGGGTCAGCGGGGTGCCGGGTGTGGGCAAGTCGACGTTCATCGACGCGTTCGGCTCGATGCTGACGGGGCTCGGGCACCGGGTGGCGGTGCTCGCCGTCGACCCGTCCTCCAGCCGTACCGGCGGCTCGATCCTCGGCGACAAGACGCGGATGGAACGGCTGGCGGTGGACCCCGCGGCGTTCGTCCGCCCCTCCCCCACCGCGGGCACGCTGGGCGGGGTCGCCAAGGCGACGCGTGAGTCGATCGTGGTGATGGAGGCGGCGGGCTACGACGTGGTCCTGGTGGAGACGGTCGGCGTCGGCCAGTCCGAGACCGCGGTCGCGAACATGGTCGACTCCTTCCTGCTGCTCACCCTCGCCCGCACGGGCGACCAGCTCCAGGGCATCAAGAAGGGCGTCCTGGAACTGGCCGACGTGATCGCCGTGAACAAGGCGGACGGGCCGCACGAGCGGGACGCCCGGGCCGCCGCGCGGGAGCTGTCGGGCGCGCTGCGGCTGATGCACGGCAAGGACGCGTTCTGGACCCCGCCCGTGCTCAGCTGCAGCGCGCGGGAGTCGAACGGCCTGGACACGGTGTGGGAGCGCCTCGAACAGCACCGCTCGCTGCTGGACTCCACCGGCCGCCTCACCGCCAAGCGCCGTGACCAGCAGGTCGACTGGACCTGGACCATGGTCCGCGAGGAACTCCTCGGCCGGCTGCACGCGGACCCGGCGGTGCGGGCGCTGGCTCCGGCGCTGGAACAGCGGGTCCGGGCGGGCGAGCTGACCCCGACGCTGGCGGCGGAGCGGATTCTGGGGGCGCTCGGGGGGTCCGGCTCGGCGGGTTCCTGACCGGGAGCAGCGGGAATGGCGGTTGCGCCAACGGTTCCGCATACCGAGCTTGCATGAATATGCAAAGTGATACATACTCTTTCTATGTCCAAGGTCCTCACCTCCCTGCCCGCCGGCGAGCGCGTCGGCATCGCCTTCTCGGGCGGTCTCGACACCTCCGTCGCGGTCGCGTGGATGCGCGACAAGGGCGCCGTCCCGTGCACCTACACCGCCGACATCGGCCAGTACGACGAACCCGACATCGCGTCGGTGCCCGGCCGTGCCAAGACCTACGGGGCCGAGATCGCGCGTCTGGTCGACTGCCGGGCCGCGCTGGTCGAGGAGGGCCTGGCCGCGCTGACCTGCGGGGCGTTCCACATCCGCTCGGGCGGGCGGGCGTACTTCAACACCACGCCGCTCGGCCGTGCCGTCACGGGCACGCTGCTGGTGCGGGCGATGCTGGAGGACGACGTCCAGATCTGGGGCGACGGCTCGACCTTCAAGGGCAACGACATCGAGCGGTTCTACCGCTACGGCCTGCTCGCCAACCCGCACCTCAGGATCTACAAGCCCTGGCTGGACGCGGCGTTCGTGACCGAGCTCGGCGGCCGCAAGGAGATGTCGGAGTGGCTGCTCGCCCACGGGCTGCCCTACCGCGACAGCACGGAGAAGGCGTACTCCACCGACGCCAACATCTGGGGCGCCACGCACGAGGCCAAGACCCTGGAGCACCTGGACACCGGCATCGAGACCGTCGAGCCGATCATGGGCGTGAAGTTCTGGGACCCCGAGGTCGAGATCGCCACCGAGGACGTGACGATCGGCTTCGACCAGGGCCGCCCCGTGACGATCAACGGCAAGGAGTTCTCCTCCCCCGTCGACCTGGTCATGGAGGCCAACGCCATCGGCGGCCGGCACGGCCTGGGCATGTCGGACCAGATCGAGAACCGGATCATCGAGGCCAAGAGCCGCGGCATCTACGAGGCCCCGGGCATGGCCCTGCTGCACGCCGCGTACGAGCGCCTGGTCAACGCGATCCACAACGAGGACACCCTCGCCCAGTACCACACCGAGGGACGGCGGCTCGGCCGGCTGATGTACGAGGGCCGCTGGCTGGACCCGCAGGCGCTGATGATCCGCGAGTCGCTGCAGCGGTGGGTCGGCGCGGCCGTCACCGGCGAGGTGACGCTGCGGCTGCGGCGCGGTGAGGACTACTCGATCCTCGACACGACCGGCCCGGCGTTCAGCTACCACCCGGACAAGCTGTCCATGGAGCGCACGGAGGACTCCGCGTTCGGCCCGGTGGACCGGATCGGCCAGCTCACCATGCGCAACCTGGACATCGCCGACTCCCGCGCCAAGCTGGAGCAGTACGCCGGCATCGGCCTGATCGGCACCGGCAGCCCGACCATCGGCGCCTCCCAGGCGGCCGCGACCGGGCTGATCGGCACCATGCCGGAGCTGCCGCAGGGCGGCGCCGAGGCCATCGCCTCCCGGGGCGAGGTCTCCGACGAGGACGCGTGGCTGGACCGCGCCGCGATGGAGTCCGGCACGGACTGACCGCGCGGCGGCACGCGGGAGGACACGGGAAGGCCGGCTCGACACCGTCGAGCCGGCCTTCCCGTGTGGGTGCCCAGTGGATCAGCCGGACGTGCCCGCCATCTCCCGGAGCGGGGTGTCCAGGGCGTCGAGGCTGCGCAGGATGTCCTCCACGCGCTGCTTGGCGTCGCCGAAGAGCATCTGGCTGTTCTCCCGGAAGAACAGCGGGTTCTGCACACCGGCGTACCCGGCGGCCATCGACCGCTTGAAGACGACCACGTTGGCCGCCTCCCACACGTGCAGCACCGGCATGCCCGCGATGGGGCTCGACGGGTTGTCGGTGGCGGCCGGGTTGACGGTGTCGTTGGCGCCGATGACCAGGACGACCGAGGTGGCGGCGAAGTCGTCGTTGATCTCGTCCATTTCCAGAACGATGTCGTACGGCACGTTCGCCTCGGCCAGCAGCACGTTCATGTGCCCGGGCAGCCGGCCGGCGACGGGGTGGATGCCGAAGCGCACCTCGACGCCCCGCTCGCGCAGCTTGCGCGCCAGCTCGGCGACCGGGTACTGGGCCTGGGCGACCGCCATGCCGTAGCCCGGCGTGATGATCACCGAGGAGGCGTCGCGCAGGAGTTCCGCGGTCTCCTCCGCGCTGATCTCCCGGTGCTCCCCGTGCTCGCCGTCGTCGGCCGCCGCCGCCGGCGTCCCGAATCCGCCCGCGATCACCGAGATGAAGGAGCGGTTCATCGCCTTGCACATGATGTACGACAGGTAGGCACCGGAGGAGCCGACCAGCGCGCCGGTGACGATCAGCAGGTTGTTGGCGAGCAGGAAGCCCGAGGCGGCGGCGGCCCAGCCGGAGTAGCTGTTGAGCATGGAGACGACCACCGGCATGTCACCGCCGCCGATGGAGGCGACCAGGTGCGCGCCCAGGGCCAGGGCGATGACGGTCACCGCGATGAGGAGACCCATGTTCGGGCGGGCCACGAACGCGACGGTGAGCGCGACGAAGGCGACCAGGGCACCGATGTTCAGGACGTGCTTGCCGGGCAGCGTGAGCGGGCGGGAGTCGATGCGTGCCGAGAGCTTCAGGTACGCGACGACGGAACCCGTGAAGGTGACGGCGCCGATGAACACCCCGATGAACACCTCGGCGTGGTGGATGCCGAGCAGCGAACCGGTGAGCTCGGCGTCGACGTCGAGGTAGCCGTTCCAGCCGACGAACGCGGCGGCGAGGCCGACGAGGCTGTGCATGATGGCGATCAGCTCGGGCATGCCGGTCATCTCGACCACCCGGGCCCGCCACAGTCCGATGCCCGCGCCGATGGCGGTCGCGACGACGATCAGCACGAGGCCGGTGGCGGTGATGCTCTTCGAGGCGAGGCCGACGGTGGCGGCCAGCGCGACGACCATGCCCGCGATGCCCCAGACGACTCCCGAGCGCGAGGTCCGGTGCTGCGAGAGTCCGGCGAGGCTGAGGATGAACAGCAGCGCGGCGACGACGTAGGCGGCTTCTGAGGCCGTGACTGTGGTCATCCGTGATCAGCCCTTCGAGAACATGCCGAGCATGCGGCGGGTGACGGCGAATCCGCCGAAGATGTTGATGCTCGCCAGCAGGATCGCGGCGAACGACAGCACGGTGACGGCGGTGTTCCCGTGCCCGATCTGGAGCAGCGCGCCGACCACGACGATCCCGGAGATGGCGTTGGTGACCGACATCAGCGGGGTGTGCAGCGCGTGGTGCACGTTGCCGATGACGTAGAAGCCGATGACGATCGCCAGCACGAACACCGTGAAGTGGCCGATGAGTTCGCTCGGTGAGAAGGCCGTCACCAGGAACAGCGCGAGCGCTCCGCCGCCGACGAGGGCGTACGACGACCACGCGGGGCGCGCGGGCTTCGCCGGTGCCGCGGCGGGCGCGGCCGGTTCCGCGCCGCCCGCGGGGGCCGGTGCGGCGGACACCTGGACCGGGGGCGGCGGCCAGGTCTTCTCGCCGTCGCGGACCACGGTCATCGACCGCTGCACCACGTCGTCGAAGTCCAGGACCAGCCGGCCGTCCTTGCCCGGGGTGAGCAGCTTCATCAGGTTGACGACGTTGGTGCCGTACAGCTGCGAGGCCTGGGCCGGGAGCCTGCCGGGCAGGTCGGTGTAGCCGATGATCGTCACGTCGTTGTCGGTGACGACGGCCTTCCCGGCGACCGTGCCCTCGACGTTGCCGCCCTGGGCCGCGGCCATGTCGACGATCACGCTGCCGGGCTTCATCCGCGCGACGTCCTCGGCGGTGACCAGTCGCGGCGCCGGGCGGCCCGGGATGAGCGCGGTGGTGATGATGATGTCGACGTCGGCGGCCTGCTCGGCGTACAGCCGCGCGGCGAGCCGGTCGTAGTCCTCCGAGGTGGCCCTCGCGTAACCGTCGGTGCTCACCTCCTGCTCGACGCCCACCGTCAGGAACTCCCCGCCCAGCGAGCGCACCTGCTCGGCGACCTCGGGCCGGGGGTCGGTGGCGCGGACCACGGCACCGAGGCTGCGGGCCGCGCCGATCGCGGCGAGTCCGGCGACCCCGGCACCGGCGACCAGCACCTTGGCGGGCGGCACCTTGCCGGCGGCGGTCACCTGGCCGGTGAAGAACCGGCCGAAGGCGTGCGCGGCCTCGACGACGGCCCGGTATCCGGCGATGTTCGCCATCGAGCTGAGCACGTCCAGGGACTGGGCGCGGGAGATGCGCGGCACGGCGTCCATGGCGAGGACGGTGATCGGCCGCCGCGCCAGCTCGTCGACCAGTTCCGGGTGCAACGCGGGGCCGATGAGCGCGATCAGCGTCGCCCCGTCCCGCAGCCGGCCGATCTCGTCGCTCGACGGGCCGTTCACCTTGAGCACGATCTCCGCCTGCCACGGGTCGCCGAGGCGGGCTCCCGCCTCCTCGTAGGCCGCGTCGGAGAAGCGGGACGAGGCCCCCGCCCCCGGTTCGACCACCACCTCGTAGCCGAGCGCGGCAAGTCTCCCCACGGTGGCCGGCGTCGCCGCCACCCTGGTCTCGCCCGCAGTGGACTCGGCGGGTATGCCGATCCGCTGGGGTTCCGGTTCCGCTGGGACCATCGTCTGCCTCTCCGTCGTTCGGGTGTCTGTCCTCCTTGGTGCCCGCATCCTGCACGTCCGACGCCGCGTCCGCGGCGGGCGTGGTCACATGGCCGACGAGGTCGTCCTCACACCGCCGAGGGGTTGCCGCGGACGTGTTCGGGAGTATCGCTGTGCCGTCCGGGGCGGAAAGAGACCCCTGATGCGTCAGGGCATGCCCGGGCGCAGACTGAATCCGTGAGCAGCACGCGCCCGGGGCGCGGCGGGACCGCGGCCCCCTCCCGCACGGTGCCGCAGCAGACTGTGGCGCTGACGGCGATGATGTTCGCCGTCGCCATGACCTTCATCGACCAGACCATCGTGTCCATCGCGGCACCGGACATCGTCCGCGAACTGGATCTGTCGTCGTCCGGCATGCAGTGGGTGGTGAACGCCTACCTGCTGGCCCTCGCGGCGTTCTTCGCCCTAGGCGGTCGCCTCGCGGACCTCTACGGGCCTCGCCGGATCGTCGTCATCGGCACGCTGGTGTTCGTCGTGTCGTCGGTGCTGTGCGGCTGCGTCCCCGCCGGCAGCGCCGCGCAGACCTGGCTGATCGTGTTCCGGGCCACCCAGGGGCTCGGGGCCGCCCTGCTCTTCCCCGCGGCCCTGGCCGTGGTGGTGGCGGTGTTCCCGGTCGAGCGGCGCGGACGCGCACTCGCCCTGTTCTTCGGTGTCTCCGGCGCCCTGACCGCCCTCGGCCCGCTGCTGGGCGGCTGGCTGACCGCCTGGACCTGGCGGGCCGTCTTCTGGGTCAACGTGCCCGTGGCGGTCGTGGCGCTGGTCCTCACGGCCCTGGCGCACATCTCCGACCGGCGGCGGTCCGGCACCCTGGACGTCCCCGGCGCCGCCCTGATCGCGGTCGGCATGGGCCTGAGCGTCCTCGGTTTCCAGCAGGCCTGGTCCTGGGGCTGGGACAGTTGGGCGACCTGGGTGTGCGTAGCGGGCGGCCTCGCGGTGCTCTGCGGTTTCGTCGGGTTCGAGCGCCGGGTGCGGCATCCGCTGATCGATCTGCGGGTCTTCCGGGACAAGGCGTTCACGGTGGACGCGGCGGTGCTCTTCTTCGCGATGCTCGCGTTCGTCCCGGTGTTCTTCTTCAGTTCGGTCTACGCCCAGGTGTCCCTGAGCGCTTCGCCGAACCAGGCCGCCCTGTTCCTGCTGTACTTCTTCGCCGGCTTCGCGATCGCCTCGCAGTGGGGCGGCCGGATCCTCGACAAGCAGGGCGCCCGCCCGGCCCTGAAACTGGGCACCGCGCTGGGCTGCGCCGGGTTCGCCCTGTGGGCGAACGAGCTCACCGACCTGTCCATGCACGACCAGTGGCCCTACGCGGCACTCGCCGGGGCGGGTATCGGCTTCGTCCTCGCGCCCGCCTCGACGGACGCCGTCAACCGGGCCATCGGCGCCTCCTACGGCGAGGTCACCGGCATCACCCAGACCGTGCGCAACTACGCGGCGAGCGTGGGCCTGGCCGTCTACGGCACCGTCCTGACGCACGTCACGACCGACAACGTGGTGCAGACCCTGCGATCCCGCGGCATGCCCGCCGGCGACGCGGACGCCGTGGCCCGGGACATCACCGAGTCGGTCACGGGCAACGGCGACTCCCGGCCGCCCACCGGCACCGGCCCCGCCGCCGAGGCGACACGGGACGCCATGAGCGCCGTCCGCATGGACTTCGCCGAGGCCAACCAGTGGGTGTTCTACGGCATGGCCATCGCCCTGGGCATCGGGTTCCTGTGCGCGCTGCGCCACCCGGGCGGCCGGGCGACCACCACCGCGGCGGCGGAACTCGTCAGGTGAACAGGTCGGTCGTGCGCCGCTGGATCTCCTCCGGGGTCAGCTCCTCGATCGCCTGGGAGATCATCCAGAGATGGCCGAACGGATCGGCGAGACGGCCGCCGCGCTGCCCGTAGTGCTGGTCGGCGACGGGATACACCACGCTCGCCCCGGCCCGCAGCATGGCCTCGGCCACGGCGTCGGCGTCGGACACGTCCAGGGCCATGATCACCGGGCTGCCGCCGAGCGAGTCCGGCGCCGGGTCGCTCTCGTCGGCGTCCTTGACCGCGATCACCGCGCCGCCGAGCCGCAGCAGGGCGTGCACGATCTTCCCCTCGGGACCGGTGTACCGCTCGATCTCCTCGGCGCCGAGCGCGGCCCGGTAGAAGTCGATCGCCCGGGGGCCGTCGGAGACCACGAGCCGGGCGTAGAGCCGGGTGAGGGCCGGCTTGTCGGTTGTGTTCGTCATGCCTTCACGATCGCCACCCGGGGCGGCCGTGGATTGTAGAAATCGGTCGGCCGGGCGGGCCCGTCATCCGGCGAGCGGGACGTGGTTGGGTTCCCGGGGCGAGCGCGGTGCGTACGCGGTCGGGGTGATCCCGGCGAGCGCGCGGAACTCGTGGATCAGATGCGCCTGGTCGTGGTAGCCGCACTCCGCTGCCAGGAGCGCCCAGTCCGGCTCCCCGGACCCGGCGTTCACGCGGCCCAGCAGCCGCTGGAAGCGCCGTACCCGCGCATACCGCTTCGGCGGGAGCCCCAGCTGTTCCGCGCACCTGCGGGCCAGCCGCCTGGAGGTCCAGCCGAGCCGGTCGGCGACCTCGCCCACCGGCGTTCCCCGGTCGAGCAGCGCAGCGGCGCGACGGACCGCCGGGTCGGGCTCCAGGGGACGTTCCGCCCGCCGCAGCAGGACCGTCTCCAGTTCCCGCAGACACGCCCGCGGGCCACCGGCGGCCATGGCGTCCAGCAGCCGCTCGCGCAGCACCGCACCGTCCGTGCCCCACAGCTCGTCGAGCCCGGCGAGCCGATCGCGGACCGCACCGACCGGGACGGTGAGGAACGGATAGGCCCCCGCAGGACGGAACGCCACCCACACGACGGCACGCTGCTGCGCCGGGTCGATCACCGCCGGCGCCGTGTACGGCCCCTGCAGAGCCGCGCCCCGGGTCCGCCTGCCCGACGAGGACAGGGTGTCCCCGTCGAGGTTCACCAGCAACTGCGCCCCGCCCGTCGGCAGGGCCAGCTCGGCGGAGTGCGCGAACCGTCCCTCGGCACAGCCGAGCGCCCCGATCAGCGGCGCGAGCGCCGGCGCCGACGGCCGGACCGTGAGCGAGACGGGGATCTCCTCCGCCGTGCGAGCCATGTGCCCAGCCTAGGACCTCCGTCACACCGCCAGCCACACCGCCTGGTCGGGCCCCAGCACACCGTCCTCGAGCGGGCCGCCGGCCAGGAGGAGCCGGGCGTGTGCGGGCAGCTCGTACGGCTCCGCCGAGAGGTTGACCACGCACACGAAACCGGGCTCGCGGCTGAACGACAAGACCCCCTCCGGAGCCTCCAGCCATGTCATGGTGCCGTCGCCGAGGGCGGGATGTTCGCGGCGGACGCGCAGGGCCGTGCGGTAGAGCTCCAGCAGGGAGGCCGGGTCGCCGGTCTGGGCTTCGACGCTCAGTCCGGCCCAGTCGGCGGGCTGCGGCAGCCAGGGTTCGGCCGTCGCGTCGTCGGGGCTGAAGCCGTAGGGGGGCGCCTGGCCCGACCAGGGGATCGGGACGCGGCAGCCGTCACGGCCTCGGTCCGTGTGCCCGGAACGCTCCCAGATCGGGTCCTGGAGGGCGGATTCGGGCAGGTCCTCGACCTCGGGGAGGCCGAGTTCCTCGCCCTGGTAGACGTAGGCGCCGCCGGGCAGGGCGAGCATCAGCAGGGCGGCGGCCCGGGCGCGCCGGATGCCGAGGTCCAGGTCCAGGGCGCCGTCGGGCTCGTACCGCGCGTTGGCGAGCCAACTCCGCGCGGCGGTACGGCCGTAGCGGCTGGGGTGGCGCATGACGTCGTGGTTGGACAGCACCCAGGTGGCGGGCGCCCCCACCGCGCCGAGCATGGCGAGGGAGTCGTCGATGACGGCGCGCAGGTCCTTGGCGTCCCAGCCGCACATGAGGAAGTCGAAGTTGAAGGCGGTGTGCAGGCCGTCCCGGCGGACGTAGGCGGCGAGGCGTTCCGGTGTGTCGGCCCAGGCCTCGGCGACGAAGGAGCGGTCACCGGGGAACTCGTCGGCGACCTTGCGCCAGGCCCGGTATATCTCGTGCACCTCGTCCCGGTCCCAGTGCGGGTGGTCGAGGTGCTGCCGGATCTCGTCCCGGCGGGTGAGCGGGCCCGTCACCGCGGGTTCGGCGCGGGGCGGCAGGTCGGGCAGCTCCGGGTGTTTGATCAGGCCGTGGGCGACGTCGATGCGGAAGCCGTCGACGCCCCGGCTGAACCAGAACCGCAGGATCGACTCGAACTCCGCGCGCACCTCGGGGTGGTGCCAGTTCAGGTCGGGCTGCTGGGGTGCGAACAGGTGCAGGTACCAGTCGCCGTCGGGCAGCCGGGTCCAGGCCGGCCCGCCGAAGCAGGACACCCAGTCGTTCGGCGGCTCGGTGCCGTCGGGTCCGCGCCCGGGGCGGAAGACGTAGCGCTCGCGTTCCGGGCTGCCCGGCCCGGCCGCAAGCGCCGCCTGGAACCAGGCGTGCTGGTCGGAGGTGTGGTTGGGCACGATGTCGGGGATGACGCGGATCCCGTGCTCGTGCGCTTCGGTGATGAGCCGCTCGGCGTCGGCGAGGGTGCCGAAGCGGGGGTCGATGGCACGGAAGTCGGCGACGTCGTAGCCGTGGTCGGCCATGGGCGACTTGTACCAGGGGTTGATCCAGATGGCGTCCACGCCGAGGGACCTCAGATACGGCAGCCGGGAGCGGAGGCCCGCGATGTCGCCGACGCCGTCGCCGTTGCCGTCGGCGAAACTGCGGATGTAGACCTGGTAGATGACGGCACTGCGCCACCAAGGGGCGGTGGGGGACACGGGGAATGGCTCCTTCTGTGTGGCTACTTGGCCGCGCCGGCCGTGAGCCCGGCGACGATACGGCGCTGGAACAGCAGCACCATCACGACCAGCGGGACGGTCACCACGACGCCCGCGGCCATCTGGCTGCCGAACGGCGTCTGGTAGGTCGTCGCTCCCGAGAACTTGGAGATGGCGACGGTCGCGGTCTGCATGCTCGGCTTGTTGGTCATCGACAGGGCGATGAGGAACTCGTTCCAGGCGGCGATGAAGGTGATGATCGCGGTGGTGAAGATGCCCGGCGCGGCGAGGGGGACGATGACCTTGCGGAAGGCCTGGCCGCGGGTGCATCCGTCGACCATGGCGGCGTGTTCCAGTTCGTCGGGCATCTGCCGGAAGAACGTGGTCAGGTTCCACACCGCCAGCGGCAGCGTGAAGGACATGCTGGGCACGATCATGGACTGGTAGGTGTTGATCCAGCCGATGTCGGTGAACAGCTTCAGCAGCGGGACGACGATCGACACCACCGGGAACATCGAGGTGGCGATGATCAGGGTCAGGATCAGCCGCTTGAAACGGAACTCCAGCCGGGCCATCGCGTACGCGGTGAACGTGGCCAGCAGGAGCGACATCGCGGTCGTGACGCCGGCGACGATCAGGCTGTTGAGCAGGGCCCTGGTGAAGCCCTGGGCCGGGCTGAACACCGACCGGTAGTTCTCGAACGACACCGGGGAGGGGAACAGCGAGGTGCTGAAGATGTCGCCGGTGCGGCGGAGGCTGGAGACCAGCATCCAGTAGAACGGGGCCAGGCAGTAGGCCACCACCACGGCGATGCCCAGATAGGGCAGCCACTGCCGCCACTTGGCCGTGAGGGTCATGCCGTCACCTCCCGGACGCGGTGGCGCGGTCTCCTGACCGCGTGGGACTTGCGCTTCTTCGTCCCGCCGACGCCCCCGATGAGATCGGCGCCGAGCAGCCGCACGAAGGCGAGCGCGATGAGGAAGACGTAGAGGAAGAGGAGGACCGCGTACGCGGAGGCCGGTCCGAAGCGGACGTTGGACGCCTCGTTCTGCGCGAGCATCGACAGCGTCTCGACGGAGCCCTTCTGGGCGCCGATGAGGATGTAGGGCAGGTCGAACATCCGCAGCGCGTCCAGGCAGCGGAACAGCACCGCCACCAGCAGCGCGGGCTTCACCAGCGGCAGGGTGATGCGCCAGAACTGCTGGAGGGCGCTCGCACCGTCGAGCCGGGCCGCCTCGTAGACCTCCTTCGGGATCACCTGGAGGCCGGCCAGGACCAGCAGCCCGATGAAGGGGGCGGTCTTCCACACGTCGGCGATGACGACCGCGATCTTGGCGGAGAAGCCGTCGGCGGTCCACAGGACCTGGTGGCCGAGGAGGACGTTGGCGATACCGTCGGCGTTGAAGATCCACTTCCACAGCAGTCCGGAGATGGCCGTGGGGATCGCCCAGGGGACGAGGATGCCGGCCCGCACCACGGCCCGGCCCCGGAAGGCCCGGTGCATGACGATCGCCATGGCGACACCGATCACCGTCTCCAGCGACACCGTGACGACGGTGAAGAAGGTGGTGTTCCAGAAGGCGTTCCAGAAGCGGTCGCCGGCCTGGGTGAAGATGTCGGTGTAGTTCCTCAGCCCGACGAACGGCTCGGTGTTGCTGATGAACCCGGTCTTCGGGTCCAGGCCCTTGGGTCCGTACAGGGACTCGTCGAGTGCCATGAGCGTCGGGTAGAGCACGACGACCGTCAGCACCAGCAGCGTCGGGGAGACCAGGAGCGCGGCCAGACGGCCGGTGCCGGCGGTGGCCCGGCGGCGTCGCCGGGGGCGTTCGGGCGCCGGGGGCCGCCCGGGACGGCGGTCGGCCGCCGGCCCGGGCTCGTGCGGGGCGGTGTCGGGTGGGATCGCGGTGCCTGCCATGACCCGCGGCCTCACTGTGCCGTCAGCTTCTGGAGATCCGCCTGAAGGTCCTTCAGCGCCTGTGCGCTGCTCTTCTTTCCGGTGAGCGCGGCGTAGACCTCGTTCTGGATCGCGGCGGTCACGTCGCCATACTGCACGACGCGCGGGCGCGGCACGGCCTTCGTGATCGACTGCTTGAGGTCCGGCAGGTACGGATACTGCTTGTCCAGGGACGCGTTGTCGTAGAGGTCGGCGTAGGGCGGGGCGAGGGAGGCGTTCTTGAGGAAGTAGGTCGCGCTCTCCTCGCTGGTGAAGAACTTCATGAAGTCCAGTGCCGTGGCCTTGTTCTTGGCGAAGGACGACAGGGCCAGGTTGGAGCCGCCGAGGCTGGAGGCACCGGGGCCGTTCAGGCCGGGCAGGGGGGCGACGGCGAACTTGCCCTTGATGGCGCTCTTCTGGGCCAGGGAGTACACGTACGGCCAGTTGTTCAGGAAGATCAGTTTGCCTCCCTGGAACGCCTGGCGGCCGTCCTCCTCCTGGTAGGTGATGGCCTCCTTGGGGATGGTCTTGTCCTTGAAGGAGTTGACGAGGAAGTCCAGGCCCTTCTTGGCCTGCGGCGTGTCCACGTCGGGCTTGCCGTCGGCATCGACGATCTTGCCGCCGGCGGAGTTGACGGCCTCGGCGAAGTTCACCGTCAGTCCCTCGTACTTCTGGAACTGCCCGGCGTAACAGGACATGTTCTTCGCCTCGGGGAGCTTCTTCACCTTGGCGCAGTCGGCGGTCATCCGGGCCCAGGTGGTGGGGGGCTGGGTGACGCCGGCCTTCTTCAGCAGGTCGGTGCGGTAGAACAGCAGACCGCCGTTGGAGCTGGCGGGGACGGCGTAGAGCTTGCCGCGGTACTGGCCGGTCTGCACGACCGGCTGGAGCATCTTGCCGAGCGGGAACTGGTTCGCGGGCAGGGGCTCGATCCACTGGTGGGCGGCGAACTCCGACGTCCACACGACGTCGGTGGCGAGCACCGTGTAGGCGTCGGACTTCGTCTCCGCGTTCTGGATCATCTGCTGGCGCTGGGAGTCGGCGTCCGTCGGCAGCTGGATGAAGGTGACCTTCTCCTTGGGATGTGCCTTGTTCCAGCGGTCGATGATCGTCTGGACGGTGCCGGTGGTGTCCTTGCCGGCGACGTACGTGATGGGGCCGCGGCCCTTGAACGACGCCGCCGCGGCCTGCGTCGACTGTCCGGAGCCGCTGCCGCCGGAGGAGCCGCAGGCGGTGAGGAGGAGTCCGGCGGCGGCGAGCGCTGCGGAACACTGAATCGCTCTGGCGGTGCTGGTCTTCACTGTCTCTCCTGGTCGTGACGTACCGAAGTCGTGTCCGTTCCCCCGGAATGGCTTTGGTCATGAGATTGCGTTGCCACGGCATTCCGCAGATAAAAATCGCAGCTCACAGCGGATAAGAGGCGTCCCTCCGGGGCGACTTCGAACCTGTCGAGACAACGTTTGCACGCTAGGAGCGCGCGGTCGGGAAGTCAATGCGTCGCGGCGTGGTAAGAAGGCAAGAATCAGGTGAGACAGCGCTGTCACCAAGGGCCGTGCACCGTAGGGTTCCTGTGCTAGCGTCCGGCGCATGCCACCAGGTCAGCGGCACCCCACGATGGCTGACGTCGCCGAACGGGCCGGGGTCTCCACCTCCACGGTCTCGCGCACCCTGCGCGGCCTGCCCACCGTCTCGCCGGAGATCCGCGCCCGCGTCGAACAGGCCGCCCGGGAGCTGAACTTCGCGGTCTCACGCCATGCCGCGAGCCTCGTGACGGGCAGGACGTGCAGCGTCGCGGTGCTGGTGCCCACGCTCAGTTCGTGGTTCGTCGGCGCGGCACTGTCCGGGCTCGCCCTCGTCCTGCGGTCGGCCGGCATGGAACTGACGGTCTACGTGATCCCCGGCATGGCCGAGCGCACCGCGTTCTTCGATCGTCTCCCCGCGCGGCGCAACGCGGACGCGCTGCTGGTGTTCTCCTTCGACCTGACAGAGGAGGAGACCTCCCGGCTGGATGGCCTCGGCATGCCGGTCGTGTACGTCAGCCAGCATGTCGACGGACGCCCGAGCGTCTACGTCGACGACGTGGCCGGCGCCCTGCGCGGCACCCGGCATCTGCTCAACCTCGGCCACCGCCGGATCGCCTACGTACGGACGGTGGGCACCGGTGGCTTCTCCTTCAGTTCGCAGGAGCGGCTGGTCGGTTACCGGCGGGCGCTGACCGAGGCGGGCCTGCCCCTCGACGACGATCTGGTGGTCGCCACCCCGGCCGGCGACAAGCGGGGCGCCGCCGAGGCGGTCGGCAGGCTGCTGGGGCTGCGGGAGCCGCCCACCGCGGTCTTCGCCGAGCAGGACGAGGTGGCCGTCGCCGTGATCTGGACGCTGCGCGCGACGCGCGTCGAGGTGCCGGGGCAGGTGTCCGTCGTCGGCTTCGACGACCAGCCGGTGGCCCAGTGGTTCGATCTGACGACCGTGGCCCAGTCGCCCTCGGCCATCGGCCGGGAGGCCGGCGCGCTCGCGCTGGCGCTGGTCAACGACCCCGGCGGGGACCGCGAACGGCACGTCGTGCTGCCCACCCATGTGATACCCCGGACCACCACCGCGCCACCTCCCGCCGCACGGAGCGCACCTGAGGACCCGCCCCGACTGCCCTTGGGGTGACGGAAATTGCCGTGCGCCCGCGGACGCCCCGAACCTGGGCTCGGCCGAAACGAGCGGGCGAACCCGTATGACCACCGGTCAGAACACCGTGGGAGACGTCTTCAGCGCGGGAGCGGAGGAGTTCCACAGCTGGCTCCGGGAGCTGTGGGACCCGGTCGGCGAGGCGACGGCGGAGGTGGCCGCCCTGACCGGCGGTGAGTCGGTGCCGGACGACTGTCGCGGGGCCCGGGCCGCGGCGCTGCCGGCCGCGCGTGCCGTGGGGGGCGGCGGGCCGGGTGGACGCCGTGGATCTCGCGGACGGGCTGCCGGCGACCGGGGAGCGCCGAGCGCGCGAGGGAGGCCCGGCGAACAGCCGCTTCCACCGCCACGAGGTCACGTCGCGGCCCGTGTCCAGGCAGGGCCACGACGTCGTGCAGTGCGGGCTCGGGGTGTTCTTCTTCCCGGACATGGACCGGGACTCCGCCGCGCTGACGCGGATGCTGCGTCCCGGGGGCCGGTTCGTCGTGACGGTCTGGGAGAAGGGCGCGCTCGGCGGCTGGCAGGGGGCGCTCCGGGGCGCGGTCCTGACGGAGCGTGACCTGCCCGGCCCGCCGCAGATGGAACAGCCGGCCCGGATCGACACCGCCGACACCCTCGCGTCCTGGCTGACGGACCTCGGCGGGAGCGAACCCCGGGTCGTCCAGCGGCGGTTCGACGCCCCGCTGTCCCCGGAGACGGGCTGGGAGCTGGCCACCGGCAGCGGGGCGCGCCGGATGCTCCAGGGGCTGTCACCGGCCGCCGTCGAGCGGGTGCGCGCCGAGTTCGCCGCCCGGCTCACCGCGGACTCGGTCACCGACCTCGACGTACGCGTCCTGACGGGCACGGCCCGCTTCTCCGGCTGACCGGCCGGCCGGGCGCGGCGGCGGGCAGGACACCGTGACCGGCCCGGGTCCGCAGGGGCCGCAGACGCCGCTCAGTTCGAGGGTGTGCTCCAGCTCCGTGAAGCCCGTGGTCTCGGCGAGCCGGGCGGCCCACTCCTCGACGGCCTCCGCGTCCACGGGCCGGCTGCGGCCGCAGCGGCGGCAGATGAGGTAGTGGCGGTGCTCGCCGGCCGGCCGGCCGAGGTAGAGCCGCTCGCCGCCTTCGTCACGTACGACGTCGACGCACCCGGCGCGGTCCAGCTCGCGCAGGGTGCGGTAGACGGTCGTGAGTCCGACGGTGCTGCCGGAGTCGGCCAGCAGCGCGTGCAGTTCCTGCGCGGAGACGAACTCGTGGCAGCGGCCCAGGGCCTCGAGCACGGCCCGGCGCTGCCACGTACTGCGCAGACCCGGTGTGTGGAGGCGCTCCACGGCCGGGCTCTCCTCCGCTTCGCCCATCACTGGACTCCTTGCTCGACCGGCGCGTCCGTCGGCACCCCATGCTAGATGAACATGGTTTTCACGTCGATGACCGACCCGCCCCGCCGCGGGTGTCGCGCCGGCGCAAACCGTTGGCGGAGGTAAGAGCCCCACTTATAGTGACCACGGAGTCGTCGCCCGTAATGCCCTGATTGTCTTCCCGGTGGGCGGGCACTCAGGGCGTGTGCACACACAAGACGGCATGCGACCGCGCAGGGTTCTGCTGACCGGGTGGTTCAGCTTCCGGGACGGGGAGGCGACCGCCGGGGACGTGCTGGCCCTGCGCCGGGTCGAGGACGTACTGCTGGGCACGGGCATCCCCTACGACGTCGCCTGGAGTCCCGGCTTCCGTCCGGAGGCACTGCATCTGGACCGGCTGTGGCCCAAGGACTATTCCCACCTGGTGTTCGTGTGCGGCCCGCTGCACGGGCCGCAGATCGAGGAACTGCACCGGCGGTTCGCGCACTGCGTGCGGATCGCCGTCGGCACCTCGGTGATCGACCCCGCCAGTCCGGCCGTGACCGGCTTCCACCGGGTGCTGCCCCGGGACGCGCCGGACAGCGAGCCGGTGGAGGACCTCGCCGCCCGTGCCCCGGACGCGCCCGCCCGGCCGGTCGTCGGGGTGATCCTCACGCACGGGCAGCAGGAGTACGGGGAGCTGCGGCGGCACACGCAGGTCGCCGAGGAGGTGACGCGCTGGCTGGCCGGTAAGGACTGCGGCCGGCTGGAGCTGGAGACCCGGCTCGACACGCACGACTGGCATCTCAGCGCCACGCCCGCGCAGCTCCAGTCCGTGCTGGCCCGGCTGGACCTCGTCGTCACCGACCGGCTGCACGGGCTGGTCATCGCACTGCGGGTCGGCACCCCGGTGCTGGCCGTCGACCCCGTCGAGGGCGGCGCGAAGATGACCGCGCAGGCCCGTGCCTGCGGCTGGCCCGCGCTGGTGCCCGCCGAGCGCCTGGACGTGCGGCAGTTGGACCGCTGGTGGGACTGGTGTCTGACCGGCGGCCGGGTGACCGCCCGGCAGATCCGGGACGGGTTCCGTGAGGGCACCGTGCCGGACAGCGCGGACCGGCTCGTGGAGGCGCTGGCGCGGCCGGTACCCGGTTAGCTCAGGGGTACCACGGGGCACCCGCTCTTACGTCCCCTCCCCCTCGGAAGGAGAGACGGTCCGGCCGCCCGGAAGGAGAAAGCGCGTGTCCATCGGCCGACTTCCCGAGAACGAGCAGCGCATCCTCGACGAGATGGAACGCGCGCTGCGCCGCGACCGCCGCCTCGACCGCCGGCTGCGCACCCTGCGACTGAGCCGCCGCCCCGACCCCGCCCGGCTGCTGGCCCGCCTGGGCTCCTACCGCCCCCGTGTCTGGACCGTGGCGGTCCTGCTCGCGGTGTCGGCCGGGCTGATGGTGGCCGGGATCGTCACCTCGGAGCCCGGGGTGATCTGGGCGTTCGCCGTCATCTGGCCGCCCACGCTGTTCGCCCTGTTCCGGCTGATGTGCCGGTGGTGCGGGGGCTGAGCGTCCCCCGCTAGCCCGTGTAGCGGCGGGCCTTCGAAGCGCGTTGGGCCGGTTCCAGCAGGCGCAGGCGGGACTCTACCTCGTGCGGGAGGACACGGCGTTCGCGCAGCACCCACGGGAGAGCGGCGGCGGCCTCGGCGAAGGCGCGCAGGGACGCGGTGTCGCGCGGCACCGTGCGGGCCAGGTCCACGGTCCGCCGCAGGGCGGGGCCGGCCGGGCGGCGCAGCCAGGTGAACCACAGGGTGTTGCGGATGCCGTGGGACCGGCGCAGGGTGGCGTCCCGGGCCACGGACGGGTGGTGGTGCGCCACCAGGTGGTCGGCGTACGTCAGCCACCATCCGTCGGCCGCCAGGTCCGCGGCGAGCAGCTCCTCCTCGCCGCCCAGCCACAGCCGCGGATGGAAACCGCCCGCGGCCCGGAAGGCGTCGGTGCGCAGCACGGTCGCGGCGGCCAGGAACGAGCCGAGGGCCGGTCCGGGCAGCCAACCGGGCCCGGGGACGGGCGAGTCGCGCAGCTCCTCGACGATCGGGTCGTCGGTGCCGTCCGGTTCGACGACGATCCGGGCCGTGACCGTGCCCAGCGCCGGATACCGGTCGAGCAGGTCGGCGGCCCCCGTCAGCGATCCCGGCGCCCACCAGGAGTCGTCGTCGCAGAAGGCGACGTAGGGCGTGCGGACCTGGCGGATCGCCAGGTTGCGGCCCACGGCGCCGAGGTTGCGGCCGGGCCGCAGCAGCCGGACCCACGGGTGACGGCGGGCGACGGCGTCGGCGGTGCCGTCCGTGGAACCGTTGTCGGTGACGATCACCGGTGGTTTCTCCGGCAGTCCGGCGAGTCGGTCGAGCGTGTGCAGCAGCTCCCGGCGCCGGTTGTGGGTGATGACGACGACGGTGGTACGGCGGTCGGTCATGCGGCGGCTCCCTCCAGCAGGCGCGCTGCCCGTTCCACGTGCGGCGGCAGGGGCCTGCGGGCGCGCAGGGCGGCGGGCAGCCGGGCCAGCGTTCCGCGCAGGGCACGCCGGGCGTGGTCGTCGTGCCGGGCCTCGGCGGCGAGGGCGCGGGTGCGGGCGAGTGCGTAGGGCACGGGGCGGCGCAGCCAGGCGGTGAGGAGTTCGTTGCGGCGCTGTACGACCGGGCGGCCGGGACGGGCCGAGGGCGCGGGGTGGTGGTGGGCGACGACGTCCGGGCAGTGGGTGACGCCCCACCCTCGGGCGGCCATGTCGTAGGCGAGGAGCGTCTCCTCACCGCCGAAGAACAGCAGCCGGTGGAAGCCGCCCGCGTCGAGGTAGGCGCTGCGGCGGACGACGGAGGCGCAGGCGAGGAAGCCCAGGACCTGGGTGCCGGGCAGGTCGGCGGCCCGCCCGAGGGGCGAGGCGGCGAGCACCTCGTTGAGCGGGTCGGGGTCGGCGGCGGGGCCGACGAGGGTGCGGGCGGCGATGAGGCCGAGCCTCGGATGCCTCTCGAACAGGCGGGCCGCCCTGCCCAGGGCGCCGGGCGCCCACCAGGAGTCGTCGTCGCTGAACGCCACGTAGGGCGTGTCCAGGGCGCGGGCGCCGTAGTTGCGCGCGAGGGCGCCGTGGTTGAACGGCAGCGCCAGAGTGCGGACTTGAGGGAAGTCGCGGGCGAGCATGGTGCGCGTGTCGTCGGTGGAGGCGTTGTCCGCGACGAGGATCTCCGGCCGCTCGGGGAGGGTGAGGAGGTGGCTCAGGGCCTCGGCCAGGGCCGGGGAGCGGTTGCGGGTGGCGATGACGATGCCGACCGGGCTCGCGTCCTGGTGCTGGATGGTCATCGTGGTCGGGTGCCCTCTCACGGGTGTCGGATGCCGGGCAGGTCGTCGACGGCGCGCAGGACGTCTTCGGGGGTGATGCGCAGCAGCGCGGGATCGGGGCGGCGGCCGTGCGGGTCGCCCTCCGGGCCGTACCAGAGCGCGCGGTGGCGCGGGTCGGGCGGTGGGCCCCAGCGGCTCGGTGCGACCGGGCCGAAGAGGGTGACGGAGCGCGTGGCGTGGGCGACCGCGAGGTGGGCGATGCCGGTGTCGCCGCTGATCACGGCGTTCGCGTCGGCGACGAGGGCGGACAGCCTGCCGAACGGCAGGCCCCCGCCGAACACGTCGGTGTCGGGCAGGCCGGCCTGCTTGGCGAGCCGGGCCACGAGGTCGCTCTCGTCCGGGCCACCGGTCACGACGACCCGCAGGCCCCGGGCGCGCAGCGCGCCCGCGACGGCCGCGTACCGCTCGACGGGCCAGCAGCGGGCGGGTGACCCGGCGCCGGGATGCAGCACGACCGCGCCGGGTGCCGGGGAGGCGGTGCCCGGTCGGGGCAGGCACACGTCGCCCGGATCGGCGTCGATGCCGTAGGCCTGGAGCAGCCGGCACCAGCGGTCGCGTTCGTGTTCCTCCGCGTACCAGGGCGGGCCGTCGATCTCGGGCGTGTCCGGGTGGGCGAAGGCGAGCAGCTTCAGCGGGCGCAGCGCCAGGAGCAGCCGGTGGCTGGGCGGCCCGTTGCCGTGCAGATCGACGGCGACGTCCGGTGGCGGACCGCTCCAGTCCAGGGCGTGCGGCACGCCCCGCCCCGGCGCGGCGGCGGGCAGCAGCCGGTCCACGGCCCCCGTCGCCTCGGCGACAGGCCGGAGTTCGGCGGGCGCGGCCAGGACCAGCTCGTGCCCCGGGTAGGCCCGCCGCAGGGCGCGCAGCGCGGGGACACCGGCGAGGAGGTCGCCGAGGCCCAGGGCGCGCAGGACGAGGAGCCGGGGTGACGTCGGTTCGGGTGCCGTGTCCGGTGTCATGCCAGCAGCCTGCCGGGTGCGCTCCGTGTGTGCCCCCGCAGCCGCGCTCATCGGGTGCCGTCCTGCCGCCTGCCTCGCGCCACCGGTCATCGTGCTCCTTCCGCCGCCCGCTCCATGAGGGCCGTCGAGGAGCGGCCGTCGAGGTAGGGCAGGAGGACCGCCTGGCCGCCCCACTCCTTCAGGAGGGCGGCTTCCGGCAGGTCGGCGGCAGCGTAGTCGCCTCCCTTGACCCAGACGTCGGGGCGCAAGTCGGCCAGGAGGCGTTCGGGGGTGTCCTCGTCGAAGACGGCGACCGCGTCGACGCAGGACAGCGCGCGCAGGACCCGGACCCGGTCGGTGAGCGGGTTGACCGGGCGGCCACCGCCCTTGCGGCGCCGTACCGAGTCGTCCGAGTTGACGCACACGACGAGGCAGTCGCCGAGCCGCCGGGCGGCCTGGAGCAGGCCGACGTGTCCGGCGTGCAGCAGGTCGAAGCAGCCGCCGGCGGCGACGACCGTGCCGTGGGCGGCCCGGACCCGGGCGGCCACGGCGTAGGGGTCGTCCTCGCCGGGCGGCGGTGCCGGTGCGGCGTCCGCGCTCGGCAGGCCGGCCGCGCCGCCCCGGGCGACGAACCCGGTCGCCGCGGCGACGGCACCCTCGACGGCCTCGGCGACCAGGACGCCGTCGGCGAGCAGCCCGGCGGCGGTGGCGGCGAACCGGTCCCCTGCCCCGCAGCTGTCGCCGTGGTGCGCGGCGGGCGCGGGGACGAGCAGCGGGTGCTCGCCGTAGGACAGCAGGGCGCCGCGGGCGCCGAGTGTGACCGCGACGGCGGCGGCCCGCCAGTGCCGTACGAGGGCGGCGGCGCTGTGGGCGGCGGCGTGCAGGTCCCGGCGCGCGGCGCCGTCCTGCGGGGCGAGGCCGTGGGCCTCCTTCTCGGCAGGTGTCACCAGCCGGGTGCCCGGCACGGGCGCACCGCCGCGCGGGTGCGGGTCCCAGACCAGCGGCGGGCGGGCGGCGAGGACGTCGCGGAGGGCGTCGGCGGTGCCGCGGCCGTAGTCGGAGACCAGGACGGCGGGCGCCGAGCGGACGGCTTCGCGGGCGGCGTCCGTGGCCTCGCGGGTGCGTCCCGCGCCGCGGTCCAGCCGGACCACCGGACGGTCCTGCGCGAGGACGCGGGTCTTCTCGGACAGCGGGCCGGTCAGGGGCAGCGGTACGAGGGTGAGCCAGGGCTCCAGGAGGCGGCGCAGTGCGCGGCTGGCCGCGTCGTCGCCCACTCCCGCCACCAGGGTGACGTCACGGCCGTCGCGGGCCGCGAGGTACGCGGCGAGTGCCGCGCCGCCGGGCCGGGTCCGCTCCCCGCAGTCGTCGACGACCGGCACGGGCGCGTCGGGCGCGAGCCGCTCGGCCCGCCCCGTCACGTCCCGGTCCAGCAGCGCGTCACCGACGACGACGAGGGGTGCCTTGCCGTTCATGTCACCTCCCGCCGTCGCCGTCGCGCCACGTGCCCCGTTCCACCGCCGCGTCGAACGCCGCGCACACCATGTGGACCGCGACCAGGTGGAGTTCCTGCACGGTGGCCCCGGTCGGCGCCTCGACGCACAGGGACTCGTCGCTGCCCGCCATCAGCGGGTTGGGCGCGGGCCCGGTGAGGGCCCACACCCGCACACCGGCCGCGCGGGCGGCGTCCGCCGCGGACAGCAGGTTGGCGCTGGCGCCGCTGGTGGACAGCAGCACCAGGACGTCGCCGGGGCGGCCGTGGGCGCGGACCTGACGGGCGAACACCTCGTCCACGCCGTAGTCGTTGGCGATGGCCGTGGTGCTGGAGGTGTCGGCGTGCAGGGCGAGCGCGGAGAACGGCGGCCGGTCGTCGCGGTAGCGGCCGACGAGTTCGGCGGTCAGGTGCTGGGCCTGGGCGGCGCTGCCGCCGTTGCCCGCGGCCAGCAACCGGCCGCCGCCGGTGAGCACGGCCGCGAGGCGCTCGCCCCACCGCTGTGTGAGGTGGGCCGAGGCGCGGAACGCGGTCAGGGCGTCCTGGAGTTCGTCGCAGTGCCCGGTGACGGGCGGGTGCACGGTCATCACGCCACCTCCTTCTGCTGTGCGGGTCCGGCGAGGACCTGGCGGTGGACCTGCTCCACGCCGTCGGCGACACGCCGCCAGGTGTAGTGGGTGAGGACGCGTTCGCGGCCGGCGCTGCCGTAGCGGCGGCGCAGCGCGTCGTCGGTGAGGAGTTCGCGCACGGCGCCCGCGATCGACTCGGGGTCCTGCGGCGGGACGAGCCGGCCCGTGGTGCCCTCGGCGACGCTGTCGCGGTGGCCGCCGACGTCGGTGGCGACGACGGGCACGCCGCAGGCCATCGCCTCCAGCGGCACGATGCCGAACGGCTCGTAGACCGGGGTGCACAGCACCAGGTCCGCGCTGCCGATCAGGGCGGGCATGCCGGCCGGGTCGACCGCGCCGAGCAGCCGCACCCGGTCGGCCACGCCGGTGCTCCGCGCGAGCCGCCGCAGCCGCCGCGCCTCGGCGTCGTCGGCGAGCCGGTCCGCGGCGGGTCCGCCCGCGATGAGGAGTTCGGCGTCCGGGATCTTGGCGAGGGCCCGTACGGCCTGGTCGTAGCCCTTGCGCGGGACGAGCCGGCCGCAGGCGAGCAGCCGGTGCCGTGCGCGGCGTGCCGGGACGCCGTCGGGCCGTACCCCGGGCCGGAAGTGCTCGGCGTCCACGCCGCAGGGCACCACGGACACCTGCCGGCGCGGCACGCCCAGCTCGGCCAGTTCGTGCACCTCGTCGGTGCAGGTGGCCAGGACGCGGGCGCAGCCGCGGCCGATCTGCCGTTCGATGCCGACGCGTTCGGGCGGGCTGGTGTCGAGCCGGCCCTGGTGGCGGCGCTTGACGGTGCCCAGGGCGTGGAAGGTCTGCACGACGGGCACGCCGTGCGGGTGGGCGCCGATCCGGGAGGCCATGCCGGACATCCAGAAGTGGGCGTGCACCACGTCCGGCCGCTCACGGGCCCAGGCGCGCGCCAGCCAGGCGCCGAAGCCGGGCATGTACGGGAACAGTTCGTCCTTGGGGACGGGCTCGGCCGGCCCCGCGGGCACGTGCTCGACGGCGGCGCCGCCGGGCAGCGGCACCCGGTCGGGCAGGCCGGCCGCGTCACGGCGGGTGTAGACCGTCACGTCGTGGCCCCGCCGCGCCAGTTCCTCGCTCAGGCGGGCCACGTACACGTTCTGGCCGCCGGCGTCGACGCCGCCGAGCGCGGCGAGGGGACTCGCGTGCTCGGACACCATGGCGATCCTCATCGGGCCACCTCCTTCAGCAGCCGCTCCCAGTCGTCCAGGAAGCGGGACAGCCCGTAGCGGGCGAGCGCCGCCGCCCGTGCTCCCTCGCCGACCATGCGCGCGTGCAGCGGGTCGGCGACGAAGTCCCGTACGGCGCGGGTCAGTTCGTCGATCCGGTTGGAGACCACTCCGGCGCCGGGCGGTACGGCCTCGGTGACCTCGGTGGTGGCGAGCGCGACGACGGGCATGCCGAGGTGCATCGCCTCCAGCAGGGACAGGCCGAGGGAGGTCCAGCGGACGGGGTGGACGTAGACGCGTCGCCGCGCCATGGCCGAGTGGAGTCCGGCCTGGGTGAGTTCGTGGGAGCGGCAGCGGTCGGCGGGAATGCCGAGCCGGTCGGCGAGGCCGTCGGTGCCCATGCCGAAGACGTCCAGCGGGGCCGCCTCGGCGAAGGCGGGCAGCAGGTCGGTGCCGGTGGTACGGCCGCGCCGCAGCGGCTCGTTGACGGCGACGGCGGCGCGTTCGAGCTCCCCGGTCCACAGCGGCCCCGGGTCGACGATGCCGTGCTCGATGACGGTGCCGGGCACCGCGCCGGCGTCCCACATCAGCCGGTTGAAGTGCGTGACGTGGACGAGGGTGACGCCGGGGATGTCCGCTGCCGGGTGGCGGGTGTCGGGCACGTCGCCGTGCGGGGCGTTGTGCTCCAGGTACACCAGCGGCGGGCGGCGGCCCAGCCACCGGTCGACCAGGTCGAGTTCGTGGGGGCGTTGCAGCACGACGACGTCGATGTCCTCGTTCCGCAGCCGCTCCGGCGGCACTTCCACGACCGTGTCGGGCCAGTCCCAGGTGCGGGCGCGGCCGAGCCCGTCGGGGCCCCGGTCGGGGGTGACGGGGACGAGGTAGGTGTGCGGGCCCTGCACGAACGCGGTGGTCCACGACCCGTGCACGTGCCAGAGGAGGATCCTCATGTCTCCCCCATCAGCTTCTCGACGGCGGTCACCACGTCGTGCGCGGTGACGGTGTCCAGGCAGGGATGACCGGGCACGGGGCACTCCCGTGCCCTGCTGTCCGCGCACGGGGCGTCCTGGTCGCCGAGCAGCACGTACGGGACGCCGTACGGCCGCCAGCGCTCGGCGGGGACGACCGGGGAGAACAGGGACACCACCGGGATGCCGACGGCGGCGGCGAGGTGGGCGGGTCCGGTGTTGCCGGTGACGACGACGGAGGCGCCGGCGAGGACGCCGGTCAGTTCCGCGGCTCCGGTACGGCCGCCGAGGTCGAGGGCGTGCGCGCCCGCGACGTGCGCGGTCAGGTCGCTCTCCCCCGCGCTGCCGGTCACCACCACGCGGTGCCCGGCGGCGGCCAGTTCGCGCACCGCCTCGGCGCAGCGCCCGGGGCTCCACGCGCGGGCGGGGACGCTGGCGCCGGGGTGCAGGACGACGTACGGCTCCGGGCCGGAGAGCCCGGTGGTGGCGGGCGGCGGGAGCACCCGCGGCCGGCCGTCGTCGGCCGGCGGGAACCCGGCGGCCTCGGCGAGGTCGAGCGCGGCCTCCACTTCGTGGGCGTGCGGGGCGCGGTGGTGGCGCACGTCGAGGAGGGAGCCGGGGTAGTCCTCGCTGTCGGCGGCGATGAAGTCCACGCCGGCCAGGCGCAGCAGCAGGGCGGCCGGCAGGGGTGACTGGTGGAAGGAGGTGAGGACGAGTGCGGTGTCGGCGTCGATGGTGTCGAGGAGCTGGTCGACCTCGCCGCGGCCGACGGGCGGGGGCGTGAAGCCCACCCAGGGCGCGTCCCACACGAGGATGTCGTCGACGCCCGGCAGCAGCCGGGCGGCGGGCGCGCCGCGCGGTCCGCACAGCAGGGTGACGGTGTCGGCGCGGGCGGCGACCGCGCGGATCGCGGGTCCGGCGAGCAGGACGTCGCCGAAGCTGTCGAGGCGGGTGACGAGTGCCTTCACGCGTCCCTCCCCTGCCCCGGGGCGGCCGTGAAGGCCTCCTGGATCGGGCGTTCGTCGGCGAGGACGCGGCCCCTCGGCGGCCCCTCCAGTACGGCCCGGACGGCGGTCAGCAGGTCCGGGGCGACATGGTCCGCGGCCGCGGTCTCCTCGGGCCGGGTCTGGGCGGTGGGGACGAGGATGCCGTGGGCGCCGGCGCGGCGGGCGGCCTCCACGTCGGCGCCGATGTCGCCGATGACGACGAGGTCGGCGGGGGCGGTGCAGATCCGCCCGGCCGCCCACAGGACCATGCCGGGCTGGGGCTTGCGGCAGTGGCAGCCGTCGTCGGGGCCGTGCGGGCAGACGGCGAACACCTCGAAGGGGCCGAGGAGTTCGTCGACGCGGTCGTTGACGCGGCGGACGTCGGCGTCGGTGAGCAGTCCGCGCGCGACACCGGACTGGTTGGTGACGACTCCGGTGCGGATACCGCGTTCGCGCAACAGTCCGAGCGCCTCGCGGGCGCCCTCGACGGGGCGTACGCGGTCGGGGTCGGCGTTGTAGGGGACGTCCTCGACCAGGGTGCCGTCGCGGTCGAACAGCACGGCCTTGACCGGGCTCATCGTGCCACCTCCTGCCAGGAGGGGGCATGGCGGTATCGCAAGGCACCGGTCAGCCGGTGCCAGGTCGCGGCGGGCGGGATGAGCACGCTGGTCGCCACCATGGTCGTCACCTCCTGGCGGGTGCGCGGGCCGGGGGCGATGCGGGCCCGGGCGAACTCCGCCGTGCCGGCCGCCCAGCCGAGCGCGCAGGCCGCGGCGGCCCGGCCGTGTCCGGTGGCGGCGAGGGCGCACGCGGCGACGCCCGCGGTGGTGATCGCCGCGTGCTTGCGGATCCGGCCGCGCGGCGCGACCGCCTTGTCCCACCAGTCGGGTCCGTGCAGATGCCGCATGAGGGCGTCGTCGGCGTTGCCGCGCTGCTGCCGCACGGACACCCAGCGGGAGGCGGGGCGGACGGGGTGGCGGGTGGTACGGCGGCCCTGCCGGATGCGCCAGCCCGCGTCGAGGAGGCGCAGCGCCAGGTCGGCGTCCTCGCGGAAGGCGCGCCGGAAGCGTTCGTCGAAGCCGCCGACCTGCTTGAGCGCCTCGGTGCGGTAGGCCATGTCGGCGGTGATCCAGTGGGCGCGGGCGAGTCCCGCGGTGCCGCGTTCCCAGTCGGTGGGGCGGCGTTCGCCGGGCAGCGGGACGGCGATGACGCCCTGGACACCCGCGATGTCGGGGGACGCCTCGGCGAGGTCCTCCGCCAGTTGGTCGCACCAGTGCGGCCCGATCTGGACGTCGTCGTCCAGGAACACGGTCCACGGCGCGGTCACCGCCCGCAGCCCGGTGTTGCGGGCGGCGGCGGGGCCCCGCCCGCCGCCCGTGAGCACGGTGGTGCGCTCCCGCAGGTCGCCGAGGACGCTCAACGGGTGTTCCAGCTGTCCGGGTTCGGGGTCGGGCCGGTCGTCGACGAGGACGATCTGCTCGGGGAGCGGCCCGGTCGCGGCGGCGAGCGCGGCGAGACAGTCGGCGAGGGTGTCCCGTACCAGGGTGGGGATGACGACGGCGTACGAGGTCATGCCGCTGCCCTCCCCGCGTCGAAGGCCCGCCCGCGGCGGACCGCGTACGGCCCGATGGCCAGCAGGTCGACGGGCGCGGAGCCGAAGCACTCCAGGGCGTCGCGCGGGTCGTCGACCATGGGCCGCCCGGCGGTGTTGAGGCTGGTGTTGACGACCACGGGCAGCCCGGTCCGCCGCTCGAAGGCCCGCAGCATCCGCGCCACCAGCGGTTCTCGCCGGTCCTCGACGGTCTGGATGCGGGCGGTGCCGTCGACGTGCACGACGGCCGGGACGCGGTC
Source organism: Streptomyces chartreusis NRRL 3882 (assembly GCF_900236475.1). Lineage (GTDB taxonomy): Bacteria > Actinomycetota > Actinomycetes > Streptomycetales > Streptomycetaceae > Streptomyces > Streptomyces chartreusis_D. Next base: position 1,837,303 of record NZ_LT963352.1, read on the forward strand.
CCGCCACCGCTGTGCGACGTCGTGCACGAACAGCATGTACGGGCTGGGCAGCGGGCCGCCGGAGAACAGGTCGGCGGCGCGGTCGGCGAGGACCATCGGGGCGACGGGCCGGAACTCCTCACGGCCCTTGACGTGGTTGAGGCGTTCCAGGTTCTCGGCGCGGCCGGGGTGGGCGAGCAGGGAGCGGTGCCCGAGGGCGCGCGGCCCGTACTCGCTGCGGCCCTGGAACCAGGCGACGACACCGTCCCGGGCCAGTTCCTCGGCCACGGTCTCGGCGATGTCGTCGGGCTTGTCGTAGGGGATCGCCGCCGTGTCGAGCCAGGCGCGCAGTTCGTCGTCGCTCCAGCCGCGGCCGAGGTCGGCACCGGGCATGGGGCCGGGCTGTCCGCTCTCCGACGCGGCCAGGTGCAGGGCTCCGCCGAGGGCGGTGCCGGCGTCCCCGGCGGCGGGCTGCACCCACACGTCCCGGTACGGGCCCTTGGCCGCGATCTTCGAGTTGGCGACGCAGTTGAGGGCGACGCCCCCGGCCATCGTCAGTGCCTCGCCGCCGGCCTCGCGGTGCAGCCAGTGCACGAGCTCCAGCAGGACCTCTTCCAGGACGGCCTGGGTGCTCGCGGCGAGGTCGGCGTGGTCCTGGTTCCAGGGTTCGCCCTTGGCGCGGGGCGGGGCGAAGGCCGGCCAGTCGACGCCGTGGGCGCGGAAGCCGCCGTGGCCGGTGGGGTGGATGTACTGCCGCAACTGCGGCAGGAAGCGCGGGGTGCCGTAGGAGGCGAGGGCCATCACCTTGTACTCGTCGCTGCTGCGCAGGAACCCGAGGTGTTCGGTGAGCTCCTCGTAGACCAGGCCGAGGGAGTCGGGCAGCGCCTGGGTGGCGAGGGTGTCGAGCTTGCCGTCGCGGTAGCGGCCGGCCAGGTGTGAGGCGGCCTCGCCGCGGCCGTCCAGGACGAGGACGGCGCTGTCGGAGTGCGGGGAGGCGGGCCCGGCGGAGGCCGCGTGCGCGACGTGGTGGGGGACGAAGACGACCCGCTCGGGATCGAGGCCGGGCAGGGCCTCGGCGAGGAACTCGGGGGCGCGGCGCGCGTACTCCAGGCGGAGCGGGTCCCAGGGGTCGTCCAGGCCCATGTCGCGGGCCGGCCGGGCGAGTTTCGGGTCGAAGGAGTAGGTGACGGCGTCCAGGTCGCCGGGGCGCAGGCCCGCCCGCTCCAGGCACCAGCGGGCGGACAGCTCGGGCAGCTCCCACGCGGAGAACGGCAGCGGGCGCTTGCCGTGCTTGCGCCGGCTGAAGCGCTCCTCCTCGGCGGCCGCCACCGTCTCCCCGTCGACGACGAGGGCGGCGGCCGGGTCGTGGAACAGGGCGTTGATACCGAGGATGCGCATGGGGGTTCTGCTCCGTCCCGTGGTTCGTGTGGGGGACTACGGTGCTGCCGAGTGCCGCACCTCAGCTGTCTCAAACACTTGGAGCCAGCTGGCAGTGTTTGTTACGATTTGTCACCCTCTGTGGCCTGGCGAGAGACGTGAGGTGACCGGCTCAGGCGGCCACGGACCGTGAGAACCAGCCAATGGTCCGTTCCAGCCCCTCGCTCCAGCCGACCCGGGGGCGCCAGCCGAGCCGTTCCCGGGCCAGCCGGGTGTCGGGGCGGCGCCGGCCCGGGTCGTCGACGGGGCGGTCCACGAACCGGATGCGGGAGGCGGAACCGGTGATCTCCACGATCCGGCGGGCCAGCTCCAGCATCGTGATCTCGTCGCCGCCGCCGATGTTCACCGGCCCGGTCTCGGCGGAGGCGGCCAGGGCGAGCACACCGTCCACGGTGTCGTCGACGTAAGCCAGCGAGCGCGTCTGCCCGCCGTCGCCGGCGACGGTCAGGGGCATGCCGTCCAGGGCCTGCGCGATGAAGGTGGGGACGGCGCGGCCGTCGCCGGTGCGCATGCGGGGGCCGTAGGTGTTGAAGATGCGGACGATGGCGGTGTCGGTGCCGCGCGCCCCGCGGTGGGCGGTGACCAGGGCCTCGGCGAACCGCTTGGACTCGTCGTAGACGCTGCGCGGGCCGATCGGGTTGACGTTGCCCCAGTACGTCTCGCGCTGCGGGTGCTCCAGCGGGTCGCCGTACACCTCGGAGGTGGAGGCGAGGACGAAGCGGGCGCCGTCGGCGTGGGCCCGTTCCAGCGCGTGGCGGGTGCCGGTGCTGCCGACGTCGAGGGTCTCCAGCGGTAGCCGCAGGTAGTCGGCGGGCGAGGCGGGACACGCGAAGTGCAGGACGAGGTCGAACCGGCCGGGCAGCGCCTGCCAGGCCGCCGGGTCGGTGGCGTCGCCGCGCACGAAGCGGAAGCCGGGCCGTCGCTCCAGGTCGACCACGTTGGTGCGGGGCCCGGTGGACAGGTTGTCCAGGCACACCACCTCCGTGCCGGAGTCGAGCAGCCGCGCGCACAGATGGGACCCCACGAATCCGGCTCCGCCGGTCACCAGGGCCCGGCGCCAGGCGTCTCCGCTCACGGGTCTCTCCTCCCACTGGCTTTCACTTGCGTGGCGGCGCGGGTAACCAGACGAGAAGTACGAAACCTATGAACTGTGCGTATACACGCTGTGTATAGTCCCGGCATGCCTTCTCTGACCAAGAAGATTCCGACCAGGAAGACGAAGAAAACGGGGACCGCGTTCCGAACGGCCGGGACGCTCGCGGCGACCGCCGCCCTGGCACTGGCCCTGGGCGGCTGCTCAGGGCCCGACACCACGGCTCCCAGCGCCGTCCGGGCCCGGGCGGCGGCGGACATCCAGGCAGCCCCCTTCGGCACCGTCGACTGCCGTGAGGCCAAGTGCATCGCGCTGACCTTCGACGCGGGGCCGAGCGAGCACTCGGCACGCCTGCTGGACGTCCTGAAGGAGAAACAGGTCCCGGCGACCTTCTTCCTGCTCGGCAAGCGGCACATCGAGAAGTACCCGGAGCTGGTGCGGCGGATGGCGGACGAGGGCCACGAGGTGGCCGGCCACACCTGGGACCACAAGGTCCTCACCCGGCTGAGACCCGAGGAGATACGCGAGGAGCTGGAGCGCCCCAACCAGGAGATAGAGCGCCTCACCGGACAGCGCCCGACCCTGATGCGACCGCCGCAGGGCCGCACCGACGACACCGTGCACGAGATCTGCCGCGAGCTGGGCCTCGCCGAGGTGCTGTGGAGCGTGACGGCCAAGGACTACCGGACGACCGACTCGGACCTGATCACCCGCCGCGTCCTCGCCCAGGCGTCCCGGGACGGGATCATCCTGCTGCACGACATCTACGACGGCACGGTGCCGGCGGTGCCGGGGATCATCGACGCGCTCAAGGAGCGGGGGTACGCGTTCGTGACGGTGCCGCAGTTGCTGGCGCCCGGAAAGGCGGAGCCGGGGAAGGTGTACCGGTAGGACGGCGCAACGCTCCGGCCCGGAAAAGGAGTTGCGGCCGCTGTCGCGCGCCGGGAGGGTGCGGGCACCCCCAGGGCGTTGAAGGGAGATCCGTTGTCGCACTCTGACACCCCGGTCGTCCAGGAGTTCGCCGTGGCGGACCAGGACGCCGGGCCGTACGGCATCACGGCCGGGCCGGACGGAGCGCTGTGGCTCACCCTCGTCCACCGTGGCCGGGTCGGGCGTCTCACCTTGGACGGCGAGCTCACCCAGTACGCGCTGGACTCGCCGTCCTGCCGCCCCACGGTCATCACGCCCGGACCGGACGGGGCCCTGTGGTTCACCCGCTTCGCGGACCACCGGATCGACCGCGTCACGGTCGACGGCGAGACCGGATCGTTCGCCTTGCCGACGCCCGACTGCGGACCCTACGGCATCACGGCGGGTCCGGACGGCGCGATCTGGTTCACCCAGATGAACACGGACCGCATCGGCCGTCTGACGACGGACGGGGAGATCACCGAGTTCGCCCTCCCCGTGACGGGCGCGTTCCCCTCGGCGATCACCCAGGGCCCGGACGGCGCCCTGTGGTTCACGCTCAACCAGGCCAACGCCATCGGCCGCGTCACCGTCGACGGCGACATCCGCCTGTACCCGCTGCCCACCCCGGACGCCGCCCCGGTCGGCATCACCAGCGACGGCACCGACCTGTGGTTCGTCGAGATCGCGGCGGGCCGGATCGGCAAGGCCTCCCCGGACGGCCGGATCGAGGAGTTCCCGCTCCCCGACCGCACCTCCCGCCCGCACGCCATCACCGCGACCTCCCCCGGGGACTGCTGGTTCACCGAGTGGGGCAGCAACCGCATCGGCCGGCTCACCCCCTCAGGCAAGGTCCTCGAACACCCCCTCCCCTCCCCCGACTCCGAACCGCACGGCATCACGACGGCCCCGGACGGCACCGTGTGGGCGGCCCTGGAGACGGGGGCGGTGGCCCGGGTGGCTCCCTAGCCGCAGCGGTCATCGGCCTCTTCCGTCCACGCGTGCCGCGCGACCGCCCGGCTGGGCCGAGTGGGTGAGCAGGGGGCGAGCGGGGTGCCGAGCTGTGGGGAGTCCCTACGATCGTGACGTGGTGAACATCCTGCTCCAACGCACGGTCCCGCTCCCCCTCGACGAGGCGTGGCGGCGGGTCACGCAGTGGCGGCGGCACGGTGAGGTGGTGCCGTTGACGCGGGTCTCGGTGGTGCCGCCCGCGCTCACCGGCCCCGGCACCGTCGTCGTGGCCCGGACGGGTGTCGGGCCGCTGGCCTTCGAGGACCCGATGGAGGTCACGGTGTGGCAGCCGCCGGAGGACGGGGCTCCGGGGATGTGCCGCCTGGAGAAGCGGGGCCGGGTGGTGCTGGGCTGGGCGGAGCTGGAGGTGCGGCCGGGGCCCGGGGGGCGTGCCCGGGTCGTCTGGCGGGAGGAGATCCGGATCCGGCTGCTGCCGTCGCTCTTCGACGGCGTGCTGCGGTCCTCGGCCCGGTACGTGTTCGGCCGGGCGCTGAACCGTTTGCTCAGACGTCCGTGACGCCCCGGCGGCAGCCGGTGCGGAACTTTCGTCCAAGACAGGAGCGGCCGGGTCGGCGACCGTAGGGACATGCGCAGTTACGAAGCGGAGAGCGAGCCCGGCTGGGACGTCGTCCTCCCCCGCGACGGCCTGTCACTCGACGGCGTCCGTATGGCCGGGTTCCGTGAGCGGGCCGCCGCCGGGCTGGACCTGCGGGTGCTTCCGCAACCGGCGGTGGTCGTCGTCATCGGGCTCGGGGAGAGCCCGTTCTCGGTGGCAGGTGCCCGGGGGCACGAGGAGTTGCCGAGCTTCGCCGCCGCACTGACACCCGGCCCGGCCCGGATCCGCGCCGAGGGCGTCGAGTGCGTCGAGATGCGCCTGTCGCCCCGGGCCGCCTATGCCCTCCTGGGCGTCTCCCCGCGCGAGCTGGACGGCTCCGTCACCGGCCTGGAGGGCCTCTGGGGACGGGACGAGCGACAACTGCCGGAGCGGCTGACCGACGCCCCGGCCTGGCAGGAACGGCTCACGCTGGTCGACGAGTTCCTCGCCGGACGGGCCGCGCGGGCACCGGCGATGGCGCCCGAGGTGGCCGCCGCCTGGGACACCATCGTGGCCCGGCGCGGACGCGTGCGGATCGGCGACCTCGCCGCGGCCTGCGGCTGGAGCCGCAAGCGGCTGTGGTCCCGGTTCAGCGCCCAGATCGGCCTGACCCCGAAGCGCGCCGCCATGCTGGTCCGCTTCGACCACGCCGCCCGCGCCCTCACCGCGGGCGAGAACGCCGCCGACGTCGCCCTGGCCTGCGGCTACGTCGACCAGCCCCATCTCCACCGCGACGTACTGACGTTCGCGGGCTGCACGCCCACCGCCCTCGCCGGCAGGGCGACGTCCGCCGGCTGACCGGACGACACCACGTAGGAGAGGAAGACCTGTGACGGACACCCATGCCCCGGCACCGGACATGACCGACCGGGACCTGCTCGTACGGCTCGTCTTCGGCAGCATGGCCGCGCAGACCGTACGCGCGGCCGTCCGGCTGCGGGTCGTCGAGCTGATCGGCGACACCCCGCGCCCGGCAGCCGACGTGGCCGCCGACGCCGGAGCCGAACCCCAGCCCATGACCCGGCTGCTGCGCGCCCTGGCGGGCCTCGGCCTGCTGAGGGAACACAGCTTCGGCACCTTCGCCGTGGCCCCCGCGGGCGCGCTCCTCGACCCGGGCCGCCCCGGCTCGCTCACCTCCTTCGTGCGGATGTTCACCGACCCGGCGATCATCCGCGCCTGGGAGCACCTGGACGACAGCGTCCGCACCGGTGACGTCGCGTTCGACACCGTCTTCGGCACGGACTTCTTCCGCCACCTCGCCCGGCGACCGGAGCTGTCCGCGCAGTTCAACGCCGCGATGAGCCAGGCCACCGCGGAGACCGCCGCCGCGCTGCCGCACGCCTTCGACTTCGGCCGGTTCGGCACGGTCACGGACGTCGGCGGCGGCGGCGACGGCACGCTGCTGGCGGCCGTCATGCAAATGCTGCGCTGCATCCGCGCCACCACCCGACGACCACCACCAGGAGCAGCACCAGGGCCCTGCCCGACCTCGCCTCACATATGACAGCCTCACAGCGCTCCCCGCCCACCAGGGGAAAACAGGGTGTGTGACTCATAGCAGGAGTCGGGTGTCCACGAGCGGCGGCGTCAGAGGACGGTGCCGTGCAGGGCGCGCCGGTCGCCAGAGATCGCGTAGCGGCGGGGGCGAGGCCGTGATCGAGGGGCTCGCCGATCTCCTCGCAGAGCTGGGCGAGGACGTCGGCCGCCTCGGTGTCGGACAGGTGATCAGCTCCGCGACGTCAGCGGTACGGCCGGCGACGGCGATCAGGGCGCGCTGGGACAGGCCGTAGTCGAGCGCGGTCGCGGTGGCCGAGTCGGTGTCTCGCGTGCGAGACGTCTCGGTGCCGGCGCTGACCGCGCCGTGTATCGCGGCGAGGGCGCGGGCGACGTCGAGCAGCCGGTACGCCTGTGCGCGGCTGATGCCGACTCCGCGGCGCAGTACGACTCCCAGCTGCCATGCCTGAGCGGCACCAGACGCGGGCGGCGTGCGCGTCGCGGACCCGAGCGACGAGCACCGCAACGGAGCGCCGGACGTCGTCCATCGCCTCGCGCAGCCCGACCGTCATCTCCCGGGCGCGGGCCGCACTCAGCGGCGGCCGCGCTGGTTCGGCGACGTCGCCCTGGTCCTGGTCGTGCACGCCCATGACTCCATCGTCCTCCGCGTCGGCGGGCCGGACCAGGGTGTGCGAAAGCACGGTGACCTCTGACAGATAATCTTGACTGTTTGCCAGGTGAGTTTGACCGCCCAGCTCAGAGCATGGTGGACCGGGACAGGAAACTCGCTGCCGAATACCCCGGCGGTCCGCTATCCCTGGACCATGACCAGTCTCACCGTTGACCAGAACGGCCTCGTCCCCCCGGGCCTGTGCCCGAACTGCCACCTGAACACCGGCTTCTCGGTCCGAAACTCCGGACTTAGCACCTACATCTGGCCGCATCCTCAGACCGAGCACCCGTCTGTCGAGCATCAGATCAAATACGGGATGCGCACCTGGCTGCGGCAGATTCCCGCCATCTGCGGGCACTGCAGCAAGACCGTGGTCCTGCACCAGCTGATCCGCTTCAACGAAGACGGAAAGACCGGTGATGTGCTTCGGGTGATCCAGGTCTGGCCGGAGCGGCAGCCGCGCGAGCTGCACACCTCCGTCCCGAACACGGTGCGCGACCTGTTCGCGGAGGGCGCGCGGGCGGAGGCCGCCGAGGCATACCGCGCGGCGGGGGCGATGTATCGGGCTGCCGTCGAGGAGATCTGCAAGGACCTCGGCGCCGAGGGCAACAACCTCGCCAGCAAGATCAATGACCTGGTCAACCGGGGCGTCACCCAAGAGATTGTGGAGGACCTCCACGAGGCCCGCTTCCTCGGCAACTGGAGCCTGCACGATGGCCTGGAGTTCTCCGCCGAGGAGGTCGCCGACGTCGCCGGCCTGATCGCCGAGGCCGTCCACATCCTGTACGTGCAGCCCGAGGAGCGACGGGCGATGCGCGACGCCCGCAAGGCGCGGCGCGACGCCTTCGCTGCTGGAAACCCGTAGCCGATCGGGCCCAGGGTGTGCGGGGAGAAAGAAATGCTCTTTATCCTTCCCGACGCCGTCTCGGTGTGCCGGAGCCAAATCCGGAGACTCCTGGCCCCGGCGGGCGAGCACGCCGGGCGGGCGCTCACTCGGGCCAGCGCGCAGGACCCGCCTCCGCGTCCGCATCCTGGGCATCGACTCCCTCGCGACGGAGCAGAGTCCGGGCGCTCCTGCCCGATGCTGGTCCGGGTCCCGGAATGAAACCCTGGCGCGGCCGTCGTCAGGCGCGGAGGAACACTGTGATCTTTTGCGCTCCCCAAACCGGTCAAGATCACTTACCAAACGGACCAAGATCGCATGTCAGGAGCCACACGGGCGCGAGCTGCGCCTCACAACCTCAGGGGAAACGGCCTGTGAGCCTCACAGATCTCACAGCGTGACACACCAGGCCGGGGCGCGAAACGGGCGCGGGTCCGTCAGCCGGGGCGGCGGCCAGCAGGTGGTCAGCGTCGCCTTCGGCCGTGACCGGGCAGGCCAGCCGGGATCGCGTACACGCTGGAACCACTGCTGCTGGGGGCCGACTCCGCCCGCCACCCTTGGGTTAGCGCGGGCGGCACCATGCGCAGCAGCCCTTTCACGGCGGGGCGGGGAGTGGCTGGAGTGCTTATCGGCTCCCCGGACAGCGGGCAGCGCTCCCCCTCCGGCATGCGGTGCTGGGCGAGAGTGTCCTTGTGGGTGATGCGGGCCCAGGTGCCGCAGGCGCACTCGTAGCTGTTCGTCAACTCTCTGCCGGTCACCACCACTTGCCCGGATTTCGGGCGGGAGGCTGCGACACTACAAGCTCCGCGGGCGAGATGACGCTCTACGACACCTCGCGCCCCTGGCACGGTTGGGCAGAAGCGGACACCGGCGCTGTGGACGGCATCATGGTGCAACTGCCCCGCCAACTCCTGCCCGTGCCGCAGGACAAGGTCCGTCTCCTGACCGCGGTGCGGTTGTCCGGCCGAGAGGGTATGGGAGCGCTGCTGGCCGGTTTCCTCAGGCAGATGGTTGCGGATGCCACGTCTGGCGACGATCGACCTGGTGGTAGGCGCGAGATGTCCGGTCGGCCCGGACGGTGCCCGGCGGAATGCCCGGTCGGTGAGGGCCTGTTCGACGGCCTGCCCGTACGGCCAATGCGGCAGCGCCTGAGGCCACGTCCTCCATCCCGGCGGATCAAGCAGCACCGGCCTCACCGCTCGCAGACGCGGTCGACGGCGGCTTCGGCCACGAGCCGGTCTTCACGGGCGTCATCGAGGCTGATCTGCTGGGGGCGACCTGACCGGCGTCGACGAGGTCCTCGCCCCTGAGGGCGATCCCCGTGAGCCGGCCGCGTTGGAGACCGGCGGTGTCCAACAACTGGTAGTCCAGGGTGTGCAGTTCGTCGTCGTGGGCGGAGGGTTCGGCCAGGCGGCGGGTCTTCTCCCACCGGGGGCTGCCGTCGGCGAACGTCAGCGGCAGGGTAACGGCGCGGGCCGATGCCGCGGGCCCGGTCGGCGGCCAGGCGGCCGGCGCGGCCGCCCAACAGACGCTGCACGGTGGCGGCCGGGACGGCGGCGAGCAGGCCGACGCTGTAGATGCCGTATTCGCGCAGCATCTGCGCCTGGCGCGGGCCGATGCCGTGCAGGGCCTCGACCGGCAGCGGCCGGAGCCAGTCGGGACCCTGGTCGGAGCCGACGGCGAGGACACCGCCGGGCTGGTCGAGCTGGCTGGAGGGGCGGCCGCGATGGTGTTGGAGGGGCCGATCCCGAGTTCTATGCGCCCATGCCGTCGATGATGCAGTAGGCGACGTACAGGCCGTACAGAGTGAGGAGCAGGCCGAGGAATCGTGTCCACGCGGGCAGGGTACGGCGCTGATGGGTGTTCCACATGCGCTTCAGGCGCACGACGGCGGAAACGGCACCGAGTGCGGCGATCGCTGTGAACACCCAGAAAAGCACGGGTCGATCACTCGTCGGCGCGTTCTGCACTCCGGCGTTGCCGATGATAAGCAGGAGGTAGGGGGCGATGTACTGAGCCGGGCTGAACTCCCGAACCCTCTCAGAGCTACTGGAATCGATCATGGGATGCCTCCGAAGCGTGGTAGGTGTCGGCATGGACGTGCGCCCCACGGCAGGGGGAACAACCGTGGGGCGCACATGGGTGTTACAGCCCCCGGGGAGGGGCCGCATCAGGTGGAGCGGTACATCACAGGATGATGTCGATGAGCCACTCGATGGCCGTCTTGACGGAGATCGCGCCCCCCAGGGTCAGGGCCTTCTTCACCCAGCCCGGAAGGGAGTTCCACTTCTCCTTGAAGTAGCCCTTGCCCTTCTTCGCCCAGTCCGTCAGCTTCTTCTGCCAGGAGTCGGGCAGCGCCTTGAAGGCCTTCTTCAGCGCCTTCTTCTTCAGCTTGTCCAGCCAGCCCTTGGCAGCGACGTCGTCGCCGGCGTAGACGGCAGCGATCTCCGCCTGGGTGAGGCCTTCTTCTCTCAGGAGCTGCTGGCCCTCAGCGGAGTCGAGATAGCTGACGAACGCCTCATGCGAGGAGAACTCGAACTCCGGGTCGAACTCCTCCGGGGTGACGGAGGCGGCAGCGGCCGTCCGGCGCTGCTCGGTCGCCTGCGCCGCCGTGGTACCAGCGGCACCCAGGGTGAGGGCAGCAAGAGCAGCGACCGCACTCATGCGGATATGCCGACGATTCACTATCGTGGTCCTTCGGGTAAGACGGTGCGGGCGCTGCCTCCCGGTGCACTGATGGCCTGGAAACCGTGTGCGTCGGAAATGGCGGTGCCCGCACCCCCGGGCGTCTGTGCCGGGGGCGGTGAAGAACCTAGCCCTCTTTCGATCATCAGTTCCAGATGTTGAGACGCATATGCCCTGAACCTTTCCTTGCCTCCGGACGGGCACTCAGGAGATTCTTCGCATACCGGACGGACAGATCCGGACGATCTACGGCAAGCTGCCCGGCGGAAAGAACAAACCGGACTGGCTGCTACCGCCACCCCGAAACCTCAGGTTCCGCTCAACTCACGTATATCCCACCGAGTTACTCCCGTGGACAACAGCGTGCGGGGCCCGCGAAAACGTCACACCGGTGCTGGTGGTGGCTTCCGGAACACGGGCGGGAGCGGTCCGCTGTACCGATGTCTCGAAAGGGACCGGAGTATCCACCCCTGGGCTGAGCGGTCACTCCTGCTTCGGGCGGACGCCCCGGCACTCCGCTGTTGGGATGCTGGCGATCATGACAACTGCATCTCCGGACCTCGCCGGCTTCGCGTATCACCGCATGGGCCGCCGCACCAGTCGGCAGCGCTGGTGGCGGCCAGTGCTCGGCAGCGTGCTGTTCCTCCCGAGCTGGCTCGTGCTCGTTCTCCTGCTGTACGCCTTCTCCTACGCCCTCGGAACAGCAGCCGGATACCCGGAACTAGCCGACGGCGGTGTGGACTTAGGCCCACTGCGCAACACAGCACTGGACCTGACGTACCTCGCGGTCGCCCTGCCCCTCATCCTGCTCGCCGTACGGTGGACCGAGCGACGACCTGCCGGCACCCTGTCCTCGGTTACCGGACGACTGCGCATCCGCTGGCTGGCATGGTGCCTGCTCGCCGCTCTCTTCCCCGTGACCCTTCTGGCGCTGAGCACCATCTTTCTGCCGGACGACAGTTCTGCTTCCGGAACGTCCGCGGCATGGGTCGGCTGGCGATCGTTCCTCGTCTCCCTGGCCGTCCTGGCCGTCTTCGTTCCGGTACAGGCCGCAGCCGAGGAATACGTCTTCCGGGGCTGGTTGACCCAGGCAGTCGGCGCCTTCCTGCGCTCCCCGTGGCTTGCCGTACTCCCCCAAGCCGCGCTGTTCGCCACCGCCCACGGCTGGGGCACCACGTGGGGCTTCATCGACCTGCTTGTCTTCGGCCTGGTGGCGGGGTGGCTGACCATCCGCACGGGCGGCCTCGAAGCCACCATCGCCCTGCACGTCCTGAACAACCTGCTGGCCTTCGGCGTCTCCGCCGCAGTCGTCGACGGACTGTCCTCCGACGAGACCGCAGCCGACGCACCCTGGCAACTCGCCCTCGCGGACATGGCAACCGTCCTGCTGTACGCCGCGATCGTGCTGCGAGTTGCCCGTCGCCAACGCCCGCAACACCTCGCACCCCCGGTGGCCACGCCGCCCGCACCACCGGCACCGGACCCGTACCCCCAGCCGTTCGTCACGCCTCCGACCGGCAGGTCCTGCTCATACGACACAGCTTCCGGGCGGGACCGGCCAAACTGCGCCGAGACGCCAAAGAGAGGCATCTGATGGCCCCCCGCGGCGGTGCTGCCACCCCAGGATGAGCAGGGCCAGGCGCTGACCCCGAGCTGATAGGGCGCGCCATGCAGGAAGTGAGCCTGAACACTTTGGCCAGAGGGCTGCCTGGTCTCCCACACTCGCGGCAGCCCAATCTCACCGGTTGAGTTCAAACCAGACCACCTTGCCAGTGCTCAGCCGGGTCGCGCCCCAGCGGTGGGCCAGCCGATTCACCAGGTACAGGCCACGTCCGGCCTCGTCGGTGACGCGGGTCTGCTGCAGCCGAGGGAGTTGCGGCACGTCGTCGCTGACCTCGCAGCGCAGCACGTCCGTGCGCAGCAGCCGCATGGTGACCGGCCGGGAGGCGTACCGCACTGCATTAGTCACGATTTCACTGACCAGTAGTTCCACGGAGTCCGTGAGTTCCTCCATGCCCCAGCGGGTGAGCGCGCGGCGGGCGAGACGTCGGGCCCGGCTGGGGGCCGTGTCATCCGGCTCCAGGAACCAGTAGGCCACGTCGCTGGGTGCGATCCCGTCGAAGCGGGCGGCGAGCAGCGCGATGTCGTCGTCCCGGTCGCCACGGCCGAGCATGTCGAGCACCTCGTCGCACAGCGCTTCCAGTGGTGGCGGCTGGTCTGGTCCGGTGAGCTGCGCGACCGCGGTGAGCTTCTCCCGCAGCTGCTCGATGCCGGTCCACACATCCCGCAGGCGGGACTCGACAAGGCCGTCGGTGTACAGCAGCAGGGTCGCGCCGACAGGCGCGTCTAGCTCCACCGCATCGAAGTCGACACCGCCGACCCCGATCGGGGCACCGGCGGGCACGCGCAGCACCTCGGCACGGCCGCCCAGGTGGAGCAGGACGGGTGGCGGATGGCCGGCGTTGGCGATGGTGATGCGGTGCGATACCGGGTCGTAGACGGCGTACAGGCAGGTCGCGATGTAGTCAGTGCCCAGTCGCTGGGCTTGCTCATCGAGGGCGTGCAGCACCTCGTGCGGCGGCAGGTCCAGGCCCGCGAGCGTCTGTGCAGTGGTGCGGAGTTGGCCCATAAGGGCTGCCGACGTCATGTCGTGGCCCATGACGTCACCGACGACCAGGGCAACCCGGCTGCCGGGCAACGGGATCGCGTCGTACCAGTCGCCGCCCACCCGGACCGTCTCCGCCGCAGGCAGATAACGGGAGGCCAACCGCACACCGGTGCAGCGGGGCAGGGTCTCCGGGAGCATTCTGCGCTGCAGCTCGTCAGCGATAAACGCCTCGCGCCCGTTCAACGCTGTCCTATCGATGCTCAGTGCACTGTGCGTGGCGAGCTGCGCCGCCACCAGCAGGTCGTCCTCCTGGAATGCGCGCCGCTCGGGGTTGCACAGGAACAGCGCGGTGCCGATCACCCGGCGCCGGCCGCGCAGTGGCGCGAGGATCGCGCGCTTTCCGGGTGGGACGCAGCACTCAGCGTTCTTTCCGAGCAGCTCGGGCAGGGCCGCCCGGGCTGCGGGCGTGTTGGTGAAGATTGGGCGCACGCCGCGCAGCACCTCGGCGAGCGCGCTACCGGGCCGAACCTCGCACAGCTGCGTGCCGACCACGTCCAGCTCGGTGGGCTCCAGCTGTACCAGCGGCATGAACCCCCCGTCGGCTTCGCCCTCCCCCGGCCTATGGTCGGTGCGGCTCAGCCGGAGCACCAGCGGGCCGGTGGGCCGCTCATCGCCGACGGGCAACGGGTCGCGTAGGTAGACCAGGATCGCGTCGGAGAAGGTAGGCACGGTGGCCCGGCACAGCCCCATCACAATTTCGTCCAGGTCTAGGCCCCGGGCGATGCGCCGGGTCGCGGCACCTATGTAGCGCAAACGATCAGCCGACAGGCGCGATGCATCGACAGGAAAAGTGGCGTCGGTGCTGGTCAGCTGGTTGTCCCGGGTTGTTCGGGACAACGTAGAGGGCTCTTCATCTGCCCGAGGCAGGGACTGTTGGGTGACTAAGTGCTGAGCTTGGGCCGGCACCAACTTGATGGTGCCGCTGGCAGAATCCGAGCGCGGAGATGCGCGATACCCCATGTCCTGGGCAGCTTGCTGAACGGCATCGTGCTCCTCATCAAGCACGGCCCGCGCCTTCTCCAAGGCAAGATCGACATCGTCGAGAGCCGCGTCATCGTCAGAGATCGCTTGCAAGCCGGGCTGAGGAGCCTGGGGGGTCAGCTCCTGCGCGAAGTCGCGATCCTCATATCCTGCCCACTTGCGCAGCTCAGCGAGTTCGGCTTCCAGAAGCTGAATGCGGCGCGCAGCATGGTCGGCCACCTGCTGGGCCGTGTCTCTCTCCTGCTCTGCACGAGCCAGCTGCTGACGCAGATCGATCTGCTGCCGCTGCGCGCGGGACAGGCGTAGCTCGAGCGCTGTGTGCCCCTCCGGGTCCGTTGGCGGTAGCACCTGTAGGGCGTCAACCCGGCGTTTCAGTTCCACCGCCTTTGCCTGAGCCTGGCCGAGCATGGCGAACAGAAGCGTGGCGATCTGAAGCGCCTGCGCCCGGCTGCGCTCGCTGGCCTCGTAGGCCTGCCGGACGACCTGCAGTTCCTGATACACCTCAATGGTTCGGTCCTTAGCCGCCAGCAGGTCATGAGCGAGTGCCAGCTCTTTCGTGCCCTCCGCAAGCGGCGTCGGACTGGCCCGGGCCCTTTCCCATAAGTCTCGTGCCATCTGCAGGCGCTGCCCGGCACGGTCGACCGGTTCGTCGGGGAAACAGACGTCAGCCACCGCTTCGACCAGGTCCCACGTCAGTGCCTCACCGGACAACAGATCACGCAGTCGGCGCACTTCGGGCACCGCCCCGGCCGTGAAGTGGTCCGGCGTAAGACGCTGGTGGAGCTGCCTCACCGACATTGAGGCATCGTCCAGCCAGGACCGCACCTGCTCAACCAACTGATTGATCTCAGCACACGACCCTCTGGGCGGTGCCCACGGCCGGCCCGGTCGTCTCCCCTTGCCCCCCACGGGCCCTCCCGCTCAGTTGTTCACCGGACAACCCCCTGTTGTCGCCGGAGAACATTCAACCGGCTCACCAGCGGGTTTTACTCAGGATCGTCCCAATCCCTTCCCGGTGAAACCTCATCAAGGCGGTGCACTCGTGAACTACGGCTCCACGGCGTTCCTGCTTCTCGTCCTGGCGGTGGCCGTCTTGTTCGCCACGGTTGCCGCAGTGATCGCCTTCGGCCTTGCCCGTTGGGAGGGAGCCGCCATTCCGGCGGCCCTTTCACGCAGCGGTGTCACCTTTGCTGCAGCCCTGACCCTGTGTCTTGGCATCCTCGCCTTCCTTGGCCGGTAGCCCGTCAACAAAAGGTGGCCCACTCCTCTGGGTGAGGACGTCCTGGCGGCGACGGAGCAGGGTCAGTACCTTTCCCGTGGCCAGACCGACGCAGGCGATGGGCGACGGGGGAAGGTTACGGGCGCTGCGGGTCGCTCTGCGGATGGTGATCATGATCGAGGTGCTGCTGTGCCTGGTGTGGCTGGTGCGGGCCGGCTGCCTCACCGGGCAGCGCCCGAACGACGGAGACATCGCCCGGTGGGTGCGCGCGGAGCGCCGGTGGAAAGGGACAAGCAGAGCGGCCTGGTGGGCCTCGGGCGCGTGGCTGAACTGCTGAGCCGGACTGGGTGTCGTCAACCAGACTGCGGCCGCCGGGCGGGAGCCGTTCACCCGGGCCGCCACAGACATCCCTGAGAGCTACCCGCTCGCCAGCACAGCGGCACGTCGCGTCAGGCGACGCGAGACCAGTGCGCCACAACATGGCTGACACGGCACACCTCCGGCCAAGAGGTCCGCCTCGTACAAGACCGCGACGATCTCGAACGGCGGGTGGTCGAAGACGACGGAGGGCCCGTCCCGCGCTGGGGCGGATGGCGTCGCCGAGCCCGCTCGGCTACGTCACCCTGTGCCCGCCGTGCTCGGGAGCCGCCTTCCAGCGGTACACCGGTGACCTGCGCGGCGTGCTGTGCGACTCGCCCCGCGTGCGAGGCACCCGCGCCGTCGACCACCTGTGCCGCCTGTGCGTTGTGCGGCAGCTGCAACACGTTCGAGGGCAAGAGCTCCCCGGGCGCCTGGAGCACTAGGAGGGTCCGTGCTGCACTTGCTGGAGTGCCGCGGCTGCCTGGAGCGGCGGTCCCTGCCCGGCCGGTACCACGTCGCCATCGTCCAGAAGCATCTGGAGGCGACCGAGCGCCACCGCGGCCGCCGATGCCGACGCCAGATGTAGGTCAGGCACGTGGCACTCGCCCACGGCGCGCACCGCTTTGAGCTGGATTGCTGGTGGCACAGCCAGAAATTGACGAAGGACGTCACGGTGCCCGAGACCGTGGCGCTCGTACGGGACTTCGTCGACCAGGCTCCCGTCGCCGCGCAGCCGGACGCCGCGGTGCCGGCCGCGCGTGCCGCGTCGGGCACCACGGCGCCTTCCTGAGTGCTAAAGGCCACCTCCGCCCGCCGCCAGGAGACCCCTCATCAGGGGTGAAGCCCTCAGCGCCCGCCCGGCATCGGGCGGGCTATTGTAAAAATCGAGCATACTACCATAAAGCGACACGCCTGCCTCGGGAATCCCGCAGGTCGCGCTTGCCGACCCCTCGCCCACGCACGACCCTTGGGGGGATCATGCACACCCAAGTACGCACCACCCTCGCTGCGGCCTGCCTCACCACGCTGGCCAGCCTCAGCGCCTGTGGCGGCAACGGCACCCCCACTGACGACGAGCCGACGCGAACGCCGGACACCACGACCAGCGCACCCGCCGACAAGCCCACGCCAACGCCAGAGTCCGCCTCTCTGCCAGACATGATCGGCAAAGGCCTGCAGTCCGCGCAGGACCAGGCCCAAGATGCAGGCTTCTACAATCTGACCTCACACGATGCCCTCGGTCGCGGCCGAGAGCAGTTCGACGACCGCAATTGGAAGGTCTGCTTCCAGGCCCCAGACCCCGGTCAGCACCCGACCAACTCCAAGGTCGACTTCGCCACCGTCAAGCTCGAAGAGACCTGCCCGGCCACCGACCAAGGCACCCAGACCGAGACTGCCGGAGCGTCGATGCCCGACTTCAAAGGCAAGTCCGTCAAGGTCGCTCGCGAGGCACTCCCTTCCAACGCCAGCATCGTCGTCAACGACGCCTCCGGCGAAGGCCGCGTCATCGTCATCGAGTCCAACTGGAAGGTGTGTTCCCAGGAACCCGCTGCTGGCACCAAGCTCGAAGGTCAACCAGTGACGCTCAACGCTGTGAAGTTCGAAGAGACCTGCTGAGACCCGCCGGCTGACAGTCCAGCATCGTCAGCAATGTCCCCTCACACGTGCCACAGGCAATCCGGCCCCAAGCCCACCGTCGATTCGGTGTAGGCACCCAGTAGCACCCGCTGCCCGATGACGGAACCGAAGGCCATCACGCCGCTTCACACCCCTCGCGGATACGCGAGCGAGCCCGTACCAAGCGGTCCGCTCGCAGGCTGTTCGGGGTGCGGCTGCTACAGGTCGAACTCGAGGTGCTGGATGTCCGTGAAGTGGACCTCCTCCAACTGGCCGGCGCGGCGGCCGCCGTCCCGGAAGTACACCTCCTTGAGCGCCTCAGCGGCGATCTCCTTGAGGCGCTGCTCGGTGGCGCCCTGCTCCTGGCAGCGCCACCGTGAGGTGACGCAGGCGGTCCTCGTCGGTGGATCCGACCGGCGCGGTGTAGCCGATCCGGGCGCGCGTGTCGATGACGATGCCGCCGGTCGTCGCCGCCTGCTGCCGGGCCTTGGCCCGGATCTGCGGCTGCAACCGGGCCTTCACCTCGCGCTCCAGGCGCGCGGCGAGGTCCGGGCGCGGCTTCTTGATCCGGTCCTTCACGTACCGCTCGACGGTGCGCTGGGAGACCCGCAACATCTGGGCGACCGGCTTGGTGCCCTTCATCTGCTTGACCAGGTACCGCATCTGCGCGCCCGCGCTCTTGGGCGCCGGGCGGGTGAACGCCTTCTGCACCGCGGCGTCCAGGCCGTCCCCGAACAGGCTCATCGTCGCCCTCTCCTCCTCTCTGTTGTCGACGTCGGTGACGGTGCCGTCCTTGATATACCGGGCGAGGTTGAGCTCCGGGGCGTTGAACCGCTCGCGGACCTCCTCGCCCCACAGCACGGTCTGTGTGCCCTCGTGCTTGACCAGGCCCGGGTTGATGCCGAGCTTGAAGCCGCCGGGCAGCGGCTTGCCGTCCCGGCAGGGCAGGAAGTCCAGAGGGCTCTCGCCGTCGGCCGCGTACACGACGCAGTCGGACAGGATCGCCACCGGGTACTGCCCGGTGAACGCCGCATGCCTGACGATCTTCCGGTGCAGGTTGATGCGCGTGCGGGAGATGACCGCCGCGCGGATGTCCGGCCGCCACGTCGGCCGGGACAAGGCCCGCCAGGGCTTGCCCTGCCGCCAGCCCTCACCGCGCGGGCGCTCGCGCAGCTTGCCCAGGCCGCCCTTGACCTTCGCCTTGATCGCCAAGACGACGATCGCCAGCTGCGGGTCACGCTCCTCGTAGCCGTCCATGGCCGCCAGGAAGTCGGCCGGCGACAGGTCGGCGTGCACGCCGAGGTCGGCCATCGTGGTGAGGTAGGCGTCGCGGAGCCGGTTGTACCAGCCGTCCAGGTAGCGGCCGTTCTCGTACCGCACGTACGCCTCGAGCGGCGCGACGTCGTAGCCGAGCTCCACGGCGTAGGCGACGGTGGGCGTGGCGTATCCTCACGGCGTTCCCGGATCTCAAGGGCGTCGTCCTCGACACTGCCGACGGCCTCGCCCAGGCGCCCGAGACCCTGCGGCGGCACGGGCTCACCGACCGCTGCTCCCTGGTCGCCGGGGACTTCTTCCGGTCGGTGCCCGGGGGCTCGGACCTCTACCTGATGAAGAGCATCCTGCACGACTGGCCGGACGACCGGGCGGTCACGATCCTGCGCCACTGCCGCGCCGTACTGCCTCCGGGCGGGCGGGTCCTGATCCTGGAACCGGTGCTGCCCGAGGCCGTCACGACCGGCGGAGACGGGAGCACGTACCTCAGCGACCTCAACATGCTGGTGAACGTGGGCGGCAGGGAGCGCACCCGCCAGGACTTCGCGGACCTGTGCGATGCCGCCGGCCTGTCCCTCGGCTCCGTCGGCCCGCTCCCGGAGGCCGAGCCGTTCTCCCTGCTGGAGGCCGTGGCCCGCTGAGCCGGCCTCAGGCCACCGACCCGATCCGCCCGACCGCCTGCGACTCCGGCTCGTGGTGGATCGGCGTGTGGGCCCCGGTCAGCGAGACCCCGCTGCCGCCGCGCCGCCCGGCGACGATCTCCGACGCGATCGACAGGGCCGTCTCCTCGGGCGTACGGGCCCCGAGGTCCAGGCCGATCGGCGAGCGCAGCCGGCTCAATTCCAGCTCGGTGACACCGACGTCGCGCAGGCGCGCGTTGCGGTCCAGGTGGGTGCGCCGGGAGCCCATGGCACCGACGTACGCCACCGGCAGGCGCAGCGCCAGTTTCAGCAGGGGCACGTCGAACTTGGCGTCGTGGGTCAGCACGCACAGGACCGTGCGGGCGTCGACGTCCGTGCCCTCCAGGTAGCGGTGGGGCCACTCGACGACGATCTCGTCGGCCTCCGGGAAGCGCGCCCGGGTCGCGAAGACGGGGCGCGCGTCGCACACCGTGACGCGGTAGCCGAGGAACTTGCCGATGCGGACCAGGGCGGAGGCGAAGTCGATCGCGCCGAACACGATCATGCGGGGCGGCGGGACGGAGGACTCGACCAGGACGGTGAGCGGCGCTCCGCAGCGAGAGCCCTGCTCTCCGATCTCCAGGGTGCCCGTGCGGCCGGCGTCCAGGAAGGCGCCCGCCTCCGCGGCGACCGTACGGTCCAGTTCCGGATGGGCGCCGAAGCCCCCCTCGAGCGTGCCGTCGGGGCGGACCAGCAGGGCCCGGCCCGTCAGTTCGCGCGGACCCGAAACGATCCGCGCCACCGCCGCCGCCTCCCCTCGGGCGGCGGCGGTGAGCGCGGACGCGACCACCGGCCGGGCCGGATCGCCGGCCCGCACCGGGGTGACCAGGATGTCGATGACGCCGCCGCAGGTCAGACCCACGGCGAAGGCGTCGTCGTCGCTGTATCCGAAGCGCTCCAGGACGGTGTCGCCGTCCCGCAGCGCCTGTTCGCACAGCTCGTAGACCGCGCCCTCCACGCAGCCCCCGGAGACCGAGCCGATCGCCGTGCCCTCGGCGTCCACCGCGAGCGCGGCTCCCGGCTGCCGGGGCGCGCTGCCGCCGACGGCCACCACGGTGGCCACGGCGAAGTCACGGCCCTGCTCGACCCACCGGTTCAGCTCCTCGGCGATGTCCAGCATCTGTCTCGGTCTCCTTAAGGCTGCGGCGGGCGTCAGTGGACGCCCAGCCAGCTCTCGATCGGGTTGAGGGCGAAGTAGACGAGGAACACCGCCGTCAGGATCCACATGAAGGCGCCGATCTCGCGCACCTTGCCCTGGGCGGTCTTGATGGCCACGTAGGAGATGACGCCCGCGGCGACACCGGTGGTGATGGTGTACGTGAAGGGCATCAGCACGACCGTGAGGAACACCGGGACGGCGGTGGCCCGGTCGGCCCAGTCCACGTGCCGGGCGTTCATCAGCATCATCGCGCCGATGACGACGAGGGCGGCGGAGGCGACCTCCTGCGGCACGATCGCGGTGAGCGGCGTGAAGAACAGGCAGGCCGCGAAGAACAGGCCGGTGACCACGGACGCGAGACCCGTGCGGGCGCCCTCGCCGACACCGGTCGCCGACTCGATGAACACGGTCTGGCCGGAGCCGCCCGAGACACCGCCGATCGCACCGCCGGCACCGTCGATGAACAGCGCCTTGGACAGGCCCGGCATCCGGCCCTTGTCGTCGGCGAGCTCGGCCTCGGTGCCGACGCCGATGATGGTCGCCATCGCGTCGAAGAACCCGGCCAGCACCAGCGTGAACACGATCATGCCGACGGTCATCGCGCCGACCTCGCCCCAGCCGCCGAACTCCACGTCCCCGAAGAGCGAGAAGTCGGGCATGGACACCGCGCTGCCGTGCAGCTCGGGGGCACCGCCCGCCCATTGCCTGGGGTCGATGACGCCGGCGGCGTTCAGGATCGCCGCGACGACCGTGCCGCTGACGATGCCGATGAGGATGGCGCCCGGGATGTTCCGGGCCTGGAGCATGAAGATCAGCAGGAGGGTGCCGGCGAACAGCAGCACCGGCCAGCCGGCCAGTTCGCCCGCCGGGCCGAGCGTGACGGGGGTGGCCTTCCCCTGGTGCACGAAGCCGGACTTGTAGAAGCCGATGAGGGCGATGAACAGACCGATGCCCATGGTGATGCCGTGCTTGAGCGCGAGCGGGATCGCGTTCATGATCATCTCGCGCAGACCGGTGACGACCAGCAGCATGATGACCACGCCGTACATCACGCACATGCCCATCGCCTGCGGCCAGGTCATCTCGGGCGCGACCTGGGAGGCGAGGACTCCGGAGACGGAGAGACCGGCGGCGAGGGCGAGCGGCACCTTGCCGACGAAACCCATCAGCAGCGTGGTGAGGGCCGCCGCGAACGCGGTCGCGGTGATCAGGCCCTGCTGCGCGAGGGTGTTCCCCGCCGCGTCCTTGCCGGACAGGATCAGGGGGTTGAGCAGGAGGATGTACGCCATCGCCATGAAGGTGGTGACGCCGCCGCGCACTTCGCGCGCGACCGTGGACCCTCTGTGGGATATGTGGAAGTACCGGTCGAGCCAGGACCGTCCGGCCGGGACGCGGGTGCCTTCGCCCGCGTCCTCGGCTGTGGTCCTCGGCTCCAGTGACTGCTGGGTCATGTGGGCCTACTCCCAAGTTTCATAGGGGGTTGGGATGCACGACCCGGGGGACGGCCCGAGACGAACGAGGGGGCCCGGGGGACGCGGTCCCCCGGACGGAACTCTCCTGTTCAGGCCTCGGAGAGTGACGTACCCGTCAGGTGCTCGGGCCGTACCGGAGTCCGGTTCAGCTCGAGCCCGGTCGCGTTCCGGATGGCCGCGAGGACCGCCGGCGTCGACGACAGGGTGGGTGCCTCGCCGATGCCGCGCAGCCCGTACGGGGCGTGCTCGTCGGCGAGTTCGAGGACGTCGACCGGGATGGTCGGCGTGTCGAGGATGGTCGGGATCAGGTAGTCCGTGAAGGAGGGGTTCTTCACCTTCGCCGTCTTGGGGTCGACGATGATCTCCTCCATGACCGCCACGCCCAGACCCTGTGTCGTGCCGCCCTGGATCTGGCCGAGCACGGACAGCGGGTTGAGCGCCTTGCCGACGTCCTGGGCGCAGGCCAGCTCGATGACCTTCACCAGGCCGAGCTCGGTGTCGACCTCGACGACGGCGCGGTGCGCGGCGAAGGAGTACTGGACGTGTCCGTTGCCCTGGCCGGTGCGCAGGTCGAAGGGCTCGGTCGGCCGGTGCCGCCACTCCTCCTCGACCTCGACGACCTCGTCCTCCAGGACGTCGGCCAGGTCGCCGAGGACCTCGCCGCCGTCGGTGACGACCTTGCCGCCCTCCAGCAGCAGTTCGGCCGTCGCCCAGGCCGGGTGGTAGGAGCCGAACTTGCGGCGGCCGATCTCCAGCACCTTCTCGCGGACCAGCTCACAGGCGTTCTTCACGGCGCCACCGGTGACGTACGTCTGCCGGGAGGCCGACGTCGAACCGGCGCTGCCCACCCGCGTGTCGGCCGGGTTGATGGTCACCTGCGTGACGCCCAGTTCGGTGCGGGCGATCTGCGCGTGGACCGTGACACCGCCCTGGCCGACCTCGGCCATGGCCGTGTGGACGGTGACGACGGGCTCGCCGCCGACGACCTCCATCCGGACCTTCGCGGTCGAGTAGTCGTCGAACCCCTCGGAGAAGCCCACGTTCTTGATGCCCACCGCGTAGCCGACACCGCGTACGACGCCTTCGCCGTGCGTGGTGTTGGACAGACCGCCCGGCAGCTGCCGTACGTCGGCGCCCTCACTGGACTCCCACTGGCGCTCCGGTGGCATCGGCATCGCCTTGACGCGGCGCAGGAGTTCGGCGACCGGGGCCGGCGAGTCGACCGGCTGCCCCGTCGGCATGATCGTGCCCTGCTCCATGGCGTTGAGCTGCCGGAACTCCACCGGATCCATGCCGAGTTCCTTCGCCAGCTTGTCCATCTGCGCCTCGTAGGCGAAGCAGGCCTGGACCGCGCCGAAGCCGCGCATGGCGCCGCAGGGCGGGTTGTTGGTGTAGAGGGCGATGGCCTCGATGTCCACGTCGTCGATCACGTACGGGCCGACCGACAGGGAGGAGGCGTTGCCGACGACGGCCGGGGAGGCGGAGGCGTAGGCGCCGCCGTCCAGGACGATCCGGCACTTCATGTGCGTGAGCTTGCCGTCCTTGGTGGCCCCGTGCTCGTAGTGGAGCTTGGCGGGGTGGCGGTGGACGTGCCCGAAGAAGGACTCGAACCGGTTGTAGACGATCTTGACGGGCTTGCCCGTGCGCAGCGCCAGCAGGCAGGCGTGGATCTGCATCGACAGGTCCTCGCGGCCGCCGAACGCGCCGCCGACGCCGGACAGCGTCATCCGCACCTTGTCCTCGGGCAGGCCGAGCACGGGCGCGATCTGGCGCAGGTCGCTGTGCAGCCACTGGGTGGCGATGTAGAGGTGGACGCCGCCGTCCTCCTCCGGCACGGCGAGGCCGGACTCGGGGCCGAGGAAGGCCTGGTCCTGCATGCCGAAGGTGTACTCGCCCTCGACGATCACGTCGGCCCGCTCGCGGGCCCGGGCCACGTCCCCGCGGACGATCGGCTGGCGGTGGACGATGTTCGGGTGCGGGACATGACCGGCGTGGTGGTCGTCGCGGTTCTCGTGGACGAGGATCGCGTCCGGCGCGGTCGCGGAGGCCTCGTCGGTGATGACGGGCAGCTCCCGGTAGTCCACCTTGATCTTCGCGGCGGCGCGGCGCGCGGTCTCCGGGTGGTCGGCGGCGACGATCGCGACCGGCTCGCCGTGGTGGCGGACCTTGCCGTGGGCGAGGACCGGGGTGTCCTGGATCTCCAGCCCGTAGTTCTTCACGTCGGTCGGCAGGTCGTCGTACGTCAGCACGGCGTGGACGCCCGGCAGGGCCAGGGCCTCGCTCGTGTCGATGGAGACGATCTCGGCGTGTGCCACGGTCGAGCGGAGGATCTGGCCCCACAGCATGTCCTCGTGCCACATGTCGGACGAGTACGCGAACTCACCGGTGACCTTGAGGACGCCGTCCGGGCGGAGCGTGGACTCGCCGATGCCGCCCTTGGTCTGCGAGCCCTGGGTGATCTTGGTGGGGGTTCCGTTGGGGGAAGACATGATCAGACCGCCTCTCCCTGCCGGGCGGCCGCCAGGCGGACCGCGTCCATGATCTTCTCGTAGCCGGTGCAGCGGCACAGGTTGCCCGACAGGGCCTCGCGGATGTCCGCGTCGGTCGGGGTGGGGTTGCGCTCCAGCATCTCGTCGGCGGCGACCAGCAGACCCGGCGTGCAGAAGCCGCACTGGACGGCGCCGGCGTCGATGAACGCCTGCTGGATCGGGGAGAGCTCGGTGCCCTCGCCGGTCTGCGAGTCGGTGCCCCTGGCCTCCCACTGCTGGGCGTTCTGCAGCGACGTACCGCAGGCGCCGCTCGCGCAGCCGCCCTCGGCGCGCTGCCTGGCGTAGTCGGCGAGCCCCTCGACGGTGACGACCTCGCGGCCCTCCACCTGACCGGCCGCGACCAGGCACGAACACACCGGCACACCGTCCAGGCGGACCGTGCACGAGCCGCACTCGCCCTGCTCGCAGGCGTTCTTCGACCCCGGCAGGCCGAGCCGCTCCCTCA
The DNA here is from genome assembly GCF_900236475.1 of Streptomyces chartreusis NRRL 3882. Classification (GTDB taxonomy): domain Bacteria; phylum Actinomycetota; class Actinomycetes; order Streptomycetales; family Streptomycetaceae; genus Streptomyces; species Streptomyces chartreusis_D. The sequence goes on from NZ_LT963352.1 coordinate 1,862,484, forward strand.
GCACGTACAGCAGGGACTCGCCCTCCCACACGTCGTCGGCTTCCTGCGGACGGCCGTTGACCGTGAAGTTGACGCGCATTACGCAGCTCCCTCGGTGATGCGGCGCGCGCCGCGATAGGACTCCCAGGTCCAGGTCAGCGTGCGGCGGGCCATGACGCCGACCGCGTGGCGGCGGTAGCTCGCGGTGCCCCGGACGTCGTCGATCGGGTTGCAGGCGGCGGAGCACAGGTCCGCGAACTGCTTGGCGACGGAGGGGGTGATGATCTTCCCGTTGTCCCAGAAGCCGCCCTCCTCCAGGGCCGCGTTCAGGAACTCCTCGGCGGTCTTGGCCCGAACGGGTGTCGGAGCGGCCGAACCGATGCCGGTCCGCACGGTCCGCGTCCGCGGGTGCAGCGCGAGCCCGAAGGCGCACACGGCGATGACCATCGCGTTCCGGGTCCCCACCTTGGAGAACTGCTGCGGCCCGTCGGCCTTCCGCACGTGCACGGCCCGGATCAGCTCGTCCGGGGCCAGGGCGTTGCGCTTCACCCCCTTGTAGAACTCGTCGATCGGGATGCGACGCGCACCGCGCACCGACTCCACCTCCACCTCGGCACCCGCGGCGAGCAGGGCGGGGTGGGCGTCGCCGGCCGGGGAGGCGGTGCCGAGGTTGCCGCCGACGCCGCCGCGGTTGCGGATCTGCGGGGAGGCGACCGTGTGCGAGGCGAGGGCGAGCCCCGGCAGCTCGGCGCGGAGGTTCTCCATGATCCTCGTGTAGGGCACGGAGGCACCCAGCCGCACGCTCTCCTCGCCGACCTCCCACTCGGAGAGGTCGCCGATGCGGTTCAGGTCCATGAGGTACTCGGGCCGGCGGTGGTCGAAGTTGATCTCGACCATCACGTCGGTGCCACCCGCAATCGGCACAGCGGTGGGATGCTCGGCTTTCGCGGCGAGCGCCTCCTCCCAGCTGGCGGGGCGAAGGAAGTCCATGACCGGCTCTCTTCTTCGTCTTCTCGTGGGGCGTGCAGATTGAGCCAATCCGTGTGCGGCGGTCCCGGCTCGTTCATGTGCTGTTGACGCGTAGTGGACTCAGTACACAGGCCGGTGCTCCGGCGGGTCAGTCACGGAAACCATGAAGGAGTTGGCTGGCCAGGACGGGCATCTTGTAGATTCGTATGAACGGAGGCCATCAGAAACCTCCTCGTTTTCCTGTGGAAACGCGCGACACAGCCGCGTGACCTGGGACACGGCCAGGACCGGTTCGGAGGGCGAGGGCCATCGCCCACCAGCCCACCGAACAACCGTTCATCCCTCTGCCCCACCAAGATTCACCATAGATTTCGAGACAAAGAACGGCGGCGACGAGAATGCGGCTGCGCGCACTGCTGGACACCGACGCGCTGGGCCTCAAGCTGCTCGGCGGCGAGGACGAGCTGGACCGCACCGTGCGCGGTGTGATGACCACCGACCTGCGCGATCCCAGCCGCTACCTCTCGGGCGGCGAGCTGGTGCTCACGGGCCTGGCCTGGCGCCGGGACGCCGCGGACTCGGAACCGTTCGTGCGGATCCTGGTGCAGGAGGGGGTCACGGCCCTCGCTGCGGGCGAGGCCGAGCTCGGGGACGTACCGGACGACCTGGTCGAGGCCTGCGCCCGCCACCGCCTCCCGCTCTTCGCGGTGCACGAGTCGGTGGCGTTCGCGACGATCACCGAACACGTCGTACGGCAGGTCTCCGGTGAGCGAGCCGGCGACCTCGCGGCCGTGGTCGACCGCCACCGCCGGATGATGACGTCGGGCCCGGCGGGCGGCGGCCCGGACGTGGTCCTGGACCTCCTGGGCTCGGACCTGGACCTGCGCGCCTGGGTCCTCTCCCCCACCGGCCGCCTGATCGCGGGCCCGAAGACGTCGGGCCCCGCCCTCACCGCCGAGGCCTGCGGCCGACTGGCGGCGGAACACCTGGCCGCCACCCGCACGGGCCGCCGCGCCCCGCACCGCGTCCTCGTGGGCGGCGCGACCTACTCCCTCTTCCCCATCCGCTCGACGGGCCGCGCCCCGCAGACCGCCCGGGACGCCCGGGAGACGGTCCTGTCCGACTGGCTGCTGGCCGTCGAGGCGGACGCCGGGGACTGGGCGGAGGAGCGCCTCGACCTGCTGTACGGCGTCACCCAGCTGATCGCGGTCGAGCGCGACCGCCGCGACGCCGCCCGCACGGTCCGCCGCCGCCTCGCCCAGGAGGTCCTGGAACTGGTCCAGACGGGCGCGGCCCCCGCGGAGATCGCCGCCCGCCTCCGGGTGGCCGCCCCGGTCCTGCTGCCCGGCCTCGGCACCGCGCCGCACTGGCAGGTGGTCGTGGCCCGCGTCGACTGGGACGGCGCCGGTATCGAGGAGGGCCCGGTCGCCCAGGCCCTGCTGGAGGAGATCCTCGTCGACCCCCTGTCGGCGGGCCCGGAGCACTCCGACCGCATCGCGGTGGCCCACACGGGCGACGAGGCCGTCGCCCTCGTCCCGCTCCCCGCCGTCTCGACGGAGCACGACGGCTCCGAGACCGGCGTCCTCGCGGACGCGCTCCTGGAGTCCGTACGGGATCCCCTGACGGCCGGCCTGAGCGACGACGGCCGCCTCACACTCGGCGTCAGCGCGGCCGTGCACTCGGCGGAGGGCCTGCGCGGCGCACTGGAGGAGGCCCGCCACGCCCGCCGGGTGGCGGCCGCCCGCCCGGGCCGGGTCTGCGCGGCGGGCCACCAGGAACTGGCCTCCCACGTCCTCCTCCTGCCCTTCGTCCCGGACGACGTCCGCCGCGCCTTCACGGCCCGCCTGCTGGACCCGCTGCGCGACTACGACCGCCGCCACCGCGCCGAACTGATCCCCACGCTGGAGGCGTTCCTCGACTGCGACGGCTCCTGGACCCGCTGCGCCACCCGTCTCCACCTCCACGTCAACACACTGCGGTACCGGGTGGGGCGCATCGAGCAGTTGACGAGCCGTGACCTGTCACGCCTGGAGGACAAGCTGGACTTCTTCCTGGCGCTGCGGATGAGCTGAGACACGGGGCGCCCCGGCCCGAACGCGGGACGCCCCGGAGTCCCACGACTTTGTGAAATCCTTCACCCACCCTCTTGGCCCGGCCCCGCGATTCGTGCTGAGATGCCGCCACCACTCAACAGCTCGATGGCGTGCTCGGGGAGGGCAACGTGGCGCATTCCGCCATGTCTGGTAACGGAACGACCGCCGGTGACGATCCCCTCCAGACCGCGGTATGGCGGCTGCGCTCACGCGCGTGCTGGGCCGACGCGGCCGCCCTGCTGCTACCGGACACCCCCGCGGCGGCGCTCCAACGCGCGTCGCTGCTGGTGGAACGGTGTCTGTACACGGAGCAGGGCTGGGAGGAGGCCGAGGACGCCCTGCGCACCGCGGAGGCGCTGGCCCACAGCGACGACGAGCGGGGCGCGGCCGCTTGTGAACGCGGGTACTTGGCCTACGCCGCGACGCTGCTCGCGGTGCGCGACCGGGCCGACGAGGCGCGGGCGGCGCTGGGGCGGGCCGCGGCGCTGATCCCTCCGGGGGCTCCGCAGCGGGCCCTGCTGGACTTCCGTCGCGGGCTGCTCGCGGAGAACCTGACGCGGTCACCGCAGGCGGCGCGGGCCGCGTATCGCCGTGCGCACGCGGGGGCGACGGCGCAGTCCGATCCGTTGCTGCTGTCCTTCACGTGGCGGCATCTGGCCGGACTCGCCTTGCGCGACGGGGAGTTGGCGGAGGCGCGGCACGGGTTCGCCGAGTCGCTGCGGATCCGTGAGGAGCTGGGCTATCTCGTCGGTACGGCGCCGGCGCTGGTGTCGCTCGCCGACACGGAGACCGAGCCGGAGGCGGCCCGGCTGCGGGAGGAGGCCCGGCGGCTGTTCCGGTTGCTCGGGGGTGTGCCGACGTGGTTGGCACGGCAGTTGGCCCCGGTGCCACCGGCTGCGGGGGCCGCGACGGCTTGAGGTGCCGATGGGCAACCCGGCGTCGTTGCCGGGGCCGGGTGGGTCCGCAGCCCGGCGGAGCGGGGTGCCGCTGCGCCCACCCGTGCCGCCCTTGGCAGCACGACTGCCCGCAGCTGGGGCGCAGCGGTCGGACACCCTCCGGCGCGGCCCCCACGCACAAGCCGGCCGCAGGCGCAGACGCGCGCTCAGCCGGCACCCGCGAAGTGCTCCCCCACCAGCGCCCGCACGACCTCGAGGTCCTGGGCGATCAACGCGTCCAGCAACGCCGTGTGTTCATGCGCGTCCGCCACCAGATCGGCCCGGCCCCGCATCCCCGGCCCGCTCCCCACCAGGGGCCACTGCGCCCGCCGGTGCAGGTCCTCCGCGATCTGGACCAGCTGCTCGTTCCCGGACAGGGACAGCACCGCCCGGTGGAACCCCCGGTCGGACTCCGCGTAGGTCGCGCGGCAGCCGGAGGACGCCGCGCGGACCGTCGCCTCGGCGAGGGGACGCAGCTCGGCCCAGCGCTCCGCCGACACCGTCCGGGCCAGCCGCAGCATCACCGGCACCTCGATCAGCGCCCGCACCTCGGCCAGCTCCGCCAGTTCCCGCGCTCCCCGCTCGACCACCCGGAACCCACGGTTCGGCACGACCTCGACGGCACCCTCCAGGGCCAGCTGCTGCATGGCCTCCCGCACCGGCGTCGCCGAGACCCCGAACCGCTCGCCCAGCACCGGCGCCGAGTACACCTCCCCGGGCCTCAGCTCCCCGGCCACCAGCGCGGCCCGCAGCGCATCCACGATCTGCCCGCGCACCGAGGACCGCTGAACGACGGCCCGCCCCCGCAAAGCAGCCGGCGGGACCGGCTCACTGTGCGTGTGCTCACCTCGCACCACCTCGGCACCGGCTCCGGGCCTCACCCGACCCGCGTCCGCCACCCCGGGCTGCCGCGGCACCCGGACCTGGCCCTCCGGCACCTCCCCCCTCGGCACCCCCGCCCCGGCGGAGCCCTGCGCGCCCTGCTTCACGGCTCCTCCTCCGGACGTATCGGTACTTGGGGTCATTACGGCGGGTTGTTACTCGTCCGTCAAGCACCATAAGCGCACCGGCCGCCAGTTCAAATCCCAGCGATCTTCGGTAAGGTAAGCCTTACCTTCAAACGACCCACGTGGACCGGTGATCACATGCCCCTGCCCCCTTCGGCCCTCTCCGGCGCGTACGCCCGTCTGGCCGAGGTCATCCCGGGGCTGGCCATCACCGAACTGACCGCCGCGGACGAGACCCCCCAGGGCGGCAACTGGACCACCGCCGCCGCGCTCGCGGAAGCCGGCCCCGGCCTCGACGCCTTCCTGTCCTGGGACGACGCCCAGATCCGCCGGGACTACGACCGCCAGGCACGGCCCGACGTGATCGCCAGCTTCGGCCTGCACCGGTACGCCTGGCCCGCCTGCCTCCTGATCACCGTCCCCTGGTTCCTGCACCGCCGCGTACCCCGCTACCCGGTGACGCACGTCTCGTACGACCGCACCGCCCCCGCCCACCCCGTCGGCCACCTGGCCGTCCGCCCGGCCGGCTTCGCCTGCCTGCCCGGCGACGAGGCAGCCGCGCTGCCCGGCGCCCGGGTCGTCCCGGACGAGGAGGCGCTGCGGGCCGAGGTGCGGTCGGCGGTCGCGGAGCACCTGGAGCCGGTCCTGGCCGGTTTCGGACCCCGGATGCGGCGCCGCGGCCGGGCCCTGTGGGGTATGGCGACGGACGAGATCGTCGAGGGGCTCTGGTACGTCGCCCAGCTGCTCGGCGAGATCGAGGAGCGGCGCGCGATGCGCGAGCTGGAGCTGCTCCTGCCGGGCGCGACCAAGCCGTACGTGGGCACGGCGGCCTTCCGCGAGCTGACCGGCCCCGGCGGCGAGCCGCTGCGCACCCGGGACCGCGCGAGCTGCTGCATGTTCTACACCCTGCGCCCCGAGGACACCTGCGCCACCTGCCCGCGCACGTGTGACGCCGACCGGGTCACCAAGCTGCTGGCCACGGCCGGTTGAGCAACCCCGGGCAGACACGGACGGAGCACCCCCGCCTCCCCGGTAAGATCATCACCGAACCGGCCACCCACATGCCCGCAGCCGATTCACAACTTCCTCACGTGTCACGGGAACTTTCCGGGGAACCACCCGTGCGGGTAGTCTTCTTCGAACTCAACTCTCGCCCCTCAAGCGGCAGTTCGAGCAGAATGTCGCCCTGGGCAATCCCTTGCACTTCCTTGGCGGCCTCTTGCCCCGAAACCCCCTGAGGGCCGGTGGGATTGGGCCACTATGGCGGGCGTTACGCCCTATCCCAATGCAAGGGACCACCCAGATGAGACTGACCGACATATCGCTGAACTGGCTGCTTCCGGGCGCCGTGCTTCTCCTGGGCATGCTGGCGGCGGTGGCGGTGCTCGCGCGCGGCAAGCGCTCCTCGGTCAAGGACACGAGCGCGGACGATTCCTGGGAGCGCAGCGAGGAGCGTCGCAGACGCAAGGAGGCCCTCTACGGCACCGTCTCCTACGTCCTTCTGTTCTGCTGCGCGGCCGTCGCCGCCGCGCTCTCCTTCCACGGCCTGGTCGGCTTCGGCGAGCAGAACCTCGGCCTCTCCGACGGCTGGCAGTACCTCGTCCCGTTCGGCCTGGACGGCGCGGCGATGTTCTGCTCCGTGCTCGCGGTGCGCGAGGCCAGCCACGGTGACGCGGCGCTCGGTTCGCGGATACTGGTATGGACGTTCGCGCTCGCCGCGGCCTGGTTCAACTGGGTGCACGCGCCCAGGGGCGTCGGCCACGACGGCGCCCCCCACTTCTTCGCCGGCATGTCCCTCTCGGCGGCGGTCCTCTTCGACCGTGCGCTGAAGCAGACCCGCCGGGCCGCCCTGCGCGAGCAGGGCCTGGTGCCGCGCCCGCTGCCGCAGATCCGCATCGTGCGCTGGCTGCGGGCCCCCCGGGAGACGTACAAGGCCTGGTCGCTGATGCTTCTGGAGGGTGTGCGCAGCCTGGACGAGGCCGTCGACGAGGTGCGCGACGACAAGCGCAAGAAGGACGAGGCCCGGCAGCGGCGGCGCGACCAGCAGCGCGTGGAGCGCGCCCAGTTGAAGGCGATCAGCCGCGGTCACCGCGGCCACTTCGGCCGTGGTGGCGGCCGGCAGCTGGAGGTGCAGGTGGAGCGCGGCTCCTCGCAGGTCTCCGCGGAGCCTGCCATATCCGCGCCGGAACAACTGCCCGTCCGCTCGCGTCCCTCCCTTCAGCCCGTTCGTCACGGAGCTGACCCGGTGACCGTCGATCTCACCGCGGAGGACGACACGCAGGCTCTGCCGCGTCTCGACTCCCTGGAGCGCAAACTCAAGGACCTGGAGCAGCAGTTCGGCTGACCGAGCCGCGCAGAGAAAGCGCCGGGAAGGGGCGTGGCCTGCGGGCCGCGCCCCTTTCGCCGTTCCCCTCTCTCCGCGCTGCTCCGTTCACGCCGCCTCGGTCTCCAGCTCGAACCAGACGGCCTTGCCCACTCCGTGCGCCCTGACGCCCCAGGCGTCCGCGAGGGACTGCACCAGGAACAGGCCTCTGCCGTTCGTACCGTCGTCGGCGACCGGTACGCGCAGCCGGGGTCTGCGGGCCACGAAGTCCCGTACCTCCACCCGTAGTCCACGGGGTCCGACGGTGGCCGTCAGGACCGCGTCGTGGTCGGTGTGGACGATCGCGTTGGTGACGAGTTCGCTGGTGAGCAGTTCCGCGACGTCCGATCGTGCGGTCCTCCCCCACTGCCCGAGCAGCTCTCGCAGGGCCCGGCGCGCCTCCGGCACGGCCCGTAGGTCCGCCCGCCCGAGCCTGCGCCTCAACTGAGGCGCCGCCGCCTGCTCCGTGACGTCTTCGGACTTGTCCTCCACCGTCTTCGCCGAGAAGGCCCCGATCGTTATGGGACCGCCTCCTCGTGCCTGCCTCTCCATGACCCCCGCCCGCGCGCCGATGTCGGTTCCCCTCCTGCTCGAACACGTTCACGGGGATCCATGCCCCGTCGGGCACGTGGCAGTCATGTCGGTTCGTCAACGACCGGGTGTTCGGCCATCCGGCCGGGACCGGCGGGCCGGGCGGCGGGGCCCTGAGCCGTACGGCGGCGCGGAGGAAGGGGACAAGAGGGTAGCCGGTGGGCGCCCCGCCGCGGATCCTGACCGCCGGAGATCGGACGAACTGCCGATGGCCGGCTGCCGATCCTTCCGTACGCGGCGAAGGCGTGGGGCTGCTGGTCCCGGTGCCCGCCGGCCTGGTGAAGTTGGCCGAAGTACGACGGTCCTCCCGGGGTTCCCGGCCGGTACGGGGCCGCCCTCCCCACCCCCGTGACGGGAGGACGGCCCCGGTCCTTTCCTTGGTGGCCGCCCGGTCAGTACAACTTGTCGACGGCGGTGGTCGTCGTCTTCTTGAAGGCGGCCACGGGCGCGTCGTCGAAGTCGCCCATCTGTCCCCACTCCACGACGGTGACGGTCCTGCCGTCCCGTCCGACGGACAGCAGCGCGATGTCCGTGGCCCCCCAGGACGTCTCGGTGTGCAGTCCGCGGACGCGGGCGCCCTCCTCGACCGGCAGCGAGCCGTAGTCCCGGCCCTCGGCCCGGACGTCCGGTGAGGACTCCTCGATACGGTCGGCGCAGGTGCGGACCGCGTCGTCGAAGCGCTTGGCGAGGGCCTTGGCCTTGGCGGCGGAGCCGGTCACGACGGTGACCTGTACGGCGCTGGTCTCCAGCTCGGTGCGGAACGCCCGGTGCCGGTAGTCGTATCCGGGCAGCTCCGCCAGGCAGGAGCCGAGCTCCTCCGGGAACCCGTCGGTGACCGGTCCGGCGGTCCAGCCCGAGGTCGGGTGCGGCGGCAGTTCGGAGGCCGACAGGAACCTGGGCGAGGCCTTCGGTGCGGCGCCGGCCGGCGGTGCCGTGAGGACCGTGCCGGCCGCGAGGGCGGCGACGGTGAGGGCGGTGAGCGCTCCTGCTCGGGTGCGCATGGGCATGGGTGTCCCCCCGTGGGTGAATGCGTGGATGTCGGATGCCGCCGCGACGCCGGTTGGTCGGCCCGGCCCTGGTCGGTGCGGCACCAAGAGCATCAGCGGTCACAGCAGGCGGGCGCAACAGCCCGCGCCCGATCCGGCGCGGTGGAACCATCCCAGCCCGTTTGACGTGCAGGTACGTGGGGTGCCTGGGATGCCCTCCGGGCCGGGTCGGACCGCACGAGGACGGGGGAACGGTGTCGGTACAGGAGGACGTCGACGACGTCGGGGAGTTCGCGGCGCTGCTGCGGGCGCTGAAGGAGCGCACGGACCGCAGTTACGGCTCACTGGCCCGCCGCCTGAACATGAACACCTCGACCCTGCACCGCTACTGCGCGGGCGAGGCGGTCCCCCTCGACTTCGCCCCCGTGGAGCGTTTCGCGGCCCTCTGCGGGGCGACTGCGGAGGAACGCCTGGAACTCCACCGCCGCTGGCTCCTGGCGGTGGCGGCACGCAGGCGGCCGCGTACGGAGACCGCGGCGGGTGACCCGGTCGCCGTACCGGGCCCGGACAGCGACCGGGAGGCCGGGCCGACGACCCGCCCCTGGTACCGCCGCAGACGCGTCGCGGTCGGTCTGGCCGCTGCCTGCGCGTTGCTCGCGACGCTCGGGAGCCTGTCCGCGCTCCCGGACGGGCGGCGGTCGTCCGACGACCGTGTCCGTACGGCCGGGCCCGCCCCGACCGGCACGACGGAAGCCGGGGCACCGAACCGGGACAGCCCCTCACCCACCCCTCCGAGCAGTTCCCCCACCGGCGAGCGGCCTTCCCCCTCCGCCACCCCGAAGAAGAAACCGTCCCCCGCACCCTCCACCCCGGGTGCCGGCCCGCCCACCGGCGCCGGCGGAGCGACCCCCGGCACACCCCTCACCTGGTCCGCCAACTCCCAGGCCTGGAAGCTCGGCTGCGGGCACGACTACGTCATAGCCAAGCCACCGGAGCAGGTGCCCCCACCCCCGGCACCGCAGGACGCGGGCACCTGGGCGGCCACGCAGGCCGCGGTGCACGGCGGCGAGACGCTCGTCGAACTGTCCGTACAGGGGCGAACGGACACGGCCGTCGTCCTGGAGGCGCTGCGCGTGCGCGTCGTGGGGCGTACGGCGCCCGCGCAGGGCAACGCCTACGCCATGGACCAGGGCTGCGGCGGTTCGATCACCCCGCGCCACTTCGACGTGAACCTGGACATGGACCGCCCCATCGCCCGCGCGGTCGCCGGGAACGATGCCGGCACACCGATCCCGGCGGTGCGCATGCCGTACCGCGTCTCCGCGCGGGACCCCGAGGTGCTGCTGGTGACCGCCCGGACCGGGACGTGCGACTGCCGCTGGTTCCTGGAGCTGGAGTGGTCCTCCCAGGGCCGCAGGGGCACCGTCCGCATCGACGACGCCGGCCGCCCGTTCCGCACCAGCGGCATCAAGGAACTGCCCCGGTACATGTACGACACCTCGGCACGCCGGTGGACGCCCTACCGCTAGCGCTCCAGGGACCGGCCACCCCTAGAGCCGGGGCACGTTGCGCAGGTTGGAGCGGGCCATCTGGACCATCCGGCCGACGCCGCCGTCCAGCACCATCTTGGAGGCGGACAGGGCGAACCCGGTCACCATCTCCGCCTTGATCTTCGGCGGGATGGACAGGGCGTTGGGGTCGGTGACGACGTCGACGAGGGCCGGTCCCTTGTGCTTGAAGGCGTCCTTCAACGCCCCGGCGAGGTCCTTGGGCTTCTCGACGCGTACCCCGTGGGCACCGCAGGCGCGGGCGACGGCGGCGAAGTCGGGGTTCTTGTTGGTGGTGCCGTAGGACGGGAGTCCGGCGACCAGCATCTCCAACTCGACCATGCCGAGGGAGGAGTTGTTGAAGAGGACGACCTTGACGGGGAGGTCGTACTGCACCAGCGTCAGGAAGTCGCCCATCAGCATGGAGAAGCCCCCGTCGCCGGACATCGACACGACCTGCCGCCTCCGGTCGGTGAACTGTGCGCCGATCGCCATGGGCAGCGCGTTGGCCATCGAGCCGTGGGAGAAGGAGCCGATGACGCGGCGGCGGCCGTTGGGTGAGATGTAGCGGGCGGCCCAGACGTTGCACATGCCGGTGTCGACGGTGAAGACAGCGTCGTCGGAGGCGACTTCGTCGAGTACGGACGCCACGTACTCGGGGTGGATCGGCACGTGCTTGTCGACCTTGCGGGTGTACGCCTTCACCACCCCCTCCAGCGCGTCGGCGTGCTTCTTCAGCATCCGTTCGAGGAAGCGGCGGTTCTTCTTCTCCTTCACGCGCGGGGTCAGGCAGCGCAGCGTCTCCCGTACGTCGCCCCACACCGCGAGGTCCAGTTTCGAGCGGCGGCCGAGGTGTTCGGGCCGGACGTCGACCTGGGCGATCTTCACGTCGTCGGGGAGGAAGGCGTTGTACGGGAAGTCGGTGCCGAGCAGGATCAGCAGGTCGCACTCGTGGGTGGCCTCGTAGGCGGCGCCGTACCCGAGCAGCCCGCTCATGCCGACGTCGAACGGATTGTCGTACTGGATCCACTCCTTGCCGCGCAGCGCGTGCCCCACCGGGGACTTGACCTTCCCGGCGAACTCCATGACCTCGGCGTGCGCACCGGCCGTGCCGCTGCCGCAGAACAGGGTGATCCTGTCGGCTTCGTCGATCATTTCGACGAGCCGGTCGATCTCGGCGTCGCCGGGGCGGACCGTCGGCCGGGAGGTGACGAGGGCGGTCTCGGCGGCCTTCTCCGGGGCGGGTTCGGCGGCGATGTCGCCGGGCAGGGAGACGACGCTGACGCCGGAGCGGCCGACGGCGTTCTGGATGGCGGTCTGGAGCAGCCGGGGCATCTGCTTCGGGCTGGAGATCAGCTCGCTGTAGTGGCTGCACTCACGGAACAGCTGGTCGGGGTGGGTCTCCTGGAAGTAGCCGAGGCCGATCTCGCTGGACGGGATGTGGGAGGCGAGGGCGAGGACCGGGGCCATGGAGCGGTGGGCGTCGTAGAGGCCGTTGATGAGATGGAGGTTGCCGGGCCCGCAGGAGCCGGCGCAGGCGGCGAGCTTGCCGGTGATCTGGGCTTCCGCCCCGGCGGCGAAGGCGGCGGTCTCCTCGTGCCGGACGTGGATCCAGTCGATGGCGGAGTTGCGGCGTACGGCGTCGACGACCGGGTTGAGGCTGTCGCCGACGACTCCGTAGAGGCGTTTGACTCCGGCGCGGGTCAGGATGTCGACGAACTGTTCCGCGACGTTCTGTTTGGCCATGTCTCTCGTCTGCCCCTTCGGTCTCCGGGGATCCCTCCGGGTTCCATCAAGTCACACGGGAAGCCGTCACGCCTCCCAAACGGCCGCGGCCGTACGGTCGTCCGCGTAACCCTTGACCCGTACTTGGGAGTCCGCGAGGAACGCGGCGAGTCCGGGCGGCTCGGGGCGGGACCACCGCTCGGCGAGGTAGTCGCCCAGTTCGGGTTCGCCGCGCAGCGGGTCGGCGAGGCCGCCGCTGCACACGAGGAGCGTGTCACCCGGGCGGGCGACGGAGGTACGGAAACGGAAGGGTTCGCGGGGTGGTTCCGGGGCCGGTTCGTAGGGGCTGGGCGGGGTCGGGATGCCGAGGTCCATGGTGAGCCGGTCGCCCTCGGGGGTCTCGGCGGGCGGCGATCCGAACCCCACGACGGGTTCGCCCTTGACCTCGGGGACCTGCGGTTCGATGTCCTGCCACTCGCCGTCCCGCAACCGGAACAGCCCGCCGGGCCCGACGCCGAAGAAGACACGCGTACGGCACTCGGGGTCGGCGGACAGCAGCAGACAGCGCAGGCCGGCCGCGTACTCCTCCGGGGCGACGCCCTGTTCGGCGGCGCTGGCGCGGAGCTTGCCGAGGCTGCGGTCGGTGAGGCGGTGCAGCCCGGACTTGAGGTCGCCGCGCCGCCCCGCCCTTATGTCCTCCACGAGCCGAGCGTGACTGCGCCCGACGGCCCGCCCGATCCAGTGACAGGCCTCTGCGGCGGCCCGGTGCGCCCCCGGCGTGGCCCGGGCCCCGGTCGCCATCGCCACCAGCAGCAACGCACGCTCGCCGGTGCCGAACCGCGCGGTCAGCAACGAGTCCCGCCGCGGCTCCCCCCGGTACCGCGCGGAGTCCCCCCGTACGGACACGGCCCGCAACGTGCAGGCCCCGTACCGGGCTCCGTCGAGCACGGTGTCCGCGACGAGGTCGTCCAGGTCGTCGGGGTCGGCGAGCGGCAGGGCCGTCGGTTCGGCGTCGTAGGTGGGCGGCCGCGAGCCGACGTGGCCGCGGGGCCGGGGGGAGGACGCGGGGCGCTCGAACCTGGGTTCGGGTTGCTCGGGCGGGAGATCGGCGGGCGGCGGATCGGCCGGGGCGGGGGACACGGTCCCGCCGGGGCAGGACTCGGCTGTCGGCCCCGTGGTGGGACCCCTGGGCGGGGCGCCGGCCGTGCTGGAGCGGGCCTCGGGGCTCGGCCGGAAGGGAGGGGCCGAGGGGGGCGGGGGGACCGTCGGTGGGTCGGAGGACGTCCCCGAGGCCGGGATCGTCGTCCCGGGAGTCTCCCCCGGACTGTCCGAGGGGCTGCCGGGCCCGGCCGGTGCGACCGCACCATCCGTGGGCGTCCGCTCTCGTCCCTGCCCTGGCCCCGCGGTCGGGAAAGCCGTCGGGAAAGTCACCGGTCCGGTGGGCCGTGCCGGCGGTGGTTCCCAGGGGGCGCGCCGTGGTGACGGACCGGAGGCACGTGGGCTGTCCATGAGGTCGTCGGCACCGGCCCGAGGCGCCGGAACCACCGGCTCGGAGACGGGAACGCCCCGGTCGCCCACCGCCCCCGCCGCCGAGGCGAAGCGGTCGTCGAGGGAATCGGGTGCGGGTGTGGGGCCCGTGTCGCCGGTGGAGTCGTCGTACAAGTGCCCCCACCAGTCGTCCTCGGGACCGGTGGGCCTTCCCCCCTGCTGGCTCATGCCCCTGATTGTCCACCGCACGGGCCGGATGAAAACGGGGCTTGTGGAAAAAACCGGCCTCTCACGGCACCACGAACGGCGCGTCGAGTGAGCCGTAGAACGGTCATGCGATATGGCGACGTCCCGGCGGCCACGAGCGGCTGACCTGCGGGTCTGGACCACGACTACGCTTGTGACCTGCACCTTCTCCCGTGTTCCGGCAGTCTGGTGAGATGGGAGTGTGGGACCTCCTGCTGGTCGGGCTGGTCATCCTGTTCGGTCTGTGCGGAGTGCTGCTGCCCGCGGTGCCCGGTTCGTTGCTGGTGTGGGCCGCGGTCATGTGGTGGGCGCTCAAGGACCCGCAGCCCGTCGCCTGGTGGATCCTGGTGGGAGCCACGGTCCTGATGCTGGTCTCCCAGGGAGTGCGCTGGGCCCTGCCTCCCCGGCGGCTGCGGGCGAGCGGCGCCACCCAGCGCATGCTGGCCTACGCCGGGGCGGGATCCACCCTCGGCTTCGTCCTGCTCCCCGTCATCGGCGCGATCCCCGGTTTCCTGGCCGGCATCTACCTCGCCGAACGCCTCCGCCTCGGCCGCCACGCCGAGGCCGTCGCGACCGTGCGCACGGCGATGCGCTCGGGCGGTTCCAGCGTGCTGGTGGAACTGTTCACCTGCCAGCTGATCGCGGCGGCATGGGTGGGGGCCGTTTTCGGGGCGTGAGAGCGCACGCTCACAGCACCCCTTCGTGCGTCAGCAGCCGTACCTTGCGCTCCAGGCCGCCCGCATAGCCGGTCAGTGTCCCGTCGGCCCCGATCACCCGGTGGCACGGTCGGACGACCAGCAGCGGATTGGCGCCGATCGCCCCGCCGACGGCCCGTACGGCCGCCCTGGGCGCTCCGATGCGCGCGGCGATCTCGCCGTAGGTCACGGTCGAGCCGTACGGGATGTCGTCCAGCGCGGCCCAGACCTTCTCCCGGAAGACGGAGCCGTCGGTGCGCCAGGTCAGCCGGAATTCCTTCAGTTCCCCGGCGAAGTAGGCGGCGAGCTGCTCCTCGGCCTCGCGGAACAACCCCCGGTCCTGCCGCCAGTCGTCCTGCACCACGCGTCCGCCCTTCTGCCCGGGCACGGACAGCGAGGTCAGCGCGCCGTCCGGGGCGGCGGTGAGGAGCAGCGACCCGAGGGGGGAGGCCACGTTCGTCCAGTACGTCGAGGTCATCACAACTCCCACTTCCCTGCTGCGCGCAGGTGGTTCAGGGCGTACGAGCGCCAGGGGCGCCAAGTGTCGGGGACGTCGGCGCCGGGTGGGGCCACGTCGGGGTCGCCGAGGGCGCGGGTGCGGATCTCGGCGATCGTGCGGGCGTCCAGGCCGGGCACCGCCCGCAGGGCGTCCTGCGCGTCGTCCCGGTCGGCGCCCGGGTCCAGGCGTACGGCGTGGTCGGCGAGGGCGGCGGTGAGCGCGCCGAGGGTGCCGCCGGGTTCGGAGCCGGCGAGGACGGCCGGCTCGGGGAAGAGGTGGGTGAGGCTGCCACAGGGGGCGTCGAGGGCCTTGCCGTACCGCCGTACGAGCCGTTCCGCCTCGGCCCTGCCGACCAGTGCGCGTACCGCGAGTTCCTCCGGGTCGGCGGTGCCCGGCGAGCGCAGGCCGGGCCGGGCGGCGACCAGGGGTGCGAGGTCCGGGTCGGCGCCGAGGCGCTCGTCGACGGCGTAGGGGTCGGCGTCGAGGTCGAACTGCCGCCGCAGCCGCTGCACGGCGGTGGTGAGGTCGCGGGGGTCGGTGAGGTGCAGCCGGGCGTCGAGCCAGCCTCCCGGGTGGGCTCCGGACCTGGCCTTGGCGGTGCGGGGGCGTTCGTCGACGGCGACGATGCCGGTGCCGTACGGGAGGCGGAGCGTACGCCGGTAGGTGCGCGCGCCGGGCGGGCCGCCGACCTCTTCGATTCCGGGCACGGCCTCGCGTTCCAGCAGGTCGAAGACGGGGCCGGCCTGGTAGGGGCCGCGGTGGGCGAGCCGGAGCGGGATGCCGGCGTTCGGGGTGGCCGTGCGTCGGGCCCGGCCGCTCTTCGGTGCGGCGGCGGCGCGCAGCTCGCTCGGGGTCGACGCGTACACGGCCCGGACGGTGTCGTTGAACTGCCGCACGCTGGCGAAGCCCGAGGCGAACGCGATCTCGGTGATCGGCAGGTCGGTGGTCTGCACCAGGACGCGGGCGGTGTGGGCCCGCTGGGCCCGGGCGAGCGCGACGGGCCCGGCGCCGAGTTCCGCGGTGAGCTGCCGCTGCACCTGCCGTGCGCTGTAGCCGAGCCGTCCGGCGAGCCCGGCGACGCCCTCGCGGTCGACCACGCCGTCGGCGATCAGCCGCATGGCCCGGCCCACCACGTCCGCGCGGACGTTCCACTCGGCGGAGCCGGGCACGGCGTCCGGGCGGCACCGCCGGCAGGCCCGGAAGCCCGCGCCCTGCGCGGCGGCGGCCGTGGCGAAGAACCGTACGTTGGCCCGCTTCGGGGTGACCGCGGGGCAGCTCGGCCGGCAGTAGATGCCGGTCGTCTCGACGGCGAAGAAGAAGGCGCCGTCGAAACGCCCGTCACGACTGCGTACGGCTTCGTACCTGGGGTCTTCCCTCGTGTCCTCGTCCCTCACGGTGTCCAGTCTCCGCCGTCGGCGGGCCTGCCGCTGGCGGAAATCGGACACGACGCTCCGGAGGCCGCTCCCGGTGCTACGGGACGTAGAACTGGGTGTCGTAGTACCAGTCGTCGACTCCGTTGAGCCGCAGCCGGCCGGCCACCACGCAGATGGACTCGTTGCCGACACGGACGGTCGGCGCGAGGCATCCGCGGGTGAAGCCGGGGTTGAGCGTGGACCTCGCGCAGTCCACGTTGCTGCCGAAGTTGCTGCTCACCGCGCCGCCGCTCACCGCCTGCCAGTTCTGCGCGGCGGCGACCACACCGAGAGCCTTGAAACGCATGCCGCCCCCTTGATCCGAACATGCGACCGCCCCTCGGGCGGCCGTTGATCATATCCGGTCGGCCGCGCGCCGGCTACGAACGCCAGTGCGGTCCGCGCTTCGCCTCCATCGCGGCCCTTCCGATCGCGCCCTTGCGCTTCCAGTCCTTGCGGATCTCGGCGCGGAGCCGGGCGTCCGTCTTGGCGACGATGCGCTGGTTCTCCCGCAGGAGCTTGCGGTAGCTGTGCAGCCGCCGCTCCGGCAGGTCGCCGTCCTCGACGGCCGCCAGCACGGCACAGCCCGGCTCGGCCTCGTGCGCGCAGTCGTGGAAGCGGCACCGCTCGGCCAGTTCCTCGATCTCGGAGAACACCTGCCCGACGCCGGTCTCGGCGTCCCAGAGCCCCACGCCCCGCAGTCCGGGCGTGTCGATCAGGACGCCCCCGCCGGGCAGCGCGAGCAGGTTGCGGGTGGTCGTGGTGTGCCGGCCCTTGCCGTCGACGTCCCGGGTGGCCTGGACGGCCATGACGTCCTCGCCGAGCAGCGCGTTGGCGAGGGTCGACTTGCCCGCGCCGGACTGCCCGAGCAGCACGGACGTCCCCCCGCCGACGATGGCCGCGACCACGTCCAGCCCGTCCCCGTCGACGGCACTGACCGGCACCACGGGCACGCCGGGCGCGCTGGTCTCCACGTCCTGGACGAGGTGGGCGACGGTGCCGGTGTCCGGCACGAGGTCGGCCTTGGTGAGGACGACGACGGGCTGCGCCCCGGACTCCCAGGCGAGCGCCAGGAACCGCTCGATACGGCCGAGGTCGAGCTCGCCGGCGAGGGGCACGGCGACGATGGCGTGGTCGACGTTGGCCGCGAGGATCTGTCCCTCGGACCGCTTGGAGGAGGTGGAGCGGACGAACGCCGTGCGGCGCGGCAGGTACGCGCGGACGTAGCGCGGGTTCCCGCCGGGTTCGACGGCGACCCAGTCGCCGGTGCAGACGACCCGCATCGGGTCGTGCGGCGTGACGAAGGCGGTGTCGGCCCGCAGTACGCCGTCGGCGGTGACGACGTCGCACTGCCCCCGGTCGACCCGGATCACGCGTCCGGGCAGGAGTCCTTCGGTGTCGTACGGGGCGAATTCGTCCGCCCACGCGTCGTCCCAGCCGTAGGGAGCGAGCGCGGAGGAAACGGATGCGGCAGAGCTGGAAGTCAAGGGTGACCCTTTCCGAGGTCGGCCCCGGCCCGACAGTCGGTCGGATCAGCCGGCGGCCACGGAGGTGGACTTGATGAACTGGATGCGGGCAGCGCTCATCGCAATGACAGCCATCGGTCAACACCTCCTCGGTCCTCGGCTCTTCGTGAGACTCGGGTCTTCGTGGAACCGCCGTCACGCTATCCCGTCACGGCTCAGTCGCGTCAACTGCTTTTCGCGCAGTCCTGGCCGTTCAGTGTGAAGTCGTACGGCGGGGAGTTCTTGCCGTGCCAGGAGGACAGGAAGCCGAAGGCCAGGTCGCCGCCCGCGGGGACCGACTTGTTGTAGTCGGCGGCGGTGGCGGTGACGCGGGAGCCGTCCTGGGAGACGGAGGCGTCCCACATCTGGCCGACCTGCTGGCCGTCGCGGAAGGACCAGGACACGCGCCAGGAGTCGAGGGGCTCGCTGCTGGTGACGGTGACGGTGGCCTGGAAGCCGTCGGGCCACTGGTTGACCAGGTCGTACTCGACCCGGCAGGTGGGCTTCTCGCTCTCGTCGTCTCCCGTGGGGGCGGAGGTGCCCTGTGGTTCCGTGTGGCGGCTCCTGCCCTCCGGCTTGGCGGGCTTCTCCGACTTGCCCGTGTTCTCGGTGGCGTTGTCGGCCGGCTTGGAGGTCGCGGGAGGCAGGTCGGGGGCGGACGGCAGGGGCGGGTCGGGGTTGGGGTCGGCCACCGGCTGGCGGCCGGCGTCGCCGCGTGCCCCGAGGTCGTCGCCGGAGCCGCCGAAGGGCATCATCGAGACGCCGAGCGCGAGGACGGAGACCAGGACGGCGGCGACGAGCAGGCCGTTGCGGGCGACGCGTGCCTTCTGCTCCCCGTCCTCCGGTTCTCCCGTCGCCTCGTCCGCCGCGTCGGGCCGGCCGGCGCCGAGCCGTACCTCGGCGGCGCGGCGGCGGCGCTCCAGGTAGGCGAGGCCGCCCCAGCCGATCACCCCGCCGGCCAGTGCCCCGGGCAGTCCGCCGCCGTGCAGCCGCAGACAGGCGGCGGCCTCGGCGCACTGGACGCAGGTGGCGAGGTGCCGGGAGAGGTCGCCCGGGGCGTCGGCGGCCGAGGAGCGGGTGACGGCGTCCAGCAGCCGGGCGTAGCTGCGGCACCGGGCGTCCATCGGGGTGTCGAGGTGGTTGCGGTGGCAGCGGTCCCGGAACAGGGTGCGCACCTGCTGGAGTTCGTCGGCGGCGGTGGCCGGGTCGAGGCCCAGGCGGCGGGCGACCACGGACAGCGGCAGCGCCTCCACCTCGGCCAGCCACAGCAGTTCGGCGTCGGCCTGCTGGAGGTCGCGCAGGCCGCGCAGCGCGAGCGGGCGCTTCAGGGGCGGGCCGGTGTAGCGGGCGGCCTTGTCCGAATTGAGCCACAGGCGCAGGTCGGGGTCGAGCTTGTGGCCCTGCCCCTCCTCTTCCCAGGCTGCGGCCGTGGTGCGTACGGCGGTCAGCAGCAGGGGTATCCGGGGCAGCCGGGCCGCGCGGCGGCCGGCGCTTCTGACCGGGCCGGTTTCGGCCGCACGGGCCTCGCGCGTGCCCTGCGCGAACGCCTCGCGGCCCAGCTGTGCGGCGGCGGTGGAGCCGGACGTGCACAGATCGGCGTACGCGAGGACCGCGTCCCAGCACTCGGAGAACAGCGCGGCCTCGGCGGCGTCCTGAGGGGTCGGCAGGTCGGGCATGGGTCTCCTGCATCCACGAGCGAGGCCAACTCACCACATCGGCAATGGAGTTGGGGGGAACCTCGCGGCAGGGAGAGAGCTTTTCACGCCACCCACACAACTGACAAGCGCCCTGTTCAGATGTCAGAACAGGGCGGCGGGGCCCCCTCGGCTCCGGCCTTTGCATGCCGTACGGGCACGGCCGCCCTGTGACTCAACGTCGTACCGCAATGAGGGACGACGTCATCGAAGCGTTATCAAACAGCGGTGGGTTCGTCCGCCGGCAGGCTGTCCATGAAGGAGCTGACGGAGAAGACCGCGTTGCCGGCGCCGGGGGGACCGTAGCCGGGGGGCGAGGAGAGGCCGAAGTCCTCCATGGTCTGCCGGTAGGCCTGGAGCAGGCGGATGTGGTACTCCAGCGGCGCGCCCTGGGGGTTGGCCTTGCCCAGCGGCGTCGTGGGCTCCGGGCACCAGGTGGTGAAGCGGGGCGTGATGCCGTGCGACATGAAGAAGCGCAGGCCCTCGGTGGTCGAGTCGATGGCCTCGTCGACCGTCTTGAAGCCGAACGGCTCGGCCATCTCCACGCCCGCCACGAAGTTGGGGATGACGTTGCGCGCGCCGAAGATCTCGGCCGAGTCGAGGATGCGCTTGTGCCACTCGTCGCGGCCGACGTAGCGCTCCTTGCCCGGGCAGTACATCTTGAAGAGGTACTCGTCCCACACCTCGTAGTTGGGGTGGTAGATCTGCACGCCGTAGTCCTTGAAGCGCTGGACGTCGTCGCGCGGCAGCGCCTGGGCCACGACCTTGCCGATCCAGCGGCCGGGGAAGCGCTCCTCGATGGCCTTGGCGTAGTGGCCGTAGAAGTCGGCCTCGTCACGGCCGGAGACCGTCTTGGTGATGGCGCCGCCGGTGAGGGTGTAGGCGGTGGAGGCCTTCGCCGTGTCGTAACGGTCGATGATCTCCAGGGCCTCCAGGACCTCCTCGACGTCCTTCACACCGGTGTACGGGCGCCCGGCGGCCTTGTGCTGGCGCCAGTTGTGGTTGATGTCGCAGTACTGGCACTCCTCCTTGGCGCCGAAGTACTGGCAGACCCGGAAGACGGTCAGGTAGATCAGGTAGCCCCACTGGATGGTCGGGGCCACCTCCATGACCGACTTCCCGTTCGCGAGGGTGTGCCGGTAGTACTCGGGCATCGGCGGCACGCCGACGTCGGAGATCCGCTTGCCGTCGAGGTAGAGGCCGAGCACGCCGTCCTCGTCGGCGGCGACGCGGTACGGCGAGGACGGGTTCACCCGCACCGAGACGACGGTCCGGCGCAGGTCGTACGGGCCGCCGGTGAGGATGATCTCCTCGGGCGGCCGGCGCAGCGCGGCCTCGCCCAGCTCGGGCAGGGTGCTGTGGTCGAAGGAGAAGATGAAGTACGACTTCGGCTTGACCTCGCCGCCCTCGTTGTCGCTGAGCGCCGACGGGTCGAAGGCCACGCCGCCCCGGAGCAGGTCCTCCTTGAAGACGGCCTCCCGCGGGACGTGCGGGAATCGCTCCATCAGATCCTCGACCAGCGCGGTACGGCTGCCGCTGCCCATCCCGTCTCTCCTCCCGGTTCGGACGTACGACTCCTCACGGTATGCCCATGGGTGTGCGAGGCCGGTACCGGGTCCCCCTGAGCCGGAAGAATGCCGCGTTTACTGGTTTTCCTGACGGTTTATCCGACCGTTTCACGGCCGTCAGGCCGCGCGCTCCAGCGCCGCGAGGTCGACCGCGTACGCCGGTTTCCCCCCGGTCAGCAGCCGTTCCGCCTCCTCCGCGACCGTCCGGCCGAGGCGGGCCAGCTCGTTGCCCTGGGAGCCCGCGAGGTGCGGGGTGACGAAGGCTCCGGGCAGGTCGTAGAGGGGCGAGTCGGCGGGCAGCGGCTCGGGGTCCGTGACGTCGAGGATCGCGCTCAGGCGCCCGGCGCGCAGTTCCGCCACGAGGGCGTCGTGGTCGACCAGGGCGCCGCGTGCGGTGTTGATCAGTACCGCCCCGTCGGGCATCAGGGCCAGTTCGCGGCGGCCGATCATGTGGTGGGTCTCGGGCGTCTCCGGGGCGTGCACGGTGACGATGTCGGACGTGCGCAGCAGGTCGTCCAGCGGCAGCAGGGGGACGCCGAGCGCGGCGGCCTCCCGCTCGTCGACGTACGGGTCGGTGAGGGCGGGCCGCAGGTCGAAGGGGCGGAGCAGTTCGAGGACGCGGCGGCCGATGCGGGAGGCGCCGATGATCCCGACGCTGCGGCCGTAGTTGCCGATGCCGGGGACGACACCCCAGCCGGAGGAGGTGCGGGTGGCGCGCATCCGGTCGCGGGCGGCGAGGACGTCCTTCCCGGCGAGCAGGATCATGGCGAGCGTGTACTCGGCGACCGGCAGCGCGTTGGCGGCGGCGGCCGAGGAGACGGCGATGCCGCGGCGCCAGATCTCGGGGGTGGCGAAGGACTTGACCGAGCCTGCCGAGTGCAGCACGGCGCGCAGCCGGGGAGCCGCGTCGAGGACCGCCTCGTCGAGCCGGGGACAGCCCCAGCCGGTCACCAGGATCTCGGTCCGGGCCAGCACGTCGCGCACCCCCGGGTCGGTGAAGTCCCGCGCCACGAGCGCCGGATCGATGTCCACGGACTCCCGCAGCCGGGCCAGCACCTCGGGCGGGAAGACCTGCGGCACGTTCTCGGCGGTCATGGCGAACAGTGCCTGGGGGCGCTGGCTCAAGGAGGTGACCTTCCGGCTCGGAGAAGGGCTGGGGCGACTCGTCGGAACACTGGTAGAAAACGCTCTCTACCGCCTCTCCACGGTAGACCGGGGCGGGCGGCAGCGGCAACGGACGGCGCCGGGGTAGGTTCCGGCGGGGGGCTTTCCCGGCCCCCCGCTGCCTCGGGGAAGGAAGACGCGATGGACGGGACCGTGACCAACTGGGCGGGGAACATCACCTACGCGGCCAAGGAACTGCACCGGCCGGGCTCGCTCACCGCGCTGCGCGCGCTCGTCGCGGACAGCGACCGGGTGCGGGTGCTGGGCAGCGGACACTCGTTCAACGAGATCGCCGAGCCGGGCGCCGAGGGCGTCCTGCTGTCGCTCGCCGAGCTGCCCCCGGAGGTGGACGTCGACACGGCGGCCCGCACGGTCCGGGTCGGCGGCGGCGTGCGCTACGCGGAGCTGGCCCGCCGGGTGCACGGCGAGGGCCTGGCGCTGCCCAACATGGCGTCGCTGCCGCACATCTCGGTGGCCGGGTCGGTCGCGACCGGCACTCATGGCTCGGGCGTGCTCAACGGCCCGCTGTCGGCGGTCGTGCGCGAGGTGGAACTGGTCACGGCGGACGGTTCGACGGTGACCATAGGACGGGACGAGGAGCGGTTCGGCGGGGCCGTCACCGCCCTCGGGGCGCTGGGTGTCGTCACCGCGCTCACCCTCGACCTGGAGCCGGCCTTCGAGGTCGAGCAGCACGTGTTCACGGAGCTGCCCTTCCAGGGGCTGGACTCAGGGACGTTCGAGACGGTGATGGCGACGGCGTACAGCGTCAGCCTTTTCACGGACTGGCGCGCGCCGGGCTTCCGGCAGGTGTGGCTCAAGCGGCGCTCCGACCAGCCGCTGCCCGCCTTCCCGTGGGCCGCTCCCGCCACCGAGAAGATGCACCCCGTGCCGGGTATGCCCGCGGTCAACTGCACCGAGCAGTTCGGTGTGCCGGGGCCGTGGCACGAGCGGCTGCCGCACTTCCGGGCGGAGTTCGTCCCGAGCAGCGGGGCGGAGTTGCAGTCGGAGTACCTGCTGCCGCGCGGGCACGCCGTCGAGATGCTGCACGCGCTCGACGCGATCCGGGAGACCCTCGCCCCCGTCCTCCAGACCTGCGAGGTGCGCACGGTCGCCGGCGACGACCAGTGGCTGAGCCCCTCCTACGGCCGGGACACCGTGGCGGCGCACTTCACCTGGGTCGAGGACACGGCGGCGGTGCTGCCGGTGGTGCGGCGGGTCGAGGAGGCGCTGGAGCCGTTCGGGGCGCGTCCGCACTGGGGGAAGGTGTTCACCCTGCCGGCGTCCGCCCTGCGCGGGCTGTATCCGCGGCTCGGCGATTTCCGGGCGCTCGCGCGGGAGTTGGACCCGGAGGGGACCTTCGCCAACGCCTTCGTGCGGGATGTGCTGGGGGACACGCCCTAGGTCAGGTCGTGGCGTGCGGCCGGCTGTGGTCGCCGGGGGTCGTGGCGCGGTCGGCCTCGTCCTTGACGAGCAGGGAGAGCAGCGACGCCACGGTGAGACCGGCCTCGGCGGGGTGACGCAGCACCTTGGCGGGGTCGATCCGGTAGGTGTTGGTGCGGCCCTCCCTGGTGTGGGAGAGATAACCGTCCTGCTCCAGGTCGGCGATGATCTTCTGGACGGCGCGTTCGGTGAGCCGGCAGTGGGCCGCGATGTCCCGGATACGGGCGCTGTGGTTGTCGGCGATGGCCGCCAGCACCCGGGCATGGTTGGTGAGAAACGTCCATCCGGTGTGTGGCTCGGGTACTCCATCCATGCCCCAACTCTACCGACCAGGCGTACACGTATTCAAAAACACGTACTGCGTTTCATGTATTGGTTGACGGGTGTGGGGTAGAGGGGCAACGCTGGAAAGACGGAGGCACGGCGAACGGACAAGGGAGAACAGGGCCATGCCGGACCCTGCGCGGTCTCATACGCAGGAGGGCGCCGTATCCGCGGCGGGCGACAGCGCGCCGACGGAGATCCCGCCGTGCATGGCGACCATGGACGTCGTACCGGACGGCGACCGGATGACCGTCACCGTGTGGGGTGAACTCGACCTGGGCAGCCGGCGGCTGCTGCCGGATCTGCACGACATCCTCACGCTGTCGGGCAGCGGCATCGACCTGCGGCTGGACGCGATCGGGTTCTGCGACTGCTCCGGGCTCAACATGCTGCTGGACCTGCGCATGCGCGCCCTCGACCAGGGCAAGACGGTCGCCGTCCGCTCCAGCGGCCGCGCGGTCGAGCGCCTGCTCGACCTGACCGGCACCCGGGCGCTGTTCGCGGTCCCGGGCCCGCACGAGGACGCCGTAGGCCCCACCGCCGCCGCGCCCGGCCCGGGGGCGGCCGACGACCAGGACCTCCGCGCCGAAGTCGCCCAGCTGCGGCGGGCGATGCAGACCCGGCCGACCATCGACCTGGCCCGCGGCATCCTGATGGCCTCCTTCAGCCTGAGCCCCGAGGCGGCCTGGAGCGTGCTGGTCAGGACCTCCCAGAACACCAACACCAAGCTGCACCATCTGGCCCGGGACCTGGTGGGCACGATCCACGGCAGCACGCTGCCCGAGCCGGTGCAGCAGCAACTCGCGGCGGCCGTAGCGAGCACGAGCCCCCGGACCGAGGCGACGGCGTGCCCGGCGACCGGAGCCGCGGCGGAGGACAGCGACTGACGCACACACCGGCGCGCACCCGCCCCGCACGCCCCCGGTTTGGCAGGCACCCGGCCCGGGTCGGCGGGCGACTCACTCGGGCCCTCCCCAAACAGCTCGGCGAGCGGGTCGCCGGGGGCCGTCCTCGGCGGGACCGGGCCGAATGAGGTGGCCGGCCCGACCCGCGCAGACTCGGCCCGCACGTGCGGCGGCGCCAGGCACCCATCTCCGGCCTGGGTCGGCGGGCTACTGGAGCTCTCCGCACAACAGCTCGGCGAGCGGGTCGCCCGGGGGCGCCGGGGCCGATTGCGAGGGGCCGGCCCGCGCACACTCGGTCCGCGCACGCACCCGACCCACGCGCACCCGGCCGGTGCACCCCCGGCCGACGCACACCGGCCCGCACGCGCGGCGGCGCCAGGCGGCCGTCCCCGGCACGGGCCGGCGGACGGCTCACTCCAACCCTCCGCAAACAGCCCGGTGAGCGGGTCGCCACGGGGCGCTCGGCGAGACCGGGGCCGATTGCGAGGGGCCGGCCCGCGCACACTCGGTCCGCGCACGCACCCGACCCACGCGCACCCGGCCGACGCACACAGGCCCGCACGCGCGGCGGCGCCAGGCGGCCGTCCCCGGCACGGGCCGGCGGACGGCTCACTCGAACCCTCCGCAAACAGCCCGGCGAGCGGGTCGCCGGGGGCGTCCTCGGCGGGGCCGGGGCCGGTGAGAGCCAGCCCGCACACCCGGGTCCGCACGCATCCAGCCTCACGCCTCGCCCGCGCATCCCGCACACCCCGGACATACCCCCAGCCCTCGCCTGAGGCATCCTGAGCACGCTGGTGGTCGGGGCCATCAACCGGCCACCCCGTGCCCTCACCAGCCGCGCACTTTATAAAGCCCCTTTCCTAACCCCTTGTCGAAAGTCCCGGCAGCCCATAGCCTTGCGCCGCGCCGGTGCCGATGTCGACCCGGCCCGAGCCGGCCTGGGAAGGGATGGGCACCCCGGTGAAGCGCACGTCACGTGACATCCGCACCGCGAACCGCTACGAGGTGCTCCGCCAGATCATCGCCGAGTCACCGACTTCCCGGCAGGAGCTGGCGGCAGCCACCGGCCTCAGTCTCGCCACGGTCGCCACACTCGTCGGCGAGCTGCTCGACCTCCGCATGATCACGGAGGTCGGCTTCGAGGACTCGGCCGGCGGCCGCCCCCGGGGCCTGGTGGCGGTCAACTCCTCGGGCGGCGCGCTGATCGGCGTCGACATCGCCGAGACGTACGTCCACGTCGAGCTGTTCGACCTGGGGCTGAACGTCCTCGCCCGCGCCGAGGAGGACGTCCGCGCCAGCGAGAGCCTGCCGGAGCAGGTCGTGGGCCATGTGGCCACCGCGGTCGGCTCGGTGGTCACCCAGGCCGGCATCGAGGGCGCCCGGGTGCTCGGGGTCGGGGTGAGCGTGCCGGGGCAGGTGGACCGCGCCACCGGCACCTCGGAGTACGCGCCCAACTGGGACTGGCACGACGTACCACTGCTCGACCTGCTCACCGAGCACATCGCCTATCCCCTGTACCTGGACAACCCGCTGCGCGCCAGCGCGGTGGCCGAGTTGTGGTTCGGGGCCGCGCGCGGACGGGGGAACGCCGTCGTGGTCAACCTCGGGACCGGCGTCGGCGCCGGGCTCGTCCTGGGCGGCGGACTGCACCGCGGCGTGAGCAACAGCGCCGGCGAGTGGGGCCACACCACGATGGTGCTGGACGGACGCCTGTGCCGCTGCGGCAACCACGGCTGCGTGGAGACGTACGTCGGCGCGCGCGGCATCATGCTGAACCTGCGCGAGATCGGCCCCGACAGCGCGCTGCTGCACCCGGACGACCAGACGGCGACCATCGACGCCCTGGCCCGCGGGGTCGCGGCGGACGACCCGGTGGCCCGCCGGGCCGTTCAGGAGACCGCGCGCTATCTGGGCGCCGGCGTCGCCGACCTGGTGAACCTGTTCAACCCCGAGATCGTCGTGCTGAGCAGCTGGGTCGCCCGCACCCTGGGCGAACCGCTGCTGCACGAGGTGCGCGAGGCCGTCGCCCGGCACGCGCTCCCGCGGCCGCTGGCCGCCACCGAGATCGTCCTCTCCCCGATCCCCACCGACCCGGTGTGCCTGGGCGCGGCCACGTTCGCGCTCGAAGGCGCGCTCCAGGCCGTCGGGCAGAGAAACGGCACACGCACCACCCGCGCGAGGAGCCGCACCACCGCTCCACCCTCGTAGCGGCGGAAGCAACTCCTCCGCCACCCCCGCTCGTTCGAAATCGCGAACCGGACACAACGCTTCGAACAGACTTCGTCCAACCCCTTGCCGAAGCCTTAGCCGAAGCTCTAGCGTCCCGCACCGCACCTCTCTTTGAGCCATCTGGCGCGAGCCCCCGGGCCGTGAGCCATCAGGCAGTGAGCCGCAGAGCCGCAGCCGCACTCGAGACAAGGACGTCAGCATGTCGGCATCGAGCAACATGAACTGGGACCGCCGAAACGTACTGCGGGCCGCGATGGGCCTGGCCGCCGCCGGCGGGCTTGCCGCGTGCGGCAGCAACACCGGCCGGAGCAGCGGAGGTTCGGGCGACGGCCTCGTCCAGTACTTCCACGCGTACGGCGAGGCCGGCGTCGAGCAGGCCGTCAAGCGGTACGCGAAGGCGTACAAGGACGCCAACGTGACCACGCAGTGGATCACCGGCAACAACTACGAGCAGAAACTCTTCGCGGCACTGCTCACCAAGAACGCGCCCGACGTCTTCGAGTTCCACCCGCAGATCCAGCTCATCAAGAGTGGTCAGGTGGCCGACCTGACCGACATCATCGAGCCGGTCAAGGACGACTTCAACCAGGCCGACATCAAGTCGCACACGGTGGACGGCAAGATATACGGCGTCCGGATGATCGACGACCCGCAGTTCCTCTTCTACCGGCCTTCACTGTTCAAGAAGGCCGGGGTCGAGGTGCCGACCACCCTGGAAGAGCTGATCGAAGCCGCCGACAAGCTGACCACCAGCAAGGTCAAGGGCATCTTCCTCGGCAACGACCTGACCTCGATCGACCGCCCGCTGATCTGGTCGGCCGGCGCCGACACGCTCACCGCGGACAACAAGCCCGCCTTCAACACCGACGCCGTCGCCGAGGGCCTCAAGCAGCTGCGCGGTCTTTTCACCAGCGGCAACCTGCTCCTCGACGCCCCCGCCGACTCGTGGGACCCGTCGGCCTTCATCCAGGGCCTCACCGCGATCCAGTGGTGCGGCATGTGGGCCATGCCGGCCATGCAGAAGGCACTCGGCGACGACATCGGCATCTTCCCGTTCCCGAAGGTCGGCTCGGCCGGCAAGCAGTCGGTCTACAACGGCGGCTGGTCGATGTTCGTCAACGCCAAGAGCAAGAACGTCGAGGCGGCCAAGGAATACGTGAAGTGGCTGTGGATCGACCAGAAGCAGTACCAGGAGGACTTCGCCACCTCCTACGGCTTCCACATCCCACCGCGCGCCTCGCTCGCCGCGTCCGCGACCAAGCTGAAGTCCGGTCTGCCGGCCGAGGGGGTCAAGCTCTTCAACGAGTTCGGCCACTTCGACAACATCGGCTGGACGCAGGCCATGATCGCCGCGTTCTGGGACGTGATCGCCAACACCGTCCGCAAGAACGGCGACCCGAAGGCCCAGCTCGACGCGTGTGAGAAGAAGGTCAACGCCGAACTCAAGAAGCTCTTCGGATAGACCACCGGACGGATCTCGACATGTCGACCACCACCACACGCGGGGTCGCCCAGCCCGCCCCGGCCAAGGTCTCCAAGACCCGGCCGAGGCGGGGCCTGAGGGCGAACAGCACCTTCAACTTCTGGCTATTCACCGGGCCGTTCCTGATCGGCCTGGTGATATTCGTCTTCGTGCCGATCGGCTGGAGCATCTGGCTCAGCTTCTTCGAGGCGCGCTTCACCGTGACGCCGAGCGAGTTCGTCGGTTTCGACAACTACAAGCAGATCCTGACGGACACGAACTTCCGGAACTCGCTGGTCACGTTCACCGTGTTCGCCGCGTTCATCGTGCCCGCCACCTGGGCCCTCTCGCTGGGTCTGGCACTGCTGGTCAACCGGCTGCGGTTCATGCGGGCGTTCTTCCGGTCGGTGTTCTTCCTGCCGACCGCGGTCAGCTATGTCGCCGCCGCGCTGATCTGGAAGATGTCCATCTTCAACGGCGTCCGCTTCGGTCTGGCCAACACGGTCCTCGGCTGGTTCGGCATCGACAACATCGCGTGGCTGGCCAACCCCGACCCGCCCTGGTACTGGCTGGTCATCGTGACCGTCCGCCTCTGGCTCCAGTCGGGCTTCTACATGATCCTGTTCATCGCGGCGCTGCAGAACATCCCGCGGGAGCTGTACGAGGCGGCCGCCATCGACGGCGCCAAGCCGGGCTGGCAGACTTTCCGGCACATCACCCTGCCCCAGCTCAGGGCCACCTCCACCGCGGTGATCCTGCTCCTGCTGGTCGCCGCGTACCAGGCCTTCGACGAGTTCTTCAACCTGCTCGGCAAGGCCACCTGGGGCCAGCCCCCACTGGTCGAGCTCTACAAGATGGCCCTCGGCCAGAACCAGAACTACGGCGCGGGCAGCGCGGGCGCGGTCGTGCTGACCCTGCTCATCTGCGTCGTCACACTGCTCCAGGGCAAGATCATGGGCTTCGGAAGGGGTGAGGAGTCCAAGTGACCACCACAGCACCCGACATCAGCAAGGTGACGAAGCCGGCCAAGGTCAGGCGCGGCGGCGGCGTCATGGGCAGCACCGGTCTGTACATCGCGACGGGCGTCGCCGCCCTCCTCTTCCTGATCCCCTTCTATCTGATCGTCCGCAACGCGCTGATGACGGACCCGGAGATCACGGGTGAGAGCTGGAAGTGGTTCCCCACTTCCATCCAGTGGGGCAACGTCACCGAGCCGTTCGACGACGTCACCGTCGACTTCGCGCAGTCCCTGTGGAACTCCGTGGTCGTCGCCGTCCTCCACACGGCGGGAATCCTGCTGATCTGCTCGATGGCCGGCTACGGCCTCGCCCGCATCCCGTACAAGCACGCCAACAAGGTGTTCTACGCCGTTCTGGTGACCCTGATGGTTCCGACGGCGGTCACCTTCGTGCCGAGCTTCGTGCTGGTCTCGTCGCTCGGCTGGGTGGACAGTTACCGGGGTCTCATCATCCCGGGCCTCTTCAGTGGTTTCACGTGCTTCCTGTTCCGGCAGTACTTCCTGGGGTTCCCGAAGGAGCTGGAGGAGGCGGCGCGCGTGGACGGGCTCGGCTACTGGGGCGCCTACTGGCGGATCGTCGTGCCGAACTCGCTGAACTTCTTCGCGGCCATCGCCACGATCACCTTCATCAACGGCTGGAACTCCTTCCTGTGGCCCCTGGTCATCGGCCAGGATCCCAGCGCCTGGACAGTCCAGGTGGCGCTGTCGTCATATATGACGAACCAGACCGTCAACTACCACCTGATCTTCATGGCGACCGCCATCTCGATCCTGCCCCTGATCTTCGTCTTCCTCTTCCTCCAGCGCTGGCTGGTGCAGGGGATCGCCCAGACCGGCATCAAGGGCTGAGCTAGGAGACCGATGTCTTTCCGCACGACCCCATCCGTCGACTACGTCGAGGACGTCTCCCCGGGCAGCGGGGCCCTGCCGCCCCGCGCCTGGTACGCGGCCTCGGACGCGCAGTCCCTGTCCCTGAACGGCAGCTGGCGCTTCCGGCTGTCGGCGACCGTCGACGCCGAGGACGACTCGTTCGCCGAGGAGGGCTACGAGGCCGGGGACTGGGCCGAGGTCACGGTCCCCGGGCACTGGGTCCTCCAGGGTGACGGGGCGTTCGGGTCCCCGATCTACACCAACCACCTGTACCCCTTCCCGGTGGACCCGCCGCACGTCCCGACCGAGAACCCGACCGGTGACCATCTGCGCGTCTTCGACCTGCCGTCCGACTGGCCGTCGGACGGCGGGGCGGTGCTGCGGTTCGACGGGGTCGAGTCCTGCGCCCGCGTCTGGCTGAACGGCACGGAGCTCGGCGAGTTCAAGGGCTCCCGGCTGCCGCACGAGTTCGCGGTCGGGCACCTGCTGAAGCCGGGCGGCAACGTGCTGGCCGTGCGCGTGCACCAGTGGTCGGCGGGGTCGTACCTGGAGGACCAGGACCAGTGGTGGCTGCCGGGCATCTTCCGTGACGTCACCCTGCTGCACCGCCCGGCGGGCGGCGTGGGCGACTTCTTCGTGCACGCGTCGTACGACCACACCACCGGCGAGGGCACCCTGCGCGTCGACTCCGACGTCGACGGGCGGGTGACCGTCCCCGCCCTGGACATCGATGTCGCCACCGGCGAGACGGTGACGGTGGCCGTCGAGCCGTGGACGGCCGAGACGCCGAAGCTCTACGACGGTGTGCTGGCCACCGAGGGCGAGCGGGTGCCGCTGCGGATCGGCTTCCGCACGGTCGTCCTGGAGGACGGGCTCGTCAAGGTCAACGGCAGGGCCGTCCTCTTCAAGGGCGTCAACCGGCACGAGTGGCACCCCGAGCAGGGCCGCGCGCTCGACCTGGAGACCATGCGCGAGGACGTGCTGCTGATGAAGCGGCACAACCTCAACGCCGTGCGCACCTCGCACTACCCGCCGCACCCGGCCTTCCTCGACCTGTGCGACGAGTACGGCCTGTGGGTCATCGACGAGTGCGACCTGGAGACCCACGGCTTCACCGAGCAGGACTGGCGGGACAACCCGGTCGACGACGACCGCTGGACCCCGGCCCTGCTCGACCGTGCGGCGCGGATGGTCGAGCGGGACAAGAACCACCCGTCCGTCGTGATCTGGTCGCTGGGCAACGAGGCCGGCACCGGGCGCGGGCTCACCGCCATGGCCGAGTGGATCCACGACCGCGACCCCGAGCGGCTGGTGCACTACGAGGGCGACTGGAACTGCCGCGACACGGACGTCTACTCGCGGATGTACGCCTTCCACGACGAGGTCGAGAAGATCGGGCAGCGGCTCGACGGCGGTACGCACAGGCGCCGCGAACTGCCGTTCATCCAGTGCGAGTACGGGCACGCCATGGGCAACGGCCCGGGCGGGCTCGCCGACTACCAGGAGCTGTTCGAGAAGTACGAGCGGCTCCAGGGCGGGTTCATCTGGGAGTGGATCGACCACGGCGTCAAGCACGCCGAGCTGGGCTACGCCTACGGCGGTGACTTCGGCGAGGAGCTGCACGACGGGAACTTCGTCTGCGACGGGCTGGTCTTCCCGGACCGGACGCCGTCGCCGGGCCTCGTCGAGTACAAGAAGGTGATCGAGCCGGTCCACATCGAGGGCGACGGCGCGAACGGCATCGTGCGGATCACCAACAAGCAGGACTTCGCCGACCTGTCCGCGCTGGCCTTCGAGTGGTCGTGCCAGGTGGACGGGGAGACGGTCGAGTCGGGTTCGCTGTCGGTGCCGGCGCTCGCGCCGGGTGAGAGCGCCGAGGTGAAGCTGCCGGAGCCGCCCGTGGACGGCCGGGGCGGCGAACGGCAGTGGACGGTGCGGGCGCTGCTCGCGGACGACACGTCCTGGGCCGCGAAGGGTCACGTCGTGGCCTGGGGGCAGTTCGCCGCGGGGGCACGGCCGCTGCCGTCCTTCCCCGCGACCGACCGGCCCGTGCGCGACGGGAACCGGTTCACCCTCGGCCCGGCCGCGTTCGACGCCCGCACCGGTGCGCTGCTGTCGATCGGCGGGGTCGAGGTGAGCGCCCCGCGGCTGGACGTGTGGCGGGCGCCGACCGACAACGACGACGGCGCGGAGTGGCAGACCGACACCCGCTACGGAACGCTGTGGCGCACGCTCGGCCTGCACCGCATGCGGCACCGCCTGGTCTCGGTCGAGGCGGGCGACGACGCGCTGACGGTCCGCACCCGGGTGGCGCCGGCCGCCCGCGAGGTGGGCCTGGACACGGTGTACCGCTGGACGTCCGACGGCGAGCGGCTGCGGCTGTCCGTGTCGGTGACGCCGGAAGGCGACTGGACGGTGCCGCTGCCCCGGCTCGGCGTCCGGTTCGGGCTGTCGGAGGCCGACTCCGTGGAGTGGTTCGGCGGCGGCCCGGGCGAGGCGTACCCGGACACCCGGGCGGCGTCCATGGTGGGCCGCTGGCAGTCGACGGTGGACGGGCTGCAGACGCCGTACGTCCGCCCGCAGGAGAACGGCGCCCGCGCCGACGTCCGCTGGGTGGAGCTCGGCGGTCTGCGGATCGAGGGAGACCCGGAGTTCTGGTTCACCGCGCGGCGCTGGACCACCGAGCAGCTGGACGCGGCGCGGCACCGCACCGACCTCACGCCCGGCGACACGGTGTGGGTCAACCTCGACCACGGACAGCACGGCATCGGCTCGCAGTCGTGCGGCCCGGGTCCGCTGCCGCAGTACTTCCTGAAGGCCGAGCCGGCTCAGTTCGCGTTCGTGTTCTCGACCACCAGGTAAGAAACCCGATTAATCGATTGACCAATTGATCGACATTCCGACAGTGTCGGGACGTCATCCGCGGCCGGTCGGCCCTCGAAGCCGACCGGCCGCACTGCTTTCCCCACAAGGAAGTTGGTGGGTCGGTTGAATGTCGCCATCGAGGTCCGCGGGTTGACCCGGACCTTCCACACCACCGTCCGCCGCCCCGGTTTCCTGGGCGCCGTCAGATCCCTGGTCAACCCGGAGCGGGTCGCCAAGCACGCCGTCACCGACATCACCTTCGACGTGGCCCCGGGCGAACTCCTCGCCCTGCTCGGCCCGAACGGCGCCGGCAAGTCCACCACCATCAAGATGCTGACCGGCATCCTCACGCCCACGTCCGGCGAGGCCCGGGTCGCGGGCGTGGTGCCGTACCGGGAGCGCGAGCGCAATGCCCGCAACGTCGGCGCGGTGTTCGGGCAGCGCACCCAGCTGTGGTGGGACCTGCCGGTGCGCGAGTCGTTCGCGATCCTGCGGGACATCTACGAGGTGCCCAAGGCCGAACACGCCGCCCGGCTGAAGGAGTTCGACGAGATCCTGGACCTGTCGTCCTTCTGGGACACCCGGGTCCGCCACCTCTCCCTGGGCCAGCGGGTGCGCAGCGATCTGGCCGCCGCCCTGCTGCACGACCCGCCGGTGGTGTTCCTGGACGAGCCGACCATCGGCATGGACGTGGTGGTCAAGGAGCAGGTGCGGGAGTTCCTGCGCCACCAGGTCGAGCAGCGCGGCCGTACGGTGCTGCTGACCACGCACGACATGACGGAGGTCGAGCGGCTCGCCGAGCGGGTGGTGCTGGTCAACCACGGCCGGCTGGTCCTGGACGGGACGCTGGACGAGATCCGCCGGAAGTTCGGCTCGACCTGGCAGGTGCGGGCCACGCTCGCCGACCCGCACGCCGAGGTCGTACCGCCGCCCGGCATCACGCTGCTGCGGCGGGGTGGCGCGCAGGTCGTCTTCGGCCCCGACGGGGCGGACGCGCCCACCGTCCAGCAGGCGTTGAAGGCCGTGATCGAGCGGTTCGAGGTCACGGACATCGCCCTGGACGAGGCGGACCTGGAGGACGTCATGCGGGCCGCGTACGCGCATGCCGGGGAGGTCTGACATGGCCGTGCTGCACGCCTGGCGCGCCGCCCGGGTCACCCCGCTCGGCGAGCTGAGCGCCCCGCCCCGGATGACCGCCGTCGCGCTCCGGCTGGCCGTTCAGGTGGTGCTGGTCTGGTCGCTGTGGCGCGGCCTGTACGCGCAGACCGGCACCACCGCCGGGCTGAGCCGCGACCAGGCGGTGACCTACGCCGTGCTGGCCGTCCTGGCGTCCCGGCTGCGGGAGCTGGACCAGTACGCGGGCCGGGACACGGTCCTCCAGCACATGCACTTCGGCACGATCGTCTACTGGTACCTGCGGCCACTGCCGCCGCAGCGCTACTACGCCGTGCGGGCCGCCGGCGAGCAGCTGTACGGACTCGCGTGGGCGCTGACGGGTTACCTGATCTGCCTGGCCGCGGGGGTGGTCGAGCCGCCCCGCTCGGCCTCGGTGGCCGGGGTGTTCGTGGTGAGCATGCTGCTCGGCCAGTGGGTCCTGTACTACGTCATGCTCGTGCTCGACCAGTTGTGCTTCTGGACGGTCCGCAACACCGCCGCGATGCTCATCCTGCTGTTCGCGCAGAACCTGCTGTCCGGGGTGTACGCGCCGCTGTGGTTCTTCCCGGACTGGTTCGTGACGATGAGCGCCTTCCTGCCCTTCCAGGCCACGCTGAGCGTGCCGCTGTCGCTGTACGTGGGGCGGATCCCCCTGTCCGACGCGGCCTTCCAGCTGTCCGTGCAGGTGGTGTGGGTGGTGGTGCTGGCGCTGTTCACCCGGCTGCTGTGGCGGCGGGCCGCCCGGCGCGTGATCTCGCAGGGAGGCTGAGATGTCGGTGAAGGCTCTGCGGATCGTGTGGCGCGTCACGGCGCTCAACTTCCGCGCGCAGATGGAGTACCGCACCGAGTTCCTG
The DNA here is from genome assembly GCF_900236475.1 of Streptomyces chartreusis NRRL 3882. GTDB lineage: Bacteria > Actinomycetota > Actinomycetes > Streptomycetales > Streptomycetaceae > Streptomyces > Streptomyces chartreusis_D. The sequence continues at coordinate 1,898,071 of NZ_LT963352.1, forward strand.
CTGATGATCGCCATCGGGGCGATCTGGCAGGTGTCGGTGATCGTGTTCGCCACGGTGCTGTTGTCCCGGTTCGCCGGGATGGGCGGCTGGGACAGCTCGGACGTGCTGCTGATCCCGGCGACCCGCATGCTGGCGCACGGTCTGTTCGTGCTGTTCCTCGGGCGGATGCACTGGGCCGGCCGGCAGATCCAGGAAGGCCGGGTCGACATCTACCTGATGCGCCCGATGCCGGTCCACCGGCAGATCCAGCTGGCCTTCTTCCCCACCAACGCCATCGGGGACCTGACGGTCGCGGCGGGTCTGATGGTCGGGGCGCTGTCCCGCAGCGACCTGGACTGGACGGCGGGCCGGATCACGTACCTGGTCGCGGCCGTGCTGGGCGGCATGCTGCTGGAGGCGGCCCTGTTCACGGTCGTGGCGAGCGCGTCCCTGCGGTTCCCGGCCGCCGACATGTGGGGCCGCTGGCTGGAGGAACTCCTCGGCACGTTCGGCAGCTACCCGCTGAACGTCCTCCCCAAGGCGGTGGGCGGCTTCCTGACCTACGGGCTCCCGCTCGCGTTCGTCGCCTACTTCCCGGCGGCGGTCCTCACCGGCCACGGCCACACCACGGGCGTGCCGTACTGGCTGGCGGCGGCCTCACCGCTGCTCGGGCTGCTGGCGTACCTGGGGGCGCGGCTGCTGTGGCGGTGGAGTCTGCGGCACTACACCGGGGTCAACGGGTGAGGTTCCGGCCAGATCCGCGGATCGGGGTGAACAGGGCCGTCACGGCGAGCAGGACGCAGGTCGCTCCGGCGACCAGGGCGACCGGTGTCGTGCCCTGTTCCTCCGCGGCCCAGGTCAGCACGGCCGCGCCGATGGGCGCCGCCGCGTACTGAAGCGTCCAGAAGGCGGAGGTGACGCGGCCCAGGAGGTGTTCGGGGGTGACCTCCTGGCGCAGCGACAACGAGCAGGTGCCCGCCATGCCGACGCAGGCGAGGAAGGCGGCGCTCAGGGCCGCGACGGCCGGGACGTCGCGGGCCCAGCCGAGACCGGCGAAGGCCAGCCCGCACACCGCGACCGAGCCGGTCCACGTCGCGCCGAAACCCAGGCGGCGGCGGACCCGGGCCACGAGCAGGGCGCCGGTGATGGTGCCGAGCGCGCCGACCGCCATGACGGTGCCGACCGCTTGGTCGTCATGGCCGAGGTCGTGCTTGAGGTGGTAGATGACCAGGTCGTTCAGGCCGAGGGTGAGGAAGCTGAAGACGAAGAGGAGGGCGGTGAGCGAGCGCAGCACCGGGTGGCCGTGGAGGAAGGCGATGCCGGTGCGCAGGTCCTGCCACAGGCCCGCGCCGCGGCCCGGGTGCTCGTCCGGGGCGCGCTTGCGGAACCGTACGAAGAACAGGCACGCGGCCGACACCCCGAAGCTGGCCGCGTCCACACCGACCGCCGCGGCCGGGCCGGACCAGGCGGCGACCAGTCCCGCGCACAGCGGCCCGAGGACCCCCGCGGCGGCGGCCGTCGCGTTCAGCCGCCCGTTGGCCTCCGTGAGTCGCCCGGTGCCGACCAAACCTCGCACGACCGTGACGTAGCCGACCGCGAACAGCATCCCCACGGCCTCGCACAGCGGCAGCACCACGTACAGCAGCCAGATCTGCGGGCCGAACAGCCACACCAGCGGGATCACCCCGTACAGGCCCATGCGCACGAGGTCGCAGGCGATGAGCAGCCGGCGCCGGTCCACCCGGTCCACCACGGCCCCGGCGAACACCGCCGCCACGACCGAGGCGGCCCCGCCCACCGCCGTCAGCAGCCCCATCCGCGCGACCGACCCCGTGGCCTGAAGCACCAGCAGGGGCAGGGCGATCAGCGCGAAGGAGTCGCCGAGCACGGAGAGCGTCTGCGCGGTCCAGAAGATGCCGAAGTCCCGCTGCCGCCACAGCGGTCGGGTGCCGGGTAAGCCCTGGTCGGCGGCGTCCGGGGCGGTCCCGCCGCCGGGTTCGTCCTCACGCCGCGCCGCGCCGTACGTCATGCCCGCCTCCCCCCCCTGTCCCGGCCCCCTGGCTGCCCGGCAACCTTACGGCTCCCCCGTCGACCGAGGGTGTCGCACCCGCGCCCTCGACATCGCCGCGGGAGCGCAAGAAATCGCTACCGGCGTGCGGTGCGGACGGGGTAGCGTCCGCACCGTGAGGTGATCTCTCCCGCGGTGTCCCGGACACCGCAGACGCGAACCCGACCCGTACCCCTGACGTTCCGCGGGGAGACATCACCATGCACATCGCCTTGGGCGACACTCCTGACGACACGCTGGCCGCCTTCACCGCACGGGCGGCCGCCGATCCCGGCGTCGTCGGACTGGTCCTGAGCGGCTCCCAGGTCCACGAGGGCATGCCGACGGTCCACTCCGACTACGACCTGCATGTGATCCTGCGGGACCAGCACGCCTCGCCGATCGCCGGGTTGGACTGGTTCCGTTCCGCGCACCTGGACCTCGTGGTCATCGAGCTGGCGGAGTTCCGCACCCGCGGCATGCCCGGCCGGCCGGACCACTTCGCGCGCTACTCCTACGTCCACGCCAAGGTACTGCTCGACCGGCTCGACGGTGCCATCGCCCGGATCCTCGACGAGAAACGGACGCTGGGCGAAACCGAGGCCCGGGCCGCCGTCGACGGCTGGCTCGACGCGTACGTCAACCAGACCTACCGCTCCCTGAAGAGCTACCGCGACGGCCGCCCCGACATGGGCCACCTGGACGCCGCCGAGTCCGTCCCCTACGCGCTGGAGGTGCTCTTCGCCCTGCACCGCCGCGTCCGGCCGTACAACAAGTACCTCCGGTGGGAGCTGGAGCGGCAGCCGCTGGGCGAGCCCCGCTGGGACGCGAGCCGGCTCCTGCCGGTCGTCCGCCGCATCCTGGCCGACGGCGACCCGCCCACCCAGCGGGCCCTCTTCGCCGGCGTCGAGGAGACGGCACGGCGGGCCGGCCACGACCGGGTGCTCGACTCCTGGGGCGCGGATCTGGAGCTGCTGCGTCACCCACGTCGCCCATGAGTCACCCCGACCTCAGCGCCGGGCCAGCGCCAGCACGCTCAGACCGAACATCAGGACCCCCAGGGGCAGATGGACCGACGGGACGTGCGCGATGCCGAGCACGACCTGGACCGAGGCGAGCACGAGGAAACCCGACGCGTGCCAGACGGGCCGGGGCGAGCCGCCGCCCGGCTTCCACGCCAGTACCGCCGCGAGCAGGTACAGCATCGACGCCCCGTACATCACGCGGGCTCCGGCACTGTGCAGCGTCTCTCCGTAGGACGAGGTCAGCAGCAGTCCGGCGGAGACCGCCTGAAGGAAGATGGTCAGGGTCTGAAGGGCGATCGCGATCCGCAGGAACGCGGAGCCGCGCTGTGCGCCCGCCGTCGCCGTCGCCGTCACCTGAGTGGCCATGTCACAGTTCCCCTTGTCCGCCCTCGGGCAGTGGATCGATAAGGTCTCACCAGCCCGACGACGCGGGCCCGCGAAAGGTAAGGCGAGGGGGCGGCCGGAAGCATGGGGAGTGCCGGGGCCGGGACGGACGGGACAGCCGGAGAGCGGCGCCAACTGATGAATGTCGCTTACCGGTTGCTCGGTTCGGTGACCGAGGCCGAGGACGCCGTGCAGGACGCCTACGCACGCTGGTACGGGCTGCCCCGCAGTCGGCGGGAGGAGATCCTGTCCCCGGGCGCCTGGCTGACGACGGTCACCGGCCGCATCTGCCTGGACCTGCTCGGCTCGGCGCGGGCCCGCCGTGAACGCTATGTCGGCGCGTGGCTGCCCGAGCCGCTGCCCGACCGCACCGAGTGGGACCGCGCGGGCGGCGCCGCCCCCAACGGGCCCGCGGACCCGGCCGATCAGATCGTCCTGGACGAGTCGGTGTCCATGGCCTTCCTCGTCGTCCTGGAGTCGATGACGCCCGCCGAGCGGGTGGCGTTCGTCCTGCACGACGTCTTCCGGTATCCGTTCGCCGAGATCGCCGGCGTGCTCGGCCGGACTCCCGCGGCCTGCAAGCAACTGGCGGCCTCCGCCCGGCGGCGGGTGGGCGCCGCACGCGCTCCGGTGCCGGCGACCGGTCGGGCCGACGTGGTGCGGCAGGTCAAAGAGGCCTGGGAGACCAAGGACATCGCAGCCCTCGTCGGTCTCCTCGACCCGGCCGCCGTGATGACCGCCGACGGCGGCGGCATGGTCGGCACCGTCCTGCGCCCGGTCGAGGGCGGCGCCCGCATCGCCCAGTACATGGCCGCCATCGCCGACAAGGCTCCGGGGCTCGAACTCCTGGAGCGGACGGTCAACGGCGGGCCGGGCCTGGTGGCCCTGCGGGCCGGCCTCGTCATGACCGTGGCCGCGTTCGACGTCTCCGACGGGCGCGTCACCCGGATCTGGGCGGTCCGCAACCCGGCGAAACTGCGACCGTGGGCGCGGTCGTAGCCCGGTCCGCCGTTTCATCTCCCACTGTTTCCCCCATGTCCCTTGCGCATCACCCGAGTTGGCGTCGAACCTGAACATCGTTCATGTCCCGCTCCGCCTCCCCTACCGGAGACACCCCCACCATGAGACGACTCCTCGGCACCCTCGCCGCCGCCGCTCTGACCCTCACCGGACTGACCGCGACCTCCGCGGCGCCCGCCGCCGCCGCGGACTCCGGCTCCTTCAACGTGCTGACGTACAACATCGCGGGCCTCCCCCTCGGGCTCGGCGACAGCGACCCCGAGACCAACACGCCGCTGATCGGGCAGCGGCTCGGGCCGTACGACATCGTGAACGTGCAGGAGGACTTCAACTACCACGCCTCGCTGTACGCCAACGACAAGCACCCGTACCGCACGGCGACCAGCGGTGGCGCGGCCTTCGGTGACGGGCTCAACACCCTCTCCGACCACCCCTTCGAGGACTTCCAGCGGGTGAAGTGGAAGGACTGCACGGGCACCAACTGCCTGACGCCCAAGGGCTTTTCGCTGGCGCGGGTCAGGATCGCGGAGGGCGTCTTCGTCGACCTGTACAACGTGCACACCAACGCCGACTCGACCGACGACGCGCTCGCGGCACGCCGGGCCAACGTCGAGCAGCTCTCGGACTTCATCCAGGAGAACTCGGCGGGCAACGCGGTGATCGTCATGGGGGACACCAACACGCGGTACACCCGCACCGGCGACAACATCCGCACCCTGCTGTCCGAGAACGGCCTGACGGACGCGTGGGTGAAGCTGGTGAAGGGCGGTACGCCCCCGGCCCAGGGCGGCGACGCGCTGGTCTGTGACGCGGCGGCGCCGGCGAACGACTGCGAGGTCGTGGACAAGGTCCTCTACCGCGGCAGCAAGCTGCTGACCCTGACCGCGACCCGCTACGCCAACGACTGGAAGGCCTTCCTCCGCTCGGACGGCAAGCACCTCTCCGACCACTTCCCGCACACGGTCGACTTCTCCTACACCCTCAACCCCTCCCTGCGCGCGAGCGACTTCTTCGGCGGCCCGCACGGCACGGCCTTCAACGACGCGGACGACCTGCCGGCGAACCCCGCTCCCCGCACCCTCACCCTGCGCGGCGGCACCCGCCTGGACGCGGTGTCCCTGACCCACGACGGCGGGACGGCCCTCACCCACGGCGGCACGGGCGGCACGGCGGCCTCGCTGACACTGGCCCCGGGCGAGCACCTGACCTCGGTGAGGCTGACGCAGGGCCAGAAGGACGGCCGTACCCGGATCTTCTCGGCGACCTTCACGACGGACCGGAACCGCACCCTGTCCGCCGGCACGGCCACGTCCGACGCGAAGACCTTCACGGCCCCCTCCGGCTGGCGGATCGTGGGCTTCACGGGCCGCGCGGGCGGTGAGATCGACAAGCTGGGGGTGGTGTACGCGCCGATCCGCTGAGCTCGTACTACGCTCTTCCCTCATGCCCAGAGCCGGCCTCACGCCCGACCGCCTCGTCGCCGCCGCGGCCGACCTCGCCGACGAGGCCGGCCTGGACCACGTCACCCTCTCCGCCCTGGCCCGCCGCTTCGGGGTGAAGGACGCGAGTCTGTACACCCACGTCCGGAACCTGAAGGACCTGCGCACCCGCCTGGCCCTCCTCGCGGGCGGCGAGATGATCGACCGGATCGCGGCGGCGGTCGAGGGGCGGGAGGCCGGCCGGGACACACTCGGTGCCTTCGCCGGCGCCTACCGGGCCTACGCCCTGGAACACCCCGGCCGGTACGCGGCGACGCAGCTGGCCATCGACCAGGACCTCCTCACGGACTCCCCCGCGATGCGCCGCACGGCCGACGTCACCTACGGCATGCTCCGCGCGTACGGCCTGGAGGAACCCGACCTCACCGACGCCGTGCGCCTGCTGCGCAGCACCTTCCACGGCTACTGCGCCCTGGAGTCCACCGGCGCCTTCGGCGCGCCCCGTGACGTACAGGCGTCCTGGGACAGGGCGATCGACGCCCTGCACGTACTGCTTCGGAACTGGCCCCACGAGAAGAGGACAACCGATGCGTGACACAGCCGGCTCCATAGCGGAGACCTACACGCTCGGCACCGGCCCCTGGACGATGACGCCCGTCACCCGGGGCGCCCTGGGCCAGATCTGGAAGCTTTCCGGAAACGGCTCCTCCTGGGCCGTGAAGGAGCTCCTGTTCGGCTGTGACGAAGCCCAGGTCCGGCGCGAGGCCACGCTCCGGGACTGCGCGGCGGACCTGGGCATCGCCTCGCCCCGGCTCCACACCAACCGCCAGGGCGCGCACGTCTCCCGGCTCGGCCCCTCGGGCGGGTCGTACGTGAAGCTGTACGACTGGGTCGACGGCACCCGCGCGGACGCGTCCGACCCGGACGTCCTGGACTGGTTCGGCCGGGCCATGGCCCTGCTGCACCAAGCCGGTGAGGGCGCCGTCGAGACGCCGGGCGACTGGTACGAGCGGTGTCCCGACGACGCGGACTGGGAGGACGTCCTGAAGAAGGTGCGGGACGCCGGCCTGCCGTGGGCGGACGAGCTGGGCGGGTTCATCGCCACGTCGGCGCCCCGGCTGGCGCACTGGGTGACTCCGTCGGCCCCCGGCGGCCTCGTGACCTCGCACCTCGACCTCCAGCCCCAGAACGTCCTGGTCGGCCCGGCCGGGCCGGTCCTGCTCGACTGGGACAACGCCGGGCCGATCTCGGCGGAACGGGAGTTCGCGCGTGCCGTGTACGTGTGGTCGGGCCGCAACGAGGCGGACATCGCATCCGCCCGACGCCTCGCGCGGGCCTACCGCGATGCCGGGGGCCGGGCCCGGGTCACGGGCCCGGAGTCGTTCTCCATGCTCTTCGCCACGGACCTGAACTACATCCATGTGCAGGCGGAGTGCGCCGTCGATCCGGCGGTGACCGCGGCGCAGCGCGAGTTCGCGGGCCGGCAGGTCGTCACCTGCCTGCGGAGCCTGCCGGACCTCGCTGCCGTATCGCGGCTGGTCGCCGCGCTCGACACCTGACGGAGGCGGCCTACGCAACGACCTACGGATCGGCCAGCGGAACCATCTGACGGGCCACTTCCCCGTACGAGGGTGTCGGGCCCGTCGGCGTCCGGCCGGCCCGGATCTCCGCCGCCGCCTCCAGGGCCGCGCCCAGTGCCCGCCGGTACAGCAGCGAGCCGAGGCTGATCCGGCGTACGCCGGCGTCGGCGAGGTGAGCGACGGCGGGGCCACCCGGCGAGTAGAGGACGTTGAGGGGGGCGTGCACCCGGCGCACCAGGGCGGCGATCCGCCGCAGGTCGGTGAGGCCGGGGACGAACACGCCGTCCGCCCCCGCCTGCTGGTAGGCGTCGAGCCGGGTGAGCGTGTCCGAGGCGTCGCCGTCGCCGAGCCAGTGGGTGTCGGTGCGGGCGTTGACGAAGAGGCCGGGAGCGGCCTTCTTGACCGCGGCGATCTTCGCCGCGTGCCGGTCGACGGGCCCGAGTCCGTCCTCCAGGTTGATGCCGACGACTCCGACGGCGTACAGCTCGCGCGCGAACTCCGCCACCTCGTCCGGGTCGTCGCTGAAGCCGCCCTCGGCGTCGACGGACAGCAGCAACGGCTCCGAGCCGAGGGCGAGGGCCAGCCGGAGCGTCTCCTCCCGGGTCGCCCCCTCGCCGTCGGGCAGTCCCGCGGCCGCGGCCACGCCGAGGCTCGTCGTCCCGATCGCCCGGAACCCCTGCCCGGCGAGCGCCCGCGCGGACGCGCAGTCCCAGGCGTTGGGCAGCAGGAGCGGCTCCCCGACGTGGTGAAGGCCGGCGAAGGCGGTGCCGGCCCCCGGGTGCGGTGTCTGCTTCGGGTGAGCGGTCATGCGGCCAACGCTAGGTGCCGATCACTTCGGCGCGGACCGAAGTGCCGCCGGCAGAGGCCGGCTCATGCCGTGAGCGGCGCGACCTCCACTCCCGAAGCATCCAGCCTGGCCCGCACCCCGTCCCCGTCGCTCCAGCGGACCTCCAGCGCCCCGTCCTCGTCCGTCCGTACACCGGCCAGCTCCGCCAGCGGGACCGGGTGCGGCTCCCCCGTCAGCCGGGCCAGGGCGACGAAGAGGGTGGCGCCCTCGCCGGTGACGCCGGTGAGGGCGTCGTCGAGGCCTGCCACGGGCAGGAGTTCGGCCCGCAGGCCCGCCCCCGCCGGCCAGCCGGTCACCCGCACCGGCGTCCCGGCCTCCGTCCCCGTCACCAGGTGCGCCCGCACCTCCGCCGCCCCGCGCGCCAGCACCACGCTCGTCACCCGGGCTCCCCCGCCCGCGGTGTGCCGCGAGGCCGCCCAGCCCTCGCCGACGCCCAGCGGCCGAATGCCGGTGCGGCTCGGGTCGTCGCCGATGATCACGCTGTTGTCGTACGACAAGGAGGACGAAGCCGACGAGGCCGACGAGGACGGGGCCGTCACGGTCGAGTAGGCAAGCCGCGTGTAGTACGGGTCGTAGCGGACGTCCTCGCTGCCGTGGTTGTGCAGGCGGACCACGCCGTCGGTACGGGTGGACTGCAGCAGCCAGTTGGGCGGGCCGACGGGGGTGACGGAGTCCGCGCGTTCGACCGGGGCGGGTTCCTCCGCCGCCGTCCACACCTCGTGGCCGGGCGGCAGGAGCAGGCCGAGGAAGCCCTTGCTCGCCCAGTACGGGGAGGCCGGGCCCGAGTAGCCCTGGAGGACGGACTCGTCGGGGCCGTGCCAGCCCAGGGACAGCAGGCCCCGCTCGTCGACCGCGCCCCGGTCGAGGAAGTAGCGCAGTGCCCCCGAGGCCAGGCGCCGGGTCTCGCCCGGGGAGAGGGGCGTACGGCCGGTCAGCGCGCCCAGCCACAGCGGTGCCGTCGTCGCGAAGCGGTACGTCAGGGACCGGCCCTGGTGCAGGGGGGCGCCGTCGCCGCCGAACAGGCGGGCGTAGTCGGAGAGGTGGCGTTCGAGCCGCTCCCCGTACAGGTCCAGCAGGCGCTCGTCCCGTTCCAGCCAGGCGTGCAGCACCGGGTAGAGGTGCATCGCCCAGCCGTTGTAGTAGTCGAACTTGCGGCCGTCGCCGTCGGTGTACCAGCCGTCGCCCACGTACCACTGCTCGATGCGCTCCAGGCCGCGGTCGATCGCCGCGCGGGACGCGTCCGGCTCGTGTCCGATCTCGGCCAGGAAGCCGCCCACCGTGACCGGGAACAGCTCCCAGTTGCAGGGCCACGCCTCGGCGGTGAGCGCGTCGCCGAGCCAGCCCGCCGCCCGCTGCCGCACGCCGTCGTCCAGCCGGTCCCACAGCAGCTCCCGTGTCAGCCGCAGGGCGAGTGCGATCGACGCCGCCTCCACCAGGGGCTGGCTGCGGTCCTCGATGCGGGGCCAGACGCCCGAGACGCCGGCGGCCAGACCGTCGGCGTAGCGCTCCAGGGCCTTCTCGTCGCGGCGGAAGGCGGCCAGCAGCAGGGTGCGGGCGTAGCCCTCCAGGCCGTCGGAGAGGCGGCCCGACCAGCTGGTCCGGTCGCCGGGCAGGTGGTAGAGCGCGCGGTCCTCGCTCGCGTACGGCTCGACGGCGGTGAGCAGGGCGTCGGCCGCCGCCTCCCAGTGGGCGCGGGTGTAGCCGGTGAACGAGGAGGCCGTGCGGTCGTCGGGAGGCAGCTGCATCGCGTCTCTTTCGTGCTGGGACAGGTCGTCGGAACGGTCTGGACCTGGAGCGCCCCGGTTCCGGTCGGGGCGCCCCAGGGGTTCATCCCACCCGCACCTTGCCCTTCGGCACCAGATGCCGGGTGACGAGTTCGTCGCGGACGAGTTGCGCGTAGGCCGTCGCACCGCGCACGGAGGTGTGCGTGTTGTCCCGCTTCTCGTTGTAGAGGTACAGGGACTTGGAACCCTCCACGCCCAGGGACTCGACGAGCGCCTTCGTCTTGGCCGTGAGGTCGATCAGGGGCACGTCCTGCGCGGCGGCGACGGAGCGGGTGACCGCCGGGTGGTCGACGCCCAGGCCGTTGACCAGGAGCGCGGTTCCGTTGTTCAGCGTGCCGTCGGTGTTGAACCAGCGCCGCACGATGGGAGTGACAAGGACCGGCTGTCCGCCCCGCTCCCGGACGCCCGCCACCAGGGTCTCCAGGTTGGCCCGGTAGGTGGCCTCGTCCGTGGTCTTGTCGTTGTGGGCGAGCTGGACGAGGACCAGGTCGCCGGGGCGGATCAGGGGCCGTACGGTGGCCCACAGCCGCGGGTTCCCCAGATACGTGACCGTACTCTCGCCGGAGTCGGCGTAGTTGGCGACGGACACGCCCCGGCGGAGGTACTGGGGCAGTTGCTGGCCCCAGCCGGAGTACGGGTCGCCGGGCTGGTCGCAGACGGTGGAGTCGCCGACCAGGAAGATCTGTCGGTCGTGTCGGGCCGGGCTGACCTCGACGCCGGCCAGGGCGGGGGCGGTACCGCCGATGCGCAGGTCGAGGCCGGGGGTTCCGTCGGGGCCCGTGGGCTCGCCCTCCGGGGTGCGGACGTTCACGGTGAAGCTGCGGGTGACGCGCTCGCCCGCCGGTGCGGCCGTCTCCGGCAGCAGGGACCGGCGGGTCTCGCCGCTGATGCTGGTGGCGGACGCGGCCTTTCCGCCGAGCAGGACCCGCACGTCGTACGTGCCGGGCGGGACGTCGAAGTGGCAGGCGCTGTCGGTGCAGTGCGCGAGGCCGGGCCTCCCGCTCCCGTCGCCCGCGTGGGCGGGTACGGCGGACAGGGCGGTGCTCAGCGTCACGGCCGCCAGCACGGCGATGTTGAAACGTCTCACTCGCAACTCCTCCGTCACGGTGACAAGACCTGGCGGCTGAACGTATCGCCTCCGGCAAGCGCTTTCTAGCCTTCGACCCGATTTCGCAAAGATGCTGCCCCCCATGATGCGAAAGCCCTTTCGCGAAATCGATTCAACTGTCACTCTCGCTCACACCTCAGCCCCCCACCTCCCGAAGGAGCCACCCCCCATGCCCGGATCCGCGAACAGACCGGTCGGCCGCCGCGCCTTCGTCCTCGGCGCCACCGCCGCCGCCGGCACGGCCCTCACCGGCACGGCGCACGCAGCCGGCTTCGGCTGGAGCGACGACGGCTCGGCCTACGTCGTCGACACCGGCGCCCGGCTGGTCTTCAAGGTGAGCAAGTCCACCGGCGACCTGACCTCCCTGGTCTACCGGGGCACGGAGTACCAGGGCTACGGCGGCATGAACTCCCACATCGAGTCCGGCCTCGGCGCCTCCACCGTCAGCATCAGGCAGTCCGGCTCGACGATCCTGGTCTCGGTCACGCACGGCACGCTCAGGCACTACTACGCGGCCCGCAGTGGCGAGAACAACGTCTACCTGTGGACGAACAAGGCCGACACGTCCGTCTCCGCGACCCGGTACATCGTGCGCGTGAAGAAGGGCGCGTTCCTCAACGACGAGCCCGACTCGTACACGTACGCGCCCACCGCCATCGAGGCCTCGGACGTGTTCCGGAAGTCCGACGGGCAGACCCGCTCCAAGCACTACGCCAAGCGGCGCGTCATGGACTACGACTACATCGGCTGGTCCGCCGGCGGCGTCGGTCTGTGGATGGTGCGCAGCAACCACGAGAAAGCCTCCGGCGGCCCCTTCTACCGATCGCTGCTGCGCCACCAGAGCGCGGACGGCGGCGGCCTGTACGAGATCCTCTACTACGGGCAGAACCAGACCGAGGACCAGCGTTTCGGCCTCCAGGGCCCCTACGTCATCGCCTTCACCGACGGCGGCGCGCCCTCGTCGGCGCTGTTCCCGGGCACGCTGACCACGCCGTGGGCCGACTCGCTCGGCATCGCCGGGTACGTGCCGGCGAGCGGCCGGGGCAAGGTGGCGGGCGTCGGGATGTCCGGGCGGGACACGGCGTACCCGTACACCGTGGGGATCGCCAACGCGGCGGCCCAGTACTGGGGGTCGGCGCGTTCCTCGGACGGTTACTTCTCCCTGTCCGGTGTGCTGCCGGGGACGTACACCCTGACCGTCTTCAAGGGCGAACTGGCCGTGTACACCACGTCGGTGAGCGTGTCGGCAGGCGGCACGACCACGCTGAACACGATCGCGATCCCGTCCTCCAACGATCCCTCCGACGCGAGCGCGATCTGGCGGATCGGCGACTGGAACGGCACGCCGGCCGGGTTCAAGAACGCGGACCTGATGACGTACGCGCATCCCTCCGACGTACGGGCAGCGTCCTGGACGGGGAACGTCGTCATCGGCAACGGCGAGACCGCGGCCTTCCCCTGCTACCTCTGGAAGGACGTCAACAGCGGCATCCTCGTGTACTTCCGGCTGACCGCGGCCCAGGCGGCGACCGCGCACACCCTGCGCATCGGCGTGACGACGGCGTACGCGAACGGCCGCCCCCAGGTCACCGTGAACGACACCTGGACCTCGGCCGTCCCCTCCCCGCCCACCCAGCCGAACACCCGGTCGCTGACCAACGGTTCGTACCGCGGCAACAACCACACGTTCACGTACAGCGTCCCGGCGTCCGCCTGGAAGACGGACGCCGGTCAGTACAACGTGCTCAGTATCGACGTGGTGAGCGGGTCGGGGACGACCGGCTTCCTCAGCGCCGGGACGGCGGTCGACGCGATCGACCTGCTGGCCTAGGCGCACGCGGGGTCGTCAGGTCCCGCGCGTCCACTGCTGGTTGGTTCCGCCGTTGCACGTGTACGTGATGAGCGCGGCGCCGTTGGCGGTGGACGCGCCGTTCACGTCCAGGCACTCGCCGGACGCGCGCGACTTGACGTTCACGTACGAGCCGGTGGTGGTCAGCGACCACTGCTGGCTCGTCGCGGAGGAGCAGTTCTCCTGGGTGACCGTGCTCGCGTTCTCCTGCACGCACAGGGAGCTGTTCCTGACCATCAGCTGGTAGTAACCGCTTCCGACGGACTTGAACCAGTACTTCTGGTTGCCGCCGCCGTTGCAGTCGTACTGCTTGAGCTGGGCGCCCGCCCAGAGCGACTGGCTGGTCACGTCCGCGCACTTGGACGAGTGGCGGGCGACGAGGGTGTTGTAGGTGGCGCTCGTGCCGGAGACGGTCCCGGCGGCCGTGTCGATGGTGACCTCCGGCGACCAGGACATGGCCATCGTGGTCGAGTCGGAGAAGGTCAGCGGCAGCCAGACGTACCGCGAGTCGTTGACGGTCCCGCCGAAGGAGTTGCCCCACCGGTCACCCATGTAGAGGTACGAGGTGCCGGAACCGCCCTGGACCGGCAGTACGTACGCGGTCTGCGAGCCGTACGTCGTCGAGTCGCCGATGTTCTTCATGGCCGACCAGGGTCCGGCGATGTTCGTGGCCGTGGCGTACTGCTGCTGGTTGGGGTTCCAGCCGGTGGCGCCCGAGGTCAGCATGAAGTACACGCCGCCCCGCTTGAACAGGGCCGGCGCCTCGCGGTGGCCGCCCGGCCAGGGGTTGGCGACCAGGCTCGCGATGCCGGTGTAGTCGGCGGTGAGGCGGTAGATCTGGAGGTCGTAGTTCTCGCGCGCGGCGGAGATCATGTACCCGGCGCCGTCGGTGTCGACGAAGACCGTGATGTCGCGGGACATGTGCTGGCCGAGCGGGCGGAAGCTGCCCTTCCAGGTGTAGTTGCCGTCGACGGTGTCGGAGACGGCGACGGCGGCGCGGGCCTCGCTGTAGTCGGTGCCGTTCTCCTTGTGCATCCACATGACGAACTTGCCGGTGGACGCGTTGTACATGACCTTCGGCCGCTCGATGTTGGCGGTCGCCAGTTCCGGGTCGCTGGCCTCGGTCAGGACGTGGTTGCGGAACTCCCAGTTCTTCAGGTCGGTCGAGCGGTAGGCGTCGACGTACCGGAAGGTGTTGTCGGCGTTGCGGTGCTCGCCGAACCAGTAGTAGTAGGAGCCGACCTTGATCACCCCGCCGCCGTGCGCGTGCACGGGGTTGCCCGAGCTGTCGGTGAACTGGGTGCCGTTGGTGATGGTCTGGGGCGCGGCCTGGGCGGGGCCGGCGGTGGCGAGGGTGCCGAACACGCCCAGGCACAGGGCGAGGAGGACCGCGTACGCGCGTCTCATCTCAGCCACCCGCCTGCACGGTGTCGGCGACCGGGATGCCGAAGTCCGGGGTGCCGTCCGGCTTCCAGCCGAGCTTCTGGATCCGGGTGTGGCGGTTGGGGTCGTTCAGCGGGTCGCCGTTGATCTCCTTGTACTGGCGGGCGTGGTAGACGAGGACGTCAGTGCGGCCGTCCTCGGCGACCGTGAAGCAGTTGTGGCCGGGGCCGTACTGCTTGGTGGTGTCGTTGCTGGTGAAGACCGGCGTCGGCGACTTGGACCAGCTCATGGGGTCCAGGAGGTGGCTGTCGGCGTCGGCGGTCAGCAGGCCCATGCAGTAGTTGAAGTCGGTGGCACTGGCCGAGTACGTCATGAAGAGGCGGCCGTTGCGCTTGAGGACGTACGGGCCCTCGTTGACCTTGAAGCCGATGCACTCCCAGTCGTACTCGGGGGTGGAGAGCCGCACCTGCGGGCCCTTCAGGGTCCAGGGGTTCGCCATCTCGGACAGGAAGATGCCGGTGTTGTTGTCCATGCCGGGCTCGTGCTGTGCCCAGGCGAGGTAGCGCTTGCCGCGGTGGGTGAAGGTGGTGGCGTCCAGGGAGAACGTCTCCCAGGCCGTCTTCACCTGGCCCTTCTCCACCCAGGTGCCCTTGAAGGGGTCGGGGTGGGCGTTCTCCAGCACCCAGATGCGGATCGCCCAGACGTCCTCGGCGGGCGCGGAGGCGAAGTAGATGTACCACTTGCCGCCGATGCGGTGCAGTTCGGGCGCCCAGATGTGCGCGCCCATGTCGCCGGTGGGGTGGGCACGCCAGATCACGGACTCGGCGGCCGTGCCCAGGCCGTTCAGGGTGCGGGAGCGGCGCAGGATGATGCGGTCGTACTCGGGGGCGGTGGCGGTGAAGTAGTAGAAGCCGTCCTTGTGCCCGTGGATGTGCGGGTCGGCCCGGTTGCGGACGAGCGGGTTCACGAAGGGGGCCGGCTTCGGGGGCCTGGCCCCCGTGGCGGCCTGGGCCACCCCCGGGACGGCGGGGACGGCGGCCAGGGCGCCGGCGGCTGCGGCGCCCTTCAGCAGCAGTCTGCGGCTGGGGACTTCGGGCAGTGCGTGGTCGCGGTCGCGGCTCATGCGGAGGGGCCTGCCTCTCACTGGGGGACACACGGCGTTGTCTGATGCGTCGTCTGACATTTCGAACACCATCTGTCATTACGAACGCCGAAAAGGTAAGAGTGTGCCACGAGGAGGTCAACGGGTCTGACGGGACGAAGACGACCGGGTCCTTGGAAGACAGGGACGGCCGGGTTCTGAAAGGGGCGGCGATACGGATTTCCACTTACCCGGCAACCTTTCCGGCCCCGGCGACCACTGGTGAGTCGACAACGCGCATTCTCCTGAACCACGTAAGGACTCAGCCGTGGCATCCCGTTCCCACCGCCGTCCCCTCCGCAAGCGGCGCAGGGCCCTCGTCTCCGCCGTCGCCGTGGCAGCGGTGGGACTCCTCGTGTCCCTGGTGATGGCGCTCCGCCCCGGCAGCGAGCCGAACACCGTGCAATCCGCTGCCGCGTCCGCCGCCGGCCACCAGTCGGGTCCCCCGGCCACGGCACCGGGACGGAAGCCCGAACCAAAGGCCAAGCCGAAGCCGAACCCGTCCACGGCGTCCCCGACTCCGACGCCGGCCGCCACCACCCCGTCGGCGCGGCCCTCGCCCACCAGCGCCCCGCGGTCCTCACCGCGGCCGGTGTCCGGCACGGCACCGCTGGCGGGCCGAATCCAGCCCCAGGTCACCTACAAGGGAGTCGCCACCCACTACGACGCCGCGGACGGCGACGGCGCCTGCCTGTACGGCCCGAGCCCCGACCTCATGGTCGCGGCGATGAACCACACCGACTACGAGACGTCCAAGGCGTGCGGGGCGTACATCCTCGTCCGCGCGGCGAACGGCGCCTCCGTCACGGTCCGGATCACCAACGAATGCCCGCTGCCCTGCGCCCCCGGGCAGCTCGACCTCAGCAAAGAGGCCTTCGCCAAGCTCGCCGGCCTCTCCGCCGGCCGGATCCCGATCACCTGGAGCCTGCTGAGCCCCGGCACGTCCGACACCGTCTCGGTCCGCTACAAGACCGGCTCCAGCAGCAACTGGTGCGGCATCCAGGCGCTGGGCCACCGCAACCCGCTGGCCCGGCTGGAGGTCAGGACCAGCAGCGGATGGAGCCGGCTGACCCGTACCGAGTACAACTACTTCCTCTCCCCCGACGGCACCGGCTGCGGCGGCCCTCTGCGGCTCACCGACATCTACGGCGAACAACTCACCGTCGACGGCGTCGCACTCCGCCCGGACGCCGTCCAGCCGACCCGCGTCCAGTTCGCCCGGCACTGAGCGGTCCGCAGAAGGACGATGTCGGGAGCGGGTGAACGGTGACGGTCGATTTTCTGTTATCGGCCGCCCGCCGCCCGCGTCTCCGTCACGTGCGCAGCCTCACCCACACCACAGCAACGGCCGCCGGCGTCCTCGCGACGGTCGCCTCCCTGCTCGCCGCTCCCCCGGCGGTGGCGGCCGGGCCCCGGGACGTCACCGCCGACGTGCTGGCCGACCGGGACGTGACGCTCACCGGTGACACCGTCGTCACCGTGCCGCCGGGGACGACGACGTACGACGGCGTGTTCCGAGGCGAGGGCACGCTCACGGTCCGCGGCAGCGGGACGCTGGTCCTCACCCGGGACAGCGACTTCACGCTCCCGGAGTCCCGGCGGCGGCAGCGGGTGCGGACGCTGGGCGGGAACCACCCGTACGTCACCGTCACCCGCCCCGACCCGTCGGCGGTCACCTTGGAGCGCGGCGCGACGCTCCAGTACGGCGACGGCGGTACGACGGGACTGATCGGCCACTTCCCGTACAACACCCCGGCGTTCCGCCTCAACCAGGACAACATCAGGGTCGACGGCACCCTGCGGCTGTCGCTGAGGAGCGCGTACAACCTGGGCACCATCAGCGGCTCCGGGCTGATCACCCAGCCGAGGTTCCTCTGGGGCACCTGGGACCTGTCGGGCACGCACTCCTTCTCCGGGGTGATCGACAACGGCACGCAGCTGAACGCCGGCCGCCCGGAGTACGCGACCTCACTCCCGAACGTCCGCAAGGTCCTCAACCAGGGCACCTGGACCGTCGACACGCCCCTGGGCCGGACCGTCACGATGGGCATGGACTTCTACCAGCGCGAGTACGGCAGCGACATCAACGTCCAGTCGCGGCCCGGCGGCAAGGTGATCCTCACCGGCCAGTACAGCTGGTCGGACCGGGGCGGTGACAGCGACCCGTCGCTGAGCGACCCGGCCCTCAACTGGATGCCCGCCCGCAAGAACGTCAACAAGCGCGGCACCAATATCAAGGGCGCGAACGTCCAGTGGGGCGACGGCACCACGGACAAGATCTTCATGCCGGGCACCGCCGAGACGGTCTACATCAACCTCCTGGCCGCCCGCTCCCGTTCCCGCCTCACCCTCGACTACAACGGCCCGGTGACGCTCGGCGCTCCCATCGGCGGCGGCGACACCCTCTCCGCCCCCGGCGCCGGTGACATCGTCATCGCCGGGACCCCCGGCAACGACGTGACCTTCGCGGCCGTCCAGTACTACGACGGCTCCACGACGGTTCAGAAGGGGGCGGTACTGCGTCTGGGCAGCGGAAAGCGCGGCGGGGACGGCGGGCTGTACACGGCGGGCGCCCACTACAGGGTCGTCAACAACGGCTCACTCGTCCTGCGCAACACGAACCGGCCCCTCACCCTCTCCCGCATCGGCGGCAGCGGCTCGCTCACCCAGTCGGGAGCCGCTACGACGACACTGGCCGGGCCCGCCGTCACGTACACCGGGACGACCACCGTCTCCAAGGGCACACTGGCCCTGCGCAAGGGCGCCACGCTCTCCCGCAGCAAGGCCGTACGGCTCGCGGCCGGGGCCCGGCTGGACGCGGGCCCGGCAGGCGTGCGCGTCGCGACCGCGCTCACCGGCAAGGGCACCGTCGCCGGAGCGGTGACGAACGACGGTGCCGTCACGACCGGCCTCACCGTGAACGGCGCCTACACGCAGAGCCCGAAGGGTTCGCTGATCCTTCGGGACGGGCCGTTGAAGGTGACGGGTGCCGTACGGCTGGCCGGGGACCTCGACGTGTCGGACGTGGGAAGCCGGGCCCGGTCCGGCCGGTCCGGCACCCCCGTTCGTGAAATCACCGTCCTCGACCACCGGGGCGACGGCAGGACCTCGGGGACGTTCAAGGGGCTGCGGCAGGGCGCCCGTCTGAAGCTCGGCGACACCACCTACCGCATCGACTACCGGGCGGGAGACGGGAACGACGTCGCCCTGACGGCCGGAACCACCCCGAGCCCCTCCGCCACCGTGCCCGGGGCGTCCGCGTCCGGCGCCGTGGGGCCCCGGAGCGCCGGGGCGGGCGAGGACGTCGGCTTCGGCTGGTGGCCGTACGCACTCGGGCTGGCCCTCGCTGTCAGCCTCGCCGTACCGATGGCGAGGCGACGCGGCCGGCGCCACCGAGGCGGCGGCCGGCATGCGGCCCGCGCGCGGCAGTGAACCTCACTGCTCGGACTCCCCCCACGACGTGACGACCGCGTCGTCGCCGACGGACACCCTGCCGGGCCGCAGCACGGCGAACTTCGCGCCGAAGGCGACGCCGCCCTCGGCCGCGCGCCGGTAGCCGGCGAGGGTGCGCAGCGGTTCCGGGCCCGCCCTGGCCCCGGATTCCTGCTCGACCAGGGTGACGGCGCAGCGGATGGCGAGCTTGGCATAGCCCAGTTCGGTGTCGCCGATACGGAGGTGTCGGGCACGGTCCTCGGTGTGCGGTTCGTCCCAGCCGTCGAGCACGATGTTGGGGCGGAACCGGTTCATGGGCAGCGGGCCTGTGCCACGTTCGCCCAGTTTCCGGTCGAGGAGGCCGAGGGTGGAGCGCGAGACGACGTGCAGGGCGCAACTGTCGGCGTAGCCGGAGGTGCCGGGTGTCAGACCGTCCGTCACCCGGTCGTGTTCCGGCGGTACGCGCACGAGCCGGCTCCGGGCGCGCAGCACCTCCGAAAGCCAGTCGGCTGCCGCGTCGCCCTGGTCGATGCCCCGGTAGGCGGTCCCGAACAGGTCCACTGTCCGCCGGGTGCCGGTGGTGTCCACAGGGACGTGCAGGGCTTCGGTCCCCGGCGCGCTGAGCGTGAGGCGTTCGCCGTCGGCGGTGACGGCGGGCCGGATGACGGCCAGCCGGGGGTCCCGGCGCTGGGTCCGGTACACGCCCTCTTCGCTGACGACCATGAAGCTGCGGTCGTGCACCAGTCCGGCGGAGGTCAGCAGCGCCTCGGTCGCCGATGTCCCGGCGCATCCCTTGACGGGGTAGTACGACAACTCGACGACCCGGGCCATGCCCTTCCCTTCTCCCGGCAACGAGCGTGAGGCGCCCGGTGTCAGCGGCCGCTCGGCGCCTGCGGAAAGCCGAGCTGTGGTGCCAGCAGCCGGGCCTCGGCCGCCCGGTCGGCGAGGAAGGCGAGGGCCAGGGCGCGTTCGCGGTAACGGAGCGGGGCGGGGACGGTGCCCCGGCCGCCGTAGGCCGGCTGCTCGTCGCCCGCCCGGGCGAGCAGCAGTGCGGTGAGCCAGTCGTACTTCACGGCGGAGGCGCACACGCCGAGCCGTACGAGCCGTTCGTCGCCACGCCAGCCGCTCTCGCGCAGGCCGTGCAGGTAGGCGTCGTACGCCGCCTTGGCCAGGCCGGGGAGGTCGGCGGCGGGGACGAACAGGTCGAAGACGCAGTCGGGGAGGTAGTTGCCGAGGTCCTCGCCGAGCGCGCCGTCCCCGGCGAACGCCCAGTCGAGGACGACACTGTCGCGGCCGTCGGAACGGACGTTGGCCGGCCACTGGTCGAGATGGCTAAAGGCGCGCGGCAGGGACTCCATGACCGTGAGGAACCACTCGCGGTCGTGGTGGAGGCGGACCATGTCCTCGCGCAGGCCCGCCGGGAAGTGCTCCCGGACCAGGGGGTGTCGCCAGGCCTCGTCGTCATCGAGCAGGTCCTGGCCCGTCGTCCTGCCGGCCGTGTAGTCGCGCAGGAAGCGCTGCGACAGCCACGGCCGGTCCTCCCCCGCACCCACCGCGCCCTGCGCGGCCCCGAGCCGGTACGCGTGCTCGACGTGCCGGGCGAGCGGCCAGGCCGTCGCCGGTTCGCCCGGCACGTCCTCCAGCCACAACGCCAGGTCGCCGTCGGGGCGTTCGGCGCAGGCCAGCAGCCGGGGCGCGCGCAGGCCGTGCGGCTGCCAGACCTGGGCGAGCCCCGACCGGTAGACGTACGCCTCGCGGCGCCAGAAGTTCCAGTGCCGTGGGTCGTTGGAGGCGGCCCAGGTGACGCTGGTCTCCTTGGTCCGCGTCAGCACCTTCAGTACGGCCGAACGCCCGCCGGCGGTGACTCGCCACACTCCGGCCGTGACGCCGTTCCACGGGTTGTGCGTGAGCGGCTCGAACACCGCCTTCCCCGCCGGGACTCCCAGGACCTCACGTACTTCGGCATCAGCGACAGCGACCTCGGGCATGCCCCGATGCTATGCCGCAGCCTCCGCCTTGTCCGTCGCCTCCGCCTTGTCCTTGCGTCCCCGCAGCCACACGTACACCGGGATCCCGGCGAACAGGAACAGCACGCCCTGGTACACGGCGGCGTATCCGGCGCCCGCGATCAGCCAGAACGAGAAGCCGAAGGAGAGGACGGCGACGGACAGGTCGCGGACCAGGCCCGCCGGGCGGACGCGGTCGCGGGTGCCGCGGGCCAGCCAGTACAGCTGGGCCGCCGCGGACAGCAGGTACGGCACGCAGCCGGTGAACGTGGTGATCAGGACGAGGACGCGGAACGTGGTGTCCGGGCCCGCCGTGTAGTTGAGGGCGATGAGGAGCGTGCCGAGCACCGCGCAGGCCCAGACGCCGAAGCCCGGCACGCCGCCCTTGCCGACCCGGGCGAAGGGCGCGGGGAAGAGACCGTCACGCGCGGCGGCGTACGGCATCTGCGCGGCCATGAGGATCCAGCCGTTGAGGCAGCCGGTGATCGAGACGACGGCGACCAGGGCGACGGCCGTGCCGCCCCAGGAGCTGCCGGTGAGGGCGTTCACCGCGTCGGCGAACGGGGCGCCCGAGTCGACGAGCCGACTGTGCGGGACGAGACCGAAGACGGCGACGGTGCCGAGGATGTAGACCAGGGCCGAGGCCAGCGTGCCGAGGACGCTCGCCCGGGCGACGGTGCGCTCGGGGTCGCGGACCTCGCCCGCGCTGACCGCGGCCGACTCGACGCCGAGGAAGCTGTACAGCAGCAGCGCGGCGGAGGCGGCCAGCGCGCCGGAGACGCTCTGGCCGGAGGCGTTGAACGGGCCGAAGTTGTCCGTGTCGACGAAGAACAGGCCGATGGTGGCCAGCAGGAGCAGCGGTACGAACTTCAGGACCGTGGAGACGACCTGCACCGTGCCGACCCAGCGGGTGCCCGCGAAGTTGGCGGCGGCGGGCAGCCAGAGAGCGGCCATGGCGACGACGGCCTGGAGGACGTGGTTGCCGTGCAGAGGTATCAGGACGTCGACGTAGCCGACGACCGCGACGGCCAGGGCGGCGATGCTGACCCAGCACATCGTCCAGTACGACCAGGCCGACAGGAACCCGGCGAACTCGCCGAACGCGTCCCGCGGGTAGACGTACAGCCCGCCCGTGACCGGGCTGCGGCGCGCCAGACTGCCGAAGAGCAGGGCGAGGGCGACCGCGCCGACCGAGAGCACCACGAAGGCGAGCAGGCTGACCGTGCCGTAGGGGGCGACGGTGGCGGGCAGGGCGAAGATGCCGCCGCCGATGATGTTGCCCATGACGAGGGCCGTGGCGGCGGCGAGGCCGAAGGTGCGGCGGGGAGGGGGCGCCGGGGCCGGCTCGACGGGTTCGGCGGCCTCGGCGGGGCTGGGGACGGTCATGGGCGTTCCTGACGAGCGGAGAGGGGGAGGGCCGTGATCGTAACCCGCCATCCCACATGCTGGGCGACCTGTTCATGTACTGGACACAATCGGCTGGGGTCCGCGCCCGGATCTGGACTACGGTCGTCCGTATGACCAGCACCCTCACCCTCGCCGAAGCCCTCGCCGCCGGGACGGTCGTCCTCGACGGCGGCATGTCCAACCAGCTCGAGTCGGCCGGGCACGACCTGAGCGACGAGCTGTGGTCGGCGCGGCTGCTCGCGCAGCGGCCGGAGGCGATCACCGAGGCACATCTCGCCTACTTCCGGGCGGGCGCGGACGTGGCGATCACGGCCAGCTACCAGGCCACCTTCGAGGGCTTCGCCAAGCGCGGGATCGACCACGACCGGGCGGCCGAACTCATGGCGCTCAGCGTCGAGTTGGCACGGGAGGCGGCCCGGCTCGCCCGCGTCCCCCGCCCGCTGTGGGTGGCGGCCTCGGCCGGCCCGTACGGGGCGATGCTCGCGGACGGCTCCGAGTACCGGGGGCGCTACGGCCTCACGGTCGACGAACTGGAGCGCTTCCACCGCCCCCGCCTGGAGGTGCTGGCCGCAGCCCGCCCCGACGTGCTCGCGCTGGAGACGGTCCCCGACGCCGACGAGGCCGCCGCCCTGCTGCGGGCGGTGCGCGGGCTCGGGGTGCCGGCCTGGCTGACGTACTCCGTCGCCGGTGGCCGCACGCGCGCCGGGCAGCCGCTGGAGGAGGCCTTCGCCCTGGCCGCCGACGCGGACGAGGTGATCGCGGTCGGCGTGAACTGCTGCGCGCCCGAGGACGTGGACACCGCCGCCGCGACCGCGGCCCGGGTCACCGGCAAGCCCGTCGTCGTCTACCCCAACAGCGGCGAGACCTGGAACGCCGACGCCCGCGCCTGGACCGGCCGTTCCACCTTCACCGCCGGTCAGGTGAAGGGCTGGCAGCAGTCCGGCGCCCGCCTGATCGGCGGCTGCTGCCGGGTGGGCCCGGAGGCGATCTCGGGCATCGCGGGAACGCTGGGGGCGGCATAAGGAGCGACGTGCCGCCGCCGGGGCACCAGTCCGCGCACAACCCTCCTCCCGTCCCCGCCCCGCTGCTAGCCTCCGTCCAGGGAACCGGTTGCCATGGCGTTGCCGCAGTTCCCGAGGGGTGGGTGCGGACCGGCGCCCGGGAGAGACGAGGCAGTCATGACGAGGAAGAGCGGGGACGCGAGCCGCAGCACCATCCGGGACGTGGCGGCCCGCGCGGGGGTCTCGGCGTCGACGGTGTCACGAGTGCTCGGCGGTGTGTACCCGGTGAGCGCGGCGACGCGCGGACGCGTCATGCGGGCGGTCCGTGAGCTGGACTACGTCGCGGACGCGCGGGCGAAGGCGATCGCGGGCGTCGCCACGCCCACGCTGGCGTTCGTACTGGAGGACATCACCGGCCCGTCGTTCGCGCACATGGCGCACGGCGTGGAACGCGAGGCGACCCGTCTCGGCCACCTCTGCCTGGTGTGCAGCACGGAGGGCGACGTCCGGCACGAGCTGGAGTTCGTCGAGATGATGCGCGCCCAGCGCGCCGCCGCCGTGATCCTGGTCGGCGGCACCGCCGACACGCCCGAGTACCGCGAACGCACCCACCGCATGGCCGACTCCCTCGCCTCGGCCGGTTCCCGCCTGGTCCTCTGCGGCCGACCACCGCTGGACCCCGGTGCCCCGGTGACGGTCATCGAGTACGACAACGAGGGCGGGGCCTACACCCTGGTCGCCCACGTCCTCGCCCAGGGCCACCGCAGGGTGCTGTTCCTCGGCGGCCGGGCGGACCACACCACGGCGCTGGGCCGCGAACGCGGTTATCTCGCGGCCCACCGGGCCCGGGGCCTGACCCCCGACCCGTCCCTCCTCCTGCACGGCGACTTCACCCGCGACGCGGGCCACCGCCTCATGCAGCAGGCCCTCAAGGACGGCCTCGACTTCACGGCCGTCGTGGCCGCCACCGACATGGTCGCGGCGGGCGCCCTCACCGCCCTGCACGAGGCGGGCCTGACCGTCCCCGGCGACGTCTCCCTCGCGGGCTACGACGACATCTCCTTCGCCCGCGACCTGCACCCGGCCCTCACGACGGTCCACGTCCCCTACGAGGAACTCGGCCGCCTCGCCGTCCGCACAGCCCTCGAACACACACCGGGCGCCCCGGACGAACACCTGCTGCTGGGCACCCACGTGGTGGTGCGGGACTCGGTGGGTCCGCCGCCGTCAGTGCCGGCGGAGCGCGCCGGTGCGGCGCAGTCGCCGTACGGCTGAGCGCAGTTCCGCACTGCGGCTGGGCGAACCGTCGGCAGGGGCCGATGCCGGTGTGGATTCCTCGGGCGGGACGGCGGCGTCGGTCGCGTCGGTCGCCCAGAGGGCGAGTTCGCGGTCCCGGGGGCCGTACGCCGTGTAGGCCAGGCCGTTCTCGGCGTCCGGTGCGCGGTCTCCGAAGATCCGCACCGGGTGCGCCTCGTCCCAGCGCTCCCAGCCCGGGTCGCCGTCCGTGGCGAAGCGCACCCAGGCGGCGTGCATCTCGTCGGCCAGTTCCTGCGGGGCGCCCTCTCCGGCCAGTTTGCGGGCCTCCGGGACCTCCCCGGTGTCGAAGACGAAGCCGAGCTCCAGCGCGTGGCAGGAGCCGAGGTCGGGGAGGTTCGAGGGCCAGGCGAACTCGTAGACGTACGACGGTTCCCTACGGGCGTCGGCCAGGCGGTGCAGGGGCATGCGGAGGAGGTGGTCGGTGACCAGCTGGCCCACGATCTCCGCCGGGCCCGCCTCGGGGTGCAGGGCGCGGTAGCCGCGCGGGACCTCGCTGCCGCAGTGGCAGCGGGCCATGGCCCCCGCGAGGGCGACTGCTCCGAGGCGGTCGACGCGGTCCAGCAGGCCGCCCGGCACCAGCCACAGCCGGTACTCGTCGCGGGTCCAGCCCAGCAGCAGTTCGACGCCCGGGGCGGCGCCGCCCTCGGTGAGGGCCTCCAGGGGGTCGCGCGGGACGGTGTCGCCGTCGATGACGATGCCGAAGGCGGGGCCGCCGACCACCGGGCTGCTGAGCCTGCCCACCTCGGCCTGGGTGTGCAGCAGGAGGTCGCGGTCGACGGCGGCGAAGGCCTCGGCGGTGGCGGGGATCTTCAGCCGGGAGGCCATGCGGCGCACCATCCGCCGTACCTTGGCCCGCTCGGACGCCTCCGGCGGCCCGCTCTGGAGGACCGCCCGCCGCACCAGCCCCTGCGTCTGCGGGGCGGCGATGAGGGCGCCGATGCTGATCGCCCCGGCGGACTGACCGAAGAGAGTGATGCGGCCCGGGTCGCCACCGAAGGCCTCGATGGCCTCGTGCACCCAGGTCAGGGCGGCGATCTGGTCGCGCAGGCCGGGGTTCGGGGGCGTGTCCGGGAACAGTCCGTAGCCTTCGACTCCCAGTCGGTAGTTGACCGAGACGCACACCACGCCGTCGCGGGCGAAGGCATGGCCGTCGTAGACGGGGACGGCGGACGAACCCCTGGTGAGGGCGCCGCCGTGCAGCCAGAGAAGGACGGGGAGCCGGGCCCCGGGGTCCGGCTCCGGGGTCCAGATGTTGAGGTTGAGGCAGTCGTCGCCCGGCACGACCGGGTCGGACAGGTAGTGCGCGAAGGCCTCGGAGTACGGGGGCTTCGGCGGGGTGGGGCCGAAGGCACCGGCGTCGTGTACGCCGTCCCAGGGCGGGAGGGGCACGGGCGGGCGGAAGCGGCGGGGACCGAAGGGGGGCGCGGCGTACGGGATGCCGCGGAAGACCGCGACTCCCCGCTCGTACCGGCCGCGTACGGCCCCGTACGGGCTCCTGACCACGGGATCCGTCCGGCCTGCCGTCATACGCCCACCAGCCCTTCGCCGCGCTCGTGCACCGGGAACACCAGAGCACCACATCGCCCATCGGTATTCCGGTGCACGAGCCGGCTTGACCGCTATTTGGCGGACTCTTGGGCAGCGGACACGCTATTTGGCGTACATCAGGGTGCCGAAGCCGAGCTGGTCGAAGCCGCCGCTGGTGGTGCCGTAGTCGCCTCCTCCGCCCTCGGGGGCGACGGAGAAGCACATCTGGGCGATGTACTTGTCGTCGAGGAGCAGGCGCCGCCCGTAGTGGTAGTGGAGCATCGCCCACACCGGGCGGACCTGGCCGCGGGACCCGGAGCCGATCACGGTCTGTGACTGCTGGGAGCAGTTCTGGCCGCTGCCCCACGTGTAGGTCGTGTAGGGCACGTTCATGTTCAGGTTGTACTTGGCGACGTACTGGGCGGCCTTCATGAAGCGGCGGCCGTCGTAGGAGTAGAGGTCGTCGCCCTGGTTCCACGCCATCTCGCAGAGGGCGCCCATCTGCCCCATGCCCATGACGGTGTGGCCCTGGTCGCGGCCGGACTCCTGCCACTGGCCGAGGTCGTAGCCCTCGACGCCCGAGTACAGGAACGGCACCGCCCGCTGGATCTGGCCGTTGCCGCCGCCGCTCTTGAAGTAGGTGACGGCCTGGTCGTACTTGGCGCCGTCGTCGCACAGGATCCCGATGGCCATGATCGAGGCCATGTTGCACAGGTCCCAGTTGGCCCAGTAGTTGGTGATGCAGGCGTCGTTGTGCTCGCGGAGGAACCGGTCGTTCAGCGGGTAGAAGACGTTGAGCATCATCGTCTTGAACCGGCCCAGGTCGAACCCGGCGTAGCCGCGCATGAGCTCGGCGACGTTCGCGAACTGCCAGCCGTAGAGGCCGGCGGCCAGGTACCGGTCGGCGTTTCCGGTGATGCTGGTGAGCGTGGCCGACCAGGCGTTGAGGATGCGCACCGCGCAGTCGGCGTTCGCGGCGGTGCCTCCCACGTGCCAGCGCAGCGCGTTCTGGTAGGCGGCGTGGATGTCGTTGTAGAGCTGGGGGTAGTTCTCGCCGGTGCCGCCGCGGATGATCGTGGCGGTGGGGCGGGGCGTCCAGGTGGACACCGAGTGGGAGTTGGCGGTCAGCCTGCGCCAGCCGGAGGCCCACGGGTCGTCGCCCGCGGCGACCCTGACCTTGGCGCGGTTGATGTCGCCGGCGTTGTGCAGCATGCCGGGGTGGGTGAAGGTCGCCGGGGCCGCGTCCGCCGTGGTGGCGGTGGCGGTGGCGCCGAGGGCGAGGGCCGCGGTGAGGCCGCCGGCGGTCTTGAGCAGACCGCGGCGGCTCACCCGGCCGCCCTCGTGGTGCGCGTGGGGGGACGTGCGGCTCATGTGGGGGTCTCCCATCCGTGGCGGGATTACATGGAGGTGATGCTCACCTCGTCGAACTCGGTGGTGCTGCGGGCCAGGGGGTCGCGGGAGCAGACCACGAGGCCCACGTAGTAGGGGGCGTCACCGAAGCCGGGGATGTCTCCTTCGGCGAGGGGGGTCCAGGTGGCGCCGTCGTCGGACGAGACGGATGCGGTGAAGTGCGTCCCGGTGCGCTTCAGCCGCAGCAGGCAGGGGGCGGTGACCGCCGCGTTGCCCGTGAACGTGGACTTGCCGGCGACGGTCGGGCGCAGCATCAGCTGGGCGCTCGTGCCGCCGGTGACGATCGTCCCGGCCGCCTGGTCGAACGGCGACAGGGACTTGGCCATGAGCAGGCCGACCCGGTCGCCGGTGGCACCGGCGCGGGAGACCAGACGGGTGGTGACCTGGCAGTCACCGGTGACGGGCCGTCGTACGAACTGGCCGGTCATGCCCTGGTTGTTGACGGTGAGGTCGGTTCCGGCGCCCCGCACCACGAAGGTCCCGTCCTCGTGGGCGGTGCTGCCGGGGGTCCGGACGGCGACCACGCCGAGGGTGCCGTAGGCGCGGTCGTCGAGGACGACGTCGCCGAGGTCGCCGTAGGTCCAGGGCGCGGGCGGCGGGGTGCCGACCGTGAGGGTGAGGGTGCCGGCGGCGTCTCCGGCGGCGTTGCCCGCGGTGATGGTGACCTTGAACTCGCCCGTCCGGGTGGGCGTTCCGGAGATCAGGCCGGTGCGCTTGTCGACGCGCAGGCCGTCGGGCAGCCCGTCCGCGGCGAACCGTATCGGTTCGTGGGAGGCGCGCAGGAGGTGCTTGAAGGGCACGCCCTTGTTGGCGAAGGTGGTGGTGGCGGAGGTGAGTCGCGGCTTGGAAGGCGTCGGCATCGTCGACGTGGCGGACTCCGACAGGGGGCCGCGTCCGGCGCAGTTGGTCTTGGCGACGGCGTAGTGGTACGTCGTGCCGGGGGTGCCGGTGGCGTCGGCGTACCGGAGGCGGGTGCCGAAGCCGACCGCGCCGATGCCGGTGGCGATCGTCTCGTAGGGGCCGTCGGCCGCGGTGGCGCGCAGCACCCTGTAGCGGGCCGAGAGGTCCGGGTCGGTCCAGGCCAGCTCGACCGCGTCGGCGCCCGCGGTGGCCCGCAGGTCGCCGGCGGGCAGGGCGGGGCGGGGCACGGACCAGACCTCGCCGGCGGTCCGGGAGACGACGCTGACGTTGTCGAAGGCGCCGGTGCCGGTCTCGGCGTAGTCCTCGTCGACGCCGAGGCAGGAGGTGAGGCTGAGACCGACGTAGGCGGTGTTTCCCAACTCGACATCGCTGGAGCCGACTTCGGTCCAGCGGATGCCGTCCGGGGAGATGGCGCCGGTGCAGCGGTCGCCGCGGCGGGTCACACGGACCCAGTACGGCATGCGCAGCCGGTAGCCGTCGCCCGCGCCCTCGACGTACGGGGCCGTCAGCGGGGTCGCCGACTCGGGCAGGGCGCCGAGGGAGGAGATCGGGAAGGCGGCGCTCGTCGTGATCGACTGCTGCTGGGAGGGCGGCACGGGTGTGCTGCCGGTGCCCTTGACGGCGGCTCCCGCCTTCGGCCGTACGGACCACACGCCGCTCCAGGTGTGCAGGGGCAGGCCCTGGATCAGCATGGCGGCGTGGGCGGCGTCCGCGTCCAGGCCGGCCCGTACGGTCACGCCGATCCTGGAGTACTGGGAGCTGAGCGGATACACGATCCGCGCGGTGATCGTGCCGTCGCCGCGCAGCGGCAGGTACGCCAGGCGGTGGGTGTCGGCGGTGCCGGACGCCTCCAGCACGAACCGCTCGCCGTCGAACACGGCCGAGCCGGGGATCCTCACGTCCCCGACGTCCCGCGTCGCCCAGGGGTCGGGCAGCCCGGGGACCGCCGCCGCCCAGGCGGAACGGGTACTGGTGCCCTGGGAGTTGGTGGCCGTGACCGTGTAGTAGGAGGGCCTGCCCGGGCGGGCGTCACGGTCGGTGTACTCCGGCTTGTCGAGGCCCGTCGCGATCGTCTCGTACGGACCGTCGGCGCCGGTGGCCCGCAGGACCGTGTACGACTCGGCCCACGCCGACGGCAGCCAGGCCACGGTGACGGACTTGTCGCCGCCCACCGCCGTGACACCGGCCGGAGCCGTGGGCTCGGCTGCGGCGGGGGGCTTCGTGCCGGCGAAGGTGAGGGTGCCCCAGCTCGGCAGGTCGTCGTTGCTGCCCTCGACGACCCGGGCGCCGCCCGTGCCGCGGAAGACGGCCGCCTTGGTGTAGGGGGTGTCGAGGCCCCGGACGCCCGCGTAGTGCGCGTAGGCCATCTCGTAGATCGGGGGCAGGTTTCCGCGCCCGACGGCGGAGACGGACGTCTTGATGTACTTGCCGGTGCGGTCCAGGTCGGGGACGAACGGTACGTCCCCGCCGAGGTTGTAGCGGGCGGCGTACTCGACGTTCTTCAGCAGCCGGTTGTCGTCGAAGGCGTACAGGTCGACGCCCTGGTTCCAGGCGACCTGCGCGGCGTCCGCGAGCAGGCCGACGGCGAGCTGTTCGTGGCCCTGGTCGCGGCCGGACTCCTGGCCCTGTCCCGCCTCGGTGACGATGCGGTGCGGGACGCTGCCGTTGCCCGCGCCGGTGGCGGCGAAGCGCAGTGCGTCCTCGAAGAGGGTGGGCTCCTCGCAGAACACTCCGATGGCCAGGACGGACTGAATGGACGTCAGGTCCCAGTTGCCGTTGGCGTAGAGCATGTAGCCGGAGACGGCCGGGTACCACACGTGCAGGAAGGACTCCTCGCAGCGCGCGACGTCCTCCTTGGCCCAGCCGTCGTAGCCGCTGTGCCGCAGCAGTTCGGCGGCGTTGACGAACTTGAAGGCCTGGAGCCCGGCGCCGAGCGGGCCGTCGGCCCCGGTGACGGCCGTCAGGGACGCCGACCAGGCGTTGAGGATGTCGCGGGACTTGTCGGCGTACGCCCTCTCCCCCGTGACGCACCACATCAGCGCGGTCTGGTAGGCGGCCGCCGAGTCGGCGACGGCCTGGTTCTGGAAGTTGGTGGGGCCGCGGCCCCAGGAGGTGATCTGGCCGGTGTTCTGGACGGCATACGTCGCCTTCGAGCGCGCGTGGGCGGCGAGGGCGAGGTAGCCGTCGTAGACCGGGGATTCCTTCGCGGCGACCGCGGCCTTCATCCGGGCCAGGTCGTCGGCGCTGTGCAGCAGTCCGGGGTGCGTGAAGGCGCGGAGCCGGGTCTTGTCGTCCTGGGCCCACGCCGCTGCGCCGGCGGCGGACAGCAGTCCGCCGCCGGCCGCGACCACGAGCCCTGCCGCACCGAGGAAGGACCGTCGGCTGAAAGGATGCACGGGTGACTCCATGGTTCTGAAAAGGGCCGCGTCACGCGTGCTGGACGCTGAGCGTGAGGGTCTGCGTCGCGGTGCCCACGCTGTTGGTGGCCGAGACGGTGACCGTGAAGGTGCCGACGTTGTCCTCGGCGGTACCGGAGATCAGACCGGTGGCGGTGTCGATGTCCAGGCCCTTCGGCAGCCCGTCGGCGTTGAACGACGTCGGCAGCTCGCCGGCCGTGATCAGGTAGTTGAAGACCTGGTTCTTGGTGGCCGTGGCCTTGTCGGCGCTGGTGATCGCGGGCTTGTCGGTGGACGTGGCCTCGGTGGAGTTCAGGAACCGGGGGTTGATCACGTGCTCGTTGGCGTACGCCGGCATCATGTCGGTGAACTTGTACCAGCCCGGCTTCTTCATCCCGTTGCCGATGAACTTGCCGTTGATGACGAGGTTCTGGAACGTCACGTTCTTGATGGCGTGGTCCGCGTCGTAGCCGACCATGACGGACGGGTTGGCGTGCGTCCCGGTGTAGGTCATGTTCCGGATGTACACGCCGTCGATGCCCCGCCCGACGGAGGTGTTGTACGACTTGTTGAACATGACCCGCATGTTGATCAGCTGGCCCCAGCGGAAGTCCTCCACCCGGATGTCCTGGGCGCGGACGTTGCGCAGCAGGTTGCTGTCGCCGGGGTTGAGCGCGATGCAGCCTTGGTAGTCCATCTGCGGTTCGCGGTGGTCCAGGACGTCGATGTTGCTGAAGACGAGGTTCTCGATGGTCTCCGGCTTGTCGGTGTTGCCGTGCGTGCCGACGTTGATCGGGTGCGCCACGTCCGCCCAGAGGGTGGAGTTGCGGACGGTGATGTTGCGGCAGTCGCCGTAGTACTCCCAGCGGTGGGCGTAGATCGCGATGCAGTCGTCGGAGTTGCGCATCCAGACGCCGTCGATGAGGACGTCCTCGCTGGAGAAGACGTCGATGCCGTCACCCCACTGGCCGTGGCTGTAGGAGTGCAGGTTGCGGACGGTGACCTGCTTCGACTGGCCGACGGTGACCGAGTAGCCGCTGCTCGGGTTGAGCACCATGATGCCGTCGATCTCGATGTTCTTCGAGTACTCGACCAGGATGCCGTTCGCCGTGTTGTACAGCACGCCGCGGCCGATGATCCGGGCGTTCTCCACCTCGTGGAACTCCACCCGGGAGGTCAGCACCGCGCCGCCGGCCAGGTAGAGCGTCTTGCCGCTGGGCACCTTCACCACGTTGTCGGTGGTCTTGTGCAGGCCGGGGCCGAAGTAGATGACGTCGGGGTCGTCGGGGCCGGGCGCGTTCGACTCGATCGGGTTGGCGTGCAGTTGCAGGTTGTTGAAGAGGTCGCCGTCGATCTCGATGGAGAGGTTGCGCGGCTCGGTGAGGGTGAAGGTCACCGTGGCGCCGTCCACCGTGAACGGGATGTCGTAGGACAGCGGGCGGATCCGCGCGGTGCCGATGGTGCCCTTGGAGGAGGTGACGGCGACCTCGACGGTGCCCTTGAAGTCGAACGTGGCGACGGAGGAGTTGAAGACCGGGCCGCTGCCGGTGTTCGCGTCGATCTGCTTCGCTCTGGCGCGGTAGACGGGCACCGTCCGCCATTCCCCGCCCGGCGTACGGGCCTTGACGGAGTAGCTCGAGTTGGTGGGGACCCCGCTCGGGATGGGGTAGACCACCAGCTTGTTCGTCGATGCGGGTCCGTCCGCCGCTCGTGCGGCGCCGGTTGCCGCTCCGATCAGTGAGTAGGCGGCGACGGTGGCACCCGCGGCCTGGAGAACGGTGCGCCGGGACAGGCCGGTGCTCAGGGCGTCGTTCATGGAGAAGGTCCTTCAGTATGAGAGAGGTGAGAGATACAGCAGGTCACTTGAGGCCGGTGGTGGACATCCCCGCGACGAAACCGCGCTGGGCGACGAGGAAGACCAGCAGGATCGGCACGACGTACATCACGGAGGCCGCGGCCTGGAGGTTGGTGACGGGCGTTCCGGCCGACGTCACGTAGGTCGTCATGACGGCGACGGCCAGCGTCGACTTGTCGGTGGACAGCAGCAACTGCGGGGCGATGTAGTCGCCCCAGGACCAGGTGAAGGCGATCACGAAGCTCGCGGACAGCACCGGCCAGGACTGCGGGAGGAAGATCCGCCAGAAGATCGTGCCGTAGCCGCAGCCGTCGACGATCGCGGCCTCCTCCAGCTCACGGGGCAGCCCGGCGAAGAACTGCCGGAAGAGGAAGACCAGATAGGGGGCGGCCGCCAGTCCCCAGAACACCCACGGCCAGTACGTGTCGACCATGCCGAGCTTGGCGAAGATCAGGTAGGTCGGCAGCAGGGTGATCATCTGCGGCAGCATCATCGAACCGATGAGGATGCCGAACAGCGTCTTCTTGCCGGGCGCGTCCAGGCGGGCGAAGCCGAAGCCGACCCAGGCCGAGCTGAGCGTGACGAGCGTGGCGTAGATCAGGGCGATGATCAGGGAGTTGCGGGCGTAGCCGAGGAAGTCGATCAGATGGAAGGCGTCGGCGAAGTTGTGCCACTGGACGTGGGTGGGCAGCCAGTGCACGGGGGAGGCGGCCAGTTCCGCGGGGTTCTTCAGGCCGGAGAGGACGAGCCAGCCGAAGGGGCCGATGAACAGCCCGGTGAGGGCGACGAGGACCGTGTAGAGGACGAGGCGGTTGACGCGCACCCGCACCCTGGGCGCGGAGTTCGGGGGCAGGCTGGTGGCGGTCACTTCTTCGCCTCCGGGTCGACGTTGTAGAACACCACGCCGGACGTGAACTTGAAGATGAGTCCGGTCACGATGAGGATCAGAACGAAGAGCAGCCACAGCAGTGCGGAGGCGTAGCCGTAGCGGCCGAGCGCGAAGTACTGCGAGAAGACGTGCATCATGTACAGGTAGTTGGACTGCGGCAGGGCGGTGACGCCGGCCGTGGTGCCGTCCGGTGACAGCAGCAGCGGCATGATGGTCTGCACGGAGGCGATCACGCCGGTGACCGTCTGGAAGAGCAGCACCGGCGACAGCAGCGGCACGGTGATGCTGCGGAAGGTCCGCCAGGCACTCGCCCCGTCGATCCGGGCGGCCTCGTGGAGTTCCCGGGGCACGTCCTGGAGGCCCGCCAGCGAGATGATCATGATGTTTCCGGCGGCCCACAGCACACTCATCAGCAGCACGTAGCGGGCGTAGGGGTCGGCGAGCCAGCCCAGCGCGTCGAAGCCGAACAGGGTGATGACGCCGTTGGCGGCACCGGAGTTCTGGTCGAAGAGCGCCTTGAAGGTGAGGCCTACACCGACCGGCGGCACCACGGCCGGCAGGTAGAGCAAGGTGCGGAACAGCCCGCGCGCCTTGATCGGCCGGTTGACCAGGACGGCGAGCCCGAGCCCGGCAATGATCGACAGGGGCACCGACGTGATCGCGAACAGGCCGGTGCGCCCCAGGGAGTTCCAGGTCTGCGGGTCGGAGAACAGCTCGGAGTAGTTGCCGACGCCGACGTAGCGCCAGTGCGGCGAGATGCCGTCGTACGTGGTGAAGCTCAGCCACAGCGCGTACGCCATCGGCACGATCGTCAGCAGCAGGAAACCGAGGATCCAGGGCGAGGTGAACAGGTAGAAAGCGCGATGCCTGCGGGCGGTCATGGACAGCCGGGGCCGGCGGGCCGGCGTGGTGCGGCCGGCACTCGTGGCCGGGCCGGTCCGCCCCGTGACCGATATCTGGTCGACCGTCATCCCACCTGCTCCTTACCGCGCTTGAGCTGCTCGTTCATGGCCGAGTTCAGGCGGCCCGCCAGGGCGTCGACGGACATCCGGCCGTTCATCGCGGCCGGAGCCTCCTGGTTGAAGAGGGCGTAGAGCGAGTCCGCCGTGGCGTAGGGGGTGTAGGCGATCACCGAGAAGTGCTTCAGCTCGGCGTTCTGCACCTTCAGCGCCCGCTTCTGGTAGTCCTCCTGGGCGGGCATCAGCGGGCGCAGGGACTTCAGGGTGGGGATGCCCCACCCGCTGGAGGCGCGGGCCTTGGCGGGTCCCTCGCCGAAGAACCACTCGAAGACCCGCCAGGCGGCGTCCTTGTTCTTCGCCTTCTTCGGCATCCACAGTCCGGTGCCGGCCTGGCAGGGGCTGATCCGCTGACCGCCTTCGAACTTGGGAGCCGGGGCGAGGCGGGCGAGTGGCGCCAGCTTCTTGTCCGCGTTGATCAGGCCGCCGAGCCAGTAGCCGGAGTTGGACATGGCCATGCGGTTCGCCTGGAACGTGGGCCCGTCCCAGGCGTTGGGGTCCGGCTGGATGATGCTGGGGCCGACCCGGGTCCGGCCGTACTCGATGTACCAGTTCAGCGCCTTGCGGGCCTCGGGGGTGGTGAAGTCGACCCGGGAGAAGTCGTCGCTGAACAGGCTCCCTCCCGCCGCCACCGTCAGGCTCGCCAGGAGGTTGGGGGTGGACACGCCGTTGTAGCTGCCGCCGAAGACGGTTGTCTGGCCGCTCTTGCGCCGGGTGAGCCGTTTGGCGTTCTCCAGCCACTCCTCGAAGGTGACCGGCTCGGTCTCGGGCGGGTAGTCGACGCCCGCCTCGTCGAAGAGGGCGGTGTTGTACCAGAACATGGAGTCCTGGGAGAAGTCCTTCGCCATGCCGTAGCGGGGGCCCTTGCCCTGGGTACGGCCGTCGAAGCGCCACAGGTCGTTGACCGGGTCCAGGTCGTCGACCCTGAGGACGCCGCTCCTGGCGAAGTAGGGGTCCAGGTCCTCCATCACGTCCCGCGCCGCGAAGTAGGGCGCGTCGGTGGCGCCGACACCGCGGACCAGGTCGGGTGGGGCGCCGTTGGTCATCATGCCGATGAGCTTGGTGATGTCGTAGCGCACCGTGACGATCTTGACGCCGATGTCCTTCTGGGCCTGTCTGACCAGCTCCGGGGAGATGTCGTCGGGCTTGACCATCAGCGTGACCGTTTCGCCGCCGCCGCTGACACCGCCGGAGACCTGCATCGCACAGCCGTTCAGCGCCACCGCGCCGGTCGCGGCGCCGGCCGCGGACAGGGCGAGGAAACGGCGGCGGCTCAGGGAAGCACCAGCATGTGGGTGCATGAACGCACCACCTCCTTGCTTGTCCGGCCCGCTCGGCAACCGGTTGTTGTGCGTGGGGCAGAGCTTCTTGCGGTCGGGATGGCGCGTCAAGAGCCTTGACGAATTTTCGAAAAGACTGTGTAACCTCGGCTTCATCAGCCAGAGTGCCGATGAGCCCTGTTTTCGGGCGTTGTGATCGAGCCGTCCACGGACGACCGGACCGCCCTGACCAGGGACGTCCGAGAACTCCCATTGGCAGCAACTCGGGAACCGGTTGCCGTCGCGCTTGTCCGGGTGCTCACGTGCCGACAGCGGTGCGGTCCGGCTCCGTCACCGCTCGCTGAAACATCGGTAATCGATTTCCAGAACCTGCCCATGCCGAGCTGCGCCGAAGGGTCGGCGACTTCGACCTCACACACGCACCGGGCGCCCCGGCCCTGTCGATTGACCGACGCTTCCCGTCGGTCCTACGGTAGAAGACGCTTTCTGAAACTGTTTCTATCCTCTGCTCCAGGAGAGTCATGCCCAGCCCTCAACTGCCGCGGGCCGTGTTCGCGATGGACCCGGTACACCTCCCGCTGCTCTTTCCTCCGCCGCTGATGGAGCGGCTGAGGCGCACGGCCGACATCGACCCCGGGTTGGTCGTGCGGGACTTCACCGATCCGGCCGCGGCCGCCGCCCTGGCCTGTGCCGAGGTGCTGATCACCGGCTGGGGCTGCCCGCACCTGGACGCCGGCGCCCTCGCGGCGGCCCCGAAGCTGGACGCCGTCCTGCACGCGGCCGGCTCCGTGCGCTCCCTGGTAGGCGACGTCCTGTGGGAGCGCGGCGTGAAGGTGTCCAGCGCGGTGACGGGCAACGCCCTGCCCGTCGCGGAGTACACGCTCGCGATGATCCTGCTCGTGGGCAAGGACGCCTTCGACCACCGCGAGCGCTTCCGCCGCACGCACACCTACCCGGGTCCCGCGCAGACCGCGGCGACCGGCAACCTCGGCCGCCGGGTGGGTGTCATCGGCGCGTCCCGGGTGGGCCGCCGGCTGCTGGAGCTGCTGCGGCCGTTCGACCTCACCGTCCTGCTGCACGACCCGTACGTGAGTGCGGCCGAGGCAGCCGCCCTCGGTGCCGAGTCGCTGTCGCTGGAGGAGCTGCTCAGACACAGCGACATCGTGAGTCTGCACGCCCCCGACATCCCCGAGACCCACCACATGCTCGACCGCGACCGGCTCGCCCTGGTGCGCGACGGCGGCGTGCTCATCAACACGGCCCGCGGCGCGCTGGTCGACCATGACGCGCTCGCCGACGAGCTGGTCTCCGGCCGGCTCAGCGCGGTCCTCGACGTGACGGACCCGGAGCCGCTGCCGGCCGGTTCCCCGCTGTACGACCTGCCCAACGTGTTCCTCACCCCGCACATCGCCGGCTCACTGGGCAACGAACTGGAGCGGCTCGGCCGCATCGTCGTCGAGGAACTGGAACGCCTGGTGGCCGGCCTGCCGCCGGCCCACGAGGTGCGGCACGCGGATCTCGCGCGGGTGGCGTGACGGCTGGGTGGGGCGGCGGCGGGGGCCGCCTGCGCGGCGGGGCGGGGCGTCGGGATTGCCGGGGGGCGTCAGGGCGGGGTGTCGGTACCGCCGGGGACGCGTCAGGGCGGGGGGCCGGGACCGCGGGGGACGCGTCAGGGCGGGGGTGCCGGGACCGCCGAGGGCGCGTCAGGGCGGGGGGCCGGGACCGCCGAGGGCACGTCAAGGCCAGGGCGTTGGGACTGTCGGGGGCGCGGCAGGCTGGGCGTGCGGACCGCCGACGCGGCAGCGCGTCCTGGTTTGCGCCACGGCGGCGAGCCCGACCTGGGGCACGGCAGCGCGGTCGGCTTACGGCGCGTGCGAACTGCGGCGCGGCAGGGCGGCGGGGGCCGACCGCGTCACGGTGATCGGCCTGGCCCAGGGTCCGGCAGCGCGTCCAGCGGGCGAGAGTGCGACGAGCCGGGACCAGAGCAAGGCGACCGGCCGGCCCCGAGGCCGGGCAGCCCACCCGCACCTGGGCTCCGCAGCGCGTCCAGCCTGCGGCACAGCGACGAACCCGAACCAGGACACAGCGACCGGCCGGACCCAAGGCCAGGCAACCCACCCGCACCTGGGCCCCGCAGCGCGTCCAGCCTGCGGCACAGCGACGAACCCGAACCAGGACACAGCGACCGGCCGGACCCAAGGCCAGGCAGCCCACCCCGGACGGGTTGCCCAGCAGGCCGTCCACCCTGCGTCACTGCAGCGCGCCCGGCCCTCAGCAAGGCGACCTCCTGCTCCCCCCGGCAGACAGCCCACCCAGCCCACGGCACGGCACCCACCCAGCCCACGGCACGGCACCCCACCCAGCCCGCGGCACGGCACCCCACCCGGCGAGGGGCACGGCGCGCATCCAGCCGTCGGCACGGC
The DNA here is from genome assembly GCF_900236475.1 of Streptomyces chartreusis NRRL 3882. Classification (GTDB taxonomy): domain Bacteria; phylum Actinomycetota; class Actinomycetes; order Streptomycetales; family Streptomycetaceae; genus Streptomyces; species Streptomyces chartreusis_D. Next base: position 1,936,537 of record NZ_LT963352.1, read on the forward strand.
ACCCCAGCCCGGACCGGTTGCACGGCAGCCCGTACAGCTCGAAGCACGTCGGCAGGGTCCTCCAGCCCCGCCGTCCACAAGGCCTCCAGCCCTGGAGTAACGATGGGATACGGTTTCCGCACGGGTGGGGGCACAGCCCCGGCGCCGGATCGAGCCACGACGGTGAAGGAGCCGCAAGGGTGAGTCAGCGCAAGGCGACGAGCGACGCCGGACGGGCGACCATTCGCGACGTCGCGGAGCGGGCCGGCGTCTCCGTGGCCAGCGTCTCACGGGTGCTGTCCGGCAACTACCCGGTGTCGGAGGAGCTGCGCCGCAGGGTGATGAAGGTGGTCCGCGACCTGGACTACGTCACCAACGCCCATGCTCGTTCGCTCGCCGGCGGCGGCACACCGACGGTGGCGATCCTCATCAACAACATCACCGGCGCCGCCTTCGCACATGTCGCGAAGGGCGTCGAGGGCGCCGCCACGCTGCGCGGCTGGCTCTCCCTGGTCGGCACGACGGGCGACGACCCGGAGCGGGAGCTGGCCCTGGTGAACCTGATGCGCCAGCAGGGCGTGGCGGCCGTGATCCTGCTCGGCGGCGCGTACGACTACGACGAGTACCAGCTGCGCATGGCCCGCTTCGCCCGCTCCCTGGACGCGGCGGGCTCGCACCTCGTCCTGGTGGGCCGGCCCCCGCTGGAGGGCGACGTCCCGGCGACCACCGTCGACTACGACAACGAGGGCGGCGCCTACGCCATGGCCAGCCACCTGCTGTCGGCCGGTCACCGGCGCGTCCTGGTCCTGCCGGGGCATGCCGAACTGACCACGGCGCAGGGCCGGTTGAGGGGAGCACAACGGGCCTTCGAGGCGTACGGCGTGCCGTTCGACGCGGGCATGGTCCGGCACGGCCCGTACGACTACGAGCACGGCTACGAGGCCGTCGAGGCGGCCCTGCACGACACGCCGGACTTCACCGCCGTGCTCGCGGGGACGGACGTGGTCGCGGCGGGCGCCATGCAGGCGCTGCGCGCGGCCGGTCTGCGGGTGCCCGAGGACGTCTCGATCGTCGGCTACGACGACATCCCGCTCGCGTCCCAGCTCACTCCCCAACTGACGACCGTGCACGTGCCGTACGAGGAGATGGGCCGCGTCGCGCTGCGCGCGGTGGCCGACCGGCGCGAGGGCGGCGCGGGGCGCCGCAAGAGCGCCGACGGCGATCATCTGGTGCTGGGTACGCATGTCGTGGTCCGCAACTCGGTGCAGCCCCGGGGGCAGCACGGATAACGACCAGAGGTCGTTACGTAACCGTTTTCCAGGGACTTTGCGGCCCGTTCGACGTTTCGGCGGCGCACCCGCCGAGGCCCTGGACCGGCGTGTCCGAGACCGCCTTGACCTGCGTGTATGCGAGGCCACGCGCGAGCGTCCGCCGCCTGTCCGGAGATGACCGGGCGGACGATCCGCCGTAACAAATTTCCGCGCGCCTCTTGCTAAGAGCCGAGCCAGCCGCCTACCGTCCCAGCAACCGCTTACTACAGCTTCTGCTTCTGCTTCCGCTTGGCCGAACCCCCCGCAACCGCGAGCCGACGGTTTCCGGCCGCCGTTCCTGGCCAGCACAACCGAGCCGCTGCCGTCCTCTCGTTCTGAGAACGCCTATTCCGAAGGATCACGGTCAGATGAACTTCACCAGCCCCCGGAGAAGGTTCGCCTCCGCCGCTGTCGCGGGCATCGCGCTGACAGGTCTGCTCTCCGCCTGCGGCGGATCCGGCTCGGGCGACGACGCCGCGTCGAAGTCCGGCCCGGTCACCCTCCCCTTCTGGGGCTGGGCCAACGGCCAGGAGGCGGTCGTCAAGGCGTTCAACGCGTCGCACAAGGACATCCAGCTGAAGTACACCAAGGTCACCGACCAGCTGACCATGCAGAAGCAGCTGACCAACGCGGTGAAGGCCGGCAACGCCCCCTGCCTGGTGCAGAACACCGCCGAGTACGTGACCAGCTGGGTCTCGCAGGGCGCGCTCGCCGACATCACGGGTTACGTCGAGGGCGAGAAGGACAAGTTCAACACCGGCGCCTGGGCGAGCGCGCAGGTGCAGGGCAAGCTCTACGGCGTGCCCACCAGCTCGGCGCCCCAGTTCACGATCTACCGCACGGACATCTTCCAGAAGTACGGCCTGAAGCCCCCGGCGACCTGGGACGACTTCATCGCCGCGGGCAAGGAGCTGAAGAAGCACGGCATCAAGATCACCAACTACGCCGGTGAGGACCCGAGCACCCTGGAGGTGCTCGCCATGCAGGCCGGTGCGCACTGGTACTCGATCGACGGCGACGCCTGGAAGGTGGACTTCCAGGACGAGGGCACCCTCAAGGCCGCGAAGGTGATCCAGGAGATCATCGACAACGACCTGAACGCCAAGCTGTCCTTCGCCGACTACGCGGCCGTGCAGCGCAGCTACGACACCGGCGCCACCGCGACCCGGCAGATCTCCACCTGGCAGATGGCCGGCATGGTGCAGAACTTCACCAAGTCCTTCGGTGACTGGGCCCTGGCCCCGTGGCCGACGTACAAGGGCGAGGCGCCCAAGACGCCCGCGGGTACCAACCTGACCGGCGGCGTGACCCTGGTGACCAAGCAGTGCAAGAACCAGGAGCAGGCGGCGCATGCCGCGCTGTGGATGTCGACGAACCAGGACGCCGTCAAGACGATGGCGAGCCCGGAGACGGGCAACGGCGTGATGCCGGCGCTGGCCGACAGCAAGGCCTACGTCGGTGAGTCGATCTCGCAGAAGCTGCTCGGCAGGAACTACGAGCCGGCGCAGAAGGTCGTGACGGACAGCCTGGGCACCGTCACCACCGACTGGACCTTCGGGCCCAACTGGACCGCGATGTTCACCGAGCTCCAGGCGGGCTGGGCCAAGGTCGTCAACAAGGAGCAGACGGTCACCGACCTGCTCGCGCACATGCAGCAGTGGACGGTCAAGGACCTGAAGTCCCGCGGTATCAGCGTCAAGGGCTGAGGCATTCGATGATTCGCTCCATGCGCTGGAAGGGTGCCGCGTTCACGGTGCCCTTCCAGCTCGGCTTCGTCTTCCTGTACCTCCTCCCGATCGGCTACGCCGTCTACGAGTCGCTGTTCACGGAGAAGCAGTCCGGACTCGGGCTCGGCGGCGCCACGACGGAGTTCGTCGGGCTCGACAACTACACGCAGGGCCTGACGGACTCGGCGTTCATGAACTCGATCCTGCGGGTGGTGCTCTTCGCCTGTGTGCAGATCCCGTTCATGCTGCTGACCAGCCTGCTGCTGGCGCTGTTCCTGGACGCGGTCACCTCCAGGGTGGCGAGCCGGTTCCGCATCCTGCTGCTGGTGCCGTACATGATCCCTGGCGTGGTCGCGGCGATCGTGTGGGTCAATCTCTACAGCCCGGACGTCGGCCCGCTCACCCCGATCGGCAAGGCCCTCGGGTTCGACTGGAACTTCTTCGCGCCGTCGATGGTGTGGCCGTCCATCGGCAACCTGCTGACCTGGCACGGCATCGGCTACAACATGGTGATCATCTACTCGGCGCTCCAGGGCGTGCCCCGCGAGCTGTTCGAGGCGGCCCGGCTCGACGGCGCCTCCGAGCTGCGGATCGCGCGCAGCATCAAGATCCCGTACGTGCGCGGGGCGCTGGTACTCACCGGTCTGCTGTCGATCATCCAGATGCTCCAGATCTTCAACGAGCCGGCGCTGTTCCGGAACATCACCCCGCAGACGGTCAGCGACAGCTTCACCCCGATCATGATCATCTACAACCAGGCGTTCAACGCGGGCAACTACAACTACGCGGCGGCCCTGTCCGTGCTGCTCGCCCTGATCCTGGGCGTGGCCTCCTTCCTCTTCTACCGGCTCACCTCGAAGGAGGCCGACTGATGGTGCTGACCGAGCACACCACCGAGCGGCCCCCCGTCCGCAGCGTCCGGCGCCTGACCCGCCCGGACGCGGCCTCCCGCGGGCGGGGCGGTCAGCGCTTCCTGCTGGTCGGGCTGATCCTGGCCAGCGTCTACAGCCTGTTCCCGGTGTGGTGGCTGATCGTCGCCGCGACCAAGGACCGCACGGCGCTGTACCAGAGCAACGGCCTGTGGTTCTCCGGCTGGCACCTGTGGGACAACCTGCAACAGGTGTTCACCTACCAGGACGGCATCTTCCTGCGGTGGACGGCCAACTCGTTCCTGTACGCCGGGGTCGGCTCGCTCGGCGGCACGCTGATCGCGCTCGCCACCGGTTACGGACTGGCCCGGTTCGACTTCCCCGGCCGCAACGCGATCTTCGCGTGTGTCGTGGGCTCGTTCCTGATCCCGATCGCCCTGCTGACGCTCCCGCTGTACCTGCTGTTCTCGGCGCTCGGCATGGTGGACACCCCGTGGGCGATGCTGATCCCGTGTCTGATCAACCCGTTCAGCGTGTACCTGGCCAAGGTGTACACCGAGGCGACGATCCCCTACGAGCTGCTGGAGGCGGCCCGGATCGACGGCGCCGGCGAGCTGCGGATCTTCTTCAGCATCGTGCTGCGGATGATGACGACGGGCGGCGCGACGGTGTTCCTGCTGGCGTTCGTGAACACCTGGAACGCCTTCTTCCTGCCGCTGACCGTGCTGCGCGGCAAGGAGAACTGGACGCTCAACCTGGGCCTGTACAACTGGACCGGCACCCGCCTGGAGTCGGGCATCGACCTCACGGGCCTGGTGCTGACGGGCGCGCTGCTGTCCATCGTGCCGATGGCGATCATGATGGTCGCGATGCGCCGCTACTGGCGGACGGGCGTGACGCTCGGCGCCCTCAAGTGATCGGCGTCCTCGAGATGTTCGGCCCCCTCAAGTGATCTCCCTCGCCTCTCCCTGACTCCCGGGGGCCGCAGGTGACCCTGACTCCCTGCGGCCCCCGGGTGCCCGTCCCTCCCGGAGCCCCCACGTGACCCTCCTGCACAACCCCGTCCTCCGCGGCTTCGCCCCCGACCCCTCCCTGATCCGGGTCGGCGACTGGTACTACGTGGCGACCAGCTCCTTCGAGTGGTTCCCGACGATCCCGGTCCACCGTTCCCGCGACCTGGCCCACTGGGAGTACGCGGGGCACGTCCGGGGCGCGGCCCCCGGCGGCTCGTTGGCCGGGGTGCCCGACTCCGGGGGCATCTGGGCGCCGTCGCTGAGCTGGGACGGGGAACGGTTCTGGGTGACGTACACCGTCGTGCGCTCGGTCGGCACGCCGTACTTCGACCTGGACACGTACGTCTCGACGGCCACCGAGGTGAGCGGCGCATGGAGCGCGCCGCGCCGGGTGGCGAGCCACGGCTTCGATCCGGCCCTGTTCCACGAGGACGGCAGGCTGTGGCTGCTGAACCTCCAGAACGACCACCGGCCGGGCGGCCGGAGGTTCGCCGGGATCGTCGTCACGGAGCTGGACCGGGAGACCCTGGCGCCCCTCGGGAGGACGCGTCTGCTGCTCCAGCACGACCGGCTGATCGAGGGACCGAAGCTGCTGCGGCACGCGGGCTGGTACTACCTGGTGCTCGCGGAGGGCGGCACGGGCTGGGAGCACGGGGTGCGGGTGGCCCGCAGCCGGGAGCTGACCGGGCCGTACGAACTCGACGAACGGCCCTTGCTGACCACCCGGGACGACCCGGGCGTGCCGTTGCAGAAGGCCGGGCACGGCGAGCTGGTCGAGACGCCGGACGGGCAGTGGCTGCTCGGCCATCTGACGGCCCGTCCGCTGCACACGCCGCAGGGCCGCCGCTGCCCGCTCGGCCGGGAGACCGCGATCCAGGCGGTGACCTGGGACGCGGAGGGCTGGCCCCGGCTGCGGCAGGGCGGTTGGCATCCGGCGGTGGAGGTCGACGTGCCGACGCGGCCGCACCCGCTGCCCCCTGCTGCCCCGCCCGAGGGTCTGTCCTGGCCGTGGAGCTCCCTGCGCGAGCCGCCGGACCCGTCCTGGGCCGACACGACGTCCCGGCCCGGCTGGATCCGGCTGCGCGGCCGGCACGGGCCGGAGTCCCGCTGGGCGAGCAGCCTGCTGGCCCAGCGCGTCACCGAGCACCGCGCCGAGGCCGAGGTCACCGTCGAGGCGCGGCCGGTCACCTTCACCCAGGCCGCCGGGCTGGTGCTCTGGTACAACCCCGAGGCGTATCTCAGCCTGGACCTGACCTGGGCGGAGCCCGAGGGCGAGCGGCAGTGCGGACAGCAGTGGCGGGGCACGTCCGGGACGGGGGGCCGTACGGTGCTCAGCCTCGTGGAGCGTGACGAGGGGGACACACGGCAGGTCGCCGTCGTGGACGTTCCGGTGGCGGCGGCCGTGACGCTGGGAGTGACGGTCGAGGGGGCCGAGGCACGCTTCTGGCATGTCCGGGACGGGGCGCGCACCTCGATCGGCCCGGCCCTGGACTTCAGCCGGCTGTCCGACGACCACGGGTCCCGGCTGCGCTTCACCGGTGCGATGGCGGGCATCCACGCCCGGGACCTCGTCGACGCGGCGTTCACGGCGGACTTCACGGGGTTCCGCCTGACCTGTTCCGGCTGACCTTCACACCCGACTGATCACGTTGTTCGGGGTTTCGAAAGTTTTGACCGGCGAGAACCGGTGAATTCACTTGTCTTCCCGCCGTCCTGCGCCCCACCTACAGTAGGAAGCGCTTTCTGCCCGGTCGGACTCCGGACCGCCGTGAGCAGCGCTGGTCGAAACTTTCCACGGCCCTCGGGCGGGCCGGAGAGGTGGGTTCCCGATGGTCCGTACGGCGAGTGCGAGTGCGACGGCCGGTCCGACGCTGGCGGTCGTGGCCCGCGAGGCGGGGGTGTCCGTGCCGACCGCGTCGAAGGTGGTCAACGGCCGGGAGGACGTGGCGCCCGAGACACGCCGCCGTGTCACCGAGGCGCTCGACCGGCTCGGCTATGTGCGCAGACCCCGGTTCGACGCGTCGAAGGCACCCCGGCTGGTCGACCTGGTCGTGCACTCGCTGGAGAGCTCCTGGTCGGGCGCGGTGCTGCACGGGGTGGAGGAGGCGGCGCACGACGCGGGCCTGGAGGTCGTGGTGTCGGCGGCCCTGACCCGGACCCGGGCCGGCCGGCCGGAGCGCGGCTGGCTGGACAAGCTGGTCGCCCGGGGCTCCTCCGGGGTCCTGTTCAACCTCGCCGAGCTGAGCGATTCCCAGTACGCCTGGCTGGAGCAGCACCGCATCCCGTTCGTGATGATCGACCCGGTCCAGGAACCGCCGGAGGGCGTGGCGTCGGTGGGCGCGGCGAACTGGCAGGGCGGTCTGACGGCCACGGAGCACCTGCTGTCCCTGGGCCACGAGCGCATCGCCGTCATCGCCGGTCACCGGCGCACGATGTGCAGCAGCGCCCGGGTCGCCGGTTACCGCTCGGCGCTCGCGTCGGCCGGGGTCCGGCACCGTGCCGAGTACGTCCGGCACGCGGGCTTCGACGAGGGCCTGGCCCGCCGCCGCATGCTGGAACTGCTCGACCTGCCCGAGCCGCCGACGGCCGTCTTCGTCTGCTCGGACCGGATGGCCCTGGGGGTGTACGAGGCCCTGGCCGAGCGGGGGTTGAGGGTCCCGGACGACGTCAGCGTGGTCGGCTTCGACGACCTGCCCGAGGCGCGCTGGGCCTCCCCCGCGCTGACCACGGTCCGCCAGCCGCTGTCGGAGATGGCGGCGACGGCCCTGCGGTCGCTGCTGCGCCTGATGGACGGCCACCACCCGGAGAGCACCCGGACGGAACTGTCGACGCGCCTGGTGGAACGGGCGAGCACCACCGCGCCGCGCTGCTAGGGGGTGCCCAGGGACGGAATGCCGTACAGGCGTGGGGAGTTGGGGATGAGTGCCAGGGTCGCCGCCGGTGTGCGGCGGCCGTACTCCGCGAAAGGACAGCCCGGTCATGACGCGCGACTCGCGCACGATCACCAACCCGGCCACCCTCCACGACCCCACGCCGTTCGGCTACAGCCACGCCGTCTCGGCACCGGGTGAAACCGTCTTCATCGGAGGCCAGTACGCCTCCGACTCCACCGGCGCCCCCGTGCCCGGCGACTTCGCCGCGCAGGTGGAACTGGCCTTCGACCGGCTGCGATCGGCGTTGGAGGGGGTCGGGCTCGGTTATGAACACGTCGTACGTCTCGGCACGTTCATCGTGGACCACGACCTCGGCAAGCTGGAGATCCTCGGCAAGGCGCTGCACGCGCGCTTCGGCGAGCGGCTCCCGGCGCAGACCTTGAGCGGGGTCGCCTCGCTGGCGCTGCCGGGAATGCTGTTCGAGGTCGACGCGGTGGCGGTACGCCCCGGCGCACCGTACGCCGAGTGACGGTCGCCCGATCGGTGGTCGCACACCCCTGACGCGCGCCGCGCGCCCGTCGCGGTGGGGAACTGGCCGGAACCGACCGGCGTCGAACGATGCGGCGGGGAGGGGCCGTTGTCCGGGGCGGGGCGGCGGCGGGCAGTTGGGGGACGACCATGACACGCTGGCGGCCGCTTCCGGACGCACTGCCGAGGGAGGCACGGCACCTGGTCGCGCAACTGCGGGGCCTGAAGGACCGCACGGGTCTGAGCCTGGCCGAGCTGGCGCGGCGGACGGCGTACAGCAAGTCGTCGTGGCAGCGGTATCTCAGCGGGGCCAAGCAGCCACCGAGAGGAGCGGTGCAGGCGCTGTGCCGGGTGGCGGGGGCGGACCAGGCGCGGCTGCTTGCGCTGTGGGATCTGGCGGACCAGACGTGGCCGCACGGCGTGGCGGTGCCGGTGGAACCGGCCGGGCAGGCGGTGGACACGGCGACGCCGCCGCCCGGCGCCGAGTACCGGCGGTGGCGGGCGGCGGCGTTGGTCTCCTTCGCGGTCATCGTGGTGCTGCTGGCCGGGCTGCTGTGGGTGCTGCCGGCGAGGAGCGGGTGAGGGCGCGGGTCCATCCGCTCCGGCTCCCGCTCCCCGGCGGCGGTGGTCTCAGCCGAGGGTGCGGTAGTGGGCGTTCTTCCAGGGCCCGACGTTCTTCAGCTTCACCTGGTACTTGCCGCTCACGCGCTTGAAGTTGACGTTCCGCGCGTCGCCCTTGTACTGGACGATGTTGCCCGGGAGGCTCTGCAGCCGGGTCTGGGCGAAGTCCCAGCTCTCGCTGACGACGACACCGTCGGTCTCCGGCAGGTTGTGCCGGCTCTGCCACCACTGCGTGGCCGACTCGGTCTCCGGCCCGAACGAGCCGTCGATCTGGCTCTTCTTGAAGGGCCGCCACTCCCCCTCGTCGTCCTCCCACAGGGCACCGTCCGCCCACAGGACGGCCTCCCACAGGGCGATGGCGTTGCCCCTGGAGTACGCCTCGACGCCGAGGTTCTCCTCGTCCTCCCAGTCGTTGCCGACGGCACCGCCGCCGTCGATTCCGAAGTAGGCGGGCGCGGCGTTGGCGGCCGGCGCCAGGGCGATTCCGGTGGCCCCGGCCCCCAGCAACACGGCCGTCACCATCGCCATGGCCCGATTGCGCATGCTCATGCGGTCTTCCTTTCCGAACCGCCGTCACCCGTGGGTTCCCCCTGGGGCGGCTCGTCTCATCCGGCACGGCACAGCCTCACGGGCCGGGGGCGGCCGGAGCGAGCTTTCCCGCCGTACGCGGACCGCCCAGGGACGGTTCACGGGCGGGGCGGCGGCGTCCCGGCGGAGGATGGGACGCGCGGGACCTGCATGGGCCGGGGCGGGACGCATCCACGCGACCGCGCCGACGAATTCCGCTTCGACGGCCGCCTGAGGAGGTGTCCGACGGCGGGCGGGCCGTGGTCAGCCTGCGAGGTACTCGAGGTCGAGGTGGTCGGAATGCCCGGCCCAGGAGAGGGAGAACTTCCAGCAGCCCGGCTTCGGCAAGTCGACGAGGGAAGGGCCGGGCCCTCCGGTGACCGAGCGGGTCACCACTTCGTTCGTGCCGGTGAGGCGGGCCTTGATGGTCAACCGGTCGTCAGGGCCCGCGTCGGCGGCCCCCTCAGTGTCCTTCGCCACCCAGAGGATCTTGTTCTCCCGGCCCTCGGCTGCCGGCGCGTGATACGGGTATCCGAAGAGGATCGCGGCGATTTCCCCCTTGTCGCCGATGATGTGGCGCTGTGACACGTCTCGCGGGAATCCCTTCCGCGCCCACGAGGGAAGGGAGCCCTGCGTCACGGCGGGGCGGCAACTCCCCGTCCCGTTCGCCTCGGTGCCGCTGCAACCACTTGCTGCGAGCACCGCGGCAGTCGCCAGAGCAATGAGCGCCCCGGGCACGGAGGGGCCGCCCGGGCGCCGCACGCTCGGTCGACGCAGGCGTACGGGCATCCCGGCTCCGATGCGTTGTGGCGACTCACCCGGCGAGGCCCGGCGGGTCGAGTTGAACCTTGAATGACAAGAGGGCACTGTTCCACGGGTTCCGAAGGCCGGGGAAGCTGCTATCCGGCCAGGCCGGATGTCTCATGAGCGTTCCATCAGCCGCTTGAGGGCCGTGAGGTCGGCGGTCACCGCACGTGCGTCGCGGTGGAAGTCCTCGTCGCTCATCCAGGGCTGCCGGCGCAGGGTGAACACCACCTCGCAGCCGGGGCCGTCCGCGAGCACCCGCATCGGGTTGTGGACGGTCTCCCCCGAGGGCAGTGTGACGTCGTGGTCGAGCACGCCGAAGTCGTTCCGGGGCGTGAAGTCCACCACGACCCGCCCCATGGGCGACTCCCCCACCCACCGGCCGTCCACCAGCTCGATGGAACGGGCCAGTCCGGGAGCCCAGCCGGGGACGTTGGCGGGGTCCGAGACGTAGTCGTAGACCTCCTGTGCGGGCCGGTCGATGGGGATGCCGAGGTGCCTGGATTGCCGTGTCGTGGTCGTCATGGCGGCGACGTTACGGGCCTGCCCGGGGGGGCGTCTTGAACGGATCGGACACGGATCGGGCACCGCGCCGACCGGTGTCCGATTCCTTCAAGACCGGGCGTCGCCGGCCTGCCTACGGTGATCCCATGACTGCACGATTCGATGCCATCGGCCTGGTCGTCTCCGACATGGCCGCCTCCGTCGCCTTCTACCGCCGGCTCGGGTTCGCCTTCCCCGAGGGCGCCGAGAGCCTGCCGCACGCCGAGGCCGGGCTGCCCGGCGGGTTGCGGCTGATGCTCGACACCGGGGAGACGGTCCGCTCCTTCCGGCCCGGGTGGCAGCCGCCGGCGGACGGCGGCCGGACCTCGCTGGCCCTGCGGTGCGACGGGCCGGAGGAGGTGGACGCGCTGTACGGGGAGCTGGTGGGCGCCGGGTGCCGGGGTGAGCTGAAGCCCTGGGACGCCTTCTGGGGGCAGCGGTACGCCGTGGTGCTCGACCCGGACGGCAACGGGGTGGACCTGTTCGCTCCGCTAGCCGCGGCGGGCGAGTAGCTCCCCCAGCGGCAGGCCCGCCAACTCCCTGACGTCCCTGGCGAGATGGGCCTGGTCGGCGTAACCGGCCCGGGCGGCCGTGTCCGCGAAGGGCACGCCGTGCCGGGCCAGCGCGAGGGCGCGGCGCAGCCGCAGGATCCGGGCCAGGGTCTTGGGGCCGTAGCCGAACGCGGTCAGCGAACGGCGGTGCAACTGGCGTGCCCCGAGGCCGAGTGCGTCGGCGGTCGCGGCGACCGGCCGGCCCGCGCCGAGGGCGGTCACGACCTGCCGCAGCAGCGGATCCGGCGGATCGGCACCGGCCGCCCGCCGCAGGGCGAGGTCCTCGAGTCCGCTCGCCGGGTCGGGGGCCGCGTTCACCCGTGCCGCCAGTCGCCGTACCTCCGAGGCCGGCCACAGATCCGCCAGCTCGACCCGGCGGTCGCGCAGCTCGTGCGCCGGTACGCCGAGCAGGGCCGGGGCCGTGCCCGGGTAGAAACGGATGCCGGCCCAGGTGCCGGTCTCGCCGCCGGTGAGGTACGCGTGCGTGTCGGGCCCGGCGACCAGCAGCCGCCCCTCGTGCCACAGCAGGTCCATGCACCCGTCGGGCAGCACGCGCCCCGCCCCGTCCCGCTCGGGGGCATTGCTCCACACGACCGCTCCCGTCAGCCGTGACGCCCGCTCCACGTACACGTGGGCCAGGCTACGCCGCGGGCCGCGCGGGTGCCGCGAGCGTCCCGGGCCGGGCCGACCCCACCGCCGCCGACCAGGGCGCCCGGCCAGGGCACCGCGGCTCCCGCCGCTACGCCGACCGCCCCCGGTACTCCACCGGGCTCACCCCGTACACCCGCTTGAACGCCGTCGACAGGGCGAACGCGCTGCCGTACCCCACCCGGCGGGCCACCGCGTCGAGTGTGTCCTCGGAGTCGCGCAGGCGGTCGGCGGCCAGGGCGAGGCGCCAGCCGGTGAGGTACGTCATCGGGGGCTCGCCGACCAGGGCGGTGAAGCGGCGGGCGAGTGCGGCACGGGACACCCCCGCCTTGGCGGCGAGCGCGGCGACGGTCCACGGGTGGGCGGGGTCGTCCTGGAGCAGGCGCAGGACACCGCCGACGACCGGGTCGGCCAGGGCCCGGTACCAGGCGGGGGCCTCCGCCTCGGGGCGGGCGAACCACGCGCGCAGCGCGGCGATGACCAGCAGGTCCAGCAGACGGTCCAGGACGACCTCCTGGCCCGGCTCGTCCCGCACGATCTCCTCGGCGACGTACGGGGTGAGCGGACAGTCCCACACGTCGGACGTGAGGGCGAGCAGCGGCGGCAGCGCGTCCAGCAGCCGGCCGCTGATCTCGCCCTGCATCGGGTACGTGCCGATCAGCATCACCGTGGCGCCGTCGAGCCGGTCGCCCCAGGTGCGCACGCCCAGGTCCATGGAGCCGTTCAGGGGGCGGCCGTCGGGGTGGCGGCACTCCTGGCCGGGAAGGATCAGCGCCTGCGGTGCCGTACCGGGGTCGTCCGCGCAGGTGTACGGGTCCGGGCCGCGGGCGATGGCGAGGTCCCCGGCCCGCAGCCGTGTCCGCTCGCCCCGGTCGGGCAGGACCCAGGCCTCGCCGCGCACGACGAGCATCACGGTGAGCGGCGCCCGGTCCTCCACGCGTACCGCCCACGGCGGGTCGAAGCACGCCCTGGTCATGAACGCGCCCCGGGCGCGGGGGCCCTCCAGCAGCCCTGCGAGGGGGTCCCCCGGCCTGAGCGTGTTCGAGCGTGGGGGCGCGTCCATGGGATCAGCGTAGACGCGGTCGTATGGGAATGAGCCGTTCAGCGATGGTTCCGCGCGGTGTACGGCAGTTGACTCGACGGCATGACGAACACGACACGGGACACGCAGGGCATGACGGTTGTGGTGACGGGCGCCTCGGGCCGTACGGGCAGCCGCGTGGCACGGGCGGCGAAGGCGGCCGGGCTCACGGTACGGGCGGCGTCGCGGGCGACCGGTTTCGACTGGTGGGACCGCTCGACCTGGGCGGACGCGCTGCGCGGCGCCGATGCGGCCTACCTCGCGTACCCCTCGGACGTCGGTGCGCCGGGCGCCGCCGAGGCGGTCGGGGACCTCGCGCGGGAGGCGGTCGGGCTCGGGGTACGGCGGCTGGTGCTGCTGTCCGGGCGCGGCGAGGATCAGGCCCTGCCCACCGAGGAGGCGCTGCACGCGTCGGGGGCGGAGTGGACGGTCCTGCGGGCCGCGTGGTTCGCGCAGAACTTCAGCGAGGGGCCGCTGGTGGCGGAGCTGCGGGAGCGCGGGGAGCTGGTGTTCCCGGCCGGTGAGGTGCGCGAGCCGTTCCTCGACGTGCGGGACATCGCGGACGTGACGGTGACCGCGCTGACCACCGGCGACCGGTACGCGGGCCGGACGGTGGCCCTCTCCGGGCCGCGCCTGCTCACCTTCGGCGAGGCGGTCGCGGAAATCGCCGAGTCGACGGGCCGCCCGCTCGGCTACCGGGCGGTGTCGACACAGGACTACGGCGAGACGCTTCTCGGCTTCGGCGTCCCGCCGCAGGAGGTCGCAGCCCTGACCGAGATATTCGACACCCTCCTCGACGGCCGCAACGCACACCTGTCGGACGGCGTGCGGGAGGTCCTGGGCCGCGCGCCCGGGGACTTCTCGGACTTCGTGCGGGAGGAGACGGCGGCGGGAACGTGGCGGGCGTGACGACGACGGGCCGCCGCCGGGCCGGACCCGGGAGACGAGTGACGCTGCGTCGCCTGCCGGCGAGCACGCGGGGCCCCGGAACACGAGCCGACGGCGACCCGAGTGAGGCGACGTCGGCGGGCCGCCGCCGGCACCGGCCACGGCCAGGCCGGGCCCCGCGGAGCGAGTGACAGCCAGCGACAGGCGCACCGGCCATGGACACGCGGAGTCTCGGAGGCACGCCGGCGGTGGCCCGCCGGCCAGGGGTGAGTGACGGTGTGTCGCCCGCTGACATCCAGCGCCAGCCGCCGGCGAACCGGACACCGGAAGGCGCGTCGAGGGCCGACCGCCCCCAGGGCGGGCGGGGCGCGTCGTGGGCAGGTCGCCGCCCGGACCGGCCGCGGCGGCGATGCGGCGCGACCGCAGTTCCGGCGGGCCCGCCGGAGCGCGTGCCCGTTGCGGCCCCAGCGGCCGCGGGAACACGCAGGCCCGTCACTTGTCGGCGGGCGGTGGTGGTTCGCCGTTGGAGTGGGCAGGGCCCTTCGTGTGGGTGCTCTTCACATGGGTCCGCAGGCGGGCCGTGACGTCCTCCGGGGGCAGGAAGCGGGACCAGCGTTCCGGGAACTCGGAGGGCATGTCGGGGTCGGACTCGCCCGCGGCGGCGGCGCGGGCCACGTACTCGGCGACCTGCGCCTGCCGCAGGCGTTCGTTGGCCTCGCGGGCGGCAGCCGTCGCGGCGGCCGGCCAGACCCGGTCGATGGCGGCGTTGACCGCGGCCCCGACGAGCACGGCGAACGCGGACACACCGATCCACAGCAGCACGGCGACCGGCGCGGCCAGGGAGCCGTAGATCGTCGGGCCCTCGACCGTGCTGGTCAGGTAGATCCGCAGCAGGAAGCTGCCGAGGACCCACATGCCGAGGGCGACGAGCGCGCCGGGCACGTCCTCGATCCACGGGGAGCGGACGGGGACGGACACGTGGTAGAGCGTGGTCAGGAAGGCGATGGACAGGAGGATGACGACCGGCCAGTACAGGACCTGGACGACCGTCGTCGACCACGGCACGATCCGCACCACCGCGTCCGGCCCGGCCACCATCAGCGGCAGCGCGATCGAGCCGATCAGCAGGGCGACGATGAACAGCGCGAAGGCCATCAGGCGGGTCTTCACGATGCCCCGGACGCCGTCGAGGCCGTACATGACGGTGATGGTGTCTATGAAGACGTTCACCGCGCGGGAGCCGGACCACAGGGCGAACAGGAAACCGATGGAGATGACGTCGGGCCGGCCGCCCTTCATCACGTCGTGCAGGATCGGCTCGGCGATCTGCCGCACGCCCCGGTCGGACAACACCGTGCGGGCGGCCTCCAGGAGGTTGGCCTGGAGGCTCTCGATCGTGTCGGCGCCGGTCCAGGCGTCGACGTAGCCGAGCAGTCCGATCATGCTCAGCAGCAGCGGCGGAACCGACAGCAGCGTGAAGAACGCGGCCTCCGCCGCCAGGCCCAGGATGCGGTACTCGATGCAGGAGTTGACGGTGTCCTTGAGCAACAGCCAGGCGGTCCTGCGCTTGGAGACGTTCCGGTAGAGAGCACGCGCCCGGTGGAGGCGCCCGGAGGGTGTGTCGGGGGTTTCACTTGCTGGCTGCACCCCCTAACGGTATCCGTCGCGCCTGACCGTACTCACCCTCAGGCCGGTCCGGGGCATCCGGCCCTCGCCCCTTGGTGACCAAGGTGCCACCGCGGGGTACTTTCGCAGCATGGCTGGCAGCACCCACTCCGTGAACAACCAGGTCCCGCCGCTGGTCGGGTACGACGTCTTCTCGGCCGACCGGGCCCTCACGGCGGCGGTCGAACGGCATCTGGATCCCGGCCTGCGCGACGAGGTGCTCGGCGAGCTGTCGGCGCTCGGGCGGACCTCCGGCTCCGCCCAGGTGCAGGAGTGGGGGGCGCAGGCAAACGAGAACCCGCCCCGGCTGCGCACCCACGACCGGTACGGCCACCGGATCGACGAGGTCGAGTTCCATCCGTCCTGGCACCGGCTGCTCGGCAAGGGCGTCTCGGCCGGTCTGACCGCGGCCTGGGACCGGCCGGCCGGGCATCTGCGGCGGGCCGCCGCCTTCCTGGTGTGGACGCAGGTCGAGGCCGGCAACGGCTGCCCGCTGTCGATGACGCACGCGGCGGTGCCCGCCCTGCGCACCGACCCGGACCTGGCCGCCGAGTGGGAACCGCGGCTGACGTCCATGGTCTACGACCGTGAGCTCAGGCCCGCGCACCTCAAGGCCGGGGCGCTGTTCGGGATGGGCATGACGGAGAAGCAGGGCGGCAGCGACGTACGGGCGGGCACGACGTCCGCGCGGCCGCTCGCCGAGGACGGGACGTACGAACTGACCGGGCACAAGTGGTTCTGCTCCGCGCCGATGTCCGACGGTTTCCTGGTGCTGGCGCAGGCGCCGGGCGGGCTCACCTGCTTCCTGGTGCCGCGGGTGCTGGCGGACGGCACGCGCAACGTGTTCCTGCTGCAGCGGCTCAAGGACAAGCTCGGCAACCGGTCGAACGCCTCGGCCGAGGTCGAGTTCGACGGGACCTGGGCGCGCCGGGTCGGCGAGGAGGGGCGCGGGGTGCGCACCATCATCGAGATGGTGGCGGCGACCCGGCTCGACTGTGTGCTGGGCTCGGCGGGGCTGATGCGGCAGGCCGTGGCGCAGGCGGTGCACCACTGCACGCACCGGGAGGCGTTCGGCGGGAAGCTCGTCGACAAGCCGCTGATGCGCAATGTCCTCGCCGACCTCGCCATCGAGTCGGAGGCGGCGACGACGCTGGCGCTGCGGCTCGCGGCGGCCTGTGACGACGGCGGCGAGCAGGAGCGGGCGCTGCTGCGGATCGCGGTGCCGGCGGCCAAGTACTGGGTGACCAAGCGGTGCCCGCCGGTGGCGGTGGAGGCGGCCGAGTGCCTGGGCGGCAACGGCTACGTCGAGGAGTCCGGGCTGCCCCGGCTGGTGCGCGAGTCGCCGCTCAACTCGATCTGGGAGGGTGCGGGCAACGTCCAGGCCCTCGACGTGCTGCGGGCGTTGCAGCGGGAGCCCGGTGCGCTGGACGCGTATCTGCGGGAGGTCGGGCAGGCGCGCGGCGCCGATCACCGGCTCGACGGGGCCATCAAGAACCTGCTGACCGAACTCGCCGATCTGCAGGGCGTGGAGGGGCGGGCGCGGCGGCTGGCGGAGCGGCTGGCGCTGGTGCTCCAGGGGTCGCTGCTGGTCCGTTTCGCGCCACCGCAGGTCGCCGACGCGTTCTGCGCGGCGCGGCTGGGCGGCGACGGGGGCGCGGCGTTCGGGACGCTCCCGCACACGCTCGATCTGGCGTCGGTGGTGGAGCGGGCCCGGCCGGTGGCCTGATCCGGGCAGCCGAAGCGGGGGTGGTGCTGCGCCGACACGGCACCACCCCCGCCGCACTGGCCCGTTCGAGCCACTGAACGCCGCTCGGGACGGCGCCGCTCAAGTTTCAGACACGGCCGGGCGGTCCACCAGGGTTGCAAGGGGTTGCAACTTGCTGCTGACTGTCTGCGGACTGTGCGCGCCCCTGTGGGGCAGGCGGCACTATGAGACGGTCAGTCGGAAAGGGCTTCACGCCCGGGCCCGCAGCCCTTGTTCCTGGAGGACCAGTGGCGCACTCACCGATGAACGTCACGCAGCTCGCCGCCGCGGACACCACGCGTGCGGCCCGGGTGCTCAGCGAGGTCCGCTCCGCCCGGCTGTCCGGGCAGCCCGCCCCCGTGTCACCGCGCCGGGTGATCGAGCAGTCCTGGGAGCGCATGCTGCGCAGCGGTGTCGATCCTGACCACGACTTCCGGGCGGATCTGCTGTCCCGCGAGGAGGTGCAGCGGCGGCGCGAGACGTCGGTACTGCGCCATGTGCTGCCGGTGCTGCGGGAGGGGCTGCTCGGGTTCGCGGACGTCGCCCACCACATCATGGTGGTCGCCGACGAGGAGGGCCGGGTGCTGTGGCGGGAGGGCAGCGCGCCGGTGCTGCGCAAGGCCGACGGGCTCGGTTTCGAACTCGGCGCGGACTGGCGTGAGGACGTCGTCGGCACGAACGGTCTGGGCACCCCGGCGGTGGTGCGCCGGCCCGTGCAGGTCTTCGCCTCCGAGCACTTCGTGCGCTCCCAGGCCGGCTGGACCTGTGCCGGCGCTCCGCTGACGGATCCGCGGGACGGCCGGCTGCTCGGCGTGGTGGACGTGAGCGGTCCGCTGGAGACGATGCATCCGGCCACGCTCGCCTGGGTGGACTCGGTCGCGAAACTCGCCGAGGCCCGGCTGCGGGAGAGGCACCAGGAGTCGCTGGAGCGGCTGCGCGCGGTGGCGGCGCCGGTGCTGGCCCGGCTCGACGGGCGTGCCCTGGTCGTCGACCGGGACGGCTGGACCGCCGCGGTCAGCGGGACGCCGTACACGCGGCGCGTGGCCCTGCCCAAGTCCCTGTCGCCGGGCCCGAGGTGGGTGCCGGCGCTCGGGCTGTGTTCCGTGGAGCCGCTGGCCGGGGGCTGGCTGCTGCGGGCGGCCGCCGACGAGCCGGTGCCGCGCGGGGCGACCAGGATCGTGCTGGACCTCAGGCAGGCCCGCAGATGGACGGTGGCGGTCTCCGGCGGCGCGGGCTCCTGGACCCGCGAACTGAGCCCCCGGCACGCCGAGTTGCTGTACCTCCTCGCCGTCCACCGCACCGGCCGCAGCGCCTCGGACCTGGCCGGCGACGTGTTCGGTGACCCGGCCCGCACGGTGACGGTACGCGCCGAGATGTCGCGAGTGCGGCGCTACCTCGGCGCGTTCCTGGAACACCGGCCCTACCGCTTCGCCGAGGACGCCGAGGTCGAGGTGGTCCTCCCGGACGACCCGAACGACCTGCTGCCGCACTCGACGGCACCGGCGGTGGGGAGGCTGCGCAGCTCCGCACCGGCCCCCTGAGGTTCACGGGACGTGCCGTCCGTCGGCCCCCACGGGTGCATCTTGCGCATATTTGCAAGGTCTTCGCCCCCCGCCCCGCCCACCTGCCGTAGCATCCTCCACGGGCCACCCCACCTGCTCCTCCGTCAACGTACGGACCGCAAGGCGCAGTTGGCCCGCCTCGGGAGGACGTTATGAAGCATCGTGGCAGACACCGGCGGCGCAGGCGGGGCAGGGCGCTGCGTGGCGTCCTGGCCGGGACGGCTCTCGCGCTCACCGCCGCCGCCACTCTGATCAGCGCCTCGCAGGCCACGGTCGCCGACGCGCCCGGGGCCCTGAAGCCGATCGGCGTGTCCGCCGGGGCCGGGCGGCTGGAGCTGGCCGAGCACCGGGTGCCCGGGCCGTGGCTCGACCGGCTGACCTCGGAGATGGGCCGGCCCGTCGGTGCCGGCACGGTGCTGGACAGCGCCGACCGCACGCTGCGGAACGCGGCCGGCTGCCCGACCGCCGAGAAGCACACCCTGCCGGTCGAGCCGGCGGCCACGCGCGCGTACTGCTTCGGCGGCGCCGACACCCGGGGCTGGCGGCCCGGCGCGGTCACCACCTCGGGCGACGCGGACGACGACGGCCGCTGGGGCGGGAACCGCGTGATCCTTTCCGGCTGGACCCGCGGCGGCGCCGGGGGCGGCTCCATGGACGGCCCCGCCCCCGAGCAGGGCCTGGCCAAGGTCGCCTTCGTCGACGCGAACGATCCCGACCGGCTCCGCTACACCTGGGCCCTGCTGGCCGTCCCGGTGGACGGCGGGCGGGACTACCGGGGGCTGGTCTCCCCGCTGTCCGGCATGGTCTGGTACCAGGACAAGCTGCTGGTGACGACCCGCGAGGGCGACCGGGACGCGCTGTACGTCTACGACATGGACCGCATCCAGCGCGCCACGGTCGACTCGGACGCGGTCGGCCGGGTGCGGGGCGGCTGGTCGGCGTACGGCTACCGGTTCGTACTGCCCGCGGTCGCCTCGTACGCCCTGCCCGGCGGGGACGACGTGCCGCACCCGGCCGCCGTCTCCCTCGACCGCAGCACCTCCCCCGACAGTCTGGTGGCGAGCGAGTGGGTGCCCGCGGACGGCGACCGCCGCACCCGGCTGTGGCGTTACGCGCTGAGCCGGGACCCTGCCCGGTCCGGCCTGCTCGCCACGGACTCCTCGGAGCACGCGGACCCGGTCGAGGCGTACGAGACGAAGACGGCCGACGTGCGGGGCGTGCTGTCGTACCGCTCGGGCTGGTACCTCGACCGCGCGGCGGGCACGCCCGGGGGGCACGGGACGCTGTGGCGCCAGGACACGAAGGGCGCGCGGGCGGCGGAGTGCGCGACGGACGAGACGCGCCACTGCTGGAGCGGCCTGTCGGGTTCCCTGTCCTACTGGGAGGAGACGGGTGAGCTCTGGTCCCAGTCGGGGCGGATGCTGTTCGCGCTGCCGCTGGCGTCGGTGGACAGGGCGCTGGGCCGACCGGCAGACCGGTAGGCCACGATCGACAGACCAGTGGGTCAGATGGTTTTCTGGCCCGCATGACCACCATCACCGTGACCACCTGGTCTCTGGAGCAGACCGCCCCGACCGACCTGCTGCCGGCCGCCGCGCCGGACGGGGACGTCCGGATCGTCCGCTCCGAGGTGCCCTCGCCCGAGTTCAGCCGGTACCTGTACGTCTCGGTCGGCGGCGACGTCCGCTGGACGGACCAGCTGGGCTGGTCGTACGCGCGGTGGCTGGAGCACCTGGAGCGCCCCGGGGTGGAGACGTGGGTGGCGTACGACCGTGGCACGCCCGCGGGGTACGTGGAGCTGGAGGCGCAGGACGACGCGGTCGTGGAGATCCTCCACTTCGGACTGCTCCCCGCTTTCCGCGGCCGGCGCATCGGCGGGCACCTGCTGTCGTACGGCACGGCCCGTGCCTGGGACCTCGCGGACCGCTGGGCGGGACTGACGCCGACGAAGCGGGTCTGGCTGCACACGTGCAGCAAGGACGGCGAGCACGCGATGGCCAACTACCAGCGCCGCGGGTTCAAGCTGTTCGACACCAAGGTCGAGGAGGAACCGGACGTCACCGCTCCGGGGCCGTGGCCTGGGGCGTTCCCCGTCTGACCTGGTCGGACACCCCGGGACGGCCCGGTGTGACCAAGGACACTCACGTCTTGGATACCGAGACATGAGTGTCCGAATCTTGGACGAAGCTGGACTGTGTCCAGATCGCCGTGACACGCTTCCGTCATGCCTGGAACTGGGATTGCCTTGGTGAGTCGACGCCACGTCGACCTCGGCCGCATGTCCAGCGCCATCTGTCCGGCGCGCTGAGAGTACTCACGCAGCGCCCGACATCTCCCTTTCTCGTCTCCTCCCCGCGCAATGACGCGCCCCTATGCCCATGCGCCCGCATGCGCAGGTCAGAGCCGCTTTCCCGCCTGTCCCGAAGGACGTATCAACCATGGCCGCCACCCCGCAGAAGCCTGCCGCCGCGACTCCCCGCCGCAAGGTGAGCCGTCACCGCGGTGAGGGTCAGTGGGCCGCGGGGCACCACACCCCGCTCAACGGCAACGAGCAGTTCAAGAAGGACGACGACGGTCTCAATGTGCGGACACGCATTGAGACGATCTACTCCAAGCGGGGCTTCGACTCGATCGACCCGAACGACCTGCGCGGCCGGATGCGCTGGTGGGGCCTGTACACCCAGCGCCGTCCCGGGATCGACGGCGGCAAAACGGCGGTCCTGGAGCCGGAGGAGCTGGACGACGAGTACTTCATGCTGCGCGTCCGCATCGACGGCGGTGCGCTGACCACCCGGCAGCTCCGGGTCATCGGCGAGATCTCGCAGGAGTTCGCGCGCGGCACGGCCGACATCACCGACCGGCAGAACGTGCAGTACCACTGGATCCGGATCGAGGACGTGCCCGAGATCTGGAACCGGCTGGAGGGCGTCGGCCTGTCCACGGTCACCGCCTGCGGCGACACCCCGCGCGTGATGATCGGCTCGCCCGTCGCCGGGATCGCGGCGGACGAGATCATCGACGCCACGCCGGCGCTGGAGGAGATGAAGCGCCGCGTCCTGAACAACAAGGCGTACTCGAACCTCCCGCGGAAGTTCAAGACCGCGATCTCGGGCTCGCCGCTGCTGGACGTGGTGCACGAGATCAACGACGTCGCGTTCGTCGGCGTCGTCCACCCCGAGCACGGCCCGGGCTTCGACGTGTGGGTCGGCGGCGGCCTGTCCACCAACCCCAAGCTGGGCGTGCGGCTGGGCACCTGGGTGCCGATCGACGAGGTCCCGGACGTCTACGAGGGCGTCATCTCGATCTTCCGTGACTACGGCTACCGCCGGCTG
Source organism: Streptomyces chartreusis NRRL 3882 (assembly GCF_900236475.1). GTDB lineage: Bacteria > Actinomycetota > Actinomycetes > Streptomycetales > Streptomycetaceae > Streptomyces > Streptomyces chartreusis_D. The sequence goes on from NZ_LT963352.1 coordinate 1,958,842, forward strand.
CGCAACCGGGCCCGGCTGAAGTTCCTCGTCGCCGACTGGGGCGCGGAGAAGTTCCGGCAGGTCCTGGAGGACGAGTACCTCAAGCGCAAGCTGGTCGACGGCCCGGCTCCCGAGCAGCCGGTCCAGCAGTGGCGCGACCACATCGGCGTGCACCGGCAGAAGGACGGCCGCTTCTACGTCGGCTTCGCCCCGCGCGTGGGACGCGTCGACGGCGCGACGCTCACGAAGATCGCCGACCTCGCGGAGGCCCACGGCTCGGGCCGGGTGCGCACCACCGTCGAGCAGAAGATGATCGTCCTCGATGTCGAGGAGGACAAGGTCGAGTCGCTCGTCGAGGACCTGGAGGCACTCGACCTGACCGCCCGGCCGTCCTCGTTCCGGCGCGGCACCATGGCCTGCACCGGCATCGAGTTCTGCAAGCTCGCCATCGTCGAGACCAAGCAGCGCGGCTCGCAGCTCATCGACGAGCTGGAGCGCCGTCTGCCGGACTTCGACGAGCCGATCACCATCAACCTCAACGGCTGCCCGAACGCCTGCGCCCGTATCCAGGTGGCGGACATCGGTCTCAAGGGCCAGCTGGTCGTCAACGACCAGGGCGAGCAGGTGGAGGGCTACCAGGTGCACCTGGGCGGCGCGCTCGGCCTGGAGGCGGGCTTCGGCCGCAAGGTGCGCGGTCTGAAGGTCACCTCCGACGAACTGCCCGACTACGTCGAGCGCGTCCTGAAGCGGTTCCAGGCGGAGCGCGAGGACGGCGAGCGGTTCGCCACCTGGGCGGCCCGGGCCAGCGAGGAGGCCCTTTCATGAGCGAACGAGCGGCCCCCTTCTACTGCCCCTACTGCGGTGACGAGGACCTGCGTCCGAGCGAGGCGGGACACGGCGCGTGGGAATGCGCGGCGTGCAGCCGAGCCTTTCAGCTGAAGTTCCTCGGGCTGCTGGCCCAGGGGCTGAAGCGATCCGACACCGGAGGGGCACAGATATGACCACGGTTCAGGAACGACGCACCTCCGAGGACCTCAAGGCACTCGCCGAGCAGGCGGGCCGCGACCTCGAGGACGCCTCCGCGCTGGAGATCCTCCAGTGGGCGGCCGAGACGTTCGGCAAGCGCTTCTGCGTGACCTCCTCGATGGAGGACGCGGTCGTCGCCCACCTCGCCTCCCGGGCGATGCCCGGCGTCGACGTCGTCTTCCTCGACACCGGCTACCACTTCGAGGAGACCATCGGCACCCGTGACGCGGTCGACGCCGTGATGGACGTCAACGTCATCACGCTCACGCCCCGCCAGACGGTCGCCGAGCAGGACGCGGAGTACGGCCCCAGGCTGCACGACCGCAACCCCGACCTGTGCTGCGCGCTGCGCAAGGTCCGGCCGCTGGAGGAGGGCCTGAAGAACTACCAGGCCTGGGCGACCGGGCTGCGCCGCGACGAGTCCCCGACCCGGGCCGGCACCCCGGTCGTCGGCTGGGACGAGAAGCGCCAGAAGGTCAAGATCTCCCCGATCGCCCGCTGGACCCAGGACGACGTGGACGCCTACGTCACCGAACACGGCGTCCTGACGAACCCGCTGCTGATGGACGGCTACGCCTCCGTCGGCTGCGCCCCCTGCACCCGCAGGGTCCTTGAGGGCGAGGACGCGCGCGCCGGCCGCTGGGCGGGCCGCAGCAAGACCGAGTGCGGGCTGCACGGATGACCGCGCCTCGGACACAGACTCCTCAGAAGACTCAGACGATTCAGGAGACCGACGTGACGACCGGAGCCACCGTCTGGCTCACGGGTCTGCCGAGTGCCGGCAAGACCACCATCGCCTACGAGCTGGCCGGCCGGCTCCGCGCCGAGGGCCACCGCGTCGAGGTGCTCGACGGCGACGAGATCCGCGAGTTCATCTCGGCGGGCCTCGGCTTCAGCCGCGAGGACCGGCACACCAACGTGCAGCGCATCGGCTTCGTCGCCGAACTGCTCGCCCGCAACGGCGTGCTCGCCCTCGTCCCGGTCATCGCGCCGTACCAGGACAGCCGCGAGGCGGTGCGCAAGCGGCACCAGACGAACGGCACCGCGTACGTGGAGATCCACGTGGCGACTCCGGTGGAGGTGTGCAGCGAGCGGGACGTGAAGGGTCTGTACGCCAAGCAGGCCGCGGGTGAGCTGAAGGGCCTGACCGGGGTCGACGACCCGTACGAGGCGCCCGAGTCGCCCGATCTGCGCATCGAGTCGCAGAACCAGACCGTGCAGGAGTCCGCTGCGTCCGTGTACGCCCTGCTCAGCGAAAGGGGACTGGCATGACGACCGCCGCCACGGTTTCCGAGGAGACCGACAGCCCGTACGCCCTCTCCCACCTCGATGCTCTTGAGTCGGAGGCGGTGCACATCTTCCGTGAGGTGGCGGGTGAGTTCGAGCGGCCGGTGATCCTGTTCTCCGGTGGCAAGGACTCGATCGTCATGCTGCATCTGGCGCTGAAGGCGTTCCGGCCGGCGTCGGTGCCGTTCTCGCTGCTGCATGTGGACACCGGGCACAACTTCCCCGAGGTCCTGGACTACCGGGACCGTACGGTCGAGAGGCACGGGCTGCGGCTGTATGTGGCGTCGGTGCAGGACTACATCGACCGGGGTGTGCTCAAGGAGCGCCCGGACGGCACCCGCAACCCGCTGCAGACGCTGCCGCTGACGGAGAAGATCCAGGCGGAGAAGTTCGACGCGGTCTTCGGCGGGGGGCGCCGGGATGAGGAGAAGGCCCGGGCCAAGGAGCGGGTGTTCTCGCTGCGGGACGAGTTCTCGCAGTGGGATCCGCGCCGGCAGCGTCCGGAGCTGTGGAACCTCTACAACGGCCGGCATGCCCCGGGTGAGCACGTCCGGGTCTTCCCGTTGTCGAACTGGACCGAGCTGGACGTGTGGCAGTACATCGCCCGTGAGGGCATCGAGCTGCCGGAGATCTACTACGCGCACGAGCGTGAGGTGTTCCGGCGCAGTGGGATGTGGCTGACGGCCGGTGAGTGGGGCGGGCCGAAGGACGGCGAGGTGGTGGAGAAGCGTCTGGTGCGCTACCGGACCGTGGGTGACATGTCCTGCACCGGCGCGGTCGATTCGGAGGCGGACACGATCGAGAAGGTGATCGTGGAGATCGCCGCCTCCCGGCTCACCGAACGCGGCGCCACCCGCGCCGACGACAAGATGTCCGAGGCCGCGATGGAAGACCGCAAGCGCGAGGGGTACTTCTAGAGATGAGCACGATCACCACCGAGGAGCTTGCGGAGACCACGCTGCTGCGGTTCGCCACCGCCGGTTCCGTCGACGACGGTAAGTCCACCCTGGTCGGGCGGCTCCTGCACGATTCGAAGTCGGTCCTGACCGACCAGCTGGAGGCTGTCGAGCGGGTCTCCGCGAGCCGTGGCCAGGAGGCCCCGGACCTGGCGTTGCTGACCGACGGTCTGCGCGCGGAGCGGGAGCAGGGCATCACCATCGACGTGGCCTACCGCTATTTCGCCACGCCCCGGCGCCGGTTCATTCTCGCCGACACCCCCGGCCATGTGCAGTACACCCGCAACATGGTCACCGGTGCCTCGACGGCCGAGCTGACGGTGATCCTGGTCGACGCCCGCAACGGCGTGGTGGAGCAGACCCGCCGGCACGCGGCGATCGCCGCCCTGCTGCGGGTGCCGCACGTGGTCCTGGCGGTGAACAAGATGGACCTGGTGGGCTATGAGGAGTCGGTGTTCGCGGCGATCGCCGAGGAGTTCACCGCGTACGCCACCGAGCTGGGTGTCCCCGAGGTCACCGCGATCCCGATCTCCGCGCTGGTCGGGGACAACGTGGTGGAGGCGTCGGCGAACATGGACTGGTACGGCGGGCCGACCGTGCTGGAGCACCTGGAGACGGTGCCGGTCGCGCACGACCTGAGTCACTGCCACGCCCGGCTGCCGGTGCAGTACGTGATCCGGCCGCAGAGCGCCGACCACCCCGACTACCGGGGTTACGCCGGGCAGATCGCGGCCGGTTCCTTCCGCGTCGGCGAGCAGGTCACCGTGCTGCCCTCGGGCCGTTCCACGAAGATCACGGGTATCGATCTGCTGGGTGAGCCGGTGGAGGTGGCCTGGACGACGCAGTCGGTGACCCTCCTGCTCCAGGACGACATCGACATCTCGCGTGGCGACCTGATCGTGCCCAGCAAGGACGCGCCGCCGACCACGCAGGACATCGAGGCGACCGTCTGCCATGTCGCCGACGCGCCCCTGACGGTGGGCCACCGGGTGCTGCTCAAGCACGGCACCCGCACGGTCAAGGCGATCGTGAAGGACATCCCCTCCCGCCTGACCCTGGATGATCTGTCCCTGCACCCGCACCCGGGACAGCTCGTCGCCAACGACATCGGCCGGGTGAAGATCCGTACCGCCGAGGCGTTGCCGGTGGACTCCTACGCCGACTCGCGCCGCACCGGCTCGTTCATCCTGATCGATCCCAACGACGGCACCACGCTGACCGCGGGCATGGTCGGCGAGTCCTTCGCCTCCCCCGAGCCGGTCAAGGACGAGACCGAGGACGACGGGTGGGACTTCTGACATGAACTCCCCCGACTTCTACTCGATGTTCGCGAAGGAGGGCGGCCGCGTCGGCAGCGGTGCTCTCGGCAGCGGGCAGGGCGGAGTGGCGCGATGTGTGCGCTGACGTACGCGCACTGCCTGCGCGCCCTCACCCCCCACCGCCGTAGACGAAAACCTGCCGACCTCCCGGCCACGACCTGAGAGACCGTGACCGCCGGGCCTCCGAGAGGAAACCCTCCCGTGCCTGCATCATCCGCTCTGCGCCGATCCTTCGCGGTACTGGCCGCGCTGCCCCTGCTCACGCTGGCCGCCTGCGGTTACGGCTCCCAGGCCAAGGACGACGGAACCGCCAAGGTCGCCGCCGGGGCGAAGAAGATCGACGGGCTCGACACCGTCAAGATCGGTTACTTCGGCAACCTCACCCACGGAACCGCGCTGGTGGGCATGCAGAAGGGCTTCTTCCAGAAGGCTCTCGGCGCCACCAAGGTCGAACCCGCGCTCTTCAACGCGGGGCCCTCCGAGATCGAGGCGCTGAACTCCGGCTCCATCGACATCGGCTGGATCGGTCCGTCTCCGGCGATCAACGGCTATGTCAAGTCCGGTGGCAAGAACCTGCGGATCATCGGTGGTTCGGCGTCCGGTGGTGTGAGGCTGGTGGTCAACCCGGACAAGATCACGTCGTTGAAGGACGTCAAGGGCAAGCGGATCGCGACTCCGCAGCTGGGCAACACCCAGGACGTGGCGTTCCTCAACTGGGCCGCCGACCAGGGCTGGAAGATCGACCCGCAGAGCGGCAAGGGCGACGTCACCGTCGTGCGCAGTGACAACAAGGTCACCCCCGACGCCTACAAGTCCGGCTCCATCGACGGGGCGTGGGTGCCGGAGCCGACCGCCTCGAAGCTGGTCGCCGAGGGCGGCAAGGTCCTGCTGGACGAGGCGTCGCTGTGGCCGGACAAGAAGTTCGTGATCACGAACATCATCGTGCGCCAGGAGTTCTTGAAGGAACACCCCAAGGTCGTCGAGGCGGTGCTGAAGGGCTCGGTCGAGACCAACAAGTGGATCAACGCCCACCCGGACGCGGCGAAGACGGCCGCCAACGAGCAGCTGGCCGCGGACTCCGGCAAGGCGCTGCCGGCAAATGTGCTGGATCCGGCGTGGAAGTCGATCCAGTTCACCGACGACCCGCTGGCCGCCACCCTCAACACCGAGGCCGCGCACGCCGTGAAGGCCGGACTGCTGCAAAAGCCCGACCTGAAGGGCATCTACGACCTCGCGCCGCTGAACAAGGTCCTCAAGGCAGAGGGTGAGCCCACGGTCGACGACGCCGGTCTCGGCGCGAAGTAAGCCCGCATCCCCAAGCCGCCATTGTGAACAGTTCCCAGGAGGTGACGACCATGGCCACGACCCTCGCCAAGGCCGCCGACGACACCGGGACGGCCACCCACGCCGCCCGGATCGAGCACGTCTCGAAGTCGTTCGCGGGCCCCGCCGGGCAGCAGCTCGTCCTGGACGACATCACCCTCGATGTCGCCCCCGGCGAGTTCGTCACCCTCCTGGGGGCCTCGGGCTGCGGCAAATCCACCCTGCTCAACCTCGTGGCCGGCCTGGACGGGCCCTCCGCCGGCACCATCAGCACCGACGGCCGCCCGGCCCTGATGTTCCAGGAACACGCCCTTTTCCCCTGGCTGACCGCCGGCAAGAACATCGAACTCGCCCTGAAACTCAGCGGCGTGCCCAAGGCCGAGCGCCGCGAGCGGGCCGAGCAGCTGCTGGAACTGGTCCGGCTCAAGGGCGCGCACGGCAAGCGGGTGCACGAGCTGTCCGGCGGAATGCGCCAGCGCGTGGCGCTGGCCCGCGCGCTGGCCCAGGACAGCAAGCTGCTGCTGATGGACGAACCCTTCGCCGCCCTCGACGCCATCACCCGCGATGTACTGCACGACGAGCTGACCCGTATCTGGCGCGAGACACAGGTGTCGGTCCTGTTCGTCACCCACAACGTGCGCGAAGCGGTCCGCCTGGCCCAGCGGGTGGTGCTGCTGTCCTCCCGCCCGGGCCGCATCGCCCGCCAGTGGAGCGTGGACATCCCGCAACCGCGCCGCATCGAGGACACCGCCGTGGCGGAGCTGTCCGTCGAGATCACCGAACAACTGCGTGGGGAGATCCGCCGTCATGGCCAGCACTGACACCACGATCGCCGACAAGGACGGCAACGACCTCGCCGGTCTCGAAGCCGGCCTCGACGCCCTGGAAACCGTCCAGACCAGCCGCAAACCCTTCCGGCAGACCCTCACCGAGAAAATCCTGCCGCCCGTCCTCGCCGTCGCCCTGGTCCTGGCGCTCTGGCAGGCCCTGGTCTCCTTCAAGGTCGTCGACGACCCCACCAAACTCCCCGCACCCTCAGCCGTATGGGACGTCGTCCACACCGCCTGGCTCCAGGGCGAACTGCTCGACTACATCTGGACCAGCGTCTCGCGCGGCCTGCTCGGCTTCTGCTTCGCCCTGCTCATCGGCACCCCCCTCGGCCTGCTCGTGGCCCGCGTGAAGTTCATCCGCGCCGCCATCGGCCCCATCCTGTCCGGCCTGCAGTCCCTGCCCTCGGTCGCCTGGGTCCCCCCGGCCGTCATCTGGCTCGGCCTGAACAACTCCATGATGTACGCCGTCATCCTCCTCGGCGCCGTCCCCTCCATCGCCAACGGCCTCGTCTCCGGCGTCGACCAGGTACCCCCACTGTTCCTGCGCGCGGGCCGCACCCTCGGCGCCACCGGCCTGAAGGGCACCTGGCACATCGTCCTCCCCGCCGCCCTGCCCGGCTACGTCGCCGGCCTCAAACAGGGCTGGGCCTTCTCCTGGCGCTCCCTGATGGCCGCCGAGATCATCGCCTCCTTCCCCGACCTCGGCGTCGGCCTCGGACAACTCCTCGAAAACGGCCGCAACGCCAGCGACATGGCCATGGTCTTCGAAGCCATCCTCCTCATCCTCATCGTCGGCATCGCCATCGACCTCCTCATCTTCAGCCCCCTGGAGCGGTGGGTGCTGCGCAGCCGCGGCCTGCTGGTGAAGTGAACCCATGACCAACAAGCCCGTTCTCCTCGTCATCGCGCACGGCAGCCGCGACCCGCGGCACGCCGCGACGGTGCACGCCCTGGTACGCCAGGTCCGCTCCCTGCGCCCCGACGTACGCGTGGAGACGGGCTTCCTGGACTTCAACGTGCCCTCGGTGCAGGGGGTGCTGGAGTCCCTGGCGGTCCAGGGTGTCCGTGACGTCGTCGCCCTCCCCCTCCTCCTGACCCGGGCGTTCCACGCGAAGGCGGACATCCCGGCGGTTCTCGCGGACGCGCCCCCGCAGCTGCGTGTCCGCCAGGCGGAGGTCCTGGGCCCGTCGCCCCTGTTGCTGTCCGCGCTGGAGCGACGCCTGTACGAGGCGGGCCTGTCCCCCGCCGACAAGTCCTCGACCGGGGTCGTGCTGGCCTCGGCGGGGTCCACCGACCCGGAGGCGATCGCAGTGATCGCAGAAATCGCGCGGGAGTGGCGGCACACCGGTTGGTGCGCCGTGCGGCCTGCGTTCGCCTCCGCATCTCTCCCCCGCACGGAGGACGCCGTCCGGGAACTCCGAGCCCTCGGCTGCGCCCGAGTGGCGGTCGCCCCCTACGTCCTCGCCCCCGGCTTCCTCCCGGACCGCATCGCCCGGGGCGCGGCGGAGGCGGACGTCCTGGCGAGTGTCCTGGGGCCGGCGCCGGAGGTGGCCCGGGTCGTACTGGAGCGCTACGAGGCGGCTCGGATACCGGCGTTGGCGGCCGTGAGCGCCTGAGGGAGAACCGGCCATCAGGGCAGGTTCCCCGCCAGGCCGTCACGCGGCGGGTTCCGGCTCCGGCTGGAGTGCGAAGGAGTAGGGGGCCCAGGGGCCGGTGACTTCGACGCGGAGGCCGGGGATGCCCTCGGCGGCCGCCAGTACGCCGGTGCGGAAGGCGTCGACGCGGTCGGCGGGGACGAGGTACGCGTCGTTGCCGACGTTGGTGCCGGGGGCCGGGCCCGCGAGGCTTCCGCGTTCCGGCGTGTGTGCGACCCGGTCGACGGCGAGGGTGCCGGCGGTCCGGGTGAGGTGTGCGGCGGCCTGTGCGACCGTGCGCCAGGCTTCGTCGTTTCTGCGTTGTCTGCGGCGGCGGATCGACAGGTAGGCGCGGCCGACGCCGAGGCCGGTGGGCGTTTGCTGTCCGGCGTCGGGGTCCGACTCGGGTGGTGTGATCTCGGGTGTGGCGTAGATCTTGACGCCGAGTTCGACGTGGCCGGTCAGACGGTCCAGGAGGGATGCGAAGTACGCGCGGCGGGTGTCGAGGGCGTGCCGGGCGCGGTCCTCGTCGGGGTAGACGGTGGCCAGGCGGAGGGGCAGGACGGCGGCGCCGCTGGCGACGAGCGCGGCGACCACGGCGTGGTGGGACCGGACCGTGGACTCCATCCAGTCCAGGTCGTGGAGGTGGGCCCTGAGGGGAGCCTCGTCGTAGTCGGCGGCCGGGACGTGACCGACGGCGAAGGCCAGCCGGGACGTGGGGTCGGCGGGCTCCACCAGGTGGATCGGGTCGCCGGCGACCCCGCGCACGTGCGCCGCCGCCGCGGCGGCCTCGGGGGTGCGGCGCAGGACCGCGTAGGCATAGACGAGGTTCGGGTCGGTCATGGCTCCGGCCTCCTGTCGGCCGCCTTGAGGGCGGCGATCTCGGCGCGCAGTCGTTCGTTCTCGTCGGCGAGGGACCGCTCGGGGCGGGCGGCGCGGGAGGAGAGGGAGGGATCGTGTTCCCACCAGTCGATGCCCATCTCCTTCGCCTTGTCGACGGAAGCGACGAGCAGGCGCAGCTTGATGGTGAGCAGTTCGATGTCGAGCAGGTTGATCCGGATGTCGCCGGCGATGACCACGCCCTTGTCGAGGACGCGTTCGAGGATGTCGGCGAGGTTGGCGCTCTGCGCGCCGGGCCCGTGGCCGTAGGGGGAGGGAAGGCGGGGCGGCCCGGTGAGTCCGCCTGTTGCCGGATGGGTGGTCATGGTCGGGGGGCTCGTCTCCGGGCGTCGATCTCGTCGAGTCGGTCCAGCAGTTCGTCCTCGCGGCGGTCGTACTCGTCCTCGTCGACGCGTCCCTCCAGCAGGGCCCGTTCCAGGTCGACGAGGGCCTGCCGGACGGGGGCCGGGTCGTAGTACTGCGCCTCGGCGGCTGCCTGGAGCTGCTCGGCGGCCCAGAGGGTGGTGCGCAGGGGCGCGAGCGGGAGGGTGAGGATGCCGGTGAGCAGGCCCATGTCAGGCGGCGAAGCTGTACGGGGGCAGGGGGCCGCGCAGCCGGAAGTCGTAGGCGTCGCCGTAGTCGTGGGCCATGCGCCGGCCGGCCGTGGTGAACTCCTCGGCGCGGGCGCGTTCGACGAGGAACGACACGTTGAGGAAGTCGTCGTTGGCCGGGTCCGCCAGGACGCTCGATCTGGCGAGTCCGGACAGCCGTCCGACGATCTCCTCGGCCTGCCGCCGCTGCCGGGCGTCGACCTGCCGGGCGACCAGTTCCCCGAGGGCGAGTCGGTCCTCGTGGCTGCCGGTGCCGTCGCGGGTGCACTGGTTGAGCCGGCGGGCCTCCTCGGACGCGCCGAGCACCTCGCGCAGCAGGTCGTCCTGGTCGCGGGCGGCCTTGAGGTTGAACTCGGCGGTGCCGTGCAGTTCGCCGAGCCTTCGGGCGTAGTCCTGGCCGTGCTCCTCCAGGGCCGTCCTGACGGCGGTGTCGTCGGGGGCGACCAGGCCGAACCGCATGGGCAGGACCGATCCGTCGGCCATGAGCCGTTCCTGGAGTTCCTGGTGGGCGGCGAGGTCGCGCCGTTTGGGACGCAGGCCGGGGGGTGCGGGGCTGACCACGGCGGCGAGCGGGCCATGGACGACCACGCGCGGGGGGTCGTCCCTCCCGCCGACGGTGCGCAGGCCGTCGAGGCGCAGGGGGTGGTCGGAGCGGGTGACGGCGTAGACGTAGACGCCGCTCACCGCTCGTCCTCCCTGCTGTCCTTGTCGTCGCGGTCGAAGATGTCGCCGATCGCGTCGATGGCGCCGCCGATCGCACCGCTGGTCCTGCCCCGGGCGCCGCTCTCGACGAGGTTGCCGACGATGTCGGTGAGCTTGTCGGGGGCCTTGCGGCCGGACTCGAGGTCGAGGCGGTTGCAGGCCTCGGCGAAGCGGAGGTAGGTGTCGACGCTGGCGATGACGATCCGTACGTCGATCTTGAGGATCTCGATGCCGACCAGGGAGACACGGACGAACACGTCGATCACGAGCCCGCGGTCCAGAATCAGTTCGAGGATGTCGAAGAGGCCGCCGGTTCCCGACCCGCTGGAGGTGGTGGCGGGTTGCGTCCCGCCGGTGTGCGTCATGACGGTCACGGTGCGATTCCTCTCGCGAGACTCGTTCTCGTGCCGCCCGTAGGTACGGGGGTGGCGGCGGGCGTGTTCACGCACACACCGGAAACGGGTCCCGCGGAGGGGAGCCGAAGAGGAGCGGGACGGCGCTAGCGTCCCCGGTCGAGCTGGCCGCGGGCGTACCGGCGCACCCGCTCGTAGCCCAGGAGCCGGCCCTCCGGGTCGAGGGTGACCCGGTACGTCGCCATGATGGTCATGGTGTCGGGGACCCGCTCCAGCTCCACGACCTCCACGTCGGCCGTCCAGCCGTCGGGCGTCGGACGGACGGCGGTGACGGAGTCGGGGGCCGTGCCGAGCAGTTCGGCAAGCTGGGCCGCCGCGCCGCGCATGGCCTGGACGGCCGTCGCACGACCGGATGGAGTCGCCTGGTCTTCGGTGCTCGTCATGGTCCTACCGTGCCAAGGCCCCGGTTCGTGTGGGGGTGATTCGGCCAAACGTCCGGTGCCGTTGATCGCCGGCCTGGTACGGAACCTGATCATCCAGCGGGGTGACTGAGGGCTTCCGTCAGCTCCACCAGCTTGACGACGGTGTTCCAGTTGCGGGTCGTGGCGATGATCCCCTTGTTGATGCGCGGCTTCGAGAGGTGTTCGGCCAGTTTGGAGCGGCCCAGGCCGTTCGGCGCGTACAGGTACAGGGCGCGGTCGCCGAGGCGGAACTCCTCGGGGAGGTAGGCGGACCCGTCGATCTCCGCGAAGCGCTCGGGGGTCACGGGGGCGGAGAAGTAGGTGACGTGGAGCTGCTTGGGCTCCAGGTCGGCGGCTGGGAACGGGCAGGCGTCGGCGATCGCCTTCAGATAGGCGTGGTCGCGCACGATCACGTCGACGCCGAACCCGAAGTGCTTCTCGATGGCGTGCCTGATCTCGACGGCCAGCGACTCCTCGTCGCCGTGCCCGGAGGCGAACACCGCCTGGCCGCTCTGGAGGTAGGTCGTCACGTCCTCGTAGCCGAGGCCTGCCAGGAGTGTGCGCAGGTCCGCCATCGGGACCTTTTTGCTGCCGCCCACGTTGATGCCGCGCAACAGTGCCGCGTACGTCGTCGTCATCCGTTCACCATAAGACGGCCGTCGTGCCCCGTGGGGGTGGGCACGACGGCCGGTGGGCGGCTGCCCGAGCCCCGTAAATTACTCATCGGTCACCACGGGGCACAACCTTCTGCTCAGGATCCACACACCCGAGGAGACCGATAGGTGTAAGGGACCGCGGTTCTCTCCGGTCCTCCCCAGTGGGGAGAGAGCGCGGGCCATGGGGATGAGGTCCGGCCCCGCGACTTCACCGGGCAGCACGACGTGAGGGCTTTATCCGGCCCATACCTTCGAAACGAAAGGGGGCGGCAGGGGGCCGCCCTCGCATCACGAGGGGGCAAGCCCGTCATGGGGAACGGAGAAGCACGGGTGCGGGGCCTGGCCGCCCGGGCCGGAGGCTGGAGCGCCCGCCACCGATGGGCTGCCGTCGGGATCTGGGTGTTGTTCGTCGTCCTGGCGATGGGGCTCGGTTCGGCGGCGGGCCGGGTCGACGTCAAGGACAGCGACCAGCTGAAGGGGGAGACGCACACCGCCGCGAAGATCATCGAGGACGCCGGGATCGACGAACCGGCCGGCGAGACCGTGCTGATCCAGGCCAAGGACTCCGGCCTGAAGGCCACGGACGCCGAGTTCCGGGACGCCGTCACGGCCGTGGTCCAGGCCGTCGGGAGGACCGGCCGCGTCACCGACGTGACCTCGCCGTACGACACGAAGACGATCTCGAAGGACGGGCGCAGCGCGCTCGTGCAGTTCGACATGCGCGGCGAGCCGGACACGGCCGGTGAGCGGGTCGAGCCGGTGCTGAAGGCCGTGGAGGGCGTCCAGAAGGACCACGGGTCGCTGCGGATCGAGGAGATCGGCGGCGCCAGCATGATGAAGACGTTCGCCGACGCCTTCGGGGACGACTTCAAGAAGGCCGAGTACTCCGCGGTGCCGGTGGCCTTCGGCATTCTGCTCATCGCCTTCGGCGCGCTGGTGGCGGCGCTGCTGCCGGTGGCGCTGGCGCTCACCGCGATCATGGCGACGATGGGCCTGATGGGGGTGATCAGCCACGCGGTGCCGATGACGGACGCCGCGAACTCCGTGATGCTGCTCGTCGGTCTGGCCGTCGGTGTCGACTACTGCCTGTTCTACCTGCGCCGCGAGCGGGAGGAGCGCGCCGCTGGCCGGGACGCGCAGACGGCGCTGCGGATCGCCGCCGCGACCAGTGGCCGCGCGATCGTGGTCTCCGGTGTCACGGTGTGCGTGGCCATGGCGGGCATGCTGTTCACCGGGCTCGCCGAGTTCGAGGCGATGGGGCTGGCCTCGCTGATCGTGGTGGCCGTGGCCATGGTGGGGTCCGTGACCGTACTGCCCGCGCTGCTGTCGCTGCTGGGCGAGCGCGTGGAGAAGGGCCGTGTCCCGTTCCTGCGCCGGCGCGGGCAGGGCGGCAACGGGGAGAGCCGGTTCTGGACGGCCGTCCTGCGGCGGGTGCTCGCCCAGCCGGTCGTGTCCGTCGCGGTGGCGACCGGTGCGCTGCTGGCCATCGCGGCTCCCGCGGTCGGCATGAAGACCCAGAACCTCACGCTCGACCAGGAGTTCGGCGACTCGCTGCCGATCGTGCAGACGTACAACCGGCTCAACGAGGCCTTCCCGGGTGGCTCGGATCCGGCCCAGGTGATCGTCAAGGCAGACGACATCAACGCGCCCGAGGTGCGGTCGGCGCTCGCCGACTTCCGTGAGCGGGCGGTCAGTTCGGGAGCCTCGCGCGGCCCGGTGGAGATCGAGCTGCACGACGCGCAGAACCTCGCCTTCGTGTCCGTCCCGCTGGTCGGCGGCTCCGACCTCGACAAGGCGGGAGCCAGCCTGGACAAGCTGCGCAACGAGGTCCGGCCCGCAACGCTCGGCAAGGTCGAGGGTGTCGAGGCCCCGATCACCGGGCAGGTCGCGGGTTCCAAGGACTTCAACGACCAGCTGGCGGGAGCCGTCGTGCCGGTCTTCGCCTTCGTGGTGGTGTTCGCCTTCGCGCTGATGCTGCTGTCGTTCCGCTCGCTGACCGTCGCGGTCACCTCGATCGTGCTGAACCTGCTGTCCGTGGGCGCGGCCTACGGCATCCTCGTCGCGGTCTTCCAGCACGGATGGGGCGCCTCGCTGGTGGGCGCGGAGGGCGTCGGCGCGATCATCACGTGGCTGCCGCTGTTCCTCTTCGTGATCCTGTTCGGCCTGTCGATGGACTACCACGTGTTCGTGGTGTCCCGGATCCGCGAGGCGCGGCTGCGGGGCCTGGCGACGAAGGACGCGATCCGGCACGGCGTGGTCACCACGGCCGGGGTCGTCACCAGTGCCGCGGTCATCATGGTCGCCGTGTTCGCGATCTTCGGGACGCTGTCCATGCAGTCCATGAAGCAGATGGGCGTCGGCCTCGCGGCCGCGGTGCTCATCGACGCGACGATCATCCGGGGCGTGCTGCTGCCGGCGGTGATGGCGCTGCTCGGGGAGCGCAACTGGTACCTGCCCAAGTGGCTGCACCGGCTGCCCGATCTCACGCACGACGAGACGCCGCGGGCGCTCGCGGGACCGGCGGCGCGGGACGACGAGGGTGAGCCCCTCAGGGTCTGATCCCCGTCTCCCCCACCGCTGTGTGCAGGGCCCGTCGGTTCCGGGGGAACCGACGGGCCCTTTCAGCCGGTGAGCCGCCGCACGTGTCAGCCGGTGAGCCGCCGCACGTGCAGCACGTCCTCGTCGCAGCGCAGGATCTCCAGCTCCCGGTCGGGGCGAGCGCCCCCGAAGGTGAGCGCGATGTGACGGTCCGACACGAGCCGCCAGCGGCCGGGAACGGCGCCGGGAGCGTCCCCGCGTCCCAGCGGGTGGTCGACGAAGGTGCCGTCGGGCGCGAACTCCATGCCGCGCCGCCCGCGCGCCGGCGGGAAGGGGTGGTCGTCCGGCCGGTAGACCCGCACGTCCTCGTGGTCCTCCTCGTAGGAGTGGAGCCACGAACGGAACAGGCCCGATGGGGGCTCACGCATGACCCGGCCACCTCACTCGACCAAGTAGTCCAAATTGCCGGTTTTGTACGTCAAAGACTAGGATTATCAGTGTATGGGTTCGGAGGGAACGGGCAACCGGCCGGCCGCTCCGCCCGGCCCCCGCAGCGCGTGTCCGACGCGCACTTCCGCAGCCGCGTGCGCGGCACACCCCCAGGCTCCCCCAAGGGGCAGACATGTCCGATGCGCAGTCCTACCATCGCGTCACCTCCGCCGACTACAGCCGCTGGTGCGGCGCCATGGAGGTGCACCGCAGACTCCTCAGCATGAACCCCGAGTACGCCGAGAACCGGGCCCAGATCGAGAACGCCGCGTTCGCCTACGAGCAGGTGGAGACGGGCACGGCCCGGCAGAGCGTCGTCGACATCCCCGTCGTCGTGCACGTCGTGCACAACACCCCCGAGCAGGACATCAGCGACGCCCAGATCCACAGTCAGATCCAGGTGCTCAACCAGGACTTCCGCGCGAACAACCCGGACGTCGACAAGGTCCCCGAGGCCTGGCAGGACCTCGTGGCCGACGCGCGCGTCCAGTTCCACCTCGCCCGGACCGACCCACTGGGCCGCCCCACGGACGGCATCACGCGGACCCGGACGTCGACTCCCGCCTGGGACACGGACGACCTGGTCAAGTTCAGCCTGAGCGGCGGTCACGACGCCTGGCCCGCGGACGTCTACCTGAACCTGTGGGTCTGCCAGTTGCGCCGCGGGCTGCTGGGCTACGCCCAGTTCCCGGGCGGCGCCGCCTCCACGGACGGGGTGGTCGTCACGCACACCGGCTTCGGGACCACCGGCACCGCCACCGCGCCCTTCGACGGCGGCCGCACCGCCGTGCACGAGATCGGGCACTGGCTGAACCTGCGGCACATCTGGGGCGACGACGACGAGGGGTGCAGCGGCAGCGACTTCGTCGCGGACACCCCCAATCAGGGCGGGCCGAACACGGGTTCACCCGACTTCCCGCACGTGTCGTGCGGCAACGGCCCGTCCGGCGACATGTTCATGAACTACATGGACTACACGGACGACGCCGCGATGTTCATGTTCACCAAGGGGCAGGCGGCACGCATGGACGCCGCTCTCGAGCACGCCCGCATGAACCTCACCCGCCAGGCCGTCACGGTGTGACGGTCCGGCGGGCGACTGCCGTCCCGACTACCCCTGGCACGCGGGCAGTTCGGCCTCGATGAGGTCGGCCGCGCGCCGCGTGCCGCCCTCCTGGGCCGACTCCGCCCGGATCTCCTTCAGGCGGCGGGCGACCTCCGGGTCGTCCACGAGGGCGAGAGCCGCCTCACGCAGGGCCTCACCGGTCGCCTCCTCCGTCGGGAGGTACCGGGCCACACCGAGTCCCTGGAGCATCTCCGCGTTGCCGAACTGGTCCGCGGCCTGCGGTACGGCGATCATCGGCGTGGCCGTGGCCAGGCCCTCCTGGCTGCCGCCCGCGCCGGCATGCGTGACGAACAGGTCGGCCTGCTTAAGGATCGCCAGTTGCGGCACCCAGGAGCGCACCTCGACGTTCGCCGGGACCTCCCCGAGTTCGGCCGGGTCGATGTGCTTGCCGACCGAGAGCACCAGGTGCCAGCCCGGCAGGTCGCCGAACGCCTTGACGCACTCCCGGTAGAAGCCGGGCTGCTTGGTGAAGGCGGACCCGAGCGACACGAGCACGACCTTCTCGGCACCGGCCGGCCGCTCCCAGCCACCCTCGGCGGCACGGTCGCCCTGGCAGGCCCCGACGAAGGAGTACACGGTCTCGTCGACGCGGTCCGCGTTCGGCTGGAGCGCCCTGGGGATCAGGACGATCGAGCGGTCGGGACGGCCCCCGAAGGCATCGGGGTGCCGGGTGATCCCGTTCTCCTCCAGCCAGGCGTGGAAGCGGGCGTAGTAGGCACGGCCGCGCTCGGTCTTCTTCGGCTCCTCCCACAGGGGCGCGGCGACCTCCTCCTCGTACCCCTCCCAGGCGACCATGGCCGGCGACAGGGAGACCGCGGGCACGCCCCAGCGGTGGGCCAGCACGCGGGCCGGGTAGGAGGCGATGTCGTGCAGCACGAGGTCCGGCTCGTCGCCCTCGTACGCCTCGATCAGCTGCGGGAGGGCCTGGATCGCGTCATCGAGGAACGGCTCCGCGTTGTCCAGCAGCGTGCTCCCCCAGGCCTCCGGGTCGTCGTCGGGCGAGGGCAGTGTCGAGTTCCACGGCTTCACCTCGGCACCGGTGTCCGCGACCTTCTCCGCGAAGACCGGCGGGATCGCGTACGTCACGCGGTGGCCGCGCGCCACGAGCTCGCGGATCACCTCCAGACTCGGGTTCACGTGGCCGTGGGCGGCGATGGAGAACATGGCGATGTGAGCACGACTGGTCATGGGCCGACCGTATGCGAGACGAGACGTCTCGTGCAACCATTTTGGAGATCAGCTGGTCAGCTCCTCGTGCAGTCGCAACCACCGCTCCGGCGCCACCTCGCCCACCAGCACGCCCGGGTCCAGGCGCGCCGCCCGGAACGCGGCGTCCACCCGCCGCCTCGGGTGGGCCCGCCGCAGCGACGCGTGCAGTGAACCGCCGGTGCCGGAGAAGCCCAGCTCGACCAGCCGGCGCCAGCTCCGGTACCCGGCGGCGTCGAGCAGCGGGTTGTCGCGCCGTTCCATGCGCAGCACCCCGGCGTCCACGCGCGGCACGGGCCGGAAGCTGCGCCTGCCGACGCGGCCCAGCAGCCGCCACTCGTAGCGGGGCCAGGTCCGGACCGTCAGCAGCGTCCAGCTGCCGTAGTCGCCGGTGCGCTTACGGGCGTACTCGAGCTGGGTGAGCAGCGTGGCGTCGGTGAGGGCGGGGGCGCGCAGGCACCAGTCGACGACGGCCGCGGTGCGGGAGAAGGGCACGTTCCCGGCGACCGAGAAGGGCGTGCGGGGCGGGTGGGCGGCCAGGAAGTCCCCGCCGACGACCCGCACCTGAGGGGTGCCGGAGAAGCGGCCGCGCAGGACGGACACGAGCCGCGGGTCGATCTCGTACGCGCGCAGCTCCCGGCAGCGTCGCGCCAGCGGGCCGGTCAACGCGCCTTTGCCCGCGCCGACTTCGAGCAGCAGCGGGACCGGCCGGTCCTGCGGGGCGGCGAGCCGGGCGAAGCGTTCGGCGGTGGCGCGGTCGGCGAGGAAGTTCTGCGAGAGCGCGCGGGAGGTAGCGGTGGGGCGGGCCATGGCCTGCGGTCCTTGTCTTCCGTGACGGGGTGAGGGCAGCCGAAGGCCCCGACCGGAAGACAGAGGGAGAGCGGAGAGGTGAGACGCCTGGCTCAGCGGCTCAGCGGGCGTGGCTCCCCGGGCCGGTCAGGGCTCCGGGGCCGCTGCGCACCCGTGCGGCGTGCGCGCAGCCCCGGCCGTGACCGGAGATGCAGATCGCGTTGATTCCCACAGGCAGCACGCTAGGCGCTGCCGGGACCAGGCTCAACGGGATTTCGCCGGGTTCAGCGCTGGTAGCGCGCCAGCACCAGGTTGCCGTCCTCCTCCAGGCGTTTGCGCAGCTCACGGATGCCGATGGCGCCGCTGTAGTACTCCTGGAGGGCCGGGGTCGCCACCTTGTCCTTCCACTCGGGGTAGCCCCGTACGGCCTGTGCGGGCGCCGGGCGCAGGTGGGCGGCGAGCGCGGTGCCCGTGGCCCAGCCGTGCTCGGGTGTGCGCAGGGCCGGGTCGTTCAGCGCCCGGCTGCCGGTCGGCAGCATCCAGTCGCCGAGGGCGAGGCGGACCATGTTCCGCGGCCTCAGCAGGAAGTCGATGAAGGCGGCCGCCTCCTTCTTGTGCGGGGAGTCCTCGGCGATGGACAGCGTCTGCGGGCTGACGCCCTGGGTGAGTCCCCCGGCGCCGGCGGGGGCGGGCAGCACCTGCCAGGAGAAGCCCTTCGGGGCCTGCTGCACGATCTGCTGGCGGTAGGAGAAGCCGAGCGGGACCATCGCGTATCTGCCGCCGAAGAAGCCGGGCAGGGTGTCGGAGCCGCCGCTGCCCAAGGTGGTGGGCGAGGCACTGCGGTCGGTGCCGGCCTGGGCGTGGATGGTGCGCGGCACCACCTGGTCGGCCGCCTCGAACCGGACCGTCACCTTTCCGTCGGCCCCGCGGTGGAAGAGCCGTCCGCCCGCCGACAGGGAGAGGTTGAGCGTGGCGGAGACCGGTTCCTTCAGGGGCCAGGCGATGCCGTACTTCCCGCGGCCGCTGAGCCGTTCGGTGATGCGGCGGAACTCGGCCCAGCTCCACGGCTTTTTTGTGGTCGGGATCCGCACTCCGGACCGCTTGAGCCATGTCGTGTTGGCGATCAGCACGCGCGGCTCCTGGAGGAACGGCACGCCGTAGATGCCGTCCCCGAAGGTGGTGGTCTCCCAACTGCGCTGTGGGATGTCCGACTTCAGCCGGTCGGGCAGCAGGCCGGTGAGGTCGGCGAGGTAGCCGCCGTAGGCGAAGTCGGCGAGGTCGTCCGAGGCGTCGTGGATGATGTCGGGTGCCTCGCCGCCCTCGAAGGCGGTGAGGAGCTGGTCGTGGACGCTGTCCCAGCTCCCCTGGACGTACTCGACCCGGACGCCCGGGTGGGTGGCGTTCCACTCCTCCACCAGTTCCTTGTTGGCCTCGACCGACTCCCCCTGCCAGGCCAGGGACAAAAAGCGCAGGGTGATCCGGCCGTCGTCACGGGTGCCGCCGGAGGAGCAGCCGGCGAGGAGCAGCAGGAGAACGAGGCCCAGCAGGCGTGCGCGCATCAGCTCTTCACCGCCCCGCTGAGCATGCCGCCGGTGATCCGCCGCTGGATGAGCGCGAAGACGACCAGCGAGGGCAGCGTCGCGAGGAACGCCGCCGCCGCGAGCGGGCCCAGGTCGGCGACGCCCTCGGCGCCGATGAAATGGGTGAGCACCACCGGCAGGGTCTGTTTCTCCGGTGTCTTGAGCAGTACGAGCGCGAAGAAGAACTCGTTCCACGCGGTGATGAACGCGAACAGCGCGGTCGCCACGATGCCTGGCGCGAGCAGCGGCGCCGTCACCGACACCAGGGTCCGCACCCGGCCCGCCCCGTCGACCGTGGCTGCCTCCTCCAGCTCGGGCGGCACGGCCCGTACGTACCCGGCGAGCATCCACAGCGCGAACGGCAGCGCCCACACCACGTACACCAGCACCAGCCCCGGCACGGAGTTGATCATGCGGAGGTTCTTCAGCACGAGGAACAGCGGGATGATCAGCAGCACGAACGGGAACGCCTGGCTGACCACCACCCAGCCCGTCACCGCCTTCGCGAGCCGGGTGCGGCGCCGGGCGACGACGTAGGCCATCGGCGTCGCGATCAGCACGGCGATGCCGGCCGCCGCGAGCGCGGCGAGCAGGGAGTTGAGGGCGGCGTGCAGCAGCGGCTGTTCGTCGAAGGCCTGCCGGAAGTTGGCGAGGGTGGGGTCCTTCGGGATCCACGTCGGGTGCAGGCTGCCCAGCTCGCGCGGCGGCTTGAACGCGGTGGAGACCAGCCAGAGGAACGGAAAGGCGAGGAAGACGAGATACGCGAGCAGCGCGGTGTACTGGCCGACGCGGGCCGGGGTGCTGGTCCTCACGCGTCGTCACCTCCCCTGAGGCGGCCGGCGAGGAAGACGGCCAGGGCGATCGAGATCACGGCCACCATCACGCAGCCCATCGCCGCCGCGTAGCCGAACTGCCCGTAGCGGAAGGCCTCTTCGTACGCGAAGAGCATGGGCAGGCGGGTCCGGCCGCCGGGGCCGCCGCTGGTGAGGACGTAGACCAGGGCGAAGGAGTTGAAGTTCCAGATGAGGTTGAGCGCGGTGATGGCCAGGGCGATGGGTCTGAGGGCGGGCCAGGTGACCGTGCGGAAGCGGCGCCAGGCGCCCGCGCCGTCGACCGCCGCCGCCTCGTGCAGTTCGCGCGGGGTGTTCTGCAGTCCGGCGAGCAGCGCGACCGTCGTCTGCGGCATGCCCGCCCAGACGCCCACGACGATCACGGCGGGCAGCGCGGTGGCCAGCCCGCTGAGCCAGTCGCGGCCGCCGCCCAGGCCGAGGTCGCGCAGGGTCTCGTTGAGGATGCCGGCGTCCGGGTTGTAGACGAGGCGCCACATGATGCCGACGACGACCTCGGGCATGGCCCAGGGGATGATCGCCAGGGCACGGGCCAGCCAGCGCAGCCGCAGGTCCTGGTCGAGCAGCAGGGCGAGGCCCAGCGCGAGCAGGAACTGCGGCACGGTCACCCCGACCGCCCACACCAGCCCGATCCGGAACGACTCCCAGAACAGCGTGTCGTGGAGCAGATCCTGGAAGTTGAGGCCGCCGATCCACTGGGTCGGCTCGGTACGGCCCGACTGGGCGTCGGTGAAGGCCAGCAGGATCCCGTACAGCAGCGGCCCGACGCTGAGGACGAGGATGGGGAGCAGGGCGGGCAGCACCAGGAACCAGGCGCCGTGGTCGACGGCCCGGGGCCGGCTCCGGCCGGGCTTTCGGCCGGCCGGTCTCCTCGGCGTCGGCGGTGAAGCCTCAGTCACCGATGTCACAAATCAGCCCCTTTGACGGCTCGGCCGGCCAGGTCATGGTCGTGAAGGCGTTCTGCCTCGTCAAGGCACCGCGCACGCCGCCCGACCTGTGCCGATGCGACACTGACCGGCGGATGGCCGGAACCCGACGGCGGAAGACGTGGACGACGGAGGCGGACGATGGACGAGGCACGGGCTCGGGACGTACTGGCCGCGGCGGGCGTGCTGCCCGGAGCGGCCGGCGAGGCGCGGCTGCTCGCGCTGGGTGAGAACGCGGTGTTCGCCGCCGGTGACCTGGTCGTCAAGGTGGGCCGCGACGCCGAACTCCTGGACCGGGCGCGGCGTGAGCTCGACATCGCGGTGTGGCTCGCCGAGGCGGGCGTACCGGCGGTGCGGGCCGCGGAGCCGAAGGCGCTGCTGGTCGACGGGCATCCGGTGACGGTGTGGCATCGGCTGCCGGATGCCGCACGGCCCGCCGAGCCGCGGGATTTGGCCGAACTGCTGCGGGTCCTGCACGCCCTGCCCGCACCCTCCTTCGCTCTGCCGCCCCGCGATCTGCTGGGCGGTGTGGAACGCTGGCTGCGGCTGGCGGGGGACGCGATCGATCCGGCGGACGCCGCGTATCTGCGGGAGCGGCGGGGCGGGTTCGCCGCCGAGGCCGCGGCGCTGACGCCTCATCTGCCGCCGGGGCCGATCCACGGGGATGCTCTCCCGCGCAATGTGCATGTCGGGCCTGATGGGCCGGTGCTGGTCGATCTGGAGACCGTGTCGGCGGATCTGCGGGAGCACGATCTGGTGGTGATGGTGCTTTCGCATGACCGCTACGGACTCCCGGACGACGCGTACGCGTCGTTCACCGCGACATACGGATGGGACGTCCGCGCGTGGGAGGGGTGTTCGGTGCTGCGTGGCGCCCGGGAGACCGCCAGTTGTGCATGGGTGGCTCAGCACGCGCCGAGCAATCCGAAGGCGTTGGCGGAGTTCCGGCGGCGGGTGGCTTCGCTGCGGGAGGGGGACGAGACGGTGCGGTGGTATTCGTTCTGAGCGCCTGAGGTTCGGGGGCCTGCGTAGTGCGGCGAGTGCGGGTCGAGTGGGGCCGGTCGCGCAGTTCCCCGCGTCCCTCAGGGGCGTCACCCGCCGTCACCGGCTCACGCGTCCGCCGGCTCCTTCAACGGCCAGGCCCCCTCCACCAGTGCCGTCGCGTCGCCCTTGCCGCGCAGGAAGTTCTGGAAGTCCGCCGCCCACTCCGCGTACCACTCGATCTGTCTGCGGTGGAGGTCTGCCGGGCCGAGGGACGCGATCTTGGGGTGGCGGGCGGCTATCGCACCGGCCAGGCGGGCCGCCGCGAGGGCGTCGGCCATGGCGTCGTGGGCGGAGTCGAGGACGACGCCGTACTCGGCGCAGACCGCTTCGAGGTTGCGCTTGCCCCGGCGGTAGCGGTCGACCCAGCGGTCGATGGTGTACGGGTCGATCACCGGCGCGGGGTCCACGCCGCCCAGGCGGTCGCGCAGGGACGGCAGTCCGTGACGGCGCAGTTCGGCGGAGAGCAGGGTCAGATCGAAGGCGGCGTTGTAGGCGACGACCGGCACGCCCGTCTTCCAGTAGGAGGTGAGGACGCCGGCGAGGGCGTCCGCCACCTGGTCGGCCGGTCTGCCCTCGGCCGTCGCGCGCTCGTTGCTGATGCCGTGCACCGCCACCGCGTCCTCGGGGATCGGCACCCCCGGGTCGGCCAGCCACTCCCGGCGCCCCATCGGCTCCCCGGCCCTGACCTCGATCACGGCTCCCGTGACGATGCGCGCCTCGCGCGGATCCGTGCCCGTCGTCTCCAGGTCGAAGCCGATCAGCAGCTCCCGGTGCCAGCCCATGGGCGGTCCCCCTTCGTGTGGTGCGTTCCCCCAGTGGTCTCCACCTTCCCATGCACCACTGACAATCAGAGGACCGCGTTCCGCTTAGGCGCCGAACCGCACGACCACGAGGGACGGTTCACGACACGGGTCGCGAATCCGCCCACATCACCTCGAACTCCTCGCGATAGGTGGGGAAGAGGCCGCTTTCGTCGATCTCACCCGACTTGACCACCTTGCCGCTGTTGCGCAGCACGAACACCGGCGCTTCCATCCCCCGGGTCCGGCGCAGGTAGTTCTGCACGACCGCGATACCGTCCGCCCCGTCGCCGTCGACCAGGTAGGCCGTGAAGCGGGGCGTCTCGTCGAAGACCTGGATCTCGAAGGCCCCCGGGTCCCGGAGCCGGGCCCGTACCCGGCGCATGTGCAGGATGTTCATCTCCACGGCCCGGCTGAGCTCGCCGCGCTTGATGCCCAGTTCGCGCTCGCGCCGCTTGACCGCGCTGGAGGCCGGGTTGAGGAACAGCAGCCGCACCCGGCAGCCCGACTCGGCCAGCCGGACCAGGCGGCGGCCGGAGAAGTTCTGCACGAGCAGGTTGAGGCCGATGCCGATGGCGTCGAGCCGACGCGCGCCGCCGAAGATGTCCTCGGCCGGGAACTGGCGCATCAGCCGCACCCGGTCGGAGTGGACGGCGACCACGTCGGCGTACCGGTCGCCGACCAGGTCCTCGACCGCGTCGATGGGCAGCCGGCGCGCGGAGGGCACGTCACCGCCCGTGCCGAGCATCTCCAGCAGCCGGGCGGAGGCGCGCTCGGCCTGGTTCAGGACGGCCTCGGACAGGGCCCGGTTGCGGGAGACGACGTTCCGGGTGACCTCCAGCTCGTCCAGGGCGAGCTCGACGTCCCGGCGGTCGTCGAAGTAGGGCTCGAAGCAGGGCCAGTGCTGCACCATCAGCTCGCGCAGCTGCGGCAGGGTGAGGAAGGACAGGACGTTGTCGTCGGCCGGGTCGAGCAGATAGCCCTTGCGGCGGCTGACCTCGCGCACGGCGACCGCGCGCTGCACCCACTCCTGCCCGGCGGGTCCGGCGGCGGCCACGACCCAGTCCTCGCCGTGGACGGGTTCGTACACGGGGCGCAGTACGGCGGCGACGACCGCGCGCAGCCGCTGCTCGACGAGGTTCAGCCAGATGTAGGCCCGGCCGGCCCGCTGGGCGCGGGTGCGCACCTCGCGCCAGGCGTCGGCGTCCCAGTCCAGCTCCGGGCCGATCGAGCCCGTCGCGTCCATCGGCCGTGCCAGGGACACGGCACCGGTCGGGACGTCTGTGGAGTTCCCCTCGTGACCTTCGTCACCAGGGGGCAGCTCCAGCCCTCCCGAGCCCACCCGCGCACCGCCTTCCGCTCCCCCGAGCACTCCCCTTGTCAACGATCAAGGAAGGGTACTCCGGGAGCGGTCGGCGGTGCAGCCGGATGGGCAGGACAGTTCTCGGCAGCGTGCCCGTTCCGCCGGGCGAGCCCGGCGGGAGTGAGCGGATTCATAGCCGTGACGTCACGCCCGGCGAGGCAGAGTCGTGCCCGTGTGGTGCCCGCTCAGGGCGGTCGCGACCCGCTCCGTCTCGCCATCGGCCGGTGGACCGTGGCCCGTGCCCTTCGCGGCTTCGGCCGGCGTCTCCGCTGCGTCCCCGGCGCCTCCGGGGCTCCGCCCGGCCTCCTCCCGGACGGGGGCTGCCCCGCCCGGGTCCCCGTGTCATATTTTCCCCGTACTCCCCCACAGCCCCGGGAGTATCCCGTGCCCCACTGGTTCGGCATAACGCGTATGCACTGGTCACTTGGTAAGAGGGACATAAGTCATAGGAGGTTCCCTCACTTTCGGGGAGACTCGGGGCCAAGGCGTCCCCACCGGCGCCGCTCACCTGAAAGAGTCGTATCCATGCAGGTCTGGCCTGGAGAGGCGTATCCACTCGGTGCCACGTACGACGGCGCCGGCACCAATTTCGCGGTCTTCTCGGAGGCCGCGGACCGAGTAGAGCTGTGTCTGCTGCACGACGACGGCTCGGAGACGGCGATCGAGCTCCGGGAGAGCGACGCGTTCGTGCGGCACGCGTACGTGCCGGGCATCATGCCGGGGCAGCGGTACGGGTTCCGCGTGCACGGCCCGTACGCCCCGGAGCGCGGGCTGCGCTGCAACTCCGCGAAGCTCCTGCTCGACCCGTACGCGCGTGCGATCAGCGGTTCGATCAGCTGGGGCGAGGAGGTCTACGGCTACCACTTCGACGAGCCCGGCCGGCGCAACGACCTGGACTCCGCGCCGCACACGATGACGTCGGTCGTGGTCAACCCGTACTTCGACTGGGGCGACGACCGGCGCCCGCGCACCGAGTACCACCACACGGTGATCTACGAGGCCCACGTCAAGGGCCTCACCATGCGGCACCCGGGCCTGCCGGAGGAGCTGCGCGGCACCTACGCGGCCCTCGCGCACCCGGCGATCATCGAGCACCTCACCGAGCTGGGCGTCACGGCCCTGGAACTGATGCCCGTACACCAGTTCGTGAACGATCACCGCCTGGTCGACATGGGGCTGAACAACTACTGGGGCTACAACACGATCGGTTTCTTCGCCCCGCACAACGCCTACGCCTCCTGGGGTGACCGGGGACAGCAGGTGCTGGAGTTCAAGTCGGCGGTGAAGGCGTTGCACGAGGCCGGGATCGAGGTGATCCTCGACGTGGTCTACAACCACACCGCCGAGGGCAACCACCTGGGCCCGACGCTGTCCTTCAAGGGCCTCGACAACGCGCGCTACTACCGGCTGACGGACGACCCCCGTTATTACATGGACACGACAGGGACCGGGAACTCCCTGCTCATGCGGTCCCCGCACGTGCTCCAGCTGATCATGGACTCGCTGCGGTACTGGGTCACGGACATGCACGTCGACGGGTTCCGCTTCGACCTGGCCGCGACGCTCGCCCGGCAGTTCCACGAGGTGGACCGGCTGTCGTCGTTCTTCGACCTGGTGCAGCAGGACCCGGTGGTCTCGCAGGTCAAGCTGATCGCCGAGCCGTGGGACGTGGGCGAGGGCGGCTACCAGGTGGGGAACTTCCCGCCCCTGTGGACCGAGTGGAACGGCAAGTACCGGGACACCGTGCGGGACCTGTGGCGGGGTGAGCAGCGCACGCTCGCGGAGTTCGCCTCGCGGCTGACCGGCTCGTCCGACCTGTACCAGGACGACGGGCGGCGCCCGCTGGCCTCCATCAACTTCGTGACCTGCCACGACGGCTTCACGCTGCACGATCTCGTGTCGTACAACGACAAGCACAACGAGGCCAACGGCGAGGACAACCGCGACGGCGAGAGCCACAACCGGTCCTGGAACTGCGGCGTCGAGGGCGACACCGACGACGCCGACGTGCTCCGGCTGCGGGCCCGGCAGATGCGCAACTTCATCGCGACGCTGATGCTGTCCCAGGGCGTCCCCATGATCAGCCACGGCGACGAGTTCGCCCGCACCCAGCGCGGCAACAACAACGCCTACTGCCAGGACAACGAACTGGCCTGGGTCGAGTGGCCGGCGGACGGCGAGGACGGCGAGGACACCGAGGGCGGCCTGAGCCGGGAGCTGCTGGCCTTCACGCGCGCGATGGTGTGGCTGCGCCGGGACCACCCGGTCTTCCGCAGGAGGCGCTTCTTCCACGGCCGGCCCGTGGAGGGCACGCACGACGACCTGTCCGACATCGCATGGTTCACCCCCGAGGGCCGGGAGATGACCCAGCGGGACTGGGACTCGGCACGGGCCTCGGCGCTGACGGTGTTCCTCAACGGCAACGCGATCTCGGAGCCGGGCCCGCGCGGGGAGCGCATCACCGACGACTCGTTCCTGCTGATGTTCAACGCCTCGCCCAAGCCGCTGGAGTTCCTGGTCCCGGTCAATCACGGGCGGCAGTGGCAGGTGGTGGTCGACACGGCCCGCGCGGACGGGGTGCCGCCGGGCACGGGCCCGAAGGTGCAGGCCGGGGACCGGCTGACCCTGGCCGACCGGAGCATGACCGTGCTCCAGCGGCCCGTGTGACCGGCGGCCGGTGCGCCGCCCGGTGCGTCGCCAGGAAGGGCCACTCGTCCGGGCGACGCACGGCGCACCTGGCGCGGGCGATGACACGAACGGCGGCAGGGCGGGTACGTAGGTCTGCATGACACCTGAGCGACCTGACCCGGTGGTGCCCACGGCCACGTACCGGCTGCAACTGCAGCCCGAGTTCCCGTTCGGGGCCGCGGCGGCCGTCGTGCCGTACCTGGCCTCGCTCGGCGTCTCGCATCTGCACCTGTCCCCCGTCCTGGAGGCCGTGCCGGGCTCGGCGCACGGCTACGACGTCGTCGACCACGCGCGCGTACGCGAGGAGCTGGGCGGTGAGGAGGGACTGCGGGCGCTGGCGGGCACGGCACGCGAGCACGGGCTCGGTCTGGTGGTGGACATCGTCCCGAACCACATGGCCATGGCCCCGCGCCACAACCGCGCCCTGTGGGAGGTGCTCCGCGAGGGCCCGAAGTCGCCGTACGCGCGCTGGTTCGACATCGACTGGGAGGCGCAGAACGGCCAGGTGCTGCTGCCGGTGCTCGGCGGGCCGCTGGGCGAGGTGCTCGGGGAACTGCGCGTCGACGGTGACGTCCTGCGCTACTACGACCATGTGTTCCCGCTGCGCGAGGGCACCGAGGACCTGCCGCTGCCGCACCTGCTGGACGCGCAGTGGTACCGCCCGG
The DNA here is from genome assembly GCF_900236475.1 of Streptomyces chartreusis NRRL 3882. Classification (GTDB taxonomy): domain Bacteria; phylum Actinomycetota; class Actinomycetes; order Streptomycetales; family Streptomycetaceae; genus Streptomyces; species Streptomyces chartreusis_D. Next base: position 1,986,920 of record NZ_LT963352.1, read on the forward strand.
TGTGGTGGCGGCTGGCCCGGACCGAGCTCAACTACCGGCGGTTCTTCAGCATCTCCGAGCTGATCGGGGTGCGGGTGGAGGACCCCGAGGTGTTCGAGGCCACCCACGACAAGATCCTCCAGCTGCTCCGCGAGGGCGTGATCGACGGGCTGCGCGTCGACCATCCCGACGGGCTCGCCGACCCCGACGGCTACCTCCGGCGGCTGCACGAGGCGGCGGAGGGCCGCTGGACGGTCGTGGAGAAGATCCTGGCCGACGGTGAGCGGCTGCCGGCCTCCTGGCCCGTCGCGGGTACGACCGGCTACGACGCCCTGCGGCACGTGGACGGGCTCTTCACGGACCCGGCCGGGTTCGGGGAGCTCCTGGGGCAGTACCGGCGGTTCGCGGCCCCGCAGACGGACCGGGGCGGGCAGTGGGAGGCGACGGTGCGCCGGGCGGCGTACAAGGTCCTCACGCACGAGCTGGCGACCGAGACCGACCGGCTGGTGCGGGTGGCGGCCCGGCTGTGCGCGACCTCGCCGGAGCCGGCGCTGCGCGACCGCGCGCCCTGGGCGCTGCGCACCGCGCTCCAGGAGCTGCTGGTCCGGATGGAGGTCTACCGGCCCTACGAGTCCGTCGACGCGGCGACCGTGGTCACCGAGGAGGCCGCGGCCGAGGCCCGGCTCGCGTTCGCCGTGCCCGAGGAGGCCGGTGCGGTGGACGTCGTACGGGACCTCGTGCTGGGACGGTACGGCGACGGGCCCGCGCAGGTGGAGTTCCGGACGCGGTTCGCGCAGACCTCGTCGGCGCTGCGGGCGAAGTCCGTGGAGGACACGGCGTTCTACCGCTACGTGCCGCTGCTGTCGGCGACCGAGGTGGGCGGGAATCCGGGCGGTCCGGCGCTGTCGCCGGAGCAGTTCCACGCGTACTGCGCGCGCGTGCAGCGCGACTGGCCGGTGACCGGCACGGTCGCCTCGACGCACGACACGAAGCGCAGTGCCGACGTCCGGGCGGCGCTGCACGTGCTCACCGAGTGCCCGGACCGCTGGGCGGACGTCCTCGCCGAGGTGACCCGCACCGGCGAGGGCGTGCCGGACGCGCAACTGGCCTGGGCGGCCTGGCAGACGGTGTTCGGGCTCGGCCCGGCGTCCGGGGCCCCGGAGCGGGTGCAGGGGGCACTGCTGAAGCACGTGCGCGAGGCGGGCCTGTACACCAGCTGGACCGAGCAGGAGCCGCCGTACGAGGAGGCGGTGGCGCGGTTCGTGGCGGCCGGGCCGTGCGGGGCGCCGGGTGAGCGGGTCGCCGCGTTCCGGGACTCCCTCGGGCCGCACATCCGGGCGAACGTGCTGGGCACGGCCCTGGTCCAGCTGACGATGCCGGGTGTGCCGGACGTCTACCAGGGCACGGAGGCCGAGTACCGGGCGCTGGTCGACCCCGACAACCGGCGGCCGGTGAGCTTCCCGCCCGAGGAGTCCGGCGGGACGTCCGGGGAGAAGACCGCGGTGACGCGGGCGGCGCTCGGGCTGCGGGCACGGCGTCCCGACGCCTTCGGCGACACGGCGACGTACATGCCGCTGCCGGCGCAAGGTGCGGCGGCGGCCCACTGCCTGTCGTTCGCCCGCTCCGGTGAGGTGGTGACGGCCGTGACCCGCCTGTCGCTCCGGCTCGCGGAGGCGGGCGGCTGGCGGGACACCCGTCTGCCGCTGCCGCCGGGGCGCTGGGCGGACGTGCTGGAGCCGGGACGGGAGTTCACGGGGCACGCACGCGTGGAGGAACTGTTCGAGCGGCTGCCGGTGGCGTTGCTGGAGCGGGTCGGAGAGTGAGGCGGGGCGGCTGGTCGTCAGGCCGCCGCCGTGCCGTCCTCGGGGCAGTCCCCGTACGCGCGCAGCGATGCGGTGGAGGGGACGCGTGGGTAGGGCCAGGCCGAGTGCAGCAGGGTCACGAAGGCCTCGGCCGCCCCGGTCGGGGGCAGCCGGGAGAAGACCGTCAGGGTGCGCTTCCAGGGCGGGTCGGGGGTGAGGACGACGCAGCCGTCGCCGACCGCGTCGCGGACCAGGTGGGCGGGCGCGGCGCAGACGCCGACACCGGCGGCGGCCATCCGTACCGCCGTCGACGTGTGCTCGGTGAACACGGCGGTGCGGGGCGTGAAGCCGGCCCGTCCGCACGCCCAGTCGAGGAAGCGTTCGCCGTGGACGACGGGTTCCATGGCGCAGCGCACCCAGGGGCGGTCGGCGAGCTCCGGCAGCGTCACCGTCGTACGGCCGGCGAACCGGTCGTCGAAGGGCACCACGAGGACGATGTCCTCCTGGCCGACCGGCACGACGGTGCCCGGCCAGTCGGCGGGCGCCGGGCCGACGGCCAGGTCGGCGGTGCCGCGCTCGACCTGCTCCTCCAGGGCCTCCGACGTCGCGTACTCGTGGAGGTGCAGCAGCACGCGCGGGTGGGCCGCGCGCCAGCGGGCGAAGACGTCCGCGAGGACACCGACCGCGACGGAGTGCACGGCGGCGATGTGCAGTTCGCCGCCCTCGGCACCGGCGGCGGCACGGGCCGCGCGGCGGGCCTGGGCGGCGCTGCGCACGGCGAGTTCGGCGTGCGGCCGGAAGGCGCGCCCCATCGGGGTCAGGCGCACGCCGCGCGGCATGCGCTCCAGCAGCGCGCCGCCGACCGACCGTTCCAGGGCCTTGATCTGGTGGGAGAGGGCGGGCTGCGAGACGTGCAGGAGTTCGGCCGCGCGGGTGAAGGACGCCTCGTCGACGACCGTCAGGAAGTACTCCATCTGCCGCAGGCTCATGAACGGCCGCCCCTCCCATAAACGCCCTGCATCGATTCCACAAGAACATTGCCTTGGACTCATGGCAAGGGCCGGGCGGACGCTGAGGGCATGAACTCACCGGACGCCATCGTCATCGGCGGCGGCACGGGCGGTTACAGCACCGCCCTGCGCGCCGCGGCCCTCGGTCTGGACGTCGTGCTCGTCGAACGGGACAAGGTCGGCGGGACGTGCCTGCACCGCGGCTGCATCCCGAGCAAGGCGATGCTGCACGCGGCCGAACTCGTCGACGGCATCGCCGAGGCACGCGAACGCTGGGGCGTGAAGGCGACGCTGGACACCGTGGACTGGCCGGCCCTGGTCGCCACGCGCGACGACATCGTGTCCCGCAACCACCGGGGCGTGGAGGCCCATCTCGCACACGCGGGCGTGCGAGTGGTGAGGGGCAGCGCACGGCTGACCGGATCCCGCTCGGTGCGGGTGGCGGGCGTGGACGGCGAACCCGGCGGGTACGACCTCTCCGCGCGCCGTGGCCTCGTGCTCGCGACCGGCTCACGGCCGCGCACGCTCCCGGGGCTCGCACCGGACGGGCGGCGCGTGGTGACGAGTGACGACGCGCTCTTCGCGCCGGGCCTCCCGGCGTCCGTGCTGGTGCTCGGCGGGGGTGCGATCGGCGTGGAGTACGCCTCGTTCCACCGCTCCCTGGGCGCCGACGTCACCCTCGTGGAGGCCGCCGACCGGATCGTGCCGCTGGAGGACGCCGACGTGAGCCGGCATCTGACCCGCGGTCTGAAGAAGCGCGGCATCGACGTGAGGTCCGGCACCCGGCTCTTGGACGCCGAGGTCCTCGACGACGGGGTGCGCGCACACCTGCGCACCGCCCGGGGCGAGACCCTCACGGTCGAGGCCGAACGGCTGCTGGTGGCGGTCGGGCGGGCCCCGGTCACCGACGGCCTGGACGTGGCCGCCGCGGGCCTCTCCACGGACGAGCGCGGTTTCGTCGTACCGGCCGACTGGGACCGGCTGGAGACGGCCGTGCCCGGTGTCCACGTCGTGGGCGACCTGCTGCCGCCGCCGTCGCTCGGACTGGCCCACGCGTCGTTCGCCGAAGGGCTGTTGGTGGCCGAGACGCTGGCCGGCGTGCCGTCCGCACCCGTGGACTACGCGGCCGTGCCCCGGGTCACGTACTCGTCGCCGCAGACCGCGGCCGTCGGTCTGACCGAGGCCGAGGCACGCGCGCGGGGGCACGAAGTGGTGGCCGACAGCATGCCGCTGACCGCCGTCGCGAAGGGCATGGTGCACGGGCAGGGCGGCATGGTGAAGGTCGTCACCGAGGCCGGCGGCGGACGCGTGCTGGGCGTGCACCTGGTGGGCCCGCACGTGTCGGAGATGATCGCGGAGAGCCAGCTGATCGTCGGCTGGGACGCGGAGCCGCTGGACGTGGCCCGGCACGTCCACCCGCACCCGACCCTGTCGGAGGCGGTCGGCGAGGTGTTCCTGACCCTGGCCGGACGCGGGCTGCACCGGCAGTGACCCCGCGCCGGTGACGTGACGCCGGCGGCGGTGACAGCACACCGGCCAGGGCGCCCACCGCGCACGGGCCGGCAATGCTTCCGGGCGCCCCCTGGGACCTCCCCCATCGCGCCCTTGACACCGCACCAAGGCCGTGGGGTACTGCGATTGCGAACTCGGGCGGATGTGACGGGGGTGAGTGTCCTGCCGGAGCTGCGCTACCCGACGGTGGCCGAACAGGTCTCAGCCGCCCGGGCGTTGACCTCTCACCGGCCCGGGGTGTGCACCCTGCGGCAGGTGGGTGCCTCGCGCGCGGGCAGGCCTTTGCACCTGCTGTCGGTGGGCCGCGCCCGTCGCGCCGTGCTGGTGGTCGCCGGGGCCCACGCCAACGAGCCGACCGGCTCCTGCACCCTGCTCGCGCTCGCCCGACGGGTGCTGGAACAGCGGGAGTTGCGCGACGGCATCTCCTGGCACTTCCTGCTGTGCGCGGACCCCGACGGGGCCAGCCTGCACGTGACGCCGGCGCCGCGCAGCCTGTTCGACTACCACCTCGGCTTCTTCCGCCCGGCGGGCCCGGAACAGCCGGAGTGGGCGCCGTCCGTGCTGCCGCCCGACCGGCTGCCGCCCGAGACGCGGGCCCTGACCGGCGTCATCGACGAGCTGCGCCCCTACCTCCAGGTGACCCTGCACGGCACGGACCTGGGCGGCAGCTGGGTGCAGTTGACGAAGGACGTGCCCGGGCTGGCCGAGCCGTTCGCCAAGTCCGCGGCGGAGCTGCACATCCCGGTGGAGACCGGCGCCTCGGACGCCGCGGGCTGGCCCGCGTCCGGGCCGGGGGTGCACGTCATGCCCGCGCCGGGGGCGGGGCCCGCGTACCCCAGCCTGCCGGACGACGCGCGGCACAGCACCTGGTACCACGCCCACCGGTACGGCGGTCTGACCGCGGTCGTCGAGGTGCCGATGTGGGCGAGCGACCTGGTGGACGACCCGGCTCCGCATCCGGCCCCCGCGGCGGCGATCGGGCGGCTCGCGCGCCGGCTGCGACGGGACGCCCTGGAGGTGACGCGGGTGCTCGACGGCGCGCTGCCCCGGCTCGAAGACCTGGACGGGCCGTTGCTGCGGGCCGCGCGGTGGGGGCTGGAGCTGGTGCCGGGGCTGGCCGACGACCTGGTGCACACCCCGCCCGCCGACCGCACCAGGGCGTACGTGGGCAGCGTGGACGCGTTCGCGCGCCGGGTGCCGCTGCGGGCGGCGGCCATGCTGCGGCGGGTGCTGCGCGGGACCGACGACCGGGCGGCCGAGCAGTTGGAGGGACTCGTGGCGACCTGGAGCGACGCCTTCGCGGAACGCTTCCGCGCCCGCTGGGTGCCGTTGGAGCACCAGGTCGAGCACCAGTCCCGCACGGTGGTCGCCGCGGCGCTGCACGCGCGCGAGGGCGCGTCGTAGACACCTGCGGCGTCACGGACCCCGGTGCCGCACCGCCCCGGGCGTCACTCCCGCTGCATCGGCAGCGCCGCCCCCGACTCCCACCCCGGCTCGCCCGGGCGGGAGCGCGCGGGCGTGTCCCGCACGGCCAGGTCGAAAGCGGCGAGCACCACGCGCGCCTGGTACTCCGCCTGGCGCGCCACCGGGATCCAGCGCGCCCCGCAGCCGTCGCGGTAGTCGGCGCACCACGCGTCGATCAGCCGGTCCAGCTCCGGCAGTGCCCCGGCCGGGTCGTCTCCGGCGGCCCGCACGAGCTGGTGCAGGAGCCCGGCTGTGCGCAGGGCCAGCCGCCGCCCGGAGATGCGCAGGGCGGCGAGGTGGGCGGTGCTCAGGGGCGGCAGGGGATGGGCCGCGCCGTCGCCGGTGTCGGGGTCCCAGGCGTCGGCGAGGCCGGGGCAGACCAGTACGTAGTCGTCGACCGGGGCGAGCAGGCGCGCCGCGTCGGGCACGGCGGCGAGGTACGGCCGGACGCGGGCCAGGAGGTGCCGCAGGAGCCCCGTGTCGTGGCGCAGGGTGTGGCTCACGGCCCGCAGCACCGCCTCCCGGTCGGCGGGCGGGGAGCCGTCCGTCACGGCCGCCACGCCCCACATGGGCGCCTCGACGACCGCGGTGATCGTGCCGTGCGGGTGCGGGTGGAACCAGGTCGACTCGACGGCGGCCTCCGTGATGGCCGCGGCCAGGCCGGCCCGGCGCGGCGGCGGGATCCGGTAGACGGCGGGCCCGAGGCCGGGCCAGTACAGGGCGTCGTACGCGCCGAGTTCGCGGGGGATGCCGAGCCGGGCGGCGATGTGGGCGAGGCGCTGGGCGAGGCCGGGCAGGTCGTCGGTGAGCTCGACGAAGCCGCCGCCGACATCGACGCCGTGCAGCGAGCACTGGAGGAACGGCCGCAGTTCGTCCTGGACCTCGAGCAGGGCGCGGGTCTCCGGCAGGGCGGCGCCGGCCGCGCCGTCGGGCAGCCACTCGGGCTGTTCCAGGAAGCCGGGCCGGAAGAAGTTCCGGAAGTACTGGCCGAGTGCGTACGGGCCGGTCAGCCAGCCCTCGTTGCGACGCAGCCCGTCCGGGTCGAGGCACAGCAGCAGGTTCCAGGTGGCGTCGGCACCCTCGGTGAGCCGCGGGTCGGCCAGCGCCCGCTCGGCCAGGCGCAGCACGGTGGCGCCGCCCACGGGTTCGTTGGCGTGGGGGCCGGCGACGACGAGGGCCTGACGGCTGCCGTGGCCGACGGAGAGCAGCCACAGGGGTGTGCCCGCGCGGGACGTGCCGATCCGGCGCAGCCGGGCGTCTCGCGGGTGGCGTGCGACGAGTGCGGCGGCCCGGGCGCCCAGTTCGTCGACGGTCGGGTAACGCAGGAGGGGCGGCAGGGCACACCTCCCCGATGCGGTGCCGTCGCTTCACCAGCTGTACATGGCGTACGCACAGTCAGTCACGACTTCAGGGGTACGTCAACACCGTGGGGCGCGATGGGTTTTGAGCCACTCCCCAGGGAGCGACACCTGGTAAATCCAAGGCCAGAGCTAAGGCATCGCTCGGTTTCCGGCCAGGCGACCGTGGAGCCGCTCCCGGTCAGCCTGCCGACAGCCGGAACGTCATGCGCCCGAACCCGACCTGGTCGCCCTCGCGGACGACGGCCGCGCCGACGACGCGCCGCCCGTTCACCGTCGTGCCGTTGGTGGAGCCGAGGTCGCGCAGGACCCACATGCCGCCCTGGTGGCGGAGTTCGGCGTGGACGCGGGAGACCGTCTCGTGGTTGAGGCGCAGTCCGCTGGCGGGGTCGCGGCCTATGCGCAGCGGATGGCTGTGCGACGGGTGCGGCAGCAGCAGCTTGGGCAGGCGCTCGGCCTGCCAGGCTCTGCGCAGCCGTACGGTGAACCCGGAGACCGCCTCGACGGTGCCGAACACCAGGCGGGAGAACCGGCTCTCCGTGGGCAGGTCGGCGGTGAGCACGGCGAGCTCGTCCGGGCGGCGGGCGGCGAGCGCCAGTTCCATGCGGCGGATGAACGTGTCGTGGGACAGGCGGCCCATGGCGACGCCGTCACGGAGCACCTTCAGCGCCCTGTCGCGCTCCACGTCGGAGAGCCGCGCGGGGTACGTGTTGAACTCGAAGGACGACGTCACGCTCGTGATTGTCGGGCAGTGCGGCCGGGCTGTCCAGAAAACGGGAAAACGCCCGCCACGCGCGCGTACCGGGGCGACACCCGCCGCAAATGGGTGGATGCACCAGCGGATTGATCGCGTTTGACGCACCATGGACGGGCTACATCACGGTGAGCAGACGAAGGGGAACCGTCCGTGCAGTTCGAGGTGTGGGCACCGCAGGCAGGCCGTGTGACGCTCCGGTGCGACGGCGTCACGCGCGCGTTGGAGCGCGATCCGGAACGGGCGGGATGGTGGCGGGGCGAGGCGGACGCGCGCGACGGGTCCCGGTACGGCTTCGCGCTGGACGACGGTCCCGTACGACCCGATCCGCGCTCCCGCCGGCAGCCGGACGGCCCGGACGGGCTGAGCGCGGTCGTCGACCACGAGCGGTACGAGTGGCGCGCGCAGTGGCGGGGGCGGCCACTGCCCGGCGCGGTGCTGTACGAGCTGCACGTCGGGACCTACACGCGCGAGGGCACCCTGGACGCGGCCGCCGAGCGGCTCGGTCATCTCGCCGAACTGGGCGTGACCCACGTGCAGCTGATGCCGCTGTGCCCCTTCCCCGGCACGCACGGCTGGGGGTACGAGGGCGTCTCGCTGTGGGCCGTGCACGAGCCGTACGGCGGGCCCGAGGCGCTGAAACGCTTCGTCGACCAGGCCCATGAACTCGGCCTGGGCGTGGTCCTCGACGTGGTGCACAACCACTTCGGCCCGTCCGGCAACTACCTGCCCGTCTTCGGGCCGTACCTCACGGACCGGCATCACACGCCCTGGGGCGCCGCGGTCAATCTGGACGCGCCCGGCTCGGACGAGGTGCGCGCGTTCCTCGTCGGCAGCGCGCTGGCCTGGCTGCGTGACTACCGGATCGACGGGCTGCGCCTGGACGCGGTGCACGCGCTGGTGGACACGCGCGCGTTCCACTTCCTGGAGGAGCTGTCGACGGCCGTGGACGCCCTGGCCGCCGAGGTGGACCGGCCGCTGTTCCTGGTCGCCGAGTCGGATCTCAACGACCCGCGGCTCATCACCTCCCGGGACGAGGGCGGTCTCGGGCTGCACGCGCAGTGGAACGACGACTTCCACCACGCCCTGCACACCACGCTGACCGGCGAGTCGCAGGGCTACTACGCCGACTTCGCACGCGCTCCCCTCGCCGGGCTCGCCAAGACCCTCACCGGCGGCTACTTCCACGACGGGACGTACTCCAGTTTCCGGGAGCGGCACCACGGGCGACCCCTGGACCGTACGCGGGTGGCCGGGCACCGGCTCCTCGGCTACAGCCAGACCCACGACCAGGTGGGCAACCGCGCCCAGGGGGACCGCCTTTCGGCCCTGGTGCCCCCCGGGCTGCTGGCCTGCGCGGCCACGCTCACCCTGACGGCCCCCTTCACGCCGATGCTCTTCATGGGCGAGGAGTGGGCGGCGGGCACACCCTGGCAGTTCTTCACCGACCACACCGACCCGGAGCTGGCGGACGCCGTACGGCGGGGCAGGCGACGGGAGTTCGCCGCGCACGGCTGGAAGGAGGAGGACGTGCCCGACCCGCAGGACCCGGCGACCCGGGACCGCTCCTGCCTCGACTGGTCCGAGCCGGAACGCCAGCCCCACGCGCGCGTGCTGGCCTGGTACCGGCAGCTCCTCGCCCTGCGCCACGAGCAGCCGGACCTGACCGATCCCGACCTCGCCGACACCAAGGTCGCCTTCGACGAGGAGCGCCGCTGGATCGCCTTCCGGCGCGGGGACGTCCTCGTGGCGGTGAACCTGGCGCCGGAACCGGCCGCGCTGTCGCTCGGCGTCCCGCACGCGCGCGTGCTGGCCGCGTGGGAGCCGGTGGAGGACCCCGGGGCGGACGGGGTGCTGCACGTGCCCGGGGAGTCGGGCGTGGTGCTGTTGCAGGAGTGAGGCCCGCTAGAGGGCGTCGTCCGTGTCCCGCAGGTCCGTCACGCGTTCCAGCAGGATCGGCTCCCAGGCCCGGCGCAGCTGCGTGCGCAGCAGGGTGAGCCGGCCCGTGTCCCGGCTCGTGAGGGCCCCGGCGAGGTCGACGACTGTGTCGCAGCGGGCCAGCCACAGGCCGCGCAGGCAGGGGCGGGCGCCGTAGCCGGCGAGGGTGGCGGCGCGTACGGCGGCGGGTGAGCCGACGGCGAGCGCGAGGCCCGCGATGTCCTCGGCCGGGTCGCCGACGACCGCGTCGGCCCAGCCGAGGGCCCCGCGCACCCGCCCGTCGGCGCTGACCACGAGATGGCCGCCGGTGAGCGCGTGGTGGGTGAGGACCGCGGAGCCGGACTGCGCGGCGAGCTGGGCCGCGGCGGGCGCCGTGAGCTGGTTCAGACGGGCGGCGTCGAACTCGTCGGCGTCGGCGAGGCGTTCGGCGGCGCGTACGGCGGCCCGGCGCAGCGCCTCCAGGGAGCGCGGCGCGGTACGCGGCACGCCGAGGGTCTCGGCCTGCCGGACCGGCACCTCGCGCAGCCCCGAGAGCAGTCCCGCGAGGTCGGCCTCGCCGACGGCGGACACGTCGTGCTCCTCGCCCGAGCCGCCCGGCACCTTGGTGTCGAGCGTGTAGGTCAGCCCGGCCGCCCACTCGCCGTGCGCCACGCTGACCGGCACCGCCACCGGGACGTGCGGGCGGACGAGGTCGCGCAGGCGCAGTTCGCGGCGTTGTCGCACGGTGGCCTCGCGGTCGGGGGCGAGGCGCAGCACATGGCGGGTGCCGACCCACCAGGTGGCCGGGTCGGCGCCCTCGGTCACGGGCCGGACGTCGGGTCCGGCGGCGGGGCCCCTTCCCTGCCTGGGTTCCTTGCCGCCCTTGCCGCCGCTGCCCTCCGTGCCGCCGTCCGTGCCGTCCTTCAGCAGGGAACGGACCAGTCGGCGGACGGTGTCCGCGGTGGGTGTCGGTGCCTGGGTCATGGTCGCGCCGTTGCCGTTCGGGAGGCGTGTGGTGGACATCGGTGCCGTCACTCCACTATGACCAGCTCGCGGGAGGTGGTGTTCAGCCGCCGCCCGCCGTCCTCGGTGACCGTCACGATGTCCTCAATGCGCACGCCGAACCGGCCGGGCAGGTAGATGCCGGGTTCCACCGAGAAGCACATGCCCGGCACGAGGAGCCGCTCCTCGCCCTCGATCATGTACGGCGGTTCGTGGGTGGTGACGCCGATGCCGTGTCCGGTGCGGTGGATGAAGTACTCGCCGTAGCCGGCGTCGGCGATGACCGCGCGGGCGGCCCGGTCGACGTCCTGGCAGGCGGCGCCCGGCCGCACGGCGCTAAACCCCGCCTCCTGGGCCTCGCGCACGATGTCGTGCACGCGGCGCTCCTCGTCGGTGGGTTCGCCGACGTGGACCGTGCGGGAGGTGTCGGAGCCGTAGCCGTCCTTCAGTCCGCCGAAGTCGAGGACGACCATGTCGCCGCGTTCGATGACGCGGTCGCCTGCCTCGTGGTGGGGGTTGGCTCCGTTCGGACCGGAGGCGACGATGGTGAAGTCGACCTGCTCGTGTCCGTACCGGCGCAGGAGCCGGTCGAGGTCGGCGGCCACCTGCGACTCCCGGCGGCCGGCGAAGGGGACGTTCCGGATCTCCTCGAACGTCGCGTCGGCGGCTGCTCCCGCGGCCGTCATGAGTTCCAGCTCCGCCGCGTCCTTGACGGCGCGCAGCATCGGCAGGGCCTCGGTGAGCGACGTGTACGAGCTGCCGGGCAGGGCCTGCTGCAGCGCCAGCAGGTGCAGCGCCCAGGCGTTGTCGCTGATGCCGAACCGGCCGGAGGCGTCGATCAGGGCGGCGGTGGCGGCGTAGGGGTCCTTGCCGTCGGTCCAGTCGCGCAGGGCCAGGGCGGGCGCGCCGGCCGCCTGCTGCGCGTCCGGGGCCTCCAGCGCGGGGACGACGAGGACGGGGTCCTGTCCGGCGGCGAGGACCAGCAGGGTGAGCCGTTCGGTGACCGCCGGGGGCGTGTAGCCGGTGAGCCACACCAGGTCCGGCCCCGGGGCGACCAGCAGGCCCGCGAGACCGGCCTCGGCGGCCGTCCGCGCGGCGCGCTCCATGCGGGCCCTGTAGTCGTCGGCGGTGAAGGACGCGGCCGTGCTTCCGGTCATCCGGGCCTCCCAGGGGACGGACGAAGGGGCTACGGGCAGCATCCTGCCCGGCCGGAGGGGGCGGCGCGAGCCGTCTGCTGCACTTCACCTGAGCATTGCCGCTAACGGCAGAGGATTGCTCAGACGTTAGATCTAATGCTTAGATGCTCGGCATCCATTAATTGTTCGATCGAGAGGGCGTACGACCGTGCTCGTACTCGCGCACATCAGCGATCTGCATCTGGACGGGAGCGAGCGGGCGACGGAGCGCGCCGAGCGGGTGTGCGAGCGGTTGCGGGAGCTGCCTGGGCAGGTGGACGCGCTGCTGGTGACCGGGGACATCGCGGACCACGGCACGGAGCCGGAGTACGAGGAGGCCGCACGCATCCTGGGGCTGCGCGACGGCGACGCCCCCTTCCCGGTACTGGCCTGCCCGGGCAACCACGACAGCCGCGCGCCCTACCGCAAGGCGCTGCTGGGCCTGCCGGGGGCGGAGGAGCCCGTCAACAGCGTGCAGGTCTTCGACGACGGTGCCGTGCTGATGTGCGACTCCAGCGTCCCCGGCAGCGACGACGGGGAGCTGGACGAGGAGACGTACGACTGGATCGAGACGACCCTCGACGAACTCGACGGCGGCCTTCCGGCCCTGCTCGCCTTCCACCACCCGCCGGTGGCGCTGCACCACCCACTGCCCGACTCGTACCAGTTGCGGGAGTCCGGCCGACTGGCCGGACTGCTGGCCCGCCGGCCCGAGATCGCCGGTCTGATCACCGGCCACGCGCACACGCCCGCCGCGACCTCGTTCGCGGGGCGGCCGCTCGTCGTCGGCCCCGGTGTGACGTGGACGCTGCGGCTGCCCTGGGAGGGCGAGCAGATCGCCGACCGGGACGCGCCGCCCGGGATCGCCTTCCACGTCCTGGACGACACGGGGCGGCTCACGAGCCACTTCCGGGTGGTCACGTGACGACGGACGGTACGACCGTCACCTGCTCGTAGCCGCCGCTGCGGTGCCGCACCGTCAGCTTCACCTTGGCGCCGGGGCGGGCGCGGGCGACGGCCCGGGCCAGGTCGGCGGCGGTGTCGATGCGGGTCGTGCCGAAGACGAGGAGCACGTCACCGCGCACCAGGCCCGCCTCCTGAGCCGGCCCGGGGACGTGGAGCCCGACGACCAGGGCCCCCGGCTTCCCGGTGTCCATGACCTCCACGCCGAGGGTCACGGCAGCGGGCGCGGACACAGCGGCGGACGGCGGGGGCCCGGTCAGCGACGGCCTGTGCCACCCCCGCGGATCGATGCCTCCGCCCTGGCCGATCACCGTGGCGCCCATCGCCCCCAGGCCGATCCCGGACAGGACCAGGGCCGCACCGACGAACCCGGCGAACAGCACGTTGAGCAGCCGCCGCCCACGGCGCCGGGCGGCGTGCAGACGGGGCCGCGACGGGCCGGACCCCGTCGCCGGCGCCACTGCGTCGGGCTCCTGACCCGGCATCGGCTTGGGTCGCAGCGCGGTCTGTTCCATGGCTCGCCTCCGGATGGTGCGGACCGCCCCCGTCGGATGCGGAACGATCACGGCTGGTGCTCTACCCGGCACTCCGGCGCGCGATGAGCCACGAACGAGTGAGACTGACCGGGCGCCGGTCGGGGCGGGCATGCCGCCGGGAGGGGCCGGAACGACGGCACGGCTCGCACCGCACCCGGCGTGCCGGATGCGGTGCGAGCCGTGGTCGAAACGTCAGCACCTGCGCGGGCATGACGACGAAGGGCCGCATCATGCCCTGCCCGCCCGAGCGGTCGGCGTCGCCTCAGCCGAGAGCGGGCACGGGCACGGCGGGTGGCCGGTCCGGGAGGAAGCCGTGGGCGCGCGAGGCCAGCCAGTCGGCCTTGTAGCGGTCCACCTCGCGGTGCCAGTTGAGGATGCCGGCCATCCAGTTCCGGAGGTCCGCAACATACTGCTGCATGGCGGCGCGGCCCTCGTCCGTGAGCCGGAAGTCCTCGTACAGGATGGGCAGTTCGTGCTCGACCACATGCTCGAACTGCCGCATGCGCTGGCTCATCAGGTCGTGCACGATGCCGAGCCCGGTCGGGTAGTCGCAGCCGAAGAAGGACTGCACGACGAGGATCGCGTTGTGGATCTCACCCTCGTACTCGATCTCCTTCTGGTAGGAGAAGACGTCATTGAGGAGGCACGCGAAGTCCATCGCGGCGTTCTCCAGGGAGCGGACCGGGCCGCTGCGGTAGACCTCCGGCGGAATGGCCGGGCCGTGGCCCATCCGGCACAGGCTCAGGGTGAGGTCGGACCCGAAGGTCGCCCGGCGCATCTCCAGGTAGTCGACCGGGTCGGGCACGCGGTTCTGGAGCTGGTTGGACAGCTCCCACACCCAGCTCTCGGTCATGACGTTGATCGCGTCCTTCAGGGTGCGCCGCGCCTCGGGCGTCATCTCCGCGGTGGTGCGCAGCCACAGGTCGACGAGGCCACGCTCCATGGCGTTGGCGGGGGCCAGCGGCGCCTCGCCGGCGACCGGCATGCAGTCGGACAGACGGGCCGTGGTCAGCCGGGCGGCGGCCAGGTCGCGGCGGTGGCCGTAGACCAGCGGGTAGTAGTCGTCGCCGTAGGTGCCCCAGGCGAGCCATTGCGCACTGAGGTCGAGGGCCTCGGGCGTGGCGTCCGGGTCGAGGCCCGCCGAGCAGAGCGGGAGATCGTAGGCCCGGAGCTTGTCCTCGTCCCAGACGCCCTCGGCGAGGATGCCCATCCGGTCCACCCAGTCGCGCAGGCTCCGGCGGGCGTTGTCCAGGTGCGGGCTGAGCTCCAGCGGGAACGGCATGCGGATGTCGGGGATCTGCGACGGTCCGACCTTCTGGTACGGCACGTGCGTGTAGGCGCGCAGCCGCTCCGCTCCGGCCGTGGCGAGCAGGGCGCGGACGTCGGCGGCGGAGGTGCCCATGCCGCTGCAGCCCGGCCAGGGCTTGCTGCCGCGCGCGTTCTCGTTCATGTAGCGGCTGGAGCGCAGGTGCCACTCGTGGCCGCCGGACTGCCAGTCCTGGAGGCCCTTGGTGTACGCCGCCACGGCCGCGACCTCGTCCGGGGTGAGTCCCTTCTCCAGGGCCACCGCGGGGACTTCGGTGAACGCCGTGTGCTCGAACTGGTGGAGCCGGGAGGTGAGGACGTCGTTGACGGTGTCGGCGGCCTCCTGGGTGGTGCAGCCGAAGAAGGTCTCCAGGACGAGCACGCCGTTGCTGTTCTCGCCCTCGTCCTCGACCTCCCGCTGGTAGGAGAACAGGTCGTTGCGCAGGTGCACGGCGTCGGAGAACGTCTCCATCAGTACCCTGAGCGGCCTGGACTCGGCGACGGACGCGGGCACTTCGGCCGTCGCGTACTCCACGAGACCCGCCGACCAGGGGGCGCCGCCCACCTTGCGGCGCATCTCGATGTACTCGACGGGATTGGCGATCCGCCCTTCGTTGATGTTGGACAGCTCCCACAGGGACTCGTTCAGCAGGTGCTCGGTCGCCACGGCGAAGCGGCGACGCCAGTCCTGCGACATCCTGGGCACCGTCCGCGCCCACAGGTCGGCGAGGCCCGCCTCGACCGGGTTCTCCGGCTCCGGTACGGGAGTCGAGAGGTCCAGCGGCATGAACAGGGGCAGCCGGTCCAGGTGGGCCTTGCCGGCGACGCGGTCCTGGCTGCGCTTGTACATCTCCAGGAAGTGGTCGTCGAAGAAGAAGACCCACACGTACCAGTCGGTGATCAGGGAGAGAGCGGGTCCGTCGCAGTCGGGGTGGGTGTAGGCGCAGAGCAGGCCGTAGTCGTGCGCGTCGAGGTCGGCCTGCTCCCAGACACCGGATCCCTCCAGCATGCCCATCTCGCGTGCCCACTCGGACGAATGGGCCCGAGCCTCGTCGACATGGGGGTTCAGCCGCGCGGGGTGCGGCATGTAGAAGTGCGGGAGTTCGAACGGCTGCGTCATGGCCGGGCCCTACCCGGCGCCTCGCTGCGGCATCCGCCGGGCCGGACATGATCACACTATCGCGTGAATCGGGAATGAATGCGGGAGTTCTCGCCGGACCTTGTGGCGTTCACCTCTACGCGCGCAGACTTACGCCCGCACCCCGGAAGTTCACGTCCCTCTCGTTCACCGGAGTCCACCATGAAGCAGTCCCGAGCCCTGCCGCGCCGGGCCGCGCTCACCTCGCTCGCGGGGGCGGCGCGCGAACGGCGTGTTCTGGCCGACGTCCGGCGACCCGCTGTACATGCTGGTGGGGGACGGCAGGACGGTTCCGACGTCGGACCACCGGCTGGTGTGGCAGGACGTGCGGGTGATCTGACCTACCCGGGCGTCCGCACCTGGATCAGCGCGTGCGTGCCGCTGGTGCGCCAGCGCTGGTCCTCCGCCGCGACGAGTTCGGCCTCGGTACGGGCGTCGAGGCCGGTGATCACGTCGGACTTCAGGGTGCGCAGGGCGGCGACGGCGCCGGGGAAGTACGCGGTGACGTCCGGGAACGGCGTGGTCGGGGCCCAGAGCCGGTCGCCCACCAGGCGGCGGTAGTTGAGGTCGCCCTTGACGACGGTGAGCGTGGCCGAGGCGAAGTCGGCGCGCAGGTCGCCGGGCATCTCCTCGTACGGCAGCGGGGCGCAGGAGAAGGGGTGGGCGCGGAGGGTCAGGCGGCCGTCGGCCAGGGCGGACCACAGGCGTTGTCCGTACTCGGCGGCCGTTCCCCCGGCACCGGTCAGCCGGCGCAGCGCGTCGACGACGTCGGCGGTGGTGGCGTCGGAGACGTAGTACGGGTAGGGCTTGACGTGCAGGACGGCCCGTCCGACCCGCCCGTGGGCCAGGAGGTGGGCGATGAGGAGCAGGTCGGGGACGAGTTCGCGGCCCGCGTTGTCGGCGACGAGGCACAGGGTGCCCGTGCCGGTGCCGCCGAGCAGGGCCCACAGGCGGTCGCTGTCGTCGGCCACCAGCCCGGGGGCGGCGTCGGCGGCACGCGCGCCCTCGGCGGAGAGACGGAAGCCGAGATCGGCGCGGTTGCCCCAGAGGGAGCCGTGCAGCAGGGCCTGTGCCACGTCTCCGGCGGGCCGGCCGGCGAGGTCGTCGAGCGCGGCCAGTTCCTCGTCGGTCTCGTGGGAGTCGAGTTCGTCCCGTTTGAAGGGGCGGAAGGGGTCGATGCCCTGCCAGGGGCCGGGGCCGAAGTAGCCGACGGCCTGGAGCAGCCGGCGGTAGAACCAGCTCTCGGACCAGAGCCACGGCACGTCGAACCAGGACCGGCCGGCGTACTCGCGCAGCCCCCAGGTCTCCCAGAGGTCGCGGTCGTGCGCGTCGGCGGGGAGCGGTTCGATCTCGCCCTTGGTGCAGTTCGCCAGCAGTTCGTCGAGCGCGCGGTGCTGCCAGGGCTCGTACGGGAAGGCCTCGCGCACCTGCCGGATGATGGCCGGGTGCCGCTCGGCGAGCACGCTGTGGGGGAAGGAGCCCGGCTGGTCGCCGAGGAGCACGGGTGCGGATGGGGTGTCGGGCATGCGGCTCACCGTAGCGCGCGTGCGCCCCACCCCTGTCGAACTGGCGGGCGCCCGGGCCGATCACCGCAGCCCGGGCCGGTCTCGTCGCAGCCCCGGCGGGCTCGGGCCGCATCGCCCCGGCCGAGACCGTCCGGATCTCCCCCGCCGAAAGCCCCGTCAGACCGGTGCCAGTTCACGTTCCAGACGGGCCGCCAGGCTCAGGTAGCGGGCGCGGCGGGTGACCGGGACCAGGCCGCGGATGAGTATGTTCCACATCTCGGCCGTGCGGCGGGGCTGGCGTGCGACGGGCTCGCGGGAGCGGCCCACGACCCGGGTGCCGACGAAGAAACAGACCAGGGAGTGGGCCACCACGTCGATATCGATGTCCGGGTGGACGTCCGACTCCTTGACCGCGCCGACGAGCCGGGCCGTGACGATGTCCAGCCACTCCGTGAACGGATGGCTCAGCGGCGGGCGGGGCCGGATCCCACCGGTGGCGAGCCGCAGTCCGGCCCTGAGCACCGGGTCCTCGACCGACATGCGGGTGATGCCGAACGTGAGGCGCATCAGCGCCTCCAGGGACGTATGGCCGCGATGGTCGGTCTCCGCCGCCAGCCGGCGGGCGGTGTGCGACTGGAGTTCGAGGATCGCGTGGGCGAGATCCTCCTTCGCCGCGAAATGGAAGTACAGGGCGCCCTTGGTGACCTGAGCGTGCTCCACGATGTCGCTGAGACTGGTCGATTCGTAGCCGCGACGGTCGAACAGGTCAGCGGCGGCCGTGATGATCGTCGAGCGGGTCTGCTCGGCTCGCAACTGCCTCGCCATCGACTGAACTCTCCCGGGACAGAAATGAACGGGTCATGCCGTTTGTTTTTACCCCCCGTACACGATAACTCACCCTCAGACGGCGTTCACCACACCAGTGTGCCGGAGTGCGGGTGCACATCCGGCAAAACAATCGCAACCGGTGAAAGAAAACAGCGCGTTCGGTATCTAACTGTGGGGGTTGTGCGGCCGGACGTAAAGACGGGCCGGCCCGGTGCCCCATCCGCACCGGCCGGCCCGCCCGCTCGTGAGCTGCCCGTTCACCGTCCTCGCCGAAGGAGGACCGGGAGATTCAGAAGGATCAGAACGTCAGCTTCCAGCCGTTGAGCGTGCCGGTGTCCTGCGCCGCGGTGTCCTGGACGCGCAGCTTCCAGGTGCCGTTGGCGCTCTCGCCGGAGGCGTTCACCGTGTAGGTGGTGTTCACGTTGTCGGCGGAGTCGGAGGCGGCGGACTTCAGACGGTACGCCGAACCGTCCGGTGCGACCAGGTCGATGACGAGGTCGCCGCGGTAGGTGTGGGTGATGTCGACGCCGACCTGGAGGGCGGAGGGGGCGTTTCCGCTGCGGCCGGTGACGCTGATCGGCGACTCGATGGCCGCGCCGTTGTCCGGGATGGCGACGGCGGTGGTGCTGGAGAAGGTCGTGCCGCTGGACGAACCGCCCTTGACGGCCTGGACCGTCTTCGCGGCGTCCGCGAGGCCGGCGCCGCAGCCGCCGGAGCAGGTGCCGGGCAGCGGACGGGCGTTGGCCTTGATGGCCGACTCGATCTGCGCCGGGGTGAGGGCGGAGTTCGCCGACTTCACCAGGGCGGCGAGCCCCGCGACGTGCGGGGTGGCCATGCTGGTGCCCTGGTAGTAGGCGTAGTTCTCGCTCGACGGCGTCTTCGTGCCGGAGTTCAGCGTGGACAGGATGCCGTTGGCGGTGGAGGTCCGGGTCTCGCCGCCGGGGGCGGAGATGTCCACGATCGAGCCGTAGTTGGAGTACGAGGCCCGGCTGCCCGCGCGGTTGGTCGCGGCGACCGTGATGACGTTGTTGCAGTTCGCCGGCGAGGAGTTGCTGGCGTTCTGGTTCTCGTTGCCGGCCGCGACGACGACCGTGGTGCCGCGGTTCACGGCGCCGGTGATGGCGCTCTGGGTGGCGCTGGAGCAGGCGCCGCTCCCGCCGAGGCTCATGTTGATGACCTTGGCGACGTTGGTGTTGGCGGGGACACCGGAGACGGTGCCGCCGGACGCCCAGGTGATGGCGTCGATGATGTCGGAGTCGTAGCCGCCGCACTTGCCGAGGACGCGGACCGGGGAGATCTTCGCGCCGTGGGCGATGCCGGCGATGCCCTTGCCGTTGTTGGTGGCGGCGGCGATGGTGCCGGCCACGTGCGTGCCGTGCCAGGAGGAGCTGGAGGCCGGGATGCCCTGGCCGCACTCGTTGTCGTTGTACCAGTCGCCCGGGTCGGCCGGGTTGCTGTCACGGCCGTTGCCGTCGACGGAGACGGCGGTGTCGGAGATGAAGTCGTAGCCGCCGACGATGTTCGCGGCCAGGTCGGAGTGGGTGACGTAGCCGGTGTCGATGACGGCGACGGTGACGCCGCTGCCGGTGGTGGTGTCCCACGCGGCCGGGACGTTCATGCCCGCGGTGGACTCGAACAGGTCCCACTGCTTGCCGTAGTCGGTGTCGTTCGGGGTGGCCGTCGGCTTGTTCAGGCGGTCCGGCACGACGTACGCGACCTGCGGGTCGGCCTGGTACTGGGCGACGACGTCGGCGACGGCCGCCCGGGCGGGGTTCGTGCCCAGGTCGACGAGGGCGGCGCCGGTGCCGAGGCGGCGCTGGAAGTCGACGTCCTCGCCGGTCTTCTGCGCCTTGGCCGCGGCGTCGGCGGCGGCGGCCTTGTCGGACTTGGCCTCGGAAGCGCCGGACTTGTAGCCGACGATGAGCCGCTCGGCCGGGGTGCCGGGGGCGGCCTCGGTCCGCTCGGCCGGGACGGCGGGCCCGGGGGCGGTCTCCTGGGCGACGGCGACCGAGGCGGGGGCGGCGGTCAGCAGGGCGGCGGAGACGGCGGCGACGGATATCAGCTTCCGTCTGAACTCTGGGGAGATACGCACGGTCGTTGCCTTTCGTGGCCGGACTCCGGGCTGGGCGGAGCGGCGGTGGATGCGCTTCGTCGCCGAAGCGGAGGGGGGTGGTTCGAAAGAGCGACGCGGTGGCCGGCCAGGCGTGTGGGGAGCGACCCGTTCGGGGTTACCTGTGGGTCAGCTGTGGTCGAACGATAGGCAAAGGGCAGGTCATCGGGATACGGGGGAAACCCTCGATCCGGCCGGAAACCCACCCTCTATGGCGGGCAGTTGGGCGCGAATGACCCCCTTTTCGAACAGGTCGTGGCGCGGTGAACGCACCGAGCCGGTTGTCCGTATGGCACTACCGACCGCTCCGGCCCGGCCGAGGAGACGCAGACGGATGTCCCGTACGACCGCACACCGCACCGCACTCGCGGCCGCCCTCGTGACCCCGTTGCTGCTGCCGCTGTGGGCGGCGGGGCCGGCGCGGGCGCACGGCGCTCCGACGGATCCGGTGAGCCGGGTGGTGGCCTGTTCCCCCGAGGGCGGTGACCGCGCGGGCTCGGCGGCCTGCCGCGCGGCCGTCGCCGCGAACGGTGCGCCCTTCACCGCGTGGGACAACCTGCGCGTGGCCGACGTGGGCGGCCGGGACCGGCAGGTCGTCCCCGACGGGAAGCTGTGCAGCGGGGGCCTGCCCGGCTACCGGGGTCTCGACCTCGCCCGCGCCGACTGGCCGGCGACCCGGATGACGCCCGGCGGGACGCTGACCATGCGGTACGTCTCGACGATCCCGCACACCGGCACGTTCCGGATGTACCTGACGAAACCCGGCTACGACCCGACCGGGCCGCTGTCCTGGTCCGACCTGCCCGAGAAGCCGTTCGCCGAGGTGACCGACCCGGCCCTGACGGACGGCGCGTACCGCGTCGAGGCGACCCTGCCGTCCGACCGGACCGGGCGGCACGTGCTGTACACGGTCTGGCAGAACAGCAGTACGCCGGACACGTACTACTCGTGCTCGGACGTGGTGTTCCCGGAGAAGAAGGAGGCTCAGGGAGGGGAGAAGGAGAGTGCCCCGCCGGCCTCCCCCTCGAAACTCGCCTCTGGACCCGCCTCCGATCCCGCCTCCGATCCCGCCACCGGCCCGTCCACGCCCGTGCTGGCGGGCGGCGCCGCGGCGGTGCTGGTGCTCACCGGCGGCGCCGCCCTGGCGGCACGGCTGCGTCGGCGCTGAACCGACGCTGATCCGCCGTCAGTTGACGTTGACGGCGACGCCTCCCTTGGTCACCGGGGCGTACTTGGCGGTGAAGAAGGCGTTGGCGAAGCACAGCGACGAGCCGGACGTCTTCGTGAACTGCTGGTTGCTGAAGGAGATGCTGTTGTCGGCGTTGCTCGCCTTGCCGGTCAGGCTGGGGGCCTGGTAGACGCAGTTGATGGTGCCGAGCAGGGTGCGCAGCTTGACGGTGGACTGGATGGCGGAGCCCGCGCCAGGGGTCACGGAGACGGTGCCGTCCGAGGACACGCTGGTGGTGTAGGGCAGGTTGTCGACGGTGATGCCGCTGACGCCGAGCACGCCGACGACGTTGGCGGTGCAGCCGCTGGTGTCGAAGGTGTGCGAGGTCAGGGACTCGGTGGCGGTGCCGGGAGCGGCCGGGTTGTCGGTGACGGTGGCGGCGAAGGCCGACTTGGTGCAGGAGATGCCGCTGGTGCCGGTCGCGCTGGAGTAGAAGGTGGCGGCGGTGCCGCCGGCCAGGGACGCGTCGAGGACGTCGCCGACCGCGACGGCCGCGCCGTCGGTGGTGGTCAGGACGGGGGTGTCGGCCGCCGAGGCGGGGGCGGCGAGCCCCAGGGCGGCGACGGCGGCGGTGAGGGTGAGGAGGGTGCGCGTACGCATGCGGGTGTACCTCTTCTCTGAAGCGGGGTGAGGTGCGGGGGACGCGGTTCGGCGTCCGCCGTTGCCGGCCCGTTACGCCTTCTCCGTACGTGACGGACCGGCAACGGCAGACCGGTGCCGGCCGGAGGCACGCACGGGGACGGGCCGCCGGCCGGGCCGGGCGGGGGGTGGCTGGTGGTACGGCGTTCCGGGGGAAGGGCCCGTGCCGGTGCCGTGGAGGGTCGGACCCGGCCGGTGGAAAGCCCGTGCGGACGCACCGGGCGGCGAGCTGCCCGTACGGGACGAGCGGTTCCGGGACACGCGGACGGTTGCCGCGCGGCGGATCCGGCGCCACGGATCCGGTGAGACGAGGAGAGTTGTAGACCTGCCGCTCAGTCAACGTCAAGGCTTGGAAGGGGAGTTGTGCGTTCGCTGAGACTTCCCGAAGGACAGTGACTCACATGCGGCGCACATTCGACACTCTTTGTTCACACTTCCCTTGACCCTTCATGTAACCCCCGGTAACTTCCGAGTCGGCTACTGCGGCGTAACGAGAAAGCCCTTGCAACCGCCGGGAGTTGCGGGGGGACGTACGTACGCGGTCGGTGTCCGCGCCAGGGCAACGTGCCACCGAAGTCCGATCCGCACCGACATGCACCTGGAGCAGACATGACCTCCTCCGCCGAGCACACCTCCGAAAGACC
Source organism: Streptomyces chartreusis NRRL 3882 (assembly GCF_900236475.1). Taxonomy (GTDB): domain Bacteria; phylum Actinomycetota; class Actinomycetes; order Streptomycetales; family Streptomycetaceae; genus Streptomyces; species Streptomyces chartreusis_D. Next base: position 2,009,789 of record NZ_LT963352.1, read on the forward strand.
GGAAGGTCCCGCCGCCGCGGACACCGGTGACGTCCCCGCGCGCCGCGGGCGGGTCCGGGCACGCCGGGCCGCCGTGATGGCGGTGCCGGCCGCCGCAGTCGCCGCCGGCCTCGCGATCCTCACCGCCGAGGGGGCGCTGGGCGTGCAGTTCGCCATCTCCGGCATGCCGTTCACGGTCACCGCCACCGAGCTGAACGGCACCGGCTTCGCACAGTTCGGCGGTCTGGACGAGATGGCCGAGGGCAGCCCCAACGCGGGTGACACCGGCGGTCAGGTGCTGGTCGTCACGTCCGTGATCAAGAACGCGACGCTCACCAAGCTGTGCCAGAGCGTGGACCTGGGTGGCACGAACCTGGTCATCAGGGCCGGTGGCGGTGCGGAGAAGGTCCGGGCCAGCGACCTGACCACCGACTCCACGGAGCTCTCGGGCGACGCGGCCTTCAACAACATCGAGATCGGCAACGACGCCAGCACGCTCGACAAGGCCGGGCCGATGGGCCGCGGACCGAAGGGCGTGTTCAGCCAGCAGTCCGACACCGTGCACATCGCCAACCTGCGGCAGACCAACTACGCCACGACAGCCGGTGTGTTCAAGCTGCCGGGACTGAAACTGGGCTTCAGCGGGTCGGGTTGCTGATGCCCGGCGCTCCACGCGGGAAGATCCGGCCCGCCTTCCGCCAGTGGCGGGCGGGCCGCCCCTTCTGGGGCGGGCTGCTGCTCGCCCTGGGCGGGGCGGAGGTCCTGCTCACCCTGAAGGCGTCCCTGGACGTCATCCTGCACGTCGGCATGCAGGGCCTGGCCGGCTATCTGCTTCCGGCCGTGATGCTGCTGTGCGGCGTGCTGATCCTCTTCAACCCCTCCCAGCGCCTGTTCTACTCGGTCATCGGGGTGCTGGTCTCCCTGGGGACCTGGCTGACCTCGAACCTGGGCGGCTTCTTCGTGGGTCTGCTCCTGGGCGTGGTCGGCAGCTGCCTCACCTTCGGCTGGCTGCCGGACCAGGAGCCGCGCGTCAGCCGGCGGCAGCGCAGGAAGCAGGCCCGGGCCGCCGAGGCGGTGGCACAGCCCGTGGAGCGGGAGGCCGGCCAGACCGCCTGAAACAGGCCAGTGATCCTGGACCCCCTGGCGCCGCCCGGCCGCGACGACTTGGCTGGACACGGCACGCACCCGCACACGACGGGTCCGCGTGCCCTGCGAACCGCCGCCAAGCCCAGGGAGAGAGTCCGATGGAGTTCACGCACCCGACAGTGATCGACCCGACCGGCCGAGACATCCACGGCGAGGCCGCCCGGATCCGCGAGCGCGGACCCGTCACCCCCGTCGAACTCCCGCACGGCGTCCCGGCCTGGGCGGTCAGCAGCGCCCCGCTGCTGAAGCGGCTGCTCACCGACCCACGGGTGTCGAAGGACGCGCGCCGGCACTGGCACCGCTGGCTCGACGGCGAGGTCTCACCGGACTGGCCGCTGTACACCTGGGTCGCGGTGCGGAACATGTTCACGGCCTACGGCACCGAACACAAGCGGCTGCGCACCCTCGTCTCCAAGGCGTTCACCGCCCGCCGCACCGCCGCGCTGCGGCCCCGGATCGAGGAGATCACCGCGGCACTGCTCGACCGGGTCGCCAAGGCCGGGGCGGGCGGTGGGGCGGACGGCCACGCGGTCGATCTGCGGGAGGAGTTCTGCTATCCGCTGCCCATCCAGGTCATCGGCGAACTGCTCGGATTACCCGAGGAGTTGGGACCCGAGCTGCGCGCCGTGGTGGACGGCGTCTTCCACACCTCGGCCGACGCGGCCGAAGTCGCCGACACCTACGCCCGGTTCTACGCCGTTCTCGGTGAACTCGTCGCCGTGAAACGGGCGGCGCCCGGCGACGACCTGACCAGCGCGCTGATCGCGGCCCGCGAGGAGGAGAGCGGCACGCGGCTCAGCGAGCAGGAACTGCTCGACACGCTGATGCTGATGATCAGCGCCGGTCACGAGACGACGGTCAACCTGCTCGACAACGCCGTCCACGCGCTGCTCACGCACCCCGACCAGCTCGCGCACGTCCGCGGCGGTCGCGCCTCCTGGGACGATGTGATCGAGGAGACCCTGCGGGCCGAGGCACCGGTGGCCAGCCTGCCGCTGCGGTACGCCGTCGAGGACCTGCCCCTCGGCGAGCTGGGCGGTCCGGAGGGCAGTGTGATCCGCAAGGGCGAGGCGATCCTCGCCGCGTACGCCGCCGCCGGACGCGACCCGGAGCAGCACGGTCCGGACGCCGGCACGTTCGACGTCACCCGCGCCGTGAAGGATCATCTGGCCTTCGGTTACGGCGTCCACCACTGCCTGGGCGCCCCGCTCGGCCGGCTGGAGGCGCGCGTGGCCCTGCCGGCCCTCTTCGAACGGTTCCCCGGCCTCACCCTCGCCGTACCGGCGGACGAGCTGCGGCCGGTGGACTCGTTCATCTCCCACGGCCATCGGTCGCTGCCGGTCCTGACGGGCTGACGGGCTGCGCGGCGGGCCCGGCCGGACCTCCGGCGGCCGGGTCCGCCGCGCCCTCCTCCTTCAGCGCCCTCGCCTCGCTCTTGAGGATCCGCATCGAGCGGCCGAGTGAACGCGCCGTGTCGGGCAGTTTCTTCGAGCCGAACAGGACGATCACGACGATCGCCACGATCAGCAGATGCCAGGGCTCCAGTCCGTTGCGCAGCACGTCATGCCCTCCCTCTCTTCAACAGTTGCTACATTGCGCAACTGTACAACCCCCGGGCGAGAGGCAAGCAGACGCCGATGACGGTCACCAGCAACCGGAGGACGGAGCCGCCGCGGCACAGGGCCAGGGCCGCCGCGCGGGAGCACAGGCGACGGCGCGGTCGCCGCCGTGGCCGCGGCCGCGGCATACGGGTGGGCCTCGTCGTCTGCCTGGCCCTGCTCGTGCTCGCCGCGGGCGGCGCCGGCTGGCTGTACCTGAAGCTGGACGGCGACATCAGCACCTTCGACTCGGGCGGTCTCTCCGACAACCGCCCCGAGGCCGGCTCGTCGAAGGGCGAGAACGTCCTGGTCATCGGCTCCGACACCCGCACCGGCGGCAACGAGGCCCTGGGCGGCGGCGACAAGGACGACGTCGGCCGCTCCGACACCGCGTTCCTGCTGCACGTCTACGCCGACCACCGGCACGCCATCGCCGTCTCCATCCCCCGCGACACCCTGGTCACCATCCCGCCGTGCAAGCTGCCCGACGGCAGCTGGACGAAGGCCCAGCCGGACACGATGTTCAACGCGGCGTACTCGGTCGGCCAGACCGCCAAGGGCAACCCCGCCTGCACGCAGAACACCGTCGAACAGCTCACCGGGCTGCGCGTCGACCACACCGTCGTCGTCGACTTCAAGGGCGTCGCCCGGCTGACGGACGTGGTGGGCGGCGTCAAGGTGTGCCTGCCGCAGGACGTCTACGAGAACGACCTCAACCCGCACCTCACCGCCCCGGGCAAGCTGCTCTTCCACAAGGGCGAGCAGACCGTCGCGGGCCAGAAGGCGCTGGACTACGTCCGCATCCGGCACGGCATCGGCGACGGTTCCGACATCGGGCGGATCAAGCGCCAGCAGGCGTTCGTGGCGAGCCTGCTGAAGGAGGTGAAGAGCAAGGGCCTCACCCCGACGCGGCTGCTGCCGCTGGCCGAGGCCGCCACGAAGTCGCTGACCGTCGACCCCGGCCTCGGCTCCGCCGACAAACTGATGTCCTTCGCGATGTCCCTGAAGGACATCGACCTGCACAACACCAAGTTCGTGACCTTGCCCTGGCGCTACGAGGGTTCCCGGGTCGCGATCGTGCAGCCGGACGCCGACGCCCTGTGGGCCGCACTCAGGGCCGACCGTACGATCGACGGCAAGAACGCCGGCGGAAAGAAGACCGGAGCATCGGGATCTGAGGCGTCCGCCTCCCCCACGCCGGTCTCCGGTGAGGGCATCGACGTCGCCGTCTACAACGGCACCTCCGTCCCCGGCCTGGCCGCCCGCGCCGCCGCCGCTCTCACCGCGGACGGCTTCACCGTCACGGGCACGGCGACGGCGTCCGCCCAGGACCACACCACGACACTGGTCGAGTACGGCCCCGGCCTCGAGGACCGGGCCCGGACGGTGGCGGCCGCCTTCCCCGGCGCGGAACTCCAGCCCGTGACCGGCAGCGGAATCAGCGTCGTGCTGGGACAGTCGTACGCGGACGGCCCGGCGGCGGCCGCGTCCGCGTCCCCGGCTCCGACCGCCGTACCGTCCGAGGTCGCCGACGGGGCCCGGTCCGCGGACGACAACCCTTGCTCGAACCTCACCTATGGCTGACGCCGCCGGTACCGGACCCGGGCCGCCGTCAGGGCCAGGGCGTACAGGCAGAGGACAACGGCCGGCAGGAGGTAGTACGCGGCGGGCAGGGCCGTCATGCCGAGGGCCGCGCCGAGGGGACTCGGCGGCAGCAGCAGGCCGACGGCGGCGAGGCCGGCCGCCGCGAGGCCGACCGGGCCTGGGGCACGGCTCCCCTCGGCGCGCCGGCCGGTGCGCAGGAGCAGCATCACCAGGGCCTGGGTGAGCAGGTTCTCGGTGAACCACGCGGAGTGGAACACGGCTTCGTCGTCGAAGGCGTCGGGGCCGTCGAGCGCGAGCGCGAGCACGGCGAAGGTCGCGAGGTCGGCGACCGCGTTGAGCACGCCGAAGCCGGTGACGAACCGGAGGAAGGAGCGGGGCCGCAGCACGGCCGGACCGCGCAGGGCCGCCGCGCCGGGACGGTCGTGGGCGAAGGCGAGCTGGGCCGCGTCGAAGCACAGGTTCTGGGCGAGCACCTGGGCGGGGAGCATCGGCAGGAAGGGCAGGAGCAGGCCCGCGGCGAGCATCGCGACGACGTTGCCCAGGTTGGAGGAGAGCGTGACGCGCAGGTACGAGGCGATGTTGCCGCTCGCGTGCCGGCCGGCGGTGATCGCGTGGCCGATCGCCGTGAGGTCCTTCTCGGCGAGGACGAGGTCGGCGCTCTCCCGTGCCACACCGACGGCGGAGCGGGGCGCGAGGCCGACGTCGGCGGCACGCAGCGCGGCCACGTCGTTCACCCCGTCACCGAGGAACCCGACGGTGTGCCCGGCGGCGCGCAGGGCGGCGACCACCCTGGCCTTGTCCTCGGGGGTGCAGCGGGCGACGACGGTCGCCTCGCCGGCGGCCTCGGCGTCTGCCAGTTGTGCGGCGGTCCGTACCTGCCCCGGGTCCAGGCCGAGTTCCCGGCAGGCCCGGGCCGCGGTGGCGGGGTGGTCGCCGGTGAGGACCTTCACGGTGACGCCGCGGTCGGCCAGGCCGCGCAGGGCCTCGGCGGCGGTCGGGGCGAGGGCGTCCCGGAAGGTCACCAGGCCCCGGAAGGTCAGACCCCGGGTGCCGGGCCCGGGCGCACCGGCAGGGCGGTCGGCCGTGGCGACGGCCAGCACCCGCAGCCCGGCGTCCGCCTCCCGGGCGGCGAGCGCCAGCAGCCGGTCGCGCTCGCCGGGCTCCGTCGTACAGCGCTCCACCACGGCCTCGGCGGCGCCGGTGACGACGACGGTCTGACGTCCGAGGGAGCCGCGTACCACCGCCGTCGAGAAGCGCCGTACCGGGTCGAACGGCACGGCGTCCACCCCGTCGTGCTCCTCGCCCACCGGCCCGGCCGCCTCCAGCAGGGCCGCGTCGAGGGCGTCGGGCGCGGGCAGTTCCGCGAGCTGCAGGGTCCACCAGGCACCGACGGCGGCCCAGCGCAGCACCTCCGGGTCGTCCCGGCCGACCGGGCCGAGGGACCGCTCGACGACCGGCCGGTCCTGGGTGAGGGTGCCGGTCTTGTCGACGCAGAGCACGTCGACCGCGCCCAGGTCGTGCAGCGCGGGCAGCCGTTTGACGATGACGCCGTGGGTACGGGCGAGCAGGGCGGCGCCCCGGGCCAGGCAGGTGGTGACGATCACCGGCAGCATCTCGGGCGTCAGCCCGACGGCGACCGCGACGGCGAAGGGCAGGGTCTCCAGGCCGCGGCCGCGCAGTGCGGCGTTCGCCATCAGCACGAGGGGCGGCGTCAGCAGCATGAAGCGGATCAGCACCCAGGAGATGCCGTGCACGGACCGGTCGAAGGCCCCGCCGTCCCGGCGCGCGGCCGGCTGCCGGTGAGCGGCGGCGAACCGGGTGTCGCCCCCGGTCGCGACCACGACGGCGGTTGCGCTGCCCGTGGCGACGGTACTGCCCTGGAAGCACAGCGGGGAGTCGTCGGCCGCGCCGGATCCGGCCGACCCCTCCACCGCCCGCTTGTCCACCGGCGCCGACTCCCCGGTGAGGGCGGCCTGATGCACCGTGAGCCCGCGGGCACGCAGCAGTCGTACGTCTGCCGGGACGAGGTCGCCGGGGCCGAGGCGGAGGACGTCGCCGGGGACGAGTTCCGTGACCGGCACCTCGCGGGGCCGGGGCGGCTCCCCGGCGGTGTCGCGCCGCAGCACCGTGGCCGTGCCGGCGACCAGTTCGCGCAGGGCGGTCATGGCACGGTCGGCCCGGTGCTCCCCGCTCGCGCGCAGCACGCAGCTGACCGCGACCAGGGCGAGGATGACCACCGCGGTGCCCCAGGAGGCGACGGCGGCGGACACCAGGCCGAGGCAGAGCAGGACGGCGGTGAAGGGGTCGCGCAGGGCGTGCGCGCACCGGCGGGGCCAGGACGGCGTGCGCCGTTCCGGCAGGGTGTTCTCGCCCTGGGTGATCAGCCTGGCCGTGGCCTCGGTCTCGGTCAGTCCCCGGGGCCCCGACTCCAGCCGCCGCAGCACCTCCAGGGTGGTGCCCCCGGGGGTCTCAGAGGCCATGGAGGCGGCGGCGCGGCGGCGCCGCGCGGTCGGTGAGGCGGCCCACCATGAGCCGTACGACGTCGACGACGTCGGGGTCGTCCACGTAGTACACCTGCCGGCGGCCCTCGCGGCGGGAGCGGACGAGTCCGGCCAGCTTCAGCTTGGTGAGGTGCTGGCTGACCGCGGGCAGCGCGCCGCCGACCCGCTCGGCGAGCCCGGTCACGTCGCTCTCGCCCTGGGCCAGCGCCCAGACGATGTGCAGCCGGGCGGGCGAGGCCAGCAGCCCGAAGGCCGCGGCCGCCTGGGCGAGCACGTCGGCGGGCGGGTCCTCGAAGCCACTGCCGGCTGCCGCCACCGTCGCCGTCCCTTCCGTCGCCTCCGTCGTCCTGCGAGCCGCACCAGTTTAGGCGGCCCCGGCAGCCGCCTCGGGAGGTCCTTCCCATGGATGACGTCGGCCCCGAACCGCATGGACGGTATGGAAAACCAGGGGATGACCTCCACTGTTCGACCCGTCGGACAGATCATCACGATGCGGCACCATCAACTCACGGCAGGTGGCTGCTCACTTGACGCCCAGTGGTCACACACGGTTGGCTCCGGGCCAGCGAGAGTCATCCGGTCCGTGCTCACGGCCCGTCTGTGCTCTCACCCTGCTCTTGCTCGGCCGCACAGCGAGGTCCGCCCCTCATGAACACTCCTCCCCCGCCGCACACCTCCGCGAGACTCACCCGTGTCGCGGCCCTGGTGTCCGCCGTGTGTCTGCTGGTGGCCGGCTGTTCCGTCCTCGGCGCGACCGACGACGGGTCGGACGCGGACCCGGTGGGCGGTGCGGGCGGCGGGATGAAGGTCGCCCTGGTCACGCACGGCGGCAAGGGCGACGCCTTCTGGGACCTGGTGCGCAGGGGCGCCGAGACGGCGGCCGCCAAGGACGGCGTCGACCTGACCTACGCCAGCGACGCCGACCCGGCCGCGCAGGCCACGCTGGTGCGGGACGCGGTCCGCGACAAGGTCGACGGCATCGCGGTGACGCTCGCCAAACCGGCGGCGATGCGGGGCCCGATCGCCCAGGCCAAGGCGGCCGGCATACCCGTCGTGGGGCTCAACTCCGGTATCGACGCCTGGCGGCCGGCGGGCCTGCTGGAGTACTTCGGCCAGGACGAGTCCGTCGCCGGCCGGGCCGTCGGCGACAAGCTGGACGAGGTCAGGGCCAAGCACGCCCTGTGCGTCGTGCACGAGCGGGGCAACGTCGCGCTGGAGGCCCGCTGCGCCGGTGTGCGGAAGACCTTCGACGGCGAGACCGACAACCTGTACGTGGACGGCACCGACATGAAGGCGGTGACCGCCACGATCGCGTCCCGGCTGCGGCAGGACTCCAGCATCGACGAGGTCGTCACCCTGGGCGCCCAGTACGGGCTCAGCGCGGTCGACGCCGTCAAGCAGGCCGGCAGCAGGGCCAAGGTCGCCACCTTCGACCTCAACAAGGACGTGGTCAAGGCGGTCCAGGGCGGCAACGTGCAGTTCGCCGTGGACCAGCAGCCCTACCTCCAGGGCTACCTCGCGGTGGACGCCCTGTGGCTGTACCGGACCAACGGCAACATCAGCGGCGGCGGGGCGGCCCCGGTGCTCACCGGCCCCGCGTTCGTGACCAGGTCCAACGTGTCCGCGGTGGCACGGTTCGCCGCCGCCGGGACCCGGTGACCGGGCACTTCCTGTGACGGTGTCGCCAAAGATTCGGTCAGGCCCGGCCCCTGCGGTCACTTGTACGGATAACATCCTGCGCATCCCATGTGCCGTAACCGGCACACGAACTCCCCCGCGTCCGTCCCCCACCCCCCTCCCCGACCGTTCCGCCTCCCCGTTGCTCGCTCCCCGCTGATCGCCCTAGGACGACGATGTCTCGACGGACAGGTACCCGGCGCCGTCTCGGTTCCATACGCCTCTCCCTGGTGCTCCTGGCCCTGGTGCCCAGCGTCACCCTCGCCGCCATGTGGGGCGTGACGACCATCCAGATGTTCTCGGAGGGGCTTCGGCTGCGTGACCAGACGGAGCTGAGCCGGTCGACCGGTGCCATGGGCACCGACGCGACGCTCGCCCTCCAGCGGGAACGCAGCCTGTCGGCGGCCTGGCTGGCCTCGCCGCGCGGCTCCCGGGCCGCCCTCGACGCGCAGCGCGAGCAGACCGACGCGGCGGTCGCGAAGCTGGTCGGGCAGGCGGACGCGATCGAGAAGGCGCCCTCCCGCATATCGGACCGGCTGTACTCGGTGCTGGGCTCGGTGGGCAGCCTGGAGTACTACCGCGACCAGGTGGACCACCCGACCGACATCACCGCGCAGCAGGCGCTGGACCAGTACTCCTCGATCATCGACGACCAGATCCACGCCTTCCAGGAGCTCTCCCAGGTCGACGACGGCGACCTCACCTCGCAGGCCGGTCCGCTGGTCGCCCTGGAGCACGCGGCGGAGCTGGTCTCCCGCGAGGACGCGCAGCTGACCCTGGCCTGGCCGTCCGGGCACCTCGACGACAAGGCCTGGGTGCAGTTCACGGAGCTGGTGAACACCCGGCGCTGGCTCGTCCAGGACCAGATCGTGCCCCAGCTGACCGGCAGTGCCAAGGCACAGACCGAGCGGATCCTGGCGAGCCCGGAGTGGCAGACGCTCCAGTCCGTCGAGGACCAGGTGCTGGCGGCCCGGAACTCCAGCGCCGCCGCGGACCGGATCGCCCTGCCGAACAGCCAGAAGCGGTGGAACGCCGCCATGGACAAGCTGTCCGAGCACTACGCGAGCCTGATCCAGCGGCAGACGACGGGCCTGCTCGAACGCAGCGCCGACAAGGCGGACGCACTGCTGATCAAGGCGGGGATCCTGAGCGCCGGCGGGCTGCTCGCGCTGCTGGTGTGCGTCGGCATGTCCTGGCGGATCACCCGCTCGCTGTCCCGGCGGCTGCGCGGCCTGCGCCGGGCCGCCGTCAGCCTCGCGCAGGAGCGGCTGCCCGACGTGGTGGCCCGCCTCGACCGGGGCGAGACGGTCGACCCGGAGTCCGCGACGACCCCGCTGGACTACGGGCACGACGAACTCGGCCAGGTGGCCCAGGCGTTCAACACCGCCCAACGCACGGCCGTGCACACCGCCGTCGAACTCGCCGACACCCGGCGCGGCTTCCAGAAGATCATCCTGGGCATCGCCCGGCAGAGCCAGAACCTCGTCAACCTCCAGCTCAGCAAGCTCGACACGCTGGAGCGCGAGCACACCGACCCCGACATCCTCAAGGGCCTGTACGAACTGGACTCGACGGCCAGCCAGTTGCGCCGCTACGAGGAGAACCTCGTCATCGTCAGCGGCGAACGGCCCGGCCGCAGCTGGACCGAGCCGGTCGCACTGATCGACATCCTGCGCAGTGCGGTCGGCGAGGTCGCCGAGTACCAGCGGGTGGAGGTGCACACCGAGGAGGAGGTGTACGTCGCACCGCCCGCGGTGGCCGACGTCATCCATCTGCTGGCCGAGCTCATCGACAACGCCACCGCGTACTCGCCGGCCCCGAGCCCCGTCACGGTGCGGGCCGGGATGGTCGCCAAGGGCCTGGCCGTCGAGGTCGAGGACCGCGGCCTCGGCATGTCGGAGGAGGACTACGCGTCCTTCAACGAACAGCTCGCGGTCCCCCCGCAGTTCGACGTGGTGGCGCTCGCCGACGACCTGCGGCTCGGCATGTTCGTGATAGCCCAGCTGGCCCACCGGCACGGCATCGCCGTCACCCTGCGCTCGTCGCCGTACGGCGGGACCACGGCGATCGTGCTGATACCGCACGACGTCGTGGTGCGGGAGGTCCCGGAGGCCGGTGCGCGGGACGCCAAGGACGGGACGGACGGGCGGAGTGCTGTGGACGAACCGGGTCCGGTCGACGGGCGGAGCCCGCTGGACGCCAAGAAGGCCGAAGATGCCGACGATGCCACGGCCGCCGAGGAGCCGGAGGGTGCCGCCGGGACCGCGCGCGAGCCCCGGCCCCTCGTGTCGGTCCGGGCCGCCACCGCCCCTGCCGCCGCGCCCGCCGCCCGCGAGGTCATCCCCCGCCGGGACGGTCTCGCCCCGCTCCCCCGCCGGGTGCCGCAGACGAGCCTGGTGGAGGAACTGCGCGAGGAGTCCGCGCCCGTCGGCGACGACGGCTCCCCCGACGACTTCACCGCGGAGGCAGCCGCATCGTCCCTGGCCGGCTTCCAGCGCGGCACGCTCCGGGCCCGTGACGACGACGCCGAGCCGCCGTACGACGAGGACGCGGCCGCACCACCCCGGCAGGCCGCGGCCGAACCCGTCCCCTCGACTCCGCCCGCCGACCGCTGACGAAGGACACCGCAATGACACGCCCCATCCCCGCCACGCACACCCAGCTCGACCAGCTGCTGACCGGACTCGTGGAGCGGGTCGCCGACGTGAACCAGGCCGTGGTGCTGTCCGAGGACGGCCTGGTGGTCAGCAAGTCCACCGGATTCCTGCGCGACGACGCCGAGCGGCTCGCGGCGACGGCGTCCGGCCTGATGAGCCTCAGCAAGGGCGTCAGCATGGACTTCCGGGGCGGTCCGGTGCGCCAGGCGCTCATCGAGATGGCCAACAGCTATCTGATCCTCACCTCCGCCGGTCCCGGCGCCCACCTGGTCGTGCTCACCGGGCCCGGCGCGGACGTCGGTGTGGTGGCGTACCAGATGAACATGCTGGTGAAGAAGATCGGCGAGCACCTCAGCGCGGCACCGCGGGGCGTGGCCGGCCCCGTCGTCGACCCAGGCGTGTGAGGTGGCCGGAGGCGACTCGGCGGGGCGGCTCGTACGGCCGTTCGCGCTGACCGGTGGCCGGACCCGGCCCAGCCGCGCCGACTTCACGCTCATCGCGACGGTGACCGCGGTCGATCCGCAGCCCACGGCGGCGGCCCGGTGCCAGCCCGAGCACACCCGGATCCTCCGGTTGTGCGCCGAGCCGATGGCCGTGGCGGAGCTGGCCGCCCGGCTCGACCTGCCGGTGAGCGTGGTCGTCATCCTGCTCTGCGACCTGCTGGAGGCGGGCCGGATCACCGTCCGTCCGCCCCGCCTCGTATCCCGTACCACTCCGGACCTGGACCTGCTGAAGAAAGTGAGGGACGGCCTTGGCCGGCTCTGACGTCGCCACCGACGCGTCCTCGGCACCCGACACGGTCAAGATCCTCATCGCCGGCGGCTTCGGCGTGGGCAAGACCACCATGGTCGGGTCGGTCAGCGAGATCGCCCCGCTGCGCACCGAGGAACCCCTGACCATGGCAGGTCTGGGCGTCGACGACCTGGACGGTATCGAGGAGAAACGGGCCACCACCGTGGCCCTGGACTTCGGCCGGATCACCATCAGCCGGGACCTGGTGCTGTACCTGTTCGGTACGCCGGGGCAGCAGCGGTTCTGGTTCATGTGGAACGACCTGGCCCTCGGCGCGCTCGGTGCCGTGGTCCTGGTCGACGTCCGCAGACCCGAGTCCAGCTTCGCCGCGATCGACTTCTTCGAACGCCGGGGCATCCCGTTCGTCGTCGGGGTGAACGGCTTCCACGGGGAACACCCGTATCCGGCCGAGGACATCCGGGACGCACTCGCGGTGCCGGAGCACGTGCAGGTGCTGCTGTGCGACGCGCGGGACCGCGAGTCCTGCCGGGACGTGCTGATCGCCCTGATCGACCAGCTGATCGCAACAGCGGTGCAGGGCTAGGGCGTGTCCGCAAGGTCGCGGGGCAGGCGGGACCTTGCGGACACCCCCTGGGGGAGGGTCAGTCCAGGCCCGCCGACTTCAGCCACGCCTTGGCCACGTCCAGCGGGTCCTTCTTCTCCAGCTGCACCTGCGCGTCCAGTTCGAGCAGCGCCTTCGTGTCGAGCTTCGCCGAGACCGCGTCGAGCGCCTCGACTCCCTCCTTGGACAGCTCGCCCTTGCGGACCAGCGGCTGCACGTTCTGGAAGCCGAAGAGGTTCTCCGGGTCCTTCAGGACGACGAACTTCTCCCGGGCGATGGTCGGGTCGGTGGTGAAGACGTCCGCGGCCTGCACGGTGTTCTTCTTCAGCGCCGCCTGGGTCAGCGGCCCGCCCGCGTCGAGGGACTTGAAGGACTTGAACTCCAGCCCGTACACCGACTTCAGGCCCGCCAGGCCCTGGTGCCGCGTCTGGAACTCCGGCGAGCCGCCGAAGACCAGGTCCTTGGCGATGTCCTTGAGGTCGCCGATGGAGGAGTCCGAGGTGAGCTCGTACTTCTTCGCGGTCTGCGCGTTGAGGGTCACGGAGTCCTTGTTCTGCGCGGCCGAGGGCTTCAGCAGCTCCAGCTCGGAGTCGAGCTTGCCGTTGATCGCGGTCGTGGTCTCCTCGACCGTCTTCGGCTTGGCCTTGGCGTCGAGGTACGCCAGCAGGGAGCCGTTGTACTCCGGCAGCACGGTGATGGTGCCGTTCTTCATCAGACCGTACGTGGTCTCACGGCTGCCGATGTTGGGCTTGTAGGTGACCTTGATGCCCTTGGCCTTGAGGGCTTCGCCGTAGATGTCGGCGAGCAGGATGCTCTCGGCGAAGTTGTTGGAGCCGACCACGACGGTGCCGCTCTCCGCTCCGCCGCCCTTGAGCGGGTCGTCGGAGGTGCCTCCGGAGGAACAGCCTCCGAGAAGAGCTGCCGTCGCGGCGAGCGCGACTGCGGCCGCGCCGGGGTGCCTCGTGATGGACCGGGTGCTGCTCTTCGCCGTAGTAATCACCCATTGATCCAAGCCAGCCCATATTCGGTCAGTCAAGAGCAGCCTGGTCACCAATCGGCGTCGATGTGCGGCGGATTGCGGCAGCCCGCGTCCCCGTGCGTCTCAACTCCTGCGCACGCCCGGCGACACCGCGACCCGTGCCACCGCCCAGAACAGCGCGAGCGTGACCAGCGCCAGGACGGCGACCAGCGTCGCGCCGCCCACCACCTTCTCGTAGTCGCGCTGGTAGAGGCCGTCGACGATGTACCTGCCGAGGCCGCCCAGGCTGACGTACGCGGCGATGGTCGCCGTCGACACGATCTGGATGGCCGCCGAGCGCAGGCCGCTGAGGATCAGCGGCAGCGCGACCGGCAGTTCGACCTGGAAGAGGATCCGGGACTCGTGCATGCCCATGCCGCGGGCGGCGTCCACCGGCGAGGGGTCGACGGACCGCATCGCTTCGTAGGTGGTGACCAGGATCGGCGGGACGGCGAGGACGACCAGCGGGATCATCACGGGCAGCATCCCGAAGCCCAGCAGGGTCGTCATCAGCACCAGCAGGCCGAAGCTGGGCAGGGCCCGGCCGGCGGTGGCGACCAGGGACAGGGCGTTCCCACCGCGCCCGTAGTGGCCGGTGACCAGGCCGATCGGCAGTCCGATGGCGGCGGCGAGGGCGAGCGCCTCCAAGGTGTACTGGACGTGTTCCCCGAGGCGGGCCGGGATGCCGTCGTAGCCCTGCCAGTGGGCGCTGTCGCTGAAGAAGGAGTTGACGAAGTTGAGTACGTTCACCGGTCTGCGTCCTTGAGTGCGGGCGCCTGCTTGCGGCCGGCCGTGCCGCTGGGCATCCAGGGCGTCAGCAGCACGCGCACGAGGACCAGCAGGGCGTCGACGAGGATCGCCAGGAGGGCCGTGGTGATCACGGAGTTCCAGGTCAGTTCGGGCCGGTTGTAGATCTGGGCGTCGTGCAGCAGGTTGCCGAGCGCGCCCTGGTTGCCGATCAGCATGCCGACGCTGACGAGGGAGATGCTCGACACGGTCGCCACCCGCAGGCCGGCGATGATCGCCGGGACCGCGATCGGCAACTGCACCTGGAAGTACCGCCGTACGGGCCCGAAGCCCATGGCGGTGGCCGCGGACAGGGTCTCCTGCGGCACCGAGCGCACCCCGTCGACGATCGCCGGGACGAGCACCACCAGGCTGTACACGGCCAGCGGGATCATCACGGTGAGTTCGGTCTGCCCGGTGTAGTCGATGAGGACGACGAAGAACGCCAGCGACGGGATGGCGTACAGCACGGTCGTGACGCCGAGGACGGGCGGGTAGAGCCAGCGGAAGCGCACGCAGAGCTGGGCGGTCGGCAGCGCGAGGAGCAGTCCGGCGGCGACCGGCAGCAGGGCCTCTCTCAAGTGCAGTCCGACCAGCCCGATCCAGCTGTGCTGGAGGTCGCTCGGGATGTCGAAGAAGTCGTGGAGGAAGTCGCTCATCCGGCGACCTTCTCGTCGTCGCGCCCCGCCGCGTGGGCGGTGCGGATCGCCTCGCCGATGGTGGCTTGCGAGACGACGCCGGTCACCCGCCCGCCGGTGTCCACGGCGACGGCCCAGCCGGTCGGCGACAGCACCGCGCAGTCGAGGGCGACCCGCAGCGAGTCGGTGCCGGGCACGAACGGCCGCCCGTGGGACAGCAGCCGGTCCGGCCGGATCTCCCCCGCGACCAGGTCACGCGGGGCGCTCCAGCCGAGCGGCCGGCCGTCCGCGTCGGTGACCAGGAGGTAGGGGGCGTCGGGGGCGGCGATCTGCTCGGCGGTGGCGTCGAGCGGGATCACCGGGTCGCTCGTCAGCTCGAGCGGTGCCGACGGGAAGAACGACAGCCGCCGGATGCCGCGGTCGCCGCCGAGGAAGTCCTCGACGAAGGCGTCGGCGGGGCTGGACAGCAGTTCGGCCGGGGGCGCGTACTGGGCGAGGTGGCCGCCGGTGCGCATCACGGCGACCATCGTGCCGAGCTTGATCGCCTCGTCGATGTCGTGGGTGACGAAGACGATGGTCTTGCCCAACTCGTCCTGGATGCGCAGCAGTTCGTCCTGGAGTCCCTTGCGCACCACCGGGTCGACCGCCGAGAACGGCTCGTCCATGAGCAGCACCGGCGGGTCGGCGGCCAGGGCCCGGGCCACGCCGACGCGCTGCTGCTGGCCGCCGGACAGCTGGTACGGGTACCGCTTGGCGAGCGCGGCGTCGAGCCCGACCCGCTCCATCAGCTCCGCTGCCCGTGCCCGGGCCTTCTGCTTGCCCCAGCCGAGCATGCGGGGCACGGTCGCGATGTTGTCGACGATCGTGCGGTGCTGGAAGAGGCCGGCGTTCTGGATGACGTAACCCATGGACCGGCGCAGGGTGGTGACGGGCTGCCGCTGGATGTCCTCGCCGTCGAGGAGGATCGTTCCCTCGCTCGGTTCGACCATTCTGTTGATCATCCGCAGGGTGGTCGTCTTGCCGCAGCCCGACGGTCCGACGAGGACGGTGATCGAGCGGTCGGGTATCTCCAGCGAGAGCCGGTCGACCGCCACCGTGCCGTCCGGGTACCGCTTGGTGACTGAATCGATCCGTATCAAGACGCCGGGGCCCTTCGGTTGGCGGAGACTTTTGGCCATGGTCGTACGGGCTGTTGCCGGTCGAGTCTAGAGGGCGCGTCTCAACGGTCCGTAAGACCCGTCTCCTTCAGCGGCAGGCGCACGGTGAACACCGTCGCCCCCGGTTCGCTGTTCAGCTCGATCCGGCCGCCGTGGGCCCGGACCAGGGACTGGGCGACCGCGAGGCCGAGACCGCTGCCGCCGCGGTCGCGGCTGCGGGCCTTGTCGACGCGGTAGAAGCGGTCGAAGACGCGCTCCTGGTCCTCGGCCGGGATGCCGGGACCCGCGTCGGCGATCCGGACCAGGGCGGTGTCGGAGGCGACGGTGACGTCCACGGACACCGGCGTTCCGGGCGGGGTGTGCACGGCGGCGTTGGCGAGCAGGTTGTCCAGGACCTGCCGGACGCGCTGCGGGTCCAGTCGCACCGTGAGCGCCGCCGGGCCGGTGGTCACCGTCAGCGGGTGGTCCGGCCGGCCGGCCCGGAAGGCGTCGGCGGCCTGCTGGACCAGCTCCACCAGGTCGGCGTCCTCCAGCCGCAGCGGCGCCTCCGCCTCCGCCGCGTCCAGCCGGGCGAGCAGCAGCAGGTCGTCCAGGAGGATGCCCATCCGGGCGGCCTCGGCGCGCAGCCTGGCCAGGTGCCGGTCGCGTTCCTCGGGGGCGTTGGCGGCGGCGTACTGGAACAGGTCGGCGTAGCCGCGTACCGACATCAGCGGGGTGCGCAGCTCGTGCGAGGCGTCCGCGACGAACCGGCGCAGCCGCTGCTCGGCCTCCGCGCGCACGGCGAGGGAGTCGTCGATGTGCTCCAGCATCGTGTTGAAGGCGGTCCGCAGCTCGTCCACCTCCGGGCCGCCGTCCCGGCCGTCGGCGCGCAGCGGCAGCCGGGCCGCCGACTCGGTCAGGTCGTGCGAGGCGATGCCGTGCGCGGTGGACGCCATGTCGCTGAGCGGCTTCAGCCCGCGGCGCAGCATCCGGCGGCCGAAGACCACCAGCGCGAGCAGCGCGAGCGCGAAGGTGACGACCTGGATGGTGATCAGCTGCCCGACCGTGTCCTCGATGTCCGCCATGGGCGCGGCGCTGACCAGGACCACCCCGGGCTCGACCTCGCAGGCGCGCAGCCGGTAGGTGCCCGCGCCCCTGAGGTGCTCGGTGCGCAACAGCTCCTTGTGCGCGGCGGTCTGGGCCGAGGCCAGGGCGGCGAAGTCGTCGACGTCCTTCGGCAGATCGGCCGGATCCTCCGGTCTGCGGAGCTCGGGCGGTCCGTTGGACACGTCGTACACGGCGTAGAACCAGCTGTAGTACTTCTTGCCCGAGAGCGTGCCGTAGTCGGCGATGCTCTTGGACTGGGCGATCTGGGCCTGCGCCAGCTGGGTGTCGAGCTGGGCCGACAGGTAGTCCCGCATGTACGTGGTGAGGGCCGTGCCGACGACGGCGAACACGACCAGCGACAGGGCGCCGAGGCCCAGGGCCAGCCGGGTGCCCAGGCGCATCCTGCGGTAGGCCCGCCGCAGCCGGGTGATCACTCGGAGGCCTGCCGCAGTACGTACCCGAATCCCCGCACGGTGTGGATCAGCGGCGCGCCGCCGTCGTCCGTCTCGTCGAGCTTGCGGCGCAGCCGGCTGATGACCAGCTCGACGACGTTGGAACGGCCGCCGAAGCCGTACTCCCACACGTGGTCGAGGATCTGCGCCTTGGTGAGCACGGTGGGCGACTTGCGCATCAGGTAGCGCAGCACCTCGTACTCGGTCGGGGTCAGCGACAGCGCGTTCTCGCCGCGCCGCACCTCGCGGGTGTCCTCGTCCATGGTCAGATCGCCGACCTGGAGCACGGACCGCTGGAAGGCGGGGCCGGCGCTGCGCCGCAGCACGGTCCGCAACCGGGCCATCAGCTCCTCCACGGCGAACGGCTTGACCAGGTAGTCGTCGCCGCCCCGGGTCAGGCCCGCGACCCGGTCGGCGACGCCGTCGCGCGCGGTGAGGAACACCACCGGCACCATCGTGCCGGAGGCGCGCAGCCGGTCCAGGACGCCGAAGCCGTCGACGCCGGGCAGCATCAGGTCGAGCACCACGATGTCCGGGTGGAACTCGGCGGCCCGCTTCAGCGCGTCCTCGCCGGAGTACGCGGTGACCGCCTCCCAGCCCTCGTAGCGGGCGACGGTCGCGACGAGGTCGGCGATGGGCGGGTCGTCGTCGACGACGAGGAGTCGTACTTTTTCCACCCGCTCATAGTGCTGCACGTGTCCGGTGCCGCCATAGCCGTCCGCCCCTTCGCCGCCGGATCGATAAATACTTGAAAGTTGGGCGACAGCATTCCGACAGCTCCCCCGCGACAAGCTCGGTATCCCAGGATCCGATCAAGGAGCTGCCGAACGTGACGACCCTCCAAGAACGCCCCGCGGCGTCCCGCCCGGGTGTGCGCCCCGGAGTGCTGGGCCGCACCGGCCTGTACGCGGTGCTGCTGGCCAACGCGGTCGTCGTGACCGTCTTCTTCGTCCAGGCCGGTTTCGCCTCGAACACGCTGATCGTGCTGGGGCGGCTGGCGGGACTGTACGGGGCGCTGCTCATGGCGTTCCAGCTGCTGCTGGTGGCGCGGCTGCCGTGGTTCGACCGGCGGATCGGCATGGACCGGCTGACGTCCTGGCACCGCTGGACGGGCTTCTCGGTGCTGTGGCTGCTGCTGGCCCACGTCGTGTTCATCGTCTTCGGCTACGCGCAGTCCTCGTCCCTGGACCCGGTGAACCAGCTGGTGGATCTCGCGGAGACCGTCGAGGGCGTGCTGCGCGCGATCACCGCCCTGGCGATCATCATCGTGGTCGGCGTGGTCTCGGCCCGCTACGCCCGGCGCCGGCTGGCGTACGAGACCTGGCACTTCATCCACCTGTACACCTACGTCGCGGTGGTGCTGGCGTTCACGCACCAGGTCGCGGCGGGCACGACGTTCACCTCGTCGTCGGTGGCGAGGACCTACTGGTACGCCGTGTGGGGCGTGGCCCTCGCCTCGGTGTTCGCGGGCCGGCTGGTGCTGCCGCTGTGGCGCAACCTCCGCCACCGGCTCCGGGTCACGGCCGTCGTCCCCGAGAACGACGACGTCGTCTCGGTCTACGTCACGGGCCGCGACCTGGACCGGCTGCCCGCCCGCGCCGGACAGTTCTTCCTGTGGCGGTTCCTGACCAGGGACCGCTGGTGGCAGGCCAACCCGTTCTCGCTGTCCGCCGCGCCGGACGGCCGTACGCTGCGCCTGACCGTCAAGCGGGCCGGCGACGGCAGCGCGGCCCTGCGGCACCTCAAGGCCGGCACGCGGGTGTTCGCCGAGGGGCCCTACGGCGCCTTCACCACCCTGCACCGCACCCGCCCGGACGCCCTGCTCATCGCCGGTGGTGTCGGTGTCACCCCGATCCGGGCCCTGCTGGAGGAACTGCACGGCCACGCGGTCGTGATCTACCGGGTGGCCACGGACCGGGACGCCGTCCTCTACGACGAACTGCGCGAACTCGCGCTCGCCAAGGGTGCCGAGCTGCACCTGGTCACCGGGCCTCCGGTGCCCGACCGGCTGGCGCCGCGGGAGCTGGCGCGTCTGGTGCCGGACATCGCCGACCGGGACGTGTACCTGTGCGGCCCGCCGCCGATGATGAACGCGGTGCTCGGCAGCCTGCGCGAGCTGGGCGTGCCCAGGACGCAGACCCACTTCGAGCGCTTCAGCCTGGCCGGCTGACGGGAACGAGGAGAACACCGTGAAGCGAGCCCTACCCGTCCTCGTCCTGAGCGTCGCGGGCCTGATCCCCGTCTGGCGGTACGCGCCGTCGCACGACACCGGGTCGTCGTCCACCACGGAGGCCGCCGCGCCCGCGTCGACCCCCTCGGTCTCCTCGTCGGGCGGCACCACGACCACGGTCGTGTCGGGCTCGACGCTCGACACCGAGAAGGGTCCGGTGCAGGTCCAGGTCACCTTCTCCGGCGACCGGATCGCCTCGGTGCGGATGCTCCAGCAGCCGAACCATCCGCAGACCAGGGCCGCCGTGCCGAAGCTGATCGAGGAGACGCTCCAGGCGCAGAGCGCCGACATCGACGCGGTGTCCGGTGCCACCATCACCAGCGACGGCTACAAGGAGTCGCTCCAGGCCGCGATCGACGCGAGGGGCTGACGGCATGCGGCGCGTCGAGCACGTCATGGGGTTCCCGGTGTCGGTACGGATCGACGACGAGGGCTTCCCCGGGGCGCCCGTGGACGGCTTCTTCGCCTGGCTGCGCGAGGTGGACGCGCGGTTCAGCCCGTTCCGCCCGGACAGCGAGGTGGCACGGCTGGACCGGGGCGAGGTCCCGGACCCCAGTCCTGCGCTCCGCGAGGTCCTGGACCTGTGCGAGGAGTACCGGATCGCGACCGGGGGCGCCTTCGACGTCCGGCTGCCCGGCCGCGGCCTCGACCCCTGCGCCGTGGTGAAGGGCTGGTCGGTGCAGAAGGGAGCGGAGCTGCTGCGGACGGCCGGGGCGCGGCGCTTCTGCCTCAACGCGGGCGGCGACGTGATCGCCTCCGGCGGCCCCTGGCGCGTCGGCGTACGCCACCCCGAGCGCGCCGACCGGCTCTGCACGGTCCTGGACCTCACGGACGGGGCCGTCGCGACCTCCGCCCGCTACGAACGCGGCGACCACATCTTCGACGCCCGCACGGGCCGGCCGGCGACCGGTCTCCTCAGCATGACCGTCGTGGCCCCCACCCTGACCCAGGCGGACACGGTCGCGACCGCGGCGTTCGCCCTGGGCACCCAGGGCGTCGAGTGGGCGGCGGCCCGCGAGAACTGCGAGGTGTTCGCGGTGGACGCGGCCGGGCGCGTACTGCGGAGCCCGGGGTTCCCGGTGGCCGGGACGGGGGCCGTCGCCGCGTAGGCGGCTCCGCTGTCGCGGAATCGGCCCTGTCGTTCTCCCGCCCCTCTCGCTTCCGCTGCCTGACACCGGGGCGTCACGCCGGCCGGGCACGTTTCCGGCGTCCCCTGACTCGCCCTGCATCGTCCGCCCCGTCCCCGGGCGTGACGCGGAAGGACGACGTACGCCGTGTCCCGGCTTCGGCTCGAAACGCTCCCCGCCCCGCTCCCCGTCGCACCGCCCCGCCGCTCCCCCGCCGCCGCGCGGCTCGTCCGGCCCGCCCTGGCCCTGCTTCCGCTGCTGCTGGTCGGGGGGTGGGCCCTGACCGACCGGCGGGCGGCGCTCCAGGGCGCTGCCCGGCTGGCCTCGGCCGATCCCTGGTGGCTGCTCGCCGCGTTCGCCTGCACGTGTCTGACGTGGGTGGCCGCCGCCTGTGTCCGGCAGGGCGCCCTGCCGGAGCGGCTGCCGCCCGGGCTGCTGGTGGCCTCGCAGTTCGCCGCCGGTGCCGCGAACCAGGTGCTGCCGGCGGGCCTCGGCGCGCACGCCGTCACCCTGCGCTTCCTCCAGCGCCGCGGCATCCCCCTCCCCCGGGCCACCGCCTCCCTCGCCCTGTACTCCCTGGCCAAACCGGTCGCCAGGACGGTGGTGCTGTTCACGTTCCTGGTGGCGTTCCCGGACGTACTGCGGCTCGGTGCACTCGTCCCGGACGACCACACCCTGCTCCTCGCGGCGGGCGGCGCGCTGCTCGCGCTGGCCGCGACCGCCGTGACGCTCGTGACCGTACGGGCGCTGCGCCGCCCCGTCGTCGGCTTCCTGCGCACCGCGCTGACCGACGCCCGCGAGCTGCACACCCGGCCCGGCCGTGTGCTCGCCCTGTGGGGCGGAGCGGCCGCCACCCCGCTGCTCCAGGGCAGTGTGATCGCCACGGTCGGTTTCTCGCTCGGGCTGCCCCTGTCGTGGACGCAGGTGATCCTCGCGCTGCTGGTGGCCGGCACCGCGGTCGGGGCCGTGCCCGCGCCGGGCGGTATCGGCCCCGTGGACGCCGCGCTCGTCTTCACCATGGCCGCGTTCGGCGCCCCCGTGGCCACGGCCACGGCCACCGTCATCGGCTACCGCGTTCTGACGGTGTGGCTCCCGCTCCTGCCGGGCGCCCTCGTCCTGTCGACCCTCGTGCACCGCAGGATCCTCTGACGGCAAGGTGCCCCGGCGGCACCCGGGGACGGCCCCCGGGCGGTCAGCTGTCCGTCAGCACCGCCTCCTCCACCAGCACCTTCACGTCCCAGGGTCCGAGCGGTACCGCGTCGCCGTACACCGTCTCCGACAGCACCTCCCGCAGGGCGGTGGGCACCGGCACGGACACCTCCTCCCACGACCAGTTGTGCAGGAAGCGCACCCGGCGGCCGTCCCGGGCGGTCGCCGAGGTGGCCGTGACGCTCGGGTGTGCGGGGCGCCAGGCGCCCTCCGGGGCGTACCGGTCGAACAGGGCCCGGGCGAAGACCGGGTCGGGGACGGTGCCGACGTAGGTGACGCGCCCGGCGCCGTGGCGGTGCGTGGTGACCGCGGGCCAGCGTCCGAAGTGCGGATGCACGTACGCCGCCAGCGTCTCGGCGCCCTGCGGCTGCAGCCCGTCCGCCCAGTGCAGGGCGTGCGCGTCGGCCGGGAGGGGGAGGGATTCCGTGCCGGTGACGGGCAGCGGATCGCCGAGGTTGCTGAACTCGTCGTACGTCACCCCGGCCGCCTCGGCCAGCCGGCCGGGCTGGAGGTCGGTGCGGGCCCTGGCCTCGGTGTCGCCGTAACCGGTGCGGGGCCCGAGCACGAGATGGCCGCCGGCCTCGGCGTAGGCACGGAGCCGGTCCAGGACGGTGTCGTCGGCGGCGTAGTAGGCGGGGACGACCAGGAGCGGCGGCAGATCGGCGTCCGGGAGCTGCCCGGGGTGCAGGACGCGCGCCTGGAGGCCCGCGTCGAAGGCACCGCGGTAGAAGGCGTCGAAGATCCTCTCGTACGACCGCCCGTCCGGGCCCCCGTCGGGACCGGCCAGCGGCGGCTGGCCCTGGAGCGCCCACTTGCTGGGCCCGTCGTAGAGGAAGGCCACGTCCGCGTCCGGGGTGAGGGACGCGACGAGGTCGCCGGCCTTCTCCAGCTCCCCGCCCAGCGCCGCCAGTTCGCGGTAGACGCGGCCGGGCCGCCCGTTGTGCGGGAGGATGCCGCCCCAGTAGGTCTCGGTGCCGAAGTGCAGGGTGTGCCAGTGCCAGTACTCGATCATCGAGGCGCCGCGGGAGATCAGCGCCCAGGCGGCCTGCCGCCACTGGCCGTCGTAGGCCGGGCGGTTGTCCCACGGCCCGCTGATGGCCTGCGCGTTGGTCTCGGTGACCAGGAACGGCTCCTGGCGTGAGGAGTACATGCGGTCGGCGCTGCGGTACAGCGCCCAGGTGCCGTTGGTCGTCCAGTTCTGCCCGGCGCCGCCCGGGTCGGGCAGCGCGAGGGCGTCCTGCATCGTGTAGTACGGGTTGCCCGCGGTGACGTCGAGGCGGTCGGTGAGCCGGTCGTCCTCGACGCCCTGGCGGTCGTAGGAGATGCAGGTCGTGACGAACTGGCCGGGGAGGGCGTACTCGCGGACGATGTCGGCCTGCCAGGCGATGAACTCGGTGGTGAGCCGGGCCTGGAAGCGCCGCCACGCCAGGTCGTACTGCGGCTGGGCGTTGCCGTCCGGGGTCCACAGGTCCGCCCAGGTGGACAGCCGGTGCGACCAGTAGACCAGGCCCCACTCGCGGTTCAGGGTCTCCACGTCGCCGTACTGCTCACGCAGTTCGTCGGTGAAGCGCTGGAAGACGCCGTGGTTGTGGAAGAGGTGCAGGCCGGGTTCGTTGTCGACCTGGTAGCCGATGACCGCCGGGTGGTCGGCGTACCGTTCGGTGATCCTGCGGATGATCCGCTCGGCGTGGAAGCGGAACGCCGGGTGGGTGAAGTCGACCTCCTGCCGGGCGCCCCAGCCGATGCGCTCACCGGTGCGGCTCTCCCCGGCGATCTCCGGGTACTGCCGGGCCAGCCAGGGCGGTACCGCGTACGTGGGCGTCCCGAGGATGACGGAGATGCCCCGCTCGTGGGCGCCGTCCAGGATCGGCTGGAGCCAGTCGAGGTCGAAGCGGCCGTTCTCGGGCTCCCAGGTGGACCAGACGGACTCGCCGACGCGGATCACCGAGAAGCGGGCCTCGGCCATCAGGTCGAGGTCGTCCTTGAGGCGATCGCAGGGCTGGTACTCGTGGTAGTAGGCGGCGCCGAACAGGACGCGCCGAGGCAGCTCGAACATTCTTCTCCTTCAGCTGGACCGAGCGGGCGTCAGCCCTTGACCGCGCCCGTGGACAGGCCTTCGAGCAGCTGTTTGCGCAGCAGCACGAAGAGGGCGACGGCGGGCAGGACGGCGAGGACGGCTCCGGCGAGCACGAGGTCGTACTGCCGTTGCTCCGACACGAACAGGGTCTGCAGGCCGAGCGGCAGGGTGTACTGGGAGCTGTCGGAGACCAGCACCAGCGGCCACAGGAAGCTGTTGTAGCTCTGGAGGAACTGCCAGACGGCCAGGGCGCCCAGCGCGGGCCGCAGCAGCGGCAGCACGATGGTCCGGAAGATGCCGAACTCGCTCGCCCCGTCGATCCGGGCGGCCTCCAGCACCGAGTCCGGGATGGACTGCACGATGTACTGCTGCATCATGAAGATCCCGAACGCGGGCGCGACCCACGGCACGATCAGCGCGAACCACGGACTGCCGAGCCCGGTCTTGACCAGGACCACGAAGAGCGGCACGAGGATCACCGCGAACGGGATCGACAACGAGCTGAACATGACGTCGAACAGCAGCCGCTTGCCGGCGAAGCGGAACTTGGCGAAGCCGTAGCCGGCCAGCGCGCACACGAAGACGGACACGGTGGTGGCGACGACGGCGACGACCGTGCTCATCAGGAACCAGCGGCCGAAGGGCTGGTCGGTGAGCAGGGTCCGGTAGTTGTCGAGGGTGAACGGGTCGGGGACGAACTCCGGCGGGTAGCCGAAGATGTCGCCGCGCGGTTTGAACGAGCCGCTCAGCGCCCACAGCAGCGGGGCGAGGAAGCCCAGGAGCAGCAGGACGAGTGCGCCGTAGAGAGGTGCGCGGGTGCGGGTCATGAGGCGGCCCTCCCGATGCCGAGGAGACGGTTGAAGAGCCGGCTGAGGCCGAAGACGAGGACGAAGAGGACGACGGCCGCGGCGGCGGCGTAGCCGAACTGCTGGCGCTGGAAGGCCGCCCGGTAGATGAACATGGTCACGGAGAGGGTGGACTCGGCCGGCCCGCCGCCGGTCAGCAGGTACGGCTCCTCGAAGATCTGGGCCGCGCCGATGAAGGACGTGACGACGACGAACGCCGTCACCGGCTTCAGCGCCGGCAGGGTGACGGTGGTGAAGATGCGCAGCCGCCCGGCGCCGTCGAGGGCGGCGGCCTCGTACAGCTCCCGGGGCACGTTCTGGAGCCCGGCGAGGAAGAAGACGGTGAGGTAGCCGGTCCAGCGCCACAGCATCACCAGGGCGATGCTCGCTTTCGCCAGGCTCGGATCGCCGAGCCAGTCGACGCCGCCGGTGCCGAACAGGGCGCGCAGCACCGCGTTCGCGAGCCCGAACTGCCGGTCGAAGATCAGGCCGAAGACGAGGGCGACGAGGATGGGCGAGACCACGATCGGCACGAAGTAGGCGGTGCGCCACAGGTCCCGTACGCGCAGGCCCCGGGTGTTGAGGGCCTGGGCGATCAGCAGCGCCAGGGGAACGACGACACACACCGCGACCAGCACGAACACGGCGGTGTTGCCGAGGGCCCGGTGGAAGCTGATGTCGGTGGCGAGCAGCCGGTAGTTCCGCAGCCCCACCCAGCGCGGGGTGCCGAGCCCCACCCACTCGGTGAGGCTCAGCCACAGCGAGGCGCCGACCGGGATCAGCAGGAACAGGACGTAGAGGAGGTAGAAGGGCGAGATGAAGAGGTAGGGCGCCCAGGTCCGGTGGGGGCGCCGTGCTTCCCGGTCCGGGCCGGTGTGGTCGCGGGTCGTCCCGGGTGGGCCGGCGACGGTGGTGGTCATGTCGGTCGCACTCCTATCGGCCGGCCTGGTCGCGGTAGTCCGCCGCGGTCTGCTTCAGGGCCTGACGCGGCGTGATGCCGCCGCGGTAGGCGCGCAGCAGGTTGCCGGCGAGGACGTCGTAGAGGATCGACTGGTCCGGGCTCTGGTGGAACGGCGGTACGTCCGGCAGCAGGGAGCGGTAGAGGCCGAAGAGCCGCTGCCCGCCGCAGAAGTCGTCCGTGTAGGCGCCCAGGCGCGGATCCTCGTAGACGGACCGGCGGGTGGGCAGGTAGCCGGTCTCGGTGAAGCGGCGGACCTGGCCGTCGTGGGTGAGCCAGGTCTTGAAGAGGAACTCGGTGGCCGCGCGGGTGTTGGCCTTGTCCTTGACGACGCCGAAGCCGGTGCCGCCGAGCGCGGCGGTCACCCCGCCGCCCTTGCTGAACCGGGGCAGGTCGCGCACCCGCCACCTGCCCTTCTGCTCGGGCACGTTGGGCGCCAGGCCGTAGTTCTTGTACCAGATGGCCATGGGCAGGCCGATGACCCGGCCTCGTTTCAGAGCGGCCTGCATGGCGGCCCCGTAGTAGTCGGACACGTCGATGACGAAGCCGCTGCGCAGCCCCTCGCAGAGGAACCGCAGCACCTCCTCGGCCTCCGGCGAGTCGAGGAGCAGCTTCCCGTCGGCGTCGAAGAACGCGCCGCCGCGCTGGTAGAGCAGCATCTGGAAGGACTGCACGACCTGGGTCGGGTCGCTGCCCGCCGTGGAGACGACGCACAGCGAGGCGCGGTGGTCCCGGTACACCCGGGCCCCGGCCTCGGCGAACTCCTCCCAGGTCGCCGCGTCCGCGGGGAGGTCGTATGCGGCGAAGAGGTCGTCGCGGTAGAAGTAGACGACCATCGGGGTGTCCGAGTCGAAGGCGTAGAGGCGGCCGTCCTTGCTGAAGGGGGCGGTGCGGGCCGGCAGCAGGTCGTCCTTGAGGCCGGGGACGGCCTCGACGTCGGCGGTGAGGTCGTGCAGCAGCCGTTCGGAGATGTCGCCGCGCAGCATGCGCGGGAAGCTGCCGATCTCGAAGCCCACCAGATCGGGGGTGCCGCGTCCGGCGACGGCCTGGGCGAGCAGCTTGGTGACGATGTCCGGGGGGCCGGAGCGGGTCACCTTCAGGTGGTAGCGGAAGTCGGTGGCGCGGTCGGCCTCCGGGACGCCCTTGACGAAGAACTCCTCGTAGCCCGGGTCGTGGGTCCACAGGGAGAGGGTGACGTCGCCGGAGGTGCGGGGCGTGGTGCCGGCGCCGCCGCAGGCGGAGAGTGCGGCGGCCGTACCGAGGCCGAGGGCACCGCGCAGCAGGGCGCGGCGGGTCGGAGGGCTGGGGGGCATGGGGGTGTACACACGTGACTCCTCACGTGGTGCGGCTACGGGCGGGCGTGCGCGGGCCCCTGGTCGCGTACCGGCCCGGTGGAGGCCCGTACGGTCAACTCGACTGCCTGGCCCGGCTGTCCGGCCGGGGCGGGGCGGCCCTCGATCAGGGCGATCAGTACGTCGACGGCGCGGTCGGCGACGGCGGCGAAGTTCTGCCGGACGGTGGTCAGCGGCGGGGCGAGGTAGGCGGCGGCGGGAATGTCGTCATAGCCGACGACACTCACGTCGCCGGGGACGGCGCGGCCCGCGTCGGCGAACGCGCGCAGAGCGCCGATGGCCATGTCGTCGTTGGCGGCGAACACGGCCGTGACGTCGGAGAGTCGGGCGAGCTGCCGTCCCGCGGCGTAGCCGGAGGCCGGGCTCCAGTCGCCCGGTGACGGCAGGGGCGGTTCGGGTGCGCCGGCGGCGGCGAGGGCCTCGCGCCAGCCGCGCAGGCGGTCGCGGGCGGCCCACCAGTTCTGCGGGCCGGGCAGGTGCCAGACGGTGCGGTGCCCCAGGGAGAGCAGGTGCTCGGTGGCGATCCGGGCCGCCGCGACACCGTCGCCGCCGACCACGGCACTGGTCCCGGGCGTCAGCTCGACGCCCTCGCCGAGGCTGACCACCGGCACGTCCGCGCTCAGCTTGAGCGGCGTGCCGTCGTCGATGGGCTCGGACAGCACGATCCCGTCCACGCCCTGCTCGAGCAACGCGTCCACGGCGACCGAGACTCTCTGCCCCTCCAGGGTGCTGGCCAGGGCGACGGAGTAGCCGGCGCGCTGCATCGCCCGCTCCAGGGCGATGAGCAGGGTCGAGGGGCCGTAGAGCGAACTGCCCAGCGAGACCACTCCGATCCGGCGGTAGCGGCCGAGGAGCAGGGCCCGGGCGGCGGTGTTGGGACGGTAGGCCAGGTCGCGGATGGCCCTCAGGACGCGGTCGCGCACCTCCGGGCTGACGTGCGGTTCGCCGTTGACGACCCGCGACACGGTCTTCTGCGACACCCCGGCGGCCCGCGCGACCTCGGTCATCCCGGGGCCGCGTCGCCGGCGCCCACCGGCGGCCGGTTGGCCTTCGGCTCCGCTCGTGGTCATGCGCGCTCCCGGGAGTGACAAGGGGGTGGACTACGTAGTCAGGGACGGCACCGTGGATGAACGGGCCGGGTATGACTACGTAGTCACGCCAGTGTCGGGGCGCTCCACCGCCGCGTCAATGGTCCGGACGGAGCCGGTTTCCCCGCGCACGGCGCTCGGGCTGTGCGACTTCCTCGGCTGCTGCCGCGTGCGGCTGGACAGAACCCGGGGCCTCGCGGAGGATGTGGGCGATGCGGCCCGACCCCAAGCGCTTTCTCACCCACGCGGTCCGTCGCGTCGCGCGCGCCGAGCATCCGGCGCAGGTACTGGAGGAGCTCTGCGGGGCGACGGTGCCGTCCGTCGCGGACGCCCTCGTCGTGTATCTCGACGCCGCGCCGGGCCCCGCGGACCCGACGGCCTCGCAGGCGCAACTGCGGCTGAGCGGGACCGGGTTGCGCCGGTCCCCCATCCCCGCCCAGCCCTCCGGCCCGGCCTCGTCCCCGGTGGACGGCCGGCCGGACGACACCGGTGCGCTGTGGCATCCCGGCCCGCAGGACGGGCTCGGCGGAGTGCTGGGCGGGCCGGCGCCGGTCACCGTCCCGATGGCGCCGTCCGGTGTCCTGGCGAAGGTCCTGGACGCCGGTGAGGCGCTGGGCAGGGACTCCGGTGATCTGGATCCTGCCCTGCGCGAGCTGCTGGGGCCGGACTCCCGGGTGCCGCGGGGGGACCGGGTTCTCCTCGTCCCGCTGGTCGGACCCGACGGCACGGTGGGCGCCGCCCTGTTCCTGCGGCGTCCCGAACGGGACGTCTTCCGTGCGGAGGACCGGCAGGTGCTCGGCGAGCTGTCGGCTCATGCCGCGCTCGGCGTGCGCGGGGCATCGCCGGTCCCGCACCCGGCGCCGCCCCCGGCCTCGCGAGCCGCCGCCGGACCGGTGCGGCAGGACGCGGACCGGCTGCGGTTCGTGGGCGCCGCGACGCGGCGGATCAGCCGTGCCATGGATCTGGACGAGATCGTGGCGGGCCTGTGCCGGGCCGTCCTGCCCAGCTTCTCGGACGGGATCCTCGTCTGTCTGCGCGAGCCGCTGCCGGTCGGCGACGAGCGGCCCACCGGCCCGTTGGTCCTGCGGCTGCACCGGGCCGACCGCGCCCCGGCGGAGGAGGACACGGGCGCCCTCCCGTCCTCCGAGCCGGGACTGCCCGCGCCCGAACTGTGCGAGGTCCGGCCGGGCAGCGATCTCGCCGAGGTGCTGCGGGGCGTGCGCCCGGTGTTCACCGACTCCCCCGCCGGCCGCGGCGCACTGTCCGAACTGGTCGGCGACGGCGGCGCGTTCGCCCTGCCGGACGGGCAGCGCGCGATCCTCGCCCCACTGCGCGGCCGGCGCCGCGTCATCGGCGCGGCCCTGTTCCTGCGCCGCCCCGAGAGCAGGCCCTTCGAGATCAACGACCTCCTCGTCGCCGCGCAACTCGCCACCCACAGCGCCCTCGGCATCGACAAGGCCGTGCTCTACGGCCGCGAGGCCCACATAGCCGACGAACTCCAGCGCACGATGCTGCCCGAGACCCTGCCCAGCCCACCCGGCATCCGTCTCGCCGCCCGCTACCTGCCCGCCGCCGAATCGGCCCGGGTGGGCGGCGACTGGTACGACGCCATCCCGCTGCCGGGCAGCCGGGTCGCCCTGGTCGTCGGCGACGTCATGGGCCACTCCATGACCTCCGCGGCCATCATGGGCCAGCTGCGCACCACCGCCCAGACCCTCGCCGGCCTCGGGCTGCCGCCGCAAGAGGTCCTGCACCACCTCGACGAACAGGCCCAGCGCCTCGGCGCCGAGCACATGGCGACCTGCCTGTACGCCGTCTACGACCCGGTCGCGCACCGCATCACCATCGCCAACGCCGGGCACCCGCCGCCCGTCCTGCTCCACCCGGGCGGCCGGGCCGAGGTGCTGCGCATGCCGCCCGGTGCCCCCATCGGCGTCGGCGGCGTCGACTTCGAGGCGGTCGAACTCGACGCCCCGGGGGGCGCGACGCTGCTGCTGTACACCGACGGCCTGGTCGAGTCCCGCCTGCGCGATGTGTGGACCGGCATAGAGCAGCTGCGCGAGAAGGCGGGGACCACCGGCCGGCTCGCCGGACCCGACCGGCCCCCCGCGCTGGAAGCCCTGTGCGACGAGGTCCTCGACATGGTGGGCCCCGGCGACCGGGACGACGACATCGCGCTGCTCGCCGCCCGCTTCGACGGCATCGCGCCCGGCGACGTGGCGTACTGGTCCCTGGAGCCGGAGGACTCCGCCCCCGGCCGGGCCCGCCGGCTGGCCCGCCGTACCCTGTCCCGCTGGAACCTGGAGGACCTCGGCGACTCCGTCGAACTGCTCGTCAGCGAACTCGTCACCAACGCCGTGCGCCACACCTCACGGCCCGTCACCCTCCGCCTGATGCGCACCGACGTGCTGCGCTGCGAGATCGGCGACGACGCGCCCGAACTGCCCCGCCTGAGGCGCGCCCGGCCCACGGACGAGAACGGGCGCGGGCTGTACCTGGTCAGCAGGCTGGCCATGCGGTGGGGCGCGGCCCGGCTCAGCACCGGCAAGATCGTGTGGTTCGAGTTCGCCCGGCCCTGAGCTTCCCCGGGGCCGCGCCACCCCCATTGATTGATCGATTCAGCATCTCTAACATCACTCGGTGGCTCCATTCACCTCATCCTCTCTGGCCCGGGCCGTCGCTGCCCGCGGCATCCGGAAGGAGCACCCGTGTTCCCAGCCCCTGGGCCCCGTCGTCCCCGTGTGAGACCTCCCCGGCGACTCGGACGCCTGCCGGCCGTCGCGCTGTTGCTCGCCGCCGGCCTCGCCCTCCCACCGGTGCCAGGCGCGGCAGCCGCGCCGGCCCGGCCCTCGAAGACCGCCCTGCCGCAGGTCTGGCCACAGCCGCAGAGCCTGCACGCGGGGCCCGGCCGGTTCACCGTCCCCGACCGGGTCGTGGCGGTCGTCGGCCGCGGGACCGACCCGTCGGCCCGGCACCTTGTCGAGAAGGTCCTGAGCGAGGCCGGGGCCGAGCGGATCGTGACGGTCGAGAAGCCGCCCGCGCGGGCCGGCTTCACCGTCTTCCTCGGCGGCCCAGGCGAGAACGGCGCGACGGCCTCCGCCCTGAAGCGGCTGGGCGCCCCGTCCCCCGCCGGGCTGCCCTCCGGCGGCTACGTCCTCGCCTCCGGCCGCAAGGACGGCCGGACCCTCCTCGCCCTGTCCGGCGCCGACCGCACCGGCACCTTCTACGCCGCCCAGACCCTGCGTCAACTGGTCCCCCGGACCGTGCCCGAGGTGACCGTCCGGGACTGGCCCACAGCCAGGCTGCGCGGGGTGATCGAGGGCTTCTACGGCACGCCCTGGTCACACGCGGAGCGGCTGAGCCAGCTCGACTTCTACGGCCGCACCAAGCAGAACGTCTACGTCTACTCCCCCAAGGACGACCCCTACCTGCGCGCCCGGTGGCGCGACGCGTACCCGCCAGCCGAGCTGGCGGGACTCAGGGAACTGGCCGACCGCGCCGACGCCAACCACGTCCGCTTCACCTACGCGCTCTCGCCCGGACTGTCCGTCTGCTACTCCTCGGACGCCGACACCGACGCCCTCACCCGCAAGCTGGACTCGCTGTACGCCATCGGCGTGCGCTCGTTCGCGATCCCGCTGGACGACATCAGCTACACCAAGTGGAACTGCGCGGCCGACGAGCGGGAGTTCGGCACGGGCGGCGCCGCCGCAGGGACGGCCCAGGCCCAGCTGCTCAACCGGGTGTGGCGGGACTTCTCCGCGACCCACTCCGGCCTGGAACCGCTGGAGATGGTCCCCACCGAGTACTCCGACCTCGCCGACTCCCCCTACAAGAAGGCGCTGCGCGAGAAGCTGGACGCGTCCGTGGTCGTGGAGTGGACCGGCGTCGGGGTGATCGCGCCCGCCATCACCGCCGACCAGGTCGCGAAGGCCCGTGAGGTCTACGGCCATCCGATCCTGGTCTGGGACAACTACCCGGTGAACGACTACGTCACCAGCCGGCTGCTGCTCGGCCCCTACACCGGCCGCGAGCCCGGCGTGGCGAAGGCGGCGGCCGGGGTGACCGCCAACCCGATGGTCCAGGGCGAGGCGAGCCGGATCGCCCTGTTCACCTCCGCCGCCTACCTGTGGAACCCGGACGCCTACGACCCGCGGGCCGCTTTCCTGGCCTCGGTCCGCGACCTCGCCGGACCGGCCGCGGCCAAGTGGCTGCGGATCTTCGCCGAGAACAACTACTCGTCCCAGCTGGACCCGACCGAGTCCCCCACGCTCAGCGCGCTCATCACCCGGTTCCGCAAGGCCTACGACGGGGGCTCCGGCCTCGACCGGGCCGCCGCCGCGCTCCGGTCGTACTTCGCCGACATGGCCGCCACGCCCGGCGCGCTCCGCGCCCGCCTCGACAACCCCGGGTTCCTCCAGGAGACCTCGCCCTGGCTGGACAAGCTCGGCCGCTACGGCACCGCGGGGCGGACGGCCGTCGACCTGCTGCTGGCCGGCAAGCGGGGCGACACCGAGGCGGTCACCACGTACTGGAACCGGCTGAGGGCCGAGCGCAAGGAACTCGACGCGATCCCCCAGCAGGTGTCCCCGGGCGTGATGGACCGGTTCCTCTACACGGCGATGACCGAGAACGCGCCCGACCCGGGCGTGGACGCCACGTTCGCGCCCGGTTCCGTCAGCCTGAAGCCGGGCGGCTCCGCCGAGCTGACTCTCTCCTTCTCCGACTCCGCCGCCCGGACGGTCTCCTGGAAGCTGACCGTCCCCGACGGGGTCACCGCCACGCCCGCCGAGGGCACCGCGACCGTCCCGGCCGGGGGCAGCGCGTCCGCGACCGTCACCGTCACGGCCCGGGAGGGCACGACCGCCGGAGTGCGTTCGGTCGTGGTGACGGGCGACGGAGTGCTCTCCCGCGCGCTGCCCGTCCAGGTCACCGACGGCACCGGCACGCCGCGGGCGCTGACGGCCGACTTCAGTGGGGCGTCGGTGAGTTCCGTCGACCTGTCGTCGAGGAAGACGACGGAGATCGCCGTGGGCGCCAATCCCGGTGAGGTCGTGACGAGTGCGGACGGGCGCACCGCCTACGCGGCCAACCAGGGCTCGAACACGGTCAGCGTGATCGACGTGGCGCAGGGGAAGGTCACCGCCACGGTCCCGGTCGGCCGGGTCCCCGCCGGGCTGGCGCTCACCCCCGACGGCCGCACCCTCTGGGTCGCCAACTACGGGGACGGCACGGTCCAGCCCGTCGACACGTCGGCCCTCACCGCGGGCCCGTCCGTCCGGGTCGGCAACGGGCCCGAGAACATGGCGATCACGCCCGACGGCCGCACGCTCTACGTGCCCAACATCAAGGACAACACGGTCACCCCGGTCGACCTGGCCACCCGGAAGGCCGGTGCCGCCGTCCCCGTGGGCCCGAGTCCCTTCAACATCGTGGCCGCGCCCGACGGACGGACGGTGTACGTGTCGAACTCCGGCGGCTCCACGGTCACTCCGATCGACACGGCCACGAACGACACCGAGCCGACCCTCCTGGTCTCCGGCCAGGCCTACGGTCTCGCCCTGTCGCCGGACGGCCGGACGCTGTGGGTCAGTCCCAGCACCGGTGACACCGTCACGCCCGTCGACACGGTCACCGGCGCCCCCGGCAAGGCGGTGACGGTCGGCAGGTCCGCCTTCGACGTCGCCCTGGACTGGAACGGCGGCACGGCGTACGTCACCACCGCCGACGCGGGCGCCCTGGTCCCGGTCGACACGGCGTCCGGTGCCGTCGGGGCGCCGCTCACGACCGGGGCGTATCCGCTGGCCGTCGCGCTGACGCCGGTACCGGTGACGTGACATGAAGCGGCCGGGGCCCCGGCGAGGGACCCCGGCCGTCCGTGCGGGCCTGTCGGTTCAGCTCGCCGTGCGGCGGATGCGGCCCGCGTACTTCTTCTCCAGCTCCAGGTTGCCCTCGAAGCCGCCGGGCACGTTGGCCGAGACGTAGACCGGCGGGCGCTCACCGGCGGCGAGGAGGCGGCCGGCCGCCTCGGCGACCGTCATCTGGACCAGCATCACGCCGGTGAGCGTGGACAGGGCGCAGACCGAGCCGCCGCCGGGGAGTTCGAGCAGGGAGTCACCGCGCGGGGCCGCGTTGTCGAGGACGACGTCGGCGATGTCGGCGAGCTTCCGGCCGCTGGGATGGGCGGCGGGGACGGCCCGGGTGTGGGCGAGGGAGGTGAGGGCCAGGACGCGGTGGCCGTGTTCCTTGGCGTGCAGGGCCATCTCCACGATGACGTTGTTCACGCCGGAGTTTGAGATGACGACGAACAGGTCCTGGGGATTCGGGGCGGCCAGCTCGTAGAGCCGGGCGGCCACCCCGGCCCGGCGTTCGAGGAGCGGGTCGTCGAGGACCGACGGGTCCTCCCCGCCGTAGAGGACGAGGTCGGCGATGCTCAGCCGGTTGGTCGGGACCAGTCCGCCCGCGCGGCCGGCGAGTTCGAGGACGAGGGCCTGCGAATGGCCCGTGCCGAAGGCCTGGACGACACCCTCCGCGCGGACGCACTCGGCGACCAGGTCCGCGGCCGCGGCCACGTCGCCCTGGGCGGATTCGATGACGTGCTGGAGGACGGCGAGGCTCTCCCGCGCGAACCCCTGGGCGCTCACAGACTCGACGGACACGCGACACACTCCCCACTGATGGATTGAATCACCCTACACTTCACCATCGATGAATCAATAAATCACACCGGTACCCGGTCTTCAATCGGTCCGGTTCGGGCGCCGCTGCCGGGTCCTGGTATTCAATCCGCGCCCCGAAGGGTGGCTGGTACCTTCTTTCCATGCCTCCCACGGACGTCACCACACTGATCCGCACCGAGCTGCCCCGGCTGGCGGGGTCCCTGCGGAAGGTCGGCGAGCTGATCCTGGAGGATCCGGCCGCCGTCACCCACTGCTCGGCCGCCGAGCTGGGCCGCCGCACCGGCACCTCCCAGGCGACGGTGACCCGTTTCTGCCGGGCCATCGGACTGGACTCCTACCAGCACCTGCTGATCGAACTTGCCCAGGAGCGCGGCCGGGGCGAGGTGTCCGACTGGGGGACCGCCGAGATCGGCCCGGACATCTCACCGGACGACAGCCTCGAACGGGTCGTCCAGGTCGTCGGCACGGCTGACCTGCGGGCCATCCAGCAGACCATCGACCGGATCGACCTCGACGCGCTCGAGCGCGCGGCCCAGGCCCTGGCCCGCGCCCGGCGCATCGACGTCTACGGCGTCGGCGGCAGCGGCGCGGTGACCCAGGAGACGGAGACCCGGTTGTTCCGCATCGGCTGCTCGGTCCGCGGCTGGACCGAGGTGCACGCGGCCGCCACCTCCGCGGCCCTGCTCACCCCCGCGGACGCGGCCATCGGCATCTCCCACTCCGGGGCGACCCGCGAGACCCTCGAACCGTTCGAGATGGCCAAGGAGCGCGGCGCCACCACGATCGCCCTGACCACCGACCCGCGCTCGCCCCTGTCCAGGACCGCCGACATCCGGCTCATCTCGTCCTCCTCGGAGACCAGCTTCCGGGCCGAGAGCATCAGCAGCCGGCACTCCGTCCTGATGCTGGTCGACTGCCTGTACGTCCGGGTCGCCCAGCTCACCTACCAGCGGGCGAGCGCCTCGCTGGCGCTGACCGACCACATCACCCCGCAGCACGCCGTGAAGTCCCGGCGGGCCAGGTGATCTGGCCGAGGGTGCATGGATGAACCACCAAGTTGACGTGAAGATGGTTGTTTGAATCACTCCTGCCGTGCAGGATGGGGCTCCCCCAGAGCACTCGTAGGAGCCCCATGCGCGTCACCTCTGTCGAGTCGACCGAGCTCTTCACCGGGACCACCGAGCAGCCGCGCCAGGTGGTGGCCGTCGAGCTGAGCCACACTCCGGGCCGGACCGTACGGCTCACCGTCGAGGGCCCGGGCCTCACCGGCACCACCGAGGCCACCGTCGGCGAGGGCGGCACCGTGCGCGCGGAGGTCCCCGTCACCGGCGAGGACCTGGTCCCCGGCGACCGCCGCGTGATCACGGTCACCGCGGCGGACGGCGAGGAAGTCACCACCCGCGCCGGCGAGTTCACGGCGGCCGAGCCCGGCTGGACCATGTTCATGGTCAGCCACTTCCACTACGACCCCGTCTGGTGGAACACCCAGGGCGCCTACACCGAGACCTGGGACGTCGCCGACGACCCCGCCTCCACCGGCCTGCCCGCCCGCACCTTCGACTCGCGCGGCCAGTCCGGCATGAGCCTGGTCCGGGCCCACTGCGACCTGGCCCGCCGCGACCCGGCGTACACCTTCGTGCTCGCGGAGGTCGACTACCTCAAGCCGTACTGGGACGCCTTCCCGGAGGAGCGCGCCTTCCTGCGGCAGCTGATCCGCACCGGCCGCGTCGAGATCATGGGCGGCACCTACAACGAGCCCAACACCAACCTCACCGGCGCCGAGGCGACGATCCGCAACGCCCTGTACGGCGACGGCTTCCAGCGCGGCATCATCGGGGCGTCCCCTCAGACCGCCTGGCAGCTGGACGCCTTCGGGCACGACCCGCAGTTCCCGGGGCTGATGGCGGACGCGGGGGTCAGCTCCAGTTCGTGGGCGCGCGGGCCGTTCCACCAGTGGGGGCCGACGCTGTCGGTGTTCGGCGAGGAGCCGAGGGACCCGGGCCGGATGCAGTTCCCGGCCGAGTTCGACTGGATCGCCCCCTCGGGACGCGGCCTGCTCACCGCCTACATGGTCAACCACTACGGAGCCGGCTGGGCCATCGACAACGCCCCCACCCTGCCCGAGGCGGAGGCCGCCGCGTACCGGCTCTTCCAGCGGCTCAAGCCGGTCGCCCTCACCCGCAACGTGCTGCTCCCGGTGGGCGGGGACTACGCGCCGCCGTGCCGCTGGGTCATGGACATCCACCGCGACTGGAACGCCCGGTACGTCTGGCCCCGCTTCGTCAGCGCGATCCCCCGGGACTTCTTCGCCGCCGTGCGCGCGGAACTGGAGAGGGAGGGCCGCAGGGCATCGCCCCAGACCCGCGACATGAACCCGGTCTACACCGGCAAGGACGTCTCCTACATCGACACCAAGCAGGCCCAGCGGTACGGCGAGACGCTCCTCTCCGACGCCGAGGCCTGGGCGACGCTCGCCTCCCTCGTCACCGGCCGCCCCTATCCGGACGCGGCCCTGGACAAGGCCTGGCGGCAACTCGTCTACGGCGCCCATCACGACGCCATCACCGGCTCGGAGTCGGACCAGGTCTACATCGACCTGATGACCGGCTGGCGGGAGCTGCACGACCTCGCCCGCAGCGTCCACGCCGACGCGACCCAGGCCCTGGCCGACCAGGTCGCCCCGGGCGACGGCCCCGACCTGGTGGTGTTCAACTCCGCGACCTGGGAGCGCCGTGACGTGCTGACCGTCGAGGACCCGGGGCTCGTACCCCGGGGGTTGCCCGCGGTCCGGGAGGACGGCCGGCTCCATGTCGTCGTCCCGGAGGTGCCCGGCATGGGCCTCACCGCGCTCCCGCTCACCGAGGGCTCCGCTCCCGGGTGGGCGCCCGGCGAGGGCCTCACCATCCGCAACGAGTTCTACGAGGTGACGGTCGACCCGGCGCGCGGCGGCGGCGTCAGCCGGCTGCGCGCCCTGGCCGAGGGCGGCCGGGAGCTGCTGCGCCCCGGTGACATCGGCAACGAGATCGTGGTCCAGGAGGAGTACCCGAGGCATCCGCGCTTCGGCGAGGGGCCCTGGCACCTCACCCCGACCGGCACGACCGCGGCCCGCAGCCGGGACGTGACCGCCGAGGTGCGCGTCGAGCACTCCCCCGCCGGTTCCCGGGTCACCGTCACCGCCGACCTCGGCCTCTTCCGCTACACCCAGCGGCTCACCCTGTGGCAGGGCGTCGACCGGCTCGACGTCACGACGACCGTCGACGGGTACGACGGCGCGGACCGGCTGATCCGGGTGCGCTGGCCCTCGGACGTACGCGGCGGGCTGCCGGTGCACGAGGTGGCGGACGCGGTGATCGGACGCGGGTTCGGCTTCGTCGAGGTGGACAGCGAACGGTTCCCGTGGACGCTGGACAACCCGGCCAACACCTGGTTCGGTCTCGGCTCCACCGCCCGCGTCGCCGTCCACGACGACTCCGGCACGCTCCTCGGACACCGCTCGATCGGCGTCGCCGAACTCGTGTACCCCGACTGGGACGTCGCGGGCGACCTGGGCACCCCGCTCGCGGCGGCACTGGTCCGCGCCGGGGTCACGGCGACCTCGACGATCGCGGGCGGCCCGCGCTACGGCGACCTGGAGGTCGACTCCAACCTCCCGGACCTCCGGATCGCCGTCGGCGGCCCCGACCGCAACGCCGTGGTCGCCGAGGCGCTCGGCTGGGACCCGGCGGCCGGCCGGGAGCTGAGGCGCCAACTGGCCGAACGGCGCGTGGCCGCCGTCTGGGTCGCGCCGCGCGCCTGTCTGCGCGAGGAGTGGATCCCCGGGGCCGATCTGCGCGACCTGGAACGCCTGCCGCTGCTGGTGGTGGCCGGCGCCCGCCCCGAGGACGACGCCAAGGCGGTCGACGCGATCGTCACCGACCTGGACGACTTCACGGTGACGGCCACGGCCGCCGGCGGCGGCGAGGCCCTGCCGCCCGGCGACGCCTGGGACGGCCGCAGCTTCGCGATCCTCAACCGCGGCACGCCCGGCTGCGTGGTCACCTCCTCCGGCGACCTCTACATGTCCCTGATGCGCTCCTGCACCGGCTGGCCGTCCGGGATCTGGGTGGACCCGCCGCGCCGCACCGCTCCGGACGGCTCGGGGTTCCAGCTCCAGCGCTGGTCCCACACCTTCGAGTACGCCGTCGTCGCGGGCACCGGCGACTGGCGCGAACTGCGGCTGCCGCAGGCGGGCCACGCGTACAACCGTCCGCTGACGGCACGGCTGCGGCAGTCCTCCGGTGCGCTGCCGAGGAAGGCCGCCCTGCTCGGCCTGGAACCCGCCGGCGAGGTGCTGCTCGACGCGCTGAAGCCGCTCGGCTCCCCGCTGGCCCGGGGCAGCGCGGCACCCGTGGATCCGGGACGGGGCCTCGTCGTCCGCGTGCACGAGGTCGACGGCCGGCCGGTACGGGCACGGGTCGCCGGGCCGGTGGCATGGGCTGCGGGCGCCCGCGCCGACGTGCTGGAGAGGCCCGGGGCGCCCCTCGCCCCGGACGAGACCGGCGGCCTCGAAGCCGACCTGACCGGCTTCGAGGTCGCCACCCTCCTCGCCACACCGGCCCACGCGCCGGAAGGCACGGTCGGCCCGGGCATCGACGCCCACGAGCCCGCCCAGCCGGTCGCCACCCGTTACTGGCTCCACAACTCCGGCCCCGCACCACGCGGCAACATGCCGGTCGCCGTGTACCTCTCCCCCACCGCCCTCACCGCCGACGGCCCGGTCACCGCGACGGTCCGGGTCGGCTCGGAGCTGACCGACGCGCCCGTGTCGGGCACGGTGACCTTCGAGACACCCCCCGGCTGGACCACCGAACCCGCCGAACTGCCCTACCACCTCGCCCCCGGCGGCTTCACCCTCACGGACGTCACGGTGACACCCACGCAGGACGCCACCCCCGGCCGGCACTGGCTCGCCGCGCGGCTCTCGCACGGCGGCCAGACGTACGAGGACGTGGTGGCCCTGGACGTGCCGGGCGGGCACACGGGCCCGACTCTGGTGACCGATCTGGGAGTCGAGCGGGTGTCCGTGCGCCGGGGGGAACGGGCCCGGGTCCCCGTGACCCTGCGGAACCCCACACGCGGCCCCGTCGACGGCACCCTGTGGGCCGTGTCCTCCTGGGGCACGTGGCCCGGAGTCACCCCGGCCTGCCAGGGCTTCACGGTGCCCGGCGGGGAGCGACAGGAGTGCGCGATCGAGGTGGACGGCGACGCGATCCCCCCGGGTTCGTACTGGCTGATGGCGAAGCTCGCCTGGCACGGCTGCGTGGCCTACACGAAGGCGGTGGAGCTGGAGGTGACGCCATGACGGAGGACTACGCGGCGAGCGTCCGTGGAGAACGGATCCCGAAGCAGCACGTGGAGACCTTCCTGAGCGCCGGTCTCCCTGGGGGCGCGGGGAACCGCGCGAGCAACCACCACGCCGCCGCACACGCACGACAACACACCGCGGCACTCTCCGCCCGCGCAGAACGCCAACGGCGACGCTGGGCCACGCAGGTCATCGTCACCGACGCACTCGCCCGCCGCGCCTGCGCAGCACGCCGCCTGGCCCCACCGGACGACGTCCTGCCGATGCAACTGCTCACCGTCCCGGAAACCGACGTCGCCGACCTGGGCAGCATCATCGCGGCAGCCCTCGCCCACTCCCCCGCCGCCCGAGCCCTGCTCGCCGACCTGGAACGCGAGCAGCACATCCCCGAGACGGCCGTACGGGACTACTACGACCGCAACCGAGACCGCTACCTCACCCCCGATGCCCTACGGCGCGGCGTCGACCCCTATGACGACCCGGCCCCCTCGGACATCCGGCCCTACGAGCACGTCCGCGACGGCATCGCACAGCAGTTGCGGCAGGCCGCGGCCCGCCGCGCGTTCTTCGACTGGCTCGACCGGGCCCGAGCCGACGTCGTGTACGCCGAAGGCCACGAGCACCCCGGCGACCCCTCTCAGCCGGACCACGAGCACCGGCACTGATCGCCGTACGCAACCGAACAGCAACACGGCAAACCATTGACCTCCGATGAATTCTGGTCCACCTTTTCATCAATCGAAGTCCAACTTGGTGATTTGATCCAGCGAAGACTGGTCCCAGGAGGGCAGCAATGCGCGCAAGCGGACTCACCGGATCCCTGACCTGTCTGGTCGTCCTGACACTGACGGCCGCCGGCTGCGGTCTGTCCGGCGGGGGTTCCGACGGCGGCGGCGCCACGGCCGGCGGCTGCAAGGTCGACAAGGGCAACGTCGGTTCCGGCAAGCTCTCCGGAGACGTCAAGGGAAAGATCACTTTCCAGACCACCAACCTGAAGAAGGACTTCGGGAAGTACTTCAACGGCGTCATCGACGCCTTCGAGCAGGCCCACCCCGGCACCAAGGTCAACTGGATCGACGACCCGGGCGACGCCACCTTCACCCAGCGTCTGGTCGCCGACGCACAGGGCTGCACGCTGCCGGACGTGGTGAACATCAACGTCAACACGGCGGTGGCCCTGACGAAGAACGGCTACCTGCTGAACCTGGACGACAAGGCACCGGACGCGGGCAAGCCGTTCACCCCCGCGATGTGGAAGTCCAGCATGTACGCCGACGCGGACGGCAAGCAGGTGCACAGCGTGCTGCCCTGGTACTCCGGCGGCATCGTGCAGACCTTCAACACCGACCTGATGAAGAAGGCGGGCCTGGACCCGGCCAAACCTCCGACGACCGTGCTCGGCCTGTTCGACGACGCGGAGAAGATAGCCAAGGTCTCCGACGGCAAGTACTACGCCTTCCTCGCCAACCCGCAGCTGCGCATCCCCGCCGACTGGCAGCAGATGGGCATCAAGGTCCTGTCCGAGGACGGCAAGAAGTTCACCTTCGCCGACGACCCGAAGACGGTCCAGTGGGTCGAGGCCATGACGAAGCTCTACAAGGCCGGCGGCATGCCCAGGGACTCCCTGTCCAACACGCAGGACCCGGCCAACGTCTACGGCCAGGGCAAGCTGGTCTACGGGCCCACCAACCCCAACTTCCTGCGGTTCATCCAGCAGAACAACCCGAGCGTCTACAAGAAGACCGGTGTGGCCCGCTACATGCTGGACGCCCTCGGCCACACCGTCGGCGCCCCGCAGTACATCGGCGTCGCCTCCACCAGCAAGAACGCCTCGACGGCACTGGCCTTCGCGCAGTTCCTGACCAACGCGAAGAACCAGCTGGAGTGGGCCAAGGACCCGAACGTCGTCATCTTCCCGTCCACCACGGCCTCCCTGAACGACCCGTTCTTCCAGTCGGTCAAGGGCGACGACCCCTTCGCCGAGGCCCGCAAGATCGTCGCCAGTGACCGCAAGACCGCCACGGCCGACGAGATCGCGCTGACGCCCGGTGAGCT
This sequence comes from Streptomyces chartreusis NRRL 3882, assembly GCF_900236475.1. GTDB lineage: Bacteria > Actinomycetota > Actinomycetes > Streptomycetales > Streptomycetaceae > Streptomyces > Streptomyces chartreusis_D. The sequence goes on from NZ_LT963352.1 coordinate 2,052,408, forward strand.
GAACGCCATCTCGGCCCAGATCCAGCTGGCCATGCAGGGCAAGAAGAGCGCCGAGGACGCTCTGAAGGAGGCCCAGTCCAAGGCGAACCAGCTGATCGAACAGGGCAGTTGAGGATGACCCAACCGACCGTCCACAAGGCGCCCGTCCCCGTCCCCCCGGGTGCGGGCGCCCGACGCCCCGGCGCTTCCCCCTCGCACCGTCCGCCGGGGCCCCTGCGCCGCGCCCTCCGCTTCGTCCTGCCCGGCCCGAGCGCCGACGCGGGGGGCGCGGCGCTCTACCGCCGCTGGTGGCTGCCCTGGCTGTGGATGACCCCGGCGATCGTCGGCGCGACCGTGTTCGGGGTCTTCCCGTTCCTCAACACGGTCGTCGTCTCCTTCACCGACGCCAAGCCGCTCGGCGGGGCGTACGACGTCGTCGGCCTGGAGAACTACCGCCGGATGCTGAGCGATCCGGACTTCTGGCTGGCCACCCGCAACAGCCTGCTGTACGCGCTGTTCGTCGTCCCGCTGATGGTGCTGCTGCCGCTGCTGCTCGCGATCCTCGTGGAGAAGAACCTGCCGGGCATCGGCTTCTTCCGCTCGGCGTTCTACACGCCGGTCCTCGCCTCCAGCGTGGTGGTCGGCCTGAGCTGGCAGTGGCTGCTGAGCGACCAGGGACTGGTCAACACCTGGCTCCAGAAGGCCCACATCATCCGCGAGGCCATCCCGTTCCTGTCCGACTCCTGGCTGATCCTGCTGTCGGCGATGGGCCTGACCCTGTGGAAGGGCCTCGGCTGGTACATGATCTTCTACCTGGCCGCCCTCGGGAACGTCCCCAGGGAACTGCACGAGGCGGCGGCCGTGGACGGGGCGGGCCCGGTGCGCCGCTTCTGGCACGTCACCGTCCCCGGTGTGCGCCAGTCGATGATGCTGGTCGGCACGCTGACCGGCATCGGCTCCCTGCGGGTCTTCACCGAGATCTACATGCTGGGCGGTTCCACCGGCGGCCCCGGCGGCGCCGACCGCACGCTGCCGTTCTACATCCGCGACGTCGGCCTCGACCCGCTCACCGGCAACGCCGGCTACGGCGCGGCGGTCAGTGTCGCCCTGTTCGCCCTGACCCTTGGCCTCACGCTGCTCGCCCAGCGCCTGACGAAGGAGGACGAGGCATGACGACCGCCGTCGACAAGCGCCGACGTCTGATGCCCCGCTGGCGGGACTACGGCCGACCGCGCGAACTGGTCGTCCGCTACCTGCTGCTGGTGTTCGTCCTCTTCATCACCGTCGGCCCGCTGCTGTGGCAGCTGCTGTCGTCCCTCAAGGGCGCGGGCGAGGACGTCTTCGGGGCGGGCGCCTCACTGATCCCCCACCACCCGTCGCTGCGGGCGTACCGCGAGGTCTTCGACCAGGTGCCGGTGTGGACGTACATCAGGAACAGCGTGTTCGTCGCCCTGCTGTCCATCACCAGCCAGCTCGTCTTCTCCACCATGGCCGGCTACATGCTGTCCAAGCCCGGCTGGAAGGGCCGCAAGCTGGTGTGGATCGTGCTGCTGGCGTCCATGATGTTCCCCTTCGAGTCGATCATGGTGTCGCTGTTCCTCAGCATCCGGGACATGGGCCTGGTCGACAACCTGGTGGGCGTCTGGCTGCCCGGCTTCGTCGCCGCGATCAACGTCCTCATCATGCGGGCCGCGTTCCTCGCCGTGCCGCGCGAGATCGAGGACGCGGCCATGCTGGACGGGGCGGGCGAGTGGAAGCGCTTCCGGTACCTGTATCTGCCGTCCGCCTACGGCGCCATCCTCGTCGTCACCATCAACACCTTCATCAGCGCCTGGGACGACTTCCTGTGGCCGCTGATCGTGCTGCGGACCGAGGACCACTTCACGCTGACGCTGGGCCTGGCACGGCTCCAGAGCTCGTCCTTCGGCTACGACCAGCGGATGGTGATGGCGGGCTCGGTGATCTCCGTGATCCCCGTGCTGGTGTTGTTCGTCATCACCCAGCGGTGGTTCTACAAGGGGGTTTCCTCGGGGGCCGTGAAGCTCTGAGTCGGTACGGCGGTCAGGGCCGCCCGCGCGGATTCCGCGACGCGGAACTCGACCACCGTGCCGGGCGGAACGGCGGCGGCGAGGTCGGCGCCGAGCGGGAACGTGACGGTGCGGGTCTCGCCCGGCGCCAGGTCGACGGCCCGGAATCCGTGCAGTTCCAGCGTGCGCGGCCAGACGGGGGTCCGCAGCCGGCGCAGATAGAGCTGGGCGACGGAACGGCCAGGGCGCCGGCCCGTGTTGGTGATGTCGGCCTCGACACCGTGCCCTGACAGCCGCGGCGGACCGTACGCGAAGCTCGTGTACGACAGTCCGTGCCCGAAGGAGTACGACGGCTCGGCGCGGTCGTCCACGTAGCCGCCGTACTCGGTGTCCTTGTGGTTGTAGTAGACGGGGAGCTGGGCCGCGGAACGGGGCACGGAGACCGGCAGCCGGCCGACGGGCTCGGCGAGTCCGAGCAGCACTTCGGCGATCGCCGCACCGCCCCACGGGCCGGGGTAGAAGGCGGTGAGCAGCGTCGCCGCCGTGTCGGGCACGACGTGCGGGCGGCCCTGGATCAGCACGACCGCTGTCGGCGTCCCCGTCGCGACGACGGCCTCCAGGAGCGCGTACTGTGCGTCGCCCAGCCGCAGCCCGGCCAGGTCGACGCCCTCGCCGCAGGTCATCTCGGACACGGCGGTGCGCGCGGCCCCGTTGGCGTCGAACTCGGTCCCGGCGGAGCGCGCGCTGCTGCCGCCCAGCACCAGCACGGCGACATCGCAGGCGGCGGCCTGGGCAATCGCCTCGGGGATGCCCGACAGGTCGCCGCCGGTGAGGGCGCAGCCCCGGGCATGGCGGATGTCGATCCCGGCCGGGGCGAGCCCCCGCAGCCCGTCGAGGACGCTGGTGCCGGTGCCGGGCCGTTGCGGGGCGGTGTAGTCGCCCAGTTGGTGGGCGACGGTGTCGGCGTGCGGGCCCAGGACGGCGATACGGGAGACGGTCGCCGTGGACAGGGGCAGCACGCCGTCGTCGTTGCGGAGGAGGGTGACGGCGGCGCGGGCGACGGCGGTGCTCACGTGCCGCCCGACGGCCGGGGGCGGCAACGGGCAGGTGCGGTAGGGATCTTCGAACAGTCCCAGGCGGAATTTCAGCCGCAGGACGCGCGCCACGGCCTCGTCGAGAGCGGCCTCACTCACCAGACCCCGCTCGACCGCCGTCTCCAGATGCGTGAAGCCCTCGTCCCACAGGCTCAGATCCACACCGGAGTTGAGCGCGAGGGCTCCTGCCGAGACCTTGTCCCCGGTGATCCGGGCCAGCCGGTCCACGGCCAGTCCGTCCGCCATGACGAGCCCCTGGAAGCCCCAGCGTTCTCGGAGCAGTTCGTGGAGCAGGGCACGGTTCCCGGAGCAGGGCAGGCCGTCGACCTCGTTGTAGGCGGCCATGACGGCGGCGGCTCCGGCCCGGACCCCGGCACGGGCGGCGGGGAGGTGGATCTCGTGCAGCTCCCTGAGCCCGAGCTCGGACTCGGCGGAGTTGCGGCCGCCGACGGTGGCGCCCTGCCCGGCGAAGTGCTTGAGGACGACGGGGGCCTTGTCGGCGGGGACGTACTCGGCGGGTGCGCCCTGCATGCCGCGCACCAGCGCCTCGGTCAGCCGGGCGGCCAGGTACGGATCCTCGCCGAAGCACTCCTCGGTCCGCCCCCAGCGCGGGTCACGGGCGATGTCGAGGGCCGAGACCAGGGCGACATGCCCGCCGCGGGCGCGCAGTTCGGCGGCGGCATGGGCGGCGGCCCGCTCGTACAGCCCGGGGTCCCAGGTGGCGCCGACCGCCAGGTTGACGGGCAGGACCGTGCCGTCGAGGGCCATGTGCCCGTGCGGCACCTCCTCGACGAACAGGGCCGGGATGCCGAGCCGGCTGCGCTCGACGACGTGGCGCTGGACGAGGTGGGCCAGTTCGGCGCCGTCCTCGGCGCCGGATCCGGTGGCGTGGCCGACCCCGGACCAGGCGTCGGCACGCAGCAGTCCGTACAGCGCACCGAGTCCGGCGAAGCGCTCGGTCTCGGCGTACAGGGCGTCGGTGAGCTCGAAGCCGCCGTCGGGAGTGCGGCGATAGGCGTCCCAGCCGTACATCCGCTGGTTGAGCTGGCCGGCCTTCTCGCGCAGAGTCATACGGGAGAGCAGGTCACGGACACGCACGTCGACCGGGGCGGTGGGATCGCGGTACAGGGGCGTGCCCTGCCGGGTGGCGGTCACGTACGGCCGCCGTGGGCGAGACGGGCCAGGGCGACGGCGCCCCGGCAGCCGTCGGGGACCCAGTCGAGGGTCAGGCCGAGGGCGTGGAGGCGGGCTGCGAGGCGGTCGGTGAGGGGCCCGTCGGGTCCGAGCAGCCCGCCGGTGGCGACCACCCGCTCCCCGGGACTCGGCTCCAACGCCCGCACGGTCTCCGTGAGGTGGTCCGCCGCCTCGTCGAGGATCGCCAGGGCGACCGGGTCCTCGGCGTCCCGGGCCGCCGCGACGACCAGCGGCGCGAGCCGTGCCAGCCGGATCGGGGCCTCGGCCATGACGGCGGGCAGCACATGCCTGCGGTAGGCCTCGCGGTGCGGGCGGGACCAGTGGACGTGATCGTGGGGCGGAAGGGGCCGCCGCCCCACGGCCGGAGAACCGGCCACACCTCCGCCCACGCCGGTCTGCACGGGGCCCCCGGACACACCGGTCTGCCTCGGGTCCACCGACCCTCCGCCCGCACCTCCGGCCACTCCGGCCTGCGGGGTCCCCGCCGGCCGCTCACCCCCAGTGGCCGAGCCGTCCACCGGCGGCACACCCTCAGGCCGCCCATCACGCGACGCGCCCTCCACAGACCCGGCCGCGCCGCTCACGCCCCCGGCCGCCGGGGTCTCCCCCGGCCCGGCCGACCGCCCGCCCGCAGCCCCGGCCACACCGGACTCCCCCGGCCCAGCCGACCGCTCACCGGCAGCCCCGGCCACATCGGCCCGCCCCGGGCCCGCCGACCCTCCGCCTGCGGCCCGACTTGCTCCGGTCTGCCCCGAACCCGTCGGCCGCTCCCCCGCGGGGGTCGGCCCGGCCACCGGCGGCACCGCCTCATGCCCCCCGTCACGCGGCGCGCCCTCCCCAGACCCGGCGCCACCGGTAGCGACCCCAGCCACCGGGGTCTCCCCCGGACCAGCCGGCCGCCCACCCGCGACCCCGCCCCCTCCGGATCGCCCGGGGCCCGCCGACCGCCCACCCGCGGCGGTCGGCCCGGCCACCGGCGGCACCGCCTCGTGCTGCCCGTCCCCCGAGGCGCTCTCCCCGGTGCCCGGGACCACGTCGGGGGACAGTCTGCGTACCGCGCCACCGGCCACGCCGCCGGACGCCCCGCCGGGCAGCGCGTCGGCCGGGACTCCGAGTTCTCGCCCCACCTTCTCCGCCAGCGCGGTCGGCGCGCCCCGGCCGTCGGCCATGCGCAGCGCGGCCCGTACCGCCGCGCGGCCGATCCAGAAACCGCTGCCGTCGTCGCCGAGGAGCCAGCCGTCGCCGTCCACGGTGGCGGTGCCACGGCGTCCGGTGATGCGCATGGCGACCGCGCCCGTACCGGCCACCAGGGCGAGACCGTCGGCCGGTGTGCCCGGGGCGGAGGCGAAGGCCGCCTCGATGTCGCTGCCGATGACCGGCGGGCCGGCGTCGATGCCCAGGCTGCACAGGGCGGCGGTGAGGGCGGCCAGGGCGTTGCGCCGCCCCGGCTCGTCGGCGGCGGCGTCCGTCGCGCCCGCGAAACCGCCGGCCACGGCCACGACCCGGCCCCGGACCGGCTCCGGCACGGCCCGCCCGATGGCCTCGGCGAGGTGCTCGGTGAGCTGCGGCAGCGGCACGGTCAGGGCGTTGCCCGGCCCGGCGGCGCCCTCGCCCACCGGGCGTCCGTCGTCCGCCGCCGCCAGCACCGCACGGGTCCGTGTGCCGCCCGCGTCGATACCGATCACCAGAGACGAGGCGCCTTGACGCTCCTGGTTCAATTCATTACCCATCGCCGACTATGGTGATTGATGCATTCACCCAGGGCAAGCCTCGACCCGAGGAGGATCCCATCCCTACGCTCCGCTTCGGCGTCAACTACACGCCCCGCCGCGGCTGGTTCCACTCCTGGCACGACTTCGACCCGAAGCACGCCCGCGAGGACCTGGACCAGATCGCCGCGCTCGGCCTCGACCACGTCCGGGTCTTCCATCTCTGGCCGCTCCTCCAGCCCAACCGCACACTCATCCGCACCGCCGCCGTGGACCAGCTGGCGCACCTGGTCGACCTGGCGGCCGAGGCAGGTCTCGACGTCCTGGTGGACGGCGTGCAGGGCCATCTGTCCAGCTTCGACTTCTACCCGGAGTGGACCCGCAGCTGGCACCACCGCAACGTCTTCACCGACCCGGAGGCCGTCGCCGCCCAGGCCGAGCTCATGCGGACCCTCGGCCGCGCCCTCGCCGACCGCCCCAACCTCATCGGCCTCCAGCTCGGCAACGAGCTCAACAACCTGGTCGAGCACAACCCGGTGACCCCGGACGAGGTGGACCACTACCTCGACACCCTGCTGGCCGCCACCCGCGAGCACCTGCCCCGGGGCCGGCTCGCGACCCACTCCGCCTACGACGCCGCCTGGTACGGCGACGACCACCCCTTCACTCCTCAGGCATCGGCCCGCAAGGGTGACGTCACCACCGTCCACCCCTGGGTGTTCTCCGGCGACTGCGCCCGCCGCTACGGCCCCCGTTCCCCGCAGGTGCTGCACCTCGCCGAGTACGGCACGGAACTCGCCAAGGCCTACGCCGAGGACCCGGCCCGCCCGGTCTGGGTCCAGGAGACCGGCGCCCCGGAACCGCACGTCCCGGCGGCCGACGCGCCCGAGTTCGCCCGGGCGACCGTACGGAACGCGGCCGGGTGCGAGGGCCTGTGGGGCGTGACGTGGTGGTGCTCCCACGACGTGGACCGCTCGCTGGCCGACTACCCGGAACTGGAGTACACGCTGGGCCTGTTCGACGCGCGGGGCGGCGCCAAGCCGATCGCGACCGCCCTCGCCGAGACGGTCGCCGAGGTCCGCGCGGGGCACCATCCGGCCCGCCCCCGCGACACGGCCCTCGTCCTCGACTGCACACCGTCCACGCGTTCCGTGTCCGGGCCGGGAGGCGCGTACTTCGACGCGTGGATGGCCCTGCGCACCGAGGGCGTCCGCCCGGCGGTGGTCCTGGCGGCCCGGGTGGACGACGCCGCGTACCTGGCGGCGCGCGGCATCAAGGAGGTCGTACGGGTGCCGTAGGGGCTCAGCCGCCCGCCAGCACCTCGGAGACGGCCCGCAGATTCACCCGCCCGCGCCCGTAGGAGCACAGCGCGCCGCCCTCCGGCAGCCCGGTGTCGACCCGTACGGCATCGGGCCGCCGGGCCAGCAGGGCGGCGCGCAGCCGTTCCTGCCAGGGGTGCAGCCCGGCATCGCAGGTGGCGACGACCAGCGGCGCGTCACCGGCCGTGCCGAGGATCTCCGCCACCAGGGCGGCCGGGTCCGCCGGCTCCCCGCTGACCGCGGTGCCCGTGGCCGCGGGATCGACGGCGCGCACTGCCGTCAGCAGGTCCTCGCCGCCCCAGTTGAGCGCGGGGTGCGGCGGCGGGAACAGGTCGACGACGTGGGCGCCCCGCACGGCCGCCGGCACCGGGCCGCCGCGGACGGCCCGGCGGGCCGCCTCCAGCCCGGCCCCCGCGTCCCAGCCGCCGACCGCCCCGGCCGGAGCCGCGTACCGCTCTGCGAGCCGCCGCACCCGCCCGGCGGCCTCCCGGAGCCGCTCCTCGGGCAGCACGCCGGAGCCCAGCGCGCCGAGCACCGCGTCCCGGCAGGCCAGGGTGACCTCCAGGTCCGGCACGGCCACGATGACCTGGTCGGCCCCCGCCGCGAGGGCGATCCGCGCCCCGGCGGCCTCGCCGTAGCGGTCGGCTATGGCCTTCATCTCCAGCGCGTCACTGACCAGGACCCCGTCGAAGTCCAGCTCGTGGCGGAGCAGATCGCCCAGGATGCGCCGGCTCAGGGTGGCGGGCCGCTCGGGGTCCAGCGCCGGGAAGACGACGTGCGCGCTCATGAGCATCGGCACGCCCGCGCCGACGGCCGCCCGGAACGGTTCCAGGTCGGCCCGCAGTTCGTCGTACGGCCGCGGGTCGACCGCGATGCCGTGATGGCTGTCGGTCTCGGTGCCGCCGTGGCCGGGGAAGTGCTTGGCGCAGGAGGCGACGCCCCGCCGCTCGGTGGCGGCGATCCAGGCCCGCAGATGCCGGGCGGCGAGCACCGGCTCGGCACCGAAGGAGCGGGTGCGCACGATCGGGTTGCGCGGATGGTGCTGGAGGTCGGCGACCGGCGCGTAGGAGACCGTGATGCCGAGCGAGGCCAGATGCCCGGCGAGGGCGTCGGCGCACCGGGCGGTCAGTCCGGGGTCGTCGGCGACACCGAGCGCGAAGGACCCGGGCACCTCGGGAGCGCCGGCACCCACCAGGTGCCCGATCCCGCCGCCCTCGTTGTCGATGCCCACGAGCAGATCCGGCCGCAGGGCGCGCAGCTCCCCGGTGAGCCGCCGCACCTGCTCCGCGTCCCGCACGTTGCGGGTGAAGAGGATGACCCCGCCGAGCCCCCGGTCGACGAGCCGCTTGAGCTCGTCCGGGACACCCGTCGTCCCGTCGAAGCCCGCGACGAGACAGCGGTGGGCGGCCTCGTCGAGGTCGACGGGAAGGCCGGCGGGATCTGCGGACATGTGCGCGGAGGAGGTCACCCCGGACATCCTCTGGCTCACTGAGCCATTAGTCAACGGCCCTGTGGTTCACCGATTCACCGGCGGCTGGCTCAGGCCTCCTCGGGCGCCAGTCGCAGCGCGATGCTGTTGATGCAGTACCGCTGGTCGGTGGGCGTCGGATATCCCTCACCCTCGAACACGTGTCCGAGGTGGGAGCCGCAGCGCGCACAGCGCACCTCCGTGCGGACCATGCCGTGGGAACGGTCCTCGATCAGTTCCACCGCGTCGGTGTCCTTCGGGTCGAAGAAGGACGGCCAGCCGCAGTGCGACTCGAACTTCGTGTCCGAGGTGAACAGCTCCGCCCCGCAGGCGCGGCAGGAGTAGACGCCCCGCGTCTTGGTGTCGGTGTACTCACCGGTGAAGGCGGGCTCCGTGGCCGCCTGGCGCAGGACCGCGTACTCGCCCGGCGTCAGCTCCGCGCGCCACTGCTCGTCCGGCTTCTCGACGTCGTACGGCATGAGCCTCCAGCCCCTCAGTTCGACAGACGGTCCAGGATGCGCGGGCCGAGGTCGGTGACGTCGCCCGCTCCCATGGTGAGAACGAGATCCCCCGGCTTCGCCATTCCCGCGACCACGGCGGGCACGTCCGCCTTGTCGTGCACCGGCGTCACGTCCGCGCCCGCCGCCCGGGCCGCCTCGATGATCAGCTCGCTGGTCACGCCGGGGACCGGGTCCTCACGGGCCGGGTAGATGTCCAGCACGACCGAGGCGTCCGCCAGGGCCAGGGACTGGCCCATCTCCTTGCCCAGCTCCTGCGTCCGCGAGAAGAGGTGCGGCTGGAAGACGACCAGGATCCGGGCGTCGCCCGCCGCGCCGCGCATGGCTTCCAGGTCGGCGGTCATCTCGGTGGGGTGGTGCGCGTAGGAGTCGATGACCTGCACACCCGCGGCCTCGCCCTTGAGCTGGAGCCGCCGCTTCACGCCCGTGTACGCCGCCAGCGCGGGAGCCAGCTCCTCGGCGGGGACGCCGAGCGCCACACCCGCCGCGAGCGCGGCCACCGCGTTGTGCGCGTAGTGGCGGCCGGGCACGGAGACCGTGAAGGTCAGCTCCTCGCCCTCCAGCACCACGGTGACCTGGCTCTTCAGGCCCTGCGGCACGACCGACAGGATGCGCACGCCGGCGTCCTGCGACTCGCCGTACGTCACCACCCGCACGCCGCGTCCCGCGACCCGGCGGGTCAGCTCCCGCGCGCCCTCGTGATCGGCCGCGATCACCAGCGTGCCGCCCTCGGTGACGCGGTCCACGAACGTCTCGAACGACTCGTAGATCTCGTCCATCGACGCGTAGTTGGCGTGGTGGTCGAGTTCGACGTTGAGGACGATCGCGACCTCGGGCGCGTACTTGTGGAAGCTGCGGTCCGACTCGTCCGCCTCGGCGACGAAGATCTCGCCCTCGCCGTGCTGCGCGTTGGAGCCGGGCGCGTCCAGGTCCCCGCCGATCGCGTACGACGGCTTCAGGCCCAGTTCGCTCAGCGACACCGCCAGCATCGAGGTCGTGGTCGTCTTGCCGTGCGTACCGGCGACCGCGATCGGGCGCAGCCCCTCCATCAGGGCGGCGAGCGCGTCGGAGCGGTGCACGACGGGGATGCCGAGCTCGGCCGCGCGGGCCAGCTCGGGGTTGTCCTGCCGGATCGCCGACGACACGACCACACAGCTGGCATCGTCGGCCAGGTGCTCCGCGGCGTGCCCGATGCGCACCGTCACGCCCAGCGCCCGCAGCGCCTCGGCCGTCGCCGACTCCTTGGCGTCACTGCCCGCCACGACGGCCCCGCGCTGCGCGAGGATCTTCGCGATCCCCGACATCCCGGCCCCACCGATGCCGATGAAGTGCGGTCGGTCCATGGCGGTGGGAAGGCCGGGTGCCATGCGTGTCTCCCTGTACGTGTGCGGAACGTTCAGCGGCACAGCCTATGCCGAAGCGTTCACAGCCGTTGACACCGCCGACGGCTACGCCTTGCTGTGCGAGAACAGCTTCAGCACCGGCACGCCCACCTTGTGCCGGGCCCGGGAAGCCCAGTCCCGGTGGAAGAACTCCTCCACGTAGTGGGGGTCGGTCAGCACGATGACCTCATCCGCGCCGACCTCCTCCACCAGGGACTTCAGCGCGTCCAGCGGATGATCCTCGATCAGCCGCCCCTCGGCCCCGCTCCCGGACGCCCGCAACGCCGCGAGTGAGACCTCCAGCGCCCGCTGCCCGACGCTCAGCGCCTCCTCGCCCTCCGGCGTCTCCCCCTCGCGGACGGCCTCGTCGAGCTCGCCGAGCGCGACGTCGTCGATGGCCCGCAGCAGCCGGTCCGCCTGCTCGCCGCGCGGCTGGAGCAGCACCTGGAAGGAGACCGGCTCCTCCCCGTGCAAGGTCGTGACGAACTCCACGTCGGCGGACGTCAGGGCCTTCTCGATCATCAATACGCTTGTGAACACCAGGCGCCCCTTCTGCTCCCGGGGCCCGCGGCCCCACTCCTCCGTAGGCCGTGCCGGGCCCTGCGGAAACCATCCTGCCCCGTGTTCGCACGGGCACTGCCGGATCCAGTGTGCCTTCAGGAAACCAAACGGAACGGCACATTCCGTCGATGACCGGACCGGCGACGACCACCGCCCCGATTCCGGGCCTACCGACCGGTTCGGCTGTGCGGCCGCCGACACCTGTACCCCGTGCCGGGCGGTTCAGTACGTCAGGACCGCCCGTACCGCGTGTACAGGAAGCCGTCCTCCTCCAGCATCGACACCAGCCTGAAGCGCTGCGGCACCGTGACGGCGGGCCCCCCTGCGATGCGCTGCGCGTCGCCGGCGGTGAGCATCGGGGAGACGGTCAGGCACAGCTCGTCGAGCACACCGGCCGCCACCAGCTGCCCGAGCAGCCGCGGGCCGCCCTCGGTCAGCAGCCGGGTGTGGCCGAGGGCGGCGAGGGCCTGGACGGCCCGGGCCGGATCCACGCCGATGCCGTCCCCGGCGGTGACCACCCGGGCGCCCGCCTTCTCGGCGGCGGCGACCCGGTCCGGGGCGGCCGAGGCCCCCGTGAGGATCAGGGTGGGCACCAGGGGCGAGGTGAACAGTGGAAGCGAGAAGTCCAGGTCCAGGCTGGCGGAGACCACCGCGATCGCGGGTGCGGGGCCCTGCCCGGCCGCCTCCCTCGCCTCCGCGAACTCGGCACGCGCGCGTGCCGGCCGGTACCCCTCCTGGCGCACCGTCTGCGCGCCGACGACCACGACGTCCGCCAGCGCCCGCAGTGTGCCGAAGATCCGCATGTCGGTCGCGCTGGAGATGGGCTGCGAACGGCCGTCGTGCTGGGCGGCCCCGTCCAGCGTGCACACCATGTTGGCGCGCAGCCACGGCAGCGGCCCGCCGGGCCCCGCCGCGGGATAGGCGTACGCGGCGGCCAGCTCGGCCAGACTCCACTCCCGTCCGGCCCCGTCACGAGCCGCCTCCGCGGGCCTCCCGCCCGGGTCCGGAGCTGCTGTTTCATCGGTCACAGGGAACAGACGTCGCATGCCGTGCAGTGTTCCACGCCCCGTAGCATGGTGAACCGTGTCCTCCTCCCCTGCCCCCTCCGGAACCGGCCCCATGACCGACGCGGCCCCGCTCTCCCTGTGCGCGCGTGAGCCGCACGTACCCGCGGATCGGCTGGTCGCCGAGATGGTGCCGCCGCCGCGGTTCGACTCGGTGCGTTTCAGCACGTACATCCCCGACCCGAACCAGCCGAGCCAGACGGAGGCCGTCCGGGTCCTGGAGGGCTTCGCGGCGGGTCTGGGCGGGACGGCCGACTCGGGCAGGCGGCGGCTGTTCGGCTTCGGCAGGGCGCCGAAGAAGGCCCCGGCCGGCCCGCGCGGCGTCTACCTCGACGGCGGTTACGGCGTCGGCAAGACCCACCTGCTGGCGTCCCTCTGGCACGCCACCCCGGCCGAGCCCGCCCGCAAGGCGTTCGGCACCTTCGTGGAGCTGACCAACCTGGTCGGCGCCCTCGGGTTCCAGCAGACCGTCCAGACCCTGTCCGGCCACCGCCTGCTCTGCATCGACGAGTTCGAGCTCGACGACCCCGGCGACACCGTCCTGGTCTCCACCCTGCTCGGCAAGCTCGTCGACGCGGGCGTCGCGCTCGCCGCCACCTCCAACACGCTGCCCGGCAAGCTCGGTGAGGGCCGGTTCGCCGCGGCCGACTTCCTGCGCGAGATCCAGGGCCTGTCGGCCCACTTCCGCGCCCTGCGCATCGACGGCGAGGACTACCGCCACCGCGGCCTGCCCGAGGCGCCGCCGCCGTACTCCGACGAACAGGTGACCACCGCGGCGCACGCCACCGAGGGCGCCTCACTCGACGCGTTCTCGCCCCTCCTGGAACACCTGGCCCGGGTGCACCCCAGCCGGTACGGCGCCCTGACCGACGGAATCAAGGCCGTCTGCCTCACCGGCGTGCGGCCGGTTCCCGACCAGTCGACGGCACTCCGGCTCGTCGTCCTCGCGGACCGGCTCTACGACCGTGAAGTGCCCGTGCTGGCCTCCGGCCTGCCCTTCGACCAGCTCTTCAGCGAGGAGATGCTGAACGGCGGCTACCGCAAGAAGTACTTCCGGGCCATCTCCCGGCTCACCGCCCTGGCCCGCGACGCGGCCAAGCTGGCGAACTCCCGGTAACCACAGCCCCAATATCGCGCCAACCGCCGTGCGGCAAGGGTTGGTTCAAGCCAACCCACCCACGGTTTTCAGGCTCTCTTCAGCTTGAAACGTTAAGTTAACCCTGCAAACGACTTTGCAGGGTTAACGTGTTTCTTGACCAGCCATTGACCAAGTGTTGGTCATCGCTAGATGTGCGAATCACCTGAAGGGGGGCGCATGTACCGAGGTACGACGGCACGGACCGTGGTGTCGCTCCTCGCCGCCGTCCTGCTCGCCCTTCAGTTCTTCGCACCGACGGCATCCTTCGCATCCGCGCACACGCCCAGTGAAGTCGAGGCCAAGGCTCAGCCCGGAACTGAACCCTCCGGCATGTCTTCGCGCCCCGGAACCAAATCTTCCGGGAAGGCTCTGCGCGACGAGATCGCGACCTGCCGCGCCGGACACCACGGGGGCCCGACCGGCCCCCTGCGGACCCGCGACCGGTTCCACAGCACCGACTCCGCGCCCTCGGCGCCCGAGCGGACCCCGCTGAGGCACATGACGCCGACAGCACCGGACCGGGACAGACCCGGCGTCGCGCACGAACGCACGTCGAGATCCTCGGCGTCGCACACTCCGGCAGCGCTTCAGGTCTTCCGCTGCTGAGGAACTGAGCAGTTCCATCCCCCACCTCTGTCATGCCCGTCCGACGCGCCCCCACTGCGCGCCAGGAGGAGTCACCACACTCATGCAACCCCTCATCGACAACGCCCGCATGTTCGGACAGCGCCCTGAGGAGTTCGCCCGCCTCGCCGAGGGCCAGTCCCCCGACGTCCTGTTCATCACCTGCTCCGACTCCAGGGTCGTACCGGCCCTGATCACGGGCGCCCGGCCCGGCGAGCTCTTCGAGCTGCGCACCGCGGGCAACATCGTCCCCCCGTACGCCTTGGAGCACCCCACCTCCGAGGCGGCCACCATCGAGTACGCCGTGGAAGTGCTCGGCGTCAAGGACATCGTGGTCTGCGGCCACTCGCACTGCGGTGCCGTGGGCGCGGTGGTACGGGGCGACGACCTCGCCGCCGTACCGGCGGTGCGCGACTGGCTCGCGCACGCCGCCGAACAGCCCAAGTGCGAGGACCCGGCCGACCCGACGGTCGCCGAAGCCGTGCAGAACCACGTCCTCACCCAGGTGCTGCGACTGCGGTCGTACCCGTGCATCGAGCGCCGGCTGGCGGAGGGCCGACTCGGCCTGCACGCATGGTTCTACGAAGTGCACACCGGAACCGTGTGGCAGCACCACGCGGAGACCGACACCTTCGAGACCCTGTGAGGGACACCATGACCAAGTTCCCTTACCTGAGGCAGGACTTCCTCGCCTCCATCGTCGTCTTCCTCGTCGCCGTGCCGCTCTGCGTCGGCGTCGCCGTCGCCTCCGGTGTCCCGGCCGAACTCGGCCTGATCACCGGCATCGTGGGCGGCCTCGTCACCGGTTTGATGCCCGGCAGCAGCCTCCAGGTGTCCGGGCCCGCCGCCGGCATGACCGTGCTGGTCTTCGAGGCCGTCAGCGAGTTCGGGGTGGCCGCACTCGGTGTGATCGTGCTGCTCGCCGGTCTGCTCCAACTCGCCATGGGCTTCCTCGGGATAGGCCGCTGGTTCAGGGCGATATCCGTCTCCGTCGTCGAGGGCATGCTCTGCGGTATCGGTCTGGTCATCATCGCCGGGCAGATCTACGCGGCGGCGGGCCTGAAGGCGCCGGAGACCGGCATCGGCAAGATCGTGGGGCTGCCGGGGGCGTTCGCCGACGCCCTGGGCAGCACCGAGGCCATGATCTCGCTCGCGATCGGCGCGGGCACGATCGCCGTCATCGTGCTGTGGAAGAAGCTGCCGAAGGCCGTGCAGTCGGTGCCGGGCGCCCTCGCGGCGGTGGTCCTGGCCACGCTCGCCACGCTCGCCTTCAGCCTGCCGGTCGCCACGGTCGAGGTGGAGGGCCTGCTCGGCGTCATCCAGCCGCCCGGGGCCGGGGCCTTCGGCGAGCTGGCCGGCCCGGCCATCTGGGGCACCATCATCGCGTTCACGCTGATCGCCTCCGCGGAGAGCCTGTTCAGCGCGGCGGCCGTGGACCGGCTGCACGACGGTCCGCGCACCCAGTACAACAAGGAGATGATCGCCCAGGGCGCGGGCAACACCGTGTGCGGTCTGCTCGGCGCGCTGCCCATGACCGCGGTGATCGTACGCAGCTCGGCGAACGTCAACGCGGGTGCGAAGACCAAGGCGTCCCGTGTGCTGCACGGCGTGTGGCTGCTGCTGTTCGCCGCCGCGATGCCGTGGGCCCTGGCCCTGATCCCGCTCCCCGCCCTGGCCGGCATCCTGGTGCACGCGGGCTGGAAGCTGATCCCGTTCCGCCAGGTCGCGGCGCTGTGGCGGGCGCACAAGGGTGAGGCGCTGATCCTCGTCGTCACCGCCGTGTCGATCGTCGCGGTGAACATGTTCGAGGGCGTGCTCATCGGTCTGGCCCTGTCGGTCGTCAAGACCGCCTGGGAGGCCTCGCACGTCAAGCTCGAGGTCATCGACAAGGGCGCCGGTCCGATCCAGGCGTACCTGTCGGGCAACGCGACCTTCCTGCGGCTGCCGAAGATCCTCGACAGCCTGGAGGCACTGCCCCAGGACCGCCCGGTCGAGCTCGACCTCTCGGGTCTGCACCACCTCGACCACGCCTGCCGCACGGCCCTGGAGAGCTGGGCCGAACGCCACAGCGCGACGGGCACGGAGCCGGTGAAGGTCCACGAGCCGGAGCCGTCACCGGAGGCCGAGAAGGTCACGGCCGCGTAGCGACGTAGCCGGAACTCCCACACCCCTGGTCCGGGGCGTGCCCCAGGGGCGCGCCCCGGACCTTCGCGTGTGCGGCCCCGGCCCCGAGGCATGGCCCCGACCCCGAGTCCAGGCATATCGTTACAGCAACGGACGAATCGGGACCTCTGGACGGGGAGGTCGGCATGGTCGAAGAGCTGATCGGGGCGGTGGCGGCGGCCGGAGCCGGAGGGCTGGTCTATCTGGCCTCGGCGGCGCGGGTCGTCAAGCAGTACGAGCGCGGGGTCGTGTTCCGGCTCGGGCGGCTGCACGGGGAGGTGCGGCGGCCGGGGTTCAATCTCATCGTCCCCGCGGTGGACCGGATGCGTAAGGTCAACCTGCAGATCGTGACCATGCCGGTGCCCGCCCAGGAGGGCATCACCCGCGACAACGTGACCGTGCGGGTCGACGCGGTCGTGTACTTCAAGGTCGTGGACCCCGCGGCCGCGGTCGTCAACGTCGAGGACTACCGTTTCGCCGTCTCCCAGATGGCACAGACCTCCCTGCGCTCGATCATCGGCAAGAGCGAACTGGACGACCTCCTGTCCAACCGCGAGAAGCTCAACCAGGGCCTGGAGCTGATGATCGACAGCCCGGCCGTGGAATGGGGGGTGACCATCGACCGGGTGGAGATCAAGGACGTGTCCCTGCCCGACACGATGAAGCGCTCCATGGCCCGCCAGGCCGAGGCCGACCGCGAGCGGCGCGCCCGGGTGATCAACGCCGACGCCGAGTACCAGGCCTCGAAGAAACTGGCCCAGGCCGCCCACCAGATGGCCGACACGCCCTCCGCGCTCCAGCTCCGCCTGCTCCAGACGGTCATGGCGGTGGCGGCGGAGAAGAACTCCACGCTGGTACTGCCCATCCCGGTGGAGCTCCTGCGGTTCCTGGAGCGGGGCCACCAGGAGGGAGCCCCCGAGGAAGGGGCCCGCCAGGAGGGAAGCCGGCAGGCACCGGCGCCGGTGGAACACCCCGTCGACACGACAGAACAGGCCATCGACGAGCTGCGGCGCGCGGTCGAGCAGTGAGCCACGCTACGCGCGTGGTTCCCGCGACCCGCAGCAGGTGATAGACACAGCGGGATCACAGTTCCTGTCCGCCAGCAGGAAGGTTTCCCCATGACCGAATCCGGTCGTATCGCCACACGACGTCAGGTGCTCGCCGGGACGGGCGCCTTGGGCGTCGGGATCGCGTTCTCCGGTGCCCTGTCCGAACTCTTCGCCGGCACCGCCGCCGCCCAGACCCTCGGCCACGGCGGCGGCTACGGTCCGCTCGTCCCCGACCCGAAGGGCCTGCTCGACCTGCCGGAAGGTTTCCGCTACCGGGTCCTCTCCCGCGAGGGAGACCCGCTCCGCTCCGGCGAGGGCAAGGTCCCCTCCAACCACGACGGCATGTCGGCCTTCGCGGGCAGAGGCGGCCGGGTCCATCTGGTCCGCAACCACGAGAACCGCGCCGACGGCAGGGTCCCGGTCCCGACGGTCCAGGGGCTCACCTACGACCCGGCGGGCAAGGGCGGCTGCACGGCCCTCACCCTGGACTCCCGCGACAACGTCCTGTCGGAACGCGTCGCGATCGCCGGCACGGCCGTGAACTGCGCGGGCGGCCCCACCCCGTGGGGCACGTGGCTGACCTGCGAGGAGACCGAGGACAAGGCCGGCACCAACGGCTACGCCAAGGACCACGGCTTCATCTTCGAGGTCGACCCGGTCGATCCGCACCGCACGGGAGCCGTACCGCTGACCGCGATGGGCCGCTTCCAGCACGAGGCGATCGCCATCGACCCCCGGCGGGGCGTGGTGTACGAGACCGAGGACGCCTTCCAGAAGCCCTTCGGCCTGTTCTACCGCTTCCTGCCGGACAGGCCGCTGGGCGGACGTGGTTCGCTGCGCGCGGGCGGGCGGCTCCAGGCCATGCGCGTGCCCGGCGTGCCGGACCTGTCCTCGATCCAGGACATCGGCGCGGAGTTCGACGGCATCGAGTGGGTGGACGTACCGGATCCGCAGGCGGCGCAGACGCCGGTCCGGCTCCAGGACTTCGGCCGGGGCGGCATCACACACGCGCAGAAGCTGGAGGGCTGCTACTGGGGCGGCCGGTCGGTGTACTTCGTGTCGTCGTTCGCCCGCAGCGCGGAGGGGTCGGCGGCCGACCACTTCGGGCAGATCTGGCGCTACGACCCGGACCGGCGACGGCTCACCCTGGTGATCGTCTTCGGTCCGGACACCGACGTGCAGATGCCGGGAGAGTCGCCGGACAACATCTGCCTGGCGCCCAGCGGCGGCCTCATGGTCTGCGAGGACGGCAACGGCGCCCAGCACGTCTTCGGCGTGACCCGGCGCGGCGAGGTGTACCCGATGGCCCGCAACCGGCAGACCATCGGCACCCCGGAGGAGCCCGAGTGGGGTGAGTTCGCCGGGGTGACCTTCTCGCCCGACGGCGAGACGATGTACGTCAACTGCTACACCCCCGGCACCACGTTCGCGGTGACGGGCCCCTGGCGCCGGTAGGCACGGCTCTGCCCCCGTCCGGGGCGCCGGGTGCGGAACCCGGCGCCCCGGCGGACGATCGAGGCACAGGACCGGAAAGGGGCCGGTGACGGAGATGGACGAGGCGGAGACGGACGGGGCGGACGAGGACGGCCACGAGCGCGGGACCTCGCTGTGGGAGCGGCTGCGTCTGCCCGGCGGCGAGCCGGTCGACCTGGCCCGTCACGACGCTGCCGCCACCCCCGGCGGCCCGGACGGCAAGGCCGCGGGCAAGGCCGCCACGGCCCGGATCGGCGAGCAGCTCGCCGGGCTCCAGGAACGGCTGTGGGCGGCGAGCACCGCGGGCGACCGGCGCCGCGTCCTGCTGGTCCTCCAGGGCATGGACACCAGCGGCAAGGGCGGCACGGTCAAGCACGTCATCGGCCTGCTCAACCCGGCCGGCTGCCGGATCACGGCGTTCAGGGCACCGACCGCCGAGGAGCGCGCGCACCCCTTCCTGTGGCGCGTGGAGAAGGCCCTCCCGCTCCCCGGCGAACTGGGCATCTTCGACCGCTCGCACTACGAGGACGTCCTGATCGCCCGCGTCCGGAACCTCGCGCCACGCGCCGTGATCGAAAGCCGCTACGAGCGGATCAACCGTTTCGAGCGGTCCCTCGCCGACGACGGCGTGACCCTGGTCAAGTGCTTCCTGCACATCTCCTACGACGAGCAGCGCCGCCGCCTGCTCAGGCGCCTCGACAAGCCCGAGAAGCGCTGGAAGTTCGCCCCGTCCGACATCGACGACCGCGCCCTGTGGCCCGCGTACCAGGACGCCTACGAGCGGGCCCTGGAGCGCTGCGGCACCTCGTACGCGCCCTGGTACCTGGTCCCGGCCGACCACAAGTGGTATCGCAACTGGGCGGTCAGCACGCTGCTCCTGGAGCACCTGCGGGAGCTGGATCCGCGGTACCCGGAGGCGGACTTCGACGTGGCGGAGTGCCGGAAGCGGCTGCTGCGGCAGTCCTGACCCGGGCGGTCAGGCGGCCAGCAGGGCGTCGATCTGGCCGACGGCCTCCTTCAGGCCCTCCTCCATGCCCATGGAGACCATCTGCTCCATCTGCTCACGGGAGTCGAAGAGGGAGCGCATCTCCATCCGGGTGCCACCGCCGTGCTCGGTGAGCCGCACCGTCACGGACGTGGTCGGCATGTCGTCCTTGGGCTTTCCGTCGTCGTCGGCGAAGCCGTCGGTGAACTCCAGGGCCGTCGGCTCGGTGACCGAGGTGACGCGCCACCAGCCGCGGTGCCGGTCGCCCTCCGGCCCGATCATGAAGTACGTGACCTCTCCGCCGGGGGTCAGGTCGTGCTCCTCCACGGTCGCCGGGTAGGACGGCGGGCCCCACCAGCGCTCCAGCTGCCGGGGGTCGGCCCACAGCCGCCACACCCGCTCCACCGGTGCGGCGAAGTCGGCGATCAGGGTGAGGGTGAGGTGGTCGAGGTCCTTGTCGACACTGGTGACGCTCATCTCTCGGGTCCTTCCGGGGTGTCGTTCTCTTCGGTACCGGGGTCCTCCGCGAGCAGCCGGGCCATCCGGTCCACGCGCCCGCGCCACGCCGACTCGAGTTCGTCGAGGGCCTGGCGGGCACGGCCCACCGCGTCGGGGTCGGTGCGCACGAGCTGCTCCCGTCCGCTGCGCTGCTTGGCTACGAGCCCGGCCCGTTCCAGCACGGCGACGTGCTTCTGCACCGCCGCGAAGCTCATCGGATAGGCCTCGGCCAGCCGCGAGACCGACAGCTCCCCGCGCACGCAGCGGCGCAGTATGTCCCGGCGCGTGGTGTCGGCCAGGGCGTGGAACAGCCGGTCCACCGTCTCGTCGTTCAGCTCATCTACAACCATTTGGTTGTACGTTAGCCCTGTCGGTCCCCTTCTGTAAAGCGGCACGCCGGCCACTGAAGCGGGCAGTCGGGGGTACCCGGTGGCTCATGAGCGAGAAGCAGCAGGTCAGCAGCTCGTACTGGATCGAGACGGCACCGGACGGCCACCATCCGGCCCTGACGGAGGACCTGGACGTCGACGTGGCGGTGATCGGCGCCGGGATCGCCGGACTGAGCACGGCGTGGGAGCTGACGCGGGCCGGGCGGAGCGTGGCGGTGCTGGAGGCCGGGCGGGTCGCGGCCGGGGTCACCGGGCACACCACCGCCAAGGTCACGGCCCTGCACACGCTCGTCTACGACAAGCTGCGCCGCACCCGCGGCCCCGAGGGCGCGCGGCTGTACGCCCGCTCCCAGTCCGAGGCGATCGAGCGCGCGGCCGGCATCGCCGGGGAACTGGGCGTCGACTGCGCCTGGGAGAGCAGGAGCGCCTACACGTACGCCCGCGACGCAGCACGGGTGGATGAGCTGCGCGCCGAGGCGCGGGCGGCCGCCGAGGCCGGGCTGCCCGCGTCCTTCGTGACGGAGACCGGGCTGCCCTTCCCGGTGGCGGGCGCGGTCCGGGTCACCGGCCAGGCCCAGTTCCACCCCCGCAAGTACCTGCTGGCCCTCGCCGCCGACCTCGTCGAACACGGCGGGCGGATCTTCGAGGGCACCACGGTGCTCGGCCTGGACGAGGGCGAGCCGTGCCGGCTGTCGACCACGACCGGGGCGACGGTGCGGGCCCGGGACGTCGTCGTCGCGACGCACTACCCGATCTTCGACCGAGCCCTGCTCTTCACCCGGCTGACGCCGAAGCGCGAACTGGTCGTCGCCGGGACGATCCCCGCGGATCAGGACCCGGACGGAATGTTCATCACGCCCGACGAGAACACCCGCTCGGTGCGCACGGCACCGCACGACGGGGACCGGCGTCTGCTCATCGTCACCGGTGAGCACTTCACGCCCGGCACGGGTGACCCGCGGGCCGGTTTCGAACGCCTCACCGCCTGGGCCACCGAGCACTTCCCGGACCTGGACGTCACCCACCGGTGGGCCACGCAGGACAACAGCCCCACCGACACCGTGCCGATGGTCGGCCCGCTGCACCCGGGCGCCCGGCACGCGTACGTGGCGACCGGCTTCGGCGGCTGGGGCATGACCGGCGGCATCATGGCGGGCAGCCTGCTCGCGGCGCAGATCACCGGCGAGGAGCGCGAGTGGAGCGGGCTGTACGACCCGCGCCGGCTGAAGCCCGCCGTCCGGGAGGCGCCGGCGTTCCTCAAGACCCAGGCCAAGGTCGCCGGCCACTTCGTCGGGGACCGGCTGCGGCCCTCGCCGCCGGTGGAGTCCCTGCCGCCCGGCGAGGGCGCCGTGGTCCGCGCCGACGGGCACCACCGCCTCGCCGTCTACCGGGACGACGACGGCAATCTGCACAGCGTCTCCGCCCGCTGCACCCACCTGGGCTGCCTGGTCGCCTTCAACTCGGCCGAACGCGCCTGGGAGTGCCCCTGCCACGGCTCCCGCTTCGACACGGACGGCAAGGTGATCCAGGGCCCGGCGACCAAACCGCTGGAGCAGCGGGACATCTGACGGCCGGGTGATGCCCGCATCCGATACGCATAAGAGGACGATCCCGCTCATATCTTCATACGGTGATCACCCTTCTCCGCCGTGCCACCGCGGTGTGCGCCCTGAGCACGGCCCTCGCGGCGTGCGGGGCCGGCCGTCCCCCGCAGCCGCCCTCGCCGCCGGTGTCCGCACCGCCGTCGCGCCCTCCGACCCTCGCCCCCGGCCCCACCGGCCTGACCCCGGTCTTCGAGCACGGCCCCCGCACCCGCGGCAGGACCGTCGCCCTCACCTTCGACGCCGACATGACCGCCGGGCAGGGGGCCCGGGCGGCGGCGGGTGAGCGGTTCGACCATCCGCGGCTGATCTCGACGCTGCGCGCGCTGCAGGTGCCCGCCACCGTGTTCATGACCGGGCGGTGGGCCGAGCAGTACCCGGACCAGGCCCGTTCCATCGGCCGGGACCCGCTGTTCGAGGTCGCCAACCACTCCTACAGCCACTACGCGTACACGCCGGACTGCTACGGCCTGCCCACCGTGCCCGAAAAGCGCATGCGGTCGGACGTGGAGCGGGCGTACGCCGCCCTCCGGAAGGCCGGTGTGACGGATCCGATGCCGTACTTCCGCTTCCCCGGCGGCTGTTACGACCGGCGGGCGCTGAAGGCGCTGACACCGGCCGGTGTGACCGCCGTGCAGTGGGACGTGGTCGGCGGCGACGCGTTCGAGACGGACCCGGAGGTGGTCGCCCGGCAGGTGCTGGACGGCGTGCGGCCGGGGTCGGTGGTCGTGCTGCACTGCACGCGCAGCGCCGCCCCGGCGACCGAACGGGCGGTGCGCTCGATCGTGCCGGGGCTGCGCCGCGAGGGCTTCCGGTTCGTGAAGGTGTCCGAGCTGATCGGGGCGGCCGGCAGCGGTGCGCGGACCCGCCCGGAGGGACGCTGACCGGCCTACGCTGGACGTATGAGCGAGGACGACTACTGCCTGATCGACGCGACCAGGCCGCCCCGGGCGGACGGACCGCCGTACGCGGAGTGCGTGCTGTGCCGGGAGCCGACGGAGTATCCGGAGTCCTACAAGGGCATCACCCTCTGCCCCGTCTGTGAGTGGCAGGAGGCGCAGCGCACCGCCTGCTCAGGTTGATCTGCGGGCGGCGAGCGCACCGGCCAGGGCCAGCGCGGCGGCCGTGACCAGGACCGCCGCGGCCAGGGGCAGCAGCGGCAGCGGGACGGTGCCCGACCGGGAGCCGGTCACCAGCCCCTGCACCGCCGCCTGGGCCGGGGAGCCGGTGGCCACGAGGGACAGCAGCGCCGCGAGCAGCAGAGCCAGGACGGCACGGGCCCGCGACCGCAGCAGCGGCCGGCTGGTGAGCGCGCCGACCGCCGTGCCGAGCAGGGCACAGGCCAGCGCGGCGAGCAGTCCGGCCCCGCACGCGGGGGCGAGCGGGACCGGGGTGCGGTGGTCCGAGGCGACCGGAGCGCTCAGCAGCGTCACGCCGAGGGCCGCGACCGTGCCGAGCGTCACCGCGCCGGACAACGCCACCAGCAGGCAGGCCACATGGGCACGGGCGGGCCCGACCGCGGCCGCCACACAGCCCCGCGCGGCCTGCGGCTCCGCCGTGACACAGATCCGTGCCAGCCAGGCGGCGACGGGCAGCAGCGCGGCGGCCGCGTAGCCGAGCGAGTCGAGCACCGGCTGCCCGGCCTGGACGCTGATCGCGAGGAAGGCGGCGTACAGCAGGAACGGCGGGAGCCAGCGCTGGGAGCGCAGCAGCAGGGCGGCGTGGTAGCCCATCAGGGCGGTCATCGGGGGCTCCCCGGGGTGTCCGCCCGCTGCTCCACGCTCACCACGTGCCAGGGCGGGCGGGCCGTCAGCAGGGCGCGGAGCAGGACGTCGGAGCGGGAGGCGGGGACGGCGAGGCGGTAGGTGCCCGGCGTGGTCTCCTCGGCCGAGGCGACCGCCCGGTGCGCGTCCTCGGGCAGCCGCCCGTCCGGCGGGCCCTGCGCCACGACGGTGACGTGCGGGCCGGACGGGCCGGACCCCGGCGCCGCACACGGGACGAGGCTCCCGTCGCGTACGGCGTACGTCGCGTCGGGCAGGCCCGCGAGGCGGCGCGGGTCGTGGTCGACGAACACCACGGACCCGCCGGCCGCCGTGCGCTCGGCGACCGCCCGCTCCAACTCGGCGCGGGCGTCGGTGTCGAGGCCCGTCCACGCCTCGTCCAGCACCAGCAGCTCGGGCTCCGCCAGCAGGGCCTGGGCGACCGCGATCTTCTGGCTGGTGCCCTTCGACAGCCGCGCCATCGGCGTCCCGGCGTACGCGGCGGCGCCGAGGCGCTCCAGCCACTCGCCGGCGGCGCGGGCGGCCGCCGTACGGGTCAGGCCGTGCACGGCGCCGAGGTGGGTGAGATAGCCGACGGCGGTGAACGGCAGGGCCGGCGGGAACCGCTCGGGGACGTAGGCGGTGCGCGGGCGGCCGGTGATCCGGCCCTCGCTGGGGGCGTCGATGCCGGCGAGCAGCCGCAGGAGGGTCGACTTGCCGGTGCCGTTGGCGCCCTCGACGCGGACGAGCCGGCCCGGGGCCACCGTCAGGTCGACGCCGCGCAGCACCCAGGGGCCGCGCAGGCCGTAGCGGCGGCCCGCGTTCTGCAGGCACAGGTCGGGTCGCATGGGCCCCATCCTCCACGATCTTCCGGCTGGCACACTGGGATTCGTGAGCGAAGACCCGACGCCCGTGAGTGACAGCCCCTTCCGGTCCGGACCCTCGGCCCGCGACACGGCACCGCAGTTCGTGCTGCCGCTGGTCGTGCGGATCGAGCGGGCGGACCCGCCGGCGCGGACGGACGCGCTGGAGACGGCCGCGCGCGCCGTGCTGACGATCCTCAGCGACGAGCGGTCGGCCGGCGACGGCCCGTGGGCGCAGGCCGTGCGGGACTGGCAGGACGCCAGGATCCGCAAGGTCGTGCGGCGGGCGCGCGGCGCCGAGTGGCGGCGGGCGGAGGCGCTGCCCGGCATCACCGTCACCGGCAAGTCGGCCGAGGTGCGGGTCTTCCCGCCGGTCCCGCTCGACGGCTGGCCCAAGGACCTGGCCCGGCTCCAGGTCTCCGGCACCGACCTGGACGACCCGGAACCGCCGGTGGACGCGGACCCGGCCGCCCCCGTGCTGTGGCTGAACCCCGACCTCGGCATGTCGGCCGGCAAGGCGATGGCCCAGGCCGGCCACGCCGCGCAACTGGCCTGGTGGGAGCTGACCGACGGGGAGCGGGCCGCCTGGCACGACGCGGGCTTCCGGCTCGCCGTGCGGCCGGCCGACCCGGCGCGCTGGCCCGGGCTGACGGGCAGCGGCCTGCCGGTGGTCCGCGACGCGGGGTTCACGGAGATCGCGCCCGGCTCGTGCACCGTGGTCGCGGACCACCCGGCGCTGCGCCGGGAGCCCTACGCGCCGGGCGGCCCGGCGCTCACCCGTTCGGAGTAGCCGCAGGCGCGCCGCTCCTGGGCGGGTGCTCCAGTGGGGTTACCGGACAACCCCACCAGGAGGCAGCCATGACCAGCGCCGCGCCCCCTCCCCCCGCCCCGCCCGCCCCCGACCGGACGCCCGGCGGGTCCGGCTCCGGCGGTACGGGCGATCCCTGGGCGACCAGGGGTCTCGCTCTCGGCGGCACCCTGATGGTCGTCTACGGCGTGTTCGCGGTGCTCCAGGGCATCACGGCGATCGCCGACGACGAGGTGTACACGAGCTTCGGCGAGTACGTCTTCGAG
Source organism: Streptomyces chartreusis NRRL 3882 (assembly GCF_900236475.1). Taxonomy (GTDB): domain Bacteria; phylum Actinomycetota; class Actinomycetes; order Streptomycetales; family Streptomycetaceae; genus Streptomyces; species Streptomyces chartreusis_D. The sequence goes on from NZ_LT963352.1 coordinate 2,078,340, forward strand.
TTCGACCTGACCGCGTGGGGCTGGATCCACCTGATCGTCGGGGTGCTCGCGGTGGCGGCCGGGCTCGGCCTGTTCACCGGGGCCGCCTGGGCCCGGGTCGTGGGCGCGGTCGTGGTCGGGCTGGCGCTGATCGCGAACTTCATGTGGCTGCCGTACCAGCCGTTCTGGTCGATCATCATGATCGTGACCGGCCTCTTCGTGCTGTGGTCGGTGTTCAACTACCGCTCCACCCGCGCGGCGTAGAGGCCGACCCGGTTCAGGAGGGCGGCGGGTGCCGGTCGCGCGCGGCGACCACCGTGTGCAGACGGCGCGAGAGCGCGGTGGCACCCGCCGTGAGGAAGACGAACGTGTACAGGATCTGGGCGACGGTCACCAGGCGGGCCTCCTGCCCGCTCGGGGTGATGTCGCCGTAGCCGACGGTCGCGAGCGTGACGACGGTGAAGTACAGCGCGTCGACGCGGGTGCTCAGGCCGGTGAACTGGCCCGGCCGCTGGGCGAGGGTGTAGTACCCCGACGAGAAGACCAGCACGGCCAGGCACATCAGCAGCGGGATCATGACGCCGGGCCGGGTGTGCGGCTTCTCCAGCACGACGTCGCGCACCTGGCGCAGCAGCAGCACGCCCAGCAGCCCCAGACACAGGACGAAAAGCGGCCAGCCCAGCCAGGAGCGGTCGTCGCCGAACCCCTCCAGCGGCAGCAGGAAATAGGCCGTGCCGACGGCGACCACGAGTCCCCCGGCGGCGGCCCACAACCGCCGGGAGGCCGCCGGGGCGGGGGCCGGGGCCTGTGGCTCCTGTTCCCGCTTCCGCGCGGGGCCGTGCGCCTGCTCGCTGCCATCGCGCATACGTCCGGTCTACGACGTATCGGGAGGTGGCGCGACCCTGGTGCCTCCGTCGGTGGGCCCGGGACGTCGGTCGGGAGCCCGGGCCGCCGGGGGCCGAACCTCAAATGTTCCTCTGAAGGCGTCCGTGGCGGGGTTCGGGGGCGGGCGGCTGGGCCATACCCCCCTCACGTTCGAGGAACCGGCTGTGCGGAGGAGGGGACGATGAAGCGACTGGGGACGGGCATCGGGTGGCGACCGGAGATCGCGGACGCCGTGGAGCGCATGCCGGGCATCGACTGGGTCGAGACCGTGGCCGAGAACGTCTGCCCCGGGCATCTGCCCGAGTCGCTGCGGCGGCTGCGCGAGCGCGGCGTCACCGTGGTGCCGCACGGCGTCTCGCTCGGCCTCGGGGGTGCGGACCGGCCCGACGACGGCCGTCTGGCCGCGCTGGCCGAGCGGGTGGAGGCACTCGGCTCACCGCTGGTCACCGAGCACATCGCGTTCGTCCGGGCCGGTGGTTCGCTGACGGCGACTCCGCACCTGGAGGCGGGCCATCTGCTGCCCGTCCCCCGGACCCGGGACGCGCTCGACGTGCTGTGCGAGAACGTGCGCATCGCGCAGGAGGCGCTTCCGGTGCCGCTGGCCGTCGAGAACATCGCCGCACTGATCGCCTGGCCGGGCGAGGAGATGACGGAGGGCCAGTTCCTCTACGAGCTCGCCGACCGCACGGGCGTCCGGCTCCTCATCGACGTGGCCAACCTGCACACCAACCACGTCAACCGCGCCGAGGACCCGGCCAAGGCCCTCGCCGAGCTGCCCCTGGAGGCCATCGCCTACGTCCATGTCGCCGGCGGTTTCGAACGCGACGGCGTCTGGCACGACAGCCACGCCCACCCCGTCCCCCGGCCGGTCCTCGACATCCTGAGCGACCTCGCGTCCCGCGTGTCCCCTCCGGGGGTCCTGCTGGAACGCGACGAGAACTTCCCGGAACCGGCGGAGCTGGAGGCCGAGTTGGCCTCCATCCGGCGGGCTGTGGAGGCGGGGGCCGTCGAGCGGGTGAAGGCCGAGGTGCGCGCGGCGGGCAACGCGGTCGCGGCGCGGCGGCAGGCGGCCGCGCCCGGAGGCCGGCGCGAGGTCCGCGCCGAGGCCCCCGTGCGCGGCGAGGCCGGGGCGCCGCGGTGCCATCGGACCGGGACGGCCGAGGCGACACGGGGCGCCTTCGGCCGGCCCGAACACCGGAGCGTCGACGAGGCCCGGCAGCGGCTCGGGGTCGCGCAGGCCGCGCTGCTGTCGGCGCTGGTCGCGGGGACGCCCGTGCCCGAGGGGTTCGACCGGGTGCGGGTCGGCGTACAGGCACGGGCGCTCGCCGCGAAGCGGGCGGACGTCGTGGGCAAGGTCGCACCGGAACTGCCGGAGATCCTCGGGGCGGACTACCGTACGGCCTTCCTCGGGTACGCCCAGACGCAGCCGATGACCGGCGGCTACCGGCGCGACGCGCTCACCTTCGCCGAGCACCTGCTGTCCGCCGGGCGGCCCGGGGACGCCGCTGCGCGGCGGGAGCTGCGGGAGTGGTGGCTGGAGCGGTCGGGGCCGGCGCCGCGATCGCGGCGCCCGGTCCGCCGGCTGGCCCGCGCCACCCGGAAGGTGCTGCTGCGGCGTTGACGCGGGGGCCGCCCGTCCGCTCGTCAGTCCTTCGACACGGCCCCGGTCTTCGGCACGGCGTCACCGGCGGGTGCGTCGCCGCGGCCGTAGTGGTGAGTGGTGAACATGTACAGCGCGCCGGTACCGACCACCACCGCGCCGCACAGCAGGACGATCCAGTTCTCGTACCACGGCTTCTCCGGGCTGCGGGCCCAGCAGATGTTGACGATGGCGAAGATGCCGTAGGCCAGCGCCCCGACGTTCACCGTGAGGCCCCAGCGGCCCAGGGTGAACTCCCCCGCCGGGCGCCACCCCTTGAGCCGGGCGCGCAGCGCGGCCAGCACCACCATCTGGAACGAGCCGTAGATACCGAGGATCGCGAACGACACGATGTTGGTGAGGGCGTCCTCGGAGAGCAGCGAGGCGAAGGCGATGAGCAGCGGTACCGCCGCGGACACGAACAGCGCGTAGCCGGGCACCGCGCGGGCGTGGGCGAACCGCCGCAGCAGCCGGTGCCCGGCGATCATCTCGTCACGGGCGTAGGAGTAGATGAGCCGCCCGGCCGCGGCCTGGAGGCTGATCGTGCAGGACAGGAAGGAGATCAGCACCACGGCCATCACCATCCGCGCCCCGGTCTCGCCCATGGCGTCGTACAGCACGTCCACCACGGGGTCGGCCTGCTCGCCCGAGATGACCGCGTTGAAGTCCGTGACCGACAGCAGCAGCGACATGCAGGTGAACGTGGCCGCGGCACCGCCGATGTAGATGGTGCGGCGCATCGCGCGCGGGATGACACGGCCCGGGTGGGCGACCTCCTCGGCCGTGTCGCCGCACGCCTCGAAGCCGTAGTACTGGTAGAAGCCGATGATCGCGGCGGCGAGGAACGCGGGCAGGTAGGAGCCGTCCCCCTCGGCGCCGTACGTGTCGAAGATGACGCCGAGGCCGTGGTGCCGGTGGGTGGACAGCAGGTAGATGCCGACGACGAGGGCGCCGATGAGCTCACCGGCGAAGCCGATGACGGCCGCCGCCGACAGCGCCTTGGTCCCCATGTAGTTGATGAGGACGGCGATGACGATCAGCACTGCGGTGCACAGCACGGTGGTGTGCACGGTGGTGTCGAAGCCGAAGAGGATGGCGATGTAGGGGCCGGCGCCGTAGGCGACGGAGGTGATGGTCACCAGCAGCGCCCACATGTACACCCAGCCGGTCATCCACGCCCAGCGCTTGCCCCACAGGCGCCGGGCCCAGGGGTAGACGCCGCCCGCGATGGGGTACTGGGCGACGATCTCGCCGAAGATCAGCGCGACGAGGAACTGTCCGCAGCCGGCCAGCACGAACGCCCAGATCATCGGCGGTCCGCCGTCGACGATCGCGGTGCCGAAGAGGGTGTAGGTGCTCACCACCGGGGACAGGTAGGTGAAGCCGAGGGCGAAGTTGGCCCAGGGGCCCATGTCCTTGCGGAACTCCGAGCCGGGCTCTGCCGAGGGAGCCCCGGCCGCCGGAGCGGGGGGCTGCGGACTGGTCACTGTCGGGCCTCCTGTTCCGCGGGGCCGGGGCGGTCGAGGATCAGATCGGCGGCGCGTTCGGCGGCGAGCAGGACGGTCACCATCGGGTTGATGGTGGGCATCGTCGGGAACACCGACGCGTCGACGATCCGCACGCCCTCGACGCCGAGCAGTCTCAACTCCGGGTCGCAGACGGCCATCGGGTCGTCCGGGGCGCCCATGCGGCAGGTGCCCGCCGGGTGGTAGACGGTGTGCGCCACGCGGCGGCCGTACTCGGAGAGGTCGGCGTCGGAGACGACGTCCGGGCCGGGCGCGACCTCGCGGACGAGCCAGTCGCGCAGCGGGTCGGTGGCGGCGACCTCGCGGGCGACCTTCAGCCCGTCCACGATGGTGCGCTCGTCGTGCCCCTCGGCGTCGGTGAAGTACCTGAAGTCCAGGGCGGGATGCTCGGCGGGGTTGTTGCTGCGCAGCCACATGCGGCCGGTGGAGCGGGCGCGCGGCACGTTCGGCGTCATGCACACCCCGTAGGCCGGCACCGGGTAGCCCAGGCGCTCGGTGTTGACGGTGAACGGCACCTGGTAGAAGTGGAACATCAGGTCGGGGCGCGGCTGGCCCTTGTCGCGGCGCAGGAACAGGCCGGCGTCGGAGTCCATCGCGGAGTTGGGCGGCAGCGGCCCCGCGGTCTCCCAGACGATCACGGACTCGGGGTGGTCCAGCAGGTTCTCGCCCACGCCGGGCAGGTCGGCCCGTACGCCGATGCCCAGGGCGCGCAGGTCGTCGGCCGGGCCGAGGCCGGAGAGCAGCAGCAGGCGCGGGGTGTCGATCGCGCCCGCGCACAGCAGGAGTTCGCGCTCGGCACGCACGGCGGCGGGTTCGCCGTCGGCGCCCCGGACGGCGACGCGGGTCAGCCGGCCCGACTCGTCCGGGAGCAGCCGGTGCGCCCAGGTCTCCAGCAGGAGCGTCAGGTTGGGCCGGTCCAGGACGGGGTGGAGGTAGGCGACGGACGCGGAGGAGCGCAGGTTGCCCTCCGGCTGGTAGGCCAGCGAGAAGAAGCCGGTGCCGTCGGCGAAGGGTTCGGCGTTGAAGTCGTCGACGACGGGGACGCCGAGGGCGCGGGAGGCCGCGGTGACGAAGTCCTGGGCGATGGGATTGCGGTCGGCCTCGGCGACCGGGACGATCTGTGTGAGCAGCCGGTCGCGGTAGGGGAGGATCGTTGCCGGGTCCCAGCCGGAGCAGCCCCGGCTCACCCAGTCGTCGAGGTCCTGAGGCAGCGGCAGGAAGCTGATCAGCGTGTTGTGCGAGGAGCAGCCGCCGAGGACTCGGGCCCGTGAGTGCAGGATGTGGGAGTTGCCACGCGGCTGTTCGACGGTGGTGTAGCCGTAGTCGAACTCCGAGCCGAGCAGGTTGATCCAGTTGCGCAGGCGCAGGATGCGCTCGTCGCCGATGTCGCTGGGGCCGCCCTCGACGACGCAGACGCGGCAGTCGGGGTCCTCGCTCAGGCGGGCGGCGAGCACGCAGCCGGCGGTGCCGCCGCCGACGATGACGTAGTCGTAGGCCGACTCGGCGCCGTGCGCGATGGTGGGGGCCATGCGGTGCCCTGCTTTCTGTGTCGTTCGTTGCGTCACGGGGTCGTTCCCTGCGCCACGGGCGGGCGGTGTGCCGCGGAGGGGTTCAGCCCTTGAACCAGCCCGAGGGGGCGGGGGCGAGGTTCTGGTAGATGTGCTTGGCCTCCTGGTACTCCCGCAGCCCGGTGGGACCCAGTTCGCGCCCGACGCCGGAGCGGCCGAAGCCGCCCCACTCGGCCTGCGGCACGTAGGGGTGGAAGTCGTTGATCCAGACGGTGCCGTGCCGCAGCCGCTGGGCGACGCGCTGGGCGCGGCCGGCGTCGGAGGTCCACACCCCGCCGGCCAGGCCGTAGCGTGTGTCGTTGGCCAGTTCCACCGCCTCGTCCTCGGTGCCGAAGCGCTCGACGGTGACCACCGGGCCGAAGACCTCCTCCTGGACGATCCGCATCGACCGGTCGCAGTCGGCGAAGATCGTCGGCAGCAGGAAGAAGCCGCGGCTCAGGGCGGGGTCGTCGGGGCGGGTGCCGCCGGTCACGAGCCGGGCGCCCTCCTCCTGGGCGACGGCGATGTAGCGCTCGACCTTCTCGCGGTGCTCGGCGGAGCTGAGCGGGCCGCTCTCGGTGCCCTCCTCCAGGCCGTTGCCGAGCCGGATCGCCGCCGCGCGGCGGGCGAGGGCCTCGACGAACCGGTCGTGCAGGGAGTCCTGGACCAGCAGGCGCGAACCGGCCGAGCAGACCTGCCCGGAGTGCAGGAAGGCGGCGTCCAGCGCGTAGTCCACGGCGGCGTCGAAGTCGGCGTCCGCGAAGACGATGTTGGGGTTCTTGCCGCCGAGTTCGAGGGCGATGTTGCGCGGTCCCTCGGCTGCGCTGGCCATGATGGAGCGCCCGGTGGTCAGACCGCCGGTGAAGGACACCAGGTCGACCTCGGGGTGGCTGGTCAGGGCCGCGCCGACGGTCGCCCCGGAGCCCAGCACCAGGTTGGCGACGCCGGGCGGCGCGCCGGCCTCCTCGATGAGCCGGATCATGGCGATCGTGGTGAGCGGTGTGGTCTCGCTGGGCTTGAGGACGAAGGTGTTGCCGGCGGCCAGCGCCGGAGCCACCTTCCAGGAGGCCTGGAGCAGCGGGTAGTTCCAGGGGGCGATGAGCGCGCAGACCCCGACCGGCTGGTAGACGACGCGGCTGAGGACGTCCGGGCCGACGTCCACGACCCGGCCGCCGTCCTTGCCCGCGAGTTCGGCGAAGTAGCGGAAGGCGTTCGCCACGTCCTTCACGTCGATGCGGGCCTCGGCCAGCGTCTTGCCGGTGTCGAGGGTCTCGGTGCGGGCGATGTCCTCCTGGTCGCGCAGCAGCAGGTCACGCACGCGCAGCAGGAGGTCGGCCCGGCGGCGGGAGGTGGCGTTGGCCCAGTCCTCCTCGACGAAGGCGCGCCGGGCGGCGCGTACGGCGCGGTCCACGTCGGTGGCGTCGGCCTCGTCGACGGTGGTGACGACGGAGGCGTCGTAGGGGTTGACCACCTCCCGCCGGCCACCGGCCGCCGCCTGTGTCCACTCGCCGTCGATGTACAGCTCGCCCACCGCGGGGCCTCCTTCGCATCCGGCCGGTGCCGATCGGCTCGACGGTCAGCAACATGGCCCATCGGGCGGGCGGCGGCCACGGGCCACACCGCCGCGACGGCGTCCCGGTGACCCAGAGGACCCGGGTGGGCTAGTCCCCCGCCTCACCCGTCCGCGCGCGAGTGTGCCCGACCTGACACCCGGGTCCCGCCCGCCTGGAGCCATGGATTGTTTTGCGCCTCTTTGCCCCGGCGAGTCCCCCGTCGCGCCTCCTCCAATCGTCCCGTGCTGCCCCCGTTGCAACCATTCGTCCCTGTACGGCAGTTGACGTAGACGCCGCAGTAACATGCAACTCCGCACCCGAAGCGCACTAGCGTGCGGTGCCGTACCAGGAGGCACCACCATGCGACCGCGACCCCCCGTCAAGGGCCGAGGCCTCGTCAGTGGCACGGGGCTCATCGTCACGTGTCTGACGGCGACGATCGCCGCGCTGGTCTTCTCCCTCTGGTCGTTCACCGACCGGCCGGGGACGGGACCGGACGCGCTGAACGCCCAGACCTTGCGCACGAGCTACGGCCCGTTGTCCGCGCTCGACCAGGACTTCCTCGTCAAGGTCCGGCTGGCCGGGCTGTGGGAGCTGCCCGCGGGGCGGCAGGCCCGGACGAAGGGAACCACGCCGGCCGTCCGGACGGCGGGCCGGCATCTCGTCGAGGGGCACAGGTTCCTCGACGAGCGGGTCCGCGGTGTCGCCGCGCGGCTGAACCTCGCGCTTCCGGACGCGCCCAGCGACCAGCAGAAGCAGTGGCTCAGAACCCTGGACACGGCACAGGGTGCCGAGTACGACCGCCAGTTCGCCAACATCCTGCGCGTGGCGCACGGCAGGGTCTTCTCGGTCGTCGCCCAGGTCCGTGCGAGCACCCGCAACTCGCTGGTGCGCGACCTCGCCGACGACGCCAACACGACCGTCCTCGACCACATCAAGGTCCTGGAGGCCACGGGCTACGTCGACTTCGACGCCGTGGCCCGCGACATGGCCACCGCCGGCCCTCCCCCGACGGCCGCCCCGCCTCCGGCCTCGGCCCCGGACCCGGGCCCGGCCTTCACGCTTCCGCCACCCACGTTCCGCCCGCCGCCGGAGCCGTGAAACGGAACGTCACATACCGACAACACTCCGTCCGGATCGTGAACGAGGCATGGTGTTTTCGGGACCGTGTCACATACAAACAACATATGCTCTGGGTTCTTTTCCTGCTGGCGGCCTGGGCCGTGGCCGGCACGGCGTGCACACGCCTGTGCCTGGCCGCCGTACGCGCCGCGACCGATGACACGGACACCGGCCGGATCCATGAACTCACGCTGTACGAGGCCGCGTTCCTCTCCGGCGGGCCCCGGCGGGTCGCCGACGTGACCCTGGTCGCCATGGCGCGCCAGCGCCGGCTGCTCCTGGCCCACACCGGCTGGGCGACGGTCGTCGATCCGCGCGGGCGGGACGAGATGGAGCGGTCGGTCATCGGGGCCATCGGCCCCGAGGGCCAGTCCCGGATCGCGCCGGTGCGGGCCACCGCCGCCACGGCGGACGCGATACACGGTATCGCCGACCGGCTGGTGCGCGCGGGACTCGCGGTGCCCGACAGCTCCCGTACGACGGTCGCCGCGGCCGTCCGGCAGGTGCGCTCGGCGGCCGTCGCCGTACTCGGCCTCGGCCTCGCCGCGCTGCTGACGCCGGTTCCGCCGGACCTGCCACGTCACCTGGTCGCCCTGTGGTTCGCGCTGCCGCTCGCCCTGACCCTGAGTTGCCTCGCCGTCGCCCGCATCGAGATCCACCCGTACTCGCGCTGGGCCTCCCCGGCCGGCCAGCGGCTGCTCGGCGCCCTGACCCGGAACGCGGACGGCACCGCCGACGACCGTACGTACCTCACGTCCGTGGCGGTACGCGGTGTCCGCGCGATCGGCGAACCGGATCTGCGCGCCGCTTTCACGCACCGCGAGGCACACGACTGACAGACCCCGGGGGGCGCACAGGGGGCATTGGCGCCGACACCGGCGGACGGTGCTTGCCTTCCCCAACCACCGCACCAAACATCCCTTTTGTCGCCACCGTGCACCGAAGGGATACGCAATGAGAGCCGCGCTGCTCTACTCGGCCGCAGGATCCTTGCTGCTGAGCGCCCTCACCACCGCCCCGGACACCGAGGGCTCAAGGGCCGCGGCCGAGCTGCGCGGCACCGCGGTGGCCGCCGCGCGGGCCAAGGCGGCCGGCATCGACTTCGGCCCGTGTCCCGACGCGCAGGATCTCCCCGGCACCATGCAGTGCGGCACCGTCACCGTCCCGCTGGACTACGCCAGGCCCGACGGCAGGCAGATCGAGCTCGCCGTCGGCCGCGCCCGGGCCACGCACAAGGACCCGCACAACAGCAAACGCACGGTCCGCCGCCAGGGCGCCCTGGTCTACAACCCGGGCGGCCCGGGCGCCTCCGGCCTGTACTTCCCCCTCGTCGGCCTGCTCCCCGAGTGGAAGCGGATCGCGGCCGCGTACGACCTCGTCGGCTACGCCCCGCGCGGGGTCGGCCGCTCCGCACCGCTGTCCTGCACGGACCCCAAGCGGTTCTTCAAGGGGCCCACCCAGGCGCCGACACACCCCTCGGAGTCGTACAAGAGGGAACGCATCGCGCAGGCGAAGGCGTACGCGCGCGGCTGCGCGGAGCGGGCCGGCGGCGCGCTGCGGCACTACCACTCGCTGAACAACGCCCGCGACCTCGACGTCCTGCGCGCCGCGCTCGGCGAGGAGCGGCTGACCTTCATGGGCTCGTCGTACGGCACGTACTTCGCCGCCCTGTACGCGACGCTGTTCCCCGCCCACGTACGGCGGATGGTGTTCGACTCGGCGGTCGACCCCGCCCCCGCGCGGATCTGGTACCGCAACAACCTCGCCCAGTCGGCGGCGTTCGAGGGCCGCTGGGCGGACTTCCGGGCGTGGGTCGCCCGGCACGACGAGGTGTACGGGCTGGGCAGGACCGCGCGGGAGGTGCGGCGCAGCTACGAGCGGGCGAGCGCCCGGCTGGCCGTCGAGCCGGCCGGCGGGAAGGTCGGGCCCGGGCAGCTGCAGGGGGCGTTCCTCCAGGCCGGGTACTACGACGACCAGTGGCCGCACCGGGCCCACGCGCTGTCGGCGTACCTCAAGGGCGATCCCAAGCCACTGGTCGAACAGGCGGAACAGCGCGCGGAGGCCGCCGTCGAGGCGGAGAACGCACGCGCGGTCTACGTCGCCGTCGAGTGCAACGACGCCCCCTGGCCGACGGACTGGGACGTGTGGAACCGGGACAACACCCGGCTCGCCCGGCTGGCGCCCTTCGAGACCTGGGACAACGTGTGGATGAACCTGCCCTGCGCCTACTGGGAGGGGCCGCGGCAGCGGCCGCTCGACGTCGGCACCGGGCCGGGCGAACTGCCGCCGACGCTGATCCTGGCCGCCGAGCGGGACGCCGCGACGCCGTACGACGGTGCCCTCGAACTCCACCGCCGCCTGGCGGGCTCGGTGCTGGTGACGGAGCGGGACGCCGGCTCGCACGGCCTGGCGGGCGGGCCGAACGCCTGCGTCAACGGCCATGTGGAGGCGTACCTGCTGGAGGGCCGGCTGCCGGGACGGCGTACGGACTGCGCCGCGCATCCGGAACCGAAGCCGCAGTCGCGGTCGGCGGCCCCGCAGCGGCCCGGGGCCGACCGACCGCTCGGCTGATCAGGCCAGGCCCGCGACCAGCTCCGCGATGTCCTTGCGGCGGCCCGTGAAGAACGGGACCTCCTCGCGGACGTGCCGACGGGCCTCCGAGGCCCGCAGGTGACGCATCAGGTCGACGATGCGGTACAGCTCGTCGGCCTCGAAGGCGAGGATCCACTCGTAGTCGCCGAGGGAGAACGAGGCGACCGTGTTGGCGCGCACGTCCGGGAAGCCGCGGGCCATCTTGCCGTGGTCGGCGAGCATGCGGCGGCGGTCCTCGTCGGGCAGCAGATACCAGTCGTAGGAGCGCACGAAGGGGTAGACGCTCACGTAGTTGCGGGGCGTCTCGTCGGCGAGGAACGCCGGGATGTGCGAGCGGTTGAACTCGGCGGGGCGGTGCAGCGCCATGTTCGACCACACCGGCGTGAGCGCCCGGCCCAGCTTCGTGCGGCGGAAGAGGTTGTACGCCTCCTGCAGCGCGTCGCTGGTCTCCGCGTGCCACCAGATCATGAGGTCGGCGTCGGCGCGCAGGCCCGAGACGTCGTACGTGCCGCGGATGGTCACGTCCTTGGCGGCGAGCTGGTCGAACAGCTCCTGGACCTCGTCGGCGTACCCGGCGCGGTCCTCGGGGAGGACGTCCTTCAGCCGGAAGACGGACCAGAGCGTGTAGCGGATGACCTCGTTGAGGTCCTTGGCCAGCTTGCCCTTGTTCGGGATGCGGTCGGGCTCGGTGCTGGAGGCCGTGGTGGAGGCGTCGTCACTCATGCTCCTCATTCTCCCGCTCCGCCGTGCAGGCTCTGCACCGGGTGGGCGGTGAGCTCCTCCACACCCCGCAGGTCACCGTGGATCTGGTCGGCGGCGGCGTACGCGCTCGCGATGCACGCCGGGATGCCGACGCCGTCGTACTGGGCGCCGCACACGGCGAGCCCCGGGAGCTTCGCCACGTGCTCGCGGATGCGGGCCACGCGCGCGTGGTGGCCGACGGGGTACTGGGGCAGGCCGTCGTCCCAGCGGGTGACGCGCGTGGCGACGGGTGTGGCGTCGAGGCCGGTCGCCGCCTTCAGGTCGTGCCGGGAGACCGCCACGAGCTCGCTGTCGTCGCGCCGGAGGATCTCCGTCTCGCCGTACCGTCCGACGGAGGTGCGCAGGACGACGAGGTCGGGGTTCTCGTCGGCGATCCAGCCCCACTTCTGCGAGGCGAAGGTCGACGCCTTGATGGTGCGCCCGTCCACCGGCGGCACGAGAAAGCCGCTGCCCTCGGGCAGGCCCGCCTCGGCGCGGCGGTAGGCGAGGGTGACCAGGGCCATGGAGGCGTACTCGACGCCGCCGAGCTCGGCGGCGGCCCCGGGGGACGCCGTGCGCAGGAGGCGGGCGGCGGCGGGGGCGGGGACGGCGAGCACCACCGCGTCGGCGTGCAGCACCCGCTCACCCGCGACCACGCGCCATCCGCCGCCGTCCGCGGCGCTGTGGTCCAGCTCGGTCACCGGCGTCCCCGTGAGGATCTCGCCCCCGCGTGCCCGCACCGACTCCGCCACCGCGAGGGGCAGTGTGCCGACGCCGCCCTGGATGCCCATGAACACCGGGCCGGTCTGCTGGGCGGCGGCCGCCTTCGCCTGGATCTCGCGGACCCCCTCGGTCAGGGAGGCGTGGCTGCGGGCCGCCTGGAAGAGCTGCGGGACGGCCGACCGCATCGAGATGCGGTACGCGTCGCCCGCGTACACGCCCCCCAGCAGGGGTTCCACCAGGCGGTCGACGACCTCGCGGCCGAGGCGCGCCGCCACGTACTCCCCGACGGCCACGTCGTCGCCGACCTCCGTGCGGGGCAGCTCGGCGTCGCGGTCGATACGGGCGAGGCCCTCGTCGGACAGCACCCCGGACAGGGCCGCGGCGGTGCCGGGCACGCCCATCACGTGTCCCTTGGGCATCGGACGCAGCGCGCCCCGGGTCCAGATCGAGGCCGTCGCGGTCGCGGGCGGCTGGAGCCGGTCGGCGAGGCCGGCCTCCCGGGCGAGCGCCACCGCCTCGGGGCGGCGGGCAAGCATCGACTCGGCGCCGAGGTCCACGCGCGCGCCCGCGATCTCCCCGGGCAGCAGCTTGCCGCCGACCCGGCCGGAAGACTCCAGCACGGTGACCCGCGCCCCGCGCTCCAGCAGCCGGTGGGCCGCGGCCAGTCCCGCGATTCCCGCCCCGATGACGACGACCTGCCCGGTGCCCGCACCGGCTTGAACTTCGCGCATGCCCCCAGCCTCTCAGACCCCGCTGACAGCGCTCCCGCGCCCCGGTGTCCTTCACGAGTCCCGACCGTGACCGCATCGGAACCGTCCCGGACCAAACGTCCGGCACCGCCCGGGCGTCGAAGAAACGTCAGCCCAACCGATCCTCGGGGGATGCCCACATGCGCACACGACGACCCGCCCGCCGCCCCGCCCCGGCCCTGGCCGCGCTCCTGCTGGCCGCGGCCCTCGCGCTCGCCGGATGCAGCGGTGCGGGCGAGGACTCCGCCGGCAGCACCGCCGCCGACCACGGGGCCGCCGCCCCGCAGTCGGACGAGAAGGCCGGCGCGAACGAGGCCGCCCCCGGCGGCGCCGGGAGCGGAGCCAGGGCGACCGCCCCGCCGCAGCTCCCCACGAGCCACATCATCCGCACGGCCGCGCTGACCGTGCAGGTCAAGGACGTGCCGAAGGCCCTGGAGGAGGCCCGCACCGGTACCGAGAACGCGGGCGGCTACGTCGGCAACGAGACCACCACCCGGGACGAGGAAGGCCGCGAGCGCACCCGGGTCGTGCTGCGCGTACCCGTCGAGAAGTACGACGCGGTCCTCACCGAGCTGGAAGGTGCGGGCAAGCTCCTCGACCGCAGCGCCAAGGCGGAGGACGTCACCGACCAGGTGGTGGACGTGGAGAGCCGCATCAAGTCGCAGCGCGCGAGTGTGGCCCGGATCCGCGAGCTGATGGACCGGGCCACGAAGCTCGGCGACGTGGTGACCCTGGAGGGCCAGCTGAGCACCCGCCAGGCCGACCTGGAGGCGCTGCTCGCGCGCCAGGAGTCCCTGAAGGACCGCACGAGCCTGGCCACCATCACCCTGTCGCTGTCCGAGACCCCGGTGAAGAAGGAGGCGAAGGACGACGACCCGGGGTTCGTGGACGCGCTCGCGGGCGGCTGGAACGCGTTCGTGACGATGCTGCGCTGGCTCGCGGTGGCACTCGGCGCGGTCCTGCCGTTCGCGGCGGTGGCCGCCCTGCTCGCGCTGCTCTGGCTGCGCGTCGTACGCCCCCGCCTCCCGCGCCGCCCGCGCCCGGCGCCCGCCACGAGCGCCCTGGGCCCGCTGCCGACGGCCCGGCCGGCCCCGCAGTCCGCGCCCGCGCGAACTCCTGACGAGCAGGACTGAAATGCCCTGCGCCCGTAGCGTGTTCGCATGAACATGAGCCGTACGCGCAGGGAGCGACTGATCGTGATCGGCGGCGACGCCGCGGGGATGTCCGCGGCGTCGCAGGCCCGCCGCCTGAAGGGCCCCGACGAGCTGGAGATCGTGGCGTTCGAACGGGGCCACTTCACGTCGTACTCGGCGTGCGGCATCCCGTACTGGGTGGGCGGCGACGTCACGGACCGGGACCAGCTCATCGCCCGCACCCCCGAGGAGCACCGGGCGCGGGACATCGATCTGCGCCTGCGCACCGAGGTCACGGACATCGACCCCGACGGGCAGCGCGTACGCGCGCGTGACGTGGACTCCGGCGCCGAGTCCTGGACGTCGTACGACAAACTCGTGATCGCGACCGGCGCCCGGCCGATCCGGCCGGACCTGCCGGGCATGGACGCCCCCGGGGTGCACGGCGTGCAGACGCTGGACGACGGCCAGGCGCTGCTCGACACGCTGGCACGCACGCGTGGCCGCCGCGCGGTGGTCGTCGGGGCCGGCTACATCGGCGTGGAGATGGCCGAGGCGCTCATCAACCGCGGCTACGAGGTGACGGTCGTCAACCGCGGCAGCGAGCCCATGTCGACCCTCGACCCCGACATGGGCCGCCTGGTGCACAAGGCCATGGAGGGCCTGGGCATCACGATGGTGAACGACGCCGAGGTCACCAAGATCCTCACGGGCGACGACGGCCGGGTCCGGTCGGTGGCCACCCAGGACCGCGAGTTCCCGGCGGACGTCGTCGTGCTCGGCATCGGTGTCCGCCCCGAGACGGCGCTCGCGAAGGCGGCCGGCCTCCCCCTCGGTACCCACGACGGCCTTCTCACGGACCGCTCGATGCGGGTGCGCGGCCACGAGAACATCTGGGCGGGTGGCGACTGCGTCGAGGTCCTCGACCTGGTCTCCGGCCAGGAACGGCACATCGCGCTCGGCACCCACGCCAACAAGCACGGCCAGGTCATCGGCACCAACGCGGGCGGCGGCTACGCCACCTTCCCGGGCGTGGTCGGCACGGCGGTCAGCAAGGTCTGCGACCTGGAGATCGCGCGCACGGGACTGCGCGAGAAGGACGCCCACCGCGTGGGCCTGCGCTTCGAGGCGGTCACCATCGAGTCGACCAGCCGCGCGGGCTACTACCCGGACTCCTCCCCCATGACGGTCAAGATGCTCGCCGAACTCCGCACGGGCCGCCTCCTCGGCGTCCAGATCGTCGGCCGGGAGGGCGCGGGCAAACGAGTCGACATCGCCGCGGTCGCCCTCACGGCCGGCATGACGGCGGAACAGATGACGACCCTGGACCTGGGCTACGCACCGCCGTTCTCCCCCGTCTGGGACCCGGTCCTGGTGGCGGCCCGCAAGGCGGCGGCAAAGGTCCGCGGTTCCTCGTAGGGGACCCGCGCTCGGCGGCGAACCCACACCCCTACGGCGAAACCCTAGGCAGTCCCGGCCGTACCGTTGATCCGGTCGATGGCCTGCCGCGCCTGCTCCGCCGGCGGCCGGGACGGCAAGGACGAAACCGACGCGGAAGAGGTCACAGCCGGCGGCTGCTCCCCCGCCGGCTTCGCGTGCGCCGCGATCCTGGACGACCGCAACCGGTGGCTCACCGCCTCCTCCAGCGTCACGGGCCGCCGCATCTGGGCCGCCAGCCGCCCGGCCTCCTGGCCGAGGCGGGCCACGTCCTCCCACGGCAGCCGCACCACCAGCGTCAGCTCCGCCTCGCCGTCGGGCAGTGCGTGCATCGGAGGACTAACTCGGTCGTTCATCGCCTGTTCCTCACGTCGGCCCCGCGACCCGCCTTCCCCGCGCCGCGGGCGGTTGCCGACACATACGCAAGCCCGTACGGCCGCGTTCACCGAACCGGCCGATTCGGTCCCGGGCGGCCCTGCGTCAGCGCGTGGTCCGCGTGTGCACGTACTCCACGAGCCGCGTCAGCGCGTCCGGGTCCGTGGACGGCATGACGCCGTGACCGAGGTTGAAGACATGGCCCTCCAGACCCGCCGCCGAGTCCAGGACCTCCCTGGTCTTCGCCTCGACGGCCTCCGTCGGGGCGAACAGCACCGTCGGGTCGAGGTTGCCCTGGAGCGCCTTGCCGGGCCCGACGCGGCGGGCTGCCTCGTCGAGCGGGACGCGCCAGTCGACGCCGACGACATCCGCGCCGGCCTCGCCCATCAGCCCCAGCAGCTCGCCGGTGCCGACGCCGAAGTGGATGCGCGGGACGCCGTAACCCGCCACGGCCTCGAACACCTTCGCCGACGCGGGCAGCACCGAGCGCCGGTAGTCGACGGGGGCCAGCGCCCCGGCCCAGGAGTCGAACAGCTGGACGGCCGAGGCGCCCGCCTCGATCTGGACCTTGAGGAACGCGGCCGTGATGTCCGCGAGGCGGTCGAGCAGGTCGGCCCACAGCTCGGGGTCGCCGTACATCATCGCCTTGGCGTTCTCGTACGTGCGGGACGGGCCGCCCTCGACGAGGTAGCTCGCGAGGGTGAACGGGGCGCCGGCGAAGCCGATCAGGGGCGTGCCGCCGAGTTCGCGGGTGAGCAGGCCGATGGCCTCGGTGACGTAGGAGACGTCCTCGGGGGTCAGGTCACGCAGCTGCGCGAGGTCGGCGCGGGTGCGGATCGGGTGTCCGACGACCGGGCCGACGCCGGGCTTGATGTCGAGGTCGACGCCGATGGCCTTCAGCGGGACGACGATGTCGCTGTAGTAGATCGCCGCGTCCACGCCGTGCCGGCGCACCGGCTGGAGGGTGATCTCGCAGACCAGCTCGGGCCGCGTGCAGGACTCGAGCATCGGAACGCCCTCGCGCACCTTGCGGTACTCCGGCAGTGAGCGCCCGGCCTGCCGCATGAACCACACCGGCGTGTGCGGCACGGGCTCGCGCCGGCAGGCCTTGAGGAAGGCTGAGTCGTACGTGGCGGACGGCTGCGGGGCCCGGGGGGCGTCATTGGCACTCACGGGCCAAGTTTCGCACGCCCCCGATGGGCGTGATTCAGCCCCTGGGCAGGCGCGGGGTGTCTAGCCCGGCACCCGGGCTCCGGTCCCCGTAATCTTCCGGCATGGCTGCGGCTCAGGGACGACTGTCGGACGGCGCTGGCGGAATGGACGAAGCGAAGGACACGGAGAAAGACCGGCGGGAGGCGGACACCGCCCCACTGCCCTTCCGGGCCGCCGTCGACGCGCTCAGGTCTGCGCGGTTGCGGCCCCAGATCGAGGTCGAGCCGACACGCCCGCCGGGGCGGCTCGCTCCGCACACCTACGCGCTGGAGGCCGCGGTCGTCGACGGTGACCAGGACCTGGCCGACGGCCGGCTGGTGCTGCTGCACGATCCGGCGGGTCACGACGCCTGGCAGGGCACGTTCCGGCTGGTGACGCTGGTGCGCGCGGAACTGGAGCCGGAGATGGCCGCGGACCCGCTGCTGCCGGAGGTGTGCTGGTCCTGGCTGACCGGCGCGCTACAGACGCGCGGGCTGACGTACGGGGAGCCGAGCGGCACCGTCACGCGGGCGAGTTCGCACTACTTCGGCGGTCTGTCCGAGCGCCCGGCCGCCTCGCAGATCGAGATCCGGGCCTCCTGGACGCCGCGCGAGGGCCTGGGCGGGGTCCCGGACACGGCCGCGCACCTGGCGTCCTGGTGCGATCTGCTCGCCCAGGTCGCGGGGCTGCCGCCGGCCGTGCCGGGGGACGCGTCGGTGGTGACGCTGCCTCAGCGGCGAGGACCGCAGTCCCGCTGATCGACCCTGTTCCGACCCCGTACTGATCGAATCTGTACGGGGCGGTCAACCATGCCCTGCCGACGATCACACCTGCGTCCCCCTCTTGGCCGAATCACTTTGTCGATACGGCCACTTTCGACCGCGTACCGTCGCAGACCGAAACCGTCCGGCCTTCGAATGATCGACCGCGTGTCCGAATTGTGCGGATTGTTATCACCGATTCGTGATCATTCTCTAAAGGAGGACGGGTTGGGTGCCGAAGACGACTGTGACCTTGAAAGCACGGTTCGTCCCGGCTTGAACCCCACGAGCCGGCCCCGTCCCCGCACCCAGGAGGCCTGGTGTCCGTTCTCCTCGAGCAGCCCGCAAGCCTGGTCGCCTACCGCCCGAACAAGCCGACCGCCATGGTGGTCGTGGCCGACCCGCGCGTCCGCTCCACCGTCACCCGCCACCTGTGGGCGCTCGGTGTGCGCGATGTCATCGAGGCCTCGTCCATCGCGGAGGCTCGTCCCCGCATCGGCAACCCCCGCGACATCTGCGTCGCCGACGTCCACCTGCCGGACGGTTCCGGCCTCACCCTGCTGTCGGAGACCCGCGCCGCGGGCTGGCCCAACGGGCTCGCCCTCTCCGCCGCCGACGACATCGGCGCCGTGCGCAACGCGCTCGCCGGCGGTGTGAAGGGTTACGTCGTCACCGGCACCCGTACCAACGTCGGGCTCCCCACCCGACCGGGCGCCGCCCCCATCGGCGCCGCCGCCGCGCGCCTGCACCGCCGCCCCCCGGGTGCCCCGAGCCACCCGGGCGGCTACCGCGAACTGTCCGGCCGCGAGGTCGAGGTGCTGCGGCTGGTCGCGGAGGGCCAGTCGAACAAGGCGATCGGCGTCTCGATGGGCCTGTCCGCACTGACCGTCAAGAGCCACCTCGCCCGCATCGCCCGCAAGCTCGGCACGGGCGACCGCGCCGGGATGGTCGCGGTGGCCCTGCGGACCGGAATCATCCACTGACCTGCGCCACGATGGCCCTTTGTGATCATTCGCCCACGTGAACGGGACCGACGGCGGGTCCCGCTCCCGTCACTCACGGTTCGCGAACCCGACACTTCCCCGACCTGACTGGTTTGCGACCCCCGGGCGCCCGTCGACGGAACGTTCCGTCGACGGGCGCTGTCCATACACGGATACCCTTGACAGGTGACCGACGCCCACGAGACCGCAGCAGACAGCTCACTGCGAACCACCGGAGGCGCCCCTCCGGACGACGGCGGATCTTCTGCTACGGAGGCGCCGATCCCTTTGCTGGAACCGCGTGAGGGCATTCCGCCCGTGATCGCGGACGAGGCCGCCCTGGCCCGGGTGATCGCCGCCTTCGAGGCCGGCTCCGGACCGGTCGCCGTCGACGCCGAGCGGGCGTCCGGCTACCGCTACGGCCAGCGCGCCTACCTGGTCCAGTTGCGCCGCCAGGGCGCCGGAACGGCTCTCATCGACCCCGTCGCCTGCCCCGACCTGTCCGCCCTGGGCGAGGCCCTGTCCGGCGTCGAGTGGGTGCTGCACGCCGCCACCCAGGACCTGCCCTGCCTGCGTGAGATAGGCATGGTGCCGACGCGGCTGTTCGACACGGAGCTGGCCGGGCGGCTCGCCGGGTTCCCCCGGGTCGGCCTCGGCGCGATGGTCGAGGGCGTCCTCGGTTTCGTCCTGGAGAAGGGGCACTCCGCGGTCGACTGGTCGACCCGGCCGCTGCCCGAGCCCTGGCTGCGCTACGCGGCGCTGGACGTCGAGCTGCTCGTCGACCTGCGCGACGCGCTGGAGAAGGAGCTGGACCGGCAGGGCAAGCTGGAGTGGGCCCGCCAGGAGTTCGACGCGATCGCCTCCGCCCCGCCGCCCGAGCCGCGCAAGGACCCCTGGCGGCGTACGTCCGGGATGCACAAGGTGCGCCGGCGGCGGCAGCTGGCCGTCGTACGGGAGCTGTGGCAGACCCGGGACCGGATCGCGCAGCGGCGGGACGTCTCGCCGGGCAAGGTGCTCGGGGACGCGGCGATCGTGGAGGCCGCGCTGGCGATTCCGGCCAACGTCCACGCGCTGGCCGCGCTGAACGGTTTCGGACACCGGATGAGCAAGCGGCAGCTGGAGCAGTGGCAGGCGGCCGTGGACCGGGCGAAGGCGTTGAGCGAGGCGCAGCTGCCGCAGCCGGGACAGCCGGTGACCGGGCCTCCTCCGCCGCGGGCTTGGGCCGACAAGGACCCCGCGGCCGCGGCCCGCCTCAGTGCGGCCCGGGCCGGGGTCTCGGCGCTCGCCGAGGAGCTCTCCATGCCGCAGGAGAATCTGATCACGCCGGATACGGTTCGGCGGGTGTGCTGGGAGCCTCCGGCCGTGGTGGATGCCGAGTCCGTGGCGGCCGCGCTCGCGGGGTACGGCGCGCGGCCGTGGCAGGTGGAGCTGGTGACGCCCGTGTTGGTGGAGGCTCTGTCCGGCAAGGAGGCCTAGCCGCCGTAGAGCATTCAGCCCCGCGCCCCCAAGACAGGTCTCCTACTTCGTGGCCCCCTGCGTGAAACCGTTGTAGATGAACCGCTGGAGGAACAGGAAGACGATCAGCGTCGGGGCGATGACGAGGATCGCGCCTGCCGAGATGGTCTCCCAGTGGGCTCCGAAGGGGCCCTTGAAGCGGAACAGGGACGTCGAGATCACGCCAAGATCTTCGGAGGGCATGTAGAGGAAGGGGATGTAGAAGTCGTTGTAGACGTTGATCCCCTTCACGATCACGACCGTCGCGATCGCGGGCTTGAGCAGCGGGAAGATGACCTTCCGGTACACCGTGAAGGCGTTGGCGCCGTCGATGCGGGCCGACTCGTCCAGTGAGACGGGGATGGCCCGTACGAACTGAAGGAAGATGTAGATCGACACGATGTCCGTGCCCATGTAGAGCGCGATGGGCGCCCAGAGGCTGTCGAACATCCCGAAGCTGTTCACGATCTGGAAGGTGGCCACCTGGGTGGTCACCCCGGGGACCAGCGCTGCGATCAGGAACAGGGCCAGGACCACTTTCCGGAAGCGGAACCGGAAGCGGTCGATGGCGTACGCCGTCATCGAGCCGATGAGGACCGTGCCCCCGATGGCGATGACCAGGACGACCGCCGTGTTGCCGAACGCCGAGAGCATCCGGCCGTCCTGGAACGCCGTCACGTAGTTGTCGAAGTTGAGCGGGTCGTCGGGCAGCGTGAGGGCGCCGCTGTCGTCCGCCATTTCCCCGGAGGTCTTCAGCGAGGTCAGGAAGATCACGGTGAGCGGCAGGAGCACGACCAGCGTCGCGAGGACCAGGGACAGGTACACGAGGGCACGGGCCACGGCACGGCGCGTCATACGAGGTCCACCTTGTCGTCCGGGACGAGGCGCCGCTGCACCCAGGTCACCGCCAGGATGATCAGCAGCAGTACGACGGCCGCCGCCGAGGCGAGGCCCGTCTTGTTGAACTGGAAGGCCAGCTTCACGGTCTGGATCACGAAGGTCTCGGTGCCGGTCGCGCCGCCGGTCATGATGTACGGGATCTCGAAGACGGACAGCGACCCGGAGACGGAGAGGATCACCGACAGGCTCAGCACGGGCCGGATGCCGGGCGCGATGATGTGGCGGAACTGCTGCCAGCGGTTCGCCCCGTCCAGTTCGGCCGCCTCGTACAGCTCCCCCGGGATGGACTGGATCGCGCCGAGGAAGAGGACGAAGTTCAGGCCCAGGTAGCGCCAGACGGAGACGCCGGCCAGGGAGACGTTGGCCGATGTCGGCGTGCCGAGCCAGGCGCGGTCGCCGTCGTGGCCGAAGAGGCTCAGGATCGCGTCGAGGGTGCCGCCGTCCTGGAAGAAGTACAGGAAGACGAAGCCGATCGCGACGCCGTTGATCAGGTACGGGAAGAAGAGCACGCCCTTGAAGAAGTTGCGGAAGCGGACGTTGAAGCTCAGGACGGTGGCGAAGTAGAGGGCGGCGGCGATCTGCACCACGGACGCGGCGAGGTAGTAGCCGCTGACGAAGAACACCTCGAACAGCTCGGGCCGGGTGAAGAGTTCGGCGTAGTTCTCGGCGCCCGTGTAGTGCAGCTCGGGGCTGACGCCGTCCCAGTCGGTGAAGCTGTACGCGACCATGTTGACGATCGGCGCGTAGGTGAAGGCGATCAGCAGGGCGAGCGGGGCGATCAGGAACAGCCAGGGGGTCACGCCCCGCCGCCGCCGGGACCGGCGCGCGGCGGTCGGCGGTGGCGGCCCGGCGGGCGCGGCCGGCGGCACCGGCCGCGTCGCCTTCCGGGTGGTGTCGGCCATCAGGACCCCAGGTTCTTCCGCGCCTCGGTCCACTTCTCGCCCAGCCCGGTCAGGAAGTCGTCCAGGCCGCCCTTGCGGGCACCGCGGGCGAGGTCGACGAGTTCCTGGCGGTAGTCGGGCTTGTAGATGCCGACCTCGGACTGGTTGTCGATGGACTTGACCTCGGCGCCCTTGGCGTCGTCGAGGTCCAGGAGCTTGACGCCCGCCTCCTCGTACGGCTTCAGAATCGCCGGCAGCGGGGCGTCCTTGAGGGGCGAGAGCGCGAGGTTGGCGTCCGCGTAGCCGGACTTGTCGGTGAACCAGTCGATCCAGGCGCGGGCGGCGGCCTTGTGCTCGGAGTGGACGTTGACGGCCTGCTGGTAGTCGGGGGACGTCACCGCGCAGAACGTGCCGTTCTCCTGGGCGGGGAACGGCATCAGGCCGATGTCTGCGGGGTCGGTGCCCGCCTGCTTCGCCGCGTCCTGCATCTGCACGATCGCCCAGGAGCCGAGCCACATCGTGGCGATCCGGCCCTTCGCCAGGCGGGGCTTGGACGCCTCCCAGTTGGTGGTCGTCGGGTCCTTCTCGATGAGTCCCGCGCGCACGATGTCGTGGAGCAGCGTGTCACCGACGCGGAGGTCGGCGCCCTCCGCCCAGGGGTTTCCCTCGGCGAGCCGGGTGGTGGCCTGGGTGTCGCAGCCGACCGAGCCGTTGACGTTCGTCCACTGGGTCAGCGGCCACATGTCCTTGAAGTTGGTGTAGTACGGGACCGCGTCGGACTTGGCCTTGACGGCCTTGAGGTCGTCGAGGAACTCGGCCGGGGTTGTGGGCCAGTCGGTGATGCCGGCCGCCTTCCAGACCTTCTTGTTGTAGATGAAGCCCGGGACCACGCCGATCGGGCTCTGCCCGTAGACCTTGCCCTGGACCGTGGAGTAGTCGGTGAAGCGGTACTTCTTGCTCCGCTCGGCCCGGGTGCCCAGGGACGCGAAGAACTTCGGGTAGTCCTTCTTCTCGATCACGGCCGGGATCATCAGGACGTCGCCGTAGTTCTCCGTGTTCATACGGATCTTGACCTCGCCCTCGTAGTCGGTGAGGCCGTCGAACTCGACCTTCACCTTCGGGTAGGTCTTGTTGAACTCGGCGGCGTACTTCTTCATCGTCCCGTCCTGCACGAGGTCGGTCCGGTGGGTGAGGACGGTGATGGTCCCCTGGACCTCGGCGGGGTCGTCGGGCGCCTTTGCATCCGCGCCCTTGGAGGTGCCTCCGGTGCCGGTACAGCCCGAGGCCAGCAGGGCTGCGCCCACGGCGAGGGCGAGGACGGTACGGCGGTTCATGTGCATCAGCTCCGTTCGCGGAGAGGAACTCGGGACGGAAGAGCACGTGCGGTATGGCTGGTTCGGCACTCTGACAGCGCTTTCTCAACCGGTAAAGTCCCATTCCCGCCAAGGCTGCGAAACCTGTACACGACTCTTCACTGGACCGGTTAAGGGAGTGCGCATGCTGGAGGCCACACCGCTCGGCGACGGATGGATCCTGCGCCACGAGCCGGAGCCGCTCCCGGCCTCCGTGCCGGGCTGCGTGCACACCGACCTGATGGCGGCCGGGGTGATCCCGGACCCGTTCCTGGGTCTGGGCGAGTCCGAGGTGGCGTGGGTGGGGCGCCGGGACTGGACGTACGAGCGCGAGCTGACGAGCGCGTCCGCGCAGGAGCAGACCGACCTGGTCTTCGACGGGCTCGACACCGTCGCCGAGATCTCCCTGGACGGGCGGCTGCTGGGCAAGGTGCGGAACATGCACCGCTCGTACCGGTTCGACGTGACGGGGCTGTCCGGGCGGCTGTCCGTGCGGTTCGTCTCCGCCTACGCCGAGGCCGAGGCCGTGCGGGGACGGCTGGGCGAGCGGCCCGCCGCATACGCCGAGCCCTACCAGTACCTGCGCAAGATGGCCTGCTCCTTCGGCTGGGACTGGGGGCCGACCCTGGTGACGGCCGGGATCTGGCGGCCGGTGCGCCTGGAGCACTGGTCGACGGCCCGGATCGCCCGGGTGCGTCCGCTGGTCACCGTCGACGAGGGGGTGGGCGTCGTCGAGTTGGCCGTGGACGTCGAGCGGACCCGGGTCGAGGCACCGCTCGCCCTGGAGGCGACGGTGGGCGGGGTGCGGGCGCGCGCGGAGATCGAGGGGGCGGGCGGGGTCGTACGGCTGCGGGTACCGGACGTCCGGCTGTGGTGGCCGCGCGGCTACGGCGAACAGCCGCTGTACGACGTCCGGTTGCGGCTGCTGCACGGCGACGACCCGCTGGACGGGTGGCGGCGGCGGATCGGCTTCCGGACGGTGGAGCTGGACCGGCGGCCCGACGCGCACGGCACCGGCTTCACGCTCGTCGTCAACGGCGAGCGGCTCTTCGCACGGGGCGTCAACTGGATCCCCGACGACGTCTTCCCCTCCCGGATCACCCGCGAACGGTACCGGGAGCGGCTGGAGCAGGCCGCCGGGGCGGGCGTGGACCTCGTGCGGATCTGGGGCGGCGGTATCTACGAGAGCGAGGACTTCTACGACGCCTGCGACGAGCTCGGGCTGCTGGTCTGGCAGGACTTCCCGTTCGCGTGCGCGGCCTACCCGGAGGAGCAGCCGCTGCGGGGCGAGGTGGAGGCGGAGGCCCGGGAGAACGTCGTCCGGCTGATGCCGCATCCGTCGCTGGTGCTGTGGAACGGCAACAACGAGAACCTGTGGGGCTTCCGGGACTGGGGATGGGAGCCGCGGCTGGCCGGGGACTCCTGGGGCGAGGGGTACTACCTGGGCGTACTGCCGCGTGTGGTGGCCGAGTTGGATCCGACGCGGCCGTACACGGCGGGGAGCCCCTGGTCCGGGTCATGGGACCGGCATCCGAACGATCCGGCGCACGGCACGCACCACTCCTGGGAGGTGTGGAACCGGGAGGACTACGCCGACTACCGGCGATGCGTGCCCCGGTTCGTCGCCGAGTTCGGCTGGCAGGCGCCGCCCGCGTACGCCACGCTGCGGCGGGCGCTGCCCGGGGAGGAGCTCGCGCCGGACTCCCCCGGCATGCTGCACCACCAGAAGGCCGACGACGGCAACGGCAAGCTGGAGCGGGGGCTGGCCCGGCATTTCACCGTGCCGAAGGGGGACTTCGACCGCTGGCACTACCTGATGCAGGTCAACCAGGCACGGGCGGTCGCCGCCGGCATCGAGCACTGGCGGTCGCACTGGCCGGTGTGCGCGGGCACGGTCGTCTGGCAGCTCAACGACTGCTGGCCGGTGACGTCCTGGGCGGCGATCGACGGGGACGGGCGGGAGAAGCCGCTCTACCACGAGCTGAGGCGGCTGTACGCGGACCGGTTGCTGACGCTCCAGGAGCGGGACGGCGGGCTGGTGCTGGCCGCCGTCAACCAGGCGGCCGCGGACTGGACGCCGACCCTGGCCCTGCGGCGGATGTCCGTCCGGGGCGAGGTACTGGGGCAGGTGGCCGTGGAGGTGACGGCACGGAAGCGGAGCGTGGCGTGTGTGGAGGTCCCGCGCGAGCTCACGCCGACCGGCCCCGATGAGTTCCTTGTCGCGGATGCGGGCGGGTACGGGGGCGGGGGTGTGGCTGGAGGCGCGGGCGGGGGTGTGGCTGGAGGCGCGGGCGGGACCGCGAGAGCGGGCGGGAACGGCGACCCGGGCACGGGCAGCGGCCCGGGCACCGCCAGTGATCCGAACGCGCACGGCGACCCGGGCGCGGACGGGAGCGGGAGAGCGGGCGCGGGTAGCGACCCAAGCGCGGGCGGGAACGCGACAGCGGACGCGGACGGTGGCCCGGACGCAGGCGACAGCCCGAACACAGGCGGCAGCCCGAACGCAGGCGGTGGTCCGGGCGCAGGTGGGTTGCGGGCGTTGTACTTCCCCGTGCCGGATCGTGAAGTCCTGTATCCCACCCCCCGGTTCGATGTCGCGCTCGCGCCCGGCGGCATCACCGTCACCGCCCGCACCCTGGTCCGGGACCTGCTGCTGCAGGCCGACCGGCTGGATCCGCAGGCGCGGGCCGATCGGGGGCTGGTCACGCTGCTGCCGGGGGAAGAGGTGACCATCGGGGTGCGCGGCTGGAAGACTCCGGACGCGGAGAGTGCCCGTTCGGCCCTGTACTGCGTGGAGCCCACCCGATGACGGCAACGCCGACCCCCCGCGTCACCATCAAGGACGTCGCCGCGCGCGCCGGCGTGTCCAAGGGTGCCGTGTCGCTCGCGTTCAACCACAAGCCCGGGCTGTCGGAGGCGACCCGGGACCGGATCTTCCGGGCGGCTCGGGAGCTGGGCTGGGCGCCGAACCTCACGGCGCGGACGCTGGCCGGTTCGCGCGTGGACGTGGTCGGGCTCGCGGTGTGCCGGCCGGCGCGGATGCTCGGGCTCGAACCCTGGTACATGGAGTTCGTCTCGGGCGTGGAGAGCGTCCTGGCCGAGCACTCCTGCTCCCTGCTGCTGAGACTCGTACGCAATCTGGACGAGGAGGTGGGGGTCCAGGAGTCATGGTGGCGGGGGCGGCAGATCGGCGGGTCGATCCTGGTCGACTTCCGGGCCGGCGATCCCCGGGTGGGCCTGGTGGAGCGGCTCGGGCTGCCGGTGGTCGCGGTGGGGCATCCCTCGCTGACCGGTGGGCTCACCTCGGTGTGGACCGACGACGCGACGGCCGTGACGGAGGCGGTGCGGTATCTGGCCGCGCTGGGGCACCGGCGGATCGCCCGGGTGGGCGGGGCGGCGGACCTCGGGCACACGGCCATCCGGACGGCGGCGTTCGACGAGGCAGCGGCGGCGCTGGCGCTGGCCGGGGCGTGGCAGGTGGCGACGGACTTCTCCGGGGACGCGGGGGCGCGGGCGACCCGGTCCTTGCTGACGGCCGCGCCGCCGGACCGGCCGACGGCGATCGTGTACGACAACGACGTCATGGCGGTGGCCGGGCTGTCGGTGGCGGCGGAGATGGGACTGCGGGTGCCGGCGGACGTGTCACTGCTGGCCTGGGACGACTCGCAGCTGTGCCGGCTCACCCACCCGACGTTGTCCGCGATGAGTCATGACGTACACGGTTTCGGGGCGGAGGTGGCCCGGACGTTGTTCGGGGTGATCAGCGGGGACGGGGCGGCCTGTTCGCATCCCGTGCCGACTCCGGTGCTGACGCCGAGAGGGTCCACTGCGCCGCCTCGGTGAGATGTGACGTTCACCGCTCGCCATGTCAGGACTGGGCAGCTACGTTACTCATAAGTAGCATGGGATGAGCAAGCGCTCAGCGTCCTGGACCCTGGAGGAGAGCCATCGTGCCTCGTACCGTCAGGGACGTCGTCTTCGTAGACGGCGTCCGCACCCCGTTCGGCAAGGCGGGCCCGAAGGGCATCTACCACGAGACCCGTGCCGACGACCTCGTCGTGAAGGCGATCCGGGAGCTGCTGCGCCGCAACCCCGGACTCGACCCGAAGAAGATCGACGAGGTCGCCATCGCCGCCACCACGCAGATCGGTGACCAGGGCCTCACCATCGGCCGCACGGCCGGGATCCTCGCCGGTCTGCCGCAGTCGGTCCCGGGCTACTCCATCGACCGCATGTGCGCGGGCGCCCTGACGGCCGTGACCACGGTCGCCGGTTCCGTGGCCTTCGGTGCCTACGACGTGGCGATCGCCGGTGGTGTCGAGCACATGGGCCGCCACCCGATGGGCGAGGGCGTCGACCCGAACCCGCGGTTCGTCAGCGAGAAGCTGGTCGACGAGTCGGCCCTGTTCATGGGCATGACCGCGGAGAACCTGCACGACCGCTACCCGCAGATCACCAAGCTGCGCGCCGACGAGTACGCGGTGCGCTCCCAGGAGAAGGCCGCCAAGGCGTACGCCAACGGCAAGATCCAGGCCGACCTGGTGCCGATCTCGGTACGCCGCACCTCCCCCGAGGCCGGTGAGACGGGCTGGGGCCTGGTCACCGCCGACGAGCCGATGCGCCCGGGCACGACCCTGGAGAACCTCCAGGGCCTGAAGACCCCGTTCCGCGTCCACGGCCGGGTCACCGCCGGTAACGCCGCCGGTCTGAACGACGGCGCCACCGCCTCGGTCATCGCCTCCGAGGACTTCGCGCGGGAGAACGACCTTCCCGTCAAGATGCGCCTGGTCTCCTACTCCTTCGCGGGCGTCGAGCCGGAGGTCATGGGCTACGGCCCGATCCCGGCGACGGAGAAGGCACTGGCCCAGGCGGGCCTGTCGATCTCCGACATCGGCCTGTTCGAGATCAACGAGGCCTTCGCCGTCCAGGTCCTGGCCTTCCTCGACCACTACGGCATCGCCGACGACGACGAGCGCGTCAACCAGTACGGCGGCGCCATCGCCTTCGGCCACCCGCTGGCCTCCTCCGGCGTCCGTCTGATGACGCAGCTGGCCCGCCAGTTCGAGGAGCAGCCGCACGTCCGCTACGGCCTGACCACCATGTGCGTCGGCTTCGGCATGGGCGCGACGGTCATCTGGGAGAACCCGCACTTCGAGGGGGACAAGTGAGCACCACCGCCGAGCTTCTGAAGCAGGCTTCCGAACTGTTCCCGGACGAGGTCGTCACCAGTGCGCACGTACGCCACTTCGACCTCCCCCTGGGTGCCGGGCGCTTCGCCCTGATCACCCTGGACAACGGCCTGGACCACACCAAGCCGACCACCTTCGGCCCGGCCTCGCTGGCGAACCTGAACGCCGCGATCGACCAGGTCCAGAAGGAGGCGGCGGACGGCGAGATCGTCGGCGTCGGCATCACCGGCAAGCCGTTCATCTTCGCGGTCGGCGCCGACCTCAAGGGCGTGGAGATCCTCAAGGAGTACGAGCACGCGCTCGCCATCGGCAAGGGCGGCCACGAGGTCTTCAAGCGGCTGTCCAAGCTGGCCGTGCCGACCTTCGCGTACTACAACGGCGCCGCGATGGGCGGCGGTGTCGAGGTCGGTCTGCACTGCAGCTACCGGACCGTCTCCGCGGCCCTGCCGGCGTTCTCGCTGCCCGAGGTGTTCCTCGGCCTGGTCCCGGGCTGGGGCGGCTGCACGCTGCTGCCGAACCTGATCGGCGCCGACAAGGCCGTCTCGGTGATCATCGAGAACAGCCTCAACCAGAACAAGCAGCTCAAGGGCAAGCAGGTCTACGAACTCGGGATCGCCGACGCGATCTTCGAGGGCGCGGACTTCCTGGAGCAGTCGCTGATCTGGACCGCGTCCGTCCTCAAGGGCGAGCTGGAGATCGAGCGCCCGGTGATCGACCGCGGCGAGGCCTGGGACCAGGCCGTCGCCAAGGGCCGTTTCATCGCGGACTCCAAGGTGCACGGCGCGGCCCCGGCCGCCTACCGCGCCCTGGACATCATCGCCGCCGCCAAGAACGGCGACCTCCAGCAGGGCTACGACGCCGAGGACAAGGCGCTCGCCGACCTGATCATGGGCGGCGAACTGCGCGCCGGCATCTACGCCTTCAACCTGGTGCAGAAGCGCGGCAAGCGCCCGGCCGGTGCCCCGGACAAGAACCTGGCCCGTCCGGTCACCAAGGTCGGTGTCGTCGGCGCCGGTCTGATGGCCAGCCAGCTCGCGCTGCTGTTCCTG
This sequence comes from Streptomyces chartreusis NRRL 3882, assembly GCF_900236475.1. Taxonomy (GTDB): domain Bacteria; phylum Actinomycetota; class Actinomycetes; order Streptomycetales; family Streptomycetaceae; genus Streptomyces; species Streptomyces chartreusis_D. The sequence continues at coordinate 2,108,141 of NZ_LT963352.1, forward strand.
CGCCGTCTGGAGGTGCCGGTCGTGCTGACCGACATCGACCAGGAGCGCGTCGACAAGGGTGTGGGCTATGTCCACGCCGAGATCGACAAGCTGCTCGGCAAGGGCCGGATCAACCAGGACAAGGCCAACCGCCTCAAGGGGCTGGTGACCGGCGTCCTGGACAAGGCCGAGGGCTTCGCGGACGCGGACTTCATCATCGAGGCCGTGTTCGAGGAGATGGGCGTCAAGCAGAAGGTGTTCGCGGAGGTCGAGGCGGTCGCCCCGGCGCACGCGATCCTGGCCACCAACACCTCCTCGCTGTCGGTGTCGGAGATGGCGTCGAAGCTGAAGCACCCCGAGCGGGTCGTCGGCTTCCACTTCTTCAACCCGGTCGCCGTGCTGCCGCTGCTGGAGATCGTCCGCGGCGAGCAGACCGACGAGGCCTCGCTGGCCACGGCGTTCGGCGTCGCCAAGAAGCTGAAGAAGACCGCGGTGCTGGTGAAGGACGCCCCGGCGTTCGTGGTGAACCGCATCCTGACCCGCTTCATGGGCGAGATCCAGAACGTCATCGACGAGGGCACCCCGGTCGAGGTCGCCGAGAAGGCGGTCGAGCCGCTGGGTCTGCCGATGTCGCCGCTGGTCCTGCTGGAGCTGGTCGGCCCGGCGATCGGCCTGCACGTCTCCGAGACGCTCAACAGGGCGTTCCCGGACCGCTTCACGGTCTCCCCGAACCTCAAGGCGGTCGTCGAGGCGGGCAAGCGCGGCTTCTACGTCTACGACAGCGGCAAGCCCGAGCTCGACCCCGAGGTCGCGGCGCTGCTCAAGCAGGGCGACACCGTCCTGACGGAGGAGCAGGTCCGCGAGCGCGTGCTCGACGCGGTGGCGCAGGAGATCGGGCTCATGCTCGACGAGGGCGTCGTCGCCGAGGCCCAGGACATCGACCTGTGCCTCATCACGGGCGCCGGCTGGCCGTTCCACCTGGGCGGCATCACGCCGTACCTGGACCGCGAGGGCGTCTCCGAGCGGGTCAACGGCAAGAGGTTCCTGGCGCAGGGCGTGGCGAGCGTGCCCGCGTAACGCGTAACCCCTGAGGGGGGTGGGGCGTACGGTAACGATCCGGACGCCCCGCCCCCCTTCTGCATACCGCCACAGATAGGATCCTCACACAATCCGACCATTGTTTACCGTGCCCTGACGGTCTCCACCAGAGAGCGCCGGGTGTCCTCGAAGGAGTCTTTCGTGGCGTCCTCCCGTCGCCGAACACCCGGACGCCGGGTCTGGCCCAAGATCAGGCTCCTGCTCCTCGTGGCCGTGGTCGCCGCCGGTGGCACCGCGCTCTATCCCGTGTGGAAGGCCGCGAACCCGGACCCGCCCGAACTGAAGGTCCGCTACCGGACCGACACTCCGGCCACGGCCGCGGCGGCCAAGCCGTCGTTCGAGGTCTTCAACGACACCGGGAAGGCACTGCCGTTGAGCGATGTGACGCTCCGGTACTACTTCACGGCCGACGGCGCCCCGGGTCCCTCGTCGTACGCCTTCAACTGTGTCAACGCCGTCTTCGGCTGCTCGAACGTCGCCGGCCGGGTCGTCGCGATGGACAAGGCCACCGACACCGCCGACCACTACCTGGAGGTCAGGTTCACGGCCGGCGCGGGCAGCCTGAAGCCCGGCGCCAACAGCAAGGGCATCGACCTCCAGCTCTTCCGCACCGACCACAAGCGGCTGAAGCAGTCCGACGACCGCTCCTTCGACGCCGAGATGACGTCGTACAAGGAGGCGGAGAAGGTCACCGCGTACAAGCGGGGCGTCCTCGCCTGGGGTGAGGAGCCGGACGGCACCAAGGCGAGCGACGAGAAGAAGGCCTCGGCGAAGGCCGGCGCACCCGACCCGCTGCCGGCTCCCCCGGACGGGGTGCTGTTCGACGACTTCACCTACCAGGGCGCCAAGGACCCGGCCCTGTTCAAGCACGGCTGGCTGGTCCGCACCAGCAAGGGCGGCCCCGGCATCGAGAGCACCTGGTCGGCGGACGGCGTCACCTTCCCCACCGCCGAGGGCGCCCACGCGGACGGCCAGGTCCTCAACCTGCGCGCCGGCACGGACGGCACCGAGGCCGGGACGAAGCAGGCGAGCCTCGGCACCGCCGCGAGCAAGTTCCGCGACGGCACCTACGCGGCCCGGATCCACTTCAGCGACGATCCGACCACCGGAGACACCGGCGACCACGTCAACCAGACCTTCTACACCATCGGCGGCAAGGGCTCGAAGTACAGCGAGCTGGACAACGAGTACATGCCGAACGGCGGCTGGGGCCGGCCCGGCCCCAAGCTCGACACCGTGACCTGGTACGACCACAAGACGAACGACCGGGTCTACGAGACCACGAACAAGAGCCTCGCCGCCTGGCACACCGTGCTGATCAGGGTGAAGGACGGCGTCGTCGCCTACTGGCTCGACGGCAAGAAGCTCTTCCTCAGCAACGGCAAGTACGCCCCGCGCGCGGACATGTCCGTGAACTTCAACCACTGGTTCATCGACCTGCCCTTCAAGGGCGACCGCGCCTGGGACATGAAGGTGGACTGGCTCTACTACAACGCGAACGAAACCCTGTCGGCGAAGCAAGTCCAGTCCGCGGTCGAGGGCTTCACCGACGAGGGAATGAACTACTTCGACACGGTTCGGGAGTCCCGGTGAGCAAAAGGCGGTCCAACGCCCACAGGCACGCTGCCCAGGCTGCGGAGAACAAGCCGGTGGTGAGCCGGCGTTCCGCACTGTTCATGGGCGGCGCCGGAGGCGTCGCGATGGCCGGCGGTGGCGCCTGGCTGGGCCAGGTGGTGGCCCAGCCCGCCGCGCCGGCCGCCGAGGGAGCCATCGGAGGCCTCGCCACGCCTCCTCTCTACGCCCCCTCCGGCCGCCGCCCGAAGTACCGCCGGGCCAGCTGGTCCCAGCAGTTCCAGGCCTCCCACGGCTGGACGCCCGGGGGCGCGGGCACCGCGTCGGCCGAGGCGAACGACAAGTCCGCCTTCGTGCGCGGCACCCAGTCGGTCCGGGTGACCACGAACGGCACCGGCAAGCAGTCGTACGTTCGCAAGACCGGCATGCCCGCGGTGAGCCTGACCGGCAAGATGATCCGGCTCGTCTTCCGCGTCGACGACGTGACGAACCTGGCCAAGCTCGTCTTCTACCTGGGCAGCGGCTCCCTCGCGAACCACTTCGCCTGGACCTTCCACGCCCACTCCAAGACATCGGCCAACTACGTCCAGTCCGGGGAGTGGGTGACGGTCCACCTCCAGTGGGCGGACGTCAACGCGGCGGCCGGCACGTACTCCATCGGTGCCGACGGCAAGCCGTCCACCAGGACCGGCTTCACCGACATGTCGTTCGCCGTCTACGACGACGCGGGCGGCCCGGTGACGTACCGGCTCCAGGCCGTGGAGCTGATACCGGACACCGTCTCGGTCTTCCCCAAGGGCGTCGTCTCCATCACCTTCGACGACTCCCACAAGTCGATCCACGACCTGGCCCGCCCGGTCATGGACCGCTACGGCTTCCCCGGCACGGTCTACAACATCGCCGACGCCATCGGCACCGGCAGCTTCCTGACCCTCAACCAGATGCGCTCGATGCAGGACTTCTCCGGCTGGGAGATGGCCGGCCACTCGTACGCGAACGCCGTCCACACGGCGAGCTATCCCAAGCTCACCGCCGAGGAGGCCGACACCGACTTCCGGAAGCTGCGCGAGTGGCTGGTGTCCAACGGCTTCACCAGCGAGCACTTCGCGTATCCGCACGGCGCGTTCCAGAAGACGACCGACGGTGTCCCGGTCGACCAGATCGCGAGCCGGCACTTCACCACGGCCCGGTCGATCATCTCCGAGACGATCGAGTCGTTCGCGCCGGCGATGCCGTACCGCCTCAAGGCGCTGACCGGCATCAACGACGGCACCGGCATCGGCGGTACGGCGCTGCCGAAGCTGACCGGCGCGGGCGGCCGGCTCGACCGCTGCGTGAACAGCGGTGACTGGCTGATCCTCTGCCTGCACAAGGTCACCGAGGGCGCCCCGGCGACGAGCACCGAGATCGGCAAGGCGGGCCTGGAGACGCTGATGAAGGCGATCGACGACCGGGACATCCCGGTGCTGACGGTCGAGGAGGCGATGGCTTCCTACACCTGAGGCCCGTACACGTGAGGACACACCAGAGAGGGGCGGCCCGGCGGCCGCCCCTCTCTTCGCTCTGCTACGGCTCTACCAGCCGCCCTGACCGTTCCCCTGCTGCCAGGAGGGGTTTTCCTGGTAGGGGTAGGCGCCCTGCTGCGGGTACTGCTGGGGGTACTGCTGCTGGTACTGGTCGGGATGGCCCTCGTACCCGCCCTGCCACTGCTGCTGGCCGGCCGGTTGCGGTGCTCCCCAGCTCACGCGCTGCTGCGGGACGGCCGCGTGCTGCTCCTCGTCGTAGCCGGGGATCGGCTGCGGCTGGGCCGGGATGCCGCCGGACGGACGGGGCCGGGTGCGCAGGGCCACGCCCTCCAGACGCATCAGCTGGAGTGTCTCGGTGACCTTCTTGTCGGAGTACGGGTCCTCTTCCTCGAAGATCTCCGTCACATCGGACTCGTGGTCACCGGCCACGGACACCTCGACACCGCCCTGGCGGGTGCCCCAGCTGCCCTTGTGCAGGGTGAACAGGGCGTAGAACCGCAGCGGGGTCAGCAGCGTCAGCTGGATCACGCCGTAGATCGGCGCGAGCAGGAACATGCCGAAGCGCTTGACGAAGCCCATGCCGCGGCGCGGGAAGTCGAGGTAGCGCACATTGCGCAGGTAGCCCATCAGCACCATGAAGACCAGGTAGTCGCCGATGTGGTTGACGAACTGCTGGGGCTTCAGGATGGGCAGGATGACCATCGAGTAGAACATCGCCGAGCCGAAGACCAGCCACAGCGCGAGTTCCATGCAGGTCAGCCAGAAGGCGGGCCGGTACTTCTTCTGGTGCCGGAAGGCCCACAGGGACTCGCGGAAGAAGGACTTGTTCCAGCGGACCTGCTGGCGCAGGAAGTGCGGCAGCTTCTCGGGGACGGCCGTGTAGCCGACGGCCGTCTCCTGGAAGACGACCTGGCCCTCCATCAGGCAGTAGTTGGTCATCCGGCGGTCGTCACCGAAGACGGCCGGCTTGCCCAGGAACTGCTGGTTGAGGAAGTCCGGCAGGTACTTGCGCACCAGCGTGCCGCGGTACGCGGAGAGCGCGCCGCAGCAGCACAGGACCGACTTCAGCCGCGAGTAGGCGGCCCGCTCGAAGAGGAACGAGTTGCCGTAGCGCAGGTCCTGGAGGCGGGTGAAGATGTTGCTGTCGTGGTTGAGCGCCAGCACCATGCCGGTGGAAGCCATGATCTTCTCGTCGGCCAGCGGCAGCAGCAGCTCGCGCACGGTGTCCCGGGACAGCACGGTGTCCGAGTCGACGCAGAGGAAGATGTCCGAGTACGGCGCGGCCTCGAAGCCCAGCGCCAGCGCCTCGCGCTTGCCCTTGTTCTCGGGCTGGACGCTGACGGTGTACTTGACGCCCTTGGCCTCGAACTCGCGGCGCAGCTTCTTGGCCGCCCGGATGCCGGAGTCGTTGGCGCTGGCGTCGTCGATGATGTGGATCTCGTTCGGCAGGCGGCTCTGCGCGAGGAGGCTGCGCATGCCCTGCTCGAACATCACCGGGTCCTCGTTGTAGATCGGGATGACCGCGGTGACCCAGGCGTTCTCCAGGTACTCCAGCTCCTCCCGCCCGGCCTTGGCCGGACGGTAGAAGAGGGCGCCGAACATCTTCAGGGCCAGCAGGCCCATGGCACCCATCGAGTACAGGTGCAGGGAACCCGCGTCGAGCCGGGTGGCGATGAGCGCGGCCAGCCCCAGGAAGACGAAGTACGAGACCTTCAGGTGCCGCCGCTTGCGGTGCGCGCGACGGCCACCGGAGTCGACAGCCCCGGGTATGTACGTGTCTTCGGTTGTCACAGCTTGACCACCCGCGGGTGATCGGCGGACTTGCCCCGGGTGTCGAAGAGCGCCCGGGCCCGGTCGGCGAGCACGTCCAGGTCGATCTCGCGGTGCGGCTGGAGCAGGATGGTGAGGTCGGCGGCCTCGGCGGCGGCGAGATAGTCGTCGGCACGCTCGACGGACGCACCACCGACGCGCCAGTCCTCGACCCGCGGGTCGAAGTAGGCGAGTTCGGCACCGCGCGCGAGGAGGTTCTCCGCGACGGCCATCGCCGGGCTCTCGCGCTGGTCGGAGATGTCCGGCTTGTAGGTCACGCCGAGCAGCAGGACGCGGGAGCCGCGCACGGCCTTGCCCTGGTCGTTGAGCAGATCGGCCGCCCGGTTGACGACATGCACGGGCATCCGCTGGTTGATCTCCTGCGCCAGCTCCACGAACCGGAACGGGATGCCCAGCGAACGGACCTTGTACGACAGGTAGTTGGGGTCGATCGGGATGCAGTGCCCGCCGACGCCGGGGCCGGGGTAGAAGGGCGCGAACCCGAACGGCTTCGTGGACGCGCACCGGATGGCGTCCCACAGGTCGACACCGATCTCACGGCAGAACATCGACATCTCGTTGACGAGGGCGATGTTGACGTGCCGGTAGGTGTTCTCCAGCAGCTTTGCCATCTCGGCCTCGCGGGTGCCCTTGGCCTCGACGACCCGGTTCACGAAGCGCTCGTAGAGGGCGCGGGCGGCCTTGGTGCAGTCGGCCGTGATGCCGCCGACGACCTTGGGCGTGTTCTCCAGCCCGAAGGCGGCGTTGCCCGGGTCGATGCGCTCCGGGGAGAAGGCGAGGTGGAAGTCGGCGCCGACGCGCAGCCCACCGGCCTCCAGCCGGGGCCTGACGACCTCGTCGGTGGTCCCCGGGTACGTCGTCGACTCCAGCACGACGAGCGTGCCGGCCCGGAGGTGGGCGGCGATGTCGTCCACGGCCGCGTGCACCGCGCCGAGGTCCGGGGCTCCGTGGTCGGTGAGCGGCGTCGGCACGCACACCACGACCGCGGCGGCATCCGCGATGACCGCGGCCCGGTCGGTGGCCTCGAAGCCCCGATCCAGCATGCCGCGCACATCGGCGTCGGTGATGTCGTCCACATGCGAGCGGCCGGCGTTCAGCCCGTCGACCACCCGTCGGCTGCGGTCGAGACCCACCACCCTCAGGCCCGCGGCAGCCGCGGACCTGGCCAACGGCAGCCCCACGTAACCGAGTCCGACAACCACAAGATCCACCGTGGAGGATCTGCTCACGACATCATTCCCAACCCCGTTGCCGCGGCCCCGGCCAGACGCAGCAGCAACCGGCCCCCCAGCAAAATCGAACAAGTGCGAGGAGGTTAACAAGACCTTCACTTTTTGACCATGTTCACCCGAGGTGCGTCTCGTCACGCACACATTCGTACAACCCTTGACACACTTCGGGTGTCTGGAGCGACGGGAGCCTCAGAAGGAACGGGTGAGTCAGATCTCCCGCCAGGCCTCCAGCGCGAGCCCCGGCTCGTCCTTGCGGCGGGTGAGCAGCAGCTTCCCGGCCGACGGGGAGACGGAGGCCGCGACGACCTCGTCGTGTTCGTCGAGCGCAAGCGACACCGTGGCGTCGGCGGGCAGCTGGGGACCCGACTCGGTCCACCAGGCCCCGGCGGACTCCTGTTCGGTCGGATAGGCGGCGAACGCGACCCGGCCGCTCGACGACCGCTGGGCGAGCACGGTGCAGTCGTGCCCCTCGATCTCACAGCGCACGGCGGACACGGGACCCGGCCCGGCGGAGGCGATGAGCGTCACCGGCTTCTCCCCCGGGCGCCAGGCGCACAGGTCGCCGGAGGCCTCCGTGAAGAAGAGGGTGGTGTGTTCGGCGGACGTGGCGATCGCCCGCAGGGTCCCCGGGCGCACGGGCACGTCGGCCCCCTCCCCCCGCACCGGGGTCCGGCCCGGCTCCTCCTGCCGCCAGTGCAGAATCCCGCCGGCGGTGCAGGCGTACACCTCGACCAGCCCCGACTCTCCCGTGACGGCGGCCAACTCCCCCGCCACGTCATGCCCTTCGAGGTCCTGCCAGGGCCCCCAGCCGCCCTTCTCCTTCTGGTTGCGCAGGCTCACTCCGCCGCCCTTGTTGCGGACGAAGACGTAGCCACGCCCTTGCGCGTCGACGGCGACGGCCGGCTCGCCCGTCCGCTCGCCCTTCTTGTCCGGGTGCCCGATCGGGACCCAGTCCAGGGGCGCGAGGCGGGGCCGGAAGTGGGTGGAGTGCACGAGTCCCGACTCGCCCGGCACGGTGGGCCGCCAGGCGGCCAGATGGGCGTAGCCGTCGGCGCCCTGGCCGACCGCGACGCCCGGGTGCAGCTTCTGGGTGCCGCCGACGGTTCGGGGGGCGTCCCAGGAGCCGGCGGGGCCGCGTTCCGCACGGCACAGGACGGCGTCGCCGGAGGGCAGGTAGACGGTGAGGCAGCCGTCGCGGCCGCGGATGAGCCAGTCGCCGTTCACCTGTTCACCTTACGCGGGCGGTACAGGTCGGCACCCCGCCCGCCCCGTGCCTGGCCGGGGTCCGCCGTGCGACCCTGACCACATGGACAACAACGCTCCCCTGCTTGTCGTCGTCGACGCCGCGAATGTCGTCGGGTCGGTGCCGGACGGTTGGTGGCGGGACCGCAAGGGGGCGGCGGAGCGGTTGCGGGACCGGTTGGCGTCGGACGGGGTGCCGGGGGTGGCGGCCGCCGGGCCGGTGGAGATCGTGCTCGTGGTGGAGGGGGCGGCGCGCGGGGTGGAGTCCGTGTCCGGGGTGCGGGTGGAGTCGGCGGTGGGCAGCGGGGACGATCACATCGTGGACGTGGTCGCGGGGGCGGGTGCGCGTGCGGTGCTGGTGGTCACGGCGGACCGGGAGCTGCGGAGGCGGGTCGGGGAACTGGGGGCGGAGGTGACGGGGCCGCGGTCGGTACGGCCCTAGGGGTGCTGGGGGACGCTGCGCAACCCGGCGCTGCAGGGGCGCTGCTGGTGGCTGCCCGGGTCGGGTGGGTCCGCAACCCGGCGGAGCGGGGTGCCGCCGCGCCCACCCGTGCCGCCCTTGGCGGCACGATTGCCCGCAGCCAGGGCAGCTGGGCGGGAGCCACCGCGTAAGCGGGTCGCGCGCGGGCTAGAGCGTTTCCTCCGGCTTCGTTGCCTCTCCCCTCGCGAGGCGGCTGTGTGTGCGGCCGTAGAGGAAGTACACCAAGAACCCGGCGGCCATCCAGATGCCGAACCGCACCCACGTCTCGGCCGGCAGGTTGATCATCAGCCACAGGGAGGCGCACACCGACACGATCGGGATGACCGGCACCCACGGCGTGCGGAACGCCCGGTGCAGGTCGGGGCGGGTCCTGCGGAGGACGAGGACACCGATGGCGACCACCACGAAGGCGAACAGCGTGCCGATGTTCACCAGCGCGGCGAGCTCCGTCAGCGGAGTGAAGCCGGCCAGGATCGCGATGATCACGCCGAGCAGGATGGTCGGCCGGTGCGGGGTCCTGAACCGCGGGTGGACGTGCGAGAAGAACCGCGGAAGCAGCCCGTCACGGCTCATCGCGAAGAACACCCGGGTCTGCCCGAGCAAAAGGATCATGCACACCGTCGTCAGACCGACCGCGGCGCCGAAGCTGATGAAGCCCGCGAACCACGGATGCCCGGTCGCCTTGAACGCGTCGGCCAGCGGGGCGTCGATGGACAGCCTGGTGTAGTGCTGCATGCCGGTGACGACGATCGACACGAGGACGTACAGCGTGGTGCAGATCAGCAGGGAACCGAGGATGCCGCGCGGCATGTCGCGCTGCGGGTTCCGGGTCTCCTCCGCCGCCGTGGCCACGACGTCGAAGCCGATGAAGGCGAAGAACACGACGGAGGCGGCGGTGAAGATGCCCATCACGCCGAAGTTGGAGGGCGCCCAGCCGAACATGAGCTGGATCAGTGGGGAGTCGAGACTCGACCCGGCCTCCACCGGCTTCTCCTTCGGGATGAACGGGTCGTAGTTGGCACCCTTGATGAGGAACGCCCCCGCGACGATCACGACGAGGACGACCGTCACCTTGATGGCGACGACCAGCGACGTGATCCGCGCGGACAGCTTCATGCCGAGCACCAGGATGCCGGTGAGGACGAGGACGAGCGCGGCGGCGAGGATGTCGAAGCCGAAGACGTCGGCACCCTCTCTGCTGCCGAGGGCCGCGGGCATCTCCCAGCCCGCGTTGTCCATGAGCGACTGGATGTAGCCGGACCAGCCGACGGCCACCACCGCCGTACCGAGCGCGAACTCCAGGACCAGGTCCCAGCCGATGATCCAGGCGGGCAGCTCACCGAGGGAGGCGTACGAGAACGTGTAGGCGGACCCGGCGACCGGGACCGTCGACGCGAACTCGGCGTAACAGAGCGCGGCCAGGGCGCAGGCGACGCCGGCCGCGACGAACGCCAGGGCCACCGCCGGCCCCGCGTTGTTCTTCGCGACTGTTCCGGTGAGGACGAAGATGCCGGTGCCGATGATCACGCCGACGCCGAAGACGGTCAGATCCAGCGCGGACAAGGACTTCTTGAGCGCGTGCTCTGGCTCCTCGGTGTCGAGGATGGACTGCTCGACCTTCTTCGTCCGGAAGAGGGTGCTGCTCACGGGGTACCTCCCACGCTTGTCGTCCTCGACATGATCGAGAGGGGGCACCATCCGTATGCCCCGGCGGGGAAGGGTTCACGCCAATGGGCCGGTTCCACCACCCTTGGCGGTGGTGGAACCGGCCCATTCAGCGGTGTCAGTCGCGCGCGGGCTCCACGGAGTCCACCGCGTCCGCGGTGCTGCGCTCGTACCGGCCGTCCAGCCTGGCGACCAGCCCGGTCACCTGGCGGGCGATGTCCGGCGCGGTGAGGCCGATCTCGGCCATGACCTCGGCGCGCGAGGCGTGGTCGAGGAAGCGCGGCGGGATGCCGAAGTCGCGCAGCGGCACGTCGACGCCCGCGTCACGCAGCGCCTGCGCGATCGTCGATCCCACACCCCCGACCCGGCTGTTGTCCTCGACGGTGACGACCACGCGGTGCCGCTCGGCGAGCGGGGCCATGGCCTCGTCGACGGGTTTGACCCAGCGCGGGTCGACGACCGTGGTGGAGATGCCCTGCCTGTCCAGCAGTCCGGCGATCTCCAGGCACATCGGTGCGAGCGCGCCGACGGAGACCAGCAGCACATCGGGCCGGTCGGTGCCGGGCTCACGCAGCACGTCCATGCCGCCGACCCGGCCCACGGCGGGAACGGCGGGACCGACGGCGCCCTTGGAGAAGCGGACCACGGTCGGCGCGTCGTCGACGGCGACGGCCTCCCGCAACTGCGCGCGGACCTGGTCGGCGTCACGCGGCGCGGCCAGCCGCAGCCCCGGCACGACCTGGAGGATCGACATGTCCCACATGCCGTTGTGTGACGCCCCGTCGGTGCCGGTGACGCCGGCCCGGTCCAGGACGAAGGTCACCCCGCACTTGTGCAGGGCCACGTCCATCAGCACCTGGTCGAAGGCCCGGTTGAGGAAGGTGGCGTACACCGCGAACACCGGGTGCACTCCGCCCGTCGCCAGGCCCGCCGCGGACACGGCACCGTGCTGCTCGGCGATGCCGACGTCGTAGACCCGCTCGGGGAACCGCTTGGCGAACTTCTCCAGGCCCACCGGCTGGAGCATGGCGGCGGTGATGGCGACGATGTCCTCGCGCTCCTCACCCAGCTTGACCATCTCCTCGCCGAACACGGACGTCCAGTCGGCGCCGGAGGAGGCGATGGGCAGGCCTGTGTCGGGGTGGATCTTGCCGACGGCGTGGAAGCGGTCGGCCTCGTCCTGGAGGGCGGGCTGGTAGCCGCGGCCCTTCTCGGTGAGGCAGTGCACGATGACGGGCCCGCCGAACCGCTTGGCCCGCGCGAGGGCGGACTCCAGGGCCTCCAGGTCGTGTCCGTCGATCGGGCCGACGTACTTCAGGCCGAGGTCCTCGAACATGCCCTGCGGGGCGATGAAGTCCTTGAGGCCCTTCTTCGCGCCGTGCAGGGTGTCGTAGAGCGGCCGCCCGACGACGGGGGTGCGCTCCAGCACCTCCTTGGTGCGGGCGAGGAACCGTTCGTAGCCGTCCGTCGTCCGCAGTGTCGCGAGGTGGTTGGCGAGACCGCCGATGGTCGGCGCGTAGGACCGCTCGTTGTCGTTGACGACGATGACGAGGGGCCGGTCCTTGGCGTCGGCGATGTTGTTCAGCGCCTCCCAGGCCATGCCGCCGGTCAGCGCCCCGTCACCGATCACGGCGACGACGTGGCTGTCGCGCTCGAGGAGCTCGTTGGCCTTGGCGATGCCGTCGGCCCAGCCGAGGACGGTCGAGGCGTGCGAGTTCTCGATGATGTCGTGCTCGGACTCGGCCTGCGAGGGGTAGCCGGACAGGCCGCCCTTCATCTTCAGCTTCGAGAAGTCCTGACGGCCGGTGAGCAGCTTGTGCACGTAGGACTGGTGACCGGTGTCCCAGAGCACCTTGTCCTTGGGCGATTCGAAGACCCGGTGCAGGGCGATGGTGAGCTCCACCACGCCGAGGTTGGGGCCGAGGTGCCCGCCGGTCTTGGAGACTGCTTCGACAAGGAAGGTCCGGATCTCCTCCGCCAGCTGGTTCAGCTCCTCCAGGCTGAGCCGGTCCAGATCGCGCGGTCCCCTGATTCGGGTCAGCAGCGGCACCCGTGCCTCCTTGCAGTAGAGCTGTTCGAGCTGTTGCCGGGCGTGTCGAGTCTAATGTTCCGCCCCTGAGGACTGCGCCGAGGCCGTGCGTCATACGTCACGCATTCGGCTGTACCCAACTTGTGCCTCACCTACGACACGACTGTGCCCGGCACCTCGCGGTGCCGGGCACAGTGGTGGTCTTCGGCGCTACGCGCGCCCCGCGGTCTTCTGCGTCTTGCGCGTCACCGCGTCGATCACGACCGTGGCCAACAGCACACCACCCGTGATCATGTACTGCACCGGAGAAGCGATGCCCTCCAGGGCGAGCCCGTACTGGATCGACACGATCACCAGCACACCGAGCAGCGCGTTCCACGTCCGTCCACGACCACCGAACAGCGACGTGCCGCCGATCACCGCGGCCGCGATCGCGTTCATCAGCAGGTCACCCCCACCGGCACCCTGGTTCGCCGCGGCGATCTTCGACGCGATGAACAGACCGCCGACCGCCGCGAACGTCCCGGAGATCGCGAACACCGAGATCCGGACCATCTCCACGTTGATACCGGCCCGGCGGGACGCCTCGACGCTGCCGCCGAGCGCGAACACCTTCCGCCCGTACGCCGTCCGCCGCAGCACGAAGTCCGTGACCAGCAGCACCACGATGAAGATCACCACGGCCAGCGGCAGGCCCTTGTACTGGTTGAAGACGATGGCGACGGCGAACGCGACGATCGCCAGCAGCACCGTCCGCACGATGGTCTCGCTCAGCGGCCGCGACGGCACCCCGGCGGCCTCCCGGCGCCGGTTGCCGAGGAAGGAGCTGAGGAAGAACCCGGCGGTCACCACGGCGGCCAGGCCGTACGCGGCGGCCACGTCCGAGAAGTAGTAGCTGGTCAGCTGGGCCACGACCCCGTCCGGGTCGAGGTTGATCGTGCCGTTGTCGCCCAGGATCTGGAGCATGAAGCCGTTCCAGAACAGCAGTCCGGCCAGGGTGACGGCGAACGCCGGGACGCCGATCTTCGCGAAGAAGAAGCCGTGCAGCGTGCCGGCGACCGTGCCGGTGACGATGGCCAGCACGAAGGCGAGCCACTCGTTCATGCCGTTGGTGACGTTCAGCACGGCGAAGGTCGCACCCGCGACACCGCTGACCGAGCCGACCGACAGGTCGATCTCACCCAGCAGCAGCACGAAGACGATGCCGACGGCGATCATGCCCGTGCCGACCATGGCGACGGACATGTCGGACAGGTTGCCCGCGGTGAGGAAGTTGGAGTTCAGGCTCTGGAAGATGATCCAGATGATGGCCAGGCCGATGACGACCGGGATGGAGCCCAGGTCACCGGACTTCATCTTCCGCTTGAACTCGGTGACGTAGCCGGCGAGACCCTGCTCGCGCACCAGCAGCCGGGGGTCGACGACCGTGACGGCGGCCTTGGCCGCCTCGGGGTTCTCCACGACGTGGTCGTCCGGAGCCGCGGAGGTCTTGTCGATGCTCACTTGGAAACCTCCCCGTTCGTGCGCGCCGCACGGCGGGTCACGGCGTTGTCGGTGGCGCCGGTGATGGCGGAGATGATCTCTTCCTGCGAGGTCGACTTGACCTCGAAGACGCCGTTGTTGCGCCCGAGGCGCAGCACGGCGACCTTGTCCGCGACGGCCTTCACATCGGCCATGTTGTGGCTGATGAGGATCACGGCGTGGCCGCGCTCGCGCAGCCGCTCGACGAGGTCGAGGACCTGCGCGGTCTGCTCGACACCGAGGGCGGCGGTGGGCTCGTCGAGGATGACCAGCTTGGGCTCACCGAGCATGGACCGGGCGATGGCCACGGTCTGGCGCTGGCCGCCGGAGAGCGAGGCGATCGGGATGCGCACGCTGGGGATGCGGATCGACAGCGTGTCGAGGAGCTCGCGGGAGCGGCGCTCCATCTCCACCTCGTCCAGGACGCCGCGCTTGCGGATCTCCCGGCCCAGGTAGAGGTTGCCGACGACGTCGATGTTGTCGCACAGCGCGAGGTCCTGGTAGACGGTCGCGATGCCCAGGTTCTGGGCGTCGTGCGGTTTGTTGATCTGGACGGACCTGCCGTCCCATTCGATGACGCCCTCATCGATGGGGTGCACGCCGGCGATCGTCTTGACCAGCGTGGACTTTCCGGCTCCGTTGTCGCCGACCAGGGCGACCACCTCACCGGCGTGGACCTCAAGCTCTACGTCGGTGAGCGCCTGTACGGCACCGAACCGCTTGGAGACCCCGCGCAACGCCAGCACGGGCGTAGCGGACACGTGAACCATCTCCTTCGCCGCCTGACCCGGCGGGAGGTTGTGCAGAAGTGTGGGAGGAGTGATCACTCCGACGCCCCGCAGAGCTTGCGGGGCTGGTGTGGCGGGGCGCCGGAGGAACTCGGGCAGCCGGTCCCTCACGGGAGTCACGGGAGTCCGGACGCGGACTCCCGTACTCCCTCAGGGGACCTGACGGCTGCTTACTTGAGACCGATCTTGTCGCAGGCGGCCTTGTACTTGCCGGTGCAGATCTCGCTCACGGTGTAGATGCCGTCCTTGATGACGGTGTCGTTGATGTTGTCCTTGGTCAGCGAGACGACCGGGACCAGGACGGAGGGGATGGCCTTGGTGGTCGGGCTGTCGACCTTGTCCTTGGCGATGGAGTCGAGCGACTTGCCCTGGGCGAGGGCGACGGCCATCTCGGCCGCGACGTCCGCCTCCTGCGGGTAGGGCTTGTAGACGCTCATGTACTGCTCGCCGGTGACGATGCGCTGCACGCCGGAGAGTTCGGCGTCCTGGCCGGTGACCGGGATGTCGGCGATGCCGGCGGCCTTCAGGGCGGTGATGATGCCGCCCGCCATGCCGTCGTTGGCGGAGTAGACGCCGATGATCTTGTCCTTGCCGAGGGCGGAGATGGCGCCCTCCATGTTGGCGTTGGCGTTCTCCGGCTTCCACTCCTTGGTGTCGTACTCGCGGCCGATGTTCACCTTGCCGTCGAGGACGGAGTGCGCGCCCTTCTTGAACTGGGCGGCGTTGGGGTCGGTGGACGACCCGTTCATCATGACGATCTGACCGTCCTTGGCCTTGGAACCCAGGGCCTTCAGCAGGGCCTCGCCCTGGGTCTTGCCGACGGTCTCGTTGTCGAACGAGGTGTAGGCGTCGATCGGGCCCTCGGCCAGGCGGTCGTAGGCGACGACGGGGATGTTCGCGTCCTTGGCCTTCTTCACCGAGCCGGCGATGGCCTTGGAGTCCACCGCGTCCACGATCAGCACGTCGACCTTGTTGGTCACCATCGTGTCGACCTGCTGGTTCTGCGTGCTGGCGTCCTGCTTGGCGTTGGCGTAGACGACCTCGCCCTTGCCGCCGGTGAGCTCCTTGACCTTCTTCTCGATGAGCGGCCGGTCGAACTTCTCGTAACGGGCGGTCGCGTTCTCCGGAAGGAGCAGACCGACCTTGATGTCGTCGCCCTTCTTGGCGGACCCCGTGGAGTCGGCGTTGTCGCCGGACTCCTTGGCGCTGCCACAGGCAGCAAGCGAAACGGCCATCGCACCGGCGGCAATCGCAACAGCGGCGCGACGCATACGCGTGTTCACTTCAGAAACCTCCCTGACGAGGCCGCGACATTGCGGCCGAGGTGGCTGGAAGTCAACTCGGCCACACGTGCGACGTCAAGAAGTAAATCCTTAACGAGATGGCAACGGTGCCATCCGTTCTCTAAGTGAAGGCAGGGGTCGCCGCTTGCAGTGCCCCGACGGCGGTCCCGTCCAAAAGTGTTGAATCGCCCATCTCGCTGAGGGCCAGCGCGAGCGCTCCGAGCACCTCCGCACGGCCGCCGAGCGCCCCGGGGAGAACGGACAGCTGGCGTGCCGCGCTGGGAATGGCGTAGCGGCCCACGGACTCCCGGATCGGCCCGAGTACCAGCTCACCGGCCTCGGCGAGATCACCGCCGAGGACCACACGGCTCGGGTTCAGCAGGTTGCAGAGATTGGCGACTCCACTGCCGATGTGGCGGCCGACGTCGGCGATCACCCGACGGCAGCCCGGGTCTCCGTCCCGCGCGAGCCGTACGACGCCTTCCATCGTCAGGTCGGTGCCGTGGCTGGACTGGAGGAGCGGGAGCACGTAGCGCGCGGCCGCGAAGGTCTCCAGGCAGCCGCGGTTTCCGCAGCGGCAGACGGGGCCGGACTCATCGAGTGTAATATGTCCGATTTCTCCTGCGGTACCGCCCGGACCGCGGTAGATCTTTCCGTTGATCACCAGGCCCGCGCCGACACCGCTGGCGACCTTGATGTACGCCAGGTCGCGCACGCCGCGGCCGCTGCCCCAGACCATCTCGCCGAGGGCGCCGAGGTTGGCGTCGTTGTCCACGTGCACGGGTACGCCGAGCCGCCCCCGCAGCTCCTCGGCGGGCTTGGTGCCGGTCCAGCCGGGCAGGATGGCGGTCGAGCCGAGGGTGCCGGACTCGACGTCGATCGGGCCGGGCACGCCGAGGCCCACCCCGGCGATCTTGGACCGGTCGACTCCGGTGGCCTCGATCAGCCGGCTGACCAGCTGTTCCGCCCGGTCGAAGCCCTGCGTCGAGGAGGCGTCCACGTCCAGCGGCTCGGACTCCTCGGCGAGCACCTGGTGGGCGAGGTTCCCGATCGCGACCCGCAGGTGGGTGTGGCCGAAGTCGACCCCTATGACGATCCCGGCGTCCCCGCTCAGCGACACGCTGCGGGCCCGCCGCCCCCCTGCCGACGTCGGCGTGACCTCGACGGTGCCGCCTTCCTTCAACTCCCGGACGATGTTGGACACCGTCGCCGCGGACAGGCCCGTCGTCCGCGCGATCTCGGCCTGGGTGAGGGAGCCCGCCAGGCGTACGGCTCGTACGACCCGCTCCAGGTTGGCTCGGTGCAGCGACGACTGCGACCCCGGAGTCTCCACGACGACCTCCTGCGCGCGGGGTCGCTTCGATGAGACCCCGTCCATGTCCAACTAGTGAACTCTAAGCTGAGCCGTTCGGGTTGCCTCCCGTCAAGAGGTTGAACCGTTTCCGGGTCCATGGACACACGCGTGCACGCCGCCCCCTGTTCGGGAGCGGCGTGTACACGTGCGAACGCGCAGGGTTATTTCAGCGCCCCCGCCGTCAGGCCCTGGACCACCTGCCGCTGGAAGACGATGTACGCGGCGAGCACCGGCAGCATCGCCATCACCAGGCCGGCGAAGAGACCCGACCAGTCGCCCTTGTAGCCCTGGCTGACCGCCAACTGCACGAGGCCCTGGGTGAGGACGCGCTTGTCGGGGTCGGTGTTCAGGACCGTGGGGAGCATGTACTGGTTCCACTGGCCCAGGAAGTTGAAGATCCCGACGCTGACCAGGCCCGGCTTGGCCATGGGCAGCATGATCTGGAAGAACGTACGGCTGTGCGAGGCGCCGTCGACGAAGGCCGCCTCCGCCACCGACGTCGGCAGGGTCCGGAAGAACGCCGTCAGGAAGAACACCGTGAACGGCAGCGAGTAGGCGATGTAGACCAGGATCAGCCCGTGGATGGTGTTCAGCAGGCCCATGTTGTTCACGACGTAGAACAGCGGGACCAGCGCCAGCATGATCGGGAAGCTCATGCCGCCGATGAACAGGTAGTAGATGAAGCGGTTGCCCGGGAAGTCGAAGCGGGCCAGGACGTACGCCGCCATCGAGCCGAGGACCAGCGTGCCGATGAGCGAACCACCCACCACCAGGACGGTGTTGAGGAAGTAGTCGCTCATGTTGGCCTCGGTCCACGCCCGCGACCAGTTGTCGAAGTGCAGCGTGTCCGGCAGCGACCAGGGGGAGCTGAAGATGGACCGGTCGTCCTTGAAGGACGTCATCACCGCCCACAGCAGCGGCATGACCACCATGACCGCCCAGATGACGAGGATGCCGTGGGAGAAGGCGTTGAGGACCGTGCCTTCCTTCTTCTCCTTCGGGGGCGGTCCCGGCGGGATGTCCGTCTTGGTGACGGGTGCACCGGACTCGGCCGGCACGGGCGCGGGGGTCTGTGTCGTCTTCATCAGTACTCCAGCCGCTCGCGACGGCCCAGCCGCATCACCACGGCGGCGAAGGCCAGCGTGACGACGAGCAGGGCGACACCGATGGTGGTGGCGTAGGCGGCCTGCCCGTCGCGGAACGCCTTCTGGTACACGTACAGGACCATGACGGTGGTCGAGTAGTCGGGACCGCCCGGCCCGGTCGTCATGATCTGGACGACCGCGAACGACTCGGCGCCCAGGGCGAGGATGCCCATGTACACCCAGCCCGACTGCACGGTGTCCCAGAGCAGGGGCAGGGTGATGCGGAAGAACGTCGTGGCCCGGCCCGCCCCGTCCAGCAGCGCGGCCTCGTACATCTCCGCCGGGATGGAGGCCATGCCGGCGGAGAAGAGGACCACGAAGAAGCCGACCGTGGACCACACGAGCACCGCCATCACGGCCCACAGCGCGAGGTCGGGGTCGCCGAGCCAGAGCGGCTGGACGCCGTCCAGCCCGATACCGCGCAGGACCGAGTTGATCGCGCCGCTGTCCGGGTTGTACGCGAACGCGAACAGCAGCGCGACGATGGCGATGGACAGCACCTGTGGGAAGAAGTAGACGATCTTGTAGAAGGAGGAGCCCCGGACGCCGGAGATGGCCGGGCCGTTCTTCCTCTTTCTGCCACCGACATTGATCATGAAGGCGAAGAACAGCGCCAGGCTGATCGTCACGACCGGCAGCAGGAGCGCGAACAGCAGGCTGTGCTGCAACGACTTCCAGAAGATCTCGTCGTCGAGCATCCGCCTGTAGTTGTCGAAACCGACCATCTTGAATTCGGGACTCAGGCCGGTCCAGTCCGTGAACGAGTAGTAGATGGACTGGATGAACGGCCAGATCACGAAGAGCGCGTACAGTCCCAGGGGCAGCGCGAGGAAGCCCACGATGAACCGGTACTTGCCGTGCTGCATCGCCACTCCGGTGCCGTTGCGGAAAAAAGAGTTCCGGTGCCGTTACTGGTGCTTGTAGTGCTTGATCGAGCTGTCCTTGGCGGCCTCGTCGGCGTAGCCCTGGATCTTCTTGACGGCCTCGGCCGGAGTGAGACGGCCGGCCATCATCTCCCCCAGGCCGGACACGCCGATCTTCTCCTTCTGCAACTGCACGTACCAGTCCTGCATACGGGGATTCACCACGTTATCCCCGGCCTTGTCCAGGGCCGCGACGCCCGACTTCAGACCCGGGGTGAGGGCGATGCCGTCGGTTCCGCCGTTGTACGCGGTCAATGACTTCACCTTGCTGGTGAAGTTCTTCGAGGACGCCTCGCTGAGCATGATGCGCAGTTGCTCCATGCCGCCTTCGGCGTTCTTCGCCTTGGACGGGACGATGAAGGGCTCGCCGCCGGAGGCCCAGATGGTGCCGAACGGCATCTTGTCGGAGGAGTCGAGGCCGGTGGGCGCGGAGACGGCCAGGTCGAAGTCCTTCGGGATGACCTTGGCAGACTCGTTCTCCACCCAGGAGCCGTTGGGGATGAACAGCGCCTTGCCCTCGGCCCAGGCGGTCTGCGACTGGATGTGGTCCAGGCCCGGGGTGCCCTTGAGGATGTAGCCCTTCTTGTAGAGCTCGTAGTACGCGTCGAAGCAGGCTTTGACGGCCGGGTGCTTCCAGGCGTTCGGCTCCAGGTTGTCGATGGCGTCGAGGACCTCGCGGCCGCCGACCTTGCCGATCATCGGGTAGAGCGAGAAGGGGAGGTAGTACGGGTACTTGCCCGCGTACGTCCAGCCCGCCATGCCCTTCTTCTTGGCCTTCTCGCAGACCGCGAGCATCTGGTCCCAGGTCTCGGGGTACTGCTCGTCGAGCGAGTCCAGGGCCTTCTGCGAGTACCAGACGCCGTAGACGGTGTAGGCGTAGTAGAGGATCCAGACCTTCTCGCCGTCGAACTGGCCCATCTCGACGATGCCGGGGCGCAGCGTGTCGCGGACCTTCTTGCCCGGGTCGTCGTAGGAGGGCGCGTCCAGCAGCGGGGTGAGGTCGGTGAGCTGGTTCTTGCCGACCAGGACGCCCATGTCCATCTGCTCGGCGCCGGAGTTGTCGATGAGGTCCGGCGGGGTGCCCTGGTTGAAGCGGGGCTGGAGGGTGGACTGGATCTTCTGGGTGGCGGAGAACTTCACCTTCACCTTGGGGAAGTTCTTCTCGTAGATCTTCACGGCGTCCTCGGCGTACTCCTTGCCGAAACCGCCGTCGAACAGGACGAATTCCATGCCCGCGGTGTCGTTGACGCCGAGCGGGTTCTTCGCGGTCTTCTTGCCGGCCTTGGCCTTGTCCCCGCTGTCGTCGCCGCCGCTGCTGGCGCAGGCCGACAGGAAGCTCATCGTGGGAACGGAGATCAGCCCGAGCGCGGCGGACCTTTTGATCAGATCACGGCGGCCGACACCCTCGGTGCCGTGGTTCTCGGCGGAAGTGGATCCCATGCTCAAGTCCTCGCCTTCTCCAGGACTCAGGCGGTGAACCGGATCCTCCCCGGCACCGCGATCGGGTCAAGCTGGGTCGTGCAGGAAAGTGCGGGTGGTGACGTGCGGGTGGTGACGTGCGGGTCCTGACGTGCGGATCGCGTGAAGCGTCCGACAGGTATAGTCCACTTCCCGTCGGCGGATCAAGATCGAACACAAGGTTGGCCGTGGGTTTATCCGAGTTGAGACCTCACGGAAAGCCGAGCGCTCTGTCTGTTCCTCGGCGGAAATATCCCGGTCATCACCCCCGGATGCCGCAACCAACACCCTTGACACTCCTTGACACTTGGGCACCTACTGGTCCTTGCGCACCGAAGTTGACAACGTTGTCCACTGCGCAGGGAGGGTACCCGTTGATGCAACGGAAAGCTCGGCACAGATGGGGTGCGGCGGTCGTGTCGGCGACCGCCTTCGCTGTGACCCTGGGGTCCCAGGGCGTTGCGGTCGCACTGCCCGAAGCCCCCGAGAAGGCCGACCGGAGGTTCGCGTCCTCCTTCGAGGCGGACGACCCGGTTCCGGACTGGCTGAACAGCGTCGACACGGACCCGGACGGCGGCAAACGCGCCTCGGGGGTCGACGGCGGCTACAGCAGCGGCATACCGGGCAGTGTGACCGACCACGTCACCGATGTCCGGGCGAGCGCCGAGAACACGGGCGGCGGCGAGGTGAAGGAGAACCTCGCCGACGGCGAGCCGAGCACCAAGTGGCTCACTTTCGAGCCCACCGGCTGGGTGGAGTTCGACCTGGACGAGCCGGTCAAACTGGCGCGATACGCACTGACGTCGGCCAACGACCACGACGAGCGCGACCCGAAGGACTGGACTCTGAAGGGCTCCGCCGACGGCAAGGACTGGAAGACGCTCGACACCCGCTCCGGGGAGTCCTTCTCCGAACGGTTCCGGACCAAGACGTACGACGTGGCGGAACCGGCCGAGTACCAGCACTTCCGGCTCGACGTCACCGGCAACAACGGCGGCGACCTCCTCCAGCTCGCCGACGTGCAGTTCTCCACGGGCGGCAGCGACGGGCCCGTCCCGAAGGACATGCTCTCCCTCGTCGACCGAGGCCCGAGCGGCTCCCCCACCGCCAAGGCGGGCGCCGGATTCACCGGAAAGCGCGCCCTGCGTTACGCCGGTCGGCACACCGCCGACGGGCGGGCGTACTCGTACAACAAGGTCTTCGACGTGAACGTGGCCGTCGGCCGGAACACGCGGCTGGCCTATCGCGTCTTCCCGTCGATGGCGGACGGCGACCTCGACTACGACGCGACGCACGTCTCCGTCGACCTCGCCTTCACCGACGGCACCCATCTGAGCGACCTGGGGGCGACGGACCAGCACGGCTTCCCGCTGACCCCGCGGGGGCAGGGCGCGGCGAAGGTCCTCTACGTCAACCAGTGGAACGACGTGGCCGCGCGCATCGGGTCGGTGGCGGCCGGCAAGACCGTGGACCGGATCCTGGTGGCGTACGACTCGCCGAAGGGTCCGGCGAGGTTCCGGGGCTGGCTGGACGACGTGACCATCGAGTCCGTCGTTCCCGAGCGGCCGAAGGCGCATCTGTCCGACTACGCGGTGACGACGCGCGGCACCAACTCCAGCGGCGGCTTCTCGCGGGGCAACAACTTCCCGGCGACGGCGGTGCCGCACGGCTTCAACTTCTGGACGCCGGTGACCAACTCGGGCTCGCTGAGCTGGCTGTACGACTACGCACGCGCGAACAACGCGGACAACCTGCCGACGATCCAGGCGTTCAGCGCGAGCCACGAGCCGAGTCCCTGGATGGGTGACCGGCAGACCTTCCAGGTGATGCCGTCAGCCGCCCCGGGCATCCCGGACACCGGCCGTGAGGCGCGGGAGCTGGCCTTCCGGCACGAGAACGAGACCGCACGGCCGTACTACTACGGGGTGCGGTTCGAGAACGGGCTGACGGCCGAGATGGCGCCGACCGACCACGCGGCGGCGCTGCGCTTCACCTACCCCGGCGACGACGCGAGCGTCCTCTTCGACAACGTCACCGACCAGGCGGGCCTGACCCTCGACCGGGAGAACGGGATCGTCACCGGCTACTCGGACGTGAAGTCCGGGCTGTCGACGGGCGCGACCCGGCTGTTCGTCTACGGCGAGTTCGACAAGCCGGTCACCGAGGGCTCCTCGTCCGGTGTGAAGGGCTACCTCCGCTTCGAGGCCGACGACCGGACCGTCACCCTGCGCCTGGCGACCTCGCTCATCAGCATCGACCAGGCCAAGGACAACCTCCGCCAGGAGATCCCGGACGGCACCTCCTTCGAGGCGGTGAAGCGCGGCGCCCGGCGGCAGTGGGACCGGCTGCTCGGCAAGGTGGAGGTCGAGGGCGCGACCCCGGACCAGCTGACGACGCTGTACTCCAGCCTGTACCGGCTGTACCTGTACCCGAACTCCGGTTTCGAGAAGGTCGGCGGTACGTACCGGTACGCCTCGCCCTTCTCCCCCATGCCGAACCCGGACACCCCGACGCACACCGGCGCGAAGATCGTCGACGGCAAGGTGTACGTCAACAACGGCTTCTGGGACACCTACCGGACGACGTGGCCGGCGTACTCGTTCCTCACGCCCAGCAGGGCGGGTGAGCTGGTCGACGGGTTCGTGCAGCAGTACAAGGACGGCGGCTGGACCTCCCGCTGGTCCTCCCCCGGCTACGCCGACCTCATGACGGGCACGTCCTCGGACGTGGCCTTCGCGGACGCGTACGTCAAGGGCGTCGACTTCGACGCGAAGGCGGCGTACGAAGCGGCCGTGAAGAACGCGACGGTCGTGCCCCCGAACTCGGGCGTCGGCCGCAAGGGCATGGCCACCTCCCCCTTCCTCGGCTACACGAGCACCGAGACCCACGAGGGCCTGTCCTGGGCGCTGGAGGGCTACCTCAACGACTACGGCATCTCCCGCATGGGCCACAAGCTCTACGAGGAGACCGGCGAGCGGCGCTACATGGACGAGTCCGAGTACTTCCTGAACCGCGCCCGCGACTATGTGCACCTCTTCGACCCGAAGGCCGGCTTCTTCCAGGGCCGCGACGCCGAGGGCGACTGGCGGGTCGAGTCCTCGGCGTACGACCCGCGCGTGTGGGGCCACGACTACACCGAGACCAATGGGTGGGGGTACGCCTTCACCGCCCCGCAGGACAGCCGGGGTCTGGCCAACCTGTACGGCGGCCGCAAGGGCCTCGCCGGCAAGCTCGACGCGTACTTCTCCACGCCTGAGACGGCCTCCCCCGAGTTCGTCGGCTCGTACGGCGGTGTCATCCACGAGATGACCGAGGCGCGGGACGTGCGGATGGGCATGTACGGGCACTCCAACCAGGTCGCCCACCACGCCGTCTACATGTACGACGCGGCCGGGCAGCCCTGGAAGGCACAGGAGAAGGTCCGCGAGGTGCTGTCCCGGCTGTACACCGGCAGCGAGATCGGCCAGGGGTACCACGGCGACGAGGACAACGGCGAGCAGTCGGCCTGGTACCTGTTCTCCGCGCTCGGCTTCTACCCGCTGGTGATGGGCAGCGGCGAGTACGCGATCGGCTCCCCGCTGTTCAGGAAGGCGACCGTCCATCTGGAGAACGGGCGCGAGCTGGTGGTGAAGGCGCCGGAGAACAGCGCGCGGAACGTGTACGTGCAGGGGCTGAAGGTCAACGGCCGGACGTGGACGAAGACCTCGCTGCCCCACTCGCTTCTCGCCCGGGGCGGTGTGCTGGAGTTCGACATGGGCCCACGGCCGTCGTCGTGGGGCACGGGCAGGCACGCGGCGCCGGTGTCGATCACGCGGGACGACGAGGTTCCGGCGCCCCGCGCGGACGTGCTCGACGGTGCGGGTGCCCTGTTCGACGACACGTCGGCGACGGACGCGGCGGTGACGTCCGTGGACCTGCCGGTCCCCGAGCGCGCCGAGGCGGTCCAGTACACGCTGACGTCGCCGGCGGACCGGGCGAGGGCACCGGCCGGCTGGACGCTCCAGGGCTCCTCCGACGGCACGGCCTGGCGGACGCTGGACCGGCGCTCCGGGGAGTCCTTCGCCTGGGACAGACAGACACGCGCGTTCAGCGTGAGGTCACCGGGTACGTACGAGAAGTACCGCCTGGTCCTCGACGGCGAGGGCTCGCTGGCGGAGGTCGAACTGCTCGCCTGAGCAGCCGAGTTGGGGGTTTCATGCCGCTTCCCGTGCCCGCCCTGCCGGAGGGTGTCGACCCGGCCTGGCTGCCGCCCGCCGCCTTCCGGGCGGTCGGCGGCCGGCGGACGCTGATCCGTGGATCCGGTCCGCTGGTGGAGACGGTGCACGGGGAGGTGGCGGAGGCCTGCCGGCGGTTCGGGGGCCGGGTCGTGCGCGAGGCCCGGCCGGACGGTGCCACGTACGACCTGGTCCTCGGCCTCGGTGCCGACGACCTGGGCGACGAGGGCTTCAGCTGCGCGCGTGCGGACGGCACGACGACCGTCACCGCCTCCGGCGGGCGGGGGCTGCTGTACGGCCTGTTCCACGTCGTGCGCCTCGGTGAGGCGGCGTTCACCGGTGGGTGGGCGCGGCAGACGCACCGCCCCGCGCTCGACCTGCGGATGCTCGACCACTGGGACAACGTCGCCGTGCACCCGGTCATGGGCCAGGTGGAGCGCGGGTACGCGGGCGGCTCGCTGTTCTGGGCGGACGGGCGGGCGCGCGGCGACCTGGAGCGGGTGCGGGCGTACGGCAGGCTGCTCGCGGCGTGCGGGATCAACGCGGTCGCCGTCAACAACGTCAACGTGCACGAGACCGAGGCGCACCTGCTGACCGACCGGATCCACGAAGTGGCCGCGATCGCGGATGTGTTGCGGCCCTACGGGGTCGCCACTCATCTTTCCGTGTCCTTCGCCGCGCCGGTGGTGCTAGGCGGGCTGCCCACGGCCGATCCGCTGGACGAGGCGGTGCGCGACTGGTGGGGTGAGGCGACACGACGGGTGTACGAGGCGATCCCCGACTTCGGCGGGTACGTCGTGAAGGCCGACTCGGAGGGGCAGCCGGGCCCGTTCGCCTACGGCCGCAGTCATGCGGAGGGGGCGAACATGCTGGCGGCGGCGCTGGAGCCGTTCGGCGGCACGGTGCACTGGCGGGCGTTCGTCTACAACCACCGTCAGGACTGGCGGGACCGGACGACGGACCGGGCGCGGGCCGCGTACGACCATTTCGTGCCGCTGGACGGGGAGTTCGCGGCCAATGCCGTGCTCCAGGTGAAGCACGGACCGATGGACTTCCAGGTGCGGGAGCCGGTCTCGCCGCTGATCGGTGCCATGCCGCGCACTCGGCTCGCGGTGGAGGTGCAGGCCACGCAGGAGTACACCGGGCAGCAGCGGCATGTGTGCTGGCTGGGGCCGATGTGGAGCGAGGTGCTGCGGTTCCGGCACGAACCGGAGGCGTCCGTGGGAGAACGGGCGCGCGGCGGGCTGGTCGCCGTGTCCAACGCCGGTGACGATCCGTTCTGGACCGGGCACCCCCTCGCCCAGGCCAACCTGTACACCTTCGGGCGGCTGGCCTGGCGGCCGGACGCCGACCCGTGCGAGGTGCTCGACGAGTGGATCGGGCTGACCTTCCCGGAAGCCCCGGAACGCTTGTCCGACGGGTTGCACGCGGCCCTCGACGGCTCGTGGCGGACGTACGAGAAGTACACCGCTCCGCTCGGCGTGGGATGGATGGTGCAGCCGGGCCACCACTACGGGCCGAGCGTCGACGGCTACGAGTACAGCCCCTGGGGCACCTACCACTTCGCCGACCGGGACGGCATCGGCGTCGACCGCAGTGTGGCGAGCGGGACCGGGTACGCCGGGCAGTACGCCAAGCCGTGGGCCGAGCTGTACGAGTCGCCGGACACTTGCCCCGACGAACTGCTGCTGTTCTTCCATCACGTGTCGTACGGACACACACTGCACAGCGGCAAGGCGGTGATCCAGCACATCTACGACACGCACTTCGAGGGCGTGGCGGAGGTCGAGGAGGCCCGCCGTGTGTGGGCGGGTCTCGCGGACCTGGTCGAGCCGGGGCGCCACGCCCGGGTGGCGGAGCGCTACGAGGAGCAGCTCCGCAGCGCCCGCGAGTGGCGCGACCAGATCAACAGCTACTTCTTCCGCAAGTCGGGGGTGCCGGACGAGCGGGGGCGCCGGATCTACTGAGAGATGGCGGCTCTACTGAAGAATCGCCACGCCCAGGGGATCGAGGACCAGGGGTTCGCCCTGCTCGACCCGTTTGCCGGCGAGCAGGTCGGTGGCGGTGGTGTGGGCGGTCAGGAGGGCCGGTTCGGGGGCGTGGTTGAGGAGGAAGAGCAGGCGGGTGCCGTCGGGGGCCACCCGGGTGGCGGTCTCCACGACGGGGTGGTCGGCGTAGGGGCCGAGCAGGTCGTGGCGGGTCAGGATGCGGCGGACGACCTGGTCGACACCGGGCTGGTCGAGGGCGGTGGCGACGTACCAGCCCTCGCCGTCGCCGAACGGGTGGCGGGTGACGGCGGGGGTGCCCGCGTAGAAGTCGGTGCCGTAGGTGGCGACCGGTTCGGCGCCGCGCGGCAGCACGATCTCGAAGACGAGCCGTGCCTCCGCCGGCAGTTCGGGGACGGGCTGGATGAAATCCGGCGGGCGGGCGTCCCATTCGTCCACGCGGATGCCCATGAGGGGGGCGAGCGGGCCGGGGACATCGGTGAGGAAGGCCCGGTCGTGCTCGTCGACGCGGCCGGAGAGGAAGGTGGTCAGGACCGTGCCGCCGCGTGCGGCCACGTCTTCGAGGCGGGTGGCGAGGTCGCCCTTGACCATGTGGAGGGCGGGGGCGAGCACCACGTCGTACGGCGAGAGGTCGGCGGTCTGCCCGATCACGTCCACGTCGGCGCCGGCCTCGCGGGCGGCCCGGTAGTAGGCGTGCACCACGTCCGGGTACTTGACCAGCCGGGAGGGGCCGTCGGAGATCTCCAGGGCCCACCAGCTGTCCCAGTCGAAGAGGAGGGCGGTGCGGGCCGGGGTGCGGGCGCCGAGCGTCCGGTCCCCCAGGGCCGCCAGCTCCTGCCCCAGTTCGGCCACTTCGCGGAAGACCCGGGTGTCGTCGCGGCCGGCGTGGCCGATGACGGCCCCGTGGTACTTCTCGGTGCGGTTGACCTCGGGGTGCCGCTTGGCGAGCCAGGGCGGGAGGGCTGCGGTGCCGGTGGCCAGGCAGACCTGGCGCCCCTCGGTGGCGGCCCGGTCCAGGACACCGTCCAGGACCGTGAAGTCGTAGGTGTCCGGGGCGGGTTGGGTGAGGGACCAGGTGAAGACGCCGACGGTGAGGGTGTCGATGCCGGCCCGGGTGAACAGGCGGTGATCGTCGTCCCGGACGGTCTCGGGCCACTGCTCGGGGTTGTAGTCACCGCCGTACGGGATCTTCGGCGTGCGGGGCGCGGTCATGCCGTGAAGTCCTTCTGGGTCTCGGTGATCACCGTGCGGCTGCCGTGCAGCAGGGACAGCAGCAGCGGGGCGGCCAGCAGGGCGGGCAGGGCCTCGGTCAGCAGGGCGGTCAGCGCGGCCGCCAGGACGAGCAGGGAGGCCGCGGCGAGGGTGGCGCGGCCGTGCCGGAACAGGAAGTACCCGGCGAGGCGGGCGGTGTCCCGGGCGCGGAACGCGAACAGCGAGGTGAGGACGAGGGCGTGGGCGCCCCAGAGGAGGGAACCGGCGCCGATCGCCGCGAGCAGCAGCGCCCACCAGCCGGGCAGGCCGGTGGCGGAGAAGTGCGTGAGGGTGAAGGCGATGACCGTCAGCCAGGCCAGCAGGGGTGCCCACAGTTTCAGCGACGGTACGGCGTTGAGCCGCCAGCCGCGCGCATAAGTGCGGGCCGGGCGCAGGTCCGTGAGGTCGCGGCTGCGGTGGTGCAGGGCGTACAGCGCGGCGGACAGCGCCGGGCCGAGCGGGAGGAGGCATACGGCGGCCAGCGGCAGGTTGGCGGGGTCGGGGGCGAGGAGGAGCAGGCCGGCGAGGCCCGGTGCGGCGGCGAGGAGCAGCAGCGCCTCCACCGCGACCAGGGTGTGGATCAGGCCCGCGGCACGGGAGAGGACTCCGGTGCCGAAGTCGGCCGCGCGTACGCCGCCGCTCACCCGTTCTCCTTCTTGTACCGCTCGTACGCCTTGTTGTGGAGGTCGACGAACCGCTGCATGTTCTTCGCCTTCAACTCGGCGAGGTAGGCGTCCCATTCGGACAGCGGACGCTTGCCGAGGACGAACTTGAGGGTGTTCTGGGTGACGTGGTCCCTCAGCGGTGTCTCCCACAGGGAGGCCTGTTCCTGCTCGAAGGACTGCAGCGGGTGGGCCGGGGCGATGGGCGTCTGTGCGCGCTGGGCCATGGCGTCCTGGAACTTCTTCTCGTCCGGGCTGAACATGGAGGAGACGAGTTCCCAGCTGCCGCCGTAGGCGAAGACGCCGTTGTAGAAGCCGTAGTCCTTCTGCATGTCCTTGGGGGCGTCCGGGTCGGAACCCATGAGGCTGATGCCGGGCTTCGGCTTGTACCGGCCCGCGGAGCGGGTGTAGGTGACACCCTCGACGCCCCACCGCGCGAACCGCTGGCCCTCGTCGGAGTACCAGAGCCAGTCCACGAACTGCAGCATCGCGACGAAGCTGTCGCTCTTGAGGGCCTTGCTGGAGATCATGACGCCGTTCTCCAGCCGGGCGCCGCCCAGCACCACGGGACCGGCGGGCCCCAGCGGCACCGGGATCATCTCGATCTCCGCGCCCTTGACCTGCTTTCGCAGGTTGTACCGGTATTCCTGCACCAGCGCCTGCGGGTTGGCGCTGATCGCGAACGACTTCTCGCCCAGCAGCTTCTGCGCGGCCTCGTCGTCGGTCTGGGTGAAGCTCTCCGGGTCCACCAGCTTCTCGGCGACCAGCTTCCGCACGTACTCGATCATCTGCCGGAAGGTGTCCGTCGCTCCGGTGAAGACGAACTTCCGCGCGTTCGGGTCCCAGCTGATGTTGTCGTACGTCCATCCGGCCCGCACGCCGTACGCCTGGCCGAGGTAGCTGAAGAGGGCGGCGGCAGGATAGGGCGTGTTCTTGCTCCAGCGGTCGGAGAACGGGTAGCGGTCCGGGTACTCCTCCTTGATCGCCTTGAAGACCTCGTACACCTCGTCCCAGGTGCCGGGACGGCTCAGACCGAGCCGGTCGAGGACGTCCGTGCGCAGCGCCAGCGAGTAGCCCGATCTGACCTTCTCGTGCAGGCCGGGCAGCAGGTAGAACTTGCCGTCGGACTGGCGGATGGAGTCGATCTCCGGCTCCAGCTTCCAGCGCCTGACCTTGTCCTGGAAGTTGGGCATCAGGTGCACGTAGTCGCTGACCGGGAGGATCGCGCCCGACGACACGAAGGCGACCTCCGAGGGGTGGTACGTCTTGGGGATCAGGAACGGGGCGTCGCCCGAGCCGATGAGGACGCTGCGCTTCTTCTCGTAGTCGACCAGGGGAACGGCGACGGGCTCGAAGGTGACGCCGGTGCGCTTGGTGAGCTCCTTCCAGAACAGCCAGCCGTTCTTCATCGGGTAGACCGGGTTGTCGTTGTGCAGGACCGAGAAGGACAGCGGCTTGGTCGCCTTGAACTGCTGGCCGACGCGGTACTCCTTCATCGCGCCGTCCCTCTTCTTCGACAGGTCCTTGGAGTCCCCGCCGTCGTCGCCGCTGCCGCAGCCGGTGAGGGTGGCCAGGCCGATGAAACCGGCGGCGGCGAGGACCTGACGCCGCGACAGCTGTCCTGCGTTCTTCACGGTTGCTCCTTCGGTTAGCCCTTGACCGCGCCGAGCATCACGCCCGAGACGAAGTAGCGCTGGACGAACGGATAGACACAGAGGATGGGCAGCGAGGTCAGCACGATCGTGACCGCCTGGATGTTCGCGCCCACCTGGCTGAGCTGTGCGTCGGCGGCACCGGCGTTGCCGCCCGTGGTGGCGCCGGAGATGAGGTTGCGCAGATAGACGGTGACCGGCATCAGCTCGGACTTGTCCATGTACAGGAAGGCGCTGAACCAGGAGTTCCAGAAGGACACCGAGTAGAACAGCACCATCGTCGCGACGACCGCCTTCGACAGGGGCAGCACGATCCGCAGCAGGATGCCGTACGTACTCAGGCCGTCGATCTGCGCGGCCTCCTCCAGTTCGGTCGGCAGGCTCTCGAAGAAGGCCTTCATCACCAGCAGGTTGAACACACTGATCGCGTTGGGGAGCGCGATGGCCCAGACGCTGTTCTTCAGGCCGAGGCTGGTGACCAGGACGTAGTTGGGGATCAGGCCGCCGGTGAAGAACATGGTGAACACGGCGACACCGACCAGTACGCCGCGTCCCTTGAGGTGCTTCTTCGACAGGACGTAGGCGTAACACGTGGTCAGGACCATGGCGACGGCGGTCGCGACCACGGTGTACAGCACGGTGTTGCCGTAGTTCCGCCAGAACATGGAGTCCTGGAACACGATCCTGTACGTGGTGAGGTTGAACCCCTCGGGCCACAGCGTCACTTCACCGGCCCGGATCTGCCGCTCCGAACTGAACGAGCGGGCGATGATGTTGGCGAACGGGTACAGGGTGACGATCACGACCAGGGTGAGGATGACGCCGTTGACGCCCTGGAAGACCCGGTAGGAACGACTCGGCTTCACCACAGGCTCGTCCCCACTGTGCGGCGCGAGAGCTGGTTGGCGGACGTGATGAGGACCAGGCCGATGATCGCCTCGAACAGTCCGATGGCGGCGGCGTAGCTGAAGCTGTTGGACTCCACGCCGGACCGGTAGACGTACGTCGAGATCACGTCGGCGGTCGGATACGTCAGCGGGTTGTACAGCAGCAGGACCTTCTCGAAGCCGACCGCCATGAACGTGCCGATGTTGAGGATCAGCAGCGTCACCATGGTGGGCCGGATGCCGGGCAGGGTGACGTGCCAGATCTGCTGCCAGCGGTTGGCGCCGTCGATCCGGGCCGCCTCGTACAGGTCCTCGTCGATCGTGGTGAGCGCGGCGAGGTAGAGGATCGTGCCCCAGCCGGCGGTCTGCCAGATCTCCGAGCCGACGTAGATCGTGCGGAACCACCCCGGCTCCTGGATGAAGCGGATCGGTTCGTGGCCGAACCAGCCGAGAAGGTGGTTGACCGGACCGTCGCCGGCCAGCATCTGCATGGTGATGCCCGCGACGATCACGATCGACAGGAAGTGCGGAAGGTAGGACACCGACTGCACGAACCGCTTCAGGGAGCGCCGGCGGACCTCGTTGAGCAGCAGCGCCAGCACGATCGGGACCGGGAAGCAGAACAGCAGCGTGAGCCCGCCGATCCACAGGGTGTTGCGGAACACCTGCCAGAAGGTGGGGTCGTCGAGGAACATCTGCACATAGCGCAGCCCCACCCACTCCTCGCCGAAGAGCGACCCGCCCGGCTCGAAACGCCGGAAGGCGATGACGTTGCCGATCATCGGCAGATAGCGGAAGACCAGGAAGAACAGCAGCGGCAGGACCGCCAGCGAGTACAACTGCCAGTCGCGGCGCAGCGCCCGCCGCCAGCCGGTCCGGGCGGGGTCCCGCTTGCCGCGCCGGGGTGCGGCTCCGGCCGGAGGCGGGTCCTCGGTGCCCGGCGGGGCCGATGTGGTGGACGTGCTCATTGCTCGGGCCTCCCGTGGGCATGGGACGCGGAACCGAAACTTTCGAGCTCTTACCGGTAACTTCGCGGCAACTTAAGGGCAGCAGAAAGCGCTGTCAATGGGTGCAGCGGCAGTCGGCTGGGGCGTCTGTGCCGCGTTGGAATCGCGTCGAGCCTGGGTAGACCCCAGGGACCTGCCCCGTCGTCCATCGCAAGTTTCTGGATGACCACCGACTCCTGCGAGGTGCCGCCGTGCCCGCGTTCGACCTGCCGCTGACGGAACTGGAGCGCCATCGCCCGGACGTCGGGGAGCCCGCCGACTTCGACGCGTTCTGGCGGCGCACCCTGAAGGAGTCCGGCCAGGCGGACCCGCTGGTGTCGGTGCGGCCGGTGGAGACGGGGCTCCGGCTGATCCGGACCTGGGACGTGACGTTCCGGGGTTTCGCCGGCGACCCGGTGCGCGCCTGGTTCAGCAGGCCCGCCGGGGTGGACGAACCCCTGCCCGCCGTCGTGGAGTTCGCCGGGTACGGACGCGGCCGGGGCCTCCCCCACGAACGCCTCACCTGGGTCAACGCCGGGTACGCGCACCTGCTCATGGACAACCGCGGCCAGGGCGACGCGTACGGATGCGGCGGTGACACACCCGATCCGCACGCCACCGCTCCGGGCGGGCCCGGCCCGGCGGTACGGGGCCTGCTCTCACCCGAGGACTACCACTACCGCCGTCTGATCACGGACGCGGTCCGCGCCGTCACGGCGGTACGGGAGCTGCCCGGCGTCGACCCCGCACGGACCGTGGCCGTGGGCAACAGCCAGGGCGGCGGGCTGGCTCTGGCCGTCGCGGGGCTCGTCCCCGGCCTGGCGGCCCTGCTCGTCACCGCCCCGCTGCTGTGCGGCATCCGCCGCGCGCTCGACCTCACGGACGCGGGGCCCTACGGGGAGATCGCCGGCTATCTCTCCGTCCACCGGGGCGCCGAACACGACGCCTACCGCACCCTCTCCTACGTCGAGGGCGTCTCCTTCGCCCGTCGCGCACAGGCTCCGGCTCACTTCGGCGTGGGGCTGCGGGACACGGTGTGTCCGCCGAGCGGGGCGTACGCCGCGTTCAACCGCTACGCCGAACTGACCGGCACCGAGGCGCGCAAGGAGATCCACGCCTATCCGTTCAACGGACACGAGGGCGGCGACGCGGTGCAGGTGCGTCGTCAACTGGCCTGGTTGCGAGAGGTGTTGGACGGCCGGTCCGGTGACCGCACGGATTCCCGCGCACCGTCCGGGGCACGTTGACCTGAAGTCCGGTCGAGGTCCTAGCGTCGGCTCACATCGATCAACGACCTGCGACAGGAGCAGACCTCATGATCCTCGTGACCGGTGCCACCGGAAACATCGGAAGCAACCTGGTGAAGGAACTCCGGGCGCAGGGCGCCGGTCCGCTCAGGGGGCTGACGCGTGACGCCGCAGGGGCCGCGTTTCCGCCGGATGTCGAGGCTGCCGAGGGTGACCTGACGCGACCGGACTCGCTCAAGTCCGCTCTCGCCGGGGCCCGTTCGCTCTTCCTGGTGTCACGGATGGGCCCGGACGCACGGATCCTGGAGGCCGCCGGGGAGGCCGGCGTCGAGCATGTGGTGCTGGTGTCGTCCATCACCGTCGAGAGCCACCCGCACCTGGGCCCCGCCGCCGAGAACCTGGCCGTCGAGCGGCTGCTCCAGGGCAGCGGCATGGCATGGACGGTCCTGCGGCCGACGCAGTTCGCCTCGAACGCCCTGTGGTGGGCGGACGCGATTCGCGCGGGCCGGCCGGTCCGTGTCCCCTACGCGGACATCGGTCTGCCCACCATCCACCCCGCGGACATCGCGTCGGTGGCGTGCGCCGCACTGACGGGGACCGGCCATCGGGGACAGACCTACGCGCTGACCGGCCCGGAGCGCATCACTCCACGGCAACAGCTCGCGGCCATCGCCCGGGCGGTCGGACGGGACGTGCCGTGCACCGAGATCAGCCGCGCGGAAGCCCACCGCGACATGGCGGCCTTCCTGGGCGACGAGGCCGCGACGGCGGTCCTCGACATCACGGGCGGCGACCTCAACGAGGAACTGCTCGGCGTGCGCGACACCGTCACGCGGGTCACCGGCGCGCCGGCCAGGACATTCGGGCAGTGGGCCGCCGAGAACGCCGGCTCCTTCCGCTGACATCCCGACCGGCCCCCGCCGCCGGAGCCGTAGACAACTGCGCCGCCCGGCGCTAACTTCCGCAACAGCGGGGTGGGAGCGCTCCCATGACGGTGGACCGGAACCCGCCCTCGAGTCGCCCCCACCCCGCGCATCCGCGCACACGCATCCACAGGCCCGTACCTCAAGGAACGGACGATGCTGTCATGATCCTGACAAAAAATCCGGGTGCCACGATGCCCCGATCAGCACCCCCTGCCCGGGCCAGAGCCCTCTTCCTCGTCCTGCTCTCCCTCCTCGTCACCGTTCCGGCCCTCGGTCTGGTCATGACGGCCGGTGTTGAGGCGGAGGCGCACGGCACCCCCATGAAGCCCGGCAGCCGTACCTTCCTGTGCTGGCAGGACGGTCTGACCGACACCGGTGAGATCAAGCCGGTCAACCCGGCGTGCCGGGCCGCTCAGCAGGTCAGCGGCACCACGCCGTTCTACAACTGGTTCTCGGTGCTCCGCTCGGACGGCGCCGGCCGCACCCGGGGCTTCGTACCGGACGGCCAGCTGTGCAGCGGCGGCAACACCAACTTCACCGGGTTCAACACGCCCAGCAAGGACTGGCCGCTCACCCACCTCACCTCGGGCGCGACGGTCGACTTCTCGTACAACGCCTGGGCGGCGCACCCGGGTTGGTTCTACGTCTACATCACGAAGGACGGCTTCGACCCGACGAAGACGCTCACCTGGAACGACATGGAGGAGCGGCCGTTCCTGAGCGTCGACCACCCGCCGCTGAACGGCTCGCCGGGCACGGTCGAGGCCGATTACTCCTGGACCGGCAAGCTCCCCGAGGGCAAGTCGGGCCGCCACATCATCTACATGGTCTGGCAGCGCTCCGACAGCCAGGAGACCTTCTACTCCTGCTCCGACGTCGTCTTCGACGGCGGCAAGGGGGAGGTTACCGGCATCAAGGAGCCGGGCACCCCGTCCGAGCCGGTGCCGGGCACCTGCACGGCCACCCGGAAGACGACCGGCAGCTGGAACGGCGGCTACCAGTCCGAGGTGACCGTCACCAACACCGGCACCGTCCCGATGCTCGGCTGGATGGTCGACTGGACACTGCCGTCCGGCCAGCGGATCGAGAGCCTGTGGAGCGG
Organism: Streptomyces chartreusis NRRL 3882; assembly: GCF_900236475.1. Classification (GTDB taxonomy): domain Bacteria; phylum Actinomycetota; class Actinomycetes; order Streptomycetales; family Streptomycetaceae; genus Streptomyces; species Streptomyces chartreusis_D. The sequence continues at coordinate 2,144,200 of NZ_LT963352.1, forward strand.
CAACGCCACCTACAACGGCCAGTCGGTGATGGTCCACAACGCCGGCTGGAACGGCTCCCTCGATCCGGGCAGGAGCACGACGTTCGGATACACCGTCTCGGGCGCGGGCGGTGACAGTACGACGAGCCTGCCCTGCCGGGTGGGCTGAGCCGATGCTCCGGGCGGGCCCGGTGGCCGGTGAGTCCCGGCTGCCGGGCCCGTCGCGTGTGGCCGGCACTCGCCGGACGACCGCCCCGGGCCGGCCCTTCCATCCACTCGCCGATCCGACGCTCCATCCCGTATGTCGCGGTTATCCAGGTATGCGATTCTGTTGTGTGGGTGCCCTGCCGCTCACGTGGGCGTGGATCCGCCGCGTCGCCGTCGCCTGAGTTCCGGGGACTCCCACCTGCCGGTGGCTGCGGCATGGACGGGAGGTGGATGCGGACATGCCCCATTACGGCGATGCCCGGGCCGCGGTCCCCGGTCTTCGGGCGCCGGGGAGCGAGGGCACCGGTTCGCCTCGTCCCACGCCGGAGTCCGCCGCGCGCGAGCGGGTCCTGGCGTTCGCCGGGGTGGCACTGGCGGCGGTGTACGTGCGGAGTGAGGACGGTGCCGAGCTCCGGCTGGTGGAGTCGGCCGGTGCCGAGCCGGAGCGGTACGGGTTGCCGGGTTGTGTGCGGCACGGCGGGGGCACCTCGCCCGCTCCTGCGCCGGGCTATGCGGGGGTGTCCGGGGACAGTGGGTCCGTCGTGGTCGAGGCCTTCCGGCGCGGGCGGCCGCTGTGGCTCGCGGGCCGGCAGGAGGGCGGAACCACCGGCGCGCCGCTCGGGGCGGTACCGCTGGGCGCCGCCGGCGGGTGGCTGGGATGCCTGGCCGTGGTGGGAGAGCCCGGGGAGGGGTTCGGGGCCGAGCAGCGCGATTTTCTGGAGCGGTACGCAGAGGCGGTCGCCGGGCGGCTCCGGGGGGAGGCCGACCGGTCCGCCCCCACGCCCCTGCTGGATTCCGCCCTGCGCGCCCTGGGGGTGGGTTCCTTCGCCCTGACACCCGGCGCCGGGCTGGTCGAGACGGACCCGGCCCTGCTCGAACTGGTCGGCATCCCCGAGGGCGGCTTCGACGGCAAGACCGACACGCTGCTCTCGTACAGCCTCCCGGAGGACGTCCCGGCCCTGCTGTCCGTCATCGAACCGTCCGCGCAGACCCCCGGGCGCCGGGAACTGGAGTTCCGTACCCGCCGGGCCACCGGTGAACTGTGCTGGCTGCGCCTGAGCTGCCGGGTGCTGAAGGGGCCCGACGGCGCCCCGGAGCGGGTGCTGGGCGTGGTGACCGCGGCCCCGGTGCTGCGGCGGAGCGCCAGTGACGTCGCCCGGATCCAGTGGCTGACAGCCGCGCTCGACGACGCCACCACGGTCCGGGACGTCAGCCGTGTGGTGGTCGCCGCGTTGCGCGAGCCGCTGGGTGCCGACCGGGTGGCGCTCGCCGAGCTGCTGGAGGACCGGCTGGCGGTCACCGTGCTCGATCCGCCGGGTGCCGGCGCCTGGCCGGAGCTGTGGCGTTCCGAGTGGCGCTCGGAGTGGCCCGACGCGCCGGTCACCGCCCTGCCCACGCTGCACGCGGCGCTCCGGGACGGGCGGATGAGCCTGTGGCCGGCGGGTGCCGTGCTGGAACCCGGGCTCGCGGGGATCGGGCCCGGAGGGCTCGCGGTCCTGCCGCTGCCGGCCAAGAGCAGGGTGGCCGGGGTGTGCCTGGTCGGCTGGGACACGCCGCACGAGTTCGCGCCCGAGGAGCGGGCCCTGCTGACGGCGACCGCGGGGCTGGTGGGGCAGGCCCTGATCCGCGCGCACGCCTACGACGCCGAGCAGGAACTCGCGACGATGCTCCAGCGCAGTCTGCTGCCGCGCCGTCTCCCCCGGTTGCCCGGGGGCACCGCCGTGGCCCGCTATCTGCCCGCCCGGCGCGGGCTCCAGGTGGGCGGCGACTGGTACGACGTGATCGCGCTGTCGGAGGGGAAGGTGGCCCTGGTCATCGGTGATGTGCAGGGGCACAGTGCCGGGGCCGCGACGATCATGGGCCAGATGCGCACGGCGGTCCGGGCCTACGCCGTGGAGGGTCATCCGCCGGACGTGGTCGTCGCACACGCCAACCGGCTGCTCGTCGGCATGGAGACCGACCTGTTCGCCACGTGCTGCTATGTCGAGCTGGACATGGAGGAGGGCAACGCGCTGTTCGTGCGGGCCGGGCACCTGTCCCCGCTGGTGCGTCATCCCGACGGCGGCACGGAGGAGATCGCGGTCGAGGGCGGGCTTCCGCTGGGCGTGCTGGAGGACGCGGAGTTCCCGCTGACGGCGGTGGCGCTGGCGCCCGGCTCGGTGCTCGCGCTGCTGACGGACGGCCTGGTCGAGTCGGCCGAACTGGACGTGGACGAGGGCATGCGGATCGTGGGCGAGGTGCTCGCCGCGGCGGATCCCTCCGACCCGGGGCGGATGGCGGACGACCTGCTCGGCGAGGCCGGCCGGCGGGAGGACGACGTGGCGTTGCTGCTGCTGCGCTACGACGGGATGCGCGTGCGGCCGGTGCGGGCGGGCTGGGTCGTGTGGCGGTTGCCGGACGCGGTCATGCACGCCCGTCGGTTCAGTGCGCGCACGCTGCGTTCGTGGGACGTGGTGGCCGAGGCCGACACCGTTCTGCTGGTGGTGTCGGAACTGGTCACCAACGCGCTGGTGCACACACAGGGCGCGCTCCGGCTGGACCTGACCCTGGCCGCGGACCGGCTGCGGGTGACCGTCAGCGACTCCTCGCCGCGGGCGCCGGCCAAGCCGGTGGTCGTGGACTGGGAGTCGACCGGGGGCCGGGGGCTCTTCCTGGTCGAGGCGCTGTCGGCGGCCTGGGGCTCGGTGCCGGTCGGCGGCGGCAAACAGGTGTGGAGCGAGATCGTCGTGTCCCGCCCGGACGCGGACCAGGAACCGGAAGCGGAACCGGCGCCGGAGGCGCAGCCGACGGTCGAGCCGGCGGCGGAGGAACGGCAGCCGGCCCGGGACCGGAGCTGGGGCATCGGCCGCAACCGGGTCTGGGGCGTGGGACGGACCCGCGACCGGAGCGGAGCCGGCAGAGGCTCGGTCCGAAGCCGCGGCCGGGACGGCAACCCCGACCCGAACCCCCACGCGAGCCAGGGCCCGGCCCCGGACCAGGACCGGGACACGTCCGGGGACGAGGCCGCGCCCAGGAGGGAGGAGCGGGATGAGGGGCCGTAGGTGGCGGGTGGGGGCCGGGCTCGCCGCGGCTGTCATGGCGGTGGCCCTGGCCGGCTGCAGCGAGGACGGCGGAGAGAGCACGGGCGGGCTCACCATCGGGCTGCTGCTGCCGAGCCGCGCGGTGCCCCGCTGGGAGCAGTCCGACAAGCCCTTGATCGAGAAGCGGGTGAAGGAGCTGTGCCCGGACTGCACGCTCATCTACGCCAACGCGGAGAACGACGCGGGGAGCCAGCGGCAGCAGATGAACTCGATGATCACCAACGGTGTGTCCGCCCTGATCCTGGACGTCGTCGACCCCAAGGCGCTGCGCTCCTCGGTCCGCGCGGCGGACCGCGCGGACATCCCGGTCATCGCCTACGACCGGCTCGCCGAGGGCCCGATCTCCGGTTTCGTCAGTTTCGACGGCGGCCGGGTCGGCAGACTCCAGGGCGAGGCGCTGCTGAAGGGCATGGGAGCCCGGGCCGACGACGGCGGCGTGGTCATGGTGAACGGCGACCCGTCCAGCCCCAACGCCGCCTGGTACGAGGGCGGCGCCCGGTCCGTCCTCCAGCACAAGGTGCGGATCCTCAAGTCGTACAACACCCTGGGCTGGCGCACGGAGAACGCGCACGACCACATGTCCGCCGCGATCAGCACCCTCGGCACGAACCAGATCGACGGGGTGCTCGCGGCGAACGACTCGATCGCCGCCGGCGTCATCGCGGCGCTCAAGAGCGCCCGGGTCTCGCCGCTGCCCCCGGTCACCGGCCAGGACGCCGACCTCGACGCCGTGCGGCGCATCGTCGAGGGCGAGCAGTACATGACCGTCTACAAGCCCTTCCGGCAGGAGACCGACGCGGCCTCCGCCATGGCCGTCGCCCTGGCGCGCGGCAACGACATCGACGCCCTCGTCACGACGAGCGTGGACAGCCCCACCAGCAAGGACGTCCCGGCGGTACTGCTCGACCCGGTCGCCGTGACGGCCGAGACCATCGGGCAGACACTCGTCCGGGACGGCGTCTACACGCTCGACCAGATCTGCACCCCGAAGCTCCGGCCGGCCTGCGACCGGGTCGGGCTCACCCGGTGAGGGAGGTCTTCCCCCGTGGCCCATCCACCCGTACTGGCGTTGCGCGGCATCTCCAAGCGGTTCGGCGGCGTGCAGGCGCTCGTGGACGTCGACCTCCAGGTCCGGGCCGGTGAGGTCGTGGCCCTGGCGGGCGACAACGGCGCCGGCAAGTCCACGCTGATCAAGGTGATCTCGGGGGTCAGTCCCGCCGACCGGGGCGTCATCGAGTGGGAGGGGCACCTCGTGCAGATCAAACGCCCGCACGACGCCCACGCCCTGGGCATCGCGACCGTCTACCAGGACCTGGCCATGTGCGACAACCTCGACGTCGTGGGCAATCTCTTCCTCGGCCGGGAGATCGACCGGGTGGGCATCCTGGACGAGGTGGAGATGGAGCGCCGGGCCCGCGAACTGATGCGGACCCTGTCGATCCGTATCCCCGACGTGCGCATGCCGGTCGCTGCGCTGTCCGCCGGGCAGCGGCAGGCCGTCGCGATCTCCCGCTCGCTCATGGGCGCGCCCAAGGTCCTGCTGCTCGACGAGCCCACCGCCGCCCTGGGCGTCGAGCAGACCAGCCATCTGCTCGACCTCATCGAGGAGGTGCGCGACCGGGGTATGGCGATCATTCTGATCAGCCACAACATGGGCGACATCAAGGCCGTGGCGGACCGGGTCGCCGTGCTGCGCCTCGGCCGCAACAACGGTCTGTTCGACGTGAGCACGGTGACGCAGGAGCAGATCATCTCCTCCGTCACCGGGGCGGCGGACAACGCCGTGGCGCATCGTACGAAGGGCGGGAAGGAGGCATGGCCGTGACCGGCGGCGGGCCGCACCGGGACGGCGGACCGGCCGCGCCGGGCGGTGACGCCGGGCCGGTCGCACCCGGCCGCGCGCCGCGCACCCGCGGCTGGTCCGGCACGCTGCGCGAGCACGCCCTGGAGTTGCGCGGCAGTGTGCGGGACGGCGAACGCGGGCCGCTCCTGGTGGTCGCCGGGCTGATCGTGATCTGGTCCGTCTTCCAGGCGCTGGACGACAAGTTCCTCTCGCCGCGGAACCTGTCCAACCTCAGCGTGGACATCGTCGGGACGGGCCTGGTCGCCGTCGGCATCGTGTTCGTGCTGCTGATCCGGGAGATCGATCTGTCGGTCGGCTCGGTCAGCGGCCTGGCGGGCGCAGTGTTCGCGGTGCTGAACGTGAACCACGGGGTGCCGGAGTGGCTCGCGGTGATCGTGGCGATCGCCGCGGGCATGGCGGTGGGTGCCTTCCACGGGTTCTTCTTCGCCTGGCTCGGCGTGCCCGCGTTCGTCGTGACCCTCGCGGGGCTGCTGATCTGGAACGGCCTGACGCTCTACCTGCTGGGCGCGAGCGGCACGATCAACATCGACGAGGAGGGCCTGGTCGCCTCCCTGACCAGCCGCCACTTCAGTGACGCCATAGCGGCCTACGCGGTGGCGGCGCTCGGCACGGCCGGGTACTGCCTGGCCGCCCACCACAAGCGCGCCCGGCACCGGGCCGCCGGGATGCCGTACCGGCCGCCGGTCGAGATCTGGGTGCGCACGGGTGTCCTCGCGGTGCTGGCCTTCACCGCCGCCTACACGCTCAACCGGTTCCAGGGCCTGCCGCTGGCACTGCTGATCTTCCTGGTGGTTCTCGTCGTCTCGGACTACGTGCTGCGCCGCACGCGGCACGGCCGGCGGGTGTACGCGCTCGGCGGCGGGGTGGAGGCGGCGCGCCGGGCCGGCATCGCCGTGGAGCGGGTGCGGGTCGCGATGTTCATGGTGTCGGGGACGCTGGCCGCGGTCGGCGGGCTGTTCGTGGCCTCGGGCCTGACCTCGGCGAGCCCCACGACGGCCCGCGCGGCCGGATCCGGAATGTTGCTGATCAACGCGATCGCCGCGGCGGTCATCGGCGGTACCAGCCTGTTCGGCGGGCGTGGCTCGCCCTGGTCCGTGCTGCTCGGTGTGCTGGTCATCCAGTCGATCGCCTCGGGCATGGGGCTGCTCGGGGTGGAGGACGCCGTGCAGTTCATGATCACGGGTGGGGTGCTGCTGACCGCGGTCGCGGCCGACGCGCTCTCCAGACGCGCGGCGGCCCGGCGGGGCCGGCCATGAGCCACAGTCCGTCCGAAACGTCCCGGAATTATGATGTTTCTTTTGAAATGCCTAATAAAGGGCAAACATATGAAGCGCAGCCGTCTCGCCCGGGCGGCCGTGGCCGCCGCGGCCGTCGCTGGCTTGGTCCTGGCCGGATGCGGTGACACGGACGCGCCCGGCGGTGAGCAGGCCGACGTCAGCGTGCTCGCGATGGACGCGTCCCAGATGCAGACCCTCCAGAAGCTCACCAAGAGGCACTTCACCGCGGAGACGGGCATCACCGTCGACTACACCCTGCTGCCGGAGAACGAGGCGCGGGAGCGGATGAACCGCGAGTTCGCGACCCAGGCCGGCACCTACGACGTGGCGAGCGTGAGCGCGTACGAGGTGCCGATCTACGCGGACAACGGCTGGCTCGCCCCGCTGGACTCCTATGTGAGGGCGGACGAGGACTTCGACCAGGGCGACGTCTTCCCCAACCTGGTGTCCTCGTTGACCGGCGAGGACGGCAAGCTCTACGCCGAGCCGTTCTACGGCGAGGGTTCCTTCCTGATGTACCGCAAGGACCTCTTCCGCAAGGACGGGCTGACCATGCCGCCGAACCCGACCTGGGAGCAGGTCGCCGGGCTCGCCGCCCGGATCGACGGCACCGACGGCGCGAGCGGCATCTGCCTGCGCGGCCTGCCCGGCTGGGGCCAGAACCTCGCCCCCCTCAACACGGTCGTCAACACCTTCGGCGGCACCTGGTACGACATGGACTGGAACGCGCGCCTGACCTCGCCCGAGTTCAAGAAGGCCGTCGGGTTCTACGTCGACCTGCTCCGCACCCACGGCCAGCCCGCCGCCGACCGGATGGGCGTACTGGAGATCCTCGACAGGTTCGTCGAGGGCAAGTGCGCCATGATGTACGACGCCACGTCGCTGGCCTCGTCGATCGAGGCCGACGGCTCCGCGGTCAAGGGCAGGGTCGGCTACGTCCCGGCCCCGCACGACCGGACGGAGAAGGCCGGCTGGCTGTGGACCTGGGCGTGGGGCATCCAGCAGGCGGCCGAGAACAAGGACGCCGCCTGGGAGTTCATCTCCTGGGCCTCCTCCAAGGAGTACCAGGAACTGGTCGGGCGGGAGGTGGGCTGGACGGCGGCGCCCGCCGGGAACCGCAAGTCGCTCTACTCCAACCCCCGGTACCAGCAGGCGGCAGACGCCTGGTACCGGCAGGAGTACACAGCGGCGACCGATTCCGCCGACCCGAGGAATCCCGGCGTCGACCCGCGCCCCTACACCGGTATCGGCTTCCTCGGCATTCCCGAGTTCGCCGTGCTCGGTACGGCGGTCTCCCAGCAGATCGCCGCGGCCATCGCCGGGCAGCAGTCGGTGGACGCGGCCCTGGAGAAGTCGCAGGACCTCGCACAGGCAGCGGCGGCGAAGTACCGGGGCGAGTGACCCGGCGGCTACCTGGCCGGTCACCGCCCCGGCCGTGACCGCGCCGTGCGCGTGGCGCGGGCCGCGCCCCCGGTCACCCGGGAACGCGGCCCTCGAACTGCCCTGAACTGCCCCGCGGCTCCGCTTACTTGCGGATCAGGCTGCGCAGCACGTACTGCATGATGCCGCCGTTGCGGTAGTAGTCCGCCTCACCGGGGGTGTCGATGCGGACGACCGCGTCGAACTCGACGCCGGTGTCGGTGGTGACCTTCACCGTGCGCGGGGTGGTGCCCTCGTTGAGCGCGGTGACGCCGGAGATGGAGAAGGTCTCCTCACCCGTCAGGCCGAGGGACGCGGCCGACTGGCCCTCCGGGAACTGGAGCGGAAGGACGCCCATGCCGATGAGGTTCGAGCGGTGGATGCGCTCGTAGGACTCGGCGATGACGGCCTTGACGCCCAGGAGCGCGGTGCCCTTGGCGGCCCAGTCGCGGGACGAGCCGGAGCCGTACTCCTTGCCGGCCAGGACGACCAGCGGGATGCCGGCGGCCTGGTAGTTCTGCGAGGCGTCGTAGATGAAGGAGACCGGGCCGCCGTCCTGCGTGAAGTCACGCGTGTAGCCGCCCTCGGTGCCCGGCGCGATCTGGTTGCGCAGGCGGATGTTGGCGAACGTACCGCGGATCATGACCTCGTGGTTGCCGCGGCGCGAGCCGTAGCTGTTGAAGTCGCGGCGCTCGACGCCGTGCTCCGTGAGGTACTTGCCGGCCGGGGTGTCGGCCTTGATGGCACCCGCCGGGGAGATGTGGTCGGTGGTGACCGAGTCGCCCAGCTTGGCGAGCACGCGGGCGCCGGAGATGTCGGAGACCGGGGTGGTCTCCATCGTCATGCCCTCGAAGTACGGGGGCTTGCGGACGTACGTCGACTGCGGGTCCCACTCGAAGGTGTTGCCGGTCGGGATCGGCAGCGCCTGCCACTGGGCGTCGCCCGCGAAGACGTCCGAGTAGGACTTGGAGAACATGTCCTCGCCGATGGCGTTGGCGACGACGTCGTTCACCTCGGCCTCGGAGGGCCAGATGTCCTTCAGGAAGACCGGGTTGCCGTCCTGGTCGGTGCCCAGGGCGTCACGGGTGATGTCGACCTTCATGGAGCCGGCGATCGCGTAGGCCACGACCAGCGGCGGGGACGCCAGGTAGTTCATCTTGACGTCGGGGTTGATACGGCCCTCGAAGTTCCGGTTGCCGGAGAGGACCGAGGTGACCGCGAGGTCGTGGTCGTTGACGGCCTTGGAGACCTCCTCCGGCAGCGGGCCGGAGTTGCCGATGCAGGTGGTGCAGCCGTAGCCGACGAGGTTGAAGCCGACCTTGTCGAGGTACGGGGTCAGGCCCGCCTTCTCGAAGTAGTCGGTGACGACCTTGGAACCCGGGGCGAGGGTGGTCTTGACCCACGGCTTGCGGGTCAGGCCCTTCTCCACCGCCTTCTTGGCCACCAGGGCGGCGGCGACCATGACGTACGGGTTTGAGGTGTTGGTGCAGGAGGTGATGGCCGCGACCGTCACCGCGCCGTGGTCGATCTCGTACGAGGTGCCGTCGGGGGCGGTCACGGTGACCGGGTTCGACGGGGCGCCGTTCGGGATCGACGAGGGGGCGTCGGAGCTCGGGAAGGACTCCTTGCTGGCCTCGTACTCGTCGTTGACGTAGGCGCGGACGTCCTGCTTGAACTGCTCGGCGGCGTTGGCGAGGACGATACGGTCCTGCGGGCGCTTCGGGCCGGCGATGGACGGCACGACCGTCGCCAGGTCGAGCTCCAGCTTCTCGGAGAAGTCGGGCTCGGCGGCCGGGTCCAGCCAGAGGCCCTGCTCCTTGGCGTACGCCTCGACGAGGGCGAGCTGCTGCTCGGAGCGGCCGGTGAGCTTGAGGTACTTGATCGTCTCGTCGTCGATCGGGAAGATCGCGGCGGTCGAGCCGAACTCCGGCGACATGTTGCCGATGGTGGCGCGGTTGGCGAGGCTCGTGGCCGCCACACCCTCGCCGTAGAACTCGACGAACTTGCCGACGACACCGTGCTTGCGCAGCATCTCGGTGATGGTCAGCACGAGGTCGGTGGCGGTGGTGCCGGGCTTGAGCTCACCGGTGAGCTTGAAGCCGACGACGCGCGGGATGAGCATGGAGACCGGCTGGCCGAGCATCGCGGCCTCGGCCTCGATGCCGCCGACGCCCCAGCCGAGGACGCCCAGGCCGTTGACCATCGTGGTGTGCGAGTCGGTGCCGACGAGGGTGTCGGGGTAGGCCTGGCCGTTACGGACCATGACCGTACGCGCGAGGTGCTCGATGTTCACCTGGTGGACGATGCCGGTGCCGGGCGGGACGACCTTGAACTCGTCGAAGGCGGTCTGGCCCCAGCGCAGGAACTGGTAGCGCTCCCTGTTGCGGCCGTACTCCAGCTCGACGTTCTGCGCGAAGGCGTCGTTCGTGCCGAACTTGTCGGCGATGACGGAGTGGTCGATGACCAGCTCGGCCGGCGCCAGCGGGTTGATCTTCGCCGGGTCGCCGCCCAGCTCCTTGACGGCCTCACGCATGGTCGCGAGGTCCACGACACAGGGCACGCCGGTGAAGTCCTGCATGATCACGCGGGCCGGCGTGAACTGGATCTCCTGCGACGGCTGGGCCTGCGAGTCCCAGCCGCCGAGGGCGCGGATGTGGTCGGCGGTGATGTTCGCGCCGTCCTCGGTGCGGAGCAGGTTCTCCAGCAGGACCTTGAGGCTGTACGGAAGGCGGGCCGAGCCCTCCACCTTGTCCAGCCGGAAGATCTCGTACGACTCGTCGCCCACCTGCAGCGTGCTGCGGGCGTCGAAGCTGTTCGCCGACACGACAGTCTCCTTCATTGATGTGCGCGTACCACCACGATCCTGCCGCCACGGCATCTCGGCCGATCCGCTAAGGTAAGGCTAAGTTAGGCAGGCCTTACCGGGGCTGGCGGCTGCGGTGCTCCCCGGCAGATATCTCGATGTCGAGATAACTCTAGTACACCGGGGGCGGTAGGTCATGCCCCGGCGTCCGCCATGCGGTCATGCACCCCCCTCTCCGGGGTATCCGAACCAGGTGTCCACGCCGCAAACGGAGAGGAGACAGGCATGCCGCTCACGTTCCGCAAGAGTTTCCGGATCCTTCCGGGGGTGCGTCTGAACATCAACAAGCGCTCCTGGTCCATCACGACCGGCGGTGGAAAGAACGGCCCGCGTCACACCCGCAGCAGTACGGGACGTCGTACGACATCGATGGACCTGCCCGGACCTTTCGGGTGGCGGCGCACGCGCACCGCCCGTCGACACTGAGCCACCAGGGCGGATTGACTTCCCGTCACCCGAACGGAGCCCCCCGTCGGGTGACATCTCATATCTGAGATAACCTCAACCACATGGCAGACGACTACCTCGTACGCATCGGCAAGCTCATCCGTGACGCCCGGCAGCACCGGGGCTGGACCCAGTCGCAGCTGGCGGAGGCGCTCGGAACCAGCCAGAGCGCCGTGAACCGGATCGAGCGCGGCAACCAGAACATCAGCCTTGAGATGATCGCGCGTATCGGGGAGGCCCTCGACAGCGAGATCGTGTCGCTCGGCTACGCCGGTCCGATGCACCTGCGGGTGGTCGGCGGCCGCCGGCTGTCCGGCGCCATCGACGTGAAGACGAGCAAGAACGCGTGTGTCGCGCTGCTGTGCGCCTCACTGCTCAACCAGGGGCGCACGGTGCTGCGCCGCGTGGCTCGCATCGAGGAGGTGTACCGCCTCCTGGAGGTGCTGGGCTCGATCGGCGTCCGCACCCGGTGGATCAACGACGGTGTCGACCTGGAGATCGTGCCGTCGGCCGAGCTGGACCTGGCGGCCATCGACGCGGACGCGGCCCGCCGCACCCGCTCGATCATCATGTTCCTCGGTCCGCTGCTGCACCGCATGGACCACTTCAAGCTGCCCTACGCCGGCGGCTGCGACCTCGGTACGCGCACGGTCGAGCCGCACATGATCGCGCTGCGCCGGTTCGGTCTCGACATCGCCGCCACCGAGGGCCAGTACCACGCGATGGTGGACCGCTCGGTCCGCCCCGACCGTCCGATCGTGCTGACCGAGCGCGGTGACACGGTGACCGAGAACGCGCTGCTCGCGGCCGCCCGGCACGACGGCATCACCGTCATCCGCAACGCGTCCTCCAACTACATGGTCCAGGACCTGTGCTTCTTCCTGGAGGCCCTCGGTGTGAAGGTCGACGGCATCGGCACCACCACGCTCACCGTGCACGGCGTGCCGACCATCGACGTCGACGTGGACTACTCCCCCTCCGAGGACCCGGTCGAGGCGATGAGCCTGGTCGCGGCAGCCGTGGTCACCGAGTCGCAGCTGACGGTGCGCCGGGTGCCGATCGAGTTCCTGGAGATCGAGCTGGCCGTGCTGGAGGAGATGGGCCTCGACCACGACCGCACGCCCGAGTACTTCGCCGACAACGGCCGCACCCGGCTGGTGGACCTCACCGTCCGGCCCTCCAAGCTGGAGGCGCCGATCGACAAGATCCACCCCATGCCGTTCCCCGGCCTGAACATCGACAACGTCCCGTTCTTCGCGGCCATCGCGGCGGTCGCCCAGGGCAAGACCCTCATCCACGACTGGGTCTACGACAACCGCGCGATCTACCTGACCGACCTCAACCGGCTGGGTGGCCGCCTGCAGCTCCTCGACCCGCACCGCGTGCTGGTCGAGGGCCCGACCCGCTGGCGCGCCGCCGAGATGATGTGCCCGCCGGCCCTGCGCCCCGCGGTGGTCGTCCTGCTGGCGATGATGGCGGCCGAGGGCACGTCGGTGCTGCGCAACGTGTACGTCATCAACCGGGGTTACGAGGACCTGGCCGAGCGACTGAACTCGATCGGGGCGCAGATCGAGACGTTCCGGGACATCTGAACGACGGATGCGCGCTGTACGTACGGGGCGGGGCCGGGGCATCCCGGCCCCGCCCCGCGCTACGACGAACGCGCGCCTACGTCTTGGGCCAGGCCATCGAGGGCTGCGCCGACCCGGAACCGGACACGGCGGGCACGGGAGTGCGCCCCGCTCACCAAGGGACTGCCTGATCCTCGATCAGTTCCCGGTGGCCGATTCCGGTAGTGGGCCGGAGCCCAGGACTCTGGCGGTGAGGTTCGCCAGGTGCGCCCGCATGGTGTCGCGTGGCAGCCGCTCTCGCCCGGCCAGGTGCTCGACGAGGTCGGCCCGGGTGGCGGCGAGCAGGGCATGGGCGAGGAAGTCGCTGTCGGTCAGACCGGGGATCTGCTCCAGCACGGACCGGAGCAGGCCGTGCCACAGGGTGTAGTGCTCCGCCTGGTAGGGACTGCCGCTGCCGCCCTCTTCCAGGGCCAGCGCGAGGCGGCGGTTGTCGAGTTTGAAGCACAGGACGGCGTCCAGCAGGGCGGGTACGCGCTGGTGCGGTGGGGTGGCGGGGCCCAACGGCGGCGGACCGGCTTCGACTGCCTCCCTGACCGGTTCGAGCCGCGCCTCGTACAGCGCGCGGAGCAGCCCGGCGCGGTCACCGAAGGCACGGAAGAGCGTTCCCTTGCCGACGCCGGCCGCTGCCGCGATGTCGGCCATGGTGAGTTCCTCGGGACTGTCGGAGCGGGCGAAGAGGTCGTCGGCGGCCGCGAGGACGGCCTTGCGGTTGCGGACGGCGTCCTGGCGGGGCTTGCGCTCGGGCACGCGGTTCTCCTCTTTGCAATCCGGACCCTGGGTCCGTATCGTAAAAACGGACCCCAGGTCCGGATTCTACGAGATGGAGGACACCCATGTCCGCACCGACGGCACCGATCGCACCGGCGGATCTCTACCGCCACAGCCTGCGACTGCTCCTGGAAAAGGACATTTCCGCGTGGGTCGGCCTGTGGGCCGAGGACGGCGTCATGGAGTTCCCCTTCGCGCCCCCGGGTTGGCCCCGGCGCCTGGAGGGCAAGGAGGCCATCGCCGCCTACATGCGCCCCTACCCCGACCACATCGACCTGCACGCCTTCCCCGACCTGCGGATCCACCGGACCACCGACCCGGAGACCATCGTGGCCGAGATGCGCGGCGTCGGACGCCTGGTCAAGACCGACAGTCCCTACGAGATGACCTACATCGCCGTCGTCACGGTCCGGGACGGGCTCATCGCCTCCTACCGGGACTACTGGAACCCCCTCGCCGTCCTCGAACCCGGCACCGGCTTCGCCGGGAGCGCCCGATGACCGGCACCGGCACCACTCTGGTCATCGGCGCCACCGGCACCACCGGCAGCCGCACCACCGCACGCCTGACCGCCGCCGGCCACCGCGTCAGAGCCGCGAGCCGGCACGCCACCCCGGTCCCCGGCGCGGAGGCGGTCCCCTTCGACTGGTACGATCCCGCCGGCCACGCCGCCGCCCTCGAGGGGGTCGACCGCGTCTATCTCATACCGCCCCTGGGCGACCCCGACCCGGCAGCGGTCATGCTGCCTTTCCTGCGCCGGGCCCGGGCCGCCGGCACACGCCGCGCGGTGCTCCTCGGTTCCTCGGCCATCCCCCGGGGCGGCCCGGCGGTGGGCGCGGTGCACCAGGCTCTGCCTGAACTGTTCGAACAGTGGGCGGTGCTGCGGCCCTCCTGGTTCATGCAGAACTTCACCGGCGCGCACGCGCACGCCCGCGGCATCCGCGAGGACGGCACCATCTCCACCGCGACCGGGAACGGCCGGGTCGGCTTCGTCGACGCCGACGACATCGCCGCCGTCGCGTTCCACGCCCTGACCGACGACCCCGCCCTCAACAGCGATGTCGTCCTCACCGGACCGGAAGCGCTCAGCTACGACGACATCGCCACGCTCATCACCGAGGTCACCGGCCGGCCCGTGGTCCACCGGCCGGTCTCCTACGAACAGATGCGCGATCGCCTCTCGGCGCTGATGCCGGTGGAGTTCGCCGCCATGCTGGCGGACATGGAGCGTGCCATCGCGGAGGGGGCGGAGGACCGCGTCACCGATACCGTCCAGCGCCTCACGGGCCGGCCGGCGCGCTCTTTCCGCGCCTTCCTCTCCACGCCCGGGACCCGGCTCGACCAAGGCACGTGATCTCCGACGAGACACCGGCGGCGCGGCCTCGGCGGGGTTCGGGTGTGGGACCGCGAGAACGGGAAAGTCCGGCGCTGTGGACGTGCATCTGCTGACCTTCGGGCACAGCACCGCCGATCGGGACCGGATCACCGAGCTGCTGCGCCACGCCGGCATCACGGCCGTCGTGGACGTGCGGACCGCTCCCGGCAGCCGCCGCGACCCCGATCTGTCGCGGCGGCGGCTCGCCGAGTGGATGCCGGACGGCGGCATCGCCTACCGGTGGGAACCCGCCCTCGGCGGATTCCGCACACCTCCCGTGGACAGCCCGGACATCGTCTGGCGCAACGCCTCCTTCCGCGGCTACGCCGCCCACACCCGCTCCCCCGAGTTCGTCACCGCGATGGACCGGGTGCTGCGCGAGGCCGCGCACGGCCGCACCGCCGTGATGTGCAGCGAGGCGGTCTGGTGGCGCTGCCACCGCCGGCTGATCGCCGACTTCGCCGTACTCGCCCGCGGCGTACCGGTTCACCACCTCATGCACGACGGGCGCCTCGGCGCCCACGCGCCGACGCCCGGCGCGCGACTGCGCGACGACGGGCTTCTCGTCTACGACGGTTACGACGGCCGCACGGAGCCCGGCGGCGACTGAGGCATGCGCGCTACAGGGCGTCGGGCACGTAGCCGATCAGGACGTCGGCGGGGCCCTGGACGCGGACCTCGCCGAGGGCGGCGGGGAGGAGCAGGGTGCGGGCGCGGTCCAGGCGGCCGGTCCAGGGGCCGGAGGTGACGGTCACCGGGGCTCCGGCGTTGGTGAGGATCTGTGCGGTGGAGAAGGCGTGCACCAGGGGGGCCGTGGTGCCGGCGGTCCAGCGTTCGAGGGCGAAGTACGGGCTCGTGCAGAGCACGGTGCGCACCACGCCGCCGTCCCTGCGGATGTCCGTGCCCGAGTGGAGCTCGGGGCGCGGCCCGGGACGCCACTCGTCGAGCAGGCGGGCGAGGTTATCGTGCCACTCCGCCTCGGGGACGGGCGAACCGTCCTCCATGCGGGTGCGCATGGCGTGCTGCTGGATGTCGGAGGTCTGCTCGATCTCGTAGACGAGCGTGCCGGGGCCGAAGCTGTGCAGGGTGCCGCCGGGGACGTAGACCGTCTGTCCGGCACGGACGGGCAGGCGTCGCATGACCGCGTCGAAGTCCTGGGCGAGCAGCGCCCGGTGCAGGGTGTCGCGGTCCACGCCGGGCCGGGTGCCGACCAGGGCGGTGGCTCCCGGGGCGGCGTCGAGGATGTGCCAGGCCTCGGTCTTGCCGTGGGGTTCGCCCTCCAGGCGGCGGGCGGTGGTGTCGTCGGCGTGCAGGTGCACCGGGAGCGGGCGGCTGCCGTCGATGAACTTGGTGAGGAGGGGGAAGCGGGGGCCGGGGCGGACGTGCGGCCCCAGCAGTTCCTCGGGGTGGTCCGCCATGATCTGCCGGAGGGTGCGTCCGGCCAGGGGCCCCTCCAGGACGGTCGAGGCGTCGCCGTCGACGTCGCTCACCTCCCACGTCTCGGCCACCGGGCCGTCGGGCAGGCCGGTGCGGCCCAGCCGCTCGGCGATGGCCCGCCCGCCGAAGACGTGCTGCTTGACGGGGGTGGTGAGCCGCAGCGGGTGCCAGTCCACGTCCCTCCTCGTCGGGGCCGGATGGGTGGGGATCGGTCGGGGGACACGGCCGGGGTACCCCGGGGGGAGGCGCGCATGCGTGCGGCTGATGGAGGCTCTGGGGAGACTGTGAGTAACGTCCCCTGTACGCAGTAGGTTCCCCTTACGCGCGCGTGGGTGGCGGCGCGCGTTCGGGGCTGATGCGAGGGGGAGAACAACGTGCGTCCCGGAGACGAGTTCGCCGGCCGATATGTCCTCGAGGAGGTCATCGGCACAGGGCGGGGCGGCGACGTGTGGCTGGCCCACGACACGGTGGTGGGGCAGGACGTCGCGCTGAAGCCGGAGCGGGTCGAGGGCGACCGCGAGACGGCGGTGCGGCGGCTGCTGGGCGAGCCGCGTGCGCTGGCCAAGTTCCGTGATCATCCCCATGTCGTGACGCTGTTCGACGTCGTCACGGTGCCGTCGGACGGGGACACCGGCGGGGACGGGGGCGGAGCCACTGCCGGGGGCGGGGGCGAGACGTACTGGTTCGTCATGGAGTACGTGCCCGGCGGCGGCCTCGACCGGCAGCCGCCCATGAGCCCCGAGCGCGTGGCCCGGATCGGGGCCCAGCTCGCCGACGCGCTCGCCGCGCTGCACGAGGCGGGTATCGTCCACTGCGACCTCAAGCCCGCCAACATCGGCCTCAGCCGGCGCGGTGCCGCGAAGCTGCTGGACTTCGGCGCCGCCTACCGGGCCGGCGGCGGTGAGACCATCACGGCCAACGGGCCCTACAGCTTCACCCCGGACTACGCCGCCCCCGAGCTGGCCCGGGGAAACGTCCCGCGGCCCGCCTCCGACGTGTTCTGCCTGGCCGCCACCCTCCACGCCCTGGTCACCGGTTCCCCGCCACGCGGCGGCGAGCCCGGGGCGGACGGCGACGAGGCCGTGGCCGCCGGGGAGGACCAGGACCGTCTGACGTACTGGAAGGCCGAGCAGGGCGTCGTCGAACTGGACGCCGAAGCGGTGGGCCCCCTCCACCCCGTGCTCGGCGCCATGCTCCGGCGTGACCCGCGGCAGCGCCCCGACGCGGCCGAGGCCGGGCGGCTGCTGGCGGCCGTGGCGGAACACGGCACGCCGGACCCGGCCGGCCGGCCCGCCGCGCCCGGCGGCGGGCGCCCGCGGCGGCGACGCGCTACCCTGCTCGCGGCGGCCCTCGGCGTCGGCGCCGCGATCGTCCTGAGTCTCGTCGTCCTTCCCGGGGACGGCGACGGGCGGGGCGACGGCGGGAACAGCACGCGTGGGTCCGCCGGGAGGCAGCTTCCGAAGGACCCCTCGCACGGTGGGACGCGGGCTCTGATCGGTGATCCGCGCACCGCCGACGTGTGCGCCCTGGCCGACCCCGACGCGCTCGACCGGTTCGGGGAGAGCGAAGTCGACGTCGACTACGGCAACTTCGACCGCTGCGACGTGCTCGTCCACCCGGACGACAGGTCCCGTATCGACGTGTCGGTCCAGCTGCGCCCGGGCTCGCCGCCCGAGGCGTCGGACCCCGTCAGGACCATCGGCGGCATCGCCGTACGGGAGGCGCCGCCGAAGAAGGGCGAGTGCGGGCTGCTGCTGTCCCGGGACGACGCGGCCGGCGGCAGCGACAGCACCGGCAGCACCGGCCGCGGCAGTGGCAGCGCCGACGGCGACATGTTCGTAGGGGTCCGTGTCGACGTGGGGCACGGCACGGTGGCGGGCGGTGCCGCGGCGCTGTGCGCGGTCGCCGACACCGCCGCCCGCAGCGCGGCCGAGGTCCTGAACCGCGGCCCGCTCCCCCGCCGTTCCCCGCCCTACCCGGCCGCCTCGCTGGCCTGGACGAGCGCCTGCGCGCTGCTCGACGCCGAGGCGCTGTCCGTCGTCCCCGGCATCAAGGCCGACGTGCCGGAGGCCGGTGTCGCGGACTGGGACTGCGAGTGGTTCAGCGACGTCGACGACCTGGAGGCGGAGATCGCCTTCTTCCGCGACGAGCGCAAATCCGCGCGGGACGGCCGCACCGTCCGGCTCAGCGGTTACGACGCCGTTGTCGAGCCGGAGGGCAACGGCGACGGCACCTGCACGGTGTTCATCCCGTACCGGGAGTACGGCGGCCGGGACGCCGAGACGGCCGTCGAGATGCTGCGGCTGCACGTCGGCGGGCGGCGGTCCAGCGGCGAACTGTGCCATCTGGCCACCGAGCTCGCCGCCTCGGCGGCCGCGGAACTGCGTGCCCGCTGACACCCGGCGCATCCGCAGGCAGCCGGACATGTGAGGACTCCCGGGGCCGCGGGGAGGGGTCCCGGGCCGGTCGGCTCATGCTGACGTGTACGTCCGGCGGGGCCCGCCCGCGCCGGGGCCGCACCGTGCCGATTCCGTACGAGTCGCAAGCCCACGCACCGAGGAGACCAGCGATGTCCTTCTCCGCCAGCCTCGCGCGCGGTGTCGCGCCCACCGCACCCGGAACCCTGCACGCGCGCACGGTCACCGGCGACCTGTGCGCCCCGCCGCGCACGGGGCTGACCGTCCGCTTCGGTCGGGGCGAGCGGCCGGACGTGGACCTGGAGGTCGGCGTGGACGACCTGCGGGTGAGCCGCCGGCACGGGGAGCTGACGTACCGGCAGGGGCAGTGGTGGCTGCGCAACACCGGGAAGCAGCTGGTGCGGCTGCCGCGCGGCCGGATGATGCACACCACCACCGAGCCGGTCCCCCTCACCACCGGCTACACCCCGCTGTTCGTGAGGGGCTCCGGCTACCGCGAGCACCTGATCGAGCTGTACGTGGCCGACCACGACGACCAGGGGCCGGTGTCACGCCGCCGGGCCGAGACCCTGCGGCCGGAGACCTGGGCGCTCGACGACGACGAGCGGCTGCTGCTGGTCGTCCTCGGCCAGCGGTACCTGCTGTACGAGGAGGACCCGCGGCCCCTGACGTACTCCATGGCCGCCCGGCAGCTCGTCCATCTGCGTCCGGACGGCAACTGGACGGAACGCCGGATCGAGCACCGCATCGAGGTGGTCCGCCACCGTCTGCACGGCACCGGCTTCAAGTACCCGCTGGTGCACGACAAGACGGAGGAGCGGCGGCCCTACGACAACACCCTGCTGCACAACCTGCTCAAGGGCCTGGTCGAGTCGACGACGCTGGTCCCGCCGGACCTCAACCTGATGGACGACACGCCCGGCGACCCCAACATGCCCGGACTCCAGGACGGGTCGCCCGCGGGGCAGCCGTAGCCATGGGCGGTGACGCGCCTGTCGTCCGGGAACGGCTGCGGGAGCTGAGCGGCCCGGAACTCTACCGCCGCAACGCCTTCCGCGTGACCGGGGCGAGCACCTGCGCGGCCCGCCGTACGATCGTCCGGCGCCGGCAGCAGCTCGCCACGGCCGCGAAGGCCGGGGTCGCCGTCGGTCCCGCCGGTGAGTTGCCGCTGCCCGACGGAGCCGGGCCGGAGGAACTCCGTGCGGCCTTCGACGTGCTCGACCATCCGCAGCGCCGGATCGTCGACGAGCTGTTCTGGTTCTGGGACGCGCCGGACGCCTCCTGCCCGTGCGGGCCGGAGCTGCACCGGCAGCACGACGAGGCGGTCCGGGCCCATGCCCGGGCCCTCGACGCGGAGTCGGGGCACCGTGCGGCGCCACGGCGCCGGGGCGCGGGTGGGCCGAAACGCCCCGCCGGAAAGAAGAAGGGCCGCGGCGGACCGCGGCGCGACACCGGCCGCCCGGAGGACGGGGACTGGCAGACCGCGGCGTGGCTGTGGCGCAGGCTGCTCGGGCAGCGCGCGGTCTGGGCGCATCTGCGGCACCGCGTCGCCACGCTCGACGACAAGCGGCTGGACGAGACCGCGGTGACGGTACTCGAGGCCGAGGTGCGCCGCGTCCTGGTCTCGGCCGTCGCCGGTCTGGCCGCGCGTACGCCGGACCCGGCCCGGCTGGCCCGGTACTGCACGCAGTGGACCTGGACCGGGCGGGGCCTCCTCGGGGAGGTGCTGGAGGGGCAGTTGACACCCTTGTACGAGTCGGTGGAGCGCGAGCTGCGCGAGACGGGGGAGCAACTCGCCGGCGCCTTCTCCGAGCGTGACCGGAGGACGGCCGCGACCGCCGCGGCCGGGTCGCTGCGGGCCCGGGTCGTCCCGGCCGTGGAGCGGCTCGGCGCCTTCGCCGGTTTCGGGATGTCGCTCGGCGTGGGCCAACTCTCCGACACCACCGCCCTGTTGCTCAACAACTGCGCCGTCGCCCTGTCTCCCGCCCCGGACACGGCCCCGCCCGTCCGGGAGAGCTTCGACCTGCTGGACCTGGCGCTGCGGCTGAAGCCGAACGAGGGGACGCGGCGGACGATCGAGCAGAACCGCGCGCGGCTGGCCGAGGCCGGTGTCTGGTTCGACAAGGCCAAGCCGGCCTTCGATCCGGTCGTGACGGCTCTGGAGACGGCCGCGAGGCAACTCGACCGGAACGACGCGCGTGGTGCGGCCGGCACCCTGGAGGCCGCCACGCCGCTGCTGCACGAGCTGCGCCGCCTGCGCCGGGGCGCGCTCGCCGGGCTCCCCGACATCCCGGAGGCCGTCGACCGGCTCAGCGACTCCGCCGCGATCCTGTTCAACAACTGTGCGATCGCCCTGGCGCCCGGCGGCGGTGGTCACGGCCTGCGGCTGCTGGAGCTCGCCGAGGAGTTCTGCACGACCCAGGAGACCCGGGTGCGCATCACCGCCAACCGGCTGCTGCTCGACCGGGCGCGGGACGTGGGGCTGCCCTACGACGTCTCCTACGACGGGCGCCGGACGCCCCTGTCGTACGGCGTACGGCGCCCGCCGCGCAAGAGCTTGCGGACACACCTGGAGGAGATCTACTACGGGACGTCCCCCGTCGCGGCCAAGGTGTGGACGTGGGTCGTGGTGCTGCTGATCATCGGGCTGGTCGTGGTGGTCTCCGGTGGCTAGGACCGTCACTCGGGTGAGATCACGAGGGTGACCGTGCGGTTGCGGGCCGGGTCCGGGTACGGGGCGTCGCGCTGGTCCGCGGTGTCCGTGGTGAACGCCGTGAGGGGTTCGCCGCTCGCGGCGCTGAGTTCGCGGGCGGCGACCAGGGCGCGCCACAGCGCCACGACGGAACCGCCGCTGCGTGGCGCGCCGGGGACGGTGGCGGCGTGGCCGTGCACGGTGACGTCCGGGTGCCGCCCGCCCAGCCGTTCACCGAGCAGGGCCAGCTGTCGGGCTCCCGCCGGGGTGAGCTGAGCGCCTGCGGAGAACAGCCCCTGGGTGAAGGCGACTTCGACGGAATCGCCGTGCACGGTGACGCGCAGACCGGGGGCGCGCAGGTCCTCGGCGAGCGCGGCGGCTCTACGGGTGGCGGCCGCGGCGTCCTTCTCCTGCCCGGTACCCGAGCCGGGCGCCTCCTGGCCGGCTCCGGCGGTGGCGCTCGTGCCGGGGCTCTGCCGGCCGCCCGCCGCCCGGTCGGTGTCCGCTCGGGCCGTGTGGGGGCCGTCCAGGGTGGTGACCGTGCCGGCCACGACCGCGGTGATCACGCACGCCGCCGCGACCAGGGCCGTACGGGTGCGGTGACGGCCGAGTACCGCCATCGGCCCCCTGCGGCCGAGCCGGGCGAGTCCTGCTCCGGCCGCCGGGTCGTCCGGGTGCCGCGCCAGGACCCGTCGCCAGCACTCCGCCGCCTCGGCCGTCTCCCCGCGCTGCGCGTGCACCCGTGCCCGCAGGTCGAGCACGTCCCGGTGCCCGCCGAGTTCCGTGGCCTCGGCCTCCCGCAACAGCCGCAGGGCGCCGCCCAGTTCCCCGGCCCGGGCGAGCCCCCGGGCCCGCGACACGAGCAGTACGACGTCGAGGGGGGCGTCTCCTTCCGCGCCGGTCCGGTCGCTCATGAGGCTCATCGGCTCTCCTGCACCCCGCCGATCCGGCGCTCCTCCGAGACCCCCGGAGGCAGCAGGCGGCGCAGGCGCTGGTTGACGGCGGACAGGGCCGTGCGGTCGCCCGCGGCGACGGCACGGCGGCCGTCCGCGATCGCGGCGTCCGCCTGGGCACGGGAGGTCATCTCGTCGCGCAGTTCGACGAGGGAGTGGAAGACGAGGAAGTCCCACTGGTCGCTGCGGCGCAGGAGGTCCACCTGGAAGTCGCGCACCCGGTCGGCGAGCCGGCGCAGTCCGGCCGGGCTGCCGTCCTCCCCGGCGCTGGTCGCGCGGGTGCGGAGGTTCTCCAGTTCGCGGCGTTCGGCCGGCCCGCCGCCGGTCTGTTCGATGAGGTCCTCGCAGTTGTTGAGGAGGTCCCACAGCTCGTGCTGGAGGGCGGGGATGTCGATGGCCTCCTCGACGTCGTCGAGCTGGGCCTCCAGGTCGCGGATGCGCCGGTCGCTCGTACCGGCCGCCCCGGTGTCGACGGCCGCCGCGTCGACCTCCTTGCGCAGATGGGCGAAGGCCTTCTCGTCGGACAGGTCGTCGAGCCGGGACAGGGCCTGCTCGGAGTGCACGTCCTCGGCGCGTTCCCGCAGGGCGTGCGTGCGCTGCTCCAGGTCGTGCAGCCGGTCGACGAGTTCGTCGTGGGTGGGCGCCACCAGCTGGGAGCGGTCGATGGTCGCCTCGAACTGGGCGTCGGCGACGGGGATGTCGGCGGTGACGGTGACTTCCCGGTTCGAGGCGCTGATCTCGAAGGTCACCTCGACGGGCGTCTGCCCGGGCAGGTCGAAGCGGACGTCCCGGGGCCGGATCTCCAGCAGTCCGACACGGGTGTTGCGGTCGGCGCGCCGGCGTTCGCCCTCCAGCAGCGGGATGCGGATGACGGCGTCCGGCTGGGAGCGGCGCAGCGGGATGGAGGTCTCGAAGGTCTTCGTGATCGAGGTCGGCAGGGCGGTGCCCTTGCGCAGCATCGGTGCGAAGGAGCCGTCGGCCTTGCCGATGCCGAGCGTGCTGGTGAGCACGGCGTCGCCGGGCAGCACCTGGGCGTGGGTGATGGACAGGGTGTCGGGAGCGAGCCGTTGCCGGGTGCCGGTGCCGTCGGAGAGCTCCACGGTGAACCGGGACCGGGTGCCGGAGTCGATGGTCACCTCGGTGTAGAAGGCGCCGTCGGGGGTGAGGGTGGTCTGCGGTCCCCGGAAGGGCGGGTGGCCGTCGGGGTTGGTGAGGGTGACGGTGTACCGGGTCCAGTCGGGCACGGCGGTGCCGCCGCTGATCCGGCCGGAGACGGGGATGCCGGTGGTCTCCAACGACTGGGGCTCGTAGTGGAGTTCCACCGTGAACTCCCCCGGCGCCGCCGTGCGCGGCTTGCTCGGCATCCGCACGGTACGGGCGAAGACGGCGGCCCCGCGCGCCACCACGGTGGTCGGGTCCTGGGTGTGGTCGAGCTGGATGCCCAGGCCTTCCACGGGGTCGGCCAGCAGGTCGCGCAGCCCGGGGGCGAGGGTCGCCCCGCCGACGAGCAGCAGCCGGTCGATGTGGTCGGGCCGCAGGGAGCTCTCCGCGAGGGCGTCCCGGCAGAGCTTGATCGCGCGGGCGTAGAAGGGCTGGGCGAGGTCGTCGAGGGCGCCCCGGGTGAGGGTGTACTCGAAGGGGGCGGTGCCGCCCTCGCCGTCGGCGAGGTCGAGGACGATGTCGTAGGAGCCGCGCCGGGACAGCTCGATCTTGGCGTCCTCCGCGGCCAGTTTGAGCTTGGCGAAATTTGCCCGCCAGCGCGGGTTGCGCCGGGCGAAGTCCGGCAGCCCGAGGTCGCGCCGGACGGCGGGGACGAGCAGATCCTCCACGATGGCCCAGTCGATGAGTTTGCCGCCCAGCCGCGGGTCACCGGCGTGCTGGAGCAGTTGCAGTTCACCGTCGCGCTTGCTCATCACGGCCGCGTCGAAGGTGCCGCCGCCCAGGTCGAACACCATCCAGTGGGTGGACTCGGAGGCGTCCTGCACGCCGTACGCGATGGCCGCGGCGGTCGGTTCCTGGACCAGCGGGCAGTGCTCGCCCAGCCCGGCGAGGGCCGCGGCGGCGGACGTGGCGCTGTTCTGGTGCAGCGCGAAGGAGGCGGGCACGGTGATCACGGCCGCCTCCGGGGCACTGCCGGTGTCGTGCGCGGCGTCCTGGCGCAGGGACTTGAGGACTTCGGCGGAGAGCTGTTCGGGGGTGAGGGACAGCCCCGCGCGGCCGAACCGCCGGTGGTATCCGGCCACGCCCATCTCCAGCTTGAACTCGGCGTGGGCGTCGTCGGGCTGGGTGTCGGTGCGCTCGCGGGCGCGGCGGCCCACGTGGATCACGTCCGGCTTGGGCATCCACACGGCGGACGGGGTGCAGTCCCAGCCGTCGTTGTTCTTGATGACGCGTACGCCGTCGTCGTCCGCCACCGCGATGGCGCTGTTGGTGGTGCCGAGGTCGATGCCGAAGTCGATGGTCTCGCGCATTGCGGTCGTCTCCTTGGTCGTTCACATGCCGTGGGTGGGGCCGGGCGCGGGCCGGCCGACGACGACCTGCCCCATCTGGATCCGCTCGCCGCGGTAGTAGACGCTGGGCCGGAGGGTCTCCAGCACCACCTCGTGGGTCAGGCCGGGTTCGTCCTGGAAGGCGAGGACTTCGAGGGACTGGCCCGGGTCGAAGGGCGCGCCGTCGTGCTCCTGGATCTCCAGTCCGCCGTCGGCGAGTGCCTGCCGGCCGGCCTGGACGTAGCGGCGCACCTGCCTGAGGTCCGCGGCCGACAGTTCGCCGGCGCGCTGGTTCAGCTTGCGCTGGGCGCGCCAGATGCCGGTGGCGGCGGCGAGCAGCGTGCCGGCGTCCGGGCTTCCGGTAGCGGGCCCTTCCGTGGCCGGCTCGACGTCGGCGAGTACGTCCGCGACCCAGGCGGCCTGGCCGGTGTCGAGGAACGGCGGCGGGACGCGGAACTCGGGCGGGTGCCGCAACTGGCCGAGCGCGGCGCGCACCCGGCTGCCTCGGCGGGACCGGCCGTCCCGGCGTGAGGGGATGCTCATTTCCTCCTCCGTACGCTGCTCAGGCCGTTGGCCAGGGTCACCACGATCTGCACGAAATAGCCGAGGACTCCGATGCCGCCGAGCCCGATGATGACCACGGGGAACCAGCCGTAGGTCTCGATCAGGGCGGAGACCGAGCCGCCGATGACGCCGAGCACCAGGAGGAACGAGAACCAGGGGAACCGCCGTCTGGCGCGCGCGGGGCCGCGGCCGGTGCCCGTGAGGTGGTCGTAGATGGTCTCCCAGTTCTCCTTCAGCCCGTCCGAGTCGCGGTCCGGGCCGATCTCGTACGCCTTCTCCGCGAGCCAGAGCATCTCCTCGCGCCGGGAGGCGCTCGGCGGGCGGTGCACGGAGATGCCGAGGAGTTCCACCGCGAGGTTGTTCAGTCCGACGGCGACGATGTGGGCGGTCTCGTCGTAGCGCCAGCCGGAGACGAACGGTCTGAGCGGCGCCATGTCCTCGAAGCCGGGCACGACCCGGTCGCGCAGGAGCAGGAACGCCTCGCGGTAGTGGCGGGCCTCGCGCTCCCGCTCCACCGTCAGCAGGTCGCCGTGGATCTTCTCGTACGCCTCTTCCACCGCACCCTCGAACAGCTCCGAGAACAGGCCGTCGAAGGGCGGGAACCCGGCCCAGACCGAGCAGACCGACGTCAGCCGGGTCGCGGTGGCCTGGTCGGCGAAGAGCTGGGGGAAGGGGGAGACGAGCAGCCGTGGCAGCCGGGCCAGGAGGTCGTCGGCCGCGTCCTCGCCGAGCCGGGGGTCGCCGAGCGCCCGGATCCGGTGCCGGACGTGCTGCCGCAGTGCCCCGTCCGCCAGCAGGTGGCCCCAGGCGGACACCGCGTTCTCCCACAGGGACGCCCGCTGCTCGACGGGCAGCCGCGACCGTCCGGTCTCCGCCTCCAGCACGCGGGCGTGCAGCAGCACGGCGGCGTCGTGCCGTTCGTGCACGTCCGGGTCGCAGTCGCAGCCGGACTCCGGGGTGCCCCACAGCCACAGCAGCTCGTCGACCATGCGCCGGCGCGGGTCCTGGAGGCCCTCGAAGGAGGCCCGCACCTCGTCCTTGCCGTAGCCGCCGGCCGGGGCCAGGTCCGGGGCTCCGGGCCAGCTGTCCTCGACGGCCAGCCGCGCCTCCGCCTTCTGCCGGTGCCGCCGCACGGCCGGACCGCTCGCGCGGGTGGGCAGGCCGGTCACGACGAAGACGTTCCTGCGGTACAGCTGTGTGCCCGCCAGTTCCTCGAAGCGGTCGAACTCCCTCACCGGCGTGGTCACATGATCACCCCCCGGCGCCAGGTCATGAGCCGTGTCAGATGCCGCTCGCGCAAGCTCGGGTAGCGGCTGATGGTCTCCTCCAGCAGGTCGGCGGCCTCGCCGAGCTTGCCGGGCATCCGGGAGAGCGCGGTCGCCTCCCGGAACAGCGCGTCGGCGGACCCGGCCGGCTCGGCCGGACCGGCGGCCTCGGGGCCGGGCGCCGGGCGCAGACCGGCCGCGCGGTCGGCGACGGCCCGGGCGGTGGCGGGCCGCTCGGCCGGGTCGATCCGCAGCATGTCGGTGACCAGCCGGTCCAGTTCGGGGCCCACGTCGTCGTTGAAGGCGCGGGGCGGCTGCAGCGGCCTGCTGAACCGCTCCAGGGAGAAGGACTGCACCGGGTCCCCGCCGTCGTACGGGAAGTGTCCGGTGAGCAGGAAGTACCCGATGGTGCCCAGCGCCCAGACGTCCCCCGGGCACCCGTAGCCCTTGCCGCGCCGCAGCACCTCGGGCGGCATGTAGGCGACGGTGCCCTGGGCGCTGGCCGCCCTGGTGCCCGGGTCGGTCTCCTTGGCCAGGCCGAAGTCGCTGACCTTCACGCGCAGCCCGGTCTCGTCGTAGGTGATGAGCACGTTGGCCAGGGACAGGTCGCGGTGGACGATGGGGTGCGGCCGCTCGTGGGCCACGGCGAGTCCCTCGGCGGCCTGCCGGAGCACGGCGGTCACCTCGCCGACGGGCACCACGCCCGAGTGGGACTCCATGAGCCGCTCCAGGCTGCCGCCCGCCACGTACTCCATGGTGATGTAGCCGCGTACGCCCTCGGAGGTCTGCACGGTGCCGGCGTCGAACACCCGGATGATGTTGGGGTGCCCCAGCGTGGACAGGATCCGGGCCTCGTCGAGCATCCGGGACGTCGCCTCCAGCGAGGCCACGTGCTTGAACAGTTTCAGCGCCTGCCAGCCGAGGATGTGGTGCCGCACCCGGTAGACCTCGGCGAAGGCGCCCTCCCCCAGCCGGCGGTCCACGACGAGCGCCGAGTTGATCCGCTGCCCCGGCCGGAGCAGGGCGCCGCCCACACCCGTCGCCGTGTCCTGCGTGCGGTCGAGCACGTGCTCACGCACCTTCCCCACCGGTGAAACCACCCGCGACGTCGCCGGTCCACTCCGCCCCGTCCGCCCGGCGGCGGCGCGGGACGCCAGGGTAGGAGGACCCCGTCGGGACCCCTCCCGACGATCGGGGCCGTGATCCGCCTCACTCCCGGCCCGGGTCGGCCCGGGGTCGCCCGTTATGGTGACCAGGGCGTATCAAGGCGCCCAAGACGGACAAGGTGGCGGAGGACACACGGTGTCGGACGAGGGGCGACTCGTCGCCGGGCGCTATCGGCTCGCCGAGCGGATCGGCCGGGGCGGCATGGGCACGGTGTGGCGCGCCGACGACGAGCTGCTGGGACGCCAGGTCGCCCTGAAGCAGCTGCACGAGCGGCCGCACCTGTCCGCGGACGAGCTCGGCACGCTGTACGAGCGCATGCGCCGGGAGGCCCGCAGCGCCGCGCGCGTCACGCACCCCAACGTGATCGTCGTGCACGACGTCGTGGAGGACGACGGCCGCCCCTGTGTCGTCATGGAGTACGTCCCCGGCCGCACGCTCGGCGACCTCCTCCAGGGCGGCCGGACCCTCCCGCCCCACGAGGCGGCCCGCGTCGGCCTGGCCATGGTGGGCGCCCTCCGCGCCGCGCACGAGGCCGGTGTGCTGCACCGCGACGTCAAGCCCGGAAACGTCCTCCTCGGCGCGGGGGACCGGGTCGTCCTCACGGACTTCGGCATCGCCATGACGGCCGGTTCGTCGACGCTGACCAGGACCGGCGAGATGGTCGGCTCCATCGAGTACATGGCCCCCGAACGCGTCCGGGGCCTCACCCCCGGCCCGGCATCGGACCTGTGGGCCCTGGGCGCGACCCTGTACCAGGCGCTGGAGGGCCGCCCCCCGTTCCGCCGGGCGACGGCGATGGAAACGGCGTACGCGATAGCGACGGACCTCTTGACCCCACCGAGCCGGTCCGGCCCGCTGGCCCCACTCATAGAGTCCCTACTGGCCAGGGAACCGGAGGCCCGTCCCTCCGCGGAGGAGACAGAACGTGCTCTCCGAACGGTGGCGATCACCGCCCCCAAGGGGCGCGGGGCCGTGCCGACGGGCGGCTCCGCCGCGGGGCGCGACCAGCCACGAACCACCCGCATCCGCCGACGCCGCCGCATCACCACGATCGCCGCGGCTCTGACAGCCACCCTCGCCGTGGGCACCACCCTGTACACAACGGCCCCGCACCACACGGCCGAACCCGACCACGACACGGCCCGCCCCGCCCCCGTCCCCAAGGGCTACCACCTCGTCCACGAGCCGAAGCTCGGCGTCTCCTTCCCCATCCCGAACGACTGGACGCCCCGCGACCGCACGGCGGAACAGGTCATCTACGCCACCCCCTCCGGCCTCGCCGGCATCACCATCGGCACGGTCGCCCCCGCGGGCCCGACCCCCGCCGACCACTTCACGGAGATCGAGGCGAACACCAAGGTCAACTACCCGACCTACCGCCGGATCCGCATGCAGCGGACCACCTTCCGCGAACAGCCCGCCGCCATCTGGGAGTTCACCTTCCAGGGCCGGGCCCGCCCGTTCCGCGCCATCGACCTCGGCTACGGCCGCGAGGGCGGGCGCGAGTACGACATCTACCTCTCGGCGCCCGAGGCGCAGTGGGACACCTACCGCCCCGTCTTCGACCAGGTCAGGAACGGCTTCAGGACAGGCAGGGCGTAAAGCGACCGAAGAATGGATATGGGCTATACGGCGAAACGCGGGGAGTGTCCGACGTGCCCGGATGCCGGGCGCAGGAGCTTCAGGGGAGGGAGCACGCATGGGGGGCCGGCCCTTGTACCTCGAACCGCGGCTGGAACCACGGCTCAGGTCGCTCCTGGCGGCGACCGGGACCCTGCACTCGCTCACCGACGCGCTCGGCTCACCCCTGCACGTCGTGGTGCCGGACCAGATCGCCGAGAACCTGGAGCGGTTCCGGTCCGTGTACCGCAGGCATCACCTGTCCGGCCAGGTCTTCTACGCCCACAAAGCGAACCGGTCCAGCGCGCTGCTGCGCCGGCTCGCCGCCACGGACGCGGGCGTGGACGTCGCGTCGCTGGGTGAGTTGCAGCACGCGCTGGGGGCCGGTTTCACCGCCGACCGGATCACGGCCACGGGCCCGAAGAACCCCGAGTTCCTGTGGCTCGCGGCCCTCACGGGCGTCACGGTCGGCGTCGACGGCGTCGCCGAGCTGGACCAGCTCGCCGCGCTGGTGCGGGGGCACGCGCTCGCCCCGGTGCGGGTGCTGCTGCGGCTGTCGGGGTTCGAGACACCGGGGGTGAAGGTGCTGAGCCGGCGCAGCCGGTTCGGCACGCCCGTACGGGAGTTGGAGCCCCTTCTGGAGGCGGTGGAGCGGCACGGCGACGCGATCGGCCTGACGGGGGTGGCCTACCACCTGGACACCACGAGTGTCGCGGAGAAGGCGACCGCCCTCGAAGGGTCCCTGGCGGCTCTGGAGGCCTGCCGGAGCCGGGGGCTGCGGCCCCGGGCCGTGGACATCGGGGGTGGGTTCGGCGTCAGTTACCTCGCCGAGCGGGAGCAGTGGGAAGCGTACACGACCGCGCTCACGTCCGCCGTGCTGGGCCGCCGCCCGCCGATGACCTGGGGCGGCCACGGCTACGGGCTGCGCAACGAGTCAGGCACCGTGCGCGGCGCGCTCGGCCTCTACCCCGCTCACCGGTCCGTCGCCGGCGCGGCCTATCTGGACGAGTTGCTGGCCCAGCCCGCCGCCTCCCTGGGCGGCCGTCCGCTGGCCGCGCTGCTGCTGGAGCACCTGTACGACCTGCACAGCGAGCCCGGCCGGGCGCTGCTGGACCAGTGCGGGCTGACGCTGGCGAGGGTGCTGGAGGTCCGCCCCCAGCAGGCGGGTGGCGCACTGCTCGTCCGGCTGGCGGCGAAGGCGGACGACATCGCCCTGGAGGACCACGGAGTGCTGGTGGACCCCGTCGTCATCCCCAGGAGCGGAGCCGGGCCGGGCGAGGGGCCCGTCGCCGTCCACCTCTTCGGCGGCCTGTGCCTGGAGACCGATCTGATCACCCGGCGCACGGTCTTCCTGCCGCGGCGTCCGGTCCCCGGCGACCTGCTGGCCTTCGCCAACACCGCCGGCTACGCCATGGACTTCCACGCCACCCGCGCCCAGCACCAGCCCGCCGCCCGCAAGGTCGCCGCCTGGCAGGACGGCGACGCCTGGCGCTGGTGCCTCGACGACCAGTTCTGGCCGATCACGCCCTCGGGGGGAGCCCAGTGAGGTACGACAGCATCACCGAGGCGATAGGCAACACCCCGCTGGTACGGATCGACCCGGCCGTGCACGGCCTGCGCAACATCGACCTGTTCGCCAAGCTGGAGATGCTCAACCCCTTCGGGTCGGTCAAGGACCGGGCGGCCTGGAACATGGCGCGCCCGCTGCTGGCCGAGGCGGTCGAACACGGCAGCCAGGTCGTGGAGTTGTCCAGCGGCAACACGGCGAAGGCACTGGCGGTCCTCGCGGGCATGCACGGCCTGGGCTTCAAGAGCGTCACCAACCGGATGCGGGTGCCGGAGATCAAGGACCTCCTGCTGCTGCTCGGCGCCCAGATCGAGGAGCTGCCGGGGCAGAGCGAGTGTCTGGACCCGACCGCGACGGACGATCCGCTGACCCTCTTCCACCAAACGCTGTCCGCCTCCGGCGGCGCCTATCTCCACACGGACCAGTACTTCAACCCGCGCAACACCGAGGCGCATCTCACCGGCACCGGCCCGGAGATCGTCAAGGACCTGGACGGCCGGGTGCCGGACTGGTTCGTCGCCTGTGTGGGCACGGCCGGTTCCTCCACGGGCGTGGCCCGCGCGCTGCGGGAGGAGGATCCCTCGGTGCGGGTGGTCGGGCTGGTCGCGGCCAAGTCCGACTTCATCCCCGGGATCCGCACCATCGACGAGGTGCAGGAGGTCGGCCTGTTCGACCCGGAGACGTACGACACGATGGAGTCGGTGAGCGCCGACGAGGCGATCGAGGGGATGCTGACCCTGAACCGCCGTTGCGGCATCCTGGGCGGGCCCACGGGAGGCGCCGCGTATCACGGAGCCGTCCGTCATCTGCGCGCCGTCGACGAGGAGTTGACCGAGCGGCGGACGGCGGTGTTCATCGTCTGCGACCGCGTGGAGAGCTATCTGAGCTACGTCCGGCAGCGGCGGCCCGACCTGCTGGGCCGGCTGCCCAGGAAGAACTCGCCGGCCGATCTGACCGACGCCGAGGTCGGCGGCGCGCCGTCGGTCACGGTGGCCGAGGCCCGGCGCTGGATCGACACCGACCGGCCGCTCGTGGTGGACCTGCGCAGTCCCTTCGCGTACGCGGCGCTGCACATCGACGGGTCGGTCAACATCGTCGACGAGCTGTTCGCCGAACTCCTCCAGGGAGGACTGCCGTTCAGCCGGAGCCGGCCGGTGCTGCTGGCGTGCCCGGTGGGCGAGCAGTCCGCCCGGTACGCGGCGCTGCTGACCCGGATGGGCCACCCGGACGTCCGCAGTCTGGCCGGCGGCATCATCGCCTGGCGGGACGCGGGCGCGCCCCTGGTGCGGGACTGACCGCCGTGACCGCACCCGCGATCCGCGACGATCTGCGCCGGTGGCAGCAGGCGCTGCGCGCCCAGTTCCCCATCGTCACCGGGCACCCGGAGCTGGCGTACCTGGACAGCGCGGCGACGGCGCAGAAGCCGCAGGCCGTCCTGGACGCCGTGCAGACATACCTCACCGGCAGCAACGCCAACGCGGCGCGAGGCACCTACACCTGGGCCAACCGGACCACGGAGCTGGTCGAGCGCACCCGCGAGCGCGTAGCCCGGTTCCTCGGGGACCACCGACCGGACCGCTCCGCCGTCCACTTCACGAGCGGCACGACCGAGGGGCTGCGCACGATCGCCCGCGACTGGCTGCCGCGGTTCGTGCGCGACGGCGACGAGATCGTCGTACCGGACGCCGACCACCAGGCCAACATCGCGCCCTGGCGGGAGGCCCAGCGGCTGCTCGCCCGCGAGGGCACGCACATCCGGGTGGTGCCGATGCCGTACCAGAGCGGTTCCGGCGACTACGACCACCGTGCGCTGGCCGAACGGGCCGGGCCGCGAACGCGGTTCGTCGCCACCACCCACGTGCACCATGTCTACGGCGGCGACATGAACGTGCAGCGCATCCGCCGGGCGGTCGGCCCGGACGCGGTGATCTGCCTGGACGCGGCGCAGAGCGTCGGGCATCTGCCGGTGTCCGTGGCCGAGTTGGACGTCGACTTCGTCGTCTTCTCCGGGCACAAGGCGCTGGCCCTGCCCGGTTCGGGGGCGGTGTGGGCCCGGCAGGCGCGCGGCCCGGCGTTCACGCCCGGCGGGTGGAGCGGCACCCCGAACACCGTGGGCATCGCCTCGCTCGAAGCGGCGCTGGACTGGCTGGACGCCGCCGGTCTGGAGCGCGTCGAGCACTGGACGGTCGCCCTGGCGGCCCGGCTCACCGAGGGACTGCGCCATCTGGACGCCTACGAGATCCTCGGCTGCCCGCTGAGCCTGGCCGCCGACTCGACCGTGCAGCGGCGCCAGGGCATCGTCACCCTGCGGCATCGGGCCATCGACTCGGGCGACCTGGGATTCATCCTCTTCAGCCACGGTTTCATGGTCCGCTCGGACAACCACTGCCAGGGTGACGCGGGTGAGAAGACCGGTTCGGTCCGGGTGAGTCTGCATGTGTACAACACCGTTGAGGAGATCGACCGGCTGCTGTCCGTCCTCGCCTCACTCCAGTGACTCCCCCGACAATGCGTAATGGGAACCGTTTCCACCTGTAGGCTCGGACCGGCAAGAGTCAGGTGCGAGACGGCAAGGTGGCGCGACCGGATGGGGCTGAGTCTGGCGACGGCGGAGCGGTGGGTGGAGCGCTGGGAGCTCCAGCAGCAGCGGTACGCGGTCGACCGCGAGGAGCGGTTCACGGTGATCGCCGATGTGGTCGAGCACGTCACGGCCGGGCACGACTCCCGGCCCCTCGTCGTCGACCTCGGGTGCGGGCCCGGCTCACTGGCGGCCCGGCTGGTCCGGCGGCTGCCGGACGCGGAGATCGTGGCCGTGGACCGGGATCCCCTGCTGCTGGAGCTGGGCCGGACCCATCACCCGGACGCGGCCCGCTACATCGACGCCGAGATCGGCGCACCCGGCTGGACCTGGACCCTGGACCTGGACCGGCCCCTGGACGCGGCCGTCTCCACGACGGCCCTGCACTACCTCGACCGCGACACCCTGCTGCGCACCTACCGGCAGCTCGCCGCGCTGCTGCGGCCCGGCGGTGTCCTCGTCAACGGCGACCACCTCCCCCAGGACGACACGGGCCCGGGCGGGATCGCCGCCCATGTCGGGCGGTGCCGGGCCGACCGGCAGCGGGTGTTCGCGCACGAGGACTGGGGCTCCTGGTGGGCCGCCGTCTCCGAAGACCCCGAGCTGACGGACCTGCTCGCCGAGCGCCGCCGCCGTGCGGCGCCTCTCGACACCGGCCGCCCCGCCGAACTCCCTCTCTCCGCCCATCTGGAGCTGCTGCGGCAGGCGGGTTTCGCCACGGCGGGCCCGGTCTGGCAGTACGGCGACAGCTGCGTGGTCGTCGCGGTCCGCTGACCCGGGCGTCACCCCTGCGCCGCCCTCGGCTCGCGGGCGGCGCCGGCCGGCCGGACAATACATGCAGAAATCGCTATATGTTAATGTCGCCATGACGGCCCCGGCGGAAGCGTCGCGGGCAGCACGAGCACACGCAAGGAGCCACCCCATGACCACCGCCGAGCACCTCACCCACGAGAACCACGCGCACGCCCACGGCGACGACTGCGGCCACGTCGCCTTCACCCACGGCGACCACACGGACTACGCCCACGACGGCCACATCCACCGGACGCACGAGGACCACGTCGACGAGTGCGCGAACGGCGGCCACACGGTGCACCAGAACCACGACCACGAGCACGGCGACAACTGCGGCCATCTGGCCGTGCGGCACGGCGACCACACCGACTACGTGCACGACGGTCACCGGCACGCCGCCCACGAGGGACACTGGGACGACCACTGAGGCTCCTGCCCGGCATACTGGAAATCGTTGTCATATGCTAATGTGCGCATATGACAACGACGCCCGCTGCCCCCACGGACGAGCCGGATCAGACCCTGCAAGCGGCCAGCGAGCTGCTGCGCGCGCTGGCCTCGCCCGTACGACTGGGGATCGTGCGCGAACTGTCCGGCGGCGGGAAGTACGTCCATGAGCTGGTGACCGCGCTGGGCGTGAGCCAGCCGCTGGTCTCCCAGCATCTGCGGGTGCTGCGCACGTCCCGGATCGTCGCCGCCCGGCGTCAGGCCCGCGAGACGCGGTACACCCTCACCGACGACCACGTGGCACACATCGTGCTGGACGCCATCCGGCACGCCCAGGAGTAGCGCACAGGGTGCCCCTTCGCGGGGTTACGGGACGAGGGGGCGGACCTCCTCGGCCACGAAGCGGACGAAGCCCTCGGGGTCCGGCTCATCGCCGGTGGGTTCGAGGACGACGGTGTCGGCGCCGGCGGCGACCAGGCGCTGAACGGCCTCGGCCACCGTACCGGCGTCGCCGGCGACCCCCAGGTCGGGGATCTTGTCCGTGCCGGAGGCGGTGCGCTCGGCCTGGAGGCGGGCGGCGGCGTCCGGCCCGGTGGCGGTGAGGAGATAGACGACCACGCGGTGGGAGCCGGTGCGGCCGGCCACCGCTCGGCCCTCGTCGATGAGCCGGCGGGCCTTGGCGACACCGTCCGGCGGGGTGGCCTCACTGAGCAGCGTGCCATCGGCGGCCTCGCCGGACAGGCGCAGCGAACGGGGGCCGGTGACGCCGGCGAGCACCTCGGGAGCGGTGGGCGGGGGCCAGTCGAGGCCGACGTCGTCCAGCTTCACGTACCGCCCGTCGGTGGTGACGCGCTCGCCGCGCAGCAGCGCCCGGAGCGCGTCGAGGTACTCACGCAGCAGCGTGACCGGCGACTCGGCCCGCGCTCCGGCCTGCCCCATCCAGTCCTGCACGCCGTGCCCGACGGTCAGCGTGAAGCGCCCCGGGAAGAGCCGGTCCAGGGTGGCGGCCTCCATCGCGGTGAGGGCGACGTTCCGCAGGGGCACGGGCATCAGTCCGATGCCGACCCGCAGCCGTTCGGTCCAGGCGAGCGCGGCGGACGCGGTGGCGACCCCGCCCTCCAGGAAGCAGTCCTCCCAGAACCACAGCTCCTCCAGCCCCGCCGCCTCGGCGGTACGGGCTATGTCACGCAGCTTCTCGGGGGGCAGCTGAGGCCGGAAGACAGCACCAAGAGTAGTCATGGGGCCTTACTACCCCTGGTGCTCCGGCATGAACAACTGCTTTACGCCGCTCGGCTCTTGGACCGGTGAGCCCCCGTGGACCCGGGCCGCTCACCGGTTCCGTTCACCGTCGCGCTCAGCCCCGGGTCAGGGTGACGGCCTGGTCCCGTACGGCGTGGAAGCGGGGCAGCGGCAGGCCAGTGGAGGTGCGCAGTTCCATCACAGTGGCCTCGACGCGGGCCGCGCCGGGCACGAGTGCGCCGGGCACGGGGCGGCCCGTGTTCACCCAGCGGTGCTTCGCGCCATCGCACACGGCCCGGGTGCCGCCGATGCCGTAGCTGGTGGTGGAGACGCCCTGGGTCACGGAGGAGCTGACGAAGACCGGGCCGCTGGAGCTCTGGCAGCGGTAGGTGCCGGAGAGGGTGACGGTGCCGTCGGCGGCGATCCGGCCGACCGAGTCGACCGTCACGGCCTCGTGCGGGGTGGGCGCCGCGGTGGCGGGCACGGCGGTGGCACCGGTGAGCAGCAGCAGCGCGGCACCGGTCGCCGCGCCGAGAAGGGGGCGTAGACGCATGGGGAACCTCCCGAAAGGAGTGGATTTGCGGCTTCCACTCGTACCGGGCCTCCGGCCCGCCGCCCGTGATCCTCACCCCTTCGGTGGCGAGTCCGCCGCGTCCCTACGGAAGCACCGCGAAGCCGTCCAGTTCCACCAATGCCTCCTCGTCCCACAGCCGGACGACCTCGACGACCGCCATGGCCGGGTAGTCACGGCCCGCCAGTTTCCGCCAGAGGCGGCCGAGTTCCGGGGCGTGGGCGCGGTACGCGGCGACGTCCGTGGCGTAGACGGTGACGCGGGCCAGGTCGGCGGGCGTGCCGCCGGCCGCCGCGAGGGCGGTCAGCAGGTTGGTGAGGGCCTTCTCGAACTGTTCCGGCAGGGTCGCGCCGGTCACCTTGCCGTCGCCGTCGAGGGCGGTCTGCCCCGCCAGGAAGACCACCCTGGACCCGGAGGCCACGACGGCGTGCGAGAAGCCCGCCGGCGGGGCGAGGCCGGGCGGGTTGACGCGTTCGGTGGTCACCGGGCCTCCTGGTGGGCTGCGTACAACTCCTTGGCGATGATGCCGCGCTGGACCTCGCTGGCCCCCTCGTAGATCCGGGGGGCGCGCACCTCCCGGTAGAGGTGTTCGAGCAGGTGACCGCGTTGCAGTGCGCGGGCGCCGTGCAGCTGGACGGCCGTGTCGACGACGTACTGCGCGGTCTCGGTGGCGAGCAGTTTCGCCATGGCCGCGCGCCGGGGCACGTCCGGGGCGTCCTCGTCGTACGCCGTCGCCGCCGCGTAGACCATCAGCCGGGCCGCCTCCGTGCGCAGGGCCATCTCGGCGACCTGGTGGGAGACGGCCTGAAGGTCCCGCAGCTTGCCGCCGAAGGCGTCTCGCCCGGCGGTGTGCGCGAGGGTCGCGTCGAGCGCCGCCCGGGCCATACCGACCGCGAAGGCGCCGACGCTGGGGCGGAACAGGTTGAGCGTCCCCATGGCGACCCGGAATCCCCGGTCCACCTCACCGAGCACGTCGTCGGCCGTCACCGGCACGGCGTCGAAGTCGAGCGCGCCGATGGGGTGCGGGGAGAGCATGTCGAGTCCGGCCCCGGTCAGCCCCGGCCGGTCGGCCGGCACGAGAAAGGCCGTGACACCACGCGCGCCCACCCCCGGGGTGGTCCGGGCGAAGACGGTGTAGAAGTCGGCCTCGGGCGCGTTGGAGATCCAGCACTTCTCACCGGTGAGACGCCAGCGGGTGGGGCCGTCGGGGTGGGCGGCCAGTTCGGCGGGCGGCTCCGCCCGCAACCCCAGTGCCGCCGCGTCCGACCCCGCCCCCGGCTCACTCAGGGCGAAGGCCGCGATCGCCGTGCCGTCGGTGACTCGGGGGAGCCAGCGGGCGCGTTGGGGATCCGTGCCGTGGGCGTGGACGGGGTGGGCGCCGAGGCCCTGGAGGGCCAGGGCCGTTTCCGCCTCCGTACAGGAGTAGGCCAGGGACTCGCGCATCAGGCACAGGTCGAGCGCGCCGGAGGTGAAGAGGCGGCCGAGCAGCCCGAGGCGGCCGAGTTCGGCGACCAGGGCCCGGTTCACCCGGCCCGGCTCGCCCTTCTCGGCCAGCGGGCGGAGCCGCTCCGCGGCCAGGGCGCGCAGCTCGGCGCACCAGGCGAGTTGTGCCGGTTCGAGCGAGAATGCGGTCATCGCCGGTCCCTTCTCCGCCACCCCTGCCTCCCGGCCGGGCCGCTCCGAGGTTATCGCGGACCGTTGACTGTCGTCACCAACACGATACGCTCCTGGAGCGAGCCCACCACGCCAAGGGGGCGAATCGTATGAATCCACGGGGTACGGCCCACGTCGACACCTTCGCCCGTGACCATCTGCCACCCCCGGACCAATGGCCCGAGCTCCGTTTCGACCTTCCGGAGCTGCGCTACCCCGAACGGCTCAACTGCGCCGCCGAACTGCTGAGCGGCCCGCCCGGCGACCGCCCGGCCTTCCTCACCCGGGCCGGAGAACCATGGACGTACGCCGATCTGCGCGCCCGCGTCGACCGCGTCGCACACCTGCTCACCGGCGAACTCGGCGTCGTCCCCGGCAACCGCGTGCTGCTGCGCGGTCCCACCACACCGTGGCTCGCGGCCTGCTGGCTGGCGGTGCTGAAGGCGGGGGCCGTGGCGGTCACCGTGCTCGCCCAGCAGCGCCCGCACGAGCTGGGCACGATGTGCGAGATCGCCCGGGTCCGGCACGCGCTGTGCGACATCCGGGCCGTCGACGACC
This sequence comes from Streptomyces chartreusis NRRL 3882, assembly GCF_900236475.1. Lineage (GTDB taxonomy): Bacteria > Actinomycetota > Actinomycetes > Streptomycetales > Streptomycetaceae > Streptomyces > Streptomyces chartreusis_D. Next base: position 2,183,122 of record NZ_LT963352.1, read on the forward strand.
TCGCCAAGGCCGAGATCCCGGGCCTGCGGATCACGACCTACGGCGGCGACGCCCCCGACGACCTCCTCAACCGCCCGGCGCCCGGCACACCGTACGAGGCCGTCGACACGGCGGCCGACGACGTCGCGCTGATCGCCTTCACCTCCGGCACCACCGGCCGCCCCAAGGGCTGCATGCACTTCCACCGGGACGTCCTGGCGATCGCCGACACCTTCTCCCGGCACGTGCTGCGCCCGCGCGCCGACGACGTGTTCACGGGCAGCCCCCCGCTCGGCTTCACCTTCGGCCTCGGCGGGCTGGTGGTCTTCCCGCTGCGGGCCGGGGCGAGTGCGCTGCTGCTCGAACAGGCCGGTCCGAGGCAACTGCTGCCGGCCATCGCCGGGCACCGGGTGTCCGTGCTGTTCACGGCCCCTACGGCGTACCGCGCGATGCTCGACGAGCTGGACGGGTACGACGTCTCGTCCCTGCGCCGCTGCGTCTCGGCCGGCGAGAACCTGCCGGCGGCCACCTGGAAGGCATGGCACGAACGCACCGGCGTGCGCGTCATCAACGGCATCGGCGCCACCGAGCTGCTGCACATCTTCATCTCCGCCGCCGACGAGCGGATCCGCCCCGGCACGACGGGCGTTCCCGTGCCGGGCTGGCACGCGCGCGTGCAGGACGAGCACGGCGAGCCGGTACCCGACGGGGAGCCGGGACTGCTCGCGGTGCGCGGACCGGTCGGCTGCCGCTACCTCGCCGACCCGCGGCAGCGGGAGTACGTACGCGGCGGCTGGAACATCACCGGTGACACCTACGTCCGCGAACCCGACGGCTTCTTCCGGTACGTCGCCCGCGCCGACGACATGATCATCTCGGCCGGTTACAACATCGCCGGACCGGAGGTCGAGGACGCGCTGCTGCGGCACCCGGACGTGGTGGAGGCGGCGGTCGTGGGGCGGCCCGACGAGGCCCGCGGGCAGGTCGTCGTGGCCTTCGCCGTCCTCAAGGAAGGCGCCGACCGGGATGCCGAGGCGCTGCGCGCCTTCGTGAAGAGCGAGCTGGCGCCGTACAAGTGCCCGCGCGAGATCGTCTTCCTGGACGCGCTGCCGCGCACGGCCACCGGCAAGCTCCAGCGGTTCAGGCTGCGCACGGGAGGGCTCCCGGACGGCGGCACCGCAGGCGACCGGGAGTGACCCGTACGACCTAAGATGATCAACGTGTCCGACCAGCATGCACCACGGTCTCTCATCGTCACGCTCTACGGCGCGTACGGCCGCTTCGCGACGGGTCCCGTGCCCGTCGCCGAGCTGATCCGGCTGCTCGCCGCGGTCGGCGTCGACGCCCCGTCCGTACGCTCCTCGGTGTCGCGGCTGAAGAGACGCGGGCTGCTCGTGCCCGCCCGCACCGCCCAGGGCGCCGCCGGGTACGAACTGTCCCCGGACGCCCGCCAGTTGCTCGACGACGGCGACCGGCGCATCTACGCCACGGCGCCGCCCGAGGACGAGGGCTGGGTGCTCGTCGTGTTCTCCGTGCCGGAGTCGGAGCGGCAGAAGCGGCACGTGCTGCGCTCCCGGCTGGCCGGCCTCGGTTTCGGCACGGCCGCGCCCGGCGTGTGGATCGCGCCCGCGCGGTTGCACGATGAGACCCGGCACACACTCCAGCGGCTGCGGCTGGACACCTACGTCGACTTCTTCCGCGGTGACCACCTCGGCTTCGCCCCGACCGCGGAGGCCGTCGCCCGCTGGTGGGACCTGGCCGCCATCGCCAAGCAGCACGAGGCGTTCCTCGACCGCCACGCCCCCGTGCTGCACGACTGGGAGAAACGCGACGACACCCCGCCGGAGGAGGCCTACCGCGACTACCTCCTCGCCCTGGACTCCTGGCGCCACCTCCCCTACACCGACCCCGGTCTGCCGTCCGCACTGCTCCCCCGGGACTGGCCTGGCACCCGCTCGTCAGCGGTGTTCCAGGGCCTGCACGAGCGGCTGCGGGACGCGGGCGCTACGTTCGTGGGGCTGCTCAGCGCCCCAGAGTGAGGCGCGGCCTGGGCGCGTCCGTGCGGCCCGTCTGGGGGCGGCGGCTGCCCGCGCGGTACGGGGCGGGCCAGACGGCGCCGGGGCCCGTGTAGCCCTGTTCGGCCGCCGCGTGCAGCGTCCAGTGCGGGTCGTAGAGGTGGGGGCGGGCCAGGGCGCACAGATCCGTGCGGCCCGCCAGGATCAGCGAGTTGACGTCGTCCCAGGAGGAGATCGCGCCGACCGCGATCACGGGGACGCCGGTGGCGTGGCGGATGCGGTCCGCGAAGGGCGTCTGGTACGACCGCCCGAACTCCGGCCGCTCGTCCGCCACCACCTGCCCCGTCGACACGTCGATCGCGTCGGCGCCGTGCGCGGCGAAGGCCCGGGCGATCTCGACGGCCTCCTCGGCGGTCGTCCCGCCCTCGGCCCAGTCCGTGGCGGAGATCCGGACGGTCATGGGCCGCTCGCCCGGCCAGACGTTCCGTACGGCGTCGAACACCTCCAGCGGGAAACGGAGCCGCTTCTCCAGCGGGCCGCCGTAGGCGTCGGTGCGGCGGTTGGTCAGCGGGGAGAGGAAGCCGGAGAGCAGGTACCCGTGGGCGCAGTGCAGTTCGAGCAGGTCGAATCCGGCCCGGGCGGCGCGGCAGGCCGCGGCCGCGAACTGCTCGCGGATGTCGGTGAGCTGGGCGCGGGACAGCTCGCGCGGAGTCTGGCTGAACCGCTTGTACGGGAGCGCGGAGGCGGCCACGAGCGGCCAGTTGCCCTCCTCCAGCGGCTCGTCCATGCCCTCCCACATCGGCTTCGTGGAGCCCTTGCGGCCGCTGTGGCCGAGCTGCACGCCGATCGCGGTGCCGGGTGCCCGGTCGTGCACGAAGTTCGTGATCCGCCGCCAGGCCTCGGCCTGCCGGCCGGTGTAGAGGCCGGCGCAGCCGGGCGTGATCCTGCCCTCCTCGCTGACACACACCATCTCGGTCATCACCAGCCCTGCCCCGCCCATCGCCCGCGCGCCCAGATGGACGAGGTGGAAGTCGCCGGGGACGCCGTCGACGGCCGAGTACATGTCCATGGGCGAGACGACGACCCGGTTGCGCAGGGTCAGGCCGCGCAGCCGGAACGGCGTGAACATCGGGGGCGTGCCGGGCGGGCAGCCGAACTCGCGCTCGACCGTCTCCGTGAAGCGGGCGTCGCGCAGCCGCAGGTTGTCGTGGGTGACGCGGCGGCTGCGGGTGAGCAGGTTGAAGGCGAACTGGCGGGGCGGCTGGTCCAGGTACAGGGCGAGGTTCTCGAACCACTCCAGGCTGGCCCGGGCCGCGCGCTGCGTGGAGGCGACGACGGGCCGCCGTTCCGCCTCGTACGCGGCCAGGGCGTGGTCCAGCGTGTCCTGTTCCTCCAGGCAGGCGGCCAGGGCCAGGGCGTCCTCGACGGCGAGCTTGGTGCCGGAGCCGATGGAGAAGTGGGCGGTGTGGGCGGCGTCGCCGAGGAGGACGACGTTGCCGTGCGACCAGCGGTCGTTGACGACCGTGCGGAAGGTCGTCCATGCCGAGTTGTTGGACTTCAGGGGGCGGCCGCGGAGTGCTTCCGCGAAGATCTTGGCGCAGCGTTCGATCGACTCCGTTTCGCCGAGCTCGTCGAATCCGGCCGCGTGCCAGACCTCCTCGCGCATCTCGATGATCACGGTCGAGGCGTCCGGCGCGTAGGGGTAGCCGTGCAGCTGCATCACGCCGTGTTCGGTCTCGGCGATCTCGAAGCGGAAGGAGTCGAAGGGGAAGTCGGCGGCGAGCCAGATGTAGCGGCAGCGGTGTGCGGTGACCCGGGGGCGGAAGACGTCCGCGTGGGTCTCGCGTGTGGTGCTGTGGATGCCGTCGGCGGCGATGACCAGGTCGTGGGTCCGCGGGAGGTCTTTCGGAGCCTCGGTGTGGAAGCGGAGGTCGACGCCGAGGTCGCGGCAGCGGGTGTGGAGGATGTCGAGGAGGCGCCTGCGGCCGAGTGCGGCGAATCCGTGGCCGCCGGAGGTGTGGCGGGCGTTGCGGTGGACGATGTCGATGTCGTCCCAGCGGACGAAGTCCCTCTGGAGGGCCTCGTAGACCTGGGGGTCGGCGTGTTCTATACCGCCGAGGGTTTCGTCGGAGAGGACCACGCCGAAGCCGAAGGTGGTGTCCGGGGGGTTGCGCTCCCAGACGGTGATGGCGCGGGTGGGGTCCAGGCGTTTGAGGAGGGCGGCGGCGTAGAGGCCGCCGGGGCCGCCGCCGATGATCGCGACGCGTAGGGGGTCGCTCTTGTCGTTGGGCGGCTGCGGGTGCGTTGCGGCTTGTCGCGCCCCGCGGCGGAGCCGCAGATCGGCACAGCCCCGCGCCCCTCCAGGTACATCCACTACCGTCCGCTCCATTTCGGGGGGCGCTTTTCTGTGAATGCCGCGTGGAACTCCGCGTAGTCCTCTCCTGTCATCAGGAGGGCCTGAGTCGAGGCGTCGAGCTCCACCGATGCCGCCAGGGGCATGTCCAGCTCGGCCGTGAGGAGGGCCTTCGTCTGGGCGAAGGCGAGGGCCGGGCCGTCCGCCAGCCGGCGGGCCAGGATCCCGGCCGCCTCGTCCGCCCGGCCCTCCTCCGTCAGTTCGCTGATCAGGCCGATGCGCTCCGCCTCGGGGGCCCGGACGGCGTCGCCCAGCATGAGGAGGCGGGTGGCGTGGCCGAGCCCTACGACCCTGGGCAGGAGGTAGGCCGCGCCCATGTCGCCGCCGGAGAGGCCGACGCGGGTGAAGAGGAAGGCGAAACGGGCCGTGGGGTCGGCCACGCGGAAGTCGGCGGCCAGGGCGAGCACCGCTCCGGCCCCGGCCGCCACGCCCTGCACCGCCGCGATCACGGGGAAGGGGCACTCCCGGACGGCCCGGACCACCTGGCCGGTCATCCGGTTGAAGTCGAGGAGCTGGGCGGTGTCCATGGACAGCGTGGCGCCGATGATCTCGTCCACGTCGCCGCCGGAGCAGAAGCCGCGGCCCTCGCCTGCCAGCACCAGGGCCCGTACGGACCGCTCCCGGGACAGCTCCGCGAGCAGGTCGCGCAGGTCGGCGTAGGCACCGAAGGTGAGCGCGTTGAGCTTCTCGGGGCGGGCCAGGGTGACGGTGGCGACGCCGTCGGTGACGTCGACGCGCAGGTGCTCCCAGCTCGGGGTGCGGGCGGCGGAGCCGGTGAAGGGACTCATGACGTGCGGCCTCCTCGGGCGGGCACTGCCTCACTGAGCTCTACCCCACGAAGTTATCACTCATCCGTGACTGTCGTCATGAGTGCGCGATAGGCCGTCCGGGTAGGACTTCCTGGGGAGCCGGGTGTGAACCGGGCCGGTCACATCCGTCACAGATCGTCCACACCGGCGTAACGGCGGGAGCAGCTGTGCGCGGCACCGCGTTCACCTGGGTAAGCCGTGCGGCAAGGGGGCCGCAGGTCCCCCGACAGTGCCCCTCGGACGCCTCGGAAGAGTGGCGCCGTACCATTCATAAGGTTGAAAGCAGGATGTCCTGCTCCATGAACGGACCCGCCTTGTACGAACTCCCCTCAGCCCCCGCCTCCTGGCGCATCGCGCTGCCGCACACCGCAGCGGCGGTGCCCGTGGCCCGTGCCCTGGTCCGTACGGCGCTGGCCGAGCTGGAGCACGGGGCCGACTGCGACACCGCGGAGCTGCTCACGGCGGAGCTGGTGGCCAACGCCGTGGAGCACACCTCCGGGCGGGGGCCGATAGAGCTGGTGGTGGAGCTGATGGCGTCGGGCTGCCAGGTCGAGGTGCACGACACCGACCCGAAGCCGCCCGGCGATCTGACGTGTCCGTCCGGCGGGCTGCCCGACCCCTGGCAGGAGCACGGGCGCGGCCTGCTCCTGATCCGCACCCTGAGCTCGTCGTGCGGGCACCGGCCGACCGAGTCCGGCAAGGCGGTGTGGTTCAGACTGCCGGTGGTACCGGCTCAGCGGCGCCCGTCGGCCTGACAGGCGGGCGACGTGGGGGCTGGTGGGGCGCGGTTCAGCCGAGCGTCGCGACCAGCACCGCCTTGATGGTGTGCAGTCGGTTCTCCGCCTCGTCGAAGACCACGGAGTGCGCCGACTCGAAGACCTCGTCCGACACCTCCAGGTACTCCAGGCCGTGGGCCGCGTGGATCTCCTGGCCGACCTTGGTGCCGAGGTCGTGGAAGGCGGGCAGGCAGTGCAGGAACTTCACGTCCGGGTTGCCGGTGGCGCGCAGGACGTCCATGGTCACGGCGTACGGGGCGAGGGCGGTGATGCGCTCGGCCCAGACCTCCTTCGGCTCGCCCATGGAGACCCAGACGTCGGTGGCGACGAAGTCGGCGCCACGGACACCCTCGTCCAGGGTCTCGGTGAGGGTGATGCGGGCGCCGCTGGTCTCGGCGAGCGCGCGGGCCCGGTCGACGACCTCCTCGGCCGGCCAGTACTCCTTCGGGGCCACGAGCCGCACGTCCATGCCGAGCAGGGCGCCGGTGACCAGGTAGGAGTTGCCCATGTTGAAGCGGGCGTCACCCAGGTAGGCGAAGGCGATCCGGGGCAGCGGCTTGGCGCAGTGCTCGGTCATGGTGAGCACATCGGCGAGCATCTGGGTGGGGTGCCAGTCGTCGGTGAGCCCGTTGTAGACCGGCACACCGGCGTACGCCGCCAGCTCCTCCACCTTCTGCTGGCTGTCGCCCCGGTACTCGATCCCGTCGTACATCCGGCCCAGCACCCGCGCGGTGTCCCGCACCGACTCCTTGTGGCCGATCTGCGAGCCGGACGGGTCGAGGTACGTCGTCGAGGCGCCCTGGTCGGCGGCCGCGACCTCGAAGGCGCAGCGGGTGCGGGTGGAGGTCTTCTCGAAGATCAGCGCGATGTTCCGGCCCCGCAGATACTGCGTCTCGGTCCCGGCCTTCTTGGCGGCCTTCAGTTCGGAGGCCAGCTCGACCAGGCCACGGAACTCCTCCTCGGTGAAGTCCAGCTCCTTGAGGAAGTGGCGGCCGGCGAGGGCGGTCGGGACTGTCGCCATGGGGCGCTCCAGGGATACGGCGGTGCGGGGACGGACAGGACTACTGGAATACTATACGAAACTCAGCATGCCTATACGTTACGGTGGGTGCTCATACGGCCTCTCGTTCGACCGGACAGCTCATGCACCGCGGCCCGCCCCTCCCCCGCCCCAGCTCGCTGCCCGGGATCTCTATCACTTCGATGCCCTGTTTGCGCAGGTGGGTGTTGGTGGTGGCGTTCCGCTCGTAGGCGACCACGACGCCGGGTTCGACGGCCAGGACGTTGCAGCCGTCGTCCCACTGCTCGCGTTCGGCCGCGTGCACGTCCTGGGTGGCGGTCAGCACCCGGATCTCGTTCAGGCCCAGCGCGGCGGCGATCGCGCGGTGCATGTGCTCCGGCGGATGGTCGGTGACCTTCAGCTCCTTCTCGCCGACGCCCGGTTCGATGGTGTACGAGCGGAGCATGCCGAGCCCCGCGTACTGGGTGAAGGTGTCGCCGTCGACCATCGTCATCACGGTGTCGAGATGCATGAAGGCACGCCGCTTGGGCATGTCGAGGGCCACGATCGTCTCGGCGGAACCGGCGGCGAACAGCTTGTGCGCGAGCATCTCGACGGCCTGGGGCGTGGTGCGCTCGCTCATGCCGATGAGCACCGCCCCGTTGCCGATGACGAGGACGTCCCCGCCCTCGATGGTGGAGGGATAGTCGGCCTGCCCCTCGGACCAGATGTGGAAGGTCTCGTCGCGGAACAGCGGGTGGTGCCGGTAGATCGCCTCGAAGTGCACGGTCTCGCGCTGCCGGGCGGGCCAGCGCATGGCGTTGATGGAGACGCCGTCGTAGATCCACGCGGAGGTGTCGCGGGTGAAGAGGTGGTTGGGCAGGGGGTCCAGCAGGAAGTCGTCCAGTTCCATGACGTGGAAGCGCACCGAGGTCGGCTCCGGGTGCACGTCGAGGAACTCGCGCTTGGTCATGCCGCCGACCAGGAGCTCGGCCAGCTCCGCCGCGGGCAGGTTCTCGAACGCGGCTCTCAGATGGTCGGTGGCCAGCGGGCCGTACTCCTTCTCGTCGAAGACGCGGTCCAGGACGAGGGCCCTGGCCGCCGGGACCTGAAGGGCCTCGGTCAGCAGGTCACCGAAGAGGTGGACGGTGACGCCCCGGTCGCGCAGCACGTCGGCGAACCCGTCGTGCTCGGCGCGGGCCCTGCGCACCCACAGCACGTCGTCGAAGAGGAGCGAGGTCTTGTTGCTGGGGGTGAGCCTCTTGAGCTCGAGATCGGGCCGGTGCAGGATGACGCGGCGCAGCCGCCCGGCCTCGGAGTGGACGTGGTAAGCCATGCCTCCATCCTGACCACCGGAGCGCCTGTTGACGCGCTGCTCGCGTGTTTCGACGAACTCTTGTTTGCGTCCGCCTGACGACAACCAGCCCGCGCCGGGACGCCGCCGGTCAGCCGCTGGGCAGCGGCTGGAGCAGCTCCGGCCGGGCCAGCATGCGCCGCGTCGCCCGGCCCGGTTCGAGCACGGCCCGGGCGACGATCCAGCCGGCCAGGGCGTGCGGCTCGGCAGGGTCGGCGGCCAGCTGTCCGGCGTACCGGGCGAGCGCGGCGGCCGCGTCCCCGGCGGCCAGGTGCTCGTCGGCGGTGTGCGGGGTGGCGGGGCGGTCGGCGAAGGCGTGCGTGCGCACGTCGGGCCAGGAGGTGCGGTCGGGGCGGAAGCGGGGGCCGTCCGACGGTATCTCCACCGCGGGATCGACGTTACGCAGCCGCCATTCGGTGCGGTGCAGCGCGGCGGCCGTACGGGCACGGCTGAGGGCGGCGTGCGGGACCGGCTCGCGCAGCCAGCCGTCGAGCGTGCCGGCGAGGCCCGACACGAGGGCCCGGCCCTGCGGGGTGAGACGGCCGCTGGCCAGCAGGGTGCGCACGACGAGGCGGCTCTGCAGCCGGCGCAGCGCGAAGTGGTACCCGGCCGTGTCGGCCGCCCGGTCGTCCCGCGCCCCGGCCAGGCGGTCCCGCCAGAAGCCCGTGACACCGGTGAAGGCGTAAGCCCCGTGCAGCAGGCCGGTCAGATGCCGTGGGTCGGGCCGCCAGGGGGCGTAGTACTGCTCCTCGCGGTCGTCGTCGAGCAGCGGGAAGAGGTGCAGCAGGGCGGCGAGCTTGCTGTGCTGGAACTCGTGCACCAGCGTCTCGGCGAGGGCCACGGCGGAGGAGGTGCGGGCGATCACCATGGCCCCGAAGGAGTCGCCGCTGGAGGCGGAGACCAGGACGGTGGGCGGGGCGGGCGGCAGCGTGCCGGTACGCCCCCACGGCACGACGGCCCGGATCGCCCCGGGGTCGAACCGGCCTGGCCCGTCGCCGCCGGGCCCGGCGAGCAGGGTGACGGCCTCCTCGAACAGCCGCTGCCACGCCTCGGCCTCGTCGTCGTCGAGCCGTGCGGGCGGGAGGGGGTCGTCCAGGTCGCGGTAGGGGTCCAGGTCTTCGAGCGGGATGGCGAGCGGCCCGGCGGGGGTGTGGTGGGTGAGGGTGCGCAGCGGAAGCCACGCGCCCGGGCCGGGTGCCTCGGCGGCCGGTGCCGGGGCCTCCGCGGCCGGCGACGGCAGGGGTTGCGTCGCCGGGTGGACCGTCACCGATACGGTGCCGCCGTCCCGGCCCGGACCGGACAGCACCAGCTCGCCCCCGCTCGTTCGGGCCCGGCCGACCGTGAATCCCCTTTCGGCACCGGGAAGTCGGGCCAGTCCCAGCCCCGGCAGCGGCAGTCCGCCGTCGCTGAGGGACACCCTGAGATCCGCCCGCGTACCGGCCCGGACGGACGCCGCGAGGGCGAGGGCGCACAGGTGCCCGGCCTCCGCCCACAGCGGTGGGCCCGACGCCGTGCCGTGCAGTCGGCGCAGCACATGGGCGATCCAGCCGCCGGTCGCCGGGGCGAGCAGCAGCCGGTCGACCGGCCCGGGCGCCACCGCGGCGGCCTCCTTGAGGACGGCCCAGGCCTCGGCGGCCGGGCTCAGCGGCGTGCGCAGCGTGCCGAGCCGGTCCAGCAGGGTCCGCAGGAGCAGCAGCCTGCGCGCCCGCTCGGCCCGTTCGAGGAAGGCGACGGCCTCCGCGGAGCCGCCTCCCGCGGCCAGCTCCGCGAAGATCCGCTCGGGCATGCGAAACGGGGCGGGGCGCGGCGCGCTGGGCATGCGGGACCTCCCGTCGGGGGTGCGGGCATGGAGCCCCGGCGGTCTTCGAGGCCTCCTGGGCCGCCTGCCGTCGGGGACTGGAAGGCTATTCGGCCCGGGCGGTCCCTTCGTTGCCTCCTCTGATGCTGTCGCGTGCGCGCAGGACCTCGCCCAGAAGACGGGCGGAGGGGGGCAAAGGGGCGAGACGGTCCACCGCGGTCACGGGCAACTCCGCCAGGTCGGCAAGATCCGACTCCCAGACGTCGGTACCAGCAGCGGTGGCCGGCTCAGGAACGGCGGCTTCGGCGTGGCACAGAGCGGGCGGCTGGTCCAAGATGCTCCCCCTTCTCGCACGGTGGCACGCGATGCCCCGTGCCCGTGTCCATGTCCATCATGGCCATTCCTGCCCGGGTCGAAAACCGTACGATCACGCCACCCGATCATTTCTGATCGCGCGGGCGCCCGACGGAGTCCGCGAACTCCCTTAGGGCAGACCCTAGTTCGCCCTTGAGGACCGGATCGTCGTCGAGGGAGACGACGGCGTCGAACAGCTCCCACAGCATCTCCGGCCGACTCCGGGCCAGCCTGTTGAGGATGCCGACGACATCCGTGCGGGCCTTGCTGTGACGAGGCAGCGTCGCAGTGACACGCGGGTCCAGCGTGCCCACCACCGCCTGCCGTTCGACGGGATCCCCCATCGCCGGATAGGCGAGGAACGCGTCGACCGCCCGCTGCAACGGTGAAGCCGGGCGCGCCCCGGCACCCGCCTGAGCCGGCGTCACGATCTCGGTGCGCTCGGGGCTCTGGAGCCGAATCTCCGGATACTGGAGAGTACGTCCCGCTTCCCTGAGGGCCGCGATACGCGCCCTTACGGCCGGAAACAGTCCCTCCGGATCGGGCGGGGCGGGCAGGACGGCCGCCTCCTCGGCCAGCAGCCCGAGCAGGATCTCGGAGAACAGCCCCGTACCGCGCTCGGGGTCGTTGGCGGCGACCCGTCCGCGCCCGGCCGCCCGTAGCAGCGTCTGCCGGTGGGCGAGGTTGCGCCGCCCCACCGGCAGGGCGTCCGGCGGCAGTTGCTCCCGGAAGGCGAGGTCCTCCTCGAAGGTCTCGCAGGCGTCCACGATCCACAGCTGCTCGCCGAAGGCCGGTACGGCGTCCCCCGCGTACCGGTCGAGCGCGGAATCCAGGTCGATGCCCAGCTTGTCGGCGGTACTGGCGTCCGCACAGAACAACCGCAGGTGCCCGGCCAGGTCGAGAACACCGTGCCCGCCCCACCACACCCAGAGGACATCGCCCTGGGCCAGGGGCAGTTCCCGGACGAGGACGCGGCGCAGGGTGGCATGGTCGGCTGGGTGATACGGAACGTCCGGGACGTAGGACGGCAGGGGGGCGAGATGGAGCCGGAGCTGCTCGTCCGGCACCCCGGCGGCCCGCAGCAGCCGGTGGAAGGCCACGGCGTCCCGGGCCGGCCCGGGCAGGTCCCAGCCGGGTCCGGCGTCGTACCGCTCGACACCGACGATCAGCGCGTGCACCCGGGCGGGACTCACGGCAGCCGGTCCACGATGTGCCGGTAGACCTCGGGGTTCGTCCAATAGGCGCTGTGCGAGGCCGGGAAGGGCTGGCGGCTGTCGACCGGGACGTCCGTGACGCGGCCCGGGAACAGGCCCGCGCCGAGGTAGGAGAGCAGGTCACGGGGGTCGTACAGGTTCAGCCAGTCGGGCATGTACGGTGGGAGCGGGGCGGGGTGTTCGAGGGAGGGCAGGGACCCGGACTCGTACAGGAACGGCCCTTGGGATCCCGCCGTCACCAGGAGCCGGACCTGTGGCAGCGGAGTGGAGATCAGGGTGTCCAGGGCGATGATCCCGCCCAGGCTGTGGCCGACCAGGGCGACCGGCGGTTCCAGGCCCGCGACCAGGTCGCGCAGGCCGGTGCGGGCGGCCTCGCCCCGGCTGAGATACCGCAGGATGTCACCGGCGGCCGGATGGGCGGCCTCGGTGAGGGCGCGCCGGCGGCGCACGGCGGCACGGGATGCCGCCGAACCCGCGACCCGCAGCACCAGGGAGCGCACCCCGCGTTCCGTGCCCCGCGGCTGTGCACCGAGTGTCGCGGCGAGCCGGTCGGTGACCGCGTCACGCAGGTCGCCGACCGGCACGAGCGGGGCGTCGGAGTCCAGGGCGTCGGCGAGGACCCGGGCGGTCAGACTGCGGGCGGCGAGGATCGCCAGGTCGTCCGGAGCGAGGGCCTCGGCGGCGGGCCCGAGGAGTGGATGAGCCGCCAGGTCCGTGGCGGCGCGGGCCAGGCCCGGCCCCAACTCGGCGGCGGGCGCGTCCCCTTGCGCGGCGAGAGCGGCGAGGCGCGCCCGGATCGCGTGATCGGGCGGCAGGGAACCGGGCGCCCTCTCGGTGACCTGCGGCGCACCGGCCGCCGCGAGGACGAGTTCGGCGTACGGGTCGGCGTAGAGCGCGGCCCAGGCGGCGGCCGCCTCGTCTCCGGGGGACCGCCCGGCCGGTCCCCGGGACGTGCCGCCCGGCTCCGCCGGCAGACTGGCCCCGCCGGCGGCGAGCGTGGCGCCGTGCGTGCCTCCCCAGTAGTAGGGCACGATGCGAAGTCCCTCGCGCAGGGCGGTCAGTCCGGCCGCCACGCGCCCCGCAAGCTTCGAGAAGCCTGGTTCCCGCACCCCTGTTCCATGAATGAAGACGACTGTCGCCATGTGCCCCCCGTGACACCCGTGCGGAGTTGTGTACGACTGCCGATACTCCGTCAAGTTACCAGTATCATGGGGAAGTTGGAGTCGAGCACACGTGCGAGGACCCACCCACGGCCGGAACCGGCGGTCACGACAACTGGACACAGGGGGACGCAGTGGGCGCTGAAGCGGTGGTCACGCATTTCCTGTTCGCCTCGGCCCTGATTCTTGCGATCGGCCATGGCGCCGGCTGGGTGGCACAGCGCCTGAAGCAGCCGTACATCGTGGGCCAGTTGACGGCGGGCATCGCCCTCGGCCCCTCGCTGCTCGGCAGCACCGCGCCGGATGCCTACACGCTGCTGTTCCCCCAGGAGATCGGCATCGCACTGAACGGGCTCGCGCAGTTCGCCCTGGTGGTCTTCCTGTTCGCGGTGGGATACGAGCTGGATCTGAAGATCCTGGGCGACCGGGCGCGTACGGCGGTGACGGTGGCCCTGGCGGCGTTCGTGGTGCCGATGGCCGTCGGGAGCGGCTGCGCGCTGCTGTTCCGGGAGCAGTTGCGGGCACTGGACTTGCCCGCGCTCACGGTCGGCATGGTGCTGTTCGCCGGCGTCGCCCTGTCGATAACGGCCGTACCGGTGCTGACGGCCATCGTGCGGGAGAACGGTCTGGCCGACACGGTGCCGGGAGTCCTCGCGGTGTCCGCCGCCGGGCTGCTCGACGTGATCGGCTGGACGGTGCTGGCCGGGACGATGCTGGACGGCGACAGCGGGCAGCACGCGCTGGGCTGGCAGTGGCGGGCGCCCATCGCGGCCGGTTTCGCCGTGCTGATGCTGGTGGCGGCCCGGCCGGTGCTGCGCAGGCTGCTGTGGCGGACCCGGATGGAGCCGTCCCTGCGGCTGGCGCTGCTGATCGGCTTCGCCTGCGCGTCGGCGTCCGTGACGCAGTTCCTCGGGCTGCACGCGATCTGCGGCGCGCTGCTCGCGGGGATCGTCTGCCCGCGTCAGGACGACGGCACGCTCGACCCGGACCTGCTGCGGCCCCTGCACATCGTCAGCTCCCTGCTGGTGCCCTACTTCTTCGTCTTCTCCGGGCAGTCCGTCACCCTCAACAACATGACCGCCACCGGGTGGATCGCGCTGCTGGTGGTGACGGTGCTGGCGGTCACCACGAAGGTCGGCAGTGGCGTGGTGGCGGCCCGCGTGGGCGGACTGGACCGGGACGACGCACGGACCGTCGGTGTCCTGCTGAGCGCCCGGGGCCTCACGGAGCTGATCGCCCTCAACGCCGGTCTCCAGGCGGGCCTGGTGAGCAAGCCCCTCTACACGGTGCTGGTCTTCATGGCCCTCGCCACGACGCTGCTGACCCAGCCCCTGCTGATCCTGGTCCGCCGACTGTCGGACCACGAGCCGACCCGCGTCCCGGGCCGTGCGGAGAGCGTGACCGTCCTGCCGCTCCAGGACCACATCGCCGACGCCCCGGTGCCCCCTCGCCCGTCGGACGGCACGTCCACCACGCCGGTGGCGGACGCGGGCTGACCTGCCCGGGGCGGCACACGGGCGCCACCCCGGACGAGGCCGCCGCCTACAGCGGCATCGGCGCCATGTCGCAGTCGATACGGCGGCCCTGGCGGGCCGCCAGCAGCCACGGGTGCTCGCCACGGACCACACGAGCGAAGCCGTCCGTCGCCTTGCGCTTGAACTCGTCCGCCTCCGCCCTGCGGCCCAGGCCGAGCAGGTCGAGAGCCAGGTTCGCCATGCAGGACAGCGTCAGCGGGTGCTCCTCGCCGGCGATCTCGGCGAGCAGCGGCAGATTGGCCTGGTCGATCTCGTGCGCCCGCTCGAAGTCGACGCGTGCGTAGGCCGTGTTGGCCTGCCCGATGGCGACGGTGAGCGTGGTGACATGCCGGGGCCCCACACCCGCTGCCAGCCGACGTGCCGCGTCGTCCTCCAGCTCCTGAGCCTGGTCCAGCGCGCCGAGTTCGCGCAGGGTGGCGGCCAGGTTCGCCTTGGTCAGCAGGGTGTACGCGTGGTCTTCGCCGAGACGCTGCTCGAATCGCCGCAGAGTCACCTCCGCCAGTTCCCGGGAGCCGTCGACGTCACCGGTCAGGCGCCGGTCGACGGCCACGTTGGTCGCCGTCGACATGGCGTCGAAGTGGTCGTGTCCGTAACGGGCGATGAAGCGCCGCAGCGTCTCCTCCGAGAGCTTGGCCGCCTCGTCGTGCGCCCCGTCACGACGCAGGCAGACCGCGAGATTCCGGGCGATGCGCAGCGTGAGCGGATGTTCCTCACCGAGTTCGGTGCGCGCTCGGCGGTACGCGTCGTCCTGGAAGTCGCGGGCGCCGGGATAGTCCCCGCTCTCTCGCATGTCGATGGAGAGGGCGTTGAGGGTGTTCAGGGTGAAGAAGCTGGCCGGGCCGAAGAGCAGCTCACGCTGCTGGGCGTTCTCCCGGTCCAGCGGCAGCGCCTCCCGGAACCGGCCGCACAACCGCAGGGCGACTCCCCAGGCGTGGGTGGCGCGCAGCGTCATCGGATCGTCCGGGCCGAACAGGGACCGGGCCAGCTCGGTGGCCTCCTGAGTCAGAGCCCGCGCTTCCTCGAACCTGCCCTGGTAGCCGCGGGCGTCGGCCATCTCGCACAGCGAGTCGATCAGGTTCTCCGGGTCGATGTCGGTACGGCGGGAGATCTCCAGGGCCTTCTCGGTGAGCGGAATGGACTCGGGAACCTGGCCGTTCTGCCGCAGCAGGAATCCGAGGCTCTTGGTCATCCGGAGGACGTGGACGTCGTCCTCGCCGGAGGATCCGATCCAGGCACTCCAGGCCTGGCGGGCGAAGTCGGCGGCGTTCACGTGGTCGCCCCAGTAGTAGAGGAACCACACCGTGTCGAAGACCAGCTCCCGCACATAGGTGTCGGTGCTCGTCACGGCCTGGGACGTGAGCACGTGGGGCAACAGCGCCTGGTACGCGCGCCATTCCAGTGAGGAGCCGGAGGGACCGGGCTTGGCGGCCGACAGCAGCTGGTGCGCGGCGTCGCGCATCCGCTCCCGTTCGTCGGCGCTCAGCTTGGCCAGGAGCACGGTCTGGAGCAGGCGGTGCATCTGCAGGGTGTCGGAACGCGGGTCCACCCGGACCAGGGAGAACTGGCTGAGGTCGCGGACGGCGCGGTTGAGTTTGATCGACTCCCGCAGCAGGGGGTCGACCTCCGGCGTGACGTTGACACCGCGGCTGCCGCGCAGCATCGCCCTGGGGATGGGCTCGGGAGCCATGCTGGCGCAGATGTCGAGCAGCTGCCGGGCGCCGGGGTTGTTCTCCTTGATCCGCTCCAGCGAGATGTCCCACGCGGCGGCGACGGACACCGGATAGTCGGGAGCCGGGTCGAGCTCGAGGATCTCGGGACTGCGCTGCGCGAGCAGGTCGAGGTATTCGTCGACCTGCATGCCGGTCACCGCGCGCCAGGCTCCCGCCTGCTCGACCGCGAGCGGCAGGTCGCCCAGCGCTTCGGCGAGCCGGCCGGCGTCCTCCGTGGACAGGTCGGGCGAACGCTTCTGGAGCAGCTCGATCGACTCCTCGCGCTCGAACACGTTGACCGGCAGCGATGTGGCCACCCGTTCCCAGGCCCGGTTCCGGGAGGTGACGATGACCTTCCCGGGGCCATTGGTGGGGAAGTAGGCGCGCACCGCGTCGACGTCCTCGGCGTTGTCGAAGACGAGCAGCCAGCTGTCGTACGGCTTTCCGGTGCTCAGCGCCTCCAGTACGGCCGGCACGGCCGTGTTGGCGGCCGGGGCGCCGAGGCTGTCCTGGCCGGTCGGGGCGACACCCAGCTGCGCCGCCAGCTGGGCCAGCGCGGCCAGAATGAGGCTCTCTCGCTCGGCGGGGATCCAGCAGATCACCCGGTAGTCGTGCTGGTGGGTGTAGACGTACTCGAGTGCCAGCTGGGACTTGCCGACACCGCCTAGGCCGTGCAGGGCGTTGGGCAGCACCGCGGCCGTGTCCTGCGAGCCCAGCTGCTCCTCCACGGCCCTCAGCAGCGCCTGCCGGCCGACGAATGACGTGTTCCGCAGAGGCACGTTCACCAGAAGGGCGGCGGGCGTTCCGGTAGCGGTGGTCGGCATGGGGGGCTCAGCCTCCGAGGGATCTTGTGGGGTGGCGTCGGTTACCAGGGGTGGCACGGGAGGTTCTCCAGCTTCGTTGGGGCCGTTCGACGGTGGCAGACTTCCCGTTCCGTCGGGCAATCCCCCATGATCAGCGCGGTTCACCTCAGAGGGTGTAACTCCGGACATTCCCGGACTCACTCGATCGGCGGCACCGGGCCCGCGGGCCCGGGAGAGTCCGGGCTCGATACGGCGGGCCCGCTCGGAGTACGGCCCCGAAAGCGCCCGCATCACGGCGAGCTCGCTCCGCATCCAGCTCCGCTCGGACGGGTCGGGCAGCGTGGTGCCCATCGGATCGCGCAGGGCGGCGCGCAGCGCGACACCCCGGGCGCCGGCGGCGGGCAGTTCGCCCACCACGCTGACGGTGTGGGCGAGTTGGCTGCGCGTGGTGGTGGCGAGCAGTTCCTCACGGACCCCGTCGGCGAACTCGGGGTTCCCCTCGCCGCCGCCGTCCCAGTCGATCAGCCCGCCCATCAGGATCTCGGCGAGGTGGTCCGGGCCGGTCTCCGGCATGATGCGCCGCCGCAGCTGTTCCACGACGTCGAAATCGAAGGGAACGGCGGCGAGTTGGGTGGCGAGCCGGCGGGCGGCCGGGGTGGCGAGCGTGAAGAAGCGGCGCACGGCGGCCTTGGCGGCGCGCGGGAAGCGCGGGGCACGCAGTCCGGGTGCGGGCGATCCCTTGGTGAGGGTGCCGGCCAAAACGACCGGCAGGGCGCGACGCACTCCGCGCTCCCCGGTGACGAGGTCGGCCCAGGCGGCCAGGGAGCCGGGCTTCAGGGAGAGCACCGGCACGGGCACGGAGCCGTCACCCGCGTCGGGCAGCGGTCGCAGGGGGTCGGGGCCGCCGGGCGGCGCCCAGTGTTCGAGCCCGTCGTTGGCGGCGCCGAATCCGCCGGCCTCCAGGACGGCCGGGTAGGGGTAGAGCGAGGTGCGGTGGCGCAGATGCGGCGACAGCAGATGCACCAGGGCCGTGGGGCCGGCGTGGGCGAGCCGGCCGAGCAGGTCGTCGGCGGCGGGCGAGGCCCACCCATGGGCGAGTCCGTCGGTGACCACGAGGAAGACGCGGTCGCCACGCCCGTCGAGGAGTTCGGCGGGGTCGGCGGCCGCCCGGGCGGCGGTCCAGCGCAGGGTGGCGGTCCCGGTGCGCGGCACGTTCACCCGGACCGTGCGCACGGCCCGGAAGGCGCCGCTGTGCTCGGCGGCCTGGGCGAGACGGGCGGTGGACTCCTGCCAGATCCGGAGGGTGGGCGCGTCGTCGACGAGCAGGACCAGGTCGAAGGCCGCACTGCGGGCGGGACGCAGGAAGGGCATCCACAGGCCGTCCACGACTCCCTGCTCGGCGGTGGTCTCCTCGTCGAGTTCCAGGGTGTCCCGCGAGGGCACGCGTCGGGCCAGCTGGTGCAGGGCGCGGGCGAACCGGGCGGTGGTGCGCCCCGGGGCGTTCTGCGGTCGGTCGTCGGCGGGCAGCAGCGGCTGCCCGAGGCGCAGGGTGAAGCGGCCCTCGGCGTCGGGTAACAGGCGGGCCGCGGTGCCCGCTTCTCCGGGCAGCGCGGCGGTGACCGGCGGCTGCGGCTGGTCGCCGGGGTCCTCGGGAAGGGCGGGGGTGGCGGGCGGCTGCGGGGGGCGTACGGCGTCGGGGGCGGTGCCGGCCGGGCGGGGCTCGTCGGCCGGTGGTGTCTCCGGCTGGTTCGCGTCCTCCGCTTCCCGTCGGCGTACGGGTGGCGGAGCCGGGGGCGCCGCGGCCCGGCCCTGCGCGGGCTCCGGGCCGGATGTGCCCGGGCCGCCGTGGTGGCTCCAGTACGCGGCGAGCCAGACGGCGTCGGCGACGTCCTGCCAGCGTGGGACGGGCTGGTCCAGGGCGGCGGGGACCGGCACTCCGTGCTCTGCCGCCTCGTCGGCGGATTCGGCGAACACCGAAGGAGGCGACGACCCCGAAACGGGGAATCCGTCGCCGAGCCCGGATGCGTGCTCCCTGGGATAGCCCTTCATTCAGCGGCCCTTCGCGAGGTCGCGTAGGAGCATTTCCACGAGCTTACGCCCGTCACCATCGGCCTGGAAACCACCCGCGGTAGTCATCTGGACAGCGTTCAGTAGCTGGTCCAGTGAGTGGGTGCCGCCGGCCTGGACGCGCTGGACGAACAGGTCGACCAGGTCTTCCGTGCCCTGCGGGCGGGTTCCGAGGTGCCCTTCGACCATGGCCAGGAGCTGCTCCCGGGTGGGCGTGCGCATCTCCAGCGGCAGACAGCGCCGGCGGAAGGCCGCGGGGAATTCGCGTTCTCCGTTGCTGGTGATCACCACGACCGGGAACTCCCGGCACTCGACCCGCCCGCCGCGCACCTCGGCTCGGCCCCCCGGGTCGCTGGTGTGGACGCACGCGGTGTCCGCGGCGTCACGCACCAGCTCGGGGACGTCATAGCTTCCGTTCTCCAGGACGTGCAACAGGTCGTTCGGCAGGTCGATGTCGCTCTTGTCGAGTTCGTCGACGAGAAGCACACGGGGACGATCGTAGGGCAGCAGGGCGGTCCCCAGGGGGCCCAAGGTGATGAAGTCGCCCAGAACTGGGGGAAGTTGACGAGGTTTTTGAGTAAGCACGGTGTTGACGTCTTCGGCCGGCCCCGTGTCGTCCGCCGGCCCCGTGGCGTCCGCCGGACCCGGGCCGTCGGCCCGCCAGGCGGCGATGGCCTGGGCGCGGCCCATGGCGTCATGGGCGTAGAGGCCGTCCCGCAGGGTCGTGCGGCTGACGATGTTCCACTCCAGGACCCGGCCGAGGCCGAGCTCACGCGAGATCAGATGGGCGAGGGTGGACTTGCCGACGCCGGGCGGGCCGGTGATCAGCAGGGGCCGGCGCAGCAGCAGCGCGGCGTTGACGATGTCGATCTCTTCCTCGCCCAGCTGCGGGGTGACGTCGCCGGGGCCCAGGCGGCGCAGCGCGGCCTGCGGGTCGGCCGGGGGCACGGGGCACGGCGGACCGCCGGCGAACCGGCGCCAGGGCGGCGGTTCGGGCAGTGCCGGCGGGACGGCGGGGGCACTGCCCGTGCCGTGGAAGAGCCGCCAGCCGTTCGGGACCGTCTGCTCCTGCGCACTCATGCCGATGCCTCCTCGCTGGCGAGATCGCCTGGGTCGATGGGCTGAACATCCACGGGACGCGTCGGATCGTCCCAGAAAAAACCGATATGTCTACCCAGGAGTTCGCCGGGGCCGCGCCCGTCGCTCTCGGCGTTCCTGCGCAGGAGGTGAACGGCCACCGGGATCCTCGCCGGCGTGGGCGCCGCGGCGAACAGGGCCGTCACCACCTCCCGGCGCTCCTCACGGAAGACACCTCTGCGGTCCCAGATCGCGAGCCCTATCCCTTCCGCTATGGCGGCCTTGAGGGCCTCCAGGGCCATGACGTCGGCCGGCGCGTCGAGCACCACCGCCGTACGTCTGGGTTCCCCGGCGAGCCCGGCCTGCCACTCGCCGAGCCGACCGCCGTCCGGTTCGCGCCAGCCGTGCACCAGGACGCCGTGTTCGCGCAGGGTGTGCCAGCGTTCCCGCCACTGGTCCAGGACCAGCGCGTCGTCCGTGCGCATCCGCTCCAGACTGCGCAGGTGCACCCCGTACTTCAGGCTGAGCGGCAGCGGCTGCCCGTCGCCGACCCGGAAGGTCAGGCCGGCCACATCGTGGTTGAGGAGGTCGTACGGAAGGACGAACTCGATGTACGGCGGCGGCTGCCTGCGTCCACTCGGATCGGGGTCGCGGGGCACCGCCCAGAGGCGGGCGCCCTGGCGTAACGCGCGCTGGACGGCCGTGCCGAGCTCGTCGAGGGTGGTCGTGGCGGGTTCGCCGGGCTGGGGGTCCCAGCGGCCGGGGACGGTGTTGAGCCAGGGGCGGACGACGAT
This sequence comes from Streptomyces chartreusis NRRL 3882, assembly GCF_900236475.1. Lineage (GTDB taxonomy): Bacteria > Actinomycetota > Actinomycetes > Streptomycetales > Streptomycetaceae > Streptomyces > Streptomyces chartreusis_D. The sequence goes on from NZ_LT963352.1 coordinate 2,203,979, forward strand.
CTCGCCGGTGCCGTCCCGTGCGGGTTCGACGGCGACGACCAGGCAGCGCGGGATGTCCGGATCACTCGTCACCGCGCCGCGGACCCGGCGCCGTTCCTCCAGTGCGCCGGTCAGGCCGTGCTGCCCGGCCCAGTCCTTCACCCACCCGGACAGGGCGGTGCGGTGCTCGGCAGTGGCCGCGAGCCGGGCGGCGTGGTCGATCAGGAGGACGGCGGGGGGCAGTCCGTCCGGCTGCACGTTCCAGTCCAGGACGTGGGCGAGGAGTTGTTCCGGAGCGAGTCCGGTGGGCAGGTCGAGGCCGTTGAGTTCCTCGACCAGGGCGTCACGCAGCCGGGCCGCGGGGAGTTCGCCCAGGGCGAGGAGGGAGCGGGCCCGGGTCATGTCGCCACGGGAGAGGGGGCCCTGGAGGGCGGACGGCGGGGCGGGCGCGAGCCACTGGTCGAGCAGCAGGTCGAGTTCGTCGCCCGCCAGATCTCCTTCGAGGATCCGGACCACCTCGACCAGTACGCGCTCGCCGCCCGGCATGCTCAGCGCGGCGCGCACCAGCAGCACCACGTCCTCGCGCAACTTCACGCCGCGCAGGTCGATCTGACGGCCCAGCAGATCACCCAGGACGACCCCGAAGTGCAGCCGCCCCTGCGCGTCCTCCATGCAGCCCAGACCGCACAGGGCGTTGGTCATCCGTAACAGCAGCCGTAAGCCGCCCGCGCGGCCCGAGTCGTCCTCGGGTTCGCCGAACCCCGCGTGTGTCTCCACCGACTTTCCCCCTGAGCCGGTACACCTGCCTGACCGACCAGCGAAGTTAGCACGGCAACCAGCGGTTAACCAGGGACGAATGGGATCAGAAGGACGACGTCCGGCCAGGATCGTCCCAGGCGGGACAGGCCTGGCCGGATGTGATCGGCCTCCGGCTCACAGACGCGGGTCCACCGGCTCCGACTCCAGGGCCAGGACGCCGAAGACGGCCTCGTGGACGCGCCACAGCGGCTCGCCCTCGGCCAGCCGGTCCAGCGCCTCCAGGCCGAGCGCGTACTCGCGGATCGCCAGGGACCGCTTGTGGTTGAGGAACCGGGAGCGCAGGCGGGCCAGGTTCTCCGGGCGGGTGTACTCGGGGCCGTAGATGATCCGCAGGTACTCGCGGCCCCGGCACTTGATGCCGGGCTGCACCAGGCGGCCCTGCGTGTCGCGGACCAGTGCGCCGACCGGCTTGACGACCATGCCCTCGCCACCGCGGCCGGTCATCTCCAGCCACCAGTCGACACCGGCCCGGACCGACTCCGCGTCGGCGGTGTCGACGTAGAGCCGGCGGGTGGTCTGGAGCAGGCCGCTGCCGTCGTGCTCGACGAGCCGGTCGAGCAGGGCGAGCTGCTCGTCGTGCGGCAGCCCCGCGAGGCTGCGGCCCTGGACCGCGAGGATCTGGAACGGTGCCAGGCGGACGCCGTCCAGGCCGTCCGTCGTCCAGCAGTAGCGGCGGTACGCCTCGGTGAACGCGGTGGCGTCGGCGGACCGTTCGCGGGTGCGGGACAGCAGTCCGGTCACGTCGACGCCCCGTGCCGCCGCGCCCTCCAGCGCGGCCAGCGCGCCCGGGAACACCGCGCCGGACGCGGCACCCACGGCGGCGTACTGCGAGCGCAGCAGCCCGGACGCCTTCAGCGACCAGGGCATCAGCTCGGCGTCCAGCAGCAGCCAGTCCGTCTCGAGGTGCTCCCACAGTCCGGCCTCGCCGATCGCCGTGCGCACCCGGTCGAGGATCTCCTCGGTGAGCGCCGCGTCATCGAGGAACGGGCGGCCGGTGCGGGTGTAGAGGGACCCGGTGGGCCCTCCCCCACTCTCGGCTGCGCTCGAGCGGGAGGTGCCCCCATCGCCGAAGCGCTTGCGGGCCGCTTCCGCGTCCCGGCACACCAGGGCCACTGCCCGCGAGCCCATGTGCTTCTCCTCGCACACGACGCGCGCGACACCGTCCGCCGCGTACTGGGCGAAGGCCTCGGCCGGGTGCTCCAGGTAGCCGTCGATGTGACTCGTGGCCGTCGGGGCCATGGTCGGCGGGAGGTACGGCAGCAGCCGCGGGTCCACCGCGAAGCGGCTCATGACCTCCAGGGCCGCCGCCGCGTTCTCCTCGCGGATCGAGATCCGGCCCTGGTGCCGGGTCTCCACGACCCGGCGGCCCCGCACGTCCGCCAGGTCCAGCGGGCGGCCGTCCTGCCCGCCGGGGGCCTCGGAGCGCAGCGGCCTCGCCGGCTCGTACCAGACCCGCTCCGCCGGTACGTCGACCAGCTCGCGCTCCGGCCAGCGCAGCGCGGTGAGCTTGCCGCCGAAGACGGCGCCGGTGTCCAGGCAGATGGTGTTGTTCAACCACGTTGCTTCCGGAACCGGTGTGTGGCCGTAGACGACGGCCGCCCGGCCGCGGTACTCCTCCGCCCACGGGTAGCGCACCGGCAGGCCGAACTCGTCGGTCTCGCCGGTCGTGTCGCCGTACAGGGCGTGGCTGCGGACGCGGCCGGAGGTGCGGCCGTGGTACCTCTCGGGCAGCCCGGCGTGGCAGACGACCAGCCGGCCGCCGTCGAGGACGTAGTGGCTGACGAGGCCGTCGATGAACTCCCGTACCTCGGCGGCGAACTCCTCGCTCTCACCCGCCATCTGCTCGATGGTCTCGGCGAGGCCGTGGGTGTGCTGGACCTTGCGGCCGCGCAGGTACCGGCCGTACTTGTTCTCGTGGTTGCCGGGCACGCACAGGGCGTCGCCCGACTTCACCATCGCCATCACGCGGCGCAGCACGCCCGGGCTGTCGGGGCCGCGGTCGACCAGGTCGCCGACGAAGACGGCGGTCCGGCCCTCGGGGTGGACTCCGTCGGTGTAGCCCAGCTTGTCGAGGAGCGACTCCAGTTCGGCGGAGCAGCCGTGGATGTCGCCGATGATGTCGAAGGGGCCGGTGAGGTGGGTCAGGTCGTTGAAGCGCTTCTCGGTGACGACGGTGGCGGTCTCGACGTCCGCCACGCCGCGCAGGACGTGCACCTTGCGGAAGCCCTCGCGCTCCAGGTGCCTGAGGGAGCGGCGGAGTTCGCGGGTGTGGCGCTGGATGACGCGGCGGGGCATGTCAGCGCGGTCGGTGCGGGCCGCGTTGCGCTCGGCGCACACGTCCTCGGGCACGTCCAGCACGATGGCTATCGGCAGGACGTCGTACCGCCTGGCCAGCTCGACCAGCTGACGGCGGGCTTCGGGCTGCACGCTGGTCGCGTCCACGACGGTGCGGCGGCCCGCGGCGAGGCGCTTGCCGGCGATGTAGTGCAGGACGTCGAAGGCGTCCTTGGTGGCGCTCTGGTCGTTCTCGTCGTCCGAGACGAGACCGCGGCAGAAGTCGGACGAGATGATCTCCGTCGGCTTGAAGTGCCTGCGGGCGAACGTGGACTTGCCGGAGCCCGAGGCGCCGACGAGCACCACCAGGGAGAGGTCGGTGACGGGCAGGACGCGCCCCTCGCGTACGTCGGTCATGCCGCCTTCGCCTCCTTCGGGGTGGTCAGTGTGAACACGGCCATCTGGGTGGGCGGTCCCACCTCCGGGTCGTCCGGGCCGACGGGCACGAACTCGGCCTCGTATCCGTGCCGTTCGGCCACCGCCTCCGCCCAGGCCCGGAACTCCGCCCGGGTCCACTCGAAGCGGTGGTCGCCGTGCCGGACGTGACCGGCCGGGAGGCTCTCCCACCGCACGTTGTACTCGACGTTCGGGGTCGTCACGAGGACGGTCCGGGGCCGTGCGGCGCCGAACACGGCGTACTCCAGGGCGGGCAGCCGGGGCAGGTCGAGGTGCTCGATCACCTCGCTGAGCACGGCGGCGTCGTACCCCTTGAGCCGGTTGTCGGTGTAGGCGAGCGAGCCCTGGAGGAGTGTGACGCGCGCGGCCTGCCGCTCCCCCATGCGGTCCAGCTTCAGCCGCCGGGACGCGATGGTGAGCGCGCGCATCGACACGTCCAGGCCCACGATCTCCGTGAACGCCGGGTCCTTGAGCAGCGCCTGCACCAACTGGCCCTGGCCGCAGCCGAGGTCGAGCACCCGGGCGGCCCCGGACGCCTTGAGCGCGGCGGTGATCGCCTCCCGGCGCTGCACGGCCAGCGGGGTCGGCCGCTCCTCGGTCTCGGTCTCCGCCTCGACCGCGTTGTCGATCTCCTCGACCTCGCTGTCGTCCGCCTCCGCCAGCCGCACCAGCTCCAGTCGCTCCGTCGCCTGCCGGGTCAGCGACCAGCGGCGCGAGAGGTAGCGGCTGGTGATCAGCTTCTGCTCCGGATGGCCGGGCAGCCAGCCCTCGCCGGCGCGCAGCAGCTTGTCGACCTCGTCGGAGGAGACCCAGTAGTGCTTCGCGTCGTCCAGGACCGGGAGCAGGACGTACAGGTGGCGCAGGGCCTCGGCGAGGGTGCGGTCCACGGACTCCAGTTCGAGCCGGACGTAGCGCGAGTCGCCCCACTGCGGGAACTCGGTGTCCAGCGGCACGGGCTCGGCGGTGACCGTCCAGCCGAGCGGCTCGAAGAGCCGTCGTACCAGCGCGGGGCCGCCGCGGGCGGGCAGCGCCGGCACCTCGATGCGCAACGGCCGGGACTCGGCGGGCAGTTCGGGCCGGGCGTTGCAGACGCCTTTCATCGCGCTGGAGAACACGTTGCTCAGCGCCACGGCGAGGAGGGAGGAGGCGGCGTACGGGCGGTCGTTGACGTACTGCGCGAGTGCCGAGTCCGGGGCGCCGCCCCGGCCCTTGCCCTTGCCGCGCCGGACCAGGGCCACCGCGTCGACCTCCAGCAGCAGCGCCGCCGTGCAGCGCTGGGCGTCCGCCTCGGGGTAGAGGACGTGGGCCGTGCCGTAGGAGGTGGAGAACGCCTGTGCCTTCTCGGGATGCTTGTGCAGCAGGAAGCCGAGATCGGTGGCGGGGCGCTCCGGGGTGCCGGTGGTCGTGATGGTCAGAAACACGGTGGGTCGACCTCTGATCAGTGGTCTGAACTGCGGATACGCCCCACCGTACAGAGCCGGCCCCGGCACCACCCGGGAATTTTCGCTAGCCTCCCGGTCGACCGGGCGTTCGAGGGGGATTCGCAGGAGCGCCCACGCACGCGGAGATGCGGAGGCCTCACGTGACAGACGCCGGGACCAGCGCGGGACACATCGACACCGGCAAACCCCACTCGGCACGCATGTACGACTACTACCTCGGCGGGAAGGACAACTACCCGGTCGACGCGGAGGCGGCCGAGCAGGTGATATCGCTCTTCCCCGCCGCCAGGGAAATGGCGCGGACCAACCGCCTGTTCATGCACCGCGCCTCCCGGCTGCTGGCCGGGCGAGGTGTCCGGCAGTTCCTCGACATCGGGACCGGCATTCCGACCGAGCCGAACCTCCACCAGATCGTCCAGGAGATCGTCCCGCGGGCCCGGGTGGTGTACGCGGACAACGACCCGATCGTCCTGAGGCACGCCCAGGCCCTGCTGCACAGCGCACCGGAAGGAAAGACCGCCTACGTCCACGGCGACGTGCGGGAACCGGGAAAGATCATCGAGGCGGCACGGGAGACCCTCGACTTCAGCCGGCCGATCGCACTGTCCCTGGTGGCCCTGCTGCACCTGGTGGCGGACGAGGACGAGCCCGCCCGGATCGTGCGCGAGCTTCTCGAACCCCTGCCGGCCGGAAGCTACTTGACGCTCTCCCACGCCACGGGCGACTTCGACCCGGAGACCTGGGAGCGGGTCGTCGAGGTGTACCGCAAGGGCGGGACGGCGGCGCAGGTGCGCTCCCACGCCGAGTTCTCGGCGTTCTTCACGGGACTTGAGCTGGTGGAGCCGGGGGTGGTGCTCGCCGCTCGGTGGCATCCCGAGCTCGGGGAACAGACCGGCGGCGGGGGCGGGGGCGAGGAGACGCCCCTCTACGTGGCGGTCGGCCGCAAGCCGTGAGGGTGGCTCCGGCGGATCGCGCGCCACGCCCGATCCGCCGGACAGACGTCCTGTCGTGCTGCCGTACCCGCCGTTCTGCCGTACCGGCCGCGTACCGGCCTCAGGACAGCTGGGACTGCACCTGCGAGGAGATCAGCTCCAGGTGGTCGAGGTCGTCCAGATCGAGGATCTGGAGGTAGATGCGGCTCGCGCCGATCTCGGCGTAGCGGCCGATCTTGTCGACGACCTCGGCCGGGGTGCCCGCCAGGCCGTTGAGCCTCAGCTCGTCGGGCTGACGGCCGATCGCCTCGGCCCGGCGGGCGACCTCCTGGTCGTCCCGGCCGACGCAGACGACGAGGGCGTTGGAGTAGGTCAGGTCGTCGCCGTTGCGGCCGGCCTCCTCGGCGGCGGCACGGACCCGGCCGAACTGGCGCTCGCTGTCCTCGATCGAGGCGAAGGGGATGTTGAACTCGTCGGCGTACTTCGCGGCCAGCCGCGGGGTGCGGGTGGCGCCGTGGCCGCCGACGAGCACGGGGATCTTCTTCTGCGCGGGCTTGGGCAGCGCGGGAGAGTCCGTGAGGTCGTAGTAGGTGCCGTGGAAGTCGTAGGTCTTGCCGAGATCCGTCGACCACAGGCCGGTGACGATCTCCAGCTGTTCCTCGAGGCGGGCGAACTTCTCCTTGGGGAACGGGATGCCGTAGGCCGTGTGCTCCTCCTCGAACCAGCCGGCGCCGAGGCCGAGTTCGACCCGGCCGCCGGACATCTGGTCGACCTGCGCGACCTGGATGGCGAGCACGCCGGGGAGCCGGAAGGTGCCGGCGGTCATCAGGGTGCCGAGCCGGATGCGCTTGGTCTCACGGGCGAGTCCGGCCAGCGTGATCCAGGCGTCGGTGGGGCCGGGCAGGCCGTCCACGGAGCCCATGCGGAGATAGTGGTCGGAACGGAAAAATGCGTCGAAGCCGAGCTCCTCCGTGGCCTTGGCCACGGTGAGCAGAGTGTCGTAGGTGGCCCCCTGCTGGGGCTCGGTGAAGATGCGAAGATCCATGCCTCCATCCTGCACGCCGGGCCGTGGGACGACGGATCGGACCCCCGTCCCGCCCGGTCCCCGGTCGGGTGAAATTACGTCAATACCGCGGGTCCCCCGTGACCGGGCCAGTGACCGGCCCCGTTGGTGATCGTTGGCTCGGGCGGAGCCGGAGCCCCCGGCTTCCGCACCGGCCGGTGAGCGCCGGGGCGTCACCCGCGTCGGCCTCCCCGGGGGCCAGGGGCCGAGGAGGCCGTCATGTCCGAAGAGACCGTGCCGCAGCAGGGCGGGACCGGGCAGCCGAAAGGGCTGTTGCAGCAGATGGAGGAGCTGATGGCGGCGTTGAACGCGGACCTGTCGGCGCTGGACGCGGATCTCCAGGCGGCGGGGGACGCCGACCGGAGGTCGGGCGAGGAGGAGCAGGTCGGCTGAGGCCTGCTCCGGCGGGGCGGGCCGGAGCCGGCCTCCGGCAGCCGCTACCCCGCCTCCCTCTCCGGTAACGCCTGTTCCCGGTCCGCGAGTCTGCGGAGCATCTCCAGGACGCGGTCCCGGGACTCGTCCGCCGCGTCGATGGCCTCCATGCACTGCCAGTACGTGCCCTCGTCGTCCGCGGCGCAGGCGAGGCCCACGAGGGCGATGCCGACCTCGCCGAGGAGGCCACCGAGGTACATCAGGGTGTGGCGGGCGTCGCCCAACTCGGTGAGCTGGCCCGCCCGCAGCTCACCGGGGGCCAGATCGGGCGGGTCGAGGACACCGCAGCCGCGGCCCGCCAGCTCCGTCAACCCCAGTGCCTCGCCGCGCAGTTCGGGCGGTCCGGCGACCGCGAGGCGGCTGCCGATCGCCTGCGCGAGGGCCTGAGCCTGCCACACTTCGGCCAGGACCCCCGGCACATCGCCGCCCGCGGCCAGGGACCGCCTGCTCGTCACGATGAGCCGCACCGCGTCCATGCGCTGCCCCCGTCCTGTCCGACGCGCTCCGCGCGTCCGTCCGCCCGAACTCCCTTGTTCACTACCCAGAGTGAAGGGGTGTGAGACGAAAAGCCAGAGGAAGACGGAAATCTGCGGACAACAATTCGGATTCGGGTCGCGTTTTGATTACGGAGAGTACAAGCGGACTGTGTGACTCCTGGAGTGGACCGCCCGGCTCCTAGATCGGGAACCTCCGTTCGTTCCGGTCGATCTTCGCGTCCAGCGCGGCCAGCGGGTCGATGCCGAGCACCTCGCACAGCTGGAGCAGATACGCGAGCACGTCGGCGACCTCGTCCGTGACCCGGTGCGCGGTGTCCGGATCGGCCATGACCCGGGCCGACTCCTCGGGCGTCAGCCACTGGAAGATCTCGACCAGCTCGGACGCCTCCACGCTGAGCGCGGCGGCCAGGTTCTTGGGTGTGTGGTAGGGCTGCCAGTTCCGCGCGGCCGCGAACTCGGCCAGCCGGCGTTGCAGTCTCGCCACGTCGAGAGGTTCTGTCACGGCTTCAGGTGTACCACCGTGACCCCGTCGGTCCCGGCGGCCCATGACGCGTCGCTCACCGCGCCGACCAGCCGGATGTGGCCGCGCTCGCACATCCGGGCCGCGAGCCGCAGCAGTTCGCCCCGCTGCCCGGGATCGAGTCCCCGGTCGAGGCCGTCGGCGAGCACGGTGAGCGTCTGGAGGGCGGCGGGCACCTCGCCGGCCGGGTCCAGGTCGAGCACACCCGGCCCGGTGAGCAGCACCAGTGCGAGCGCGACGTATCTCAACTCCCCCTCGCCCAGCCGGCCGAGCTCCGTCCGGATGCCGTCGCCCCGGTCGAGCACCGCCCGCACCGCCCCGCCGGCCGCCGGCTCGGCCAGCACGTCCGCCACCGGACCCGCGCAGCCGGCCCGTACCGCCGCGACGAACTGCGCGTGCCGGTGTCCGCACTCGGCGCGGGTGCGCAACAGGACGTCCGCGAGGTTGCCGCAGTCGCGGAGCAGCCGGCCGGAGCCGGCCGGTACGGGGCCGCGCATCCGGCCGGGACCGGGGTCACAGGCGAAGACGGAGCGCAGGGCGACCACCATCTGCTCGGCGGCGGCCAGCACCCTGCGCTGCCCGGGCGTCCGGCCGGCCACGCGCAGCGGCAGCAGGGCGGTGCCGAGCCGGTCGTCCGGCAGCGGGCCACGGGTCACCGGCGTCGGCCCGGCCGTGTGCCAGGCGGCCTGCACGGCGCGCTTCCCGGGGTCGCGCAGGGCGGTCTCCAGCAGGACCAGTCCGCCGGCCGTCAACCGCTCGCCCACCACGCGCAGTTGAGGCTCGGCCTGCACGGCGACATCGAGCCGGACCGGGCCGGCGGGCCCGTCGGCCGTGCAGCCGATACGGAAGCCCCGGCGGTGCTGCGCGTCGGGCCGGGCCCGCTCCGGTACACAGGCGACGGGGTCCGGGAACGCCTCGCCGAGCGCCGCGCCTCCCCCGAGCCGGGCGAGCGCCTCGTACGCCCGCAGCGCACTGGACTTGCCGCAGCCGCTGGGACCGGCGAGGAGGGTGAGCGGCCCGAGCGGGAGTACGGCGCGGCGGTGGCTGGTGAAGGCGGACAGCCGCAGTTCGGTGATGCGCGGCCGCTCGGGGTGCGCGGCGCCGCCCGCCGGAGGGCCGGGCTGCACGAGGGGGGTGGGAGCGGGGGGCGTGGGAGCGGGGGGCTGGGTCATGTCCGGACCGTAGGACTTGGTCCGCGGGACGAACCGTTCCGTCTTCCGGGGCTTCCCACGATCGGGCGACCCGCTCCCAGAGGCCGTCACCCTCACCCCCGGGCGACGTCACACCCCGGGAACCCCGACCCCCTCCATCAGCCCTGTCACCTCGGTCCCCGCCGGCGTGAGCAGGAACACGTTGCGGTCCACCCGGTGCATTCCGCTCGCCAGGCCGAAGACGACGCCCGTGCTGAAGTCGAGGACGCGCTTGGCGACCTCCGTCTCCGCGCCGGTCAGGTCGAGCAGCACCGGCACGCCGGCCATCAGGGTCTCGGCGACGTCACGGGCGTCGGCGAAGACGTTCACCCGCAGGACGACGAAGCGGCGTCGCGCCTCCGTCTCGGCCTCGGGTATGGACCGGTGGTCGACGGAGGACGGCCAGGCGTCCCGGCCCCGCAGCGGCACGACCTGGGCGAGCCCCTCCCACTGTTCGTCGGTGACATCGTGGCTGTTCACCGGCATGCTCCGTCCTGGCTCGCGCTGGCTGTCTCCATCGGCCAATTCTTGCGCACGGTCACCCGTTCGGCCCAACAGCGACACGCTCCGCCACCTCGATGCACCTCACAACGGCCGGAAGACGGCTGTGTGACGGGCGTAACTGCTCGTGATCAAGCAATGTGACACCTGCGTAACGGGACATTCGTACCGTCGAGGGCATGACCACGACCCCCCGGCCGCAGCAGGAGACGCAAGCGGTGCGCACGGTCTGCTCGTACTGCGGTGTGGGCTGCGGTCTCGTGCTCGATGTGGCCATGGGGCCGGACGGGCGGCGCACGGTCCTGAAGGCGTCCGGCGACAAGGCGCACCCGGCGAACGCGGGCCGGCTGTGCACCAAGGGCGCGACCACGGCCGACCTGCTCGCCGCGCCCGGGCGGCTGACCACCGCGCTGGTCCGGGACGACCGGGGTGAGGAGCCGGTGCCCTCGCCCGTCGCCGACGCGATCGCCGAGACCGCCGCGCGGCTGCGGACGATCGTCGACGCGCACGGGCCGGACGCGGTGGCCTTCTACGTGTCCGGGCAGATGAGCCTGGAGGCGCAGTACCTCGCGAACAAGCTGGCCAAGGGGTTCGTGCGGACGAACCAGATCGAGTCCAACTCGCGGTTGTGCATGGCGAGCGCGGGCACCGGCTACAAGCTGTCGCTGGGCGCGGACGGGCCGCCCGGCTCGTACGAGGACTTCGATCAGGCGGACGTCTTTCTCGTCATCGGCTCGAACATGGCGGACTGCCATCCGATCCTCTTCCTGCGGATGATGGAGCGGGTCAAGGCGGGCGCCAAGCTGATCGTCGTGGATCCGCGGCGGACCGCCACCGCCGCCAGGGCCGATCTGTTCCTCCAGGTCCGGCCGGGGACCGACCTGGCGCTGCTGAACGGCCTGCTGCACCTGCTGCACGCGGACGGGCACACCGACCCCGGTTTCGTCGCGGCCCACACCGAGGGCTGGGAGGACCTGCCCGGGTTCCTCGGCGACTACGCCCCGGCGGCGGTGGCGGAGATCACCGGGCTCGCCGAGGACGACATCCGCCGGGCGGCCAGGCTGATCGGCGAGGCCGGCACACAGTGGATGAGCTGCTGGACCATGGGGCTGAACCAGTCCACCCACGGCACCTGGAACACCAACGCCCTGGTCAACCTGCATCTGGCGACGGGCGCGATCTGCCGTCCGGGCGCCGGGCCGTTCTCCCTCACCGGCCAGCCCAACGCCATGGGCGGGCGCGAGATGGGCTACATGGGCCCGGGGCTGCCGGGGCAGCGGTCGGTGCTCGTGGCTCAGGAGCGGGCGTTCACCGAGGAGGTGTGGGAGCTGCCGCCGGGGACCCTGCGGGCCGACGGGGTCGGGCAGGGCACCGTCGAGATGTTCCGGAAGATGGCCGACGGTGAGATCAAGGCCTGCTGGATCATCTGCACCAACCCCGTCGCCTCGGTCGCCAACCGGCGTACGGTCATCGAGGGCCTGGAGGCCGCCGAGTTCGTCGTCACGCAGGACGTGTTCGCGGACACCGAGACGAACGCGTACGCCGACGTCGTCCTGCCCGGCGCGATGTGGACCGAGGCGGAGGGCGTCTTCGTCAACAGCGAGCGCAACCTCACGCTGACCCGGGCCGCCGCCGATCCGCCCGGGGAGGCGATGGCCGACTGGCGGATCATCGCGGAGGTCGCGTGCGCGATGGGGTACGAGAAGGGGTTCTCGTACGACAGCGCCGAGCAGGTCTTCGAGGAGATCCGGCGGTTCCACAACCCGAAGACGCAGTGGGACCTGCGCGGTGTCTCCTATGAGCGGCTGCGCCGGACGCCCGTGCAGTGGCCGGCCGCGCGGGAGGACGGGCCCGAGCGCAATCCCGTCCGGTACGTGGGTGACGACGGGCTGCGGTTCCCGACGGCGAGCGGCCGTGCCGTCTTCTTCGCCCGGCCGCACCTGCCCGCCGCCGAGATGCCGGACGACGACTACCCGTTCGTGCTCAACACCGGGCGGGTGCAGCACCAGTGGCACACGCTCACCAAGACCGGGAAGGTCGCCAAGCTCAACAAGCTGAACCCCGGGCCCTTCGTGGAGCTCCATCCGCGGGACGCGGACGCGCTCGGGGTCGTGGAGGGCGATCTGGTCGAGGTCGCCTCGCGGCGCGGGCGGGCCGTGCTGCCGGCGGTGGTCACGGACCGGGTGCGGCCGGGCTGCTGCTTCGCGCCCTTCCACTGGAACGACCTGTTCGGCGAGTACCTGAGCATCAACGCGGTGACGAGCGACGCGGTGGATCCGCTGTCGTTCCAGCCGGAGTTCAAGGTGTGTGCCGTTTCGCTGGCGAAGGTGGCGACGCCCGTTGCGACGCCCGGGTCCGAGGAACCCGTCGCGGCCCTGACGCCCACCGTGGTCACCCCGGGCGGCGCCGACCCCTTCGGTCTGGAGCCCTCCCCTCCCCCGGTCCTGTCCGCCCAGGAACGCCAGTACCTCACCGGCTTCCTCGCCGGGCTCGGCTCGGGCGCCCCCGGCGTTCCGGTGCTCCCGCCCGACGCGCCCTTCACGCCCGAGCACGCCCTGTGGGTCAACGGGGTCCTCGCCGGCATGTACTCGCGCTCGGCGCCACCGGCCGCCCCCGCGAGGGAGCCGGCCGGCCGTGAGGTCGTGGTGCTGTGGGCCTCGCAGACGGGGAACGCCGAGGAGTTCGCCGCCGCCACCGCCGCGCGGCTGACCGAGACCGGGCACCGTACGAGCCTCGTCGGCATGGACGAGGCGGACGTCGCCGCGCTCGCCCGCACTGCGGACCTGCTCTTCATCACCAGCACCTTCGGGGACGGTGACGCGCCCGACAACGGCACCGGCTTGTGGGACACGCTCTCCGGCGAAGGGGCCCCGCGGCTTGAGGGTGTGCGGTACGCCGTGCTCGCCTTCGGCGACTCCTCGTACGACGACTTCTGCGGGCACGGGCGCCGGCTGGACGCGCGGCTCGACGAGCTGGGCGCGGTGCGGCTGGCCCCGCGTACGGACTGCGAGCCGGACTACGAGCCCTCTGCCGGGGCGTGGCTCGACCAGGTGCTCTCGGCGCTCGGCGGCACCACCGCGGAAGAGCGCAAGCCCGAGCCCGAGCCGAAGCCCAAGTCCGAGCCCAAGTCCAAGCCCGCCGCCACGATCGCCCGGCTCGTCGGCAACCGGCTGCTCAGCCGGCCCGGCGCGGGCAAGGAGGTCCGGCGGTTCACCTTCGACACCAGCGGGACGGACCTGGCGTACGAGGCCGGGGACGCACTCGGCGTGCGTCCGGTCAACGCGCCCGCCCTCGTGGCGGAGTGGCTGGCGGTGACCGGGCTGGACGCCGGGGCGGCCGTCGAGGTGGCCGGTGTGGGCGAGGTGCCGTTCGCCGAGGCGCTGGGCCGGCACCTCGACATCACGAAGATCACCCCGGACCTGCTGCGGTTCGTCGCCGAACGGGCCCGGGACAAGCACCAGTTGCGCAGGCTGCTGCGGCCCGACAACAAGGACGGGCTGGCGCAGTGGTGCTGGGGGCGGCAGGCCGTGGACGTGGTCGCCGAGTACGCGGTGCGGGCGAGCGCCGAGGAGTGGGCCGGGGTGCTGCGCAAGCTCCAGCCGCGGCTGTACTCCATATCGTCCAGCCCGCTGGTCGATCCGCATCAGGTGTCGCTGACGGTGTCCGTGGTGCGGTACGAGAACCTGCACGGCCGTCCGCGCGGCGGGGTCTGCTCGCCGTTCCTCGCCGACGCCGGGGCGGACACCGAGGTGCCGGTGTTCGTGCAGCGCTCGCCGCACTTCCGGCCCCCGGCCGACGCGTCGACGCCGATGGTCATGGTCGGCCCCGGCACCGGCGTCGCGCCGTTCATCGGTTTCCTCCAGGAGCGGCGGGCCCTCGGGCACCGGGCCCCCAACTGGCTGTTCTTCGGCGAGCAGCACCGCGCGACGGACTTCTACTACGAGGACGAGCTGACGGCTCTGCTCGACGAGGGCACCCTCACCCGTCTGGACACCGCCTTCTCCCGCGACCAGCGCAACAAGGTGTACGTACAGGACCGGATGCGCGAGCACGGGCCGGAGCTGTGGCACTGGCTGTGCGACGGCGCCCGCTTCTACGTCTGCGGCGACGCCTCCCGCATGGCCAGGGACGTGGACCGGGCCCTGCGGGACATCGCGGTGGCGCACGGCGGGCTGAGCGAGGCGGAGGCCGCCGCGTACGTGAAACACCTCGCGGCGGACAAGCGGTACGTACGGGACGTGTACTGAGCGGGCCGCGACTCCTTGGCGGTTCCTGAGGCGCACGCAGGTCCTTACTCGCCTCACACCCGTCTCTTCACCACCGTCCGGGCCCCGCTCACCGGCGGCGATTAGCGTCCTTCGGCGTGTACTCGGCAGAAACCACGCTGGTGGTGCCCGGCCCGCGCACGCAGTCGGCGGCGTCCGTGCCGCCGTCCCCGGCCCAGTGGCACCGCGTCCTGACCCTGCTCGCCGACATCAGTCTGCTGATCGGCACCCGTGCGGTGTGGGCGACGGCGGCCAGTCACCGGCCGGCCGTGGCCGCGGTGATCTCGGTGTGCTATGCCTCGATCCTGGCGTGCGGGGTGCTGACTCTGGTCGTCCGCCGGGAACGGTCACTGGCGCGGGTGGACCTGTGCGTGCTGGTGACGGGTGTGACGCTCGCCCTGTGCGCGTGGATCATGCTGCACCGGGGTTCCGACGAGGCGCTGCTCACCACGCAGGCGGCACGGGAGGTGGCCGCGGGGCATCCGGTGTACGGACAGCCGTGGCCCTGGCTCTTCGGCCACGGCGTGGCCCTCACCCCGACGGTGACCGGGGGCTACGACCTCACCTACGGCTATCCGCCGTTGGCCCCGCTGCTGGCCGTGCCGCTGCTGTGGCTGGGCCACGGCGGCACTCCGGCGACGGCGGTGAGCACGGGCGCGCTGGTCGCCGGCACGGTCGTGCTGTGGCGGATGCTGCCGGCGCCGTGGCGGTCGGCGGCGACCATGGTGTGTCTGGGCTTCGGGATGCTTCCGTCGTACGGGCGGCTCGGCTACCCGGCCGTCGTGGCCCTGGCCCTGCTGGTGCCGGTGGTGGTGCGCTGGCCCCGCATCGGCGCGGGCGGGCGGCTCCGGGCGGCCGGTCTGGCACGGGCCGCATGCCTGGGGGCGGCGTGCGCGGCACAGCAACTCCCCTGGTTCCTGGCACCGTTCCTGCTGGCCGGGATCTACGCGGTGCGCCGCGGCGAACTGGGCGGCCGGGCCGCGGCGCTGGTGGTGCTGCGGTTCGCCGGGGCCGCGGCGACCGTGTGGCTGCTGATCAACACCTACTTCGCCGTCAGCGAGCCGGGCACCTGGCTGACGGGGATCGCCCTGCCGCTGACGCAGGGCGCGGTGCTGCACGGGCAGGGCGTGGTGGACATCTCGCTGTACCTGACCGACGGCAGTGACCGGCTCGACTGGTACTCCTCCGCGAGCCTGCTGCTGCTCGCCGGCCTGCTCGCGCTGTTCGTGCTGTTCGTACGGCGCCTGGGGCCGGCCGCGACGGTCCTGCCCTGGTGTGCCTTCTATCTGGCGACCCGCTCCCAGGACGGCTACTACCTGTTGATGACGCCGTTGTGGCTGGCGGCGGCCGTCACCGCGCCCGCGTCGGCCTTCGCCGGGGCGTGGCAGCCCCGTCCGCGGTCGCTGTCGGGCCCGCGGCGCCGCCCGGCCCGGATCGCCCTGACGGTGCTGCTGCTCATGCCCGCGCTGGGTGGCGCGGCCGTGGCGGCGACGGGCACGCCGCCCCTGCGGATGCGGGTCGTCGCGGTCCGCCACGCCACCGCGGCCACCGTCTCCCGCCTCACGCTGCAGGTCACCAACACGGACGGCACGGCCCTCGCCCCGCACTTCACCCTGACCATGGGCCAGGGCATGGACCCGTACTGGAAGGTCGTCCGGGGGCCGCGCAGTCTGCCCGGGCATGCCACCGCCCGCTATGAACTCCGGCCGCCCTCGGGCCGGTTCACCCTGCCCCGGCCGGGGGCCCGGATCCGCCTGCGCGCGTTCACGGCGTCGCCGCAGACCCTGTCGAGCGCGGATGTGCAGCAGGCGGTGCACCGAACGGGCTGAACCCGCGCCGGGGTCGTGTCAGCCGCTGGTCCGGACGAAGCGCAGGCCGGCGGTGACCGTGGTCAGGCCGCGGATCATGCCCAGCTGGTTCCAGCCCATGCCGAACTGGTCCCGGTCCACGCTGAACTCCGTCTCCAGCGTGAGCCCCGTGGCGTTCCCGTCCTTCAGTCGGGCGGTGAGGGACAGCGGCCTGCTGACGCCGCGCACGGTGAGCTGACCGACGATGTGCACCTGGTCGCCGTCGCGCAGCTCGGCGCTGCGGGCCACGAAGGTGATCTCGGGGTGGTGGTCGGCGTCGAAGAAGTCGGCGGACCTCAGGTGGGTGTCGCGCTTGGCGTTCTTGGTGTCGAGGGAGGCGACGTCGAAGGTCAGGGTGCCGACGGCGGACCCGTCGGACCGGACCTCGCCCGAGCCGCTGATCGCGCCGAACGTGCCCTTCACGGTGACCAGGCCCCACATGGTCTTGTGCCGGATGCCGACGGTCGAAGCGGTCGTGTCGAGCTGCCACAGTCCGGTTTCCACGGCGACGGTCATGATCTTCCTCCACTCATATCGTCCAAATTTGGATGACTGCACGCTAGCGTCTCGTCCAAAATTGAACAACCCTCTTCTCCAAATTTGGACGACAGGTACGCTGGATGCATGGCCGACCCCCAGGAGCACCCCGCCGACCTGCCCGAATGCCCGTTCACCGAGGGCAGCGGGCTGCTGCCGGCGGAGCTGCGCGCCTGGATGCTGGTGCTCGCCGCGACCGGGGCCGTGGAGCAGCGGCTGCGCTCGGTCGTGAAGGAGAAGCTGGACGTCTCGCACGACGAGTTCCTGATCCTGTGCCTGCTCGCGGAGCAGCCCGAGGGCGGCCTGCGCATGACGCGCGTCGCGGAGCTCCTGGGCCGCCCGAAGACCCGCCTCACCTACCAGATCGCCTGCCTCCAGCACGCCGGCCTCGTCACCCGCAGGTCGGTGTGCGGCGACAGGCGCGGTGTCGAGGTCACCCTCACCGACAAGGCCCGCCGCCTCCTGACCGAGGCCTCCGGCCCGCTCGCCGAGACGGTGACGCAGTCCCTCGCCCGCTTCATGGGCCCGGACCAGCGGGAGGCGCTGTGCGCGCTGGTGCCGGACCTCGCCGAGGAGTCCCGCCCGGACTGAGGGAGGTCCGGGAGCCGGAGACGCCGGTCGCGGCGGCCCGACTAAACGGAATCGGAACCTCCAGCACATCTGCACACGGTTCGCCAGGACGCCGGGGGACGGCACGCAGGGCGCCAAGTCAGTGCCGTGGCACGGGGATTTGGCGCCGAAGTGCCCGCTTCGGGAATCGGGGCGCAATACCCGTGCGCACGACGGGGCGACAGGGTGTGTGAAGAAGTGGGCGCATTTCGTGTGCCCGTGGTCATGGTGGTGAAGACGGTCACCGAAAGGCGCGGTGCGGTGCCGGGAGGCGGCTGGAACTTTTCTCCCGCGGAGTGCTTTGATCCTGCGCACGGCGGAGCCGTCGGTGCGGAATCTCGGTTCTGAACTCGGCAACCCCCCACGCTCGCCGCCATTGCGAGATATTCACGCGAAGGGAAACACCTCCAATGAACCTCACCTCTCGGGTCGACATCGCCGAGCTGTCCGACGCCGACCTGGAGACCGTCTCCGGCGGTATGGCGGGCGGCGCCTCCGTGGGCCTCGTGGGCAGCCTCTCCAGCGGCCTGGTCGAGCCCCTGACCGCGGGCGTCTGCGCCGACCTCCAGGGGTCCCTGTCGTCGGACGGCGCCTCGGCCGGCGGCAGCGCTGCCGTTCACACGACGTCGCTCTGACGGCATCCGCGCTAAGGGCCCCGGGACGCGTTCCCGGGGCCTTCGCCGTACCCGGGCGCTTCCCCACGGTCGCAAAGGTGGGGAATTCGCGAAGCTCGTGACGGAATTCTGGACACGACGGGGGTGGGTAACACCGCGGCACGGCATGACGCAGACTTACACGGGCCCCTCAGACCCGGCTGTAAAGCGTTAGGACAAACCCTGTGAAACCCGACTTGACCCGGACCGAAGAACTTCCGATCTACGAAAGCCTCATACGCGAACGCGGCGACGTCGTCGAGGAGGCTCGCGTCGTCGCCGAAGAGACGCAGCACCAGATGACGCAGGCCCTGAACGGGCACGCACCGGTCCAGCAGGAACCCAGCCCCCAGCAGTAGGCCTCACGCCCGGGCATCGCCCCGCGGCGGGGCCGCGTTCCCCGTGCCGAAGGCCCACGCCATCCCCGGTTCCGTCACACAGCGGAAGACCCGCCGCACGGACGGCGTGCACAGCGCTGTGACGACCACGGCCGCGACCAGGGTGGCGGCGAGCACGCCGACGGGTCCGTGGACCCAGGCCGGCTCGTACCAGCCCCCGTACGTGGCGGCCTGCGCGACGAAACCGTGCAGCAGATAGCCGTACAGCGTGCCCGCGCCCAGCACGGTGAACCACGTCCGGCGCCCGGGCACCCAGGCGAGGAAGCAGGCGACCAGGACGGCCGAGCAGCCGAAGGCCGCCAGTGTCATCACGGGCCCGTACCAGAACGGGGCGGCCAGTTCCCGGGCGCTGTCGGCGTGGAAGAACCAGGCGTAGTTCATCCGCGGCACCGCCCAGTACGCCACACCCAGCGCGCAGACGCCCACCGGTACGGCGAGGATCCGCGCCTGCCGCCGGCGCACCAGCCGGAAGTGCTCCGGCCGCAGCAGCAGGCCGGCCACGAAGTACGGCAGGAACTGAAGCGTGCGCTGGAGGTCGAGGTCGTGCCCGATGGACGGCGAGAGCGTCGCCAGCATCGCGATGACGAGGGCCGTCGGCAGCGGCCACCGCACATGCCGCCAGAGGGGCGTCGTCAGCCGCCAGACGAACAACGCCGCCAGGAACCAGGTCAGATACAGCGGATCCAGCAGGCTGACCGGGCGGTCGGGGTCCTGGCTGGTCCACCGGGTGAACAGGGTGTACGCCGTCTCGAACACCACGTACGGCACGGCGACACCGGTGACCAGGCGTTTGAGGCGCGCCGGGCTCCCGTCGAAGGTGCGCGAGAAGTAGCCGGAGACGATGATGAACGCCGGCATGTGGAACGCGTAGACGAGCATGTAGAGCGCGGTGACGGCCCTGCTGCCCGACCGCAGCGGCTCCCAGGCGTGTCCCACCGCCACCAGCACGATCGCCAGGTACTTGGCGTTGTCGAAGAACGCGTCCCGCTGCCGCGCCGGGCGGGCCGCAGCGCCCCGTTCCGTTCCCCGCGGGGCCCCGGTCCCTTCGGCCACCGGGCGGGCCGTCGTCACCGTGTCACTCACGGGCCCTCCCGAAGAAGCCGGAACCGGCTGTGCCTCGTCTTGCCCGGGATAAGGGGGTGGCGTCTGCGCAGAACATCGCACGCACCCTAATCACAGGGCCGTGCCCCGGTTCAACTCGTGACGGGGGTGACTCGCTTCGGTTCATGCCCGGGTATACGTGTCCAGACGGGCGGTCGTCTCCGTGAGGGAGACGGGAGGGTGACGGTGTCGAGTCCTGAGGTGATCTCGTCGCAGACCAGAACGCGGGGGTGGGCGAGGAGGGCGCGGGCGAGGGCGGCGCGCTGGAGTTCGCCGCCGGAGAGTTCGCCGGGGCGGCGGTGGGCCGGTTCCGCCGGCAGTCCGAGACGGGCGAGGGTGGCCGACGCCTCCTCGGTCGCCGCCCGTTCGCCGGCACCCGGCAGCCGTACCGCAGTACGGGCCACCTGGTGCAGGACGGGCCGGTGCTCGTCGAAGGCGGCGCGCGCGTCCTGGAAGACGTATTGCACGGCGGCGAGTTGGGCATGGCTGCGGTGGCGCAGGCTGCGCGGGAGCGGTGTGCCGTCGAGCAGGACGTCGCCGTCGTGGTCGCGGTGGAGGCCGGCGAGGCAGCGGGCCAGCGTCGTCTTGCCGCTGCCGGAGCGGCCGACGACGGCCAGGCACGCGCCGGGGTGGAGCGCGAGGTGCGGGACGCGCAGGACGGTGTTGCCGCGGCCGTGCACGGCGGTCAGGTCCCGTACCACCAGCGCGGGTTGCCGGGCGTCGCCGCTCGGCCGGTCCTGTGGCGCGGCCCCCTGTGAGTCGAGCAGCCGGCGGGTCCACGCGTGGCGGGGCGCAGCCCACAGCCGCGCCGCGGGCCCCGACTCCACGACCCGTCCGGCGCGCATGACGAGGACCTCGTCGGCGAGGGCACGGACGACGTCCAGGTCATGGCTGAGCAGGACGACCCCGATGCCGCGGGCCGCGACCGCCGCCAGCTGGTCGCCGATCCGGCTCTCGGTGAGCGCGTCCTGGCCGGTGGTGGGTTCGTCGGCGACGATGACGCGGGCGCCGAGCAGCAGGGCCTGAGCGAGGACGACGCGTTGCTGCTGGCCGCCGGAGAGCTGGTGCGGGTAGCGGCGCAGCACGGCTTCGGCGTCCGGGAGCTGGGCGTCGGACAGGGCCCGCAGGACCAGTTCGCGGGCCGCGCCGCGGCGTTCGCGCCGGGGCAGGTGGCGTACCCGGGGGGCGGGCGATGTCGTCGAGCAGGGCGCTGACGCGGCGGGCGGGGTTGAGGACGGCGGCGGGATGCTGCGGCACGTACCCGACCGGACCGTCCCCGGACCGGCGCACCTCCCCCGTGACCCGGGCACCGGCCGGGTACTCCCCCAGCAGCGCCAGGCCGGTGGTGGTCTTGCCGCTGCCGGAGGCGCCGGCCAGGGCGGTCACACGGCCGGGGAGCACGCGCAGGCGGACTCCGTCGACGATCGCACGGCCGTCGATCTCGCCGCGCAGGTCGCGGATCTCGGCCACGGGCTGCGGCGTCGGGGTCTGGTCCGTCTCGGTCACGGCCGCCGTCCCTTCGTTCTCGGGCTCTTCTCCAGGGCGGCAGGAAGCCGCCCTCGGCGTACAGACGGCGCTGCATCCGCTCGTAGACGGCCGCCCGCCCGGTCTTGTCGCGGGTCGACTGGGCCTGCTGGTAGAGGGCGTCGAAGTCCTTGTGCTGCCACTTGGTGGGGTTGGTCCTCGGTGAAACCGGCGGCGACGGCCGAGGTGTCCAGGGTGACCCTCAGCTTCCCGGCGCCGGCCCGCTTCAGCAGGGCGCGGGCGCGGTCGAGGTCCTGCTCGCGCTGGGGCAGGCCGTCGGCGTAGTACTCGTAGCCCTTGCCGAACAGGTCGTTGCCGACCTCGCCGGCCCCGGACAGGGCTCCGTCGACGAGCTCCTTCCGGTCGGCGATGAGGAAGAACGCCTGGCGCACCCGCTCGTCGTCGAAGGGCGGCCGGTCGGTGCGCGGAGAAGTGCCGTCGGCGAACGTGCGCTGCACGGGTCCCGGGCTGCCGACCCGGTAGCGCGCTGGAGCCCGGGACTCAGGTCTCCTTCCACACCAGCACGGTCAGCACCGCGCTCGCGACGGTCACCGGGCCGGCGGCCTGGTTCAGCAGCCGTACCCGCATGCTCCGGCCGGACGGGAGCCGCTTCGTCAGGGGCACGACCGCGAAGGTGCCGCCGCCGGTCCCGACGATCTCGTGGATCGGGTGGTCGGCGCGGTGCTGGTCGCCCTCGTACTCCGACATGCGTGCCTGGACTACCGCACCCGCCGGCAGCCCGTCGATGTGCAGGCTGACGCTCCCGCTGAAACGGGCCGGGCCGCGGACGAAGACGCTCCCGCCGGTGGCGTGGTCGCCGGTCTCGTCGGCCCACTCCGTGGCGAACTCGACCGAGTCCCAGGCACCGGGCGCGAGCCGATAGCCCCCGGCGGCACCGAGGTTGACGTACTGCGGCATGGGGTCCTCTCCTTCCCACAGGCCCGCCCGGAGGGCCAGGGCGTCGGCGACGTCACGGCGGAAGCCGGCCATGTCGAACCCGCGCGGGTCGACCTTCCAGTCGCTCCACTCCAGGTGTCCGATCGCGCTCTTGGGGCCCCAGCGGTGCGCGCGGCAGATCGCGGCCGTGGCCTTGACGATGGCGATGTACTGGGCGCTCGGCCACGGGTCCTTGCCGTCGCCCTTGTTCTCGCATTCCCAGCCGTAGAAACGGGCGTTGCCGTCGACCGCGCCGGCCGAGCCGTCGTGCTCGTGGGTCGCGGGCGGATACGTGCCGTACGACTCGCCGATGACGGCATCGAGAACGTCACCGTCGCCGCCGCCGGCGTGGTTGGCCCGGCCGTTGCCGGTCAGGTGGACGACGCCGTCCTTGGTGATGCATCCGGTGGCGAGCGGACCGGGCAGGGCGCTGTGGCCGTGGTAGATCAGACCGACGACGTCCGTGCCGGGCCCGGTGACGGTGTGATGGATCATCACCCCGTGCACGGGACCCCACGGGCCCTTGTGGTTGCGGTTGTGGGTGCGCCATCCGCCGACCTCGTGAACGGCGCAGCCCTCGGCCTTCAGCGCGGCGACGAGCCGGGCGGCGGTGAGCGGTGTGGCCATGCGTCGGTCCTCCGTTTCGGCGCGCTCGTGCCGGTCCGAAGACACTCGTGCCGGTCCGAAGACAGCGGTCGCGGTTGCGGAGTGTGCCCGGCGGCTCGTTTCGCCCGAACCTGCCCTGGTACCCCGCCAGGCCCTCACCCACCATTCTTCCGCCGCTTGCCTCATCGCTCACCTCGCCGTACGCCCGCACACAAATTCGGCGAGATTACGACGCTGCCGCATCAGGAAGGGCAGGGCAGCGCGGGACGCAGCGACTCCTCTTTCGTCCGCACCTGCCGACCGCCTACCTCGGAACACCACTCATTCGTATGGACCGCTCGGCCGTTCGGCCCCAAGGAGCCCCACGTCGGACGGCTGTTCCGCATCAGGAGGACTAGTTTCCGGCGGGTCAGACACGCACTGCCGATCGAGGAACTCATGGCGACACATACCGAACCGGCCGCTCCGGTACCGGCGGCGGAGCGCCGCGGCCCGGGCCAGGTGATCGTCTCCTGGGTGACGACCACGGACCACAAGAAGATCGGGCACCTGTACCTGATCACGTCGTTCGTCTTCTTCCTCATCGCCGGGGCGCTGGCGATGGCCATCCGGGCCGAGCTGGCCCGGCCGGGGATCCAGTGGCTGTCCCACGAGCAGTACAACCAGGCGTTCACCATGCACGGCACGATCATGCTGCTGCTGTTCGCGACGCCGACGTTCGCCGGGTTCGCCAACGCGGTGATGCCGTTGCAGATCGGCTCCCCGGACGTGGCCTTCCCGCGGCTGAACATGTTGTCGTACTGGCTGTTCCTCTTCGGCGGCCTGATCGTGCTCGGCAGCCTGCTCACCCCCCAGGGCGCCGCGGACTACGGCTGGACCGCCTACACCCCGCTCAGCGGTGGGGAGCGCACTCCCCAGGTCGGCGGGGACCTGTGGCTCATGGGCCTGGCCCTGTCCGGGTTCGGCACCATCCTCGGCTCCGTCAACTTCATCACCACGATCATCTGCATGCGCGCCCCCGGCATGACCATGTTCCGGATGCCGATCTTCACCTGGAACGTGCTGCTCACCTCGGTGCTGGTGCTGCTGGCGTTCCCGGTGCTGGCCGCCGCGCTGCTGGTGCTGGAGGCCGACCGCCGTTTCGGGGCGCAGGTGTTCAACGCGGAGAACGGCGGCGCGATCCTCTGGCAGCATCTGTTCTGGTTCTTCGGCCATCCCGAGGTGTACATCCTGGCCCTGCCGTTCTTCGGTGTGATCACCGAGATCATCCCCGTCTTCGCCCGCAAGCCGATCTTCGGTTACACGGGGCTGATCGGCGCCACGATCGCCATCGCCGGTCTGTCCGTGACGGTGTGGGCGCACCACATGTTCGCCACCGGCGCGGTCCTGCTGCCGTTCTTCTCCTTCATGACGTATCTGATCGCCGTGCCGACGGGGGTGAAGTTCTTCAACTGGATCGGCACGATGTGGAAGGGGTCGCTGTCCTTCGAGCCGCCGATGCTGTGGGCGGCCGGCTTCCTGGTCACCTTCCTCTTCGGCGGTCTGACCGGCGTCATCCTCGGCTCGCCGCCGCTGGACTGGCACGTCACCGACTCCTACTTCGTGATCGCGCACTTCCACTACGTGCTCTTCGGCACCATCGTGTTCGCGATGTTCGGCGGCTTCAGCTTCTGGTGGCCGAAGATGACCGGCACGATGCTGGACACCCGCATCGAGAAGATCCACTTCTGGACGCTCTTCGTCGGCTTCCACACCACGTTCCTGGTGCAGCACTGGCTGGGCGCCGAGGGCATGCCCCGCCGGTACGCCGACTACCTCGCCGCGGACGGCTTCACCTGGCTGAACACCGTCTCGTCGATCGGCGCGTTCCTGCTGGGCCTGTCCACGCTGCCGTTCCTGTACAACGTGTGGAAGACCGCCCAGCAGGGCGAGCGGGTCGAGGTCAACGACCCCTGGGGTTACGGGCGTTCCCTGGAGTGGGCGACCTCGTGTCCGCCCCCGCGGCACAACTTCGTCACCCTGCCGCGCATCCGCTCCGAATCCCCCGCCTTCGACCTGCACCATCCCGACGTGGCCCAGCTGGACGAGGCGGAGAACACCGGCAGGCGCGACGTCGTCGAGGCCGACGGGCACAAGGGCGAACGGCCGTGAGACGCGGCGGCCACGAGGCGCCGCACGACACCCCGCGGCACGCGCTGGCCGACGAGGCCGAGGGCTACCTCCTCGCGCACGCCCATCGCGACCAGGCACGACGCGAGGCCGAGGAGCTCTGCGCCCGGATGCCGTGGCTGACCACCGCCCAAGCCGAGGAAATCACCGGCCACTACGTC
Source organism: Streptomyces chartreusis NRRL 3882 (assembly GCF_900236475.1). GTDB lineage: Bacteria > Actinomycetota > Actinomycetes > Streptomycetales > Streptomycetaceae > Streptomyces > Streptomyces chartreusis_D. The sequence continues at coordinate 2,228,890 of NZ_LT963352.1, forward strand.
CGCCGGCGCCTCGACGTCACCCGTGAGCTGCTGCGCGGCACGGTCCGGCGGGCCGAGGAGCTGCGACAGGAGTACGAGAGCCGCTACGCCGAACTGCGGCACACCCTGCTCCGCCGCCACGCCGCCTGCGCCTGCGCCCTCCTCGCCTGCGCGGGCGGAGTGAGCGCCCTGGCGGTTCTGCTCACCCGCTGACCAGTTCGTGCCGCGGCTCCGACTGCAGCGCCGGCCGGGCCTTCGTATCCCACTGGCTCGTGGTCCGTACGTAGCCGTAGATCACCGAGGTCATCGCCAGGATGAGCAGCGGCCCGAACAGCCACGGAAGCTCGGCCATCTCCATCGGCAGATAGCGATAGGAGAGCAACAGCGCCGTGAAGACGGCCGCTCCGTAGGTGACGAGTTGAGTTCCGGACCGGTCCCAGCCGCGTTCGAGCGAGCGCAGGGCCGCCTCGATGGTGACCGTGAACACCACGCCGGCCACGAGATCCACGCCGTAGTGGTAGCCGAATCCCAGCGTCGCGGCGAGCGTGGCGATCAGCCAGAACGTGCCCGCGTAGCGCAGCACGCGTGGGCCCTTGCGGGAATGGATGAAGATCGCGGTGGCCCACGCGGTGTGCAGGCTGGGCATGCAGTTGCGGGGGGTGATCTCGTCGAACGGCATGTCGTGCGGTGCGGCGCTGATCGGCGTCGGCAGGTCCGGCCACAGGTTGGCCACCGCCCAGTGGCCGCCGTCGGTGCCGAAGGCGAAGATCGGTCCGACGACCGGGAAGATCATGTAGATGCCCGGTCCGAGGAGGCCGATGACCAGGAAGGTCCGCACCAGATGATGGCGCGGGAAGCGGCGCTCGGCCGCCACGTCGCGCAGCTGGTAGAGCGCGACGACGACCGCGGCCACCGCCAGTTGGGCGTAGACGTAGTCGAGGGTCCGGGCACCGACCGGGCCGGTGGCCGTGACGATCCGGCCGACGAGCCAGGACGGGTTGCCCAGCGCGTGGTCGGCGACCGCCACGTACTGGTCGAGCACCATCGGGCGGGTCTTCGAGGTGATGAGCAGCCAGGTGTCACCGGTCTTGCGGCCGGCCACCAGCAGCAGGCCCAGCCCGACGCCCTTCAGCAGCAGGACGCGTTCCGGGCCGGTGCGGCGCGTCACTGCGATGACCGCGCAGCCCAGGATCACCCACAACGCGCCGTTGCCGAAGGGATGGCCGTCCGTCAGGTCGGCGCCGGCCGCCCATCGCACGACCAGCAAGACGGCGTCGATGCCGAGCGCGAGGCCGACGGCGATGAACCGTTGCCGCCGGGTCAGCACCACCATCGTCAGCGCCATACCCGCGTACAGCAGGAAGCCCGACTTGGGGGCGACGATCACCTCTTGCACCTGGGAGGTGATCGGCCCGGGCACCCCGTAGCGGCGCGCGGCGATCTCCAGCGCGACGAGAAACCCGAGGGTCACCACACCCGCCGCGGCCCACAGCATCGTCCGGGGCCGAGACCATGCGGGGAACGTGATTCCGCGTCTTGTTCGCGAGGAGATCCGCGTTTTGGTAGGTATCAATTGTTTTATTCGATTTGTTAGTCGCTATGGGGTGATCGTCGCATGACCGAACATGTTATCGGAGCGATGCGCCCCGGGCAGTCGGTACGTGTACTTCTTGTCGCCCCACAGGACGTCGAACGTGGCGGCGCCGTCACCGGGAGTTGGGCGTCGGCCGGGCTCGCCTCCACGGGCCCGGCCGGCGTCGCGTCGGGGGACCGTCAGGTCACCGCATCGAGGAAGGTCAGCACCGAGGCGTCCTCCTCGATCAGCGGGGCGAGTGCGGCGTTGAACGGGCCGCCGTACGGGGCCTTCAGGTGTGCCTGGAAGGCGTCCTCGTCCCGGTACACCTCGAAGATCCAGTAGGCGCGCGGGTGGGACTCCTTGGTGTAGACCTCGAAGGCGAGGTTTCCCTCTTCCTCGCGCACCTTCTCGGCGTACTCCAGGATCATGCGGGCGACCTCGTCCTCCGCCCCTTCACGTGCGGTGAACTCGGCGAACAGGGTCTTCTTCATGCTGTGGTTCCTTGTCAGTCGTGGGCGGAGCCGAGGTGCCAGACGCGGGCCTGGTCCAGCTTCACCGAGCCGTTCTCGGCGAAGACCTCCACTCCCTGGCTGGCGGGGTCGGGGAAGATCTGGTCGGTGATCACCGCTTCGCCGCTGCCCCCGAAGACCTCGACGGACGACCAGTCGACGAGGATCCGCAGCTTCACCTTGCCGTTCTCGGCCTTCAGCGGTGCTGTCTGGACACCGGGGAAGGTGCTGTTGAAGTCCACGGCACCGGAGCGGGTGCGGTCGACGTACAGCTCCTGGGTCGTGGTGTCGTAGCCGATCACGGTCTCCTCTCCCCCGGCACCGGTGCGCACCTTCAGGCCGAAGCGTTCGGCGTCCTTGAGCGAGAAGGTGGCCTCGATGTCGAGTGCCTTGCCCTTGGCCGCCGGACCGATCAGGGGCTTCGCGGCGCTCTTGACGGTGACACCGGTCGCCGTCGCCGGGCCGCCCTGCCGGAGGGACTCCAGGCTGCCCACCGGCCGGCTGGTCAGCCGGACTTGGCCGTTGACGGTCCGCAGCGCCATCTCCCGTGGGACGCTCTGCGCACCGCGCCAGGGTGAGGTGGGGATCGCGCCGCTGTAGTCCCAGTTGTTCATCCAGCCGATCATGTACCGCCTGCCGCCCGGTGCGTTCTCCCAGGACACGGCCGCGTAGTAGTCCTTGCCGTAGTCGGCCCAGTCGGCGCGCTGCAGGACCGACTTGGCGGGGGCGTCGGCGGCGGTGAAACGGTCGGCCAGGATGTGGCCCCAGCCGGCCGTGTTCATGTCGACGATCTGGATCCGCGCCTTCTTGCCGGCGTAGGGGCGCAGGTCGAAGGAGGCCCAGTCCAGGGTCTCGCTGTTGGCACCGGTGGCACTGCGGACGACCTGGCCGTCGACGACCAGGTTGACCGACGTCTCCTGGGAGACGGGCCGGGCCTCGGTGTCGGACAGCATGATGTGGTCGACGTTGAGGTGGCCCCAGCCGCCGGTGTTGTCGTCGACGATCCTGATCCGCGCCTTCCTGCCCGCGAGGTCGCCGACGTCCCAGGAAGCCCAGTTGAGCGCCTCGGCGTCCTTTCCGGTGGCGCTGCGCACCACCTGGCCGTCGACGAGGAGTTCGAGGGCGGTGGGGTGGTCGGACCCGGCGGGGTGGTTGCCGCCGCCGATGAGGAAGTTGATGTGCTTCTTGTCGATGGTGAACTCGGGCGAGGTGAGGGTGCCCGTGGTGGAGTCGCCGTTCAAGAAGCTGTTGACCAGGCCGCTGCCCAGGAACCCGGAGACCTCCTGCTGGTTGGGGAGGGTGCCGGTGGCCGGGGCCGAGCCGAAGGCGTCTCCGGTCGCCGTCCAGTCGCCGTAGCTGCCGCCTTCGAAGTCGGCGAGGACCGTGCCCGCGGGCGGGTCTCCCCGCTCCAGGAGCGTCCCGGGCTCGTGCGGGTGCCGTCCGCCGCCGACCTTGAAGTTCAGGTAGGGGCTGTCGACGGTGAACTCGGGCGAGGTGAGGGTTCCGGTGGTCGCGTCACCTCCGTGGAAGCTGTTGGCGAGGCCCTTGCCGTCGAAGCCCTCGACGGTCCCCTGCCCGGCCAGCGCCCCGGCTGTCGGTCCGTCGCCGAACGCGGTGCCGGTGGACGACCACGTGTCGAAGCCGGTCCCCTCGAAGTCCTGCATCACCGTGCCGGCGGGCGGCGTGTACGTGCCCTTGTCCTCGGCGGTGAACTTCTTGCCGTCGAAGTCGCCGACGAAGTACTGGGCGGCCGAACCGCCCGCGATGCCGCCGGGGTTGATGTTGACGACGAGGACCCACTTGATGTTGTTCTTGTTCCCGTCGACCGCGAGGGGGAACAGGTCGGGGCACTCCCACACGCCGCCCGTCGCGCCGGCCGGCCCGAACTCGCTGAGCAGGTCCCAGTCCTTGAGGTTCTTGGACGAGTAGAACCGCACCTTGTGCTCGGTGGACAGTGAGACGGTCATCAGCCAGCTCTTGGTCGGCGCGTACCACTGGACCTTGGGGTCGCGGAACTCCCTGGAGCCGATGTCGAGGACGGGATTGCCCTCGTACTTGGTCCAGGTGCGGCCCCGGTCGGTGCTGTAGGCGAGCGACTGGGCCTGTGTGCCCGTGTCCTTGTGGTGGCTGGTGTAGATCGCCACCATGGGCGGGTTCTTCTCGGTGCCGAAGCCGGTGGTGTTGCCCCAGTCGACGACCGCGCTGCCCGAGAACACCATCTCCTCGTCGTCGTGCGACAGGGCGAGCGGGAGCTCCTTCCAGTGCACGAGGTCCTGGCTCACCGCGTGCCCCCAGGACATGTCGCCCCAGGAGTTGCCGTTGGGGTTGTACTGGTAGAAGAGGTGGTACTCGCCCTTGTAGTACACGAGACCGTTGGGGTCGTTCATCCAGTTCTTCTCGGGGGTGAAGTGGAACTGGGGCCGGTAGGTCTCGGAGTACGGCGGGGTGTCGGCGGCGACGGCCTGGGGGGTCGGCGCGGCTGCGGACAGGGCGCAGACGGTCGCCACCGCCGCGATCATCCGGATCCGGGCATGCCGGGGTACACGTCCTGAGCTCATGATGTCTCCTGTGCCGCGGCCGTCCGGGCGCAGCGGAGCACGGACGCCCGGTGCGGAACCGACCGAAAAGTGACGCCTCGGTCGGCGCCCTCGTCCAAGGCGCCGACCGAGAAGTCATCGTTGACTTGTGTCATCGATGACATCGAGTGGCCCGATGATGGCCGCCATGCGGCCGATGCGTCAACGGTTCGGTCGTGACGGCCTCTTCGCGACTCCGCCGTCCGTCATGCGCGTTCGGGCGTGGCGAGTTGCTCCAACTGGCGCTGCCACGGGGGGTTGGGGCCGGCGACCGAGCAGGTCAGGGCCGCGACCCGGGTGGCGAACCGGCAGGCTTCGGCGACATCGTCGAGGCGGAGTTCCGTCAGCCGGCCGCCGAGCAGGCCGCGGGCGCCCAGGTGGTGCAGCAGCCCGGCCGTGAAGGAGTCCCCCGCCCCGACCGTGTCGGCGACGCTCGTCGGCACGGCCGGAACCTGGATGCGTTCGCCGTCGAGCGAGGCCAGGGCGCCGTCGGCGCCCCGCGTGATCACCACGAGCCGTGCCCCGGCGGCGTGCCAGGTGTCGCACGCCTCCTCGGGCGGCGTGCCCGGCAGCAGGAGTTCCAGGTCGTCCTCGCTCAGCCGCAGTACGTCGGTGAGGGCGCACCAGTGCGCCAGCCGGGCACGGTAGACGTCGGGGTGCACCAGCAGCGGCCGGACGTTGGGGTCGATGCTGATGGTCGCGCGAGGGGCGGCCGCCGCCAGGAAGTCCTCCACAACCGCCGCCCCGGGCTCCCGGACCAGGGCCAGGGATCCGGTGTGCACGCAGGCGGCCTCGGACAGGTCCACTCGCGCCAGTTCCTCGGCTGTCCACTGCCAGTCGGCCGTGTTCTGCGCGTGGAAGGAGAACGCGGCCTGCCCCTGGGCGTCCAGTTCCGCCACGGCCAGTGTGCTCGGTTCCGCCGCCGTGACGGCGCTCGACAGGTCCACTCCGGACGTCTGCAGGTGGTCGCGGAACAGGCGGCCGAACACATCGCCCGACAACCGCGCGAGGAAGCGGGCCGGGGTGCCGAGCCGGGCCAGCGACACTGCCGTATTCGCAGGTCCGCCGCCGGGCAGGACGCGCAGGGCGAGTTCGTTCGAGGGGCCCCCGGGTTCGGCGAACGCGTCCGCGACGCACTCCCCCAGGACGGTGATCTGGCGCGGGCTCATGGGCTGCTCTTCTCTGACGGAACATTCCTGACGAACGTATGACGAACCGGGCGCGTCGTGGTGCGAATGCAGGACGTCTGCGGAGGGGCGGCGGTCGCGTGCGTTGCCGATTTGTGACGAGTGCAGGGCATTGACGTTTCCGGGAGACGGAGTCCATCATCCTCGCCATGCAGTGTCAACGATGACATAAGTCAACGATGACACCCCGGGCGGCCTGCTCTGACCCCGACCCCGTGCCGCTCGCTATCCCACAGGAGTCGATCATGCCTCGCACCACTCGCCTTTCCTCCTCCCTTCTCAGAGCCGCCGCTGTCACCGGCGTCGCGGCCCTCACCCTGACGGCCTGTGGATCCGGATCGGGATCGGGCAGCACGAGCACCGGCTCGGGCGAGGTCAAGGTCGGTCTGATCACCAAGACGGACACCAACCCGTTCTTCGTCAAGATGAAGGAGGGCGCGGAGAAGTCCGCGAAGGCCGAGGGCGTCAAGCTCATGACCGCGGCGGGCAAGTTCGACGGCGACAACGCCGGGCAGGTCACCGCGATCGAGAACATGGTCGCCGCCGGTGTGAAGGGCATCCTGATCACCCCGAGCGACTCCAAGGCGATCGTGCCCGCGATCGAGAAGGCCAAGGCCAAGGGCGTCCTGGTCATCGCCCTGGACACCCCGACCGAGCCGCAGAGCGCGGTCGACGCCCTCTTCGCCACCGACAACCTCAAGGCCGGTGAGCTGATCGGCGAGTACGCCAAGGCCGCGATGAAGGGCAAGACCGCGAAGATAGCCGCCCTCGACCTCGCGCCGGGCGTCTCCGTCGGCGTCCAGCGGCACAACGGCTTCCTCAAGGGCTTCGGCGCCACCGACAAGGACGTCGCCTGCGCCCAGGACACCGGCGGCGACCAGTCCAAGGGCCAGACGGCGATGGAGAACTGCCTCCAGAAGGAGCCCGGCATCAACGTCGTCTACACCATCAACGAGCCCGCCGCGCTGGGCGCGTACACCGCGCTCAAGGCCAAGGGCCGGGAGAAGGACGTCCTGATCGTCTCCGTCGACGGCGGCTGCACCGGCACCAAGGCCGTCAAGGACGGCAAGATCGCCGCCACCTCGCAGCAGTACCCGCTCAAGATGGCCGCCGAGGGCGTCAAGGCCGTCGTGACGTACGCCAAGGACGGCAAGAAGGCCTCGGGTTACACCGACACCGGAGTCACCCTGATCACCGACAAGGCGCAGGACGGGGTCGCTTCCAAGGACACCTCCTACGGCCTGGACAACTGCTGGGGCTGAGCCGCCCCCGACGACCGTACGCACCCCAGGCGGGGCGGCCGACCCCCACCTCCCCGACCGGGGGACGGCCGCCCCCTCGTTCCCTTGTCCTCCGGCAAGGAGAGACACGGACTTCTGTCTTCCGACAAGGACTTCGTATGACAGCCACGACCACGCCCCCGAGCACGTCCTCGCCGTACTCCGGGCTCAAAGCGCCGACCACGGCCCGCAGACTGCTCACTGCACCGACCACCGGCCCGCTGGTCGCCCTCCTTCTGGCCTGCGCCTTCTTCTCCGTCTCGACCGACCAGTTCCTGACCGGCGGGAACTTCTCGCTGATCGTGCAGCAGGTCATGGTCGTCGGCACGCTCGCCATCGGTCAGACCCTGATCATCCTCACGGCGGGCATCGACCTGTCGTGCGGTGCCGTCATGGCGTTCGGCAGCATCATGATCGCCAAGATGGCCGCGGAGGGCTCCCTGCCCCCGCTCGCCGCGATCGCCCTGGGCATCGCCGTCTGCGGCGGATTCGGGCTGCTCAACGGAGTGTTGGTACAGAAGATCCCGCTGCCGCCGTTCATCGTCACCCTCGGCATGCTCAACGTGGCGTTCGCGCTGACCCACATCTACTCCGAGGAGCAGACGGTCACCAACCTGCCCGGCCCGCTGACGGCCCTCGGCCAGACCTTCCCGCTGGGCAAGACCGACATCACCTACGGCTCGCTGGTCACCATCGCCCTGTTCCTCCTCCTCGCCTACGCGCTGAGCAGCACCGGCTGGGGCCGGCACGTCTACGCGCTGGGCAACAGCCCGGAAGCGGCGCGGCTGAACGGCATCCGCACCTCCCGCCTGACCATCGGCGTCTACACCGTGGCCGGTCTCCTCTACGGCGTCGCCGCCCTGCTGCTCATCTCGCGTACCGGGGTGGGCGATCCGCAGGCCGGGCAGACCGACAACCTCGACAGCATCACCGCCGTGGTGCTCGGCGGCACCAGCCTCTTCGGCGGACGCGGTTCGGTCCTGGGCACGTTCATCGGCGTCCTCATCGTCGGCGTCTTCCGCAACGGCCTGCAACTGATGGGGGTCGCCTCGATCTACCAGACCCTGATCACCGGCGTCCTGGTCATCCTCGCGGTGACCGTCGACCAGATCTCCCGGAAGAAGGCCCGATGACCTCCCCCACCCCCGTCCTTCAGGCCCGCGGTCTGGTCAAGCGCTACGGCCATGTCACCGCCATCGACGGCGCCGACTTCGACCTGATGCCCGGCGAGGTCCTGGCCGTCATCGGCGACAACGGAGCCGGCAAGACCAGCCTCATCAAGGCGCTCACCGGCGCGCTGGTCCCCGACGCGGGCGAGATACGTCTGCACGGCGAGCCGATCCAGTTCTCCGGTCCGCAGAGCGCACGCGCCCACGGCATCGAGACGGTCTATCAGGACCTCGCGGTGGCCGCCTCCATGGACATCGCCTCGAACATGTTCCTGGGGCGCGAGCTGCGCCGCCCCGGTGTTCTCGGCAGTGTCTTCCGCATGCTGGACAAGAAGCGCATGCGCCAGGAGGCCGCCGAGCACATGGCGGACCTGAAGATCGGCCTGCGTTCGCTGACCCAGGCCGTCGAGACCCTCTCCGGCGGACAGCGGCAGGCCGTCGCGGTGGCCCGTTCCGTCGCCTGGGCCCGCAGCGTCGTCGTCATGGACGAACCCACCGCCGCCCTCGGCGTCAAGGAGTCCGGTCAGGTCCTCGACCTCATCCGCCGGGTCCGGGACAGGGGGATGCCGGTGGTCCTGATCAGCCACAACATGCCGCACGTCTTCGAGATCGCGGACCGGATCCACGTCCACCGACTGGGCCGGCGCGCCGCCGTCATCAAGCCGTCCGACTACTCCATGGCGGAGGTCGTCGCCATCATGACCGGCGCGCTCGCCGTCGATGAGGCCGGAGGTACTGTCGTAGCGGATTCCGAGGCCGCGAAGGCCGCGGGAGTCCAGGCCAACTGACGACAGGACCACTCACGGGTTCCGGCCGAGGCCGCGGCCGGGACCGACGAGCACAGGAGACTGTTTCCCCCATGGCAGCGAAACGCCGCCCCACCCTGGCAGACGTCGCCCGCGAAGTGGGTGTCAGCGCCAAGACCGTCTCCCGCGTCCTCAACGAGGACGGGCCCGTTTCGGCCGAGACCCGGGAACAGGTGCTCGCCGCCGTGGCCAAGCTCGGTTTCCAGCCGAACCTCATGGCCCGCAACATCCGGGTGGGCGGGCCCGACACCACGATCGGACTGGTCATCCCCGATCTGGCCAACCCCTTCTTCGGAGCCGTGGCGAGGAGCATCGAGGACACGGTCCGCGACCGTGGCCTGACCCTGCTCATGGGCTCCTCCGCGGACGATCCCGACCGCGAGCGCTCGTTGACGGACAAGTTCCTCGCCCGCCGGGTCAGCATCCTGATGGTCGTGCCGTCCGTCGGTGCCGACCACTCCCACCTCAAGCCCCACCGCGCCGCGGGGCTGCCCGTCGTCTTCATCGACCGCCCGGGAGCGGGCCTGGCCACGGACAGCGTCGTCAGCTCCAACCGGGACGGCTCCCACGAGGGCGTCGCCCACTTGATCGCCCACGGGCACCGCCGCATCGGCTTCATCGGCGACCTGCCCACCAAGCTCTACACCCGACGCGAGCGCCTCGCCGGCTACCGCTCGGCCCTTGGGGACGCCGACATCCCCTACGACCGCTCGCTCGTCGCCAGCGCACACGACCAGCGGGGGGCCGAGGCCGCGACCTCGAAGCTGCTCGGCCTGGCCGACCCGCCCACGGCCCTGTTCGCCGGCAACAACATCATGGCGCTGGGCATCGTCGCCGAACTCGCCCGCAGCAAGCGCAAGGACGTGGCCGTCGTCGCCTTCGACGACGTCTCCCTCGCCGAGGCACTCGAACCGGCCCTGACCGTGGTCGCCCAGGACCCCGAGGAGATCGGCAGAACAGTGGCGGCCACCGCCCTGGCCCGGCTCGACGGCGACCGCTCCCGTGCCCGCACCGTCACCGTACCCACCCGGTTGATCGTCCGCGGATCGGGCGAACAACCCGCGTCCGGCGCCCGGGAGGCGTGACCGGGGCGCGGAGTTGGTTCACTGTTCCGCCTCGTTCGCGAACCGCAGGGAGATGCCGCGAAGAACGTCGGCGGCGGAGATGTCGGTGCGTCCCTCGTCATGGACTTCGGCGAGTTGGACGAAGGCGAACGAGAAGCAGTTGGCGATGCTCACGAGGGTGGGCCCCAGTTCCTCGGCGATGAGGTCCGCGGCCGCGCGGCCGCCGGCATCCGCGGGAAGCCGGATCCGCGGCAGGGTCTCTGCGAGAAGCGCGGAGACAGCCCCGGTCAGTGCGACCTGCCCACCGGGGTTCTCGCGGACCTGCCGCCGCACCTCCAGTGCCTCGGTGAGCATCCCGACGACCTTCTGCATGATCTCTCGCTGCTCCATGGGCGCAGCCTAGACCGCACGCTCGGTGAATCCTGTCTCAAAGCATGAACACAAATTACACACATCCTCTCTACACACTGGGTTCCCATGGTCTAGATTGACCGTGCTTCAGCTGTTCGAACACGAGGCGACCAGTAAGGATCTATAGGTCCGGCGCTACGAAAAACCAGCAGTCGCGTTCCCCCGCGCCGGACGTGGGGTTGATCAATTCCTGGAGCCCGGAAGGGGGGCAGGACATGCGAGTCCGCTGCCTCCAGGGTGGGTTGTTCACGCAGCGCTGAAGCAACCGGGAAGTCATGCGGGGGGCGGGGGCCTCCCGAGGGGAGGAACAGCACGGCGCGGGAGGCGGGGGCGCCTCCCGGCGCAGTAGCAGTGTGAGGCGAACACCTCGAACCACTGGCGACCTGGGGGGGTCCTGTGCATCAGGGGGAATTGGTCGACCCGTTTCCGTCGGCGCGCGGGCGTCTGGCGAACGGGGCAGTCAGCCGGCCCGCGACCGACTGGGAGCAGCGGTACCGCCGTACCGTGATCATCAGCGACACCGCGGCCACCGCCTTCGTGGTGGCCGCGATCGGTAACTTCTTCGGAGCCCGGGACGCGGCCAACTGGCACGAGAAGTGGGGAATTCTCGCCTTCGGCACCGAGCTGCTGGTGCTGTGTGCGCTCGCGGTGGGCCGGGCGTGGGTTCCGGCCGTGCTCGGCCAGGGCGCCGAGGAATTCCGCCGGCTCGGACGCTCACTGTTCGCGGCGACCGTCGTACTGGCGCTCGGCGGGATCGCCCTGACCTCGCGCAACATCAAGCTCTGGATCTTCGTCGCGATTCCCGCGATCGCGCTCGTCACCATGACCGCGCGGTATCTGCTGCGCCTCTGGCTGCACAAACAGCGCAAGGAAGGACGGTGCCTGAGACCGGTGCTCGCTGCCGGGAGCCCCGACACCGTGCGCGATCTCATCACCCGGACCCGCAAGTTCCCGCACATCGGCTGGCGGGTGGAGGCGGTGTGCACGACGGACGGCCGCGGGCTCGACGGTGACGAACTGGACGGAGTGCCGGTCGTCGGTCAACTGGAGGACGTCGCCAAGCACGTCCGCCACGACGGCTACCGCGTCGTCGCGGTCACACCGGACCCGCACTGGTCACCGGACCGGCTGCAGCGGCTGGCCTGGAACCTCGAAGGCAGCGACACCGAGATGGTCGTGGCGCCCGTGCTGATGGAGGTGGCCGGCCCGCGGCTGCACGTCGACGCGGTGCTCGGGATCCCGCTGCTGCGGGTCAGCATGCCGGCCTTCACCGGGGGCCGCCGGGTGGTCAAAGGGGTGGTCGACCGAGTAGGCGCAACGTTTCTGCTGATGTTGTTCGCGCCGCTGATGGTGCTCGTCGGGCTGCTCGTGCTGGTGGACAGCCGGGGCGGGGCGTTCTATCGCCAGCGCAGGGTCGGCAAGGACGGCCGCGAGTTCACCATTCTCAAGTTCCGCACCATGGTCGCCGGGGCTCACGGGGCCCGTGCGGAGCTGGCCGACCGCAACGAGGGCGCGGGCCCGCTGTTCAAGCTCCGCCGGGATCCGCGGGTGACCCGGGTGGGAGCGGTGCTGCGCCGGTACTCGATCGACGAGCTCCCGCAGCTTTTCAACGTGCTCACCGGATCGATGTCGCTCGTCGGTCCGCGGCCTCCGCTGCCGGAGGAGTCCGCCGCGTACGGCCCGGACATCCGGCGGCGACTGCTGGTCAAGCCCGGGCTCACCGGCCTGTGGCAGATCAGCGGACGCAGCGACCTGTCGTGGGAGGAGGCGGTCCGGCTGGACCTGCGGTACGTGGAGGACTGGTCGCTCGCCCTGGACACAGTGATCTTGTGGAAGACGCTGCGTGCGGTGCTCCACGGGCAGGGGGCCTACTGATGCGCGGGGGTCGTCAAACGGCCGGCGCGCGGACCGCAGGCCGTAGGGGCCTGCCTGGGGGGAGGAACGGGTCATGAGAGTCAGCGTTTTCGGGCTCGGCTACGTGGGCTGCGTGTCGGCCGCGTGCCTGGCCAGCATGGGGCACGAGGTCATCGGGGTGGACGTCAACCAGGTGAAGGTCGACCTGGTCAACGACGGCAAGGCCCCGGTGGTCGAGGAGCGGATCGGCGAGCTCATCGCCGAGGTCGTGCGGACCGGAGCGTTGCGCGCCACCGGCGACGTCCGCGAAGCGATCATGGGCAGCGAGGTGTCACTGGTCTGCGTGGGCACGCCGTCGGAGCCCAACGGCAGTTTGTGCACGACGTACTTGGAACGGGTCACGGAGCAGATCGGCGCCGCACTGGCCGAGCAGGGGGGCCGGCACACCGTCGTGTTCCGCAGCACCATGCTCCCCGGCACCTGCCTGAACCTGCTGGTGCCGATCCTGGAGAAGTACGTCGGCGGCACGGCCGGGGTGGACATCGGGGTCGCGGTCAACCCGGAGTTCCTGCGCGAGGGCACGAGCGTGCGGGACTTCTTCGACCCGCCCAAGACCGTCATCGGCGAGCTCGACCCGGCGAGCGGCGACGCGGTGGCGGCGCTGTACGAGGGCTTGCCCGGCGAGGTGTTCCGGGTGCCGGTCCCGACGGCCGAGGCGATCAAGTACGCGGACAACGCGTTCCACGGCCTCAAGATCGGCTTCGCGAACGAGCTGGGCGCGGTGTGCCAGGCGCTCGGAGTGGACTCGCACCAGGTGATGGACGTGTTCCTGGCCGACCGCAAGCTGAACATCAGCCCCGCCTACCTGCGGCCCGGCTTCGCCTTCGGCGGCTCCTGCCTGCCCAAGGACCTGCGCAGCCTCGTCCACGCGGCGCAGCGGGCCGACGTCTCGGTGCCCATCCTCGCCCATGTGCTGCCCTCCAACTCCGACCATCTGCAGCGCGCGGTGGAGCTGGTCGAGCGCACCGGCAAGCGCCGGGTGGGCCTGTTCGGGCTGTCCTTCAAGCCCGGCACCGACGACCTCCGCGAGAGCCCGCTCGTCGAGCTGGCGGAGAAGCTCTTCGGCAAGGGGTACGACCTGCGGATCCACGACGCCAACGTCAGCCTCTCCCGGCTGCTCGGCGCCAACCGCGAGTACATCGAGACCCGGCTGCCGCACCTCGCGCAACTGCTCGCGGATTCCGTCGAGGAGGTGCTCGATCACGCCGAGGTGGTCCTGGTCGGGACCAGGGACCCGGCTGTGCTGTCGGCGCTGCCCCATGGGGACGGCCCGGTGATCGTCGACCTCATCCGCCTTCCCGACGCCGAGGCGCGCCGGACCGAACCGGGGTACGTGGGCCTTGCTTGGTGACGCAGTCAGCGGCGACGGGGCGGGCCGGCGCGCGCTGATCCTGGTGGAGAACCTGTCGGTGCCGTTCGACCGGCGGGTGTGGCAGGAGTGCACGACGCTTCGCGACGCGGGCTGGGAGGTGCACGTCATCTGTCCCCGGGGGGAGAAGCGGGACACGGAACCGGAGGCGGTGATCGACGGGGTCCGGATCCACCGCTACCCGTTGCGCGCGGCCACCGGAGGGCCGGCCGGCTACCTGCGGGAGTACGGATCGGCGCTGTGGCACACGGCCCGGCTGGCCCGGAAGGTCGGCCCGGTCGACGTGGTCCACGCCTGCAACCCGCCCGACCTGCTGTTCCTGCCGGCACTGTGGCTGAAGCGACGCGGTGCGCGGTTCGTCTTCGACCAGCACGACCTGGTGCCCGAGCTGTACCTGTCCCGGTTCGACCGCGGTGAAGACCTGCTCTACCGCGCCGTGTGCGCGCTGGAACGACGGACCTACCGGGCCGCGGACATCGTGCTCGCCACGAACGAGAGCTACCGGGACGTCGCGGTGCGCCGGGGCGGCAGGCGCCCCGAGGACGTCTTCGTCGTGCGCAGTGCGCCCCAGATCGAGCGGTTCCGACCGGTGCCGCCCGAGCCGGAGTTGAAGCGCGGCAAGCCTCATCTGCTGTGCTACCTCGGTGTCATGGGCCCGCAGGACGGCGTCGACTACGCCCTGCGCGCCCTCGCGAAGCTGCGCGACGAGGTCGGGCGGACCGACTGGCATGCGGTGTTCGTCGGCGCCGGTGACGCCTTCGACGCGATGGTGGAGCTGTCCCGGCGGCTCGGTCTCTCCGAGCAGGTGCAGTTCACCGGGCGCATTCCGGACGCCGACCTGGTGCGCTACCTGTCCACCGCGGACGTGTGCCTCTCGCCCGACCCGCGCAACCCGCTCAACGACGTGTCGACCATGAACAAGGTCCTGGAGTACATGGCGATGGGCCGGCCGATCGTCTCGTTCGACCTGAAGGAGGCGCGCGTCTCCGCCGGTGACGCCGCCGTCTACGCGCCCGCCAACGACGAGGCCCAGTTCGCCAAGCTGATCGGGCTGCTGCTGGACGATCCGGAGAAGCGGGCCCGGATGGGCGAGATCGGCCAGGAGCGGATCAGCGGGCCGCTCTCCTGGCGGAACTCGCAAGCGTCGCTGCTCGCCGCCTACGCCGCTGCCTGCCGTGACCACCCTCCGGTGTCGGCGAGCGACCCGGTCCGCACAGGGAAGAGGCCGCGGCATTGAGCGATGACACGATCCGCCTGGTCACGATCGGACGGATTCTCCGTCGGAGGTGGCGGCTTCTCGCCCTCCTCACCGTGGTGGGCGCGCTCGTCGGCTACGGCACCTCGGTGCTGTTTCCGCCGCGGTACACGACATCGGCGTCGGTACTGCTGCCGGGCCAGTGGGAAGAGCGCGAACTGCTGACTCAGGTGGACATCGCGACCAGTTCGGCGGTGGTCGACCGCGCGGGCGCCGCGCTCGGCTGGAGCGGGGTCAGCGGTGCCGAACTGCGGGATCGGGTCAGCGCCAAGGCCGCCGACGGGAACATCATCAAGATCTCGGGTACGGCCGACACCCCGGAGCGCGCGCAGCGGCTCTCCGACCAGGTGGCCCAGCAGTTCGTCACCTTCGCCGCGCGGATCGCGGGCGGCAGCACCGACCCCGAAGCGGCCACGGGGACCGAGGCGCTGCGCAAGAGGGTGGCGGAGACCAACCGCCGCATCACCGACCTGGCCCGTGCGGCCGATCCGGGGCAGACCGTGGAGAGCGTGCAGGCCCGTACCGAACTCGAGAAGCTGCGTACCACGCTGCTGGAGGCCATGAAGAAGCTGGACGAGGCCGACCCGGCGACCGACAAGGCCGGCATGGTCGTCATGGGGCCGGCGGCCCGTCCGACCGGCGAGGCACCGCCGACGCGGATGCAGCTCGTCGCCGCCGGGGCGCTGGTCTTCTTCCTGCTCACGATCATCGGCCATCTCGCCGCCGCACGGATGAGTCGCCGGCTGCGCACCGAACCGGAGATCGCCGCGGCGCTCGGCTCGACGCTGCTGGGCACCGTCGACGTGCCCGAGGAACCGCACGGCGCGCAGCGGCCGGAAGACGGAGACCCCCGGGCCCGGATCCGCCGGCTTCTCGGCGTCGACACCCGGTGGGACCTGCCGGCCCCGCAGCGGTCCGGCGACGAGGCCGGCAGACGGATCCGCTACCGGCGGGTGTGCGCTCGCCTCCGGGACCAGTTGCCCGCCCCCCGGCGGCTGCTGGTGGTCGTACCGGACGGCGACGAGATCGCCCGCCGGGCCGCCCGACGGCTCGTCGCCGAGGCCGAGAGCGATCCGCAGCTGCGAGTGGTGGAGGTGTCGGTGGACCGGCCGATCGTGCCGGACCGCGTCACCGAGTCCGGTGCCCTGGTCGTCCTGAGCGCGGGCAGCCGGACCGCTGAGGAGCTCGCCGGAATCGCCGAGGCGTGCGCGGACGGCAGGCATGAGGTCGTCGGCATCGTCGTCGCCGGCACGGTCCGCGCCCCTGAGACGCGGTCGGCCGGCCATCCTCCGGATGACGCCACTCTCACGCTCGCGGTTCGCGGCCAGGCGACGGGAGGTTCGGTGTGACGACGGGCACGACGTCGGAGTCGCCGACCGCCACTCCGCTTTTCGATCTGCAGGCGCTGGTGGTGGCGGTGCGCAGGCGCCGCCGCCTCTGGTACGCCCTGGCGCTCCTCGGCCTGCTGGTCGGCGCCGCGGTGGCGGTCCTGCTGCCGCCGCCGCCCACCGCGGTGACCAAGGTGCTGGTCGCGCACGAGGAGGACCAGCCGAACGACACCGGAACGCTGATCCGTACCGACGTCGAGCTGTTGCAGACCACCCGGATCGCCGGCAAGGCCCTGCAGTCGCTCAAGTCCCGGGAGAAGCCCGAGGACTTCATGCGGGACTACCGGGGCACCGGCCTGACCAACAACCTGCTGCAGATCACGGTGACAGGTGACAGCGACACGGCGGCGGTGGCCCGCGCCAAGGCGCTGGCCGACGCGTTCGTGACTGACCATGTGCGGCGGATGCGGGAAACCGCGCAGGCCGAGGCCAAGGCCCTGATCGACCAGCGTGACCGCATGCGGGACGAACTCGCCCGGGTCAACAAGGAGATCGGGGACCGGTCGCCGGACAGCGACCCGAAGGCGTCGGCGAGCATCGAGTCGCTCTTCGCCCGCCGGGCCGAACTCAACTCGCGCATCGCCGATTTCGACCAGCGCGCCGCGGACGCGCGCACCGGCACGCCGCAGGTCGTCGCCGGCACGCAGATCGTGGACGCCCCGCGCGCGGTGCGGCACTCCCTGCCCAAGGCCGTTGTCACCGACGCCGCGATCGGGGTCGTCCTCGGGCTCGTCCTCGGGCTCGCGCTGGCCGCGGTCGGCACGGTGGTGGCGGATCGCCCCGTACTGCGCCGGGACATCGCGGCGAACCTGGGCGCCTCGGTCATCGCGGAGCTGCCCCGCCGGTCGGGCAGGCTGTGGCAGCGCCGACGGACCCGGGCCACACGCGAACGGCTCACCGCGACCCTGGCCCGCATCGCGCGCGGCTCCGCGGAACCGGTGTCGCTGCTGGAACTGGGCTGTGCGCGCAGCACGAGCGTGATCGCCCTGGACCTCGCCCGGGCCATGGCGGCGGAGGGGCCGGTGACCGTCATCGACGGTCTGCCCGGCCCGCAACTCGCAGGCCGCCGCCACAAGCCAGGGGATCCGACCGTGATCAGCGGCGAGCGTGCCGCGGCCGCGTCGCCCGAGGAGCGCCGGATAGGCGTCGGCTCGGTGGCGCCCGGCACGGCGTGGACCGACCTCCAGTACCTCGGCACCCGGACCGTGCTCGTCGTGCGGGCGGGGCACGGCAGCGCCGCATGGCTGCACACCGTGGCGCGGCAACTCGCGGACCAGCACATTCCGGTGATCGGCGTGGTGCTGATCGACCCCGATCCGCGCGACCGGACCGACGGCACATTGTGGGACGGGCTGCACACCGCGCTGCGCGGCCGGAGCGAGCGGACGGCCCGGGAGAACGGTGGGGGTACCTCCCACGCCGTCCAGGCGGTGGGAGAGGGCCGGCTGCGGACGGAACGGCTGCCGATGTGGGCCGCACGCGTCCCGGACAACGACCAGGAGGCGCGGTAGGACATGTGTGGCATCGCAGGTACGTACCTATGGCCGGACGGGAAGCTGGTGACCGACCGGCTCACCGACACCCTCGCCCACCGCGGTCCGGACGGGGCGGGCCGGTACGGCCACCCCGCCGGTGACGGCGAAGTGCACCTCGGGCACCGCCGGCTGGCCATCATCGACCTGTCCGAGACCGGCGCCCAGCCGATGGTCTCGGACGGCCTCGCCCTGACGTACAACGGCGAGCTGTACAACGCGCCCGAGCTGCGTGCCGAGCTGGCAGCCACCGGGGTGCGCTTCCGCGGTACCTCCGACACCGAGGTGCTGCTGGAGGCCTGGCGGCGCTGGGGCACGGACTGCCTGCCCCGGCTGCGCGGCATGTTCGCGTTCGGGATCTTCGACGAGCGCACCGGTGAACTGGTGCTCGCCCGCGACCAGCTCGGCATCAAGCCGCTGTTCCTGCTCCGGCGCGGCGAGGGCCTGGTGTTCGCCTCCGAGCTCAAGGCGCTCGCCGCCGCGACCGGCGGCTCGCTGCAGGTGGACCATGCGGCGCTGGTCTCCTCGCTGCTGTACTACTGGGTGCCGGACTCACGGTGCGCGTTCCGCGAGGCGGAGAAGCTGCCGCCGGGGAGCTGGCTGCGGTGCCGGCCCGACGGCCGGGTGGAGCGCGGCCGGTTCTGGGACCTGAAGGACGTCGCCGCCGAGGGCCGGGAGCGCGCCCGGGCCGGCGAGCGGCCGGACCTGGCCGCCGTCGTCGAGGAGTCGACCCGGCGCCACCTGCTCTCCGACGTACCCGTGGCGACCTTCCTCTCCGGCGGGCTCGACTCCAGCTACCTGACCGCGCTGGCGGCCCGCCACCAACCCGGGATCTCCGCTTACACGATCGGGTTCCGCGCCGAGGACGCCAGGTTCGAGGCGATGCCGGACGACCTGCGCTACGCCCGGCAGGTGGCCGGGCGGTTCGGCGTCGACCTGCACGAGATCGAGATCGCCCCGAACGTGCTCGATCTGCTCCCCGAGATGACGTACCACCTGGACGAGCCGATCGGCGACCCGGCTGCGATCAACACGTACCTGATATGTACGGCCGCCCGGGAGGCCGGGGTCAAGGTGATGCTCTCGGGGATGGGCGCCGACGAGCTGTTCGCCGGGTACCGCAAGCACCTGGCCAACCTGCTCGCGCTGCGCTACCAGCGTGTCCCGCGGCCGCTGCGGCGCGGGGTGTCGGCGACCGTGGACCGGCTGCCGGTCGCGACGGCCCGCCGGGGGTACCGGTCGGTGCGCTTCGCGAAGCGGTTCCTCTCCTTCGCGGATCTGCCGGAGGAGACGGCGTTCCGGCGCAGCTACACCATGTACGACCAGGACGAGCTGCTCGCCCTGGTCGACCCGGACCTGGCCGGGACGGTCGACGACGTGCTGACCGAGCATGCGGACGTCTACCAGGACAACGACCTCGACGACTTCGTCAACCGCATGTGCCTGACCGATGCCCGGATGTTCCTGCCGGGCCTGAACCTCACGTACACGGACCGCTCCAGCATGGCCGCCTCGACCGAGGTGCGGGTGCCGTACGTGGACGTCGAGGTGGTCAGGGCGGCGTTCGCCGTGCCCGGCGATCGCAAGATCGTCGGACGGCAGGGCAAGGCCGTCCTCAAGGAGGCGGCCACCTCGGTCCTGCCCCGGGAGATCGTGTACCGGCCCAAGGGCCTGTTCAGCGCCCCGCTGCGGGCCTGGATGAGCCGGGATCTGGCACCGCTGGTGCGCGAGGTGGTCAACGACGGCGAGCTCGTCCGTTCCGGGTTGCTGCGCCGCGACGCGCTGGCGCGGATGGTCGCCGAGGACGCCGCCGGGCAGCGGGACTTCTCCAAGCATCTGTGGCACGTACTGACGCTCGAGTACTGGTATCGCGACGCGACCTCTGGGTCCGGCCAGAGCACTCGGTTGACGGCTTAGGAAATTCAGAGGAGTTCGGGTGAAGCAGGTTGTGCAGAACTACAAGAGCGGCGAGCTGGCGGTGCTCGACGTGCCGGTGCCGGGGTGCAAGCCGGGCGGTGTGCTGGTCCGCAGCGCCTTCTCGCTGATCTCCACCGGGACCGAGCTGATGAAGGTGTCCGAGGCCGGCATGTCGATGCTGGGCAAGGCCCGATCCCGACCGGACCAGGTGGCCAAGGTCATGCAGAGCGTGGCCACCAACGGGGTGCCCGCCACCTATCGCAAGGTGATGGGCAAGCTGGACTCCTACACGCCGCTGGGCTACTCGCTGTGCGGGGTGGTCGAGCAGGTCGGCGCCGGCATCGACGACGTGAAGGTCGGCGACCTGGTGGCCTGCGCCGGCAACGAGCACGCGTTGCACGCCGAGCTGAACTGGGTGCCGAAGAACCTCTACGCCCCGGTGCCGGACGGCCTCGCGCCGCGGCACGCGGCCTTCGGCACCGTCGGCTCCATCGCGTTGCAGGGCGTCCGCCAGGGCGAGCCGCAGCTCGGCGAAGTGGCACTGGTCATCGGCCTCGGGCTGATCGGACAGCTGGTGGTACAGCTCCTCGCCGCCTCGGGAGTCCGCGTCGTCGGCGCCGACCCCGACCCGGCACGCTGCGAACTCGCCGAGCGCCTGGGCGCCGCGGCCTGCGGCGACCCCGCCTCCGCCGCCGTCGAGAACGCCGTCGCCGAACTCACCGACGGTCACGGCGTGGACCAGGTGTACCTGGCCGCCGGCGGCGGCAGCAACCAGCCCGTCGAGCTGGCCGCCAAGCTGGCCAGGGACCGCGGCCGGGTCGTCGACATCGGCAAGTGCCGCCTCGACCTGCCGTGGAACGCGTACTACGAGAAGGAACTCGACGTCCGCTTCTCCCGCAGTTACGGCCCCGGGCGCTACGACCCGTCGTACGAACTGGAGGGTCGCGACTACCCGATCGGCTACGTCCGCTGGACCGAGCGCCGCAACCTGGCCTGCTTCCTCGACCTCGCCGCCCGCGGCAAGGTCGACGTGGAGCCCCTGATCTCCCACGTCGCCGACTTCGACGACGCCGTCGAGACCTACCAGCGTCTGAAGGACGGCGAGCTGAAGGCCATCACCGCGCTGTTCCGGTACCCCGGACAAGCGGGGGAAGCGGAGGCGAAGGCCCCTGCGGTGGCCGTGCCCGCTGTGTCCACCAAAGGCCTGAAGCCGAGCCCGGCCCGCGCCGCCAGGACGCCGGTGAAGCTGGCGTTCGTCGGCGCCGGGAACTACGCGACGTCGATGCTCCTGCCGCACCTGGCACAGCGCGACGGCGTCGAGCTGTCGACCGTCGTCACCACGACCGCGCTGTCCGCCGCCAACGCCCAGCGCAAGTTCGGCTTCGCCGAGGCGACCACCGACCTCGACGCCGTACTCGGCGACAAGGCCATCGACGCGGTGTTCGTGGTCACCCGCCACAGCTCGCACGCCGAACTGACCCGCAAGGCGCTGCTGGCCGGCAAGACGGTGTTCGTGGAGAAGCCGTTGGCGCTCACCGAGGACGAGCTGGCCGGTGTGCTCGCGGCGGTGGAGGAGTCGGGCAACGACCGGCTGCAGGTGGGCTTCAACCGCCGGTTCGCGCCACTGCTGCAGGAGGCCAGGAAGCGGTTCGGCGCCCGGACCGGTCCGGCGAGCCTGCGCTACCTCGTCAACGCGGGCCGGCTGCAACACGGCAGCTGGTACCTCCAGCAGGGCACCGAGGGCTCGCGGTTCGCCGGTGAGGGCGGACACTTCATCGACACGGCGAGCTGGCTGCTCGACGCCGACCCGGTGTCGGTGTACGCGACCGCCACGTCCGGCAACGAGGACCTGCAGGTCGTGCTGCGCTACCCGGACGGGTCCACCGCCACCATCAGCTACGTCACCACCGGCCCGGCCGGCCTCCCCAAGGAGACGCTGGACCTGGTCGCGGACGGCAAGGCGCTGCGGCTCGACGACTTCGTCCGCGCCTCGGTGTACGACCGCAAGCGGTGGGTCAGCTCGCGGCTGCCCAAGGCCCGGGACAAGGGCCAGAACGCCGAACTGGCCGCGTTCGTCAAGGCCGTACGGACCGGCGGGCCGATGCCGGTGCCGCTTCAGTCACTGGTCGCCACCACGGCCGCCACCCTCGCCGTGCAGGCCGGCCTGGCCGGCGGTGCGCCGGTGACGTTGGCGAGGCCCCGATGACCATGAGCGCGGGCTGGTACCTGCGGCGGCTGTCCCGGATGGGACCGCAGGAGGTCGCGGGCCGGGTGGGGGACGCGGTGCGCAGGCGGCGGTGGCGCTCGGCGCGGCCCGACTGCCCGAGCGTGACCGGCGCCCGGTTCACCGCCGTGCTGCCCGCCGGGACGATCGCCGCGGTGCCACCGGACGCCGCGAAGCGTCTCATCGCCGAAGCGGACCGGCTGATGGCGGGGCACGCCGAGTACTTCGGCGTGGTCCGCGACGACCTGACCGACCCGGACTGGTGGTGCGACCCGAAGACCGGGCGCCGGGCCCCGGCGGGTTACGCCTTCGACGTGCCGTACCGGAACGAGGACGCGGTCGGGGACATCAAGCAGATCTGGGAGCTGTCCCGGCACCAGTACCTCACCGTGCTCGCCGCCGCCTACGCGGTCACGGGGAACGAGCGGTACGCCGAGCGCGTGGCCGAGCACCTGCGGTCGTGGTGGGCGGCCAACCCACCGCTGCGCGGCGTGCACTGGATCAGCGGCATCGAGCTGGGCATCCGGCTGCTGTCGTGGGTGTGGATCCGCAGGCTGCTCGACGGCTGGCCGGGCGCGGCCGGGCTGTTCGAGGACAACCCGGTGGCGCTGAAGCAGATCTGGCACCACCAGCGCTGGCTGGCTGCCTTCCCCAGCAGGGGGTCCTCGGCGAACAACCACGTCATCGCCGAGGCCGCCGGGCAACTCGCGGCGGCCTGCGCGTTCGGGTGGTTCCCCTCCTCGGCGCGTTGGCGGACCGGAGCGCTGCGGTCCCTCGAGCGGCACCTGCGCGGCAACACCTTCCTGTCCGGCCTCAACCGCGAGCTGGCCTCCGAGTACCACGGCCTCGTGCTGGAGCTCGGCCTGGCCGCGGTGGCCGAGGCGGATGCCGCGGGCGTGCCGGTCCCCCCGTCGATCCGGCTGGTGCTGCTGCGGATGACCGACGCGCTCGCGGCGATCGTGGACAGCCGGCTCCGGCCGCCGCGCCAGGGGGACGCGGACGACGGACACGGGCTGGTCGTGGACGGCGAGGGCACCGACCGCTGGGCCTCGCTGCTCAGCACCGGGGAGGCGGTGTTCGGCCGGCTCGCCTGGTGGCCGGCGGTGACCGGCACCGATGTGCGCACCCCGCTGCTGGCCGCGCTCATCAAGCCCACTGAACCGTCCGTGTCCCGCCCGGCAAGCCGACCGGCCCACTTCGCCGACGCGGGCATGACCATCCTGCGCGGTCCGGAGGGGATCTGGTGCCGCTGCGACGGCGGTCCGCACGGTTTCCTGTCCATCGCCGCGCATGCTCACGCGGACGCGCTGTCCGTGGAGGTCCGGCACGACGGGATCGACGTGCTCGCCGACCCGGGGACGTTCTGCTACCACGGGCAGCCGGAGTGGCGGCAGTACTTCCGCTCGACCCTCGGCCACAACACCCTGCAGCTGGACGGCGGTGACCAGTCCGTCTCCGGTGGGCCGTTCCTGTGGACGCGGCACGCCAAGAGCCGCGTCCTGGTCGCGGACACATCCGGCGAGGGGGTGGCCCGCTGGTGTGCCGAGCACGACGGTTATCAGCCCTCCGTGCACCGCCGCCGGGTGGAGCTGACGGCCGCGAGCCGGGAGCTGAGGGTGGTCGACGAGGTGCGCGGACCGCGCCGGGCCGTGCAACTGGCGTTCCACCTGGGCCCGGCGATCACCGCGGACCTCGTGGGAAACCGGGCCGTGCTCACCTGGACCCGGGACGGCGAGGACCGCTCCGCGGTGCTCGACCTGCCCGGGCAGCTGAACTGGCGGGCGCATCGCGGCGAGAGTGACCCGCCGCTGGGCTGGTACTCCGCCGGCTTCGGCCGCAAGGAACCCACCACCACGCTGGTCGGCACCGGCTTCGCCGGCGGCGTGGAGGGCTTCACCACCGTACTCAGGTTCGGCGGCTAGGGGGGCGCGTGGGGAGCAAGAGACGGCACTGGGCGTCGGCGGCGGCACCGCTCGCGCTGGCCCTGCTGGCGGCGACCGGCTGTGAGGGTACGACGGACGCCCAGGCAAGGCCGACCGCCGCGCCGTCGTCACCGCCTGTGGCCCGGGTGTGCGCCAAGCCCGCGGCCGGGCCGGCGAAGGCGCCGGCGGGCGCGGTGACCGTCGACCCCGCGGTGACCGGTGACCTGGCTGCCAAGACCAAGAGCAATCCCCCGAACACCACGTTCTGGCTTCGACCGGGCAAGCACAGGCTCGACCCGGACCGCTACGCCCAGGTCATCCCCAAGGAGGGGAACAGCTACCTCGGCGCGCCGGGTGCGGTGCTCGACGGCGGCAAGAAGAACCAGTACGCGTTCGGCGGCGCCGCCAGCGACGTCACCATCCGCTACCTGACCGTGCAGCGTTTCGTCGCGCCGCACAACGAGGGCGTGGTCAACCATGACTCGGCCGACGGGTGGGTGATCGAGCACGCGACGATCCAGAACAACTCCGGCGCCGGACTGATGGCCGGTGCCCGCCAGCGGGTCCGTGCCAGCTGTCTGCGCGGCAACGGTCAGTACGGCATGAACGCGTACAAGGCCACAGGCCGTATCAGCGACCTGGTGGTCGAAGGCAACGAGATCGTCGGCAACAACACCGGCGACTGGGAGCGACGGCGGAAGGGCTGCGGCTGCACGGGAGGCATCAAGTTCTGGGCGGTCGACGGCGCCGACGTACGCGGCAACTGGGTGCACGACAACCGCGGAACCGGGTTGTGGGCGGACACCAACAACAACGACTTCCGCATCGAGGACAACGTGCTCGATGCCAACGACGGTGCCGCGCTGATCTACGAGACGAGCTACAACGCGGTCATCCGGAAGAACACGATCCGGCGGAACAACTGGGTCGAGGGCCGCAAGGCGGCCGACCGCGGCGACACCTTCCCGTTCGCGACCGTCTACCTGTCCGAGTCCGGCGGCGAACCACGGATCCGAGCCCGCACGGACAAGATCGAGATCTACCGGAACGTGCTGGAGAACAACTGGTCCGGGATCACCCTGTGGGAAAACGCCGACCGGTTCTGCAACAGCCCGGCCAACACCTCGTCCGGTGACTGCACGTTGCTGGTGAAGGACACCGAGCGCTGCGCGCAGCCGGCGATCGCCACCGCACCGCTCTACGCCGACTGCCGGTGGAAGACCCAGCGGGTGGACATCCACGGCAACCGCTTCGTGCTGGACAAGTCCGTCGTCGACTGCACGGTGAAGTGCGACCGCATGGCGGTGCTGGCCAACTACGGCACTTATCCGGACTGGTCGCCCTACCAGGGCGAGCGCGTGGCCGAGGCGATCACCGGCCGGCAGCACAACCGCTGGCACGACAACGTCTACGTCGGACCGTGGACCTTCGTCGCCCACGACCCGAGCCGGACACTCGACCCCGGCCAGTGGCAGAGCGCGCCGTACCAGCAGGACGCGGGCAGCACGTTCCGCGCACGGGACGGTGGTTGAGATGGGGACGGACCACACGCCGAAGATCGTCGGGACGGTGTGGGGGCTGCTGGTCCTCAACACGCTCGGCTCCGCCGGGGCGAAGACCATCGTCCCGCTGCCCCGCTCCCTCATCCAGATGGTCACCATGGGCGCGCTGGTCGCCGCGTTCGCGCTGGCGCTCGCGGTCAATCTCCGGCTGCGCATCCGGGCCAGCGCCTATGTGCTCCTGCTCACCCTGCTGCTGGTGCCGAGCGTGATCTCCAGCGCGGATCTGGAGTCGGGGTTCGGCGCGCTGTTCCGCTGCGCCCGGCTGGCTCTCTTCGTCGGCACGCTGTGGCTGCTCAGCCGCTGGTGGGACGGCGGCCCGACGTTCGTCAGGCATCACATCCGGATGTACTTCGTGGTCCTCGGGTCGGTGGCCGCCGGCCTGGTCATCTCACCGGGGGCGGCCATGCCCGAGCTCTACGGCGGGCGGCTGGTCGGCGCGTTGTGGCCGCTCACCCCGCCGCAGATCGGGCAGTACGCCGCGGTGATCACCGGGCTCACCGTGCTGCTCGTACTGGGCCGCCGGACCGACAGGGCCAGTGCGGCGCTGGTCATCGTGCCGGCACTCGTCCTGCTCGCGCTGACCCATACCCGGACGGCCACGCTCGGCCTGCTCATCGGGCTGGCGTTGGCGATCGGCTCGCTCGTCCTGACCAGCGCCGCCGCCCGCCGCTTCTTCGCCTGGGCGGTGGTGTGCGCCACGGTGGCCGCGGTGGCGTTCAGCTCCGCGCTGCGGGCGTGGTTCCTGCGCGGGCAGAGCCAGGAGAACTTCTCCAACCTCACCGGCCGGGCCAAGGTCTGGCACGCCCTGCTGGCAGCACCCCGGACGACCTCGGAGCACCTGTTCGGCGCGGGCCTGGGCGACAAGTCGTTCGGCGGGCTGCCGATCGACAACAGCTGGCTGGCCGTCTACCAGGAGCAGGGCATGATCGGCGTCGCCCTGGTGGCGGCGATCATCATCGTGCTGGGCGGCGTCGCGCTGCTGCGGCCACCGTCGCTGTCGAGGGCCTGCGCGATCTTCCTGATCAGCTACTGCGCGATCGCGTCGTACACCGAGGCCGGTCTCGGCGACGCCTCGCCGTATCTGCTGCATCTGGCCGTGGCCGCCTCGCTGCTGGCGGCACCTGCCACGGCCACTCCCCCCGCGGCGAACGACGGCTCGACGCCCGACGTCCCTCGACAACGCAGCCCGCGATGGGCCCGAAGACCGGAGGCGACCTGAGCATGCACGTCCTCGTGGTGCACAACCGCTACGCCTCGGCGCAGCCGAGCGGGGAGAACAAGGTCGTCGACCAGGAGGTGGCGCTGCTGCGCGAGGCCGGCCACCGGGTCGAGGTGTTCGAGCGGCGCAGCGACGACATCGCCGCCCGGTCCCTGCTCGGCAAGGTCGCGGTGCCGCTCCTCGTGCCCTGGAACCCGGCGGTCCGCACGGAACTCGCCGCCCGGCTGCGCGCCGAGCGGCCGGACGTGGTGCACGTCCACAACGTCTTCCCGCTCCTGTCGCCGGCGGTGCTCGCCGCCTGTGCCGACGCCGGTGTGCCCGCCGTCGCCACGCTGCACAACTACACCCAGGTCTGCCCGCCCGGCACGCTGCAGCGGGACGGCCGGCCGTGCACCGAGTGCGTCGGATCCACGGTGCCGGTGCCCGCCGTACGGCACGGCTGCTACCGCAACTCCCGCCTCGCGACGGTGCCGCTCGCGGTCAGCCTGTCGGTCAACCGGCGGCGGTGGTGGTCCGGCGTGGAGCGGTTCTTCTGCATCTCCGCGGCGCAGCGCGACGTCCTGGTGCGGGCCGGCATGCCGGCCGAGCGGCTGGTCGTGAAGCACAACTTCGTGCCCGACCCGGACGACCGCCGAGCGGGCGGCGGCGAGCATCTGCTCTGTCTCGGCCGGCTCGCGGAGGCCAAGGGCGTGCGGCTGCTCATGGCCGCGTGGGACGAGCTCGCGGCGAGCGGCGGTCTGGGCGTGCCGCTCCTGATCGCCGGCACGGGGCCGCTGGAGCCGGAGGTGACGGCCTGGGCGGCCGGCCGGGACGACGTGCGCTACGTCGGCCTGCTGGACACGGCGGAGTGCCGGAAGGCCATCGCACGGTCGGTCGCCGTGGTGGCCCCCTCGACGTGGCTGGAGGCGTTCGGCCTGGTGGTCGTGGAGGCGATGGCGGCGGGGGTCCCGGTCGTCGCCGCCGGCCACGGCGCCTTCGTCGAACTCGTCGAGGACGGGGTCACCGGGCTGCTGCACCGGCCGGGCGAGTCCGCCTCGCTCGCGTCCTGCATACGCCGGATCGCGGCCGAGCCGGACGCCAACCGGGAGATGGGCCAGGCGGCCCGGCGCCGTTACGAACAGGGTTTCAGCCCGGCGGTCGGCCTCGACCGCCTGGTTGACGAGTACCGCACCGCGATCGCGGGTCGGTCGGAAGCAACGGGGGACCGAATCAATGGGGGGCAGTAAATGACACGATGCCGACTCTGCGGCTCGGCGACGCTGGCGAGCGTCGTCGATCTGGGGGCGACCCCGCCATGTGAGAGCTTTCTCGCCGCGGACCAACTGGACGAGCCGGAGCCCGCGTACCCGCTGCACCTGCGGGTCTGCACCGACTGCTGGCTGGCGCAGATCCCGCCGCTGATCACGCCGGAGGAGACGTTCAAGGAGTACGCCTACTTCTCCTCGTACTCGACCTCCTGGGTGGAGCACGCGCGCACGTTCGTCGCCGACGCCGTACAGCGGGTGGGACTCGGCGCCGATGGCTCCGACGCCTTCGTGGTCGAGGTCGCGAGCAACGACGGGTACCTGCTGAAGCACGTGGTGGACCGGGGGATCCGCTGCCTGGGCATCGAGCCGTCGGTGAACGTCGGCGCGGCGGCGCGGGAGGCGGGTGTGCCCACGCTCACGGAGTTCCTGAGCCCGGAGACCGGCTCGGCCGTGCGCGCCGAACACGGCCCGGCCGACCTGGTCGTGGCCAACAACGTGTACGCGCACATCCCCGACGTGGTCGGGTTCACCCAGGGGCTGCGCGCCCTGGTCGCCGACGACGGCTGGGTCTCCATCGAGGTGCAGCACCTGCTGACCCTGATCGAGGAAAACCAGTACGACACGATCTACCACGAGCACTTCCAGTACTACACGGTCGCGTCCGCGATCCGGGCCCTGGCGAGCGGCGGCCTCGCGCTCGTGGACGTCGAGCTGCTGCCCACGCACGGCGGCTCCATCCGGCTGTGGGCCCGGCCGGCCGAGGTGGCCGGCGAGCCGAGCCGGCGCGTCGCCGACGTGCTGGACCGGGAGAAGGCCGCCGGGCTGCAGGAGCTGTCCGGGTACGCCGAGTTCTCCGCGCGGGTGGCAAAGGTGCGCCGGGACCTGCTCCGGTTCCTCGTCGAGGCCGCCGAGCGCGGCGAGACGGTCGTCGGCTACGGCGCCCCGGGCAAGGGCAACACCCTCCTCAACCACTGCGGCATCCGGCCCGACCTGCTCGCGTACACGGTCGACCGCAATCCGTACAAGCACGGCAGGTTCACCCCGGGCACCCGCATCCCGATCCTGCCGCCGGAGCAGATAGCCGCCGACAAGCCGGACTACGTCCTCGTCCTCCCGTGGAACCTGCGGGCCGAGCTGACCGAGCAGCTCTCCTTCGTGCACGAGTGGGGCGGCCGCCTGGTCTTTCCCATCCCGGAACTGAGCATTGTCGAGGTCAAGCGATGAAGGTCGTCCTGTTCTGCGGCGGTTACGGAATGCGGATGCGCAGCGGCGCCGCGGACGACGTGCCCAAGCCGATGGCGATGGTCGGCCCCAGGCCGCTGATCTGGCACGTCATGCGCTACTACGCACACTTCGGGCACAAGGAGTTCATCCTGTGCCTCGGCTACGGCGCCCACCACATCAAGGACTTCTTCCTCAACTACGAGGAGACGACGTCCAACGACTTCGTGCTGCGGGGCGGGCGGACCGAGTTGCTGTCCACCGACATCTCGGACTGGACGATCACGTTCGCGCAGACCGGCATCGAGTCACCGATCGGCGAGCGCCTGCGCCGGGTGCGGCACCACCTGGACGGCGACGAGATGTTCCTCGCCAACTACGCCGACGTGCTCACCGACGCCCCGCTGCCGGAGATGATCGAGAAGTTCGCGCAGCGCGACGCCGGTGCGTCGATGATGGTGGTGCCGCCGCAGTCCTCGTTCCACTGCGTGGACCTGGGCGAGGACGGCCTGGTGGGGGGCATCACCGCGGTGAGCGAGCTGCCGCTGTGGGAGAACGGCGGCTACTTCGTGCTCCGCCAGGAGGTCTTCGACCACATCCCGGAGAACGGGGACCTGGTCGCCGACGGATGCGCCCAACTGGCCAAGCGCGGCCGGCTGGTGGCGCACCAGCACCGTGGCTTCTGGAAGCCGACCGACACCGTGAAGGAACGGGCCGCGCTCGACGAGGCGTACGCCCGCGGCGAGCGCCCGTGGGCCGTGTGGGAGCAGGACAGCGCGGCGGTGAGCGCGTGATCCGGCTCGGAGCCGGGCGACGCCCGGAGCGGATCGTCGCGGTGGGCGCGCACTGCGACGACATCGCCATCGGCGCCGGCGGCACACTGCTGACGCTGTGCCACGCCCGCCCGGGCCTCCGTGTCGACGCGCTGGTGCTCTCCGGCGGCGGCACCGATCGGGAGCAGGAGGAGCGGGCCGCGCTCGCCGCCTTCTGCCCGGGCGCCGACCTGCGGCTGACCGTGCTCAAGCTGCCGGACGGCCGGATGCCCGTGCACTGGGACGAGGCCAAGGCCGCGGTCGAGGAGCTGCGCGCGCAGAGCGACCCGGATCTGATCCTGGCCCCGCGCACCGACGACGCCCACCAGGACCACCGCGGCCTGGCACAGCTGATACCCACCGCGTTCCGCGACCACCTCGTGCTCGGCTACGAGATCGTCAAGTGGGACGGCGATCTCGGCCGTCCGGCGGTGTACCAGCCGCTGTCGACGGAGATCGCCGAAGAGAAGGTGCGGCTGCTGCAGGAGCACTACCCCTCGCAGCGGCACCGGCCCTGGTACGACCGCGAAGCCTTCCTCGGGCTGGCACGGATCCGGGGCATCGAATGCCACGAGCGATACGCCGAAGCGTTCGCCGTCACCAAACTCACGCTCAACCTGGGGGGTTGAACCATGCGCGTACTGCTGACCGGACACCAGGGATATCTGGGAACCGTCATGGCCCCGGTCCTCGCCGCCGCCGGACACGAGGTCGTCGGCCTCGACTCCGGCCTGTTCGCCGACTGCGTCCTGGGCCCGACGCCCGCCGACCCGCAGGGGCACCGGGTGGACCTGCGCGACGTCACGGCCGACCACGTGGCCGGGGTCGACGCCGTGGTCCACCTGGCCGCGCTGTCCAACGACCCGCTGGGGTCGCTGGCGCCGGAACTCACCTACGACATCAACCACCACGCGTCCGTGCGCCTGGCCCGGCTGGCCCGCGACGCCGGAGTGCGGCGCTTCCTGTACGCGTCGACGTGCTCGGTCTACGGCGCCGCCGGCGGCGACGACCTGGTGGGCGAGGACGCCCCGCTGCGTCCGGTGACGCCGTACGCGGAGTCCAAGGTGCGGGTGGAGGACGACCTGCACGCGCTGGCCGACGGCGACTTCACTCCGGTGTACATGCGCAACGCCACCGCCTTCGGCTACTCCCCCCGGCTGCGCGCCGACATCGTGCTGAACAACCTGGTGGGCCACACGCTGTTGTCCGGCCAGGTGCTGGTGATGTCGGACGGCACGCCCTGGCGCCCGCTGGTGCACGCCATCGACATCGCTCGGGCCTTCACGGCCGCGCTGAGCGCGCCGCGGGAAGCGGTGCACGACCGGGCGTTCAACATCGGCAGTGAGACCAACAACGTCACGGTCGCCGAGATCGCCGAGCAGGTCGCCGAGGCGGTGCCCGGCTCGAAGGTGGTCATCACCGGGGAGACCGGTGCCGATCCGCGGTCGTACCGGGTGGACTTCTCGCGGTTCCGCGCCGCGATCCCCGGCTTCGACTGCGAGTGGACGGTGAAGCAGGGCGCCCTCGACCTCGCCGACGCCTACCGCACACACGGGCTGACCCAGGAGGACTTCGACCGCCGCTTCACCCGCCTCGCCGTGCTGCGCGCGGCGTCCGACGCCGGCACCGTCGACGACACCCTGCGGTGGCGCGGATGACCGCGGCCGGCGCACAGCCGACGACCTCGACCGGCGACGAGATGTACGCGCTGGTCGAGCGGCTGTACCCGCTGTGCCGCAGCATCACCGGCGACGGGGTGCGCGCCACCCTGGACATCGTCGGCGAGTACATCCCTCTGCAGGTGCATGAGGTGCCGACCGGGACCCAGGTGCTCGACTGGACGGTGCCGCAGGAGTGGAACATCCGGGACGCGTACATCGCCGACGCCACCGGCCACCGGATCGTCGACTTCGCCGCGTCCAGCCTGCACGTGCTCGGCTACAGCGTGCCGGTGTCGGCGACCATGCCGCTGGCCGAGCTGCGCGCGCACCTGCACACCCTGCCGGACCACCCGTCCTGGGTGCCGTACCGCACGAGTTACTACAAGCCGGAGTGGGGGTTCTGCCTGGCCCAGGAGACCCTGGACGCGATGCCGGACGGCGAGTACGAGGTGCGCATCGACTCCACGCTCGCCGACGGCCACCTCACCTACGCCGAGCACGTGGTCCCGGGGCAGGTCGCCGACGAGGTGATCGTCTCCTGCCACGTCTGCCACCCGTCGCTGGCCAACGACAACATGGCCGGTGTCGCGGTGGCGACGTTCCTGGCCCGGGCGCTGGCGGAGCAGACCCCGTACTACACCTACCGGTTCATCTTCGCGCCCGGCACCATCGGGGCGATCACCTGGCTGGCGCGCAACGCGGAGCGGGTGGACCGGGTCAAGCACGGGCTGGTGCTGGCCTGCGCCGGCGACCCGGGGCACCTGACGTACAAGCAGAGCAGGCGCGGCGACGCGGAGATCGACCGGGTGATGCGGCACGTGCTGTCCGCCTCCGAACGCCCGCACCGCGTCGTCGAGTTCACTCCGTACGGCTACGACGAGCGGCAGTTCTGCTCGCCCGGGTTCAATCTGGGCGTGGGCTCGCTCACCCGGACCCCGTACGCGGGCTATCCCGAGTACCACACCTCGGCGGACAACCTGGACTTCGTCTCCCCCGAGGCGATGGCGGACACGCTCGCCGTCTGCCGCGAGGCGTTCGCCGTCCTGGACTGCAACCGGCGGTACCTCAACCTCAGCCCCTACGGTGAACCGCAGCTGGGCCGACGTGGGTTGTACGACGCGCTCGGCGGCCGCAGCGACACCAGGCAGGCCCAGATGGCCATGCTCTGGGTGCTCAACCTCTCCGACGGCGAGCACAGTCTGCTGGACGTCGCCGAGCGGTCCGGGCTGCCGTTCGACACCGTCGCCACCGCGGCCGGCGCCCTGCACGGCGCCGGGCTGATCAAGGCATGACGCCGATGACCACCGAGGGGGAGGATCCCCAGGCAACGGCGCCGCCGGCCGGATCCGCCCGGCGGGCCCTCGCCGGGCGGCTGTCCTGGGGACTGGCCGACCAGGCGGCCTCCAGCATGAGCAACTTCGCGGTGGGCATCTACGTGGCCCGTTCGCTGGGGGTGACCGCGTTCGGCGTGTTCAGCCTGGCCTGGGTGACCTACGGCGTGGTGCTCAACGTCTCCCGCGGACTGGCCACCGACCCGCTCGTGGTGCGCTTCAGCGGCGTGTCGGACGCGTCCTGGCGGGGGGCGGTGGCCCGGTCGTCGGGTACCGCGCTCGGCGTCGGTGCGGCCATCGGCGCGGCGTGTCTGGTGGCCGGGCTCGCTCTCGGCGGCCGTGTGGGGCCCGCGTTCGCCGCCCTCGGCGTCATGCTGCCGGGGCTGTTGCTGCAGGACGCCTGGCGGTTCTCGTTCTTCGCCGCCGGCACCGGGCGGAAGGCGTTCGTCAACGACGTCGTGTGGGGCGTCGCGCTCGTCCCGGCCATGATCGTGGCGGCCCGCGTGGGCAGCGTGGCCGCTTTCGTGCTCGCCTGGGGCGCGTCCGCCACGGTGGCGGCGGGGTACGGCTACGTCCAGTCCGGCATCCGGCCCCGGGTGACCGAGGCGCGCGGCTGGCTTCGCGAGCAGCGCGACCTCGGCTACCGGTACCTGGTCGAGAACGTCAGCCTCAGCGGCGCGAGCCAACTGCGGGCGTACGGGCTCGGCGCGATCGTCGGGATCGGCGCGGTGGGTGCGGTGCGGGGCGCCGAGCTCCTCCTCGGCCCGTTCCTCGCCGTGCTGATGGGTCTTTCGCTGGTCACCGTCCCGGAGGCGGCACGGGTGCTGCGGCAGGCCCCGCACCGCCTCGGCTCGTTCTGCCTGCTGCTGGGCGGCGGGCAGGCCGCCGCCGCGCTGCTCTGGGGCGGGGCGCTGCTGCTGGTGCCGGACCGGCTCGGCGAGCTGGTCCTCGGCGGCGTCTGGCACTCCGCCGCGGAGCTCATCGTGCCGGTCACCCTCGGCGTCGCGGGCGCCGGCCTCGGCACCGGCGCGGCGGCCGGACTGCGCGCGCTCGGCGCGGCCCGGCGCAGCCTGCGCTGCCAGCTGTTCGCCTCCGCCTGTTACGTCGGCGGTGGGCTCGGCGGGGCGGCCGTCGCCGGCACGGCCGGCTCGGCCTGGGGCGTCGCCTCGGCGACACTCGCCGGCTCGGCCGTGTGGTGGCTCCAGTTGCGGTCCGCCCTGAGCGAGCGCCTGAAAGAACCCATCCCTGAAGTGAGGACGTCATGACCGCCCATCCCCGGCTGAGCATCGGCCTGCCCGTGTACAACGGCGAGGAGTACCTGGCCGAGTCGCTCGACGCCCTGCTCGGGCAGACCTACGAGGACTTCGAACTGGTCATCTCCGACAACGCCTCGACCGACGGGACCGAGGACATCTGCCGCAAGTACGCGGCGCAGGACTCACGCATCCGGTACCTCCGGCTGCGCCGGAACATCGGCGCCGCGCCGAACCACAACTACGTGTTCACCGAGTGCCGCGGCGAGCTGTTCAAGTGGGCCTCGCACGACGACCTCTACGCCCGGGACCTTTTGCGGCGCTGCGTGGAAGCGCTGGACGAGCGGCCGGACGTGGTCCTCGCGCACTCCGACCAGGCGGTCATCGACGGCGAAGGACGGGTCAAGGTCCCGTACGAGTACGGGCTCGCCACCGCCTCGCCGCACGCGCCGGAGCGCTTCCGCAGTTTCCTGTTCGAGCCCGGGGGCGACGACTTCTACGGGGTGATGCGTGCCGACATGCTGCGCCGGGTGAAGCCGCACGACAGCTACCACCACGCGGACCGCACGTTCGTCGCCGAGATCGTCCTGCACGGGCCCTTCCACCAGGTTCCGGAGCTGCTGTACTTCCGCCGCGACCACCCCACCCGCGCCGAGCGGGCGAACCCGTCCAAGCGCTCCCGGTGCGTCAACCTGGACCCGCGCCGGGCCGGCCTGCTGCACCCGACGCCCCGGCTGCTCGCCGAGTACGTCTGGGGCTTCGCCTCCGCGATCCGGCGGGCGCCGTTGTCCGCGGCCGACCGGCGCGCGTGCTACCGGCACCTGGCCGCGTGGATGACCAGCCGGGTCCGGCCGGGCGCCGGCGAGCGGGTCGAGGACCGCGCCCCGGTCGACCCTGCCAAGCTCACCGTCTCCGTGGACGCCCTCGTCGCGGGCCGTGAGGGGCGGCGGGCATGAAACCCGGGAAACGTGTGGGGGTGTTCGGCCTCCTCGGCTCCGGCAACCTCGGCAACGACGGCTCGCTGGAGGCCGTGCTCGGATACCTGCGCGCCGAGCACCCGGACGCGGTCGTGGACGCCCTGTGCGGCGGGCCCGAGGCCGTCACGGCCCGGTTCGGGATC
This sequence comes from Streptomyces chartreusis NRRL 3882, assembly GCF_900236475.1. Classification (GTDB taxonomy): domain Bacteria; phylum Actinomycetota; class Actinomycetes; order Streptomycetales; family Streptomycetaceae; genus Streptomyces; species Streptomyces chartreusis_D. The sequence goes on from NZ_LT963352.1 coordinate 2,264,394, forward strand.
CCCGCCACACGGCTGCACTGGAACCGCGCGGAGTACCGGACCGCGTCACGTGTGGGCGCGGTCGCGTCGAAGGGGCTCGGCAAACTCGTCGACGTCTTCCGCACCGCCGCCTGGGTGCGCCGGCACGACGTGGTGATCGTGCCGGGCATGGGCGTCCTGGAGGCCACGCTGCCGCTGCGGCCGTGGGGCTTCCCGTACTCGCTGTTCCTGCTCTGCGCGAGCGGCAGGATGCTCGGCACCCGGGTCGCGCTGGTCGGCGTCGGCGCCGCCCCGATCCGCGACCGGCCGACCCGGGCCCTGGTGCGCTGGTCGGCGCGGCTGGCCGCGTACCGGTCGTACCGGGACACCCAGTCCCGCGACGCGATGCGGGCGACGGGTGTGGACACCGCACGCGACGAGGTCTACCCGGACCTGGCGTTCGCCCTGCCGACGCCCACGCCGCCGAAGAGCGCGCCCTCGGGCCCGCCGGGCCAAGTCTGCGTCGGCGTCATGGACTTCCACGGCGGCAACGACGACCGCGCCCAGGCCGACGAGATACACCGGCGCTACCTCGACGGGACGACCCGGTTCGTGCGGGCGCTGGTCGAGGACGGCAGGCCGGTCCGGTTGCTCACCGGCGACCAGTGCGACGCGTCGGTGGTGGACGCGATCCTCGACGCGGTGGACTCACCACTGGTCACCGCTGCCGAGACGGCCTCGCTGGCCGACCTGATGAAGGAGATGGCGGCTGCCGACACCGTGGTGGCGATCCGCTACCACAACCTGATCTGCGCGCTGAAGACCGGGACGCCGACGCTCGCCGTCACCTATGCGGCGAAGAGCGACGCGCTCATGGACCGGATGGGCCTCGGCGCTTACTGCCACCCGGCACGCGAGGTCGACGCCGACCGGCTGCTCGAGCAGTTCCGGGACCTGGAGAAGCACTCGGCGGTCCTGCGGCAGACCCTCACGGAGCGGAACCAGGTCGCCGCACAGCAACTCGAGGACCAGTTCGCCGCGTTGACCACGGCCCTGTTCCCGACGACCGACCACCCCCACACCCTGCGGAAGGCTTCATGAAAGCGACCGAAGTCCCGGAGATCGCCGGCGCGTACCTGTTCGAGCCGACGCCGTACGCCGACGAGCGCGGCTTCTTCTGCCGCACCTTCGACGCCGACGTCGTCCGCTCGGTGGGCCTCGACCCGGACGCCTTCGTCCAGGACAGCCTGTCCCGCTCGGTCGGGGGCGTGCTGCGCGGCCTGCACCTGCGCTCCGGCGCCGGCGAGGCCAAGCTGGTGCGCTGCTCGTACGGGAGGATCTTCGACGTCGTCGTGGACCTGCGGCCGGACTCGCCGACGTACCTGGGCCGGGCCTTCTTCGAGCTGTCCGGCGAGACGCAGGTGACCCTGTACATCCCGGCGGGGTGCGCGCACGGCTTCCAGGCGCTGACCGAGACCGCCGACACCTCGTACCGGATCGACCGCCCGCACGATCCGGCGGAGGACGTGACGATCGCCTTCGACGACCCGGAGCTCGCGATCCCCTGGCCGCTGCCGGTCACATCGATGTCCCAGCGGGACCGGGAGGCGCCGAGCCTCGCCGAGGCCCTGAAGCAAAGAGAGAAGTGAGGCCGGCGTGGACACCGAAATCACCGAAGGGACCGAGGAGTTCGCCCTCCCCCGGTCGCGGACAGCGAACGAGCGGCTGCACGCCATGGTCCCCGGGGGCGCGCACACCTACGCCAAGGGCGACGACCAGTACCCCGCGGACCTCGCCCCGGTCATCAGCCACGGCCACGGTGCCCATGTGTGGGACGTCGACGGCAACCGTTACATCGAGTACGGCTCCGGCCTGCGGTCGGTCAGCCTCGGCCATGCCCACCCGCGCGTGATCGAGGCGGTGCGGCGGGAACTCGACCGCGGCAGCAACTTCGTCCGGCCGTCCATCGTGGAGGTCGAGGCCGCGGAACGCTTCCTGGCCACGGTGCCGACCGCCGAGATGGTGAAGTTCGCGAAGAACGGCTCCGACGCCACCACCGCCGCCGTCCGCCTCGCCCGCGCCGCCACCGGGCGCCCGCGGGTGGCCCTCTGCGCCGACCATCCGTTCTTCTCCACCGACGACTGGTTCATCGCCACCACGCCGATGTCCGCCGGCATCCCGGCGCCGACCACCGACCTCACCGTGGCGTTCCCCTACGGTGACCTGGCCGCCACGGAGGAACTGCTCACCCGGTACCAGGACGAGATCGCCTGCCTGATCCTCGAACCCGCCACCCACACCGAGCCGCCGCCCGGGTACCTCGCAGGCCTGCGCGAACTGGCCGACCGGCACGGCTGCGTCCTGATCTTCGATGAGATGATCACCGGCTTCCGCTGGTCGGAGGCGGGCGCCCAGGGGCTGTACGGCGTCGTCCCCGACCTCTCCACGTTCGGCAAGGCCCTGGGCAACGGGTTCGCCGTCTCCGCCCTGGCCGGGCGCCGCGAGCTGATGGAGCGGGGCGGGCTGCGTCACCCCGGCGACCGGGTGTTCCTGCTGTCCACCACCCACGGTGCGGAAACGCACTCCCTGGCAGCCGCGATGGCCGTGCAGACCACCTACGTCGAAGAGGGCATCACCGCGCGCTTGCACGCCCTCGGCGAGCGGTTGGCCGCCGGTGTCCGCGACGCCGCGGCGAGCATGGGCGTCGGTGACCACGTCGTCGTCCGGGGCCGGCCCAGCAACCTGGTCTTCGCCACCCTCGACGAGAAGGGGCAGCCGTCGCAGCGGTACCGCACCCTGTTCCTGCGCCGGCTCCTCGGGGGCGGGGTGCTGGCCCCGTCGTTCGTGGTGAGCAGCGCGCTCAGCGACGCCGACATCGATCACACCGTCGACGTGGTGGCCCAGGCATGTGCGGTGTACCGGAAGGCACTGGACGCCGGTGACCCCACACCCTGGCTGGCCGGACGGCCGGTGAAACCGGTATTCCGCCGCACGGCGTGACGTCGGGCGTGACGGGACCTGACGTGACGTGACGTGACGACGTCAGCGACGCTCCCGCCGACCGGCGTCGGCCATCCGGTCGACCAGCCGGTCGGCCATCCGGTCGACCAGCCACGCGGTGGCCGGGACCACCGCCAGCGCGGTGCACCAGCCGCCGAGGACGTCGGTCGGGTAGTGCGCCCCCAGGGCGACCTGCGCCCAGCCCATGGCGGCGCCGGCCACCAGCGCCGCGGCGAACACGAGTGACGTGCCGGCCGTCCTGCCGAGGCCGAGCCGGCCGGTCGCGAGCAGCGCCACCACGAGGGCGAACGCGGTGAGGAAGGCGGTGTGCCCGCTCGGGTAGGACAAGTTGCCGTCGCCGTGGATGGTGCGTCCCACCAGGGACTTGAGCAGCGTCGCCGTTCCCACGGCCACGCCGGCGCCGGCAACGACCAGCACCGCCGCGCGAGGACGCCGAAGCAGCAGGCAGCCCGTCACGGTGACCACGACCAGCGTCGCCGCTCCCACGGGCTCACCCAGGAAGTCCGTGGCCAGAGCGACGTGCCGCCACGACGGCCCCACACCGTCCACCGCCGCCCAGATCCGCGCGTCCACCCCGCCGGGCTCGCTGTCGTCGGCATACCGGACGCCGAGCACGACGACCACCAGCGCGGCGAGAGCCGCCATCAGCCCGAGCCACGGGCGCAGCGATCGGGGCAGCACGGCGGCCGCCGACCGGCCGGTCACACGCCCACCGCGTCCGGCCGGCCTGCGGTAGGTCGCCCTGCCGTTGTCGGCCGTGACCGGTAGCAGGCCCCCTGCTCCAAGGGCCCGCCGATACGGCGTTTCGCACCAAGGGCCAACTGTCCGCCCACCCGCGCTGCACCTCCCCCTCCCGTCGAGGCCGCCGACATGGCCCGGGATCGTCCCCAACGATCCGATCGCGGCACACCACCGTCGGACAGTCCGCGTGGCAACACGCGTCGAGCCTATGCCCATTCCCCTTGCGGGATCAGCGGCAGGTGTAGGCGAAGGACGCTGACCCCGTGTGCCGGCTGGGGGCCGGCTGTTCCGTCGCATCCGACTGTCACCGCCCGGGCCCGCCTCCTCGGCGGGCCCGGTGCCACCCGCTGGCCCGGGATTACCGTGACCGGTCCCGGCGTGCGAGTGGTTTTGCCTCGCCCCCCGGTCCGGGTTCCTTCCGGTGTCCGTGCCTCCCCTTGCCGGATCCGCCATCCCCTGCGGCCCCCGGGTGAGAGCCCACGCCCCCATCCCCGTCGGCTGGGCCGATGCCGCGGTTGTCCGTCCCGCCGTTCCGCTCGCCGATGTCAAGACGCACGTGGCGGCCCTGCTGACGCAACCGGGTCTTCCGAACCGGATGTGGCCGGCCTGCCGGCGGCGACGCACCGTCAGCCCCTCTCATCAGCCCCGTCCCGTTACGGCTTGCTCGCCATGAACTGCTCCGCGGGCTCCTCGTGGACCTCGGTGGTCTGCTCCTGCGGCGCCGACTTGGGTAGCCAGCGCAGGGCGGCCGTTCCGAGGGCGGCGTGCAGAAGGCTCGCCGCGACCACGACGACGTGCAGGCCGGTGACGAACGCGGACTTCGCGTCCTGGATCACCGATGGGAGCAGAGAGGGCAGCGTGAGGGTCTCGTCGAGGGTGGGGGCGAGGTCCGGGCCCTGGAGGCGGAAGAGCAGCGCGGCGAGCGAGCCGAGGATAGCGATGCCGAGGGCGTTGCCGATCTCGTTGCTGGTCTCGGCGATCGCGCCGGCCGAGCCCGCCCGCTCCGCGGGGACCGCGCCGACCGCGGTGTCCGCGACGACGGCGAAGGAGATCCCGTATCCCGTTCCGGCGACCACGGTCGAGGCGATGTACCAGCCGATCCCGCCGGTGACCGTGGTGGGGAGCAGCAGCAACAGGCCGCCCGCGATGGAGAAGTGGCAGATGAGGAGCGCGGCCCGCTTGCCGATGCGTTCGACGACGGCCGGTGTGACGATGCAGGAGACGGTGAGGGCCGCCGCGCCCGGGAGGGCGAGGAGCGCCGCGTGCAGGACGCTCAGGTTCAGTACGGACTGGAGGTAGATGCCGGACAGGTACGCCGCCGCCGACCACGCGGCCAGGGGCAGCAGGCCCGTGATGGCGGCGATGGTGAAGACGCGGTCGCGGAAGAGGGAGAAGTCGATCAGCGGGTTGTCGAGGTGCCGTTGGCGCAGGCCGAAGAAGGTCAGTACGGCGATGCCGACGATCACCGTGGTGATCGGGAGGGCCGAGATCCCGTCGGCGGCCAGGTGCTTGATCCCGTAGATCGTGAGCAGCAGGCCCCCGGCGGAGGTCACGACGCTGAGCGGGTCGACGCGGCCCGTCCCGCCCGACCGGACCTCTCGGAGGAGGACCGGCGCGAACACCAGGAACACGGCGATGACGGGGAGGTTGACGAGGAAGACCGAGCCCCACCAGAACTGGCCGAGGAGGGCGCCGCCGATGACCGGGCCGATGGCGAACCCGGCCGCGAAGGCCGCGGCGAAGATGCCGATGGCCTGGGCCCGGCGCCGGGGGTCGGGGAACAGCTCGCTCAGTACGGCCAGCGCCGAGGGCAGCAGGGTCGCGCCGGCCACGCCCATGAGCGCCCGGCAGGCGATGAGGAGTTCGGGGGTCGGTGCGAACGCGGCCCCGGCGGAGCCGAGTCCGAACACGGTCGCGCCGATCATCAAGAGCTTCAGCCGGCCGTAGCGGTCGCCGAGACTGCCGAAGGCGACCAGCAGGGAGCCGACGGCGAAGCCGTAGCTGTCCAGGATCCACAGCGCCTGGTCGGCGGTGGGCGAGAGGGCCTGGCTGATCCGGGGCATCGCCAGGAACAGGATGGATCCGTCCATGGAGACGAGGAGTACCGGGCCGAGGACCACCGCGAGCCCGAGCCAGGCCCGCAGTCCGGGGGCGTTGTTCGCGTGCTGTCGTGTCATGGCGCCGACACTCAGGCACGGCCGTGGCCGACAGCCATCCCCGTGGCGTGGGTACACCCGACAGGTACACCCACGGAGTGGGCGAGCGCCCTACGCTCGTGTGCATGGAGAGTCTCGGAGCGTTTTTGAAGAGCCGTCGTGACCGGGTCACTCCGGCTGAGATCGGTCTGCTGACCTACGGCACCTCCCGGCGGGTCCCCGGTCTCAGACGGGAAGAGCTCGCCCAGCTCGCGGGAGTGAGCGCGGGGTACTACACGCGTCTGGAGCAGGGGCAGGCCGAGACCGCCTCCGAGCAGGTACTCGACGCGCTCGCCCGGGTGCTCCGGCTCGACCAGGTGGAGACCGTCCATCTGCACAACCTCGCACGGCAGTCGGTGAAGCCCCGTTTGGGCGAACCGCCCCGCGAGGAGCCCCACCCGCGTGTACTGACCCTCCTGGAGTCACTGGGCGAGGCCACGCCCGCGGTGGTGCTCGGCAGGCGCGGCGACGTCCTGGCGTGGAACCGCACCGGGCACGCGCTGATCGCCGAGCACGTCCCCTTTGAGGCGCCACGAAATCCGCAGGAGCGCCCGTCGATCCCCAGGATGTTCTTCCTGGACCCGCACAGCCGCGGCATGTACCGCAACTGGCCGGAGCTCGCCGAGGTCCACGTCGCCTATCTGCGCCTCACCGCCGGCCGCTACCCCACGGACGCCCGGCTTGCCGGGCTGATCGGCGAACTCCTCATGAACAGCGCGGACTTCGGCGCGATGTGGGCGACGGGTGACGTCTCCGACTGCACGACGGGGACCATGCATCTGCAGCACCCCACCGTCGGGGCGGTGAGCGTGGACTACCAGGTGTGGCTCCAGCCCGACAGCCCCGACCACCGCGTCGAGATCTACACCCCCAACGACGCGACCTCCGCGGACGCTTTGCGTCTGCTGAACCAGCAAAGCGGCTGGGGTGACGAGCCGGAGTCGACGACCGTACGGGCCGAGCAGCGCTGAGACCGCCCGCGCTCCTGCTCCTCCTGGGGGACGCCCGCGAGGGCGTCGAGGCAGTCGACGCTCCACCGCGATGCCCCGCGCCCGGAAACGCAGCTCCTCGCGGGCCTGCACGGCCCACTCGGCCCGGCCCGCGCAGCGCCCGGGTCACCCCGTCCAGCGCGCCGAGAGCGGTCGGATCCTCGCCATCCTGTCCGGGCTCCCTTCAAGTCTACGAGTCGGCCGACCAGTTGGTCGCAACAGCCGACGCCGAGGGACTCGACACGTTCGCGGTCAGCGGAGTCAGCCACTGGCACTGAGCGCGTCGTTCGCGCGTACCGACCCCCGCACCGCCGTGGCCGCCTCCATCTCCATCGCCGAGCAGGTCCCGCCAGAACAGCTCCGCGTGCGTCGGCCCCGCCGCGCCGTCTCCCTTGCCCTTCAGCCCCTCTGTCCAGCTCCGCGTCGACCGCGCAGCCACTCTCCGGGACGGAACACGCTGCCGTGACCAGTTGCCCGGTTCGGCGAACTGAAGGACGTGCTCGGCGACGTGGCTTCGCGCCAGAACCTTGCGGGATGTCCCGCTGTTGCCCTTGATCGTGGGCGCACCGCATCGTGCCCGGCAGCCCGCGCGGGACTCCTCGCGACAACATCGGCAGAACAGCCCGTACGGCCGCCGCCCCTGGGGTGACGCCTCATCAGAGCGTCATCCGAGCGTCAAGACGGCTGTCGCCGTCCGGGCCGAGATACTCAAAGACGATCACGTCGATTCGACAGCCACCGCAGGAACGCCAGGTCGGACAGCCTTCGCGAGCCGAAGAGGTGCTCCACACCGTAGAAAGCCGCGGGTCAGGAACCCTTCGTCGCAGGCTCCAGAATCGCCACGCACTCCACATGATGCGTCATCGGAAACAGATCGAACGCCCGCAGCGTCCGCACCCGATACCCGCCGTCCCGGAAGTACCCCAAGTCCCGCGCCAACGCCGCCGGGTCACACGCCACATACGCGATCCGCCGAGCCCCGAGCGAAGCCAGATGTTCCACCGTCTTCCGCCCCGCCCCGGCCCGCGGCGGGTCCAGGACGATGAGGTCGACCTCCGTGATCCCCGTCCGCGGCAGCACGCTCTCGACCTTGCCCTGCTCGATGCGGACGCGGTCGAACTCGGCGAGGTTGTGCCGCGCGTCCTCCACCGCCCGCTTGCCGGACTCGATGCCGAGGACCGCGCCCTGCTCGCCGACCCGGTCGGCGAGGGCGCCCGCGAAGAGGCCGACGCCGCAGTAGAGGTCGAGGGCCATGTCGCCCTTGCGGGGCAGGAGGCCCTGCATGACGGCCGTCACCAGGGTGTCGGCCGCCCGCGGGTGGACCTGCCAGAAGCCGCCGTTGCCCACGCGGTGGGTCCGGCCGTCCGCGCGCTCGCGGACGAAGGGGCGGCCGTGGACGCGGTGGACGCCGCCGGAGCGCTCGTCCACGCGCAGCACCGACACCGGGCGGTCGAGTTCGACCAGCGGGAGGCGCGCGCCCGGCTTCGGCGTGAGGATCACCTGGCGGTCCTGCGAGCCCGTCGCCGCGATCGCCTCGACGGAGTCCATGCCGGTCCAGACCCGCTTCTCGATGCCCAGCTCGCTGACCCCCTCCGCGGCGATCATGCAGTGGTCGATCGGCTCCACCTCGTGGGAGCGGTGCCGGCGCAGGCCCGCGCGGCCGTCGGCCGTGACCGCGTACTGGACGCGGGTGCGCCAGGACGGGACCTGGCCGGCGGGCACCTTGTCGCCCTCGGCGGGCATCACCGTGCCGTCCCAGCCGGCCTCCTCCGGGGTGAGCCCGGCGAGGTGCTGGAGCTGCTCGGCGATGACGTCGGCCTTCAGGCGCCGCTGCGCGCCCGGCTTGGCGTGCTGCCAGTCGCAGCCGCCGCAGCGGCCGGGGCCGGCGAACGGGCAGGGCACGTCGATCCGGTCCTTGGAGGCGTCCAGCACCTGCACCGCGTCCGCGCGCAGGAACCGGGCGCCCTCCTCGCCCTCCGTCACCCTGGCCACGACCCGCTCACCGGGCAGCGCGTGCCGGACGAACAACACCTGGCCCTCCGAGGTACGGGCGATGCAGTGGCCGCCGTGGGCGACGGGGCCGATCTCGACCTCGTACTCCTCTCCCACCAGCGACTTCCTCGGTTCTGCCTGCATGGTGGGGTGACTCCAAAAACGTAAGGGGGAAACGGCCGAAGGGAAACGGCCGGACAACAGCCCACCAGTCTACGTGGGTGCCGCCCGGCCGCTTCACACGAGCCGTCGTCTCACGACTTGTGCTCGGTGGACTCCTTCGACCGCACCTGTGCGGGACCCCGCCGCACCGAACCCGGCGCGTTCCACTCCTGCTGCCTGCGGGCCCGCCGCTTGGCCGCCTCGGAGGACTGGAGCTGGTACGGCACCGAGGTCACCATGATCCCCGGCGTGAACAGCAGCCGGCCCTTCAGCCGCAGGGCGCTCTGGTTGTGCAGCAGATGCTCGTACCAGTGGCCGACGACGTACTCGGGGATGATCACGGACACCGCGTCCCGCGGCGACTCCTTGCGCAGTCCCTTGACGTACTCGATGACCGGCCGCGTGATCTCGCGGTAGGGCGAGTCCAGGACCTTCAGCGGGACGTCGATGCCGCGCCGCTCCCACTCCTCGCGCAGCGCCTTGGTCTCCGCCGGGTCGACGTTGACGCTCAGGGCCTCCAGGCTGTCCGAGCGCATCAGCTTGGCGTAGGCCAGGGCGCGCAGCGTCGGACGGTGGATCTTGGAGATCAGGACGACCGAGTGGATGCGGGACGGCCGTACGCTGTCGTCGCTCGGGCCCTCGGGGGCGGCGATCTCCTCGGCGACCCGGTCGTAGTGCTTACGGATGGCCGTCATCGTCGCGTAGAAGATCACCATGCCGAGCAGGGCGACCCAGGCGCCGTGCGTGAACTTGGTGACGAGGACGACCACCAGCACGAGGCCGGTGAAGAAGGCGCCGAAGGCGTTGATGGCGCGCGAGCGGATCATGTGGCGGCGCTTGGCCTGGTCCTGCTCGGTGGCCAGGAGGCGGTTCCAGTGCCGGACCATGCCGGTCTGGCTGAGCGTGAAGGACACGAACACGCCGACGATGTACAGCTGGATCAGGCGCGTGGAGTCGGCTCCGTAGATCCCCACCAGGAGTCCGGCGGCGCCCGCGAGGAGCACGATGCCGTTGGAGAAGGCGAGGCGGTCGCCGCGGGTGTGCAGCTGGCGCGGCAGGTAGCGGTCCTGGGCGAGGATCGAGCCGAGCAGCGGGAAGCCGTTGTAGGCGGTGTTGGCGGCGAGGAACAGCACCAGCGCGGTGGCCGCGGCCAGGACGACGAACAGGAAGCTGCCCTTGCCGAAGACGGCCTCGGCGACCTGGGAGATCACCGGGTTCTGCACGTAGTCCGCGCCGAGCGGGACGCCGTTGTGGAAGAGGTCGCGGGCCGGGTTCTCGGCCATGCGGACCTTGGTCTCGGCGGCCAGCGCGATGATGCCGCAGAACATGGTGACGGCGAGCAGGCCCATCATCGCGAGCGTGGTCGCGGCGTTCTTGGACTTGGGCTTGCGGAAGGCCGGGACGCCGTTGGAGATCGCCTCGACGCCGGTGAGGGCGGCGCAGCCGGAGGAGAAGGCGCGCAGCAGCAGGAAGACCAGGGCGAAGCCCGCCAGGCCCTGGTGCTCGGGTTTGATGACGTAGTCCGCCGTCGGTGCGCGCATGGTGTCGTCCAGGACCAGACCGCGGAAGGCGCCCCAGGCGATCATGGTGAAGACGCCGGCGACGAAGACGTAGGTCGGGATGGCGAACAGCGAGCCCGACTCCTTCACCCCGCGCAGGTTCATCAGCGTCAGCAGCACGATCACGGCGAGCGCGCAGAGCACCTTGTGTTCGACCACGAACGGGATCGCGGAGCCCAGGTTCTCGATACCGGAGGAGATCGACACCGCGACGGTGAGGACGTAGTCGACGAGGAGCGCGCTCGCGACCGTCAGCCCGGCCCGGGGGCCGAGGTTGGTGTTCGCCACCTCGTAGTCGCCGCCGCCGCTGGGATAGGCGTGCACGTTCTGCCGGTACGACGCCACCACGGTGAACATCAGCACGACGACCGCGACCGCGATCCACGGACTGAAGTGGTACGCCGTCACACCCGCGATCGACAGGACCAGCAGCACCTCCCCCGGCGCGTACGCGACGGAGGACAGCGGGTCGGAGGCGAAGACGGGTAGTGCGATGCGCTTCGGCAGGAGTGTTTCCCCCAGCCGGTCACTGCGCAGTGCGCGCCCGATCAGGATCCGTTTGGGCACGTCGGTCAGTTTGGACACAACAGTGGATCGTAAGCGTTCGATTGCGGGCTCGCCCACCCGCCACCCCTCATCGGCGTTCCGTCTGCTCTCCGAGTGAATTCAGATGCTGCTGCGGCTGAGGATTCGGCAGGTCACCCGGATCCCATGCCTATATGACTAAGCCCTGTCCGTCTCCCGGCCGTTGCCGCCCCTGGAGGTCCCATGCACCCCACCGCAGAACTGATCGGCGCCGCGGCCGCCCTCGTAGCCCTCGGAATCCTCACGCTGGCGAGCGTCCGCAGCATCAGCCGCCGCAAGGACGTGTCGCCGGGGACCCGCTAGAGACAGGGCCGTGGCCGCACCGGAGGAGCCCGTCATCGGATTGCGTCGCTCTGCCCGCTGCTGACGCGCGCCCGCTCCAGCTCCGCCACCCCGGCGCGCAGTTCCTCCCGCCCGATGCTGTCGGCCCGGGTCGACGGGACCGTGCAGGCGTACGCCCCGGCCACTGCGCCGTGCAGGGCGCAGTGGCGGGGCGGGGCGCCGTGCAGCCAGGCGTGGAGGAACGCGGCGGCGAAGGCGTCGCCCGCGCCGTTGGAGTCGACCACCGGTGCCGGCGGCGTGGCGGCGGGTACGTGCGTCAGCTCGCCGTCGGTCAGCAGGTACGCCCCGTCCGCGCCGGCGGTGGCGACGACGGTCCGGGCCCGGCCCCGCTCGGTGATCCGCCGCATGATCCGCTCCGGGTCGGCCAGGGCCGTGCTGGAGAGGAAGACCAGGTCGGCCTGGTGGGCGAAGGGCTCGTGGTAGGGGTCGGCCCCGTCCCAGTCGTGCAGGTCGGTCGAGATCGTGATGCCCGCCTCGCGCAGAACGGGCAGCGCGTGCGCGCACGGCTGGGTGATGACGACATGGGCGTGCCGGCTGCGGGCGGCCAGTGCACGCACCGTCGCCTCGGGCAGCCGGTCCGTGTCGGCGGAGCGCGTGGCGTCGTACAGGGACATCCGCCGGCCGTCGGGTCCGACGAGGTTGACCGCGCGCTTGGTGCCGAGCGGCTGGGGGACGGCGGTGAGCGCGATGCCGCGGTCCTTGTGCAGGGCGCGGACCAGGTCGCCCTCGGGATCGTCGCCCAGCATGTCGACGTGGTGCGTGCGCAGCCCCAGCGCGCTCGCGGCCAGCGCGACGAAGTCCCCGCTCTGGCCCGCGCGCGTCACGATCCCGGGCCGGATCATGTGGCTGTCGGCGAACGGCACGGGCAGCTCGGGCACGTGCACGATCGTGTCCACGCCCGCGCCGCCCAGGACGAGGACGTCGATCTCGCTGCTCATGTCGGATTCCTCCCCCGCCGAGGGCCGCGGGGCCCTCGGCAACCCCCTCGACTTTGCCGATACGTTGGAGTCGGGCAGTCGAACGCGGCACCGGCCCCGGAAGGCATCATGGCGTGATTCCACCGGCATGATGTTGCCCGGCGGCCCGCACTCCGGCCGCGACTGGCGCCTGGCGAGCCGAAAGAGAGACATGAGCAGGACATTGTTGATGGTCAGAGGGCCCGTAGGAAGTACGGTGTGACGCGATGCATATTGTGATCATGGGTTGCGGAAGGGTGGGCTCCGCCCTGGCCCAGAACCTGGAGCAACAGGGCCACACGGTCGCCGTGGTCGACCAGGACCCCACCGCCTTCCGCCGCCTGGGGTCCTCCTTCGGCGGCCGCCGGGTCACCGGGGTCGGCTTCGACCAGGACACCCTGCGCGAGGCGGGCATCGAGGAGGCCGGCGCCTTCGCCGCCGTCTCCAGCGGTGACAACTCCAACATCATCGCCGCGCGTGTGGCCCGTGAGATGTTCGGCATCGAGAACGTCGCCGCCCGCATCTACGACCCCCGCCGCGCCGAGGTCTACCAGCGCCTGGGCATCCCCACCGTCGCGACCGTCCGCTGGACGGCCGACCAGATGCTGCGGCGCCTGCTCCCCTCGGGCGCCGAGCCGCTGTGGCGCGACCCCACCGGCGGCGTCCAGCTCGCCGAGGTGCACACCTCCCCCGCCTGGGTCGGCCACAAGATCAGCCGGATCCAGGAGGAGACCGGCGTGCGCGTGGCGTTCCTGACCCGGCTCGGTGAGGCGATCCTGCCCACCTCGCAGACGGTGCTGCAGGAGGGCGACCTGGTGCACGTGATGATGCGCACCGACGAGGTCGACACGGTCGAGGCGGCGTTCGCCAAGGGTCCCGAAGAGGAGGGCGGTCACTGATGAGGGTCGCCATTGCCGGAGCCGGCGCGGTCGGCCGCTCGATCGCGGGCGAACTGCTGGAGAACGGCCACGAGGTCCTGCTGATCGACAAGGCGCCGACCGCCATCTCGGTCGAACGCGTCCCGCAGGCCGAGTGGCTGCTGGCCGACGCCTGCGAGATCACCTCCCTGGACGAGGCGGCGCTCCAGCGCTGCAACGTCGTCATCGCCGCGACCGGCGACGACAAGGTGAACCTGGTCGTCTCGCTCCTCGCCAAGACGGAGTACGGCGTCCCGCGGGTGGTCGCCCGGGTGAACAACCCGAAGAACGAGTGGCTGTTCAACGAGTCCTGGGGCGTGGACGTCGCCGTCTCGACGCCGCGTCTGATGTCGGCCCTGGTCGAGGAGGCGGTGAGCGTGGGCGACCTGGTCCGCCTGCTCCGCTTCAGCCATGGCGACGCCAACCTGGTCGAGCTGACCCTGCCGGAGGAGTCGGCCCTGGCCGGCACGCAGGTCGGGGACGTCGAGTGGCCGGAGGACACGTCGCTGGTCACGATCATCCGCGGCACCCGCGTCCTGACGCCCTCCCGGGAGGACTCCCTGGAGGCGGGCGACGAACTCCTCTTCGTGGCCGCACAGGCCCGTGAGGAGCAGCTGGAGGACCTGCTGTCGGTACGCCGGGACAGCGCGGCGAGCTGAGCGGGGCCTGCGCGAAGCAAGCGGAAGGGGCGTCCCGGATTTCCGGGACGCCCCTTCTTTCGGCTCTGGAACAGCTTCTACAGCTCAGGAACCGCTCTGGAGCCCTGCAGATCGGGAGGTTCACTGCTCGGCGGACCGAGCGGCAGCTTCCCGTTCCCTCTCCTGCGCGGCCTTCTCCTCCGCCTCCATCTCCGCGAACACATCGATCGGCGCGGGCGCCTTCGCCAGGAAGACCCACGTCAGCCACACGGCGAGCAGGAACGGCGGGATCTTCAGGGCGACCAGGACCCAGCCCAGCTGTGTGGTGTCGGCCCACCAGTACAGCGGGAAGAGGATCGCGCACTTGGCGAGCAGGATCGCGCCCCACGCGTAACTGGCCTTGGCGTACGCCTTCTTGCGGCCGGGGTTCCGCGTGCGCCAGGAGAGGTTCTCCTTGAAGACCGGGCCGAGGATCAGTCCGATCAGCGGGACACCGCACAGGGTGGTGACGATGTAGGCGAGTCCCAGACCCAGCGTGTAGAGCATGCCGGGCAGGTAGAAGTCCTTGGCGTTGCCGGTCATCATCGCGAAGACGACACCGAACGCCACGCCGAAGACACCGCTGAAGGCGTGCTTGACGGTGTCCTTCATCACCAGCCGGACCGCGACCAGCACCAGCGACACGGCCAGCGCCGCGATCGCCGACAGGTGGAGGTCCTTGTTGATCGTGTAGATGGTGACGAACAGCAGGCCGGGCACCACCGTCTCGACCATGCCCCGCACGCCGCCGAAGGCTTCGAACAGGGCGGCCTCGGTCACCGCCCGGGCGTCGTCCGCAGATGTCTCTTCGGTCGGCTTGTCGAGCGACGTCACCGGCTACTCCCGTCCGAGGGGTCTCAGTTCGTACTTGGGATTGAACAGCACCCGGCGGCCCCGGCTCATCGAGATCCGGCCCGATGCGATCAGCTTGCGCCCCGGCTCTATGCCCACGATGGAGCGCCTGCCGAGCCACACCACGTCCAGCGCGGCGGAGCCGTCGAACAGCTCGGCCTCCAGGGCCGGGACTCCGGCGCGCGGTCGCAGGGTGACCGTGCGCAAGGTACCAGTTACCGTCACTATCTGCCGGTCCTGGCAGTCGCCGATCCGGATACAGCCCGTGGTCTCGGTGTCCTCGCGCAGCTCCTCGGACTCCAGGTCCTCCTGTGACGAGGAGAGCCGGTCGAGCATGCGCCGGAACCGGCCCGCAGGCTTCTGCGAACGAGGAACAGCACTCATGTCTAGAGCGTACCGGGGCCTGCTGGAAGCCACGTAGTCCCGGGGCGGGTGCCTCACTTCTCGAACCGGTAGCCCATCCCCGGCTCCGTGATGAAGTGCTTCGGATGGGAGGGGTCCGCCTCCAGCTTCCGCCGCAGCTGCGCCATGTACACGCGCAGGTAGTTGGTCTCCGTCCCGTACGACGGCCCCCACACCTCCTGGAGCAGCCGCTTCTGCCCGACCAGTCGGCCGCTGTTGCGGACCAGGACCTCCAGCAGGTGCCACTCCGTGGGAGTCAGCCGTACGTCCTTGCCTCCGCGGTCGACCTTCTTCGCGGCCAGGTCGACGCTGAACTCGCCGGTCTCCACGATCATGTCGTCCTCACCGCCCCCGGCCGGCTCCGCCCGGCGCACGGCGGCCCGCAGCCGGGCCAGCAGTTCGTCCATGCCGAAGGGCTTGGTGACGTAGTCGTCGGCGCCCGCGTCCAGCGCCTCGACCTTCTCGTCGGAGGAGTGCCGGGCGGACAGCACCAGGATCGGCACCCGGGTCCAGCCGCGCAGACCCCTGATCACCTCGACGCCGTCCATGTCGGGCAGGCCGAGGTCGAGGACGACCACGTCGGGGTGGCGGGCGGCGGCGAGCCGGAGGGCGGTGGCGCCGTCGTGAGCGGCGTCGACCTCGTACGCGCGTGCCCTGAGGTTGATCACGAGGGCGCGCACGATCTGCGGCTCGTCGTCGACCACCAGCACACGGGTCATGAGGAGGCCTGCCTTTCCGGTTCTGCCGCGTGTTCCGCCGCGGGGACAAGCTCCGGGCGCGGTCCCGCCGCGCGGAGGGTGAGGACCATGGTGAGCCCGCCACCGGGCGTGTCCTCGGCGTCGAGCGTGCCGCCCATGGCCTCGGCGAAGCCGCGCGCCACCGCGAGCCCCAGTCCCACGCCGGCGCCGCGCGGAGCGTCGCCGTAGCGCTGGAACGGCTCGAAGATGCGGTTCTTGGCCTCGTCGGGTACGCCCGGCCCCCGGTCGACCACCCGCACCTCGACCCGGTCGGCGAGCGCGCTGGCGGCCACCAGCACGGGCGTGCCGGACGGACTGTACTTGACGGCGTTCTCGACGAGGTTGGCCATGGCCCGCTCCAGCAGCCCGGGGTCCACGTCGACCATGGGCAGCGTCTCCGGGACGTCCAGGCCGACGCTGCCCTCGGGTACGCCGCCGAGCGCCACCGGCACCACCTCGTCGAGGTCGATCTCGCGGATCAGCGGGGTGACCGTGCCGGTCTGGAGCCGGGACATGTCGAGCAGGTTGCCGACGAGATGGTCGAGGCGGTCCGCGCCCTCCTCGATGCCCGCCAGCAGCTCGGCCCGGTCCTCCTCGGACCACTCGACGTCCGCGGAGCGCAGGGAGGTCACCGCCGCCTTGATCCCGGCGAGCGGGGTGCGCAGGTCGTGGCTGACGGCGGCGAGCAGCGCCGTACGGATGCGGTTGCCCTCGGCGAGCGTGCGGGCCCGGTCGGCCTCCTCCTGGAGCCGGCGGCGGTCCAGGACGACGGCGGCCTGGGCGGCGAAGGCGGCCAGCACGCGGCGGTCCTCGGCGGGCAGGACGCGGCCGGTGAGCGCGAGCGCCATGTGGTCCCCGACCGGCATGTCCACGTCCGCCTGGTCGGGCCGCTCGAGGGGACGTCCCTGCCCGACGCGGCCGGCACAGGTCCACGGCTCGACGTCGCCCGCCCGTTCCAGCAGGGCGGCCGACTCCATGCCGAAGGTCTCCCGGACCCGTTCCAGCAGGTCCTCCAGGCCGGTCTCGCCGCGCAGCACGTTGCCCGCGAGGAGGGACAGGATCTCGGACTCGGCCCGCAGCCGGGCCGCCTGGTGGGTGCGGCGGGCGGCGAGGTCGACCACGGAGGCCACCGCCACCCCCACCGCCACGAAGATCAGGATGGCGACGATGTTCTTCGGGTCGGCGATGGTCCACCGGTGCAGGGGCGGCGCGTAGAAGTAGTTCAGCAGCAGGGAGCCCACCGCGGCCGAGGCGAGCGCGGGGAGCAGCCCGCCGAGCAGGGCGGCCGCCACGGTCAGCGCCAGGAACAGCAGCATGTCGTTGGCGAGGCCCAGGTCGACGGTGTTGAGCAGCACCGCCAGGAGGGGCGGGCCGGCGACCCCGGCGATCCAGCCCCACACCCGGCGGGAGCGCCCGAGACGCGCGCCCCGGGCCACCGGCAGTCCACGGCCCTTGGCGACCTCGTCGTGGGTGACGATGTGCACGTCGAGGTCGGGGCCGGACTCCCGGGCGACGGTCGCGCCGACACCGGGTCCGAAGACGTACTGCCAGGTCTTGCGGCGCGAGGAGCCCAGCACGATCTGGGTGGCGTTCACACCGCGGGCGAAGGCGAGCAGCGCGGCCGGTATGTCGTCGCCCACGACGTGATGGAACGTTCCGCCGAGGTCCTCGACGAGCGTCCGCTGCATCGCCAGTTCCTTGGGCGAGGCCGAGGTCAGTCCGTCGCTGCGCGCTATGTAGACGGCGAGCACCTCGCCGCCGGCGCCCTTGTCGGCCAGCCGCGCCGCCCGGCGGATGAGCGTCCGGCCCTCGGGCCCGCCGGTCAGACCGACCACGATCCGCTCGCGCGAGCCCCAGATCCTCGAGACCCGGTGCTCGCTGCGGTACTGGGTGAGGTAGGCGTCGACCCGGTCGGCCACCCACAGCAGCGCCAGCTCGCGCAGGGCGGTGAGGTTGCCGGGGCGGAAGTAGTTCGACAGGGCGGCGTCGACCTTGTCGGGCTGGTAGATGTTGCCGTGCGCCATCCGCCGCCGCAGCGCCTCCGGCGACATGTCGACCAGCTCTATCTGATCCGCCCGGCGCACCACCTCGTCCGGCAGCGTCTCCTGCTGCCGCACACCGGTGATCGACTCGACGACGTCACCGAGGGACTCCAGGTGCTGGATGTTGACGGTCGAGACGACGTCGATCCCGGCCGTGAGCAGTTCCTCAACGTCCTGCCAGCGCTTGGTGTTGCGGGAGCCGGGGACGTTCGTGTGGGCGAGTTCGTCCACCAGGGCGACCTGCGGGCGGCGGGCGAGGACGGCGTCGAGGTCCATCTCCGAAAAGGCGCCGCCCCGGTGCTCCAGCTCCCGACGCGGCACCTGCTCCAGCCCGTGCAGCATCACCTCGGTGCGGGGCCGGTCGTGGTGCTCGACGAAGGCGACCACGCAGTCGGTGCCCCGCTCGATGCGGCGGTGCGCCTCGGACAGCATCGCGTACGTCTTGCCGACGCCCGGTGCCGCACCGAGGTAGATCCGAAACTTGCCGCGTGCCATGGCCTCATTGTCTTCCGCTCCGCTGCCTGCGCAGCGTCGAGCTTACGGCCGGGAACAGCGGCACATCGGTGCCGGGCGCCTCGACGGGAGCGTCCTTGACGGAACCCTGACGCGCCCGGCCGTTCAGCGGGTCACGCGGGGTTGTCGCCGTGGGTGAGGGTCTCCCAGGCGACGAAGAGGTTGTTGCTGCCGGCGGGACGGCCGCGCAGGGTCAGCGTCTCGGTGTTGGTCATGGCGTGTCCGAGACGGTTGGCCAGGGCGTTGTGGCCGACCTCGGGTACCGGCCCGAGCCCCGGCTTCAGCGAGCCGCCGCACAGCCAGCCGGGAGCGGCGGTACCGAGCTGGTACTTGGCGTGGAGGCCGAGCCCGTGCCGCAGCCGCTCGCCGACGTCGGTGCGGTAGAGGTCCTGCCCCTGGATCCGGCTGGTCTCCGCGACGTGCGAGATGGCCGAGAGGCCGTACCCGGTGTGGGTGAAGTCCCGGCAGGTCTCCTGGCTGAGACCGTCGACGAAGGTCGACTGGCCCTGCCAGTACTTGACGATCTTCTCCCGGGTGTCGAGGTTCTGGCTCGGCACGGTCTTCGGCAGGTCGCCGTCGGAGGTCAGGTAGACGTAGGCGGCCGTGCGCGTGCGGAACCTCGCCATGGCCTTGTCGTACGACGCCTTGTCCTCCAGGAAGACGGAGATGCCGACGGCGGCCTCCATCATCGACAGTTCCCAGTTGCCGTTGGAGTGCGAGCCGTTGATCACCTCGGGCAGGTACACGGTGCGGAGCATGGTGGCGAAGCGGCCGGAGCCGGCCCAGCTCCCGGTGTACGTGTGCTTGATGATCTCGGCGGCCTTGGGCCAGGAGGAGCCGGCCCAGCCGGTCTGGAGGGGCGCGTTGCTGTTGGTGTGGTCCCTGATCACCGCGGACCAGGCGTCCATCAGCTCGATCGCCTTGCGGGCGTGCCGTTCGTCGCGGGTGACGTACCAGGCGAGGGCCTGGGTGTAGGCGGCGATCGCGTCCTCGCGTTCGTCGGTGCAGCCGAGGTCGGGGTTGGAGTACGAACCGCACTCGACGACCGCCCGGGGCCTGGGCGTGCGGTTCGGGTCGGCATACTTGCTCGCCATCATCTGGTCGAAGGCGCCCTTCCAGGGCTGGGCGCCGGCGTCGACCTTGGAGCGGGTGAAGTCCAGCTGGCCCTTGGAGACGGTGACTCCGGGGTGGACGAAGGTGCCGGGAGCGGCGTCGGCGGGCCGGACAAGGGCACCGGCGACGAGGGCGGCCGCGGCCGCGAGGAGTGCGGTTCTGCGCATGCTTGGGGCCTTCCGTTCTCGTATGTGAACGTGAAGCGCCTTTATGAACAGACGCGTGGGACGGAGACGATAGGTACAGACCAATGCCCCGTCAAGGCTCCACGCACGAGAAAGAGCCGCACCCCTTGGGGAGTGCGGCTCTGGTGTCTCTGCGACGCTCAGCGAACCTCGGTGATCTCCGGTCCGCGCTGGAGCTGGCCCATTCCGCCGGCGAAACGGGAGCCCTCCTCCTGCTGGACGCCCTCGGGAACCATCTGGGCGTCGTTGGGCAGCTTCAGGACGATCGGGTCGCGGGGCGCCATCGGGCCCTCACCGCGGACGACGACGGTGTCCCGGAAGATCTGCTCGAGCAGCCCGGCGGCCTGCGGCTGCACCGCGCCCTGGCCCGAGATGACCCCGCGCAGGAACCAGCGGGGGCCGTCCACACCGACGAACCGCACGACCTGGAAGCCGCCGGTGCCGTCCGGCAGCTGCACCGGCACCTGGGCCCGCAGCTCCCAGCCCAGCGGCCCCTCGACCTCGTCGACGATGCCGCCCTGCTGGGTGATGCCCGAGCCGATCTCCTCGCGCACCTCGGCCCAGATGCCCTCACGCTTGGGCGCGGCGAAGCCCTGCAACTGGATGGCGCTGTCCCGCAGCACGACCGTAGCCGCCACGATCGCGTCACCCGCGACCTCGACCCGCAGCTCCATGCCGTCGACGCCCGGCACGAACAGACCGCCCAGGTCGACCCGGCCCTCGCCCGGGTCGCGGACCTCGGAGCTGTCCCAGGGCCCGTCGGGCCGCGGCGCCGGCTCGAGCCTCAGGCGCTCACCCTCGCCGCCCGCCTCGCTGTCGACGACCTGCTCGGCCTCGCCGGCCGCGTCCTCGGCGGCATCCCTCTTCTTGCGACGTCCGAACACGTCACTGTCCTTCCCGGTCGGATACGACCGAAGCGTATCGATTCCCACCCGCCTGACCGCCCAGGGCGGCCTGACCGCTTGTGTCGCTCGTCCCGTCCACCGCGGCGTGTCCTCCGGTGGACCCGAAGCCCCCCTCGGCCCGCGCGGAGCCGGGAAGCTCCGCCACCTCGCGGAAGCGGACCCTCTCGACCTGCTGGACGACCAGTTGGGCGATCCGGTCGAAGCGCTCGAACCGCACGGCCTCGCGCGGGTCGAGATTCACCACGATCACCTTGATCTCCCCACGGTACCCGGCATCAACCGTCCCCGGGGCATTCACCAGGGCGACGCCGCAGCGGGCGGCCAGGCCGGACCGGGGGTGCACGAAGGCCGCGTACCCCTCCGGCAGCGCCACAGACACTCCCGTGGGCAGCACGGCCCGCTCGCCGGGCTCCAGTCGGCACGCCTCGGTGGTCCGCAGATCGGCTCCCGCGTCCCCTGGGTGGGCATACGACGGAAGCGGTACGTCCGGATCGACGCGCCGGATCAGCACGTCCACGGGCTGACGGCTCACAGGGCTCGTGGGGGTCATGGGTTCACCTCGAAGGCGCGGGCGCGCCGGACCTGGTCCGGGTCGTTCATGGCCGCCTGGATCTCCTCCTGGCGGCCGTGGTCGACGAAGTGGTCGACCTTCACCTCGATGAAGAGCGCGTCGGCACGGACGGCGACGGGCCCGTCGGGGCCGCCGACGCGTCCGGTGGCGGTCGAGTAGATCTTCCGCCCGGCCACCGCCGTCACCTCCGCCTCCAGGTACAGCGTGGTGCCGACGGGCACGGGCCGCACGAAGTCGGTCTCCAGCCGTCCGGTCACGGCGATCGTGCGCAGCAGCCAGTTCAGCGAGCCCAGGGTCTCGTCCAGGGCCGAGGTGAGCACACCGCCGTGGGCGAGGCCCGGGGCGCCCTGGTGGGCGGGCTGCACCGTGAACTCGGCGGTGAGTGACACGCCCTCGCCGGCCCGCGCCTCCAGGTGCAGCCCGTGCGGCTGGTCGCCGCCGCAGCCGAAACACTGGCCGTAGTGCGCGCCGAGGAGCTCACCGGGCGCCGGGGCGTCCGGGTGCCGCACCGGTCGCACGGCGTCGGCCGGAGGCTGAAGAGCAGTGGAAGTACGACTCACAGCCGGAGACCTTACCCGCGCGTCGGCCCCTCCCGGACACCGTGTCAAGCTTGGCTCCATGCAGCTCTCCGCCGCCCCGTACGAAGAACGCCTGACCGCTCCCCGGTCCTGGTGGCTGATCTCGTTCCTGGTCGGGGTCTCCATGGCCCTGGTCCTGCTCCCGTTCGGCACGCTGCCGATGCTCGGCGGCCTGGCCGGCGGCACGGCGGTCGCGGCCGTCGCCGCGAGTTCGTACGGCTCGGTCCGCATCCGTGTGGTGGGCGATTCCCTGATCGCGGGCGAGGCGAAGATCCCGGTGGCGGCCCTGGGCGAGGCGGAGGTCCTGGACGCGGAGGAAACCCGCGCCTGGCGCACCCACAAGGCCGACCCGCGCGCCTTCATGCTGCTGCGCGCCTACATCCCCACGGCCCTGCGCGTGGAGGTCACGGACCCGGAGGACCCGACCCCGTACCTGTACCTGTCCACGCGCGAGCCGGAGCGCCTTGCGGAGGCTCTGAGGGCCGCGAAGCCTGCGTAGCACATTTGCGCGGGGCTTCATCCGGCAGCGGACGGCAGACCGACGGCACGCGCACCGCCTCGGCATCGCCTCAGCGACCGTCGTCGCGGTTGTCGCGTTTCCCGTCGCGGTTGTCGCGTTTTTCGTCGCGCTTGTCGTCCTCGCGCTTTTCCTGCTCGAGGCGGCCCAGGGGGTCGTTGGTGACCTCGCCCATCTCCAGGGCGTCCGCCGGACGTTCCAGGGCGGGGAGTGCCTCCAGGGCCTCCCAGGGCACCTGGATCTTGCGCAGGTCCTCGCGGATGCGGGCGGCGAGCTTTCTCGTCTCGCTGCGGTTCATGGCCGCTCCGACGGCGGCGCCCACCAGGAACGGCACCAGGTTCGGCATGCTGCGGACCATCCGCTTCATGATCCGCTGGCGCAGCTCGCGCTTCATGCGGCTGTTCAGGGCCGTGCTCAGCGTGGACGGCTTGGTCGCGTCGATCCCGCGCTCCCCCGACCACGCGTCGAGGTACGCCGTGCTGCGCTGCTTGAGGTTGCCGGGCGGCCGTACGCCGTAGACCTCGTGGAGTTCGGCGATCAGCTTCAGCTCGATCGCCGCGACGCCGGTCACCTCGGCGGCCAGTTCCGTCGGCATCGCGGGCGGCACGGGAAGCATCGCGGCCGCGCCGATGCCCGCTCCGACCGTCGCCGTCGCCTTCGCCGCGCCCGCGACGAGTTTGTCCGCGAGCTCTTCGGGCCCCAGGCCCGGGAACTGCCTGCGCAGGGTCGCCAGGTCCCGTACGGGGACGCGCGGCGCCAGTTCGATGATCCGGTCGGTGAGGTACGCGAGCCCCGCACGGGCCCGTGCGCCGCCCTTGCGGGCGCCTTCCCGGGCCTTCTCCCGGATCGCCCCCGCCCGTCGTCGGGCGACGGGTGCGGGGACGTCCAGGGACGCCGGGAGGTCACCCCGGTCCGCTGCCGGTTCGAGCGAGGCCGCCTCCGTACCGGTTGAGCCTCGCTCGTCGTCACGCGCGCCGTGCTGCGGGCCGTCGATCGGCCCTTCGTCCGCTTTCCGCTGGGAGAAGCGGCGCTTCCAGGGAGGGGTCGAGCCAGTCACGGCCGACCCGTCCTCAGTCGCAGTCGCGGCAGATCGGCTGACCGTTCTTCTCCCGGGCCAGCTGGCTGCGGTGGTGCACCAGGAAGCAGCTCATGCAGGTGAACTCGTCCTGCTGCTTCGGGAGCACTCGGACTGCCAGCTCCTCGTTCGAGAGATCGGCGCCGGGCAGCTCGAGGCCTTCCGCGGCCTCGAACTCGTCGACGTCCACTGCGGAGGCCGACTTGTCGTTCCTCCGAGCCTTCAGCTCTTCGAGGCTGTCCGAGTCAACGTCGTCGTCGGTCTTGCGTGGAGTGTCGTAATCGGTTGCCATGTCGCTCTCCCCCTCTGGGTGTCTGCGGTGTCTCCAGCGCACGTAACGCGTGAGAGGCCGGACTTGTGCCCGACCTGAGGCGGAGATTTTGCCTCACATCAAGGTCTGTTACTCAATCGACACCCAACCGGACTCCTCACGAGTGATCGGCTTGGATGGCGATGGGGACCGTACACGGTCCGAATGCCGCACTACAAAGGCGTCTCACCGTGTACTTCCCGTGATCAAGACCCCCGAAAACCGGGATTTTCCCGGCTTTCCGACAGGACACATGATCACGGAGAGTAGATGGCCAGAAAGGTGCCCCTGTGATCGATCACACACGAGGCACGTGCCGTGAGATCTCGAAAATTCCGCGCAAAGCGAACATCCCCGTGTGCCGCCGAGTTGATCGGCGACATGATCTCAGATGG
Organism: Streptomyces chartreusis NRRL 3882; assembly: GCF_900236475.1. Lineage (GTDB taxonomy): Bacteria > Actinomycetota > Actinomycetes > Streptomycetales > Streptomycetaceae > Streptomyces > Streptomyces chartreusis_D. The sequence goes on from NZ_LT963352.1 coordinate 2,288,683, forward strand.
GCAGCGTGACTCGCATCACGAGCCCACCTCCTTCGCGCGGCTGGGCGAAGATGTGCCCGCCGTGCGCCCGGGCCACCGACCGGACGATGGACAGACCGAGTCCGACGCCCTTGTCGCTGCCCGTGCGCTCCGTCCGCAGCCGCCGGAACGGCTCGAAGAGGTTGTCGATCTCGTACGCCGGCACGACCGGGCCCGTGTTGGAGACGACCAGGACCGCCTGGCCGTGCTGGACGTCGGTGGTGACCTCGACCCAGCCGCCCTCGGCCACGTTGTAGCGCACGGCGTTCTGCACCAGGTTCAGCGCGATCCGCTCCAGCAGCACGCCGTTGCCCTGGACGACCGCGGGCTTCTGCTCGCCGCGGATCCGCACGCCCTTGGCCTCGGCCTCGCCGTGCACCTGGTCGATGGCCTGCTCGGCGACCTCCGCGAGGTCCACCGGGCCCCGCTCGACGATCTGGTTGTCGCTGCGGGCGAGCAGCAGCAGGCCCTCGACGAGCTGCTCGCTGCGCTCGTTGGTGGCCAGCAGCGTCTTGCCCAGCTGCTGCAGCTCCACCGGCGCGTTCGGGTCCGACAGGTGCACCTCGAGGAGCGTGCGGTTGATCGCCAGCGGCGTTCTCAGCTCGTGCGAGGCGTTGCCGACGAAGCGCTGCTGGGCGGTGAAGGCGCGCTGGAGCCGCTCCAGCATGTCGTCGAAGGTGTCCGCCAGCTCCTTCAGCTCGTCGTCCGGGCCGTCCAGCTCGATCCGGCGGGACAGGTCGGAGCCCGCCACCGCGCGCGCGGTTCGGGTGATCCGGCCCAGCGGCGACAGGACGCGGCCGGCCATGGCGTAGCCGAAGGCGAAGGCGATGACCGCCAGACCGAGCAGCGCCAGCAGCGAGCGGCTGAGCAGGTTGTCCAGGGCGTTCTGGCGCTGCTCGTTGACGCAGTGGTTCATGGCGTTGTTGAACTCGCTGGGCGAGGCCTGGTCGGGCAGGTTGCAGATGTCGCTGGTGACCTTGCCCTCGACGATCTTGAAGGGCAGCTCGCTGCCCACGTTCAGCGCCTGCGCGGCCAGCAGGTAGATGATCGACAGCAGCAGGATGCCGGCGATCAGGAACATGCCGCCGTAGAGCAGCGTGAGCCTTATGCGGATGGTCGGGCGCAGCCAGGGGAGCGGCGGCGCGGGCCGCCGGGGGTCCCAGGTGGGCTTCGGGGGCGCCTTGGGAGGCGCGGGAGTGGTGGCCACGATCAGATCCGGTAGCCGGAGCCGGGGACGGTGACGATCACGGGCGGCTCGCCGAGCTTGCGGCGCAGGGTCATGACCGTCACGCGGACGACGTTCGTGAAGGGGTCGGTGTTCTCGTCCCAGGCCTTCTCCAGCAGCTGCTCCGCCGAGACGACGGCGCCCTCGCTGCGCATCAGCACCTCCAGGACGGCGAACTCCTTGGGCGCGAGCTGGACCTCCTTGCCGTCGCGGAAGACCTCGCGGCGGTTGGGGTCGAGCTTGATCCCGGCGCGCTCCAGGACCGGCGGCAGGGGCACGCTGGTGCGCCGGCCCAGGGCGCGCACGCGCGCGATGAGCTCACTGAAGGCGAACGGCTTGGGCAAGTAGTCGTCGGCGCCGATCTCCAGGCCCTCCACCCGGTCGCTGACGTCGCCGGAGGCCGTGAGCATCAGCACGCGCGTGGGCATGCCGAGCTCGACGATCTTGCGGCAGACGTCGTCGCCGTGCACGAGCGGGAGGTCGCGGTCGAGGACGACCACGTCGTAGTCGTTGACGCCGATGCGCTCCAGGGCGGCCGCACCGTCGTACACGACGTCGACGGCCATGGCCTCCCGGCGCAGTCCGGTGGCCACCGCATCGGCGAGCAGTTGCTCGTCCTCGACGACGAGTACGCGCACGTCCCTAGTCCTTCCTCATGTCCACCCGCGTAGCGCCGCACAGGCGCAGACGGGCAGGGGTCTTCGACGGTGTGTTGGTGTGTTGCCCTCCATCCTGCCCTTTTCGGCCATAAGTCGGCGGTAAGGCGGGTGAGGGGGCCGGGCCGATGCGGAATAAGAGATTTTCTCCCCTCGTTAGGTTTCCACGGAAGGGAGCTTGGGGAGGACGGCTTTACATCCCACGATCACGCTCTGCTGGCACCGCACCACCATGCGGTGCGCATCAACCCGCTTTGCCGCAGGGCGGGCGTGGGTGTCCGGCACCGTCGCCGCCCAGCTGAGCGGCGCTGGGCATCCACCGGAGACGTGATCGTCCCTTCCGAACGGCACACCCCCGTGCCATCGACCCACGACCCAGGACGAGGGGGCGCAGCATGGACGCATTCACCGCAGGACTTCTGCAGCGCATAAGGGCGACCGAGTCCGATCTGTCCCGGGCTCGCGACGAGGGCGACGACTTCCTCGTCGAGGTGGAGCAGGGCGAGCTCGACGACCTGCGCCGTCTCGCCGCCGAGCACGGTGTGGAGGTCGGCGCGACGAGCGTCTGATCAGGCCGTACGGAGCGGGCCCCGGCGAATCCAGCGCCGGGGCCCGCTCCGTCGTTCCGGGGCTCGCGTACGGCCGCTGTCCTCGCCCGCGGCCCGGGTGTGGCCCGTGGCTCACGGCCCGTGTGGCCGTGTCAGTCGTGCCAGGCGCCGAAGTCCTCCAGGAGGCGCTGGAGGGGCTCGAAGACGCCCGGGGTACCCGCGACTGCCAGATCTCCTGACGGGCGCTCTCCGGGGCGTCCACCGGTCAGCGCGCCCGCCTCCCGGGCGATCAGGTCGCCCGCCGCGAGGTCCCAGGCGTGCAGGCCGCGCTCGTAGTAGCCGTCGAGGCGCCCGGCGGCCAGGTCGCACAGGTCGACCGCGGCCGAACCGCCGCGCCGGATGTCGCGCAGCAGCGGGATCAGCCGCTGGGCGACCTCGGCCTGGTGGGCGCGGACCTCGTGGACGTAGTTGAAGCCCGTGGAGACCAGCGCCTGGTCCAGGGGCGGCGCGGGGCGGCAGGCCAGCCTGCGCTGGCCGTCCCAGGCGCCGGTGGCCCAGGCACCGCTGCCGCGCACGGCGTGGAAGGTCTCGCCGCGCATCGGGGCCGTGACGACTCCGACGACGGTCTCGCCGTCCTGCTCGGCGGCGACGGAGACGGACCAGGTGGGCAGCCCGTACAGGTAGTTGACCGTGCCGTCGAGCGGGTCGATGACCCAGCGGACGCCGCTCGTGCCCTCCGTGGCGGCGCCCTCCTCGCCGAGGATGCCGTCGTCCGGGCGGCGCTCGGCGATCAGGCCGGTGATCAGCTTCTCGGCCGCGATGTCCATCTCCGTGACGACGTCGATGGGGCTGGACTTGGTCGCGGCCACGGCGAGGTCGGCCGGGCGTCCGTCCCGCAGCAGCGCGCCCGCGCGCCGGGCGGCCTCCTGGGCGAGAGCGAGCAGATCCTTGTGCAGGGGGTCGGTCACGGGGCTCCTCACGCGTAGGTGCTGTCGGCGCCGGCGGCGGCGGGGCGGGGGGCGCGGGCCGGGCAGCAGCCGACCGGGCAGAGGTGGTGGCTCGCCCCGAGGGCGCCCAGGGCGCAGGGGGTGACCTCCTGCCCGCGCTCGGCGGCGGCGCGCTCCACGACGAGCTCGCGGATCGCGGCGGCGAACCTCGGGTCGGCGCCGACGGTGGCCGAGCGGCGCATCGGCAGCCCCAGCTCCTCCGCCTTGGCCTTGGCCTCCGTGTCGAGGTCGTAGAGGACCTCCATGTGGTCGGAGACGAACCCGATGGGGGCGATCACCACGGCCGGGACACCGGCCGCGTGCCGCTCCTCCAGGTGGTCGCAGATGTCGGGCTCCAGCCACGGGATGTGCGGGGCGCCGGAGCGGGACTGGTAGACGAGCTGCCAGGGGTGGTCGACGCCGGTGCGCTCCCGGACGGCGTTGGCGATCAGCTTCGCCACGTCCAGGTGCTGCCTGACGTACGCGCCCCCGTCGCCGTGGTCCTGGACGGGCCCGGAGGTGTCGGCGGAGGCCGTCGGGATCGAGTGCGTCGAGAAGGCGAGGTGCGCGCCGTCCCGGACGTCCTCGGGAAGCTCGGCGAGGGACCGGAGCACCCCGTCGATCATGGGCTCGAGGAAGCCGGGGTGGTTGAAGTAGTGCCGCAGCTTGTCGACCTTCGGCAGCTCCAGCCCCTCGGCCTCCAGGGTGGCGAGCGAGTCGGCGAGGTTCTCGCGGTACTGGCGGCAGCCCGAGTACGAGGCGTAGGCGCTGGTGGCGAGGACCAGGATGCGGCGGCGGCCGTCGCGGACCATCTCGCGCAGCGTGTCCGTCAGGTACGGCGCCCAGTTGCGGTTGCCCCAGTAGACGGGCAGGTCCAGGCCGTGGTCGGCGAAGTCCTTGCGCAGGGCGTCCAGCAGGGCGCGGTTCTGGTCGTTGATGGGGCTGACCCCGCCGAAGAGGAAGTAGTGCTGCCCGACTTCCTTGAGGCGCTCCTTGGGGATGCCGCGCCCACGCGTCACGTTCTCCAGGAACGGGACAACGTCGTCCGGGCCTTCCGGGCCGCCGAAGGAGAGCAGGAGCAGGGCGTCGTAGGGGGTGACATCGCGCGCGTCTGGCATGAGTCGATCCTGCCACCCTGCACTGACAGCCGGGAAACGGCGGGGTGACACCTGCGCGGCGGCCGGCCCCCGGGCGTGCCCTGACGGGTGCGTCGGGCACACACCGAGGCGTAATCTGTGTCGACTGCGTTCGCAGCTTACTGAGCCTTTCGGAGACCCCGTTGCCCAGCCCCTACCGCGCCCTGTTCGCCGCCCCCGGCTCCAAGGGTTTCTCCGCTGCGGGCTTCCTCGGTCGCATCCCGGTGTCGATGATGGGCATCGGCGTGGTCACGATGATCTCCCAGCTCACCGGGAGGTACGGCCTCGCCGGCGCCCTGTCGGCCACCGTCGCGCTGTCCGCCGCGGTGGCCGGGCCGCAGGTCTCGCGGCTGGTCGACCAGTTCGGGCAGCGGCGTGTACTGCGCCCGGCGACGCTGATCTCGCTGACCGCGGCGGCCGTCCTGCTGTTCGCGGCGCACTACCGGTGGCCGGACTGGGTGCTGTTCGTGGCCTGCGTCGGCGTCGGCTGCGTGCCGAGCGTAGGCGCGATGATCCGGGCCCGCTGGGCGGCCCTGTACCGGGGCACGCCGCAGCTGCACACCGCGTACTCCTTCGAGTCCGTGGTGGACGAGGTGTGCTTCGTCTTCGGGCCGATCATCTCCATCGGCCTGTCCACGGCCTGGTTCCCGGAGGCCGGTCCGCTGCTCGCCGCGTGTTTCCTGGCCGTCGGCGTCTTCTGGCTGACCGCGCAGCGCGCCACCGAGCCGGTGCCGCACCCGCGCGAGCACCGCGGCGGCGGCACGGCCATGCGCTCGCGCGGCCTTCAGGTCCTGGTGGCCACGTTCGTGGCGACCGGGGCGATCTTCGGGGCGGTCGACGTGGTCACCGTGGCCTTCGCCGACGAGGAGGGGCACAAGGCCGCCGCGAGCGTCGTCCTCGCGCTGTACGCGGCCGGTTCCTGCGTGGCGGGCATGGTCTTCGGGCTGCTGCGCTTCGCCGGGGCGCCGGAACGCCGGTGGCTGCTGGGCGTGTGTGCCATGGCCGTGAGTATGATCCCCCTCCTACTGGTCGGAAACTTGCCGTTTCTGGCCGTGGCGCTGTTCGTTGCGGGTCTGTCCATCGCTCCGACGATGATCACGACGATGTCCCTCATCGAAGAGCACGTACCACGCGCGCAGCTCACCGAGGGCATGACCTGGGTGAGCACCGGGCTCGCGGCGGGGGTCGCACTCGGCTCCTCCGCGGCCGGCTGGGTGATCGACGCGGCCGGGGCGCGTGCCGGGTACGGGGTTCCGGCGGTGGCCGGGGCCGTCGCGGTCGCGGTGGGTTTCCTCGGATTCCGTCGGCTCAAGCGGCCGGCTACGGGTCGGGGAGGCTCCGTTGAGCAGCACAGCGAACGGAAAGAACGGCACGTGGCGTAATTGGGGCGGCAATGTCTCCGCGCGTCCCGCGCGGGAGGTCGCCCCGGCCTCCGTCGACGAGCTGGCCGCCGCCGTGCGGCGGGCCGCCGAGGACGGCCTGAAGGTGAAGGCCGTCGGCACCGGGCACTCCTTCACGTCCATAGCGGCGACGGACGGTGTGTTGATCCGCCCTCAACTGTTGACCGGCATACGCGCCATTGACCGCGAGGCCATGACCGTCACGGTGGAGGCCGGCACCCCGCTCAAGAGACTCAACATGGCCCTCGCCCGGGAGGGACTGTCGCTCACGAACATGGGCGACATCATGGAGCAGACGGTCTCCGGCGCGACCAGTACCGGCACACACGGCACGGGCCGTGACTCCGGCTCGATCGCCGCCCAGATCAAGGGCCTGGAACTGGTCACCGCCGACGGCTCGGTCCTCACCTGCTCCGAGAAGGAGAACCCGGAGGTCTTCGCGGCCGCCCGTATCGGCCTCGGCGCCCTGGGCATCGTCACCGCGATCACGTTCGCCGTGGAGCCGGTCTTCCTGCTCACGGCGCGCGAGGAGCCGATGCCGTTCGACCGGGTCCTCGCCGACTTCGAGGAACTCTGGGCCGAGAACGAGCACTTCGAGTTCTACTGGTTCCCGCACACCGGGAACACCAACACCAAGCGCAACAACCGCAGCGCGGGCCCGGAGAAGCCGGTGCCGCAGCTGCAGAGCTGGTTCGAGGACGAGTTCCTCTCCAACGGGGTCTTCCAGGTGGCCAACTGGGTCGGCCGCGCGGCGCCCGCCACGATCCCCGCGATCGCCCAGATCTCCAGCAAGGCCCTGTCCGCCCGGACCTACACCGACATCCCTTACAAGGTCTTCACGTCTCCGCGCCGGGTGCGCTTCGTGGAGATGGAGTACGCCGTTCCGCGCGCGGCCGTCGTCGAGGCGCTGCGCGAGCTGAAGACGATGGTGGACCGCTCCGGCCTGAAGATCAGCTTCCCCGTGGAGGTGCGCACCGCCCCGGCGGACGACATCACGCTGTCCACCGCCTCGGGCCGGGACACCGCCTACATCGCCGTCCACATGTTCCAGGGCACGCCCTACCAGCGGTACTTCACCGCGGCCGAACGGATCTTCACCGCCCACGAGGGACGTCCGCACTGGGGCAAGGTGCACACCAGGGACGCCGAGTACTTCTCCCGGGTGTATCCGCGCTTCGCCGAGTTCACGGCGTTGCGGGACCGACTCGACCCTGATCGGCGGTTCCAGAACGACTACTTGCGGAGGGTTCTGGGGGCGTAGGCGACGCGCTGGGGGTGGTGTGCCCGGGACCCTCACTCCCCTCGGTGCTCGGTGACGGTGCCGGGCCGGTTGCCGTACCGCCGTCCTCGTCGGGTGAGGGGGAGGCGTTCTCACCCTCGGGAGTGCCGGTGCCGGGCGGGCCGCTCGTCGTGGCGTCGCCGTCACCGTGGGAGCCGGAGCCTCCCGAGTCGCCGGCACTCCCGGAGTCGTCGGAACCGTCCGAACCTCCGGAGTCCCGCGAGGACTTGCCGCTGCCGGTGAAGACGTCGCCGACGGTCGTACTGTGTCCGCCGCTGAGGTTGTGGCCCGAAGCCAGCTCGTAGGTGGTGATTCCGGCCATCGTGACGCCGAAGACGACCGCCGCCGCGAGCACCGGCCGCTTCCAGCCCCGGGCCCGGGCGCGGTAGACGGTGCCCTCGGTGAACTCGCCGGGCGCCGGGGGCGCTTGCTCCGTGGATCGGGCCGCCGGTTCGGAGGCCACGGCCGTCGCGCCGCGGATCTGCTCGCCGGTGCGCTTGAAGAAGTGCTGGAAGAGCGTGCCGCCGCAGGTCGCGACGACGCTGACGACGCCGGCGCCGAGGATCGTGCCGTAGACCCCGAAGTACGAGGCCAATTCGGCGGCCAGGACCGCCGCCAGGGCGCCGCCCGCGACCTGGGACACGTTCAGGTCGATCCGCTTGCGCCCCTCCGTCTCGGGTTCGCTCGTTCCACCGACAGCATCGGGTCTTTCACGCATCCCCGGACCTAGCCCACCTTTCCCGTACACGGTCGTTCAACTGCACAAGAAGGGGACGTCTGACCGAAACTGTTGGTTCCGTTTCTGGCGATTACGTGCAGTTCCCCACGTTCAAGATCGTGAAAGGCGGGCACCGGGCGGCCAAGTCCGCCCCCTTGCCAGAAGTTGGACGGCGCGCCAATCCACGCACGTGGCCCAAATGGAGTACTGTTGCGAGCCCTGGGTCCGGTCTCCCGTCAGGGTGTACAGGGCCTTTAAGGACCGCCGGGAGGGGGCTAGTTGCACAGGGTGACAGAGTTCGTCACTTAGCGTTGCGAATAGGTAACCGTGCCATAACGGCGATCCAGGGCCCGCGCCCGACACGCCGGGCAACTCGGCAAGGTTGTGGCAGGCTGCACCCGGGCAGGCCACACTCGACTAGCGGAAGCAGCGACGCACGTGACGTCGGCAGGCACCACCCGGGAGGTCCCCATGCCCGAACTGCGTGTCGTGGCCGTCTCGAATGACGGCACACGGCTGGTGCTGAAGGCTGCGGACAGCACGGAGTACACGCTTCCGATCGACGAACGGCTCCGCGCCGCCGTGCGCGGCGACCGTCCTCGCCTCGGCCAGATCGAAATCGAGGTGGAGAGCCACCTCCGCCCCCGCGACATCCAGGCGCGTATACGTGCCGGTGCGACCGCGGAAGAGGTCGCGCAGCTGGCCGGCATCCCCGTCGACCGGGTCCGCCGCTTCGAGGGTCCGGTGCTCGCCGAGCGTGCGTTCATGGCCGAGCGGGCCCGCAAGACCCCGGTCCGCCGCCCCGGCGAGAACTCCGGTCCGCCGCTGGGCGAGGCCGTGCAGGAGCGGCTGCTGCTGCGCGGTGCGGAGAAGGACACCGTCCAGTGGGACTCGTGGCGTCGCGACGACGGCACGTGGGAGGTCCTGCTGGTCTACCGCGTGGCGGGCGAACCGCACTCGGCGAGCTGGACGTACGACCCGCCCCGACGGCTCGTCCAGGCCGTGGACGACGAGGCGCGCATGCTCATCGGCGAGACCGACGACCTGGCCGCGCCCGAGCCCAGCTTCCCGTTCGTCCCGCGGATCGCCCGGCTGCCGCGCGACCGGCCGCTGGACCGTTCCGCCGACCGGGAGCGGCCCAGCCTTCCGGCGCAGGCGTCCGAGCCGGCGGAGGAGAGCACGGGTGAGCGGGACTCGCTGACCAGCCTGCTGGAGGCGGTGCCGAGCTTCCGCGGCGACCTGGTGGTCCCGGAGCGGCCGGCGCCGGAGCCCGAGGAGGAGCCCGTCGCCGAACCGGAGGCGGAGGAGCCCCCGGCCCCCGCTGCCTCGGCCGGTTCCGCCTACGCGGACGTCCTCATGCCGCGCTCCGTCGGCAGCCACCGCGACCGGCTCATCGGGGCCACCGACCGCCAGGCCGAGGCCGACGGCGTCCGGCCGGGCCGCAGAGCCGCCGTCCCGAGCTGGGACGAGATCGTGTTCGGGACGCGGCGCAAGAAGCAGGAGTAGCCGGATCGGCTTCGGTTTCGGTTTCACGAGGACGAGGGCCGCGCCTTTCGGGCGCGGCCCTCGCTCTCATCCCGGGCTACTGAGGATCCGGTCCCACTGCCACCGGCCGGTCCGGGTCCGAGGACCACTCCGACCACGAACCCACGTACAGCTCCGCCGGAATTCCCGCGACCGCCAGCGCCAGGACCTCATGCGCCGCGGACACCCCCGACCCGCAGTACACGCCGACCCGCGCATCCTCGGTCACACCAAGCCCCTTGAAACGCGCGCGCAGTTCCTCGGCGGGGAGGAAGCACCCGTCCGCCCCCACGTTCTCCGTGGTAGGCGCCGACACCGCTCCCGGGATGTGCCCGGCCACCGGATCGATCGGCTCCACCTCGCCCCGGTACCGCTCCCCCGCCCGCGCGTCCAGCAGCACCCCCGACCGCGCCAACGCCGCGGCGGCGTCGGCGTCGAGCAGGCCGACCGCACCCGGCTCGGGCACGAAGTCGCCCTCGGCCGGAGTCGGCACGGTCTTCTCCAAGGGCCCCTCCCAGGCCGGCAACCCGCCGTCGAGGACCCGGACGTCCGGGTGACCCGTCCAGCGCAGCAGCCACCACGCCCGGGCCGCCGCCCAGCCCTGGCCACCGTCGTAGACGACCACCGGCGTCCCGGACGACACGCCCGCCCGGCGCATCGCGGCACCGAAGCGCGCGAGGTCGGGCAGCGGGTGCCGGCCGCCCTCCCCCGGAGCCGAGGCCAACTCCCGGTCCAGGTCGACGAAGACGGCCCCCGGAAGGTGCCCTTCGTGGTACGCGGCCCGGCCGTCGTACGGCGGCTCACCGGTCGCCTTGGCCGCGCTGAGCTGCCAGCGGACATCGAGCAGAACGGGCGGGTTGGCACCCGTCAGATCGCTCGCGAGGTCGGATGCGGAGATGATGGCGTTCATGGCTCCATCCTCGCGCACGGGGGTGGCCGAGCCGCCCTGGTCCGGCTACTCTGCTCGGCCGGACCGGGGTGGTCACACGCTGTACGGGAACAAGCACATGCTGTACAGCTGAACGACACGTGCCGATAAGCGCGCCGCAAGGGGCGGTGCCCCGCGCGTCAGGCATTCTCCCGGACAGGGGTCGCCCCACAGGGCGTACCGACGTGGGCTGCGGAGCGCGCCCACCGCGAGGCCGAGAAGAGAGTGACGATGACCGACGCACGGGAGTTTGCCGGCCCGAACGGCGCAACACCCGCTCGGCACGCGCCCGGCACGCCCTGCTGGGTGAGCCTGATGGTGCATGGGCCGACCGCGACCCAGGAGTTCTACGGAACGCTGTTCGGCTGGGAGTTCCAGCCGGGTCCCCAGCAACTCGGCCCGTATGTACGGGCGCTGCTCGACGGACACGAGGTGGCGGGCATCGGCCAACTGCCGCCGGACCGTCATCTGCCCATCGCGTGGACCCCCTACTTCGCCTCGGAGAACGTCGATCGGACCGCCGAGACGGTGCGCAGCTGCGGCGGCACGATCGGCGTGGGTCCGCTGGACGCCGCCGATGCCGGCCGCCTGGCGATAGGTTCCGATCCCTCGGGTGCGGTCTTCGGCATCTGGCAGGCTCCCGCGCACCTCGGCACGGCCGTCTCGGGCGTCGCCGGCACGCCCGCCTGGAACGAGCTGCTGACCTTCGAGTCGGCGAGCGTCGCCAAGTTCTACCGGTCGGTGTTCGGCTACCAGGAGGAGCCGGTGGTGTCCGCCGACTTCGACTACGTGACCCTGCACCTCGGGGGCGGGCCCGTCGCCGGCATCCGCGGGCTGGGGCAGGCCCTGCCCCGCGACCGGGGCCCGCACTGGATGACGTACTTCCAGGTCGCCGACGTCGCGGACGCCCTGGACCACCTTGTGCATCTGGGCGGGCACGTCCTCGAGCCGGCCCACGACACGGCGCACGGCCGGGTGGCGGTGGTGGCGGATCCGGAGGGGGCACGGTTCGCGCTGCTGCAACGACAGCGCTGACGGTCTGTCGGGGCCGCGAGTCGGAACGGCACCGCCGGGTGGTCGGACGGCACCGCCAGGTGTCAGGAGGACGACACCGGCAGCACGTCCGGGGACAGGGCCGCCGCGCGGGCCGTCGCCGAGGTCATGCGGCGCCTGTGGTGGCGGCGGCACAGGACCTCGTAGCCGACCTCGTCGGCGGAGTGGGTGACGTCTCCGACGACCACCTGGGCACCCTCGACGACCATGACGCCGCCTATCGTGCGGGCGTTGTGCGTGGCCCGGGCGCCACACCAGCACAGGGCCTCGACCTGGAGCACCTCGACCCGGTCGGCCAGTTCCACCAGCCGCTGGGAGCCGGGGAACAGCTTGGAGCGGAAGTCGGTCGTGATGCCGAAGGCGTAGACGTCGAGGCCCAGGTCGTCGACCACACGCGCGAGTTGGTCGATCTGCTCCGGCGCGAGGAACTGCGCCTCGTCGGCGATCACGTAGTCCGCGCGGCCGCCCTGCGAGAGGTGGTCGACGAGGTAGGCGTAGAGGTCCTGGCCGTCCTCGACCTCCACCGCGTCCGTGACCAGGCCGAGGCGCGAGGACAGCTTGCCCTCGCCTGCACGGTCGTCGCGCGAGAAGATCATGCCCTGGAGGCCGCGCGCCGAACGGTTGTGCTCGATCTGGAGAGCCAGCGTCGACTTCCCGCAGTCCATCGTTCCGGAGAAGAACACCAGCTCGGGCATGTCGAGTTGAGCACCTTTCGGCGAGAGAGGTCAGGCGTGGGAGATCGGGGCCGGGCTTCAGGAGCGTACTTCGAGCAGCGGGACCAGCTGCTCGGCGGGGGTCATCGAACCGTGGTTGCCGACCATCGCCGACTCCTTCGGCTCCCGCTCGGAGGCGATGAGCAGGACGTCGTCGCGCGCGGCGGCGACCACGTCGCCGATACGGCCGTACACCCGTTCGTCGATCTTCGGGCCGAACCAGCCCGCCGCGATGGCCTCGTCGCGTGAGGCCACCCAGAACTGCTCGCCGAGCACCTCGCGCCAGCAGGTCAGGACGTCGTTCGCGGCGCCGGGCACCGCGTAGACGTGCCGGGCGCGGCCTTCGCCGCCCAGCAGGGCGACTCCGGCGCTCAGCTCCCAGTCCTCGTCGAAGTCGATGCGGTGCTGCTCGTCGAACGGCACGTCGATCATGCCGTGGTCGGCCGTGACGTAGAGGGCGCTGCGCGGCGGCAGTTGCTCCGCCAGGCGCTGGACCAGGCGGTCGGCGTACATCAGCTGGCCGCGCCAGGCGTCCGAGTCGACGCCGAAGCGGTGGCCGGCGCCGTCGACCTCGGCGAAGTACGTGTAGACCAGGGAGCGGTCGCCCACGGCCAGTTGCTCGGCCGCCAGGTCCATACGGTCCTCGCCGGTCAGCCGCCCGAGGAACGTACCGCCGCTGAGCGCGACCCTGGTGAGCGGGGTGTTCTCGAAGGTCGGGGAGGACACCTGCGCGGCGTGCACGCCCGCCTCGTGGGCCAGCTGGAAGACCGTCGGGTACGGCTGCCAGGGGGCGAGCGGGGCCCAGGGCTGCCAGCGCAGCTGGTTCATCAGCTCGCCGGTGTCCGGGTTGCGCACGGTGTAGCCGGGCAGGCCATGCGCGCCGGGCGGCAGGCCGGTGCCGACGGAGGCGAGGGAGGTGGCCGTGGTCGCCGGGTAGCCGGCGGTGAGCGGACGTCCGGTGCCGCCGCGCGAGGTGGCGAGCAGGGACGTCATGAAGGGGGCGTCCTCGGGGTGCGCTCTGAGCTGCTCCCAGCCGAGGCCGTCGATCAGGAACACGCAGTTCCGGTCGGCGGGGGTCAGCTCGGAGATCGTGGCGCTCATGCCCGGCACGCCGAGGCCGGCGGCCAGAGTGGGCAGCAGGTCGGCGAGGGAGCCGCTGCCGTACTCGGGGGCCGGTGCGGAGGTGACGGTGAGCGGGTCGGGGTGCTGGTCCCAGGCCGTCTTGGGGTGTGCCATCAGCGAGCGGTGTCCGCGGTCGCCTCGGAGAGAGCCTGCGCGAAGGCGAGTGCCTGGCGCACGGTCTCCGGTCCGTCCCCCGCCTCGCTGACGCGCAGGCTGAGGTCGTCCGCCGTCGAGTTGCCGGTGTAGCCGTGGTCCGCCTCGCAGTTGGGGTCGCCGCAGGCGGCCGGCTCCAGGTCGATGCGGGAGACGGCGCCCCAGCCGATGGTGAGGACGACCTCACGGGGCAGGGTGCCCGGCGCGTACGACTCGGGGTTGGCGACCACGCGGCTGACCACGATCGACGAGATCCGGCTCAGCTTCACGGACTCCGTCGACGTCGTGGCGTACGGCGTCGGGGAGGTGCTGTCGGCGGCCTGTTCGTCGGTGTGGCTGACGATGAAGCGGTGGTCCGTGAGGACCAGCACCGTCACGTGCCGCCGCACCTCGTTCTGGTCGAACGTCGTCTCCTGGTGGACCAGGTACGACCGGATGGGATCGCCGCCCACGGCGGCCTCCACCGCCTCGGCCACGAGGGCCGGGTAGTAGCCGCTGCGCTCGATCGCCGCCCGCAGCCCCTGGGTCGTCGTACTGGTCTTGGCCATGACGCCCATCCTACGGGGGACCACTGACTGCGAGGCACCGCTCGCCCCCTGTCAGTACGCGGGGAGCGTCCTCGGGCCGAGATCGTCGCGGGCGGGCGGAGGCGCGAGGCGGACGGAGGCGCCCAGGACGCTCAGGCCGTGCGAGGCGACGACCACCGGCTCCAGGGTGACCGCGACGACCTCCGGGTGGTCGTCGACCAGCCGGGACACCCGCAGCAGCAGCTCCTCCAGGGCGCGGGTGTCGGCCGGTGCGGAGCCGCGCCAGCCGAACAGCAGGGGTGCGGTGCGGATCGAGCGCACCAGTGAGGTCGCCTCCTTGTCGGTGACCGGGATCAGCCGGTGGGCCGTGTCCCCGAGCAGCTGCGAGGCGGCCCCGGCGAGCCCGAAGGAGAGCACGGCTCCGGCGGCGGGGTCGATGACGGCCCGTACGACGACGTCCACGCCGCGCGGCGCCATCCGCTGCACGACGGGGCGCAGCTCCTCCGGTGCCCCGAACAGTTCGGTCAACTCGGTATATGACCTGCGCAGTTGGTCCTCGTCCGCGAGGTCGAGGCGGACGCCGCCCAGGTCGGCGCGGTGCCGCAGGTGCGGGGCGGTGGCCTTGAGGGCGACGGGGTAGCCGAGGGTGCGGGCGGCCTCGGCGGCGGCGTCGGGCGTCGGGGCGGGCAGGGCGCGGTGGACGTGGATGCCGTAGTGGCCGAGCAGGTCGCAGGTCTCTGCCGCGCCGAGCGTGAGTCCCTGCCCGCGCGCGAGGAGCCCGTCGATCAGCGTGGCGGCGCCCTTCTCGTCGATGTCCTCGTACTCGGGCACCTTGCCGGGGTCGGCGGCGTCGCGCCGCCACTGCGCGTAGGTGACGGCTTGCGCGAGGGCACGCACGGCACGTTCGGCGGCGGGGTAGGCGGGGATGAGGTGCTCGCCCTCAGGAGGTTCTCCCGGGGGCGTCGGGCGGGGGGTGGTCCGGGGGGCGCCGGGCCGGGCTTGTGGCGGGCTGTCCGCGTCGGCCTGCGGTGCCGTGCTCGCCGCCGCCGACAGCGCCTCCGCCAGGCCGCCCAGCTCCACGTGCACCACCAGGACCGGTTTGGCCGGGGCGGCGGCCGCCGCGGAGCGCAGCGCGTCGGCGAGGGCCGCGTCCGCGACCGAGCCCTCCCCCACCGCCGGTATGGCGGTGACGACCACCGCGTCGCACCGGTCGTCGGCCAGCGCCCGCGACAGGGCCGTGTGGAAGTCCGCGGCGGAGGCCGCCGTGGTCAGGTCCCGCGGGGGGTGCGGCCGCAGCCCCTCGGCGAGACACGCGTCGTAGGTGAGCAGCCCGAGCGACTCGGAGTTGCCGAGGATCGCCACCCGGGGCCCGGCCGGCAGCGGCTGGCGCGCGAGGAGCAGTCCGGCGTCCACCAGCTCGGTGATGGTGTCGACCCGGATGACGCCGGCCTGCCGCAGCAGCGCGGAGACGGTCGCGTGCGGCAGCCGGGTCGCCCGTACGGCGTGCCCCTGGGGCGCGGCCGCGTGCCGGGCGCCCTGGACCACGACCAGTGGCTTCGCCGCGGCCGTCCGGCGGGCGAGGCGGGTGAACTTGCGGGGATTGCCGATGGACTCCAGGTACATGAGGACGACGTCCGTGTCGGGGTCCTCGTACCAGTACTGGAGGACGTCGTTGCCGGAGACGTCGGCCCGGTTGCCGGAGGAGACGAAGGTGGAGACGCCGGTCACGCCAGTGACGCCGCCGCCGCGCCGGTGCAGCCGGGACAGCAGGGCGATGCCGATGGCGCCGGACTGGGCGAACAGGCCGATCCGGCCCGGGCGCGGCGTCTCGGGCGCGAGGGAGGCGTTGAGCCGTACGCGCGGGGAGGTGTTGATGATGCCGAAGGCGTTCGGCCCGATGATCCGCATGCCGTACGTGCGCGCGTGCCGCACGAGTGCGCGCTGGCGTTCGCGCCCCTCGCTGCCGCTCTCGGCGTATCCGGCGGAGACCACGACCAGCCCCTGCACGCCGTGTTCGCCGCACTCGGTGACGACCTCGGGCACGTGTTCGGCCGGCACGGCGACGACGGCGAGGTCGACCGGGCCGTCGATGTCCTGCACCGAGCGGTGGGCGGGGACCCCGTCGAGTTCCTTCTGTCCCTCGGGCAGTGCCCTGTTCACAGCGTAGAGGCGGCCGGTGTACCCGGCGTCGCGGATGTTGCCGAGGACGCTGCGGCCCACGCCGCCCGGGGCGCGCCCGGCTCCGATGACGGCGACCGAGCCGGGCGCGAGCAGTCGCTGCACGGACCGGGCCTCGGCACGGTGCTCGCGCGCGTACTGGACGGCGAGGGAGCGGTCGGTGGGTTCGAGGTCGAACTCCAGACGGACGACGCCGTCCTCGAAGCTGCGCTTCTGGGTGTACCCGGCGTCCGTGAACACCTTGATCATCTTGTTGTTGGCGGGCAGCACCTCGGCGGCGAAGCGGCGGATGCCGCGTTCGCGGGCGACGGCGGCGATGTGCTCGAGGAGAGCGGAGGCGACGCCCCGGCCCTGGTGGGCGTCCTGCACCAGGAAGGCGACCTCGGCCTCGTCGGCCGGTGCGGACGCGGGCGTTCCGTCCGCGCCGATCCGGTCGTAGCGTACGGTGGCGATGAACTCGCCGCCGACTGTGGCCGCGAGTCCCACCCGGTCCACAAAGTCGTGGTGCGTGAAGCGGTGGACGTCCTTGGCGGACAGGCGAGGGTACGGCGCGAAGAAGCGGTAGTACTTCGACTCGTCGGAGACCTGCTCGTAGAAGCTGACCAGGCGCTCGGCGTCATCAACGGTGATGGGCCGGATGCGCGCGGTGCCACCGTCGCGCAGCACCACGTCGGCTTCCCAGTGGGCGGGATACTCGTGCCGGTCCGGCGAGGTCTGCATGGGCCCCAGAGTACGGCTAGCGTCCGACAGCGGCGCGAGGCAGTCTGTGGAGGGCGTCAGTCGGGTCGAGGCCGCGATCCGACGGCACCCCGGGGCGGTACGTCAGGACCGCTCCGGCGCAGCTTCACGGTATGGGAAACTGGTCTAGACAACCCTGAAAACTGAAGGGCAGCAACACATGGCTGAGCGCCGCGTCAACGTCGGCTGGGCCGAGGGCCTCCACGCCCGCCCCGCCTCCATCTTCGTCCGAGCCGCCACGGCCGCAGGCGTCCCGGTGACGATCGCCAAGGCAGACGGCAACCCCGTCAACGCGGCCTCCATGCTGGCCGTCCTCGGCCTCGGCGCCCAGGGCGGCGAGGAGATCGTCCTCGCCTCCGACGCCGAGGGTGCGGACGCCGCCCTGGACCGGCTGGCGAAGCTGGTCTCCGAGGGCCTCGAGGAACTGCCCGAGACCGTCTGAGTGCGCATCTCCGAAGGGCTCGCCCGAATTCATCGGGCGAGCCCTTCGCCATTCCGGTTCGCGGGACGTGGAATTCCCGTTGACGGGCAGCAGAAATAATCCCCCGCGAATTTCCTGCTCTTTGTATACGGCTCCCGTGTTAATGCCGCAGGCTCGCCGTGTTTACGGGATGTTGCGAGTTCCTCACACGCTCGGCCCGCTCCCCGGCGGAACCGAAACGCAACCGGTGCGCGGCCGTCGCGCGCTCGGTGTGCAGCGCCGTGACCGCCCGCGCGCGCTCGCTGTCCCCGCGCGCCACCGCGTCCACGATCGCGCCGTGCTCGGTCCAGGACTCCACCGGCCCGGCCGGCGCCTCGACGGTGTACATCCAGGCGATCTTGTGGCGGAGCTGGGTGAGCATCGAGGTCAGCGCGGGGCTGCCGGAGGCCTGCGCGAGCGTCTCGTGGAACCAGCCGCCCAGGGAGCGCAGGTCGTCGCTGTTGCCCCGGCGGGCGCGCTCCTGGCCGAGCCGGACCAGCCCGCGCAGGACCTTCAGATGGGCCTCGGTGCGGCGCTGGGCGGCGCGGGCCGCGCCGAGCGGCTCCAGCAGCAGCCGCATCTCCAGCAGGTCGGCGGCCTCCTGCTCGGTGGGTTCGGCGACGCACGCGCCCGCGTGCCGCCGGGTCACCACGAAACCCTCGGCCTCCAGGGTGCGCAGGGCTTCCCGGACGGGGACGCGCGAGACGCCGTAGCGGCGGGCGAGGAGTTCCTCGGTCAGCCGGCTGCCGCGCTCGTAGACACCCGCGACGATGTCGTCCCGGATGGCCGTGCACACCGAGTGCGCGGGAATACGCATGACCGACCTCCGTTTAATCCCCGTGAAACGTCGACGAGTGACGCGTGTTCCGTGACTCTATTGCAATGAGCCGGAATTTCCGACGGGGGACCGGAATCCATGGATATTTTTTGGACAGCCGGGCGTCACAAACGCCGAAAGCCCCGGCTCGGGGAGCCGGGGCCTCGGGAAGCGGAGTGGTACGCCGTCAGACGTTCACACCGTGCGAGCGGAGGTAGGCGACGGGGTCGATGTCGGAGCCGTACTCGGGGCTGGTACGGGCCTCGAAGTGCAGGTGCGGTCCGGTGACGTTGCCGGTCGCGCCGGACAGGCCGATCTGCTGGCCGGGGGTGACCCGCTGGCCCACCGAGACGCTGATGGACGACAGGTGGCCGTACTGGGTGTACGTGCCGTCGTTCATCTTGATCACGATCTGGTTGCCGTAGGAGCCGCCCCAGCCGGCCTCGACGACCGTGCCCATGCCGACCGCGTGGACGGGAGTGCCGCTGGCGGCGTGGAAGTCGACGCCGGTGTGGCTGCCGGAGGACCACAGCCCGCTGCTGGCCCGGTAGCCGGTGGAGACGTACGAGCCGGAGATCGGGGGCACGAAAGTGTTGAGGCGCTTGCGCTCGGCCTCGCGGGCGGCGCGCTCCTTGGCCTCGCGCGCCTTCTCGGCCGCCTCCTTGGCCTCCTTGGCCGCCTCGGCGGCCCGCTCGCGGGCGGCCTCCTCGGCCTTCTTCTTGGCGGCGGCCTCCTCGGCGGCCTGCTTCTGGGCGGCGGCCTGGGCGTCGATCTGCTGGGCCACGGTGTCGCCCATGGTGACGACGGGGGTGAGGCCGGTCTGCTCGACGGCGGGCTCTGCGGCGAAGGCCGGGGCGGCCACGGTGCCGATGACACCGGTGGTGGCGAGGGCCGCGACGCCCGCCGCGCGGGCCGTGCCGCGCTGCATCCGGCTGGGACGACGATGCTTCCCGGTGGCGCGGGTGAACGCCATGGAGTGCCTGGTCCTTTCCTTCCTTCTCGCCTACCGGGTTAGCTGACGGGTTCGGAGCAGGAAGGTCTCCTACGGACCCCCTCGCGGCTCGCTCGGGCGTCCGATTCACCCCAGGGACTGCGGTGGGTCCCCGGCTCCCCTGGCTCGCGCCGTACGGGGACTCGGCGATGACTGTCCGGTGCCGCGGGTGCGGCGCACTGCCTGACGAACAGCCCGGACGACGCTAAGCGGGGCCACTTTCAATTCCCAAACGGATCCCGGCTTTTGTAGCGCATCCCACAGGGCAGACAGGCAACCTCCATATCAATTCGGGCATAAAGGGGCCCTGGTGCCTTGGAAGACAACCAGGGCCCCTGCGCGCGCGGGCCGCTACTCGGCTGCCACGACGGAGACTTCGCCGATGCCCAGGGCCTCGACCGGGCCCTTGATCTGCGCCGCGTCACCGACGAGCACGGTCACCAGACGGTCCACCGGGAAGGCGCTGACGGCCGCCGCGGTGGCCTCCACGGTGCCGGTCGCGGCGAGCTGCCGGTACAGGGTGGCCTGGTAGTCGTCGGGCAGATGCTGCTCGACCTGGTCGGCCAGCGTGCTCGCGACGGCCGCCGCCGTCTCGTACTTCAGCGGCGCCACGCCGACCAGGTTCTGCACGGCGACGTCCCGCTCGGCGTCGGTCAGCCCCTCGGCGGCGAGGGTGCGCAGCACCGTCCAGAGGTCCTGGAGGGCGGGGCCGGTGTTGGGAGTGTCCACGGAGCCGCTGATGGCGAGCATCGCGGCACCGGTCCCGTCCGGGGCGGACCTGAGGACCTGGCCGAACGCCCGCACCCCGTAGGTGTAGCCCTTCTCCTCGCGCAGGACGCGGTCCAGGCGGGAGGTGAGGGTGCCGCCGAGGCAGTACGTGCCGAGCACCTGCGCGGGCCACACGCGGTCGTGCCGGTCCGGGCCGATCCGGCCGATCAGCAGCTGCGTCTGGACGGCGCCGGGGCGGTCCACGATGACGACCCGGCCCGTGTCGTCGGCGGTCACCGGCGGCACCGGGCGCGGCTCGGCCGCCGAGCCCGTCCAGGCGCCCAGCGTGTCGCCGAGCAGGGCGTCGAGGTCGATGCCGGTGAGGTCGCCGACGACCACGGCGGTGGCCGTGGCGGGCCTGACGTGCCGCTCGTAGAAGGCGCGTACGGCCGCGGAGTCGATCGCGGCGACCGTCTCCTCGGTGCCCTGGCGGGGCCGCGACATGCGCGAGTCCGCCGGGAACAGCTCCTTGGAGAGTTCCTTGGCGGCACGGCGGGCGGGGTTGGCCAGCTCGTGCGGAATCTCGTCGAGGCGGTTGCGGACCAGCCGCTCGACCTCGCTGTCCGCGAACGCGGGCGCCCTGAGGGCGTCGGCGATCAGGCCGAGCCCCTTGGCGAGCCGGGAGGCCGGCACCTCCAGACTGAGCCGGACGCCGGGGTGGTCGGCGTGCGCGTCGAGGGTGGCGCCCGCGCGCTCCAACTCGGCGGCGAAGTCCTCGGCGGAGTGCTTGTCGGTGCCCTCGGAGAAGGCCCGGGCCATGATCGTGGCCACGCCGTCGAGGCCGGCCGGTTCGGCGTCCAGGGGCGCGTGCAGCAGCACCTCCACGGCGACGACCTGCTGGCCGGGGCGGTGGCAGCGCAGGACCGTCAGGCCGTTGCCGAGCGTGCCGCGCTCGGGGGCCGGGAAGGCCCACGGCTTGGCCTCGCCCGCCTGCGGCTGGGGGTGGAAGTCCATCGTGGCGAGCTCGGTCACTTGGCCGCCTCCTCGTTCTCGTTCAGGGCCGCGGCTGCGGTGTCCTCGGTGGTGTCGGCGTCCTCGGCGGTCTCCGCGTCGCCCGCCTCGTCGGCGACGGGCTCGTAGACGAGCACCGCGCGGTTGTCGGGCCGCAGGCGGGCCTTGGCGACCTCCTGGACCTCCTCGGCCGTCACCTCCAGCACGCGCTGCACGGCGGTCAGGGCGAGCTGCGGGTCGCCGAACAGGACGGCGTACCGGCACAGTTCGTCGGCGCGGCCGGCGACCGTGCCCAGCCGGTCCAGCCACTCGCGCTCCAACTGGGCCTGGGCGCGCTCCATCTCCTCGGCCGTGGGGCCCTCATCGGCGAACCGGGCGAGCTCCTCGTCGATGGCCGACTCGATGACCGGGACCTCCACGTCACCGGACGTCTTCACGTCCAGCCACCCCAGGGAGGGCGCCCCGGCGAGCCGCAGCAGGCCGAAGCCGGCCGCCACGGCCGTACGGTCCCGCCGCACCAGACGGTTGTACAGGCGGGAGGACTCGCCGCCGCCGAGGACGGTCAGGGCCAGGTCGGCCGCGTCGCACGCGCGCGTGCCGTCGTGCGGCAGTCGGTAGGCGGCCATCAGGGCGCGCGCCGGGACCTCCTCCTCGACGACCTCGCGCAGCTGCTCGCCGATGATCTCCGGCAGCGTGCCGTCCCGGGGCGCGGGCTTGCCGTCGTGGCCGGGAATGGAGCCGAAGTACTTCTCCACCCAGGCCAGGGTCTGCTCCGGGTCGATGTCGCCGACGACGGAGAGCACGGCGTTGTTCGGCGCGTAGTAGGTGCGGAAGAACGCGCGCGCGTCCTCCAGGGTGGCCGCGTCCAGGTCGGCCATCGAACCGATCGGGGTGTGGTGGTAGGGGTGGCCCTCCGGGTAGGCGAGGGCGGTCAGCTTCTCGAAGGCGGTGCCGTAGGGGACGTTGTCGTAGCGCTGGCGGCGCTCGTTCTTGACGACGTCCCGCTGGTTCTCCATCGACTCGTCGTCGAGGGCGGCCAGCAGGGAGCCCATGCGGTCGGCCTCCAGCCAGAGGGCGAGCTCCAGCTGGTGGGCGGGCATCGTCTCGAAGTAGTTGGTCCGCTCGAAGCTGGTGGTGCCGTTCAGCGAGCCGCCCGCGCCCTGGACGAGCTCGAAGTGGCCGTTGCCCTTCACCTGGGCGGAACCCTGGAACATCAGGTGCTCGAAAAGGTGAGCCAGGCCGGTACGCCCCTTGACTTCGTGGCGCGAGCCGACGTCGTACCAGAGGCACACCGCCGCGACCGGGGTCAGGTGGTCCTCGGAGAGCACCACGCGCAGGCCGTTGGCCAGGCGGTGCTCGGTCGCTGTCAGGCCCCCGGAGCCTGCCTGGGCTGTGGCCGTGTGACCCATGGGCATGTACGTCCCTTCGATCGCGGCGCGGTCGCTCGAACCGCGGTTTTCCTGGCGAGTCCTGCCACTGTATGCAAGCGTGCGGGGCCCTGGTGAAGTTCCCGGGGGGCGTACGCGGAGAGCGAGAGCGGGAAGCGTCCGCAGGCGGTGTGCGGTGGTGACGGCGCGCCTGGCCCGGGGCCGGCGAACGACCGGCGAAAGACCTCGGACCGGCCGGCCCGCGGCAGTCCCCCGACAGCGTCCCCGTCCGCCGCACCGGCCCGGCGAGCGGCACCCGCGGGACGGGGCCGAACCCCTGCCGGTGAGGCCGTGGACCGGGTCCTGGTCCCGGTTGTCAGTGCGGCGGTCCACAATGGTCGGCGTCAGATCTCGTTCAACGCTTCAGCAAGGAGCCGGCAGCGATGGCCCGCCGCAGCACGAAGACCCCGCCGCCCGACGACTCGTACGAGGAGAGAATCCTCGACATCGACGTCGTCGACGAGATGCAGGGCTCCTTCCTCGAGTACGCGTACTCGGTCATCTACTCCCGCGCCCTGCCCGACGCGCGCGACGGCCTCAAGCCGGTGCACCGCCGCATCGTCTACCAGATGAACGAGATGGGCCTGCGCCCCGAGCGCGGGTACGTCAAGTGCGCCCGCGTCGTCGGCGAGGTGATGGGCAAGCTGCACCCGCACGGCGACTCGTCGATCTACGACGCCCTCGTGCGCATGGCCCAGCCCTTCTCGATGCGCGTCCCCCTGGTCGACGGCCACGGCAACTTCGGCTCGCTGGGCAACGACGACCCGCCGGCGGCCATGCGGTACACCGAGTGCCGGATGGCCGAGGCGACGAGCCTGATGACGGAGTCGATCGACGAGGACACCGTCGACTTCAACCCGAACTACGACGGCCAGGAGCAGGAGCCGGTGGCGCTGCCTGCCGCCTTCCCGAACCTCCTGGTCAACGGCGCCTCGGGCATCGCGGTCGGTATGGCCACGAACATGCCGCCGCACAACCTGCGCGAGGTGATCGCCGCAGCCCGCCACCTGATCAGGTACCCGAACGCCGATCTCGACGCCCTGATGAAGCACGTCCCGGGCCCCGACCTGCCCACCGGCGGCCGCATCGTCGGCCTGTCCGGCATCCGGGACGCGTACGAGACGGGCCGCGGCACGTTCAAGATCCGGGCGACGGTGTCCGTCGACAACGTGACGGCCCGCCGCAAGGGCCTCGTGGTCACCGAGCTGCCCTTCACGGTGGGCCCGGAGAAGGTGATCGCCAAGATCAAGGACCTGGTGGGCTCGAAGAAGCTCCAGGGCATCGCCGACGTCAAGGACCTCACCGACCGCGAGCACGGTCTGCGCCTGGTCATCGAGATCAAGAACGGCTTCGTGCCGGAGGCGGTCCTGGAGCAGCTGTACAAGCTGACGCCGATGGAGGAGTCCTTCGGCATCAACAACGTCGCCCTGGTCGACGGCCAGCCGCTCACGCTGGGGCTGAAGGAGCTGCTGGAGGTCTATCTCGACCACCGCTTCGACGTCGTGCGGCGGCGCTCGGAGTTCCGCCGCGGCAAGAAGCGTGACCGGCTGCATCTGGTCGAGGGTCTGCTGACGGCCCTGCTGGACATCGACGAGGTCATCCGCCTCATCCGCTCCAGCGAGAACTCCGCGCAGGCGAAGCAGCGCCTGATGGAGCAGTTCTCGCTGAGCGAGGTGCAGACGCAGTACATCCTCGACACGCCGCTGCGCCGCCTGACCAAGTACGACCGCATCGAGCTGGAGACGGAGAAGGACCGGCTCAACGCGGAGATCGAGGAGCTGACCCGGATCCTCGACTCGGACACGGAGCTGCGCAAGCTGGTCTCCACCGAACTGGCCACCGTCGCCAAGAAGTTCGGCACCGACCGGCGTACGGTTCTGCTGGAGTCGGGCGGTGCCCCGGTGGCCACCGTGCCGCTCCAGGTGGCCGACGACCCGTGCCGGGTGCTGCTGTCCTCGACGGGTCTGCTGGCCCGTACGGCGAACGGCGAGCCGTTCGCCGAGGACGCCGGCGCCAAGCGCGTCAAGCACGACGTGATCATCTCGGCGGTACCTGCCACCGCGCGTGGCGAGGTGGGCGCCGTCACCTCGGCCGGCCGGCTGCTGCGGCTGAACGTGATCGACCTGCCCCAGCTCCCGGAGTCGATGGCGACCCCGAACCTCGCGGGAGGCGCCCCGCTGGCGGAGTTCGTCTCCCTGGAGGACGACGAGACGGTGGTCTGCCTGACGACGCTCGACGAGTCGTCGCCGGGCCTGGCGCTCGGCACGGAACAGGGCGTGGTCAAGCGGGTGGTGCCGGACTATCCGTCCAACAAGGAGGAGCTGGAGGTGATCACCCTCAAGGAGGGTGACCGGATCATCGGCGCCGTCGAGCTGCGCACCGGCGAGGAGGACCTGGTCTTCATCA
Source organism: Streptomyces chartreusis NRRL 3882 (assembly GCF_900236475.1). Taxonomy (GTDB): domain Bacteria; phylum Actinomycetota; class Actinomycetes; order Streptomycetales; family Streptomycetaceae; genus Streptomyces; species Streptomyces chartreusis_D. The sequence continues at coordinate 2,313,405 of NZ_LT963352.1, forward strand.
CCGACGACGCCCAGCTGCTGCGCTTCCAGGCGTCCCAGGTCCGGCCGCAGGGCCGCCCGGCCGGCGGCGTGGCCGGCATCAAGCTCTCCGAGGGCGCGAAGGTCATCTCGTTCACCGCGGTGGACCCGGCCGTGGACGCCGTGGTCTTCACCGTCGCCGGCTCGCGGGGCACGCTGGACGACTCCGTGCAGACGACGGCCAAGATGACCCCGTTCGACCAGTACCCGCGCAAGGGTCGCGCCACCGGCGGCGTCCGCTGCCAGCGGTTCCTGAAGGGCGAGGACTGCCTGTCCCTGGCCTGGGCGGGCCCGGCCCCGGCGCTCGCGGCGCAGAAGAACGGCACCCCGGCCGACCTCCCGGAGATGGACCCGCGGCGTGACGGCTCGGGCGTGTCCCTGGCGAAGACGGTGGCGGTGGTGGCGGGGCCGGTCTAGAGCCCTGTGCCGGAGGGGCTCAGGCAGGCTCGGCCAGGTCCTCCTCCGGGTTCCGTACGTACCTCAGGACGCCCCACATGCCGTACTCGTCGGCGTGTGGGGCGTCGCTCCTGCACGCGCCGAGTGCCTTGTCGAGGGCGGGGACGTCGATGCCGGAGCCGATGAGGACCAGCTGGGTCAGGCGTTCGCCGCCGGCCGGCCAGGGCTCCGGGTAGAAGCGCAGGAACCGCCCGACGGCGTGGACGGCGTAGCGGTTGCGGACGTCGTACGGCCCGAAGTCGACGTAGCCCTTGATCCGGTACAGCCCTTCGGGCCGGCTGTCGAGGAACTCCATCAGCCGGCGCGGGTCGAGGGGCTCCTCCGACACGAACGACAGGCTGTCGTAGGCGCTGTGCAGGTGCCCGGCGTGGTCGTCCGCGCCGTGCTCGTGCAGGTCGTCGAAGGACAGCTGCCCGATGCGTTCCTCGCTCGGCCGGCAGTCGAAGAGGAACTCGGGGTCGATCCGGCCGTAGGAGGCCGGGACGACGGCGGCGCGGTCGACGAGGGAGCCGACCAGCCCGAGGACGCGTTCGCCGTCGGCCGCCCGGTCGAGCTTGTTGACCACGACGAGATCGGCCAGCGCGAGGTGCCGGTCGATCTCCGGATGCCTGGACCGGGTGTCGTCGAACTCGGCGGCGTCGACGACCTCGACCAGACCGCCGTACACGATTCCCGGGTGCTCGCTGGCGAGCACCATCCGCACGAGTTCCTGCGGCTCGGCCAGCCCGCTGGCCTCGATGACGATGACGTCGATGCCGAGGGAGGGTTCCGCGAGCCGTTCCAGGTACTGGTCCAGCTCGCTCGCGTCGACGGCACAGCACAGACACCCGTTGCCGAGCGAGACCGTCGAGTCGCCGAGTGCTCCCGCCACGGCCATCGCGTCGATCTCGATGGCCCCGAAGTCGTTGACGATGGCGCCGATACGGCTGCCGCCGCTGCGGTGGAGGAGGTGGTTGAGCAGTGTGGTCTTTCCCGAGCCGAGGAATCCGGCCAGGACGACGACCGGGATCTGCTGCGGTTTCGGGCTCGGCAGGCTCACCGTGCGACCTCTCTCACGCCGACGCGTGCACCGGCTCGCGTTCCCGGCACACGTACGAGGATGGGATGCCGCCCCAGGATACGAGCCGTGGGAATCACGGCGAGGTGAACGATCGTCAGCAGCACTCGCAGGCAGGTGTTGGGCATGTGCGCAGGGCGCGGAACACCCCAGCCCGTGGTGACATGGGGCGTCGACGGGCCCTCAGGCAGGCACGGGTGCGGGCGCCTCCGGTCCCACATAACGCGCCACCGGCCTGATGATCTTCGTGTCCTCCGCCTGTTCCAGGATGTTGGCGCTCCAGCCCACCACACGCGCGGCGGCGAAGGTCGGTGTGAACATCTCGCGGGGCAGGCCGCAGAGTTCCATGACCACGCCCGCGTAGTACTCGACGTTGGTGTGGAGCTCACGGCCGGGCTTCAGCTCCGCCAGGATCGCCTCGACGTGCCGTTCGACCTCCACGGCGAAGTCCACCCGCGGACCGCCGAACCCCTGGGCGACCTCGCGCAGCATCCGCGACCGCGGGTCCTCCGTGCGGTAGATCGCGTGCCCGAAGCCCATGATGCGCTCACCGGCGAGCACCCGCTGCCGGACCCAGGAGTCGATACGGTCCGGGCTGCCGATCGCGTCCAGGGTGTCCAGCGCACGACTGGGCGCACCCCCGTGCAGCGGCCCCGACAGCGCCGCCACCGCACCGGCGAGGCACGCCGCCACGTCCGCACCCGTCGACGCGATGACCCGCGCCGTGAATGTTGACGCGTTGAATCCATGATCAATGGTTGAAATCAGGTATTGCTCGATCGCCCGTGCGTGCTGCTCGGTCGGCACCGAACCGGTCAGCATGTACAGGTAGTTGGCCGCGTACGACAGGTCCTCGCGCGGCTCCACCGGCTCGAGCCCTTTCCCCAGTCGGTGCAGCGCGGTGAGCAGCGTGGGTACGGCCGCGGTCGCCTCGATGGTGTCCTGCCGACGCCGGCCGGCTTCGATGTCGTACACGGGCCGGAAGCCCTTGGCCGCGCCCAGCAGCGACAGCGCCGTGCGCATCCCGGCGAGCGGGCCGGAGCGCCCGCCGGCGGCCGCGATGGCCGGCAGGGCCGCTCGCACCTCGTCGGGCAGCCGCCGCAGCGCCGCGGTCTCCGCGGCGAAGGCCGCGCTCTGCCCGGCGTCCGGCAGTTCGCCGTGCACGAGCAGGTGCCAGACGTCCTCGAAGGCGCGGGTCCGCGCGAGGTCGACGGCGGAGTACTGCCGGTAGTGGTAGAAGCCCTCGACGCCACGGACGTCACCGATCCGGGTGTCGGTGACGACGACACCGGCGAGTCCCCGTGGTGCATCGATGAGAGCGGCTGCGGACCTGTTGACGGACATGTCTTCCTCCCTGGACTTGATTTGACTGTCCATGGTTGACTCTACTTGTGTCAATATTGATTGAATCAATACATCAGTCGATGGTCCGCTAGACGGATACGGTGACCCCCATGCGCGATCAAGAATTCGCCCCCCTCGACGCGGAACGGCGGCTGAGCACCAAGGAGGCCGCCGAGCTGCTCGGCGTGAAGCCGGAGACCGTGTACGCGTACGTGAGCCGCGGTCAGCTCAGCAGCCGACGGGTGACCGGTGGCCGGGGCAGCACCTTCGACGCCGGGGAGGTCGAGGCGCTCGCCCGGCGCAACAGGCGGGAGAGCGCGGGGAGTTCACCCTCCGGGGGTGAGTTGTCCGTACGGACCCGCATCACGCTCATCGAGAGCGACCGCTACTACTACCGCGGTGTCGACGCGGTCGACCTGGCCACCCGGCACACCTACGAGGAGGTCGCCGAGTGGCTGTGGACCGGCCGGATGCGGCCGGGCAACACGTTCACCGCACCGGCCGCCCCGGTCGCCGTGGCCCGCCGCGCCGTCGACGCGCTGCCCGAACACGCCACGCCCACGGACTTGCTGCGCGTCGCGACGATCGCCGCCGCGACCGCCGACCCGCTGCGCTTCGACCTCTCCGAGGACGCCGTGCTCGGCACCGCGCGCACCCTCATTCCCACGCTGGTCTCCGCCCTGCCTCCGGCGTGGCGCGACCGCCGGGACGAGGGCCCCCTGGCCCACCGCCTGTGGACGCGGCTGTCACCGCACAAGGACCCCGACGAGGCGTCCCTGCGTGCCCTGGACGCCGCCCTCGCCCTCCTCGTCGACCACGACCTGGCCGCCTCCACGCTCGCGGTGCGCGTCGCCGCGTCGGCCCGTGCCCACGCCTACGCGGCGGTCTCCGCGGGACTCGGCGTGATCGAGGGCCCGCTGCACGGCGCGGCCAGCGGGCTCGCGCACCGGCTGCTCCAGGACGTGCTCGACCAGGGCGACGCGGCGCCGGTGATCGCGGACGAACTGCGCGCCGGCCGCCGTATCCCGGGGCTCGGCCACCGGCTCTACCCGGGCGAGGATCCACGCGCGCGTGCCCTGTTCGCCCTCCTGGAGCAGATCCCGCGCGCGGAACCCGCCCTCCTCGCGGCCCGGGACATCGTCGAGACCACCGCCCGCCACGCCCCGCTGCACGCCAACGTCGACCTGGCGCTCGCCGTGCTCACCACGTCCTGCGGCATGCCCCCGACCGCGGGCGAGACGATCTTCGCGGTGGCTCGCACGGCGGGCTGGATCGCCCACGCCCTGGAGGAGTACGGCGAGCGCCCGCTGCGCATGCGCCCGAGCGGTCTCTACACGGGTCCGAAGCCGCCACAGCCACTGCCGGAGTAGGCAGGGGCGGGCCGGAAATGAGCCGCGGCCCAACTCAGGTTAGGCTCACCTCTGTGAGTACGTGCTCAAGCGTCTCCCGTGACTCCGACGAGCCCGTTTCGGGAACCGCGGCCACCGCGAGGACCTGGCTGTTGCTGGAACAGCCCGGTCCGTGGGGTGCCAAGGCGCTCACTTCGAGCCACCTGGACCCCGCGCTGGGCCGTGCCCTGGAGGCGGCCGCGAAGGACACGGGCGTGCGGATCGTGCTCATCCGCCGCCCCGGTCGCCACGCGGACCGCCGGATGCCCGCCACCCGCCGGGTGTACGCGGCCCACACCGTTCCGGGAAACGTGTGGCTGCACGGCGCCACGACCTCGGACCCCGGGCAGCTCCTGGGTCTCGACTTCGCCGCACTCGGCCGGGGCGACCACGGCACCTTCGACACGGTGCTCGGCGGACGGCCCCACGACGGCGATCCGCTCGCCCTGGTCTGCACCAACGGCAAGCGCGACCGCTGCTGCGCGCTCCTCGGCCGCCCTCTCGCGGCCGAACTCGCCACGTCCGGGGTCGAGGGCGTCTGGGAGGTCACCCATCTGGGTGGTCACCGCTTCTCCCCGACGGTGCTGGTGCTGCCGTACGGATACGCGTACGGCCGGGCCGAGGCGCACACCCTCAAGGAGGTCCTGCACGGCGCGCGGGAGGGCCGGATCGTCGTGGAGGGGTGCCGGGGCAGCTCCGCCTGGGAACGGCCCGGCCAGGCGGCCGAGCTCGCCGTGCGCGCCAGGACCGGCGAGTACGCCGCGGAGGCGCTGAGCGTCGTACGGACCGCCGGCGCCGCCCCGCGCTGGGAGGTGACCGTCGCCCACGCCGACGGGCGCCGCTGGCGGGTCGAGGTGGCCCAGGGCGCGGCCCTGCCGCCCCGGCCGGAGAGCTGCGGAGCAGCAGTCCTCGGTTCGCCCGCGCGGATGGAAGTGGTGGCGGTGCACGAGGTGAGGGTGACGGCGGCACTCGCCAGCTGACCGGTCCGCCGACCGCGGTCCGGACCGCCTCCTCAAGCATTGATCAAGAGATCCACGCCACACCCGTTACGGCACGTAGGCGGCCCCACGTACCTTCTTGGGTATGAGCCCCACTCCCCCCGCACGCCGCCTGCGCCTCGGCCTGCCCCGGCGGGTGTTCTCGCAGGTGCTGCTGATGCAGGTGGCGATCGCCGCGGGAGTCGCGGTCCTCGCCACCGGACTGTTCCTCGCCCCCCTGAGCAACCAGCTGGACGACCAGGCGATGCGCCGCGCCCTCGCCATCGCGCAGACCACCGCGCAGCAGCCGGGCCTCGCGAGGGAGGTGAGGGACACGCCTCCCTCACCGAACGGTCCGGTGCAGCAGGAGGCGGAGCGGATCCGGAAGGCCACCAAGGCCGAGTACGTCGTGGTGATGGACTGGCGGGGCGTGCGCTGGTCGCACACCGACCCGAAGCAGATCGGCGGCATCGTCTCGACCGACCCAGGGCAGGCCCTGGCCGGCAAGGAGGTCATGGAGATCGACAGCGGCACCCTGGGCCGCTCCGCCCGCGGCAAGGTGCCGCTGCGCGACACCGACGGCACGGTCGTCGGCGCCGTCTCGGTCGGCATCGCCTACGACAGCGTCCGGGCCCGGCTGATCCACGCGATCCCGGGGCTGCTGGCGTACGCCGGAGGTGCCCTGGCCGTCGGCGCGCTGGCCGCGTGGCTCATCTCCCGGCGGGTCCACCGGCAGACCAGGGACCTGGCCTTCTCGGACATCGCGTCGCTCCTGTCGGAACGTGAGGCGATGCTGCACGGCATCCGGGAGGGCGTCGTCGCCCTGGACCGCACCGGTCGCATCCGTCTCGTCAACGACGAGGCGCAGCGCCTGCTCGGCATCGGGGACGCGGTGGTGGGCCGCTCCCCCGACGATGCGCTAGGCGCGGGCCGCACGGCCGACGTGCTGGCCGGGCGCGTGACCGGCACGGACCTGCTCACCGTGCGGGGCCAGCGGGTGCTGGTCGCCAACCGTATGCCCACGGACGACGGGGGCGCCGTGGCCACCCTGCGCGACCGCACCGAGCTGGAGCAGCTGGGCCGCGAGCTCGACTCCACCCGCGGCCTGATCGACGCCCTGCGCGCCCAGGACCACGAACACGCCAACCGCATGCACACGCTCCTGGGGCTGCTCGAACTGGAGATGTACGACGACGCCGTCGAGTTCGTCGGCGAAGTGGTCGGCGACCACCGGGCCACCGCGGAACAGGTCACGGAACGCATCGAGGACCCGCTGCTCGCGGCCCTGCTGGTCGGCAAGGCGACCGTCGCGGCCGAGCGGGGCGTCGCCCTGTGGGTCTCGGACCGGACCCGGCTGCCCGACCGGCTGATCGATCCCCAGGGGCTCGTCACCGTCGTCGGCAACCTGGTGGACAACGCACTCGACGCCGTCGCGGGCAAGCCGCACGCGCGCGTGGAGGTCGAACTGCGCGCCGAGGGCCGTACGGCGATCCTCCGGGTGCGCGACACGGGCCCGGGAATCCCGCCGGAGCACCAGGAGTTGATCTTCACCGAGGGATGGTCCACGAAGAAGCCACCCGCGCACCGCGAGCGGGGCATCGGCCTCTCCCTGGTGCGCAGGCTCGCCGAGCGGCAGGGGGGCAGCGCGACCGTCGGCGACGCTCATGGCGGGGGTGCGGAGTTCACCGTCGTCCTGCCCGAGGCGCTGGCCGAGCCGGGCCCGGAACCGGCCCTGACCGTGCCGTCAGCTCCGCAGACCGCCGAGGAGGGGTCGTGATGATCGAGGTCCTGGTCGTGGACGACGACACAAGGGTCGCGCGGGTCAACGCCGCCTACGTCGAGAAGGTGCCGGGCTTCCATGTCGCGGGCGAGGCCCACAGCGCCGCGGACGCGCTGCGTCAGCTGGAGACGCTGCCCCGGCTCGATCTGGTGCTCATGGACCACTACCTGCCCGACGAGACGGGGCTCGCGGTCGTCCAGGAGATGCGGCGGCGCGGCCACCAGACCGACGTGATCATGGTGACGGCGGCCCGGGACGTGTCCACCGTGCAGGCGGCGATGCGGCACGGCGCTTTGCAGTACCTGGTCAAACCGTTCGCCTTCGCCGGTCTGCGCGCCAAGCTGGAGGCGTACGCGGAGTTGCGCCGCACCCTGGACGGCGGCGGCGAGGCGGAACAGGCCGAGGTGGACCGCATCTTCGGAGCACTGTCGACCCCGTCCGAGCCGGACCTGCCCAAGGGGCACTCCCCCACCACCGCCGAGCTGGTCCGTCAGTCCCTGATGAACGCCGACGGGCCCCTGTCCGCCCAGGAGATCGCCGAACGGACCGGGGTGAGCCGCCAGACCGCCCAGCGCTATCTGAAGCTCCTGGAGCGCACGGGACGGGCCCGGCTGACCCTGAAATACGGCGACGCGGGCCGCCCGGAACACCGTTACGTGTGGGCGACCCGCGCCTAGGGCCTGTCAGCCCGAGGCCGTTTCGGCTGTCAGCCCGTGGCCTTCTTCGCGAACTCCGTCGTGTAGGTCTGACTCAGGTCGACCTTGGCGTTCTTGATGTTGGGGTTGAACGCCTTGAGCACCTTCTCGACCGTCTCGGGACCGCCCGCGGGCATCACGCCGTCCTTGGTGAACATCGGCAGCGTGCTCTTGATCGCCTGTGCGTAGAGAGCCTTGTCGCCCTGCGAGTAGTCGGCCGGCATCTTGTCGGCGATCTGGGACGCGCTGTGGGTGGACATCCACGTGAGCGTCTTGACGAATGCGTTGACCAGCTTCTGGACGGTGGCCTTGTGGCTGTTCACCCAGTCCGTCTGCATGTACAGACTTGACGACGGATAGGGACCACCGAGCGCCTCCTGGGACCCCTGCGGCGTCCGCATGTCGAGAAGGATCCTGCCTGCCTTCTTGTCCAGGACCTGCGCCACCGTCGGATCGGTCGTCATACCGCCGTCGATCGAGCCCTTCTGGAGCGCTGAGATGAACGTCGGGCCGGCACCGACGGCGACGGGCGTGAAGTCGCTGACGTTCACGCCGTTCTTGACGGCGAGGTACTTGGTGAGGAAGTCGGTCGAGGAACCGAGGCCGGTGATGCCGAGCTTCCTCCCCTTGAAGTCCTTGGGCGAGGTGATGTCGCCCGCCGCTTTGGTGGAGACGATCTCGACCTCGCCCGGGGCGCGCGAGAACTGCACGACCGACTCGACGTGCTTGCCCTTGGTCTGCAGGTCGAGGGTGTGGTCGTAGAAGCCGACGGCGCCCTGGACCTGGCCGGAGACCAGCGCAGTCTCGGCCTGGACGCCGGCGGGCTCGCTCAGCAACTGCACGTCGAGTCCCTCGGCGTCGAAGTAGCCGAGCCGCTGGGTGAGCATGGCGGGCAGGTAGATGACCTTGTCCAGGCCACCGACCATGATCTTGACCTGCTCGCCCTTGCCGCCGCCTCCGCTGCCGGAGCCGGTCGACGCCGAACTGGCGGCGTCGTTGGCACAGGCGGTGAGCGAGGAGAGGGCGAGCAGGCCGGCGGCGGCCAGGGCGGCGTATCGGGCGTTGGTGCGCATGGCGGTTCACGTCCTTGTGACGGGGGGAGGAGAGGGGGCTTCCGGAGGTGGGTGTCAGCGCTCGGAGTCCGCGGGCTTCCAGCGGAAGATGCGGCGCTCGGCGAAGGTGAGCAGCCCTTCGGCGAGGAGCGCGACGACGGCGAGGATGACCATCGCCGCGTACACCCCGGCCGCGTTGAAGGTGCCCTGGGACTGCGCGACGAGCAGGCCGATGCCCTTGGTGGCGCCGATGTACTCGCCGACGATGGCGCCGATGAGGGCGAAGCCGAAGCTGACGTGGAGGCTGGTGAAGATCCAGGATGTGGCGGACGGGATGACCACCTGCAGGGTCACCCGACGGTCGCTCGCGCCCAGGATCCGGGCGTTGGAGACGAGGTTCCGGTCCACCTCGCGGGCGCCTTGGAAGGCGTTGAAGAACACCGGGAAGAAGACCAGGACGACGGCCGAGGCGACCTTGGAGGCCGGGCCGAGCCCGAACCAGATCACGAAGATCGGCGCGAGGACGATCCGGGGAATCGAGTTGAGCACCTTGATGTATGGACCAAGAACATCGGCGAGCAATGTGATCCGCCCCAGCGCGATGCCGAGCACGACACCCGTGACCACACCGAGGACCCAGCCGAGCAGCGCCTCGTAAAGCGTGTACCAGATCTGCTCGCCCAGGGAGCCGAGCGCGGTCCCGTGCATGACCCAGGTCGAGATCTGGTCCCAGATCTGCGAGGGCATGGAGAAGTTGAACGGGTCGATGACCTTGGCCCGGGACAGCGCCTCCCACAGTCCGAGGACTCCGACCAGCAGCAGCGCCCGGACGAGGTTGATCAGGACTTTCCGCCTGTGTGCGGCGCGGGCACGCGAGTGGGCGCGGTCCGGCGCCTTGGCCGTCTCCACGACCGGTGTGCTGATGAGCTCAGGCGACATGGGCGGCACCCCTCTCGCGGGTGATGCGCACCTCTTCACCGAGGGACTCCCAGATCTCGCGGTAGATCTCTATGAACCGCGGCTCCAGGCGCACCGCCTCGACCTTGCGGGGCCGCGGCAGGTCGATGGTGAAGACCTGCTTGACGGTCGCGGGCCCGGCGGTCATCACGACGACTTTGTCGGCCAGCGCGATGGACTCCTCCAGGTCGTGCGTGACGAAGACGACCGAGGCGCGGGTGCCTTCCCACAGTTCGAGCAGCTCGTCCGACATCAGCGCCCTGGTCTGCACGTCGAGTGCCGAGAACGGCTCGTCCATGAGCAGGATCTCTGGGTCGTTGACGAAGGTCGCGGCGAGCGCGACGCGTTTGCGCTGTCCGCCGGAGAGCTGGTGCGGGTAGCGGTCCTCGAAGGCCTCGAGGCCGACCCGGGCCAGCCAGTCGCGCGCCTTCCGCTTCGCCTCCGCCTTGGACACGCCACGGAAACGCGGTCCCGCCATCACATTGGACAGCACCGTGCGCCAGGGGAAGGTGGCGTCCTGCTGAAAGACGAAGCCGACCTTGTCGCCGACGCCGAGCACCGGCTCCCCGGCGACCAGCACCTCACCCTCGGTGGGCTCCTCCAGGCCGCTGACCAGAGTCAACGTGGTCGACTTGCCGCAGCCCGTGGGGCCGACGACCGCGACGAACTCTCCACGGCCGACCGTGAGATCCAGGTCCCGGACGGCCGTGTGCAGGCCTCCCGACGGGGTCCTGAACGTCTTGCTCGCGCCCCGCAGCTCAATGGCGGGGCTGGTGTCTGCGCTCATGGCCGGGGACGGTAGGTCCGGCTCGGCCGACGGCATCAGTCTTGTGAGCGCATACCGTTCTTTTGCTCGCAAGAGCCTGTTGTGCTCGTTTTGCGCGGGATACAAAAACGTAGCCGAAACAAGGGCTTGACGCCCGCATGGCCTTGAGGGAAAGAGGCCCGATGATTGACGTCCTGGTCGTGGACGACGACTTCCGTGTCGCCGAGATCAACGCCAAGTACGTGGGAAGGGTTCCCGGCTTCCGGGTGGCGGCCCGCGCGCACAACGCTGCCCAGGCTCTGGCGGCCGTGCAGCGCGGAGGGATCGATCTGGTCCTGCTGGACCACTATCTCCCCGACGGGACAGGCCTCGAACTCGTCCACCGCATGCGGGAACAGGGGCACGGCGCCGACGTCATCATGATCACCGCGGCCGGAGACGTGGCGACCATCCAGGCCGCCATGCGCCTGGGCGCCCTGCACTACCTGGTCAAACCGTTCACTTTCGCCGCGTTGCACACCCGCCTGGAGTCCTACGCCGCCCTGCGTCGCACCGTCGAGCGGGTCGGTGGCGGCCGCGGCGTCGCCGTCCAGGAACAGGTCGACCGGATCTTCAGCGCCCTGCGCACCACCCCGGCCCTCGCGTCGCCCGGCCTGCCGAGCGGCCACTCGGAGCCGACGACGGAACTGATCTGCCGCGTCCTGCACCGCGCCGACCACCCCCTCTCCGCCCACGAGGTCGCCGCCGAGACCGGTCTGAGCCGCTCCACCGCCCAGCGCTACCTGCGCCGCCTGGAGCAGTCCGGCCGCCTGCGCCTCTCCCTCAAGTACGGCGACACGGGCCGGCCTGAGCACCGCTACGCATGGGTGGCGCCGTAGTCCCAGGGCCGCACAGGCACCGCCCCTACGCCGCTCCCGCCCCGGTCAGCGACCGCACCTCGGTCTCCGCGTGCTTGGCCTCGTCCGGGACCTCCGCCGCGGTGACCGTGCCCAGCCAGCCCGCGAGGAAGCCCAGCGGGATCGAGACCAGGCCCGGGTTCTGCAACGGGAAGTACTGGAGATCGACGTTCGGGAACAGCGAATCGGGGCTTCCGGAGACCACCGGGGACAGCACCACGAGCACCACGGCCGGGACCAGGCCACCGTAGACGGCCCACACGGCACCGCGTGTGGTGAAGCCGCGCCAGAACAGGGAGTAGAGCAGCACCGGAAGGTTCGCCGACGCGGCGACGGCGAAGGCGAGGCCCACCAGGAACGCGACGTTGAGATCCCGCGCCAGCAGACCGAGGGCGATCGCCACCACGCCGACACCCACGGCCGCGACCCGGGCCACGGCCACTTCGCTGCGGGGCCTGCCGCCCCGGCGCCGCAGGGACGCGTACAGGTCGTGGGCGACCGACGCCGACGACGCGAGCGTGATCCCGGCGACCACGGCGAGGATCGTGGCGAAGGCGACCGCTGCGACCACCGCGAAGAGGACCGTTCCACCCGTGGATCCGGCACCACCGCCCAGGTCGAGCGCCAGCAGCGGGACAGCCGTGTTCCCGGCCGCGTTCGACTCTCGTACCGCGTCCGGCCCCACGATGGCGGCCGCGCCGAACCCGAGCACGATCGTCATCAGGTAGAAACCGCCGATGAGCCCGACGGCCCAGACGACCGAGCGACGTGCGGCGCGCGCGGTGGGCACGGTGTAGAACCGGGACAGGATGTGCGGCAGCCCCGCCGTGCCCAGCACCAGGGCCAGCCCCAGACTGATGAAGTCGAAACGGGCGGTCCAGTCCCCGCCGTACTTCAGCCCGGGCACCAGAAACGCCTCCCCGTGACCGCTGCGCTCGGCCGCCGTGAGCAGCAACCCGTCCAGGTCGCCGTGGAAGCGCACCAGGACGAGCACCGTCAGCGCGATCGTGCCGCCGAGCAGCAGGACGGCCTTGACGATCTGGATCCACGTCGTCGCCCGCATCCCTCCCAGCGACACATAGATCACCATGAGTGCGCCGACGCCGATGACGGTCCAGGCCCGCGCCGCCCCGCTCGTGCCTCCGAGCAGCAGCGCCACCAGGCTGCCCGCGCCGACCATCTGCGCCACCAGATATAGAACGGACACGGTGACCGAGGAGGTTCCCGCCGCGATCCGTACGGGCCGCTCCCGCATTCGCGCCGCCACGACGTCGGCGAGAGTGAACCGGCCGCAGTTGCGGACCAGTTCGGCCACGAGGAACAGCACCACCAGCCAGGCCACGAGGAAGCCGACGACATACAGCAGCCCGTCGTAGCCGAACAGCGCGATGAGCCCGGTGGCCCCGAGGAAGGAGGCGGCCGACATGTAGTCACCCGCGATGGCAAAACCATTCTCCATGGGTGAGAAGAGCCGCCCGCCCGCGTAGAACTCCTCCGCCGAACCGCGCCGGTTGCGGCTCACCCACGTCGTGATCGCCAGCGTGACCGCGACGAATCCGCTGAACAGCAGCAGCGCCAGCGTCTGCTGTTCGCCCGTCACGAGACACCGCCGTTCACGCCACGCGTCAGTTCCTGTGTGTCCCAGCGCAGGTCGAGCGCCGCCCGGTCCCTGCGCAGCCGCGCGTGCCGCGAGTAGGCCCAGGTGAACAGGAACGTGGTCAGGAACTGCCCGAGCCCCGCCAGCAGCGCCACGTTCACCGCTCCCACCACGGGCCGGGCCATCAGCTCCGGCGCGGCCGTGGCAGCCACGACGTACCCCACGTACCAGGCGAAGAACGCCACGGAGGCCGGCACCACGAACCGCCGGTACCGCCGCCTGACCTCCTGGAAGGCCGCGCTGCGCTGCACCTCCAGATACACATCGGCCGCCGCGACCCCGGCCTCGCCCTCCCCGCGTGCCGACGGAACCACCGCCGGAGCCGGCGCCCCGGCACCGGCCGACTCGCCCCATCCGGAGGCGAGGGCGTCGTACCAGGGATCGTCGTACCTCGGGTGTCCGGCCTCCTCGGCCGGGCCGTGGCCGACACCGTCGAGTCGCTCGACCGGACTTTCCTGACCAGCCCCATCTCTATGGGGACGGCCCTTGCTTGGCTGCATGCCCAAGGATGGACAGAACGGGAAGATCCCCGACTCTTCTTCCCCCCGCTCTTCACCCCATCAGGTGACTCAACCCGCTGGTGGCCGCACCAGCCCCTTTCCGTACGCGTAACGCACCGCCTGCGCACGGTCCTTGAGCCCCGTCTTGGCGAACAGGTTGTTGATGTGGGTCTTCACGGTCGCGGTGGAGACATGCAGTCTGCGGCCGATCTCCTGGTTGCTGAGCCCCTCGGCGATGAGCAGCAGCACCTCCGTCTCCCGCACGGTGAGCCCGTCCGGCGCCTCGGGCGGCGCGGCCGGTCTCGCCTCGGGCTCGGTCAGACGCTCCAGCAGCCGCCTCTGAATGCCGGGCGACAGCCCCGCGTCCCCTGACAGCACGCTGTGCACGGCCCGCACGATCTCCTCCCCGCCGGCGTCCTTCGTAAGATAACCGCGCGCTCCTGCTGCCAGTGCCGGGAAGAGCGACTCGTCGTCGGCGTACGTCGTGAGCACCACGACCTGTGTCCCGGGGTACTCCGCGCGGATCCTGTGGGTCGCCTCCACTCCGTCGCAGCGAGGCATGCGCAGGTCCATCAGCACCACGTCCGGGGCGACTTCCGCGACGAGCCGCACTGCCTCCTCCCCGTCCCCCGCCGAGCCGACCACCTCGATCCCGGGCAGCAGACCGAGCAGCATCACGATGCCCTCCCGCACCACGGTCTGGTCGTCCGCGACCACCACCCGAGCGGTCTTCCGCTCGGCCTCCTCCGTCATACCGGCACCTTCAACGTGACCACGAACCCCTCCTCACCCGGCCCGGTCTCGAGCGAACCGCCCAGCAGTTCTGCTCGCTCCCGCATGCCCAGCAGACCGTACCCGGCTCCCGTCCCGGTCAGCTCGCCCGGCGAGCCGCCCGAGTCCCGCACATCCAGGGTCACTTCGTGTGGGCTGAAGTCGAGCCACAGGCGCACCTTGGCGCCCGGGGCGTGCTTGCGGGCATTCGTCAGAGCCTCCTGAGCGGCTCTGCGCACAGCCTGCGAAGCCTCGGCCGGCAGCGCCCTGCGTTCACCCGTGATGGTGATCTCGGCGCCGTCGGTGGTTCCCACCAACTGGTTCAGGAACTCCTCCAGCGGGGTCAGCTCCCCGCGCAGGGCGGAGAGCGCCTGCCGCGTCTCGGCAAGCCCGCCACGCGCCATCTCCCGTGCCGCCACCACTCGTTCGAGTACCTGCTCCCGCTCCCCTCCGCGCTCGATCAGCAGCCGAGCCGCCTCCAGGTGCACGAGCTGGGCAGACAGGCTGTGCGCCAGCACGTCGTGGATCTCCCGCGCTATCCGGGCCCGCTCCGCGAGCGCCGCCGTCTCCGCCTCGGCCGCACGGGCGGCCCGCTCCTGGGCGAGCAGCCGCTGGGCGCCGGCGCGGGCCTCGGCGTCCAGGCGCAGCGTGTATCCGGCCAGGGCGAGGCCGACACCGGTGACCACGGATGTCAGCGCGTCGTCGTTGTTGACGACTCCGAACGAACCGAGTGCCACGCCCGCTGCGCCGAGGGCGACTGCCGGTGGGAGCCGCTCCAGCGCCGAGACGGCACATCCACACCACATGACCAGGGCCGCGACTGTGAAGCCCAACATCTGGGCCGCGACGGCGACGCCCTGAAGCAGCGCGAGCGACGCCAGCGACGGCCACAGCCGATGCTGGAGCGTGGTCCGGAAGAACACCCAGGCCAGCAACGCCGCCAGAAGCACCCCTCCGGCTCCGGCCGCCGCCTTCCAGCCACGCGCCTCGCTCTCGTCGAAGGCCCCCCACATGAGCACGCCGAGGACCAGAGCCCTCACCGTCCAGGCCAGCAAGCACCGGGAACGTGGGAGTCCCTCGCGGCTCAGCGCCTCCCGGGAAGGCCAGCGTGTCCAGGCGTTCTCCTTCACACGTGCTCCTTCCCCGCGTGCCCCAAGGTGCTGTCACCGTACGCCCGGCCCGAGTTCACGGCAGGACGCAGCAACCGACCTCGCCAGGCCAGGATTCCGGCCCGGACGAGCAGGGTGCCGGCGAGCCCCAGCAGCAGGGCGGAGCTGTCCTGGTGAACGCCCACCGCGGCACCCAGCGCGAAGAGCCCGACGCGCAGCCCGATTCCGACAATCCAGACGGCAACGCTCGCCGTGCTGCTCTTGCTCCATACGGTCCCGTCCGGCTCCGCCCATATGCGGGTGGTCCAGGCCCAGCCCGCCCCGGTGGCCAGGCCGACGAGCAGTTCGGCGCCGAGCAGGAGCGCCGAGGCTGTGTGCTGACGGTCGTCGAGCAGGCCGGGCTCGCGCAGCGCGACAACGGCCAGGATCGCGGGCAGGAGCCACCAGCGACGCTCGCTGTCGATGGGGGTTGCGCGGAACTGCCGGGCGATCACCAGCACGGCCACGACCACGACCACCAGCGCGTCGACGAGCCCGGACATCAGGACCTCCGTGAGCGAGAAAGGGATGCCGGCAGCGGTGCCGCCGACGCCTTCGACGTTACGGAAATCGCCAGGTCACGGGATCGGAGTGCGGGTGGATCACGGGTGGATCCCCGACGGGGCGCCTCTCCACCCAGGGGTGGAGAAACGGCTGGGGCACGGAGGTCCGGGCCGCATGGAAGCCCGCCGCGCCCATCAGGACTGCTGGAGCCGTACCAGCCGGATCAGCACCGTGCCCGCACCACGCTGGCCCGGCACGACCGACTCACGGCCCCGCTCAGACCCCGAGCACCCCAGACCAGCCCTGCCTACCGCGAGCACCCCAGACCAGCCCTGCCCTGCCCTGCCCTGCCCTGCCAAAGCGACCAGGCCTGCCCTGCCAAAGCCCAGCGCAGCGGCTACGCGTCGATCCGCGACCGGTCCAGCGTCGCCGCCGAGTTGGAGATGAACTCCTTGCGCGGCGCGACGTCATTGCCCATCAGCAGATCGAAGACCTGCTCGGCGGCTTCCAGATCGGAGAGGTTGATCCGGCGCAGAGTGCGGTGGCGCGGGTCCATGGTCGTCTCGGCCAGCTGGTCGGCGTCCATCTCGCCGAGACCCTTGTAACGCTGGATCGAGTCCTTGTAGCGGATGCCCTTGCTCTGGAGCTCCATGAGCTTGTCGCGCAGTTCCCGGTCCGAGTACGTGTAGACGTACTTGTCCTGGCCCTTCTTCGGCTGCACGATCTCGATGCGGTGCAGCGGCGGCACCGCGGCGAAGACCCGGCCGGCCTCGACCATGGGCCGCATGTAGCGATGGAACAGGGTCAGGAGCAGCGTGCGGATGTGCGAGCCGTCGACGTCGGCGTCGGTCATCATGATGATCTTGCCGTAGCGGGCCGTGTCGATGTCGAAGGTCCGGCCCGATCCGGCTCCTATGACCTGGATGATCGCGCCGCACTCGGCGTTCTTGAGCATGTCCGTCACAGACGACTTCTGGACGTTGAGGATCTTGCCCCGGATCGGCAGCAGTGCCTGGAACTCGGAGTTCCGGGCGAGCTTCGCCGTACCGAGCGCGGAGTCGCCCTCGACGATGAACAGCTCACTGCGGTCGACGTCGTCGCTGCGGCAGTCGGCGAGCTTGGCCGGCAGGGAGGATGACTCCAGGGCCGTCTTACGGCGCTGAGCGTCCTTGTGCTGCCGGGCGGCGATGCGCGTCCGGGCCGCGGCGACGGCCTTCTCCATCACGACACGGGCCTGCTGGGCGGCATCCCGCTTCGTGGACGTCAGGAACGCCTTGAGCTCCTTGCTGACCACGTTGTTCACGATGCGGCGGGCCGCCGAGGTGCCGAGGACCTCCTTCGTCTGGCCTTCGAACTGGGGCTCGGCGAGACGCACGGTGACGACTGCGGTCAGGCCCTCGAGGGCGTCGTCCTTGACGATGTCGTCCTCGGCTACGCGCAGGAGCTTCTTGGTGCGCAGCACCTCGTTCATCGTCTTGGCGACCGCCTGCTCGAAGCCGGCGACGTGGGTGCCGCCCTTGGGGGTGGCGATGATGTTGACGAACGACCTGAGCGTCGTGTCGTAGCCGGTGCCCCAGCGCAGCGCGACATCGACGCCGAGTTCGCGGGTGACCTCGGTGGGGGTCATCTGGCCGTGGTCGTCCAGGACGGGGACCGTCTCCTTGAAGGTGCCCTGTCCGGAGAAGCGGAGGACATCGCAGACCGGCTTGTCGTTCGCCAGGTACTCGCAGAACTCGCTGATCCCGCCGTCGAAGCGGAAGGACTCTTCGCCCTTGCTGCCGCCCTCGCCGAGCCCGTACTCGTCGCGCACGACGATGGTCAGGCCGGGCACCAGGAACGCGGTCTGGCGGGCGCGCTGGTGCAGGTTCTCCAGGGAGAGCTTGGCGTCCTTGAGGAAGATCTGGCGGTCGGCCCAGTACCGCACTCGCGTGCCGGTGCGGGTCTTGGGGATCTTCTTGGCCTTGCGCAGGCCGCCTTTGGCCTCGAACTTGGCGTCCGGGCCGTTCCCGGCGAAGGCGCCGGGGACGCCGCGCCGGAAGCTGATCGCGTGGGTGTGCCCACCGCGGTCCACCTCGACGTCCAGACGGGCGGACAGGGCGTTCACCACGGAGGCGCCGACACCGTGCAGACCGCCGGAGGCGGCGTACGAGCCGCCTCCGAACTTGCCGCCGGCGTGCAGCTTGGTCATGACGACCTCGACACCGGAAAGGCCGGTCTTCGGCTCGACGTCGACCGGGATGCCCCGGCCGTTGTCCCGGACCTCGACCGAGCCGTCGTCCTGGAGGATCACCTCGATGTGGTCGCAGTAGCCGCCGAGGGCCTCGTCGACGGAGTTGTCGATGATCTCCCAGAGGCAGTGCATCAGGCCCCGGCTGTCGGTCGACCCGATGTACATACCGGGGCGCTTCCGCACGGCCTCGAGCCCCTCGAGGACGAGCAGGTGCCGCGCGGTGTAGTTGGAACCGTCCCGGTCTGCTCCTGCCAGCAGAGCTGTGGACGGCACGGACGTCTCGGCGGTCACGCGGTTCGCTCCTCGCTGAATTTCAGATGGGGCCCTCATGGGTAAGGGCGCGACTTCAGTCACCGGTGAGAGGGTACCGAGGCCTGGTAGAGCCGTTGTAACGCCACCCTCGCCGGAAACTCACCCTAGTCCAGACTCGCATGCATGTTCGATCCCTCGTTGGAGTGAAGCACACATCACGTTCCCTTCCAGGCATGAACCATTTAGGCTCCGGGCACGTCCTCATGAACAACCGGCAACCCAGCCGGGAGGACTGACCACCGATACAACGCGAAGCCCCGTAAGACACATAGACACGCAATACGGCACATTCGCCGCCAACCGGCAGCAGACAGCCGCCTCGCAAAGATTTTTTCGAGGAAAAGCCACGAGCGGGAACGTTTTGGGGCTGGTTGGATGTTGACCCTGGTACGACAGCTCGTCGAGCTAGAGAAGAGGCGACGTGACTACTGTTCTGACCCCTGCGAGCCAGTTGACGGCCGCTGATCGCTGCGACCGCTGCGGCGCCCAGGCGTACCTGCGCGTCGTCCTGCTCAGCGGCGGAGAACTGCTCTTCTGTGCCCACCACGGGCGCAAGTTCGAGCCGGAACTCAAGAAGATCGCCGCTGAGATACAGGACGAGACGGAGCGGCTGACGTCCGCTCCCGCGACTGCCTCCGAAGAAGAGCGCTGACACCTCGCGTCCGACGACGAGCCAGCCCGGCACAGGCCGGTGAACGGGCGGCTGCCTCCACCACCGAGGCAGCCGCCCGTCCTCGTCCCCGCGAGTCCACTCAGGTCCTCCGGTGCGCACGCCGCGAGTTTTCTGCCCAGCCTCGGTCAGTCGAACGTGCACATGACCTTCACATCCGTGTCGGGCTTCACGCCCGTGTCCAGCCGAGTGTGCGCATGATGTCGGACACCCGCATGTACACCCCGGGGCTACCGGCCCGGCCGCAGCCGATCCCCCAGGACACGAGCCCGATCAATCGCCCCTGGGCCACCAGCGGCCCCCCGCTGTCACCCTGGCAGGCATCCCGGCCCCCCGTCGCTTCCCCGGCGCACAGCATGCTCCTGGCGTCGTAGACGCCGTCCGCGTCTCCCGGGTACGCCTCCTCGCAGAGAGCGTCGGGAAGCACATGCACACGTGCGGCCCGCAGACTGTTCGGATACTCCCCGGCGCCCGAGACGTCGCCCCATCCGTACACCGTCGCGGCCCCGCCCACGGCGTACGCGGGGTCACCGCCGACCGCCATGCCGATGACCGAGTCGGCCGGGAGAGGCTCCGCCAGGGTGAGTACGGCGAAGTCCCCGGCATTGCTGGCACCGTCATAGGCCGGGTTCACCCAGGTGTCTCGCACGGCGACCTCCTGGCCACCGCGGTCCGAGAGCAGGTCCGTGCGCCCCGATATGACCCGGAGATCGCGTACGCGCTCCGGTGGCCCGCCCAAAACCTCCTTGTCCAAGCAGTGGGCCGCGGTGAGCACCGTGCTGCGGCCGACCGCCACGCCGCCGCAGAACTGCCCCGCCCGCGTACCCCCGAACCGGTCACGACTGGACAGGGCAACCGTCCAGGGGCTCTCCGACGCGTCGACGGGGAATCCTCCTATGACCACCCTGTCGGCGGCCACAGGCCCGCTGGAACCCACTGACAGGGCGGATACCGCGGCTGCCACGACCAGCGGTCGGGCCAGCGCCCGGGCAAAGCGACGACGCATGCTCACTCCTCACTCCGTGATGTCGGTGAGACACCCAGAGTGATTCACCCCGTGGCACCCCGCACCCGCGGAGAGGCATGAGGAAGGCCCGCTCCCCTGAGAGGAACGGGCCTTCCGCGTCGTACGACCGCGACGACTAGTCGAGGTAGTCGCGCAGCACCTGCGAACGGGACGGGTGGCGCAGCTTCGACATGGTCTTGGACTCGATCTGGCGGATCCGCTCACGCGTGACGCCGTACACCTTGCCGATCTCGTCGAGGGTCTTCGGCTGACCGTCGGTGAGACCGAAGCGCATCGAGACGACGCCCGCTTCACGCTCGGACAGGGTGTCGAGCACGGAGTGCAGCTGCTCCTGGAGGAGCGTGAAGCTGACCGCGTCGGCCGGGACGACCGCCTCGGAGTCCTCGATGAGGTCACCGAACTCGCTGTCGCCGTCCTCGCCCAGCGGGGTGTGCAGCGAGATGGGCTCGCGGCCGTACTTCTGGACCTCGATGACCTTCTCCGGGGTCATGTCGAGCTCCTTGGCCAGCTCCTCCGGTGTGGGCTCGCGGCCCAGGTCCTGGAGCATCTGGCGCTGCACGCGCGCGAGCTTGTTGATGACCTCGACCATGTGCACCGGGATACGGATGGTGCGGGCCTGGTCGGCCATGGCGCGGGTGATCGCCTGACGGATCCACCAGGTGGCGTACGTGGAGAACTTGTAGCCCTTGGTGTAGTCGAACTTCTCGACCGCGCGGATCAGACCGAGGTTGCCCTCCTGGATGAGGTCCAGGAAGAGCATGCCGCGGCCGGTGTAGCGCTTGGCCAGGGAGACCACCAGTCGGAGGTTGGCCTCCAGGAGGTGGTTCTTGGCGCGGCGGCCGTCCTCGGCGATGATCTCCAGCTCGCGCTTGAGCTTCGGCGCGAGCTTGTCGGCGTTGGACAGCTTGTCCTCGGCGAACAGACCGGCCTCGATGCGCTTGGCGAGCTCGACCTCCTGCTCGGCGTTGAGCAGGGGGACCTTGCCGATCTGCTTGAGGTAGTCCTTGACCGGGTCGGCGGTGGCACCGGCGGCGGCGACCTGCTGGGCGGGCGCGTCGTCCTCGTCCTCGTCGGACAGCACGAAGCCGGCGTTCTCCGTGCCCTCGGGCTCCTCGCCGGCCTTGCCGGGGGCGGCCTCCTCGAGCACCTCCTCTTCGAGAAGCTCGACGTCGTCCTTCTTGGCGCTGGTCTTCTTCGCCGCGGTCTTCTTGGCAGGCGCCTTCTTCGCGGCCGCCTTCTTGGCGGTCGTCTTCTTGGCTGCCGCCTTCTTGGCGGGCGCCTCTTCCTCGACGGCGGGCTCGGCGGCGGGTGCCGCCGGCGTGGCGGTGGCGGTGGCCTTCCTGGTGGTCACCGCCTTGGCCGCGACCGTCTTGGCGGCGGTGCGCTTGGCGGGACTCTTCGCTGCGACGCTCTTTCGGGTGCGCTTGGGCTCTGCGGCACTGACCATCAGCGTCACACCCTCTTCCTCGAGGATCTGGTTGAGGCTGCGCAGTACGTTCTTCCACTGAGTGGCCGGAATCTGGTCAGCTTCGAAGGCCCGACGCACGTCATCGCCGGCGATCTGCCCCTCAGCCTTTCCCCGCTCAATGAGAGCCATGACAGAGACGGACTCGGCGATCTCCGGCGGGAGCGTACGGGATGTGCTGGCCGACACGAACAACCTCTCGGAACGTTGGAAAACGGCTTCCGGCCCCGTCCACAGTGGACAGGAGCCGACCGCCGGCTTGGGGGTGGGCCGACGGCGCGGGCGGGGGCCGGGGAAGATTCACAGCGCCGTGAACGGCGTCCGTATTCCCTCCGCGGCTGTCACCTCTTAGGTCATCGCGTTCTTCCCGCGAGCGTTACGCCCAATCCGCGTGGCCCGAGTCACACCGCGTAAGCGAACAAAAATGGTCAGACCCGGACAAAGCAGGTCGCACCTGGTGGTTACCTGGCCGCTCCGGCGGATCTGCGGCCCCTTCGACCGTCGGACCCCGCAGGATCACGAAGATCCTGCGGGGTCCGACGGGAGGCGGATCACCGAACGGGCACTGCCACAGGAGGGGGGTGGCACACCCGGCCGCGCCGCCCGCGGAACGCGGTCAGTGCTCGCGCGGAGCGGGCACCACGCGTTCCACCTCGGGATGGACCGCGAGGAGTTGCCGCATCGCCGCCTCGGCCGCGGCTCCGTCGCCGGTGGCGAGGGCGTCACAGATGCGGCCGTGGTGCGCCAGCGACGTCTCGTTCGGCCGGTCACAGCCCGTGACCGGGCCGCCCGACACCTGGAGAGCCGCGGACACGATCCCGGAGAGGTGCTCCAGCATGCGGTTGTCGGCGACCTGGATCAGCAGCGAGTGGAACTCGGAGTCGGCGCGGGAGAAGGTGAGCGCATCACCCTGGGCCATCGCGTGCCCCATGATCTCGACCATGTCCGTCAGGCGCTGCTGGACGTCCTCGCGCCCGTGCCCGGCGGCGAGGCGGGCGGCGAGCGGCTCGATCGTCCAGCGCAGCTCGCTCAGCTCGCGGCGCTGGTCGTCACGCTGTGGCCCGAAGGCCCGCCACTCGATGATGTCCGGGTCGAGAAGGTTCCAGTCGCTGACGGGGCGCACGCGCGTGCCGACGTTCGGGCGGGCGCTCACCAGCCCCTTGGCCTCCAGGACGCGGAGCGACTCGCGGACGACGGTGCGGGAGACCTCGAACCGCTGGCCGATCTCCTCGGGCACCAGCGGACGGTCGGCGCCCAGATCGCCGGAGACGATCATCTGACCCAGCTGCTGGACGAGTTGGCCGTGCAGCCCGCGTCCGCGGCTGCCCGCGGCGCGCCTGCCCACCCGGCCCAGCTCGGAGTCCGCGCCGTCCCAGGCAGGGGCACCGACGCGGTCGACGGCGGGTGCCTCCGCGTAGGGGTAGCGGTCGAGTTCGCCCGGGCTCGCGAGGCCGGAGTCAGCGGAGCGGGCGGCGGTCATCATGGTGTGCGCAAGGGTACTCACGCATCCTTTGTCGGCGCCGTCTCCAACTCCCTTGAGGTCTTTGGTGAAAAGCACACGAAAGGGTGATCGCTCACCCCGTCGCAATTGACGCCTTATCGGAAAGAAATGGGCGTGCTGCGGGGAGTTGTGCGCATGGCCGGACTGAGGGTTACGGACAGTCGTCACCTGAACCGGCTCCGCAGTGCGGTGAGCAGGTACGCGCAGAGCAGTGCGGTCAGCGACAACGTCAGGGCGCCGCCCACAGGTTGGGAGATCACGCTGAGCGCGGCTTCCAGGTAGCGCTCTCCCCCGAAGGGCCATCGGGGCAGGAGAGCCTCGCGAAGCCGCATGTGAAATCCCGCCGCGGTCCGCACGGACGGTCCCTCCAGGAGCTTGTGCACCGCGGGTACGACGAGGAGCGGCACGGCGGCCACGGCGGCCAGCCCGGCCGTGGTGGACCGGAAGACGCCCGCGGCCAGGACACCCGCCCAGGCGCAGCCGACCACGAGCCCGATCCAACTCCCACTCAATGAAGCCCAGTCGGCGGGAACCCGGGCGAGCTCCCGTCCGTAGACGAGATAGAGCACTTCGGCGTCGCAGCCGACGGTGAGGACGGCCAGCATCAGCGCGGTGGCCGTTGCGACGAGCAGTTTGGCGGCCAGCAACCCCAGCCGACGGGGCACGGTGCCGCGGTCCGCGGCCAGGGCGGGGTGGCGGAACTCGTCGCCGAAGGCCAGCGCGCCGAGCAGTCCCGCGCCGAGCGCCGCGGGCGGCAGGGGCAGCTCATGCGGCCATGCGGCCAGCAGGCGCGGCTGCGGGGTGTGCCCGATGCGGGCGAGTACGACGGCGGTCACGGCGGACACGGCGAGCACGGCGGCCCCGGTGACGAACCCGGTGCCGATCCCGGCGGCACGGCGGATCTCGTAGCGGAGGGGGCGGAGGGGGCTGGGGGCGGGGCGGACGGAGATGGGAGGCGGCAGAGGGGGCAGTGCGTCGAGCGTGCGCGCCGTGTGTGCGCCGGCGGGGTGGAGCGCAAGAGGTGCCGTCGTCTCCTGAGGGCGGGCCTCGACGTTGGACGGGTGGCCGGTCGAGGGGACGTCCGCGCTCTCGTGCGGCTCTGCGGCGGGCTGCGCGTGCCCGGCGGAACGCAAGGGCTCGTCGGCGACCGGCTCCGGTGCGTCAATGGTGGGTCGTGGCTCAGCCGGGGGTCGTGGGTCAGCCGGGGGTCGTGGCTCAGCCGGGGGTCGTGGCTCAGCCGGGGGTCGTGGCTCAGCCGGGGGTGGCGGCTCGGCGGTGGTGACCACGGGTCCGGCGGTGACCGGGGCCGGCTTCGGCGCGTGGAGGGAGGGCCGCGGCTCACCGTTGGCGACCGGAGACGCAACGGGCGCCCGGTGCGCGTCGGCGACGTGCCCTGGCCCGGCACCCGCGCACTCCGGCTCGACACCGACACGCTCGAGCATGTCGGCCGGCGTTCGCCCGGTGTCGGCCCTGTGCGACTCGCCCGGCGCCTGCCCCGTCTTGCCCTGGTCCGGCTCACGGCCACCTTGCGGCTGCCCTGCTTGCTCTGCTCCCGCCCCGGGCCCCATGTCGCCGATCTCGTCGGCGAGTTGGTGGACGACGATGCCGTGACGGAACGCCGTCTCGCCGATCTCGGCGCAGTTACTGCCGTACACGGAGAGGCGGTTGCCGCCTTCTCGTACGACTTCGACGGAGCGCTGCGCGGTGCGTGCCTGCTTGGCCAGGAGAGCCGCCAGACGGGCCACGTGAGGGCTGCGTACGGCGACCCGGGGACGCAGACGGGTGCGCGAGAACTCCGCGACCTCCTGGTCGGCCACGATCCTGCCCTGCTCCAGCGTGACGACGCGGTCCGCGGTGCGCGCGGCCTCCTTGGGGTCGGCCGTGGTGAACAGGACGGTGCCGCCCTGGGCGGCGTGTGCGCGCAGCATGCCGTGCAGCCAGTGGCTCTCACGGACGGACAGACCGTCGGCCGGGTCGTCGAGGACCAGCGTGTGCGGATCGGCCAGGAGGACGCAGGCCAGGCCCAGGCGGCGGTCCATGCCGCGCGAGAGGGTGCCGAGGCGTTCGTCGCGCAGGCTCACGAGTCCGACCGCCTCCAGGACTTCGTCGGCACGCCGGACCGGGACCCCCGCCGCGGCACACAGCATGCGCAGATGACCGCGGACCGTGCGGGCCGGGTGGCCCGGCACGTCGCCCAGCAGCACACCGACCTCGCGCGAGGGATGGGCGATGCGGTGCAGGGGGCGGCCCCGGAAGCAGGTGATGCCACGGCCCTGTTCGAGTTCCAGCATGAGTCTGAGGACCGTCGTCTTGCCGGCGCCCGGTGCTCCGAGCAGCGCGGTGACGCGGCCCGCTCGCGCCTCGAAGGAGACGTCATCGGCTGCGGGCGGAAGCCCTTTGCGGGCGTTGCTGGTCAGTCCGAAGGCCTGGATCACCTGCAGCAAGATAGCGCGCTATGTCCGATTTTTCGGGCAGCACGAGGCCTGCCTCGGACACGACAATCAGCCTTTCCGGACAGCGGGTGCGTTGCGTTCCGAACTCGCGTCAGACCTCGGGGCGCAGCATCGGGGGGTTGAGCAGGGTTGCGCCACCGGCACGGAAGAGCTGGGCCGGGCGGCCGCCCTGGCGGGTGGTCGTCCCACCCGTGGGGACGAGGAAGCCCGGTGTGCCCGTGACCTTGCGGTGGAAGTTGCGCGGGTCGAGCGCCACGCCCCACACCGCCTCGTAGACACGGCGCAGCTCGCCGACGGTGAACTCGGGCGGGCAGAAGGCCGTGGCCAGCGACGAGTACTCGATCTTGGAGCGTGCCCGCTCCACTCCGTCCGAAAGGATCTGCGCGTGGTCGAAGGCGAGCGGCGCCACCGGTTCGGCGTCACGCCCGTAACCCCCCTGCCGCAGCAGCTCCTCCACCGGAGCCCAGCGCGCGTTGCTGGCGTCGCCGCCGGCCCTGGGCGCGGGCAGGTCGGGAGCGAGCGCGAGGTGGGCGACACTGACGACCCGCATCCTGGGGTCCCGCTTGGGGTCGCCGTAGGTGGCGAGCTGTTCCAGGTGCGCCCCGTTGTCCTGGGCGGGGACGGACGGGTCGTGGACGCGCAGTCCGGTCTCCTCGGCGAGCTCGCGTGCCGCGGCCTGCGCCAGGTCCTCGTCGGCCCTCACGAAGCCGCCGGGGAGCGCCCAACGCCCCTGGAACGGCGGTTCCCCCCTGCGTACCGCCAACGCACACAGGGCATGGCGGCGCACGGTCAGCACGACCAGGTCCACGGTGACGGCGAAGGGCGGAAACGCTGACGGGTCGTAGGGCATGCGGCGATCATAGTCGTCTGCCTGACGATAAACACTCCCTTCGCCGGTCGCATCGGCGACTGATCCACTTCGGTCGGATATGGACTCCACTCGGAGCCCGGTTGTCCAGCGGTTGAACGTCGTACCAGGTCACACCCCCAGTTGAAGTCCGTCGGCCGCTTCCTCGACCATGGCGAGACCGAGCCGGCTGACCCGCACGGAGAACGGGGCGCCCGCGATCCGCAGGCCCGTGAAACCGAGCTCGCCCAGGGGCGCGCTGCGCATGGGGCGCAGGGTGACCGCCCCGGCCGGGGCGTCGGGGCGGATGCCGACGAGCGTGGTCAGCAGCAACACTCCGGCGGCCGCCGGTGTGGCCGCGGGGCGGCAGGCCGCCGGGTGCGGGAGGGGGGCGCTCCCCTCCGTGCGCTGTTCCCCCGCGTACATGTCGGGCAGCCGATGGTCGAAAGTCTCGGCGGCCGCGAGCACCCCGCGCAGCAGCGAGGTCGCCTCCTTCTCGTATCCGGCAGCGGCCAGACCCGCGACGGCGACTGCGGTCTCCTGGACCCGTACGGCCCCGGCGCGGTGGCCGAACGGATTGAACCCCGGTTCCTTGGCACCCAGTCCGCGCAGGCCCCATCCCGAGTCCATGACAGGGCTGCCGAGCAGCCGGGCGAGCTTCTCGGTCTGCACCTTGTCGAGCAGACCTGGTGCCGAGGCGCCCTCACCCAGCAGGCCGGTGTCAAGGAGGTGGACTGCTGCCGCGCCCAGATGAGGCACGGGCCTGCCGTCCGGGGCACGGGCTGCCGCGGGCCGGCCACCCCCGCGGTCGTCGACCCAGAAGTCCTTGCGGAAGGCGGTCCGTAGGGCCTGCGCCCACTGTCGGAGTGCCGGTCCGCCCGTGCGGCCGCAGGCGTCGAGCAGGTCGGCGCCGAGGAGCGCGGCACGGTGGGCGTGGGCCTGTGTCTCGCAGCGGACGGGACCGCCGGGATGCGGGTCGCGCAGGTACGTGTCGTCGCCCACGGTGGTTCGCAGCCAGGTCAGGCAGCGCTCGGCGGCGGGCAGCAGTTCCTCCGTCTCCTGCTCGCCGAGACCCCAGCGGCGGGCCTCGGCGAGCAGTGCGGGGAAGAGCAGCGTGGCCTCCGTGCCGGTGCACTGCGGCGGAAGGTGCGGGCCCGCGTCCCGTCTCGGGCCGGGAATCATCCCGGACTGCGGGCCTGGGCCGGTGAGTTGGGTGCGGGCGAGGATCCGCAGCGTTCCCGCTGCCAGGCCCGTACCGAGGGGCAGGGCCATCCGGGCGGCCACGAGAGCGTCGGCGGGGGCCAGACCGCAGCGCCAGGGTGCCCCTGCCGCGAGGTGGGTGTCGGCGGGGTTCGCGGAATCACGCAACAGGAGAGCCTGGAGGTCCTCGATGCTCCTCCTCAGGAGTGCGGGGACTCTGGGGTCGTCGCCTTCCGCTCGCGCGGCGGCGAGGGGGCTGGTCGCCGCGCGGCCCACGGCTCGGAGGGGGCCGGCGCCATCGGGCCGCACCCGCAGCTCCACGCTTCTGCTGCCGCCCGGCGGCAGGTCGAGCTCCCACCGCAGCAGTCCGGCCGAGGCCAGGGCGTCCGAGGGAGGCGGTGCTGCCGTGACGGACGCGTTGCCGGTGGCGCAGGACCAGCGCAGGCCGGAGTCGTGGACAGTGGCGGGGAGTTCCGGTCCGGCGTGGCCCGAGGCGATCGACCCCAGGTCGGCCAGGTCCGTGCCCAGGGACACCTCGACCGGCAGGCGCAGCGGGCGGGGAGCCGCGCTGTGCAGGGTGATCCGCTCTGTGCCGTCCGCGAGCCGGTTGCGTTCCACGACCACGTCCGGATCCGGGCCTGCCTGCGGCGACGTGCGGAGCGTACCCACGAACCTGGCGCGGTCGGCCGCAGCCATGCGGGCCTGCACGGCGAGTGGTTCCCGCCCGGCCACGCGGACCTCGCACCGGGAGAGCACGCGCCGCCCCGCGCGGTAGAACCCTTCCAGCCCCCGGCCGGTCATCTGCCCTTCTGCCGTCGAGATGGCCAGACCGGGAAGCGCGACACAGATCATCATGGTGTGGGCCGGCGGCAGGTCGGCGGACCAGCGCAGTCCGGGGATCGTGGCGCCCCGGAGAGGCGGGGCGGGCTGCCCTGTGGAGGACGGGCCCCGGCTCTGAGCCAAGGGCGGCGAGGGCGAACCGTGCTCCGACGCGGAACCAGGACGACGGTTCCGGCCTGCCTCCTGGGGGGACGAACGGCCCCGGTCCGGTGTCGTTGGCGAACACGAGTCCGGGCCGGTGGGCAGCGAGGCGGGTGAGGCACCTCCGGGGAACCTGGGCCCGAATCCGTCGACGTGTGCCGCCGGTCGCGGTAGGGCGTTCCGGGCCCCCGAGCGTGGAACGCCGGCACTGGGCAGGCCGGGGCCGGACCCGCGGGTCGGCGGGGGCCCACCCGGGGCGTGGCGGTCGTCGGCGGTGGAGGAGGGCGGAGTCGGCTGATGCATGGGGAGGCTTCCTCTGCGCTCTGTGCGCCTCGATCGAGTCCGGCGCCGGTGCCGGAGGTCTCCGACGGGGCAGGGGCGGTGCGGCGTCACGGCCCGTCCAGGCGTTCCGCCACTCAGGTGAACGGCTCGAACCTCCTCCGGGTCACGCCCGCGTCCCCGCCCCGCGCGCGTCGCGGCCGCCAGGAGGACACTCACTCCTCCCCCTCCGTGCCCTGGCTGGGCTGGACGCCTTCCTGGCCGATGTCCCGGCACTGCATGGCCGTCTTCCGCGACGTACGCGCACGCGCGCCGCCCGTGCGTCCGCTACCGGACGCCGCGGTGCCCGCGGGCCCGCGCCCGGTTCGCGTGCCGGCGTCTGCGGCACCGGCAGGGCGCGTGGTGTCCGCCGGGGTACGCCGACGGGGGACCCGGGCGCTCGGGACACGGTCTCGCCCACGGGGACCGCCCGGGGCCCTGCCGACGGCAGCGGCAGCACCGGTGGAACGCGTGCGGCGTCGACGACGTGAGGGTTCCGTCGTGGATGCGGGTGCCGTCTCCGGCTCGGACTCGGGCACCGCTGCCTCGTCCGTGGGGACCGCGTCGGCGATGGGCCGAGCCGGGGAGGCGTCGATCCGCGCGTCGGCGATGGGCCAAGCCGGGGAGGCGTGATTCCGCGCGGCGGATCCGGTTGCCCGCGCGGCGGAGCCGTCCGCCCTGGTCCGGGGGCTGCCCACCTGCTCGACACAGTCGTTCGCCACAGCCGGGGAGCCACCCGCCCGCTCAACGCAGTCCTCCGTCGGAACAAGGGAGTCGTCCGCCCGCTCGGCACATTCTTCCGCCCGGGCCAGGGAACTGCCCGCCCCGGCAGCCACGCCATCGGCCTGAGCGGCCGGGTCGGCGGTTCCCGGGCGCCCACGGCCGTCGCGCTCCGCTCGCAGGCAGTTGCGGACCGACTCCGGGTCGAGTCCTTCGTTGCAGGCCTGGTGCAGGAGACGGGCGAAGAGATAGTCGGGATCCGCAGCCAGGGCCATGGCGAGGGCTTCCCGGGCCTCCAACTCGTCGCCGGTGGACCATGCGACCCAGCCGACGAGAGTGAGCGGCGCCGCGGCGTGCTCGCCGTAGGGCCCGACACAGCGGCGGGCCAGCGACCGCCAGAGGCGCAGGGCGGGTCCGGCTTCGTCGCCCTCCATCCACTCCGCCGCGCGGTCACGGGTCGCGCGGTCCTGGAGGCCGAGGATCAGTCGGGCCGCCTCGTCGTGCGCGAGAAGTTCGTCGTCGCGGAGGTCCGCCAGGAGCATGCCGGAGACGGGCTGTGCCCGGGCGAAGCGGTCCAGGATCCGCCCGGCCAGTCGAAGTGTCTCGTCGGCCACGTCGGCGCGGCCCGCGTCGTCGAGGATCCTCGGGACCAGCGCCAGGCTGGCGGTGTCCAGGGCGGTCTCCTGCTCGAGAGCGGCGGCGTTCTCCCAGGGGAGCAGCCGGGCCCGCAGCTCCCGCAGCGTGCCGCGCACCTGGATCCCCGCATAGGTGGCAGCGGCCGCCAGCACCGATGTCCCGGGCAGGCCCATGGAGGCTCCCTCGGGCGGGCAGCATGCCGCGTTGTCACAGCAGTAGGACCAGTAACGGCCATCGGAGATGCACAGCGCCTCGACCACCGTCACGTCCAGGGAACCGCACTCCACGCGCAGCCTGTGGGCCAGCGGCCTCAGCCGCTCCATGACCTGCCGGCCGGACTCGCCCTTCAGCGGTTCCTGGCAGAGGAAGGCGACCATCGACTCGGGGCGGGCCCCTCGGCGCTCGCTGCCTGTCACGAGGCCGTGGGCCAGTTGCCGGGCTGCTGACGGCCAGTCGTCCGCGTTCGCCGGGATGCCGAGCCGGGCCCGGCCCCCGAACCGCCCGCGCCCGTCCCTGTCGTGCAGGGCGACCAGGACGATGCTGTCCTCCGGGCGGTACCCGAGCAGGTACGGCAGGGCGTCGGCCAGTTCGGCCGGGGTGCGCAGGGTGACCTGGTGCTCGCCCCCGTGGCCGTCGTACGCGGGGCCGGGGACGCGCGGCCCGGTCCCCTCGCCCGCCCGCTTCCCCGCTCCACCGTCCTTGGGCCTGCCGTGTGCGTCGAGCCCCGTGATGTCGCCGTTTTCGGAGGATCCAGTCGTTTCGCTGTGGTTCGTCATGCGGAGACGATCTCGCGGAACCCGAAACTCCGCTTGACCCTGTGGATAACTCCGATCAGGGACACGACACCAGAAACCGCGAGGCGCCTGATCACCTCGTGCACCGCTCGCGCTGTCAGTGCCGTCCTGTTGTATGGAACGCATGGAGCACACGAGCAACGCGGATCTCCGGGCGGCGGCCGACACGGTCCTCGCCCGTCTCGTCGGGGACGTCTCGGGAACGGCCCGGCTGCGCGAGGACCAGTGGCGGGCGATCGAGGCACTGGTCGCCGACAGACGCCGCGCCCTGGTCGTCCAGCGCACGGGCTGGGGCAAGTCCGCGGTCTACTTCGTGGCGACCTCGCTGCTGCGGGCGCAGGGCAGCGGCCCGACCGTGATCGTGTCCCCGCTGCTCGCGCTCATGCGGAACCAGGTCGAGGCAGCGGCCCGGGCGGGCATCCACGCCCGGACCATCAACTCCTCCAACACCGAGGAGTGGGAGGACGTTCAGGACGAGATCGCCGCGGGTGCGGTCGACGTCCTGCTGGTGAGTCCTGAGCGGCTCAACAACCCGGACTTCCGGGACCAGGTGCTGCCCCGCCTCGCGGCCGCCACCGGGCTGCTGGTGGTGGACGAGGCGCACTGCATCTCCGACTGGGGCCACGACTTCCGGCCGGACTACCGCCGGCTGCGCACGATGCTCGCCGACCTCCCGCCCGGCGTGCCGGTGCTCGCGACCACCGCCACCGCCAACGCGCGCGTGACGGCCGACGTCGCGGAACAGCTCGGCACCGGCGGCAGCTCGGACGCCCTCGTGCTGCGGGGCCCGCTGGACCGGGACAGCCTGAGTCTGGGCGTGCTCCGGCTGTCGGACGCCGCGCACCGGATGGCCTGGCTCGCCGAACACCTCGACGAGCTGCCGGGTTCCGGGATCATCTACACGCTCACCGTGGCCGCCGCCGAGGAGGTCACGGCCTTCCTCCGGCAGCGCGGGCACACGGTCGCCTCGTACACGGGCAAGACGGAGAACGCCGATCGGCAGCAGGCCGAGGAGGATCTGCTCGCCAACAAGGTGAAGGCCCTGGTCGCCACGTCGGCACTCGGTATGGGCTTCGACAAGCCCGATCTGGGCTTCGTGGTGCACCTCGGCTCGCCCTCCTCCCCCATCGCCTACTACCAGCAGGTGGGCCGCGCGGGACGCGGCGTGGAGCACGCCGAGGTGCTCCTGCTCCCCGGGAAGGAGGACGAGGCGATCTGGGAGTACTTCGCGTCGCTCGCCTTCCCCTCGGAAGAGCTGGTGCGCCGCACGCTCGACATCCTCGCGCACGCGGAGAAGCCCCTCTCGCTGCCCGCCCTGGAACCCCTGGTGGAGCTGCGCCGCTCCCGCCTGGAGTCCATGCTCAAGGTCCTCGACGTGGACGGAGCGGTCAAGCGGGTCAAGGGAGGTTGGATCGCGACCGGCCAGCCTTGGACGTACGACGCCGAGCGGTACGCGTGGGTGGCGCGGCAGCGCAAGGCCGAGCAGCGGGCGATGCGCGAGTACGCGTCGACGACGGACTGCCGGATGGAGTTCCTGCAGCGCCAGCTGGACGACGAGGCCGCCAAGCCGTGCGGTCGCTGCGACAACTGCGCGGGCCCGCGCTTCACCGCGGACATGTCCGAGGAGGCGCTCGACGCCGCGCGCGTGGACCTGGGCCGAGCGGGTGTCGACGTGGAGCCCCGCCGGATGTGGCCGACCGGGCTGCCGGCGATCGGAGTGGACCTCAAGGGGCGTCTCCCGGCCGGCGAACAGGCCGCGCCTGGGCGTGCGTTGGGGCGCCTGTCGGACATCGGCTGGGGCAACCGGCTGCGACCCATGCTCGCGGCCCAGGCCCCCGACGGGCCCGTGCCGGACGACGTGGCGAAGGCCGTGGTGGGCGTGCTCGCCGACTGGGCCAAGGGGCCCGGCGGCTGGGCCGGGGGTGTGCAGGATCCGCAACCCCGCCCGGTGGGCGTCGTCATCGTCGCCTCCCGCACGCGACCCCAGTTGATCCACTCCCTGGGAGCGCGTATCGCGGAGGTCGGTCGACTGCCTCTGCTGGGCGCTGTCGAGTACACGGGCGAGGTGTATCCGGGGCCCCGGAGCAACAGCGCCCAGCGGCTGAAGGCGCTCGACGGGGCACTGACCGTGCCGCCCGCCCTCGCGTCCGCCCTCGCCGAGGCCCAGGGCCCCGTCCTCCTCGTGGACGACTACACGGAGACCGGCTGGACCCTCGCGGTCGCGGCCCGCATGCTCCGGCGCTCGGGTGCGCAGGGGGTGTTGCCGCTGGTACTGGCCGTGCAGGGCTGACAGCCAGTCGAGAGGCGCGGCCACCGAATCCTCGCCGGGCATCGGCCCGTTGACCGGGACCGCCACCTGCCGGTCGCGCACACCTCTGGACGCCGGGCGTCCCTGTGACGTACGAACGTGTCGTGCTCGAACGCCGCATGGGTGGCCCGGCGACGCACAGGGTGAGGATATTAGCCGCGCATCATCTGATAACGGTCGACTGCGCCAATTGCTCGTTGCCGCATTCAAGTTCGACAGGAAGAATTGAGGTCCGCTCCCGCACGGCACGACCGCCGATCCGGTAGGGCTTCCCTGCGGTGCGCGCTCCCAGATTCCGACCCCGCCCGCAGTGTGGGCGCGTAGCCGAAGGGAGGACCGTGACCTTCGGATTCGCTCCGGCCTCGGCAGCGGCGTCGACGTCCGCCGCTTCCGCCAACCGCTTGCTCGAACCCGCGGAATGGGCCGCCGCAGGGATCCCGCTGCTCCGCAACCCCCGTGAAGTCGTCAGCGGACTGCACGCCCGGCACCACCCGCAGCCGGCGACCGCCGTCATCGCCGTGCTCGATCCGGACGAGCGGCTGCGGGCGAGCGCCTCGTTCGTCCGCAGGACGGCCCCGGCCGACGGCTGGATGTTCCGCAACGTGCTGCTGGCGCAGCTGCGCCGGATCATCCCGCACGATCTGCGGCGCCGCACACCGGTCCGCACCGCCGTGCTGCTCTACTGCCGTGAGGGCGACGCCCGTTGGACCGAGGAGGACGGCGCGTGGATGTGGGGGCTGCGCGACGCTTGCACCCTGCACGGGCTGCGCTGCGGGGCGTACATCACGCTGACCCGTGACGGCTGGCAGGTGCTCGGCGAGGGCCGCGGCGGACGCCGCCCGCACTCTGCGTCGGCACCGGAGCCGTTCGCCACGTCGGAGGCACCGCCGCCGCTGCCGCGCACCGGTGGCGCCGCCTCCGAGGTGCTGCGCCGCGCTGCGGCGGCTCGCTGAGGTCTCTGGACAGACCGTCCCTGGACAGGCCGTCCCTGGGCAGACCGTTCCGTACGGACGGGGCCGGCACGAACTGGGGCCCGCACGAACCGGGGGCTGTACCCCGCCGTACGGCACACCACGGTTCCTCTGACCGACAGCCGGAACGGGCACTGCGAACGGCCCTGAGGCCACCCGGACGGGACCGCCCGCAACCACGGCGCCAGCCCTTCGGGCACGCCGAAACACCCGCCGTGCGGAGCCGCCGAAGCGGTGCCTGAGGTCAGCACCCGGCGCCCGACCGGACGCCACGGCACCGACTCAGACGCTCGTCCCCAGCACCGAGTTGATCCGCTGCGGGTCACCGCAGACGATCAGCAGGGCGGTGGCCCGGGAGTGGGCCAGGGACAGGGCGCTCGCGGCTGCGGCCTCGGCACCGCCGTTCACAGCGACCACGACCACCGGACGAGACCCGGCGCGGCCGGCGACGGTGGCGTCCGTGTAGAAGACGTCGTCACCGGCATCGTGCTGGGCCCAGTAGGACGTCTCACCGAACGACAGCTCGTGGGCGGCCCACGGGTGCTGTTCGCCGGTCGTGATCACCAGGACGTCTCCGGGGGCGCGACCGGAGTCCAGAAGCAGGTCCACGGCTTCCTCGGCGGCGTCGAGCGCGCCTTCGGCGGATGCCGGGATCAGCTGGATCTGCGGGGTCGCCGGAGCGTCGGCACCGGCTGCGGAACCCGACGGACCGGGCTTGGCGGCCGCGTCACGCGGCGTGCGCTGCACCGGCGGCGCGGGCCGGAGAGGACCGGGACGGCCGGGACGCGACGGAGCCGCGGGACGGGGGCCGGGTACGGGGCGAGGGGTCGGCGCGGTGCGGCCGCTGGCCGGAGTGGCGCGGGGACCCTGGGCACTCTCGTGAATCTGAGGCTCCTCGGGAATGAGAGGCATGGGTTGATATTTATCAAACGTTGGTACGGCCCGCGTCGGCGGGTGGCGCATGTGTGCGAACGAAACCGTCAGAAATCGAAGCCCAGCTGACCCTCGATTTCCGGAACGCTTGCGTCCGTCCAGCTGCGGACCTTCTTGAGGTGCCGCCACTGGGGCAGCGCATCAAGATACGCCCACGACAACCGGTGGTAGGGGGTGGGGCCCCGCTCCGCCAGTGCGGCCTTGTGCACGGGTGAGGGATACCCGGCGTTGTCCGCAAAACCGAAGTCTGCATGGT
Organism: Streptomyces chartreusis NRRL 3882; assembly: GCF_900236475.1. GTDB lineage: Bacteria > Actinomycetota > Actinomycetes > Streptomycetales > Streptomycetaceae > Streptomyces > Streptomyces chartreusis_D. Next base: position 2,348,992 of record NZ_LT963352.1, read on the forward strand.
CGATACCCAGTTCGGCCATCATTTTGTCGCGCTGAACCTTGGCGATCACCGAGGCCGCCGCGACCGCCACACACGACTGGTCGCCCTTGATCACCGTACGGACCCGCCAGGGTGCACCGAGATAGTCATGCTTCCCGTCGAGGATGACCGCGTCGGGGCGGACCGGCAGGGTGTCCAGGGCACGTCCCGCGGCGAGCCGCAGCGCGGCCGTCATCCCCAGGTCGTCTATCTCCTCCGGCGAGGCGTGTCCCAGGGCGTACGACGTCACCCACTTCCGCAGTTCCTCGGCGAGTTCGGTGCGTCGCTTGATGGTGAGCAGCTTCGAGTCGGTGAGACCCTCGGGCGGCCGGCGCAGTCCGGTGATCGCCGCGCAGACGGTGACGGGACCGGCCCACGCGCCGCGCCCCACCTCGTCGACACCTGCAACGATCTTCGCTCCGGTCGTGGCTCGAAGGGAGCGCTCGACGGTGTGAGTAGGCGGTTCGTACGGCATGGCGACCCTAGGTTACGCCGCCCGCAACCGCCCGCGACACCCCGGTCGGCCCTCGCGGCGACCCGGCGCTCGCCGACCCCTGTCAGGCACCGCTCGACCGCAGCAGCGGAACCATCAACTGGTCGATCATCTCCTCGATTTCCTGGTCCTGCCATTCACAGCCGCACATCTTGGAGCGGTACATCATCATCGCCGGGATGGCGTCGAAGACATATCCGTTCGCAGCGTCGGAACGCACCTCGCCTCGCCTGATCCCTCGCTCGATGACCTCCCGCAGCATCTTGAGGGTGGGCTCCACGACCCCGTCGAAGATCACGGCATGGAAGCGCTCAGCCTGCGTGGTGTCGCATTCGTGAATCACTGAGCGAAGCGCGAATCCCGGTCGGGAGAACATCGCGTCGCGTGCTCTCCGGCAGAGCGTCAAGAGATCCTCACGCACGCTCCCCTCGTCCGGCACCGCGTCGAAGTGCGGCAGGCCGGCGCGCAGGGCGTCGGCGACGAGGTCCTCTTTGGACGGCCAGCGCCGGTAGACGGCGGCCTTACCGGTCTGGGCACCGGCGGCGACACCTTCCATCGTCAGGCCGTTCCAGCCGACGGTGCTGAGTTGATCCAGCGCGGCGTCGAGAATCGCACGTTCGAGCACGGCGCCACGGCGGCGGGCGGCCGTCTGAGCGGGGGCATCCGCCCAGCTCGGGGTAACCATCGAACTCTCTCCAACGAGCAGATGAAGCGGGGATTTCGGGGTGGAGGGACGTGCCGGACGGCGGCAAAGGGGGACGTGCCGCACGGCGACGCCACAAGTGAACGCTTGCGTTCACTGTCGGGGACTCACTACCTTTGACGCGACAGTGAACGCGAGCGTTCACTAACGCACTCGTGGGGGACCCATAGTGACAACCTCTCCATTGCTCAAGGACCAGAAGCCAGGTGCGGCACGCCGGGAGGGACACCCCGGCATCGCGCTCACCGTCATCGCGGCCTGCCAACTCATGGTGGTACTCGACGCGACGATTGTGAACATCGCGCTCCCGCACATTCAAGACGCACTCAAGTTCAGCACCACCGACCTCACCTGGGTCGTCAGCTCCTACACACTCACCTTCGGCGGTCTGCTGCTCCTCGGCGGCCGCGCCGGTGACATCCTCGGGCGCCGCAGGGTGTTCATGACCGGCATCCTGCTGTTCACCTTCGCCTCGCTGCTCGGCGGGCTCGCCCAGGAGCCGTGGCAGTTGCTGGCCGCGCGGGTCCTCCAGGGCGTGGGAGGCGCGATCGCGTCGCCCACCTCGCTGGCTCTCATCACCACCACGTTCCCCGAGGGACCGGAGCGCAACCGGGCCTTCGGCGTCTTCGCCGCGGTGTCCGCGGGTGGTGGTGCCATCGGCCTGCTCGCGGGCGGCATGCTCACCGAGTGGCTCGACTGGCGGTGGGTGCTCTTCGTGAACGTGCCGATCGGTGTGCTGATCGCCGTGCTCACTCCGCTCTACATCAGCGAGTCCGAACGGCACACCGGGCGCTTCGACATAGCGGGGGCGGTGACCTCGACCGCGGGCATGGCGTCCCTCGTCTACGGCTTCATCCGGGCGGCGGACGAGGGCTGGCGGGACAGCCTCACCATCGGATCCTTCGCCGCCGCGGTGGTCCTGCTGCTGGCCTTCGGGGTCATCGAGTCCCGGGCCAAGGAACCGATCACCCCGCTGCGGATGTTCACCGACCGGAACCGCTCGGGCACGTACGTGATCATGCTGAGCCTCGCGGCGGCGATGTTCGGGATGTTCTTCTACATCGTGCTGTTCGTGCAGAACGTGCTCGGCTACAGCCCGATCGAGGCGGGGCTCGCCTTCCTGCCGGTGACCGTCGTGATCGCGCTCGGCGCGGGTCTGTCGCAGCGGTTCCTGCCGGTGCTGGGTCCGAAGCCGTTCATGCTCCTCGGCTCGGCGCTCGCGGCGATCGGACTGGCCTGGCAGGCGCTCATCAGCTCCGACAGCTCGTACGTCGGCGGAGTTCTCGGTCCGATGCTGGTGTTCGGCTTCGGCATGGGCCTGAACTTCGTGACGCTCACGCTCACCGCCGTCTCCGGTGTCGCCCAGCATGAGGCGGGAGCCGCGTCGGGACTGCTCAACACCACGCAGCAGGTGGGCGGATCGCTGGGTCTGTCGATCCTGACGACCGTGTTCGGCACGGCGACCAGGGACGAGGCGGAGAAGCAGCTTCCGCAGTTCATGGCCGAGGGCTCCCCCGAGCAGAAGGCGGAGTTCGCCACGACGCATCAGCTGCCCGCGCCGTGGGGGCACGAGGTGCTGGCCCAGGGCATCTCCGCTGCCTTCGTTCCGGCTGCGGCCATGGCCGTCCTCGCCCTGGCCACCGCCTGGTTGGTGATCCGGGTCCGCAAGAGCGACCTGGAGGCGCTCTCCGGCTCGGCCGGGCCGGGGCTGGGCTGACGCACAGGCTTGGTGAGATGGCTTCGGCGGCTCACCGGCGGGCGCGAAACAGGCCTGCCGGTGGCTGCCGGGCCGATCCGTGACCGGCCGCGCAGCTCCGACGCGGCGTGCGAATGCGTCCCACCACCGGAGAAGAACAGCCAGCAGAATCTCCATGATCACCTCCTTCGAGCTGCCTGTACGTAACCCCAACGTGTGCGGCCCCATGGCTCGCACAGCGGATGTCATGACAACGAGCAGCCGGTCACGGAGAGTTCCCGGTGCGCACGGAGAGTTCTGATCGCCGGACCGGTTCCGATGGCCGGCCCATACAAAGGAGTTTCGGACCGCTAGACCGACGCGGGCACCCAGTCCGGCAGCGGCTCGGTCCGCGCCACCCACTCGGCGGGCGGCGCCCCGGCCTTCCCCGAGGCGATCACGCCGCCCACGATGGCACAGGTCGTGTCGACGTCCCCGCCGACCTGCGCGGTCGTCCAGAAAGCTTGCTCGTAGTCACCGAGACTTCGCGCGGCCGACCACAGGGCGAAGGGCACGGTGTCGTGGGCGGTCGTCCGCCGTCCGCACCCCAGCACCGCCGCGACCGTGGCCGGATCGGCGTAGTCGAGCATGTCCCGGGCCCGGCGCAGTCCCGCACCCACCGCGCTCTTCTTGGGCACCAGGTCGATGACCCCGTCGAGGAGGGCCTCGGCACCGGGCGGCCCGCCGGGGGCAGCGGCGAACGCGGCGGCCGCGGAGACGGCCATGGCGCCGACGACGGCCTCGCGATGCTGGTGGGTGGTGTATGCCGAGATCTCCGCCTGGTGCGTCGCCTGCTCCGGGTCGTCCGCGTACCAGGCGCCCAGCGGGGCGATCCGCATCGCGGCGCCGTTGCCCCAGGACCCCTGTCCGTTGAAGAGCGCGGCGGCGAGTTCACGCCAGTCGCCGCCCTCCCGGACGAGCCGCAGCAGGCGGTTGACCGCCGGGCCGTAGCCCCGGTCGAAATCGTGGTGCTCGGCGAAGGAGCGGGCCAGGGCGTCCTGGTCGATGCGGTGGTGAGCGACCAGGACGGCGACGACGGAGCAGGCCATCTCCGTGTCGTCGGTCCACTGCCACGGCCCGGACGGAATCTCGCGGCGCTTCAGCAGCGGGTAGTTCACGGGCACGAAGTACTGGGAGCCCAGGGCGTCCCCGACGGACAGTCCGCGCAGGCTGGCCAGGGCCCGGTCCAGGCGCCCGTCGGTGGAGGAATCAGCGTTCATCGCCCTGCCACTCTATCCAGTGATCCCGTAGGGCTCGGGATCACGCCAGCGGTCGAACGGCCGGTCAAGCGTGTACTTGCCGTCGTCTCCCAGAACGAGCATCCGCACCTCGCCGTTCCCCGGGTTCGACAGCGACTCGAACTCGGCGACGGTCCAGTGGAACCACCGCATGCAGAACAGCCGCATGGCGAGACCGTGGGTGACGATCAGGACGTTCGGCGGATGGTCGGGGTCCTCGAAACTGCGGAACAGGCTCTCCAGGAAGCCGCCGACCCGGTCGTAGACGTCGGCGCCGGACTCGCCCTGGGCGAACCGGTAGAAGAAGTGGCCGTACGCGTCACGGTAGGTCTTCTGGAGGCGGACCTCGTCCCGGTCCTGCCAGTTGCCCCAGTCCTGTTCGCGCAGCCGGGGCTCCTCGCGCACCCGTATGAGCCCCGGGTCGAGGCGGAAGGCGCGCAGCGTCTCGTGGGTGCGGCGGTACGGGGAGACGTACACGCTGACGCGTTCGCCGCCGAACAGCTCGCGCAACCGCTCGCCCGTCGCCTCCGCCTGCCGCCGGCCCCGCTCGGTCAGCGCCAGGGCGTGGTCGGGTTCACGCTCGTACACGGAGTCATCAACATTGCCCGTTGACTCCCCGTGCCGGACAAGGACGATGCGCCGTGGTCGTGCCATGCCAAAACCCTAGATCGGGTGAGGGGCCGTCGAGCACTCGTACCTGCCCATACAGCGTAGGTCACACACATCCTGCACCACAGATCACACAGGTCGCGCGGCTGACTACCGGAACACCTCGGTCCGACCCGCTCGGAGATCAGACCGTCCAGCTCGGTTCCATGTCCACGACGTCCCCGGTCAGCGCCGCCACGTCCGCTTCCGTCTGGGCCCGCAGGGCGAGCCGCTCCACGCGCTCGGTGCGGTACTTGCCGTGCTCGGCGGCCGACCGCCACATGGACAGCACCATGAACTCGTTCCCGGGTGCTTCGCCGAACAGCCCGCGCACCATGCCGGGCGAGCCGGCCATCGCCGGGTTCCAGACCTTCTCCTGCATCAGCACGAAGTGCTCGACCCGCTCCTCGTGGACACGGCAGAGCGCCACCCGCAGCAGGTCGGCGTCCGTGAAGCGCGGTTCGAAGCCGGTCTTCACGTCGAAGCGGTGGTCGAAGAGCCTGACCTGGGCGTCCTTGAACGTGCCCGACTGGGCCGACGCGAGCCGGTCGTGGGACCGCGCCATGAAGGAGTCGTAGAAGGCGCGGCTCTCCCAGAACGCGAAGATGTGCGCCACGTCCGGCCGCCGCCGGCTCCAGCCACCCCCCTGCCCCCGAAACCCCGGCTCCCCCAGAAGCCCCGCCCACTTCCGCTGCCCCCGCTCGAAACCGCGGCGGTCCACCACGGTGCAGCGAATCCACTTGACCAGCACCGCGCCATGGTAAGGCCACGGAGCGTGGCGCCGGTCACTCTCGGCTGGACCGCTCTCCGGCGCGCGCACCTGCACGCGTGGCAGGATGGACAAACAGTCATGGCCGCCCGGCAGTTGCGGCGAACGGGCGGGTCGGTACGGGGAAGGGGACGCTGGTGGACGGGCTGAACAAGGGGCTGCGCAAGGTCGAGATCGCGGTGCGGTGGGATCCCAGTCCGGCGGGGCAGCCGTCCACCGACCTGGACCTCGTCGCGGCGACCTATCTGGCGGACGAACCGCACGGTGATCCCGCCTATGTGGTGCACTTCGACAGCCGCTCCCCCGACGGCACCATCTATCTCAACCGGGACAGCAAGGACGGCCAGGGCTTCGGTTACGACGAGGTCATGACGCTGGAACTCGACCGGCTCGACGGCCGCTACGCGCGCGTGGTGGTCGGTGTCGTCATCCAGCAGCGCCCGGCGGAGCGCACTTTCGTCAGTGTGGTGAATCCCGGGCTGCGGATCCGCGAGGGGTACACGGTCCTGACCGAGGACGACTTCGGGGGTGTCCTCGGGGCCACGGCGGCGACGGTCGCGGAGTTCGTCCGGGAGGGTTCCGGTCCCTGGAACTTCCGCCCCGGCCTGCGTGGTTTCGAGGGCGACCCCGTGGACTTCGCCAGGACGATGGGTGCCGCACACCGGCCGTGAGCTTTCCCGGGAGAGCCTGCCGGGACCAGGAGCGAACTCGGTCTTCCCGGACGGCTGGGACTGCGAGGCCCGGCTGGTCGACGGCCGCTGGATCGAGCGCCGACCGCGCCGCCCGGACGTGGAGCGGCAATCCCGGACGGAAGCCCGCCTGCTGCCATGGCTCGCACCGCACCTGCACTCGCTGTGCCGGTGCCCCGCGTCGTGTCGGCCGGCCCGCTCACCGTTCGGCACGTCTTGGCCCCGGGTGAACCCCTGGAGGAGCTGGACGCCGCCCAGGGACGCGCCTTGGGACTTCCCTGCGGGCCTTGCAGGGGGCAGACACCGATGAGGCCGTGCGACGGGGGTGCCACCCGCGCGGGACGTGCTCCCCGAACGCGCCGCCCTGGCGGACGACTTCCGGACCCGCTTGCTGCCCCTCCTGCCGCCGGACCGGCGCGGAACCGCCTCCGGCCTGCGGAAGGTCGTCAGCGCGCTGCCCACCGAGGCCCTCGTCCACGGGGATCTCGGACAACGGCACCTCCCCGCCGTTCGCCGACGCCTGCGCCACCGCCTACGTGACACGGCCGGCACCGCGCGAACGCTCCCGGGTCCGGCACCGCCTGGGACCTTGGTACGAGGTCACGACGGGTTGGACACCGGGCGACCGGGACACCGTCCGTTCCGGGCTGGACGGTGTGCTGGGCAGGCTCCCGGCATCCGCAGCCCGTGATGACGACAAGAGGGGCACCGCCCGAAGGCGGTGCCCCTCTGTCATCGGCTCAGGCGGTCGGCGTCAGCTGCAACCGCTGGTCGAGCCGCAGCCCTCGCAGATGTAGCAGGAACCGGCGCGCTGCATCTTCGTACCGCAGGAGAAGCACAGCGGCGCGTCGGCCTGGATGCCCAGCTGCATCTCCACCAGTTCGGCGCTGGTGTGGGCCTGCTGCGGGGCGGGCTTGGCCGCCTCTTCGTTCTTCGGCGCGGAGACGGCCTTCAGCTCCTGGGCCCGCGGCGCCGACTGGGCCAGGCCCTCGACGTCGACCTCGTCCTCGTTCGGCTCGTACGAGCCGGTCTCCAGGTGACGCTGACGCTCCTCGGCGGAGTGGATGCCGAGCGCGGAGCGCGTCTCGAACGGCAGGAAGTCCAGCGCCAGGCGGCGGAAGATGTAGTCGACGATGGACTGCGCCATCCGCACGTCCGGGTCGTCCGTCATACCGGCCGGCTCGAAGCGCATGTTCGTGAACTTCGAGACGTACGTCTCCAGCGGAACGCCGTACTGGAGGCCGACCGAGACCGCGATGGAGAAGGCGTCCATCATGCCCGCGAGGGTCGAACCCTGCTTGGACATCTTCAGGAAGACCTCGCCCAGACCGTCGTCCGGGTAGGAGTTGGCGGTCATGTAGCCCTCGGCGCCGCCGACGGTGAAGGACGTGGTGATGCCGGGACGTCCCTTCGGGAGGCGCTTGCGGACCGGGCGGTACTCGACGACCTTCTCGACCTTGGCCTCGACGGCGGCGGGCTCCTCGGCCTTCTCCTCCCACTTCTTGGTGGAGAGCGGCTGGCCTACCTTGCAGTTGTCGCGGTAGATCGCGAGCGCCTTGACGCCCAGCTTCCAGGCCTCGAAGTAGATCTCCTCGACCTCCTCGACGGTCGCCGTCTCCGGCATGTTGACCGTCTTGGAGATGGCACCGGAGATCCACGGCTGGATCGCGGCCATCATCCGGACGTGGCCCATCGGGGAGATGGCCCGCTCGCCCATGGCGCAGTCGAACACCTCGTAGTGCTCGGGCTTGAGGCCCGGGGCGTCGATCACGTTGCCGTGCTCGGCGATGTGGGCGACGATCGCCTCGATCTGCTCTTCCAGGTAGCCCAGGCGGCGCAGGGCCTGCGGGACGGTGCCGTTGACGATCTGCATCGAGCCGCCGCCGACCAGCTTCTTGAACTTGACCAGGGCGAGGTCGGGTTCGACACCGGTGGTGTCGCAGGACATCGCGAGGCCGATGGTGCCGGTCGGGGCGAGCACGGACGCCTGGGAGTTACGGAAACCGTTCTTCTCGCCGAGGCGCAGCACGTCCTGCCACGACTCGCTGGCGGCGGCCCACACCGGGGTGTCCAGGTCGTCCATGCGGACGGCCTTGTCGTTGGCGTCGGAGTGCTGCTTCATGACGCGCTTGTGGGCGTCGGCGTTGCGGGCGTAGCCGTCGTACGGGCCGACGACCGCGGCGAGTTCGGCGGAGCGGCGGTACGCCGTGCCGGTCATCAGGGAGGTGATGGCGCCGGCGAGGGAGCGACCACCGTCGGAGTCGTAGGCGTGGCCGGTGGCCATCAGCAGGGCGCCGAGGTTGGCGTAGCCGATGCCGAGCTGGCGGAACGCGCGCGTGTTCTCGCCGATCTTCTGGGTCGGGAAGTCGGCGAAGCAGATCGAGATGTCCATCGCGGTGATGACCAGCTCGACGACCTTCTGGAAGCGCTCGGCCTCGAAGGACTGGTTGCCCTTGCCGTCGTCCTTCAGGAACTTCATCAGGTTCAGCGAGGCCAGGTTGCAGGACGTGTTGTCCAGGTGCATGTACTCGCTGCACGGGTTCGACGCGGTGATCCGGCCGGACTCGGGGCAGGTGTGCCAGTTGTTGATGGTGTCGTCGTACTGGATGCCGGGGTCGGCGCAGGCCCAGGCGGCCTCGGCGATCTTGCGGAAGAGCTGCTTGGCGTCGACCTCCTCGATGACCTCGCCGGTCATCCGGCCGCGCAGCCCGAACTGGCCACCCTGCTCGACGGCCTTCATGAACTCGTCGTTCACACGGACCGAGTTGTTGGCGTTCTGGTACTGGACGGACGCGATGTCGTCGCCGCCCAGGTCCATGTCGAAGCCCGCGTCGCGCAGGACGCGGATCTTCTCCTCTTCCTTGACCTTGGTCTCGATGAAGTCCTCGATGTCGGGGTGGTCCACGTCGAGGACGACCATCTTGGCGGCGCGGCGGGTGGCACCACCGGACTTGATCGTTCCTGCGGAGGCGTCGGCGCCGCGCATGAAGGAGACCGGACCGGAGGCGTTGCCGCCGGAGGACAGCAGCTCCTTGGAGGAACGGATCCGGGAGAGGTTCAGGCCGGCACCGGAGCCGCCCTTGAAGATCATGCCCTCTTCCTTGTACCAGTCGAGGATCGACTCCATGGAGTCGTCGACGGACAGGATGAAGCAGGCGGAGACCTGCTGGGGCTGCTTGGTGCCGACGTTGAACCAGACAGGGCTGTTGAAGCTGAAGATCTGGTGCAGGAGGGCGTACGCCAGCTCGTGCTCGAAGATCTCGGCGTCGGCGGGCGAGGCGAAGTACTTGTGGTCCTCGCCGGCCTTCCGGTACGTCTTCACGATGCGGTCGATCAGCTGCTTGAGGCTGGTCTCGCGCTGCGGGGTGCCGACGGCACCGCGGAAGTACTTGCTGGTGACGATGTTGACCGCGTTCACCGACCAGAAGTCGGGGAACTCGACGCCACGCTGCTCGAAGTTGACCGAGCCGTCGCGCCAGTTGGTCATGACGACGTCACGGCGCTCCCAGGCCACCTCGTCGTAGGGGTGGACCCCAGGGGTGGTGTGGATGCGCTCGATACGCAGGCCCTTGCTCGCCTTGGCGCTCTTGGCGCGGGAACTCCGTGCCGGACCGCTCGCCGTCTCTGTCATGCCGCCTCCCTGTACGGGCGAAAACGCCCTGAAGTGCCCCGTTGTTCCCGTGGCACGGTGTTCTGTCTGGTGCTGCGGGCACCCACTCACATCGCCCGCAGCAGGTCTTCGTGTCGCCGCCGCCCGGCCGGTCCCGGAGCTGCCGTCCGGGTCCGGCCCGCCGGTCAGTCGGCGGCGCCTGCGGGCTCGGGGACGTGTCCCGTCCCTCCGGGCCCGCGGTCGTCTTCCTGGCTCCCCGCCCCAGCGTCCTCGCGGTCTCCGTCGTCCGCGTCGGGGCGTCCCGTCTCTTCCCTGAGCTCCGCGATGGCCGCCTCGAAGTCCTCGAGCGAGTCGAACGCCCGGTAGACCGAGGCGAATCGCAGGTACGCGACGAGATCGAGCTCCTGCAACGGGCCGAGTATGGCCAGCCCCACGTCGTGGGTGGTCAGCTCGGCGCTTCCGGTGGCCCGCACCGCCTCCTCGACCCGCTGGCCGAGCTGGGCGAGCGCGTCCTCGGTGACGGGCCGCCCCTGACACGCCTTGCGCACACCATTGATGATCTTGGTACGGCTGAAGGGTTCGGTGACTCCGGACCGCTTGACCACCATGAGCGAGCACGTCTCCACGGTCGTGAAACGACGGGAGCAGTCAGGGCACTGGCGGCGCCTGCGGATGGACGTGCCGTCGTCGGTCGTACGGCTGTCGACGACACGGCTGTCGGGGTGCCTGCAGAAGGGGCAGTGCATGAACTCCAACCCTCCTCACAGCAGACTCATAGGCATCGCTGGGCTTCTTTCGCCCCACGAAGCAGCCCCAAGCATAGGCGATGACCATGGGCGCGAAGACCCGGGGGACCACAACTTGTGGGCTGCTGCTGCAATCCAACCACTAGATGTGGGGATTGGCTCATACATGCACGCCGTACGCGCGAGTCGCGCGCATAGACGCAGGTGACACGCGACCGGCCAGCCGCGCCGGCCTCGTATGCCCCTCAGGGCCACCGCCGCACACGCGCGGTCGGCCTCACCAGCCTCATCCGTACACGCACAGCGGTATCGCTGCGACACATGCGGAGATACCGTGGGCGCCGCGAGGAGGGGACGTGGGACTCCCGCACAGATGAGGGCTGGCCCCGGGGCAGGAGAATGCCGGATGGCAGACTTGGGCAACAGCCCCGAGGCGATCACCCCGGCGGTGAAGAGTACAGCAATGGGCGCTTTTGCCCGCCAGGTGGAGCGGCAGCCAATACACCCGGACACATGATCGCGTCAGTCGATTCGCGATTTTTCACTCGAACGTGTGTTTGGCGCAACCTTTCGAAACCAACTACCGTTGTCCAGCAGGGAGACCATCGAGAGGGGCCGACGTGACCACCACCGCAGACAGTGCCGCCATCACTGCCCAGGAGCGCTCCCAGGGCCGACTGGAGCCGGTGCACGCGATGAACGAAGCCACGAACCCTGAGGGGCACAAGCGCTCCCTGCCGGGACGACCTCCCGGCATCCGGGCGGACAGTTCCGGACTCACCGACCGCCAGCGCCGCGTGATCGAGGTCATCAGGGACTCCGTGCAGCGGCGCGGCTACCCGCCGTCGATGCGCGAGATCGGCCAGGCCGTGGGCCTGTCCAGCACGTCTTCCGTCGCACACCAGCTGATGGCACTGGAGCGCAAGGGCTTCCTGCGCCGCGACCCGCACCGCCCGCGCGCGTACGAGGTGCGCGGTTCCGACCAGGCCGCCTCCGTGCAGCCCACGGACACCGCGGGCAAGCCGGCCGCGTCGTACGTCCCGCTGGTCGGCCGCATCGCCGCCGGTGGCCCGATCCTCGCCGAGGAGTCCGTCGAAGACGTCTTCCCCCTCCCCCGCCAGCTCGTCGGCGACGGTGAGCTCTTCGTCCTGAAGGTCGTCGGTGACTCGATGATCGAGGCCGCCATCTGCGACGGCGACTGGGTTACCGTCCGCCGCCAGCCGGTCGCCGAGAACGGCGACATCGTGGCGGCGATGCTCGACGGAGAAGCCACCGTCAAGCGCTTCAAGCGCGAGGACGGCCACGTCTGGCTCCTGCCGCACAACGCGGCCTACGAGCCGATCCCCGGCGACGACGCGACCATCCTCGGCAAGGTGGTGGCCGTACTGCGCCGCGTCTGAAGCCGCGCACCGCGTCGGGTGGGCCCAGTCGGCCCGCCCTCTGACCGGGCCCCGGGACCCCTGCGCCGGTTCCGGGGCCCTGCGCTGTCCGGCCCCCGGTACGCGGTGTCCGGGCGCTCCGATACGCCGTGGCGGGGCCCAGTGCTCCTGGTGCGGGGGCCGGCCCACGGCTTCGTCGCCGCAGACCGGGCCCCGAGGCTCAATCGGCCTCCTTCTGCTTCGCCACCGCGTCGATCGCCGCCAGCGACTTCCGCACCTGGTTACGGTCCGTCGTGTACCAGAAGTCGGGCAGTGACGCCTTCAGATAGCTCCCGTACCGGGCCGTGGCCAGACGCTGGTCCAGTACGGCGACCACACCGCGGTCGCCCGACGCCCGTACGAGACGGCCGGCCCCCTGGGCCATGAGGAGCGCGGCGTGGGTGGCGGCGACTGCCATGAAGCCGTTGCCGCCCGCGTCCTCCACGGCTTTCTGGCGGGCGCTCATCAGCGGGTCGTCCGGGCGCGGGAACGGGATCTTGTCCATGACGACCAGCTGACAGCTGGGTCCAGGGACGTCCACGCCCTGCCACAGCGACAGGGTGCCGAACAGACAGGTCTTCGGGTCGGCCGCAAAGTTCTTGATCAGCTCGCCGAGCGTCTCCTCCCCCTGGAGGAGGATCGGGAATTCGGGGATCCGGGAACGCAGTTCCTCGGCGGCCAGCTGGGCGCCCCGCATGGAGGAGAACAGGCCCAGGGTGCGGCCGCCCGCCGCCTGGATGAGCTCCGTGAGCTCATCCAGCATGTCCCCGCGGTCGCCGTCCCGCGCGGGGCGCGCCAGGTGCTTCGCGACGTACAGGATGCCCTGCTTGCGGTAGTCGAAGGGCGAGCCGACGTCGATGCCCTTCCACTGCGGGAGGTCATCACCTTCGGTGCCTTCGGGGGCGAGCCCGAGGGAAGCACCGACGCCGTTGAAGTCCCCACCCAGCTTCAGCGTCGCGGATGTCAGGACCACGGAGCGGTCGGCGAAGAGCTTCTCCCTCAGCAGCCCCGAGACGGACATGGGGGCGACGCGCAGGGAGGCACCGAAGCGGTCGTGGCGCTCGTACCAGACCACGTCCCACTCCGAGCCGTTGGTGATCCGCTCCGCCACGTCGTGCACGTTCTCCACGGAGGCCAGCGCCTGCTTGCGGACCGCGTCCTCGTCCTGGACGGACTTGTCGCGGGTCGTGCCGATGGCGGAGATGACGGTGCGGCACGCGTCGCGCAGGGCCATGAGGGCGTAGCCCAGGTCCTCGGGGATCTCCTCCAGGCGGCCCGGCAGCGCGAGCTCCATCAGCCGTTCGAAACCCTCGGCGGCGGTCTGGAGCTGGTCCGCGGCCTTCTCGTTGACGAGTTTCGCCGCCCGGCGCACCGCGCGGTTGACCTGGCCGGGAGTGAGCTCGCCGGTGGCGACGCCGGTGACGCGCGAGACCAGCTCATGGGCCTCGTCGACGATCAGCACCTCGTGCTGCGGGAGGACCGGGGCACCCTCGATGGCGTCGATGGCGAGCAGTGCGTGGTTGGTGACGATGACCTCGGAGAGCTTGGCTCGCTCGCGGGCCATCTCGGCGAAGCACTCCGCGCCGTACGCGCACTTCGAGGCGCCGAGGCACTCCCTGGACGACACCGACACCTGGGCCCAGGCCCGGTCCGAGATGCCGGGTGTGAGGTCGTCGCGGTCGCCGGTCTCGGTCTCGTCGGCCCAGTCGCGCACCCGCAGCAGGTCCTGGCCCAGCTTGCTGGTGGGCGCGGCCGCCTCGAACTGGTCGAAGAGGCCCTCCTCCTCGTCCTGCGGGACACCCTCGTGCAAACGGTGCAGGCACAGGTAGTTGGACCGGCCCTTGAGCATCGCGAACTCCGGGCGGCGGCGCAGCAGGGGGTGCAGCGACTCGACCGTTCTCGGCAGGTCGCGCTCCACCAGCTGGCGCTGGAGGGCCAGGGTGGCGGTCGCGACGACCACACGCTCCCCGTGCGCGAGCGCGGGCACCAGGTAGCCCAGCGACTTGCCGGTGCCGGTGCCGGCCTGGACCAGCAGGTGGGAACCGTCGTCGATCGCTTCTGCGACGGCTTCGGCCATGGCCACCTGACCGGGGCGCTCCGTACCGCCGACGGCAGTGACGGCAGCATGCAGGAGTTCGGGGAGTGAGGGCTTCGTCATAGCGCGACCACCCTACGACCCAGCACTGACAAACGGGTGATCAAGGCGACGGCGAGGGGTCGGATCGAGGTGGGGTCGACGGGTGGGATCAAGGCCGGGGGCTCCTGGGCAGGGAAGGGTGGAGGGGCGGGATATGGCTGTGCGACGGGCCGGCGAACGGCTGGAGGAATTTCTGGCACACGTGGGAACTGCGGCGGCAGGCACCGCGTTCCATGAGTGATGACGCGGTGACACAGCGCTACAGGAAATGCCGAAGGGACCGGTCTCGGGCCATGAGGGCGGCTCGCTTGTCGGGCAGGTCGACCTCGGCGGAGAACCGGAAGCCGGCAGTCAGAAAGGCGGCGATGGAGGGGGTGTTGCGAATGTCGGGTTCCGCGATGACGCGTGCGCAGGAGGGCCGCTGCGCGAGTACGAGATCGGCCACGGCTCGGAGCAGCAGACCTCCGAGACCACGCCCTCGGTCGGCGACAGCGCCGATCAGGAGGTGGATCCCCGTGTCGTGAGGCCGGGCCGGGTAGTGGCGGGCCAGCGGATCCAGGTCGGCCCGGTAGATCTCCCAGTAGCTCATCGGCGTTCCGTCCAGCACGCCGATGCACGGCACGCTTCGTCCGTCGCCGGCCAGCTGGGACCGCACGTGGTCCTCGGTCACGTTCTGGGGCCCGGACAGCTTCCAGAACGCCGCAGCGGCGGGGTCGTTCATCCAGCGGCTGATGAGCGGGAGATCGCGTTCGATGCGCACGGGGACGAGGTGGAAGACGCCCACGGGTGTTTCGGCCGGGCCCCAGTCGGCGACGCGGTCGAGGAGATCGTCCTCGGTCGGGAGATCCGAGTCGACCGAGAGGCCGGAGCCCTCACGGCTCGCGGCGGTGGATACGGAGGGTTCTGCGGTGCCCTCGTCCGGCCGCCGCGCTCCGTGGCTGTCGGACACCTCGTCCGCGATGAGGGCGAGGAGTTCGTCCGGGAGCCGCAGGTCCATGGTGTCTTCTCCGTGGCCGCTCCCACCGGACTCCGCAGCGGGGTCCGGCTCGGCTCCCGTGCTGGAGTCGACGTCGGAATCGGCATCGAGGCGGGCGTTGGAGCCGGCACCGGCGTCGACGTCGGCCGTGGCGGGGACAGCGGTACTCGCATCGGCTGTCGGATCGGCGGAAGGCACCAAACGCTCCTCTCGGGAAAGGGGGGTGCGGCGTGTCCTCAGGGATGAAGGAGGTCGGTCGGGTTCATGGGCGGTCAGGTTGATCAGGAGTGCAGGGGGTTGGCGATGGTGACGTAGACGGACTGGGTGTCGACGGGGCCGACGAGTTCGTCGAGGCCGTGGAGCCGGGTCAGCAGGTTGGCCTTGCAGCGCAGCACGGGTGAGTCGAGCAGCCGGGCCGGCAGCGAGGAGCGCAACCGGGCGGGGCCGGAGGCGACGTTTCCGAGGAAACGTCGGAATGCGGCGAGCAGCAGCCGCTCGTCGGCCAGCCCTTGGGAGCCGAACGCGCCGATGAGACCGAGGACGTTGTTGACCGCGACGTAGTAAGCGAAGCGTTCGTCGGTGACCTCGTCGCGGACGAACGTGTCGCTCCGCTCACCGATGCCGGGCAGCCGGGCGTCGAGGTCCGCCCGCCGGGACTCTCGGAAGTAGTAGCCCTGGTTGTCACGGTAGCGGCCGCCCGCAGGCCATCCTTCGGCGTCCAGCAGGAGCAGGGTGTTCTGCTGGTGAGCCTCCAGGGCGATGCCGGCCTCACCGTCCAGCCACAGGACGGGCCGCACGACGTGTTCGAGGTAGCGCAGGAACCACTCGACGGCGACGGCTCCGCTGGGCCGGCCGGTCCGACTGGCGAGACGCGTGACGACTTCGGCCAGCCGGGACCGAAGGACCGGGCCATGGATCTCCGGACGGTCGGGAGCGGTTCCCGGCCGGGCAGGGGAGCACGGGCGCGGCGAGACGAATCCAGCGACGCAGGAGACATCGTCCGATGGGCTGAACGGGTTGTGTCGGATCACCACGTTCAGTCCGGGCAGCGGGGCGCCGTCGGAACCTCCGGAGCCATCGGAGGTCCCGGATCCGCCGGCACTCCCGAATCCATCGGAACTCCCGGATCCGTCGTCGGACCCAACGGCTCCATCGACGGCGATCCAGGCCGGGTCGCGAACGATGTCGAAGCACGGATGCACGGCTCGCCACTGCTGAGCGAGCCCGCTGCGGAGCAGGCGGTGGACCTCGACGCCGCGGTGGAGTTCCTTACGGAGGTTCTCGCGACGGGAGTTGGTGATGCGCAGGCCCAGCGACAGCTTGAGCATCGCGGGGGCACCGGTTTGGTAGACGGTTCGTACGGAGGAGGTGGGGTGCCAGGGAGTGCCGTGGGTGCCGAGGTCGGCGAGCAGTCCGCTGTCGAGCAGGGCAGCGGTCTGCGGACGGTGCCGGATCTCGCGTGCCTGCCAGGGGTGCAGCGGCAGTAGGGCGTACCCGTCCGGCGGAGGCACGTCGATCCCGGCCAGGCGGGCGGTGAGTCGAGCCGCTGCGACGGGGCGGCCGCGTTCGGTCCAGGCGGAGTCGGTGGCGAGGACGGAGGGGGCGACAGCCATCCAGTGCAGGGGGAAGGATCCGCGCGACTCGGGTGAGTACAGCCGTGCTTCGGCCTCGGAGAGACCCTCGCGGCTCTTCGGGGTCGGGTGCAGGGGGTGTCCCAGGACGAGTGACTGCTCCGCGGCCAGGAAGAGGTCGGGGCCGTCGACCGGGGATGTGCGACGGTCGCTGAGGAAGGAGGTGACGCGGCGGAGGGAGTCGGCGACACCCGCTACGAGTTCTACGCCGCCGACGCCGTCGACGCCACGGTCGCCCTTACCGTGGACGCGGCCCTGGCCATAGACGTGGCCGTGACCGTTGTGGTTGCCGTTGCCGTGTTCGTGGCCGTCTGTGGACGCCTCCCTGGCGAGCAGGGCGGCGACCGTGATGGCGTCGACCGGTGGGGCGTGGTCGGGAGCGTCGGCCAGGCGCGGGAGACCGAAGCGGTGCCAGCCCGTCGGGGACCAGTAGCGGACGGGGACGAGCAGGGCCGTTCCGCTGGCGGGGAGGGGGATGCGGAGGACACCGTCGGCGGGGGCGGGCTGGCCGGCCTCGCGCACCCAGCAGCGCAACAGCGTCTCCGCGGCTGCTGCCTGGGCGACGATGTGCGGGTCGGGGTGCTCCAAGAGGTCGGCGATGACCCCGCCAGCCCTCAACTCGCCACCCGGCACCTCACCGTGCCTCACCTCGCCGCCCCGCACCTCAGCGTGCTGTACATCAGCGAGCTCCGCCGCCCCAGGCCGCTGCCCCGGGACCCCGGAGACCGCCCGGCTCGGCGAG
The DNA here is from genome assembly GCF_900236475.1 of Streptomyces chartreusis NRRL 3882. Lineage (GTDB taxonomy): Bacteria > Actinomycetota > Actinomycetes > Streptomycetales > Streptomycetaceae > Streptomyces > Streptomyces chartreusis_D. Next base: position 2,366,545 of record NZ_LT963352.1, read on the forward strand.
TTCGCAGGGTTCGCCGGGTTCACCGGGTTCACCGGGTTCGCCGACACCCCCATCTCCCGGGCGCCGGCAGAGCCTCGTCCCGGCGTCATGTCGTGGTCGTCGGGCTTGGGGATGGCGTTCAAGTCAGGTACCTCGTTGGGTGGTTCCGAGACGGCGCGGTTGAAGGATCACGGCGTGAGCTGCCTCGGCATCGGGTCTCACGGCACGAGCTCCCACGGCATGGAGGCTCACCGCGCCTAGGGCGCTGCTGCCGTGCTCCCACCGCACCGAGCCGCCGCCCGGACAGCGTCGGCCAGGCGGTCCTGCACGGCGGCAGCCTGTTCGTCGGTGATCGTCAGGGGCGGCAGCAGCCGGACGACGCTGGAGTGCCGGCCGCCGAGCCCGACGATGAGGCCGCGCCGCAGGCACTCCCGTTGGACCGCGGCCGCCAGTTCGGGGGCTGCGGGAAGCGGCTTCCCCGCAGCCTCAGCCGCCTGCCCGGCTCCCCCGGTCTCGCCCTCCGGGTCCACGAACTCCACCCCGATCATCAGTCCCCGCCCCCGCACATCCCCCACGCCCGGATACTCCCCGACCAGCCCTTGGAGCTGACTCAACATGCGCGCCCCCAGAGTCGCCGCGCGTTCGGCGAAGTGGTTCTCCCGGACGTGGGTGAGAGTCGCCGTGCCGGCGGCCATGGCGAGTTGGTTGCCGCGGAAGGTGCCGGTGGGGGCGCCGGGTTCCGGGACGTCGAGGTCGTCGCGGTGGACCACGACGGCCAGCGGCAGGCTGCCTCCGATGGCCTTGGAGAGAACCATCACGTCGGGCGTCACTCCGCTGTGCTCCACGGCCCAGAAGGCGCCGGTCCGCCCGACACCGGTCTGGATCTCGTCGGCGATCAGGGGGACGGACCGGTCGGCCGTGAGCTGCCGCATGCGTCTGAGCCAGGCGTCCGGTGCGGGTATCACCCCGCCCTCGCCCTGGACGGGCTCGACGATCATTCCGGCGGGGAGCGATGCGCCCGACCCGGAGTCGTCGAGGACGGACTCGGTCCAGCGGGCGGCGAGGTCGGCCCCGCGCTCTCCCCCGACGCCGAAGGGGCAGCGGTAGTCCTGCGGGTAGGGCAGGCGGGTGGCCGGTACGTCGTGGGCGCCGGCTGCCGCGTCGAACGCCCCGGCCGTCCTTCCGTGGGAGGCGCCGGTGAACGCGATGAGGCCGGTCCGGCCGGTCGCCGCGCGCACCAGCTCGCAGGCGGTCTCCACGGCGTCGCTGCCGGCCGGTCCGCAGAACAGCACGCGGGCCCGGTCGGCGAGCCCCGCGGGCAGGGTGCGGAACAGCTCGGTGATGAAGGCGTCCTTGACGGGTGTGGCCAGGTCGAGGGAGTTCAGGGGCGCGCCGGAGTCGAGGACGTTGCGGATGGCTTCCAGGACGACCGGGTGGTTGTGTCCGAGGGCGAGCGCGCCGGCGCCGGAGAGGCAGTCAAGGTAGCGGCGGCCGTCCGCGCCCTCGATGGTCAGTCCCCGGGCCCGCACCGGCACGATCGGCAGGGCGCGGGCGTAGGTGCGGGCCGCGGACTCGCGGGCGGACTGGCGGCGCAGAATCCCTTCGTGCGCGGCGCGTGCTCCCGGAGCCGTGCCGTCGACAGCACCCGGAAGGGCCCTCACCGGCATACGCCCCACAGCGGCCTCCTCGGACGCACATCCCCCATGGGTGGATTCCGCCACGACTTCCCTGTCCTCCCACTGGGCACGGGCACAGAGGACCGCACACAGACAGCAGGCCCCCCACCGCTACCAACCCCGGTCCGCTCACCGGGTTACGGGTTGCCTCAAGATCCTTTCCGTGACGGAACTGTTGCGCTTCCGTCGGGCCGCCCCCACAGCCACCGCATAGTGTGTGGTGCCGTTCCCGGACGCCGTGAGCTCGGCCTGAACTTCCCATGACCCGGCGGAAACCAGGGCCGAAGCACCGGTTCGTCCATGTTCGTCACACACCAGGGGGAGTCAGATCATGCGATCCATACGGCCGTCGTCCATCGCCAGCCGAGAAGGGAGGGCGCGCCGCAGGAACTCCCCCGTGCTGGCCGCGGTGGCCCTCGCCTCGGCGCTCGCGCTGACCGCCACCGCCTGCGAGTCGGGCGACGCCGCTGCGGGCGGTGAGGCCTCCGCGTCGGCCGGCTCCTCCGACGACGGCAAGCTGAAGATCCCGGACGACATCAGGGACCGGCTCCGCGAGCACGGGATCGACATCGACAAGTGGAAGAACGGCGCCTGGAAGAACTGGGACCGGGACGACTGGCTGCGCGAGGCCAACGAGTACATCAACCCGATCATCGAGGGTCTCTGGGACCCGGACCGCATGCGGGACGCGGAAGAGCCCGACCAGGGCGTCGACGACAGCGACCTCTCCGGTGACCAGGGCGTGACCGATCCCACGCCCGAGCCGGTAGAGGCGCAGGCCGTGCCGTCGTCGTACCACGCCAACGCGCCCACGGCCGGGAAGGTGTTCTTCGACTCCCCCAAGGGCTCGGCCGTCTGCTCGGCGACGGTGGTGAAGGACCCGGCCCACCCGGGCAAGTCCAACCTCGTGTGGACGGCGGGCCACTGCGTGCACGCGGGCAAGAAGGGCGGCTGGTACCGCAACATCGCGTTCGTGCCGTCGTACAACGACGACGGCAAGCCGGTCGCGGAGTTGGAGAACGCCACGAGGGAGGACGTCGCCCCGTACGGCGTCTGGTGGGGGGACTGGGCGCAGACCTCGGACCAGTGGATCGAGCAGGGCGGCTCGACGGGCGGGGACGGCGCGCCCTACGACTTCGCGGTCATCCATGTGACGCCGGAGAAGGGCAGCGGCGGCAAGTCGCTGGAGGAGACGGTCGGTTCGGCGCTGCCGGTCGACTTCAAGGCTCCCGCCGTACCGAAGGTGAAGAGCGTCACGGCGATCGGCTACCCGGCCGCGCCGCCGTACGACGGGCAGAAGCTGTACCGGTGCCAGGACCAGCCGGGTCGGCTGTCGGTCACCACGTCGGATCCGACGATGTACCGCATCGGCTGCACGATGACCGGCGGCTCGTCCGGCGGCGGCTGGGTCGCGACGGGCTCGGACGGCAAGCCGGCGCTGGTGTCCAACACCTCGATCGGCCCGGTGACGTCGGGCTGGCTGGCCGGTCCGCGCCTGGGCGAGGTGGCCAAGGGCGTCTACGACTCGGTCAGCAAGAAGTTCGCCGGTCGGTGACGGCCGGCTGGAGACCGTAGGCGGGGGGTGGCGCGTCCGGCCGCAGGCGGTGGGGTGGCGCGTCCGGTGCACAAGCACCGCACCTGGCGCACCGGCCCGAGGACTCACGGAAACCTTCACCACCCGCCCCCGGTACACCCTCAACTCCACGGGCATAGTGGGGTTTCGCGCCGGAGGCACGGCGCCCACACCCATGACATGCACACGCGGCACCACACTGTTCAGCACCAACGGGGGTCATCGCACCATGCGTTCCACACGTACGCCCGCGGCACCGAGGCGCGGGCGGCGCACCGCTCTCGCCGCCACCGGGCTCCTCGCAGCCCTGGCGCTCACCGTGACCGCCTGTGAGGGGTCGGCGGACTCGGCGAGCGACAAGCCCGACGCCACCACCTCGCAGGCCGCGGACGGCGGCGGCAAGGTCAAGATCCCGGCCGACCTCGCCGGCAAGCTCAAGGAACACGGGATCGACGTCGACCGGTGGAAGGACGGCGGCTGGAAGGACTGGGACAAGGACAAGTGGCTCAGTGAGGCCAAGGACTTCGTCAACCCGGTGATCGAGGGTCTCTGGAAGCCGGAGCGGATGCAGTCCGCGAAGGAGGCCAACAAGACGGTCACGACGAAGGACGCGTCGGCCGGTCAGGGCGTCAGCGACCCGGATCCGGCTCCGGTCCGGGCGCAGGCCGAGAAGACGCCGTACCACCGGAACGCCGCCCCGGTCGGCAAGGTCTTCTTCGACTCCCCCGACGGCCCGGCCGTCTGTTCCGGAACCGTGATCAAGGACGTCAACCACCCGGGCAAGTCCAACCTGGTGTGGACGGCGGGCCACTGCGTGCACGCCGGCGGCAACGGCGGCTGGTACCGCAACCTGGTGTTCGTCCCTGCCTACAACGACCTCGGCAAGACCGAGGCGGAGCTGAGCAACGCGAATCCGTCGGAGGTGGCCCCGTACGGCAACTGGTGGGCGGACTGGGCCTCGACCTCGAACCAGTGGATCCAGGGCGGCTCGGAGACCGGCGGTGACGGGGCGGCGTACGACTATGCCGTGCTGCACGTGAAGCCCGAGCGGGGTGCCAAGTCCCTGGAGGAGACGGTCGGCGCCGCACTGGACGTGGACTTCTCCGCGCCCTCCGCGGCCGCGGCCGCCAAGATGGGCGCCTGGGGCTACCCGGCGGCGCCGCCCTACAACGGGCTGAAGATGTTCAAGTGCATCGACGTCCCGGGCCGGTTCTCGCTCAGCCCGAGCCTGCCGACGATGTACCGCATCGGTTGCACCATGACCGGCGGTTCGTCCGGCGGCGGCTGGTTCCGGGTGCTGAACGGCAAGTCCGTGCTGGTCTCCAACACCTCGATCGGACCGGCCGACAACACCTGGCTGGCCGGCCCGCAGCTGGGACGCGATGCCGAGGCGCTCTACCAGAACATGAGCAAGACGTACGGCGGTCGCTGACCGAGACATGCTGAAGGCCCGCTCCCTGCGGACAGGGGCGGGCCTTCTCACATCAGGGCCGAGGCCGTCAGAGCGCCGGCGCCGGGACGTACGGCGCGAGCTCCGCCGCCAGTTCCTCGTGGACCCGCGCCTTGAGCAGGGTGCCTTCCGGGGTGTACTCCTCGGAGAGGATCTCGCCCTCGTCGTGGGCCCGGGCGACGAGCTTGCCGTGCGTGTACGGCACGAGCGCCTCGATCTCGACCGACGGGCGCGGAAGCTCGTTGTCGATGAGCGCGAGCAGCTGGTCGATGCCCTGGCCGGTGCGGGCCGAGACGGCCATGGACCGCTTCTCGACACGCAGCAGCCGCTGGAGCGTCAGCGGGTCGGCCGCGTCGGCCTTGTTGATCACGACGATCTCGGGCACGTCGGTGGCGCCGACGTCCCTGATCACCTCGCGTACGGCGGCCAGCTGCTCCTCCGGGTTCGGGTGCGAACCGTCCACCACGTGCAGGATCAGGTCGGACTCGCCGACCTCCTCCATCGTGGAGCGGAACGCCTCGACCAGGTGGTGGGGCAGATGGCGGACAAACCCGACCGTGTCGGCCAGGGTGTACAGCCGGCCACTCGGGGTCTCGGCCCGGCGCACGGTCGGGTCGAGGGTCGCGAACAGGGCGTTCTCGACCAGCACGCCCGCGCCCGTGAGGCGGTTGAGCAGCGAGGACTTGCCGGCGTTGGTGTAGCCCGCGATGGCGACCGAGGGCACCTTGTGGCGCTTGCGCTCCTGGCGCTTGATCTCGCGGCCGGTCTTCATGTCCGCGATCTCCCGGCGCATCTTCGCCATCTTCTCGCGGATCCGCCGCCGGTCCGTCTCGATCTTGGTCTCACCGGGACCACGGGTGGCGAGGCCGCCGCCCTTGCCGCCGCCCATCTGCCGGGACAGCGACTGACCCCAGCCGCGCAGCCTCGGCAGCATGTACTGCATCTGCGCGAGAGCGACCTGCGCCTTGCCCTCTCGGGACTTGGCGTGCTGGGCGAAGATGTCCAGGATCAGGGCGGTCCGGTCGATGACCTTGACCTTGACGACATCCTCGAGGTGGATCAGCTGGCCCGGGCTGAGCTCACCGTCGCAGATGACGGTGTCCGCGCCCGATTCGAGGACGATGTCCCGCAGCTCCTCGGCCTTGCCGGAGCCGATATAGGTGGCCGCGTCGGGCTTGTCGCGGCGCTGGATCACACCGTCGAGCACCAGCGCGCCGGCCGTTTCCGCGAGGGCGGCGAGCTCCGCGAGGGAGTTGTCCGCGTCCTGCACGGTCCCCGTGGTCCAGACGCCGACGAGCACGACCCGCTCCAGACGGAGCTGGCGGTACTCGACCTCGGTGACGTCCTCGAGCTCGGTGGAGAGGCCCACCACACGGCGCAGGGCCGCGCGGTCGGAGCGGTCGAACTGGTCGCCGTCCCGCTCTCCGTCGATCTCGTGGCTCCAGGCGACGTCCTCTTCCATCAGGGCATCGGCCCGAAGACCCTCGGGGTGGCTGTGCGCGAAGCGCTTGGTGTCCTGGGAAGGGGAAGAAGAGGAGGTCATTGGATCCTTACGTAGCTGGGAAACCGTTTACGGCGACGGAGCGCTGCGAGCTTTCCGTCACCGGGCATAACGCGCGAGCGCTCCGGGAGATTCCCGGCGCTCCGTGCCGCGCCGACCTGAAGATAGTCGCACGGCACGGGGCGTCTCGTCACCGTGTTATCGAGCAGCGGCTTTCCCCGGCGCGGCCGGTTTCGCGGGCACGGCCGGTTTCGCGAGAACGGCCGGCTTCCAGTCCGGGTGCCCCGGCATCGGTGGGGTCTTCTTCCCGTACAGCCAGCCCCGGAAGAAGCCGTCCAGGTCGCGCCCGGAGATCTCGGCGGCGAGCCGGACGAAGTCCTCCGTCGTGACCGTGTCGTCCCGGTACCGGTCGGCCCAGGCGCGTTCCAGGCGTTCGAAGGCGGGACGGCCGATCTCCTCGCGCAGGGCGTACAGGACGAGCGCGGCGCCGTCGTAGACGTTCGGCCGGAAGATGCTGGTCTTGCGGCCGGGCTCCGGGGCCTTCGGGGCGGCGGGTGGTCCGCCCGACGCGCGCCAGCGGTCGGAGGCGCCGTACGCGGCCTTCATACGGTCCCGCATCGGCTTGCCGGCCTGTTCCTCGGCGTACAGGGCCTCGTACCAGGTGGCGTGTCCCTCATTGAGCCACAGGTCGGACCAGGTGTGAGGGCCGACGCTGTTGCCGAACCACTGGTGGGCCAGCTCGTGGACCATGATCGACTCGACGTACCAGGCGGGGCGGACGGAGTCGGTGAACAGCTCCCGCTCGAAGAGGGAGAGCGTCTGGGTCTCGAGTTCGAAGCCGGTCGAGGCGTCGGCCATGAGCAGGCCGTACGTCTCGAAGGGGTAGCGGCCGACCTTGCTCTCCATCCAGGCGATCTGCTCCGGGGTCTTCTCCAGCCAGGGTTCGAGCGCCTTGCGGTGCTTGGCCGGGACGACGTCCCGTACGGGCAGTCCGTGCGGGCCGGTGCGGTGCAGCACGGTGGAGCGGCCGATGGAGACCTGGGCGAGTTCGGTGGCCATGGGGTGCTGCGTGCGGTACGTCCAGGTGGTCGACCCACCGGATCTGTGCACCCCGGCGGGCAGGCCGTTGGCGACGGCCGTGTGTCCGTCGGGTGCGGTGACCCGGATGGTGAACATCGCCTTGTCGGAGGGGTGGTCGTTGCACGGGAACACCAGGTGCGCGGCGTCGGCCTGATTGGCCATGGCGAGGCCGTCCGCGGTGCGCACCCAGCCGCCCTCGCGGCCCTCGGCGGGCACGGGGTCACTGGTGTGCCTCACGGTGATCCGCATCCAGTTGCCGTCCGACACGGAGTCCTCGGGGGTGATCACCAGGTCCTCGCCGGCGGTGCTGAAGGTGGCGGGCTCGCCGTCGACCTCGACCGAGTGGACCGTGCCGTGGGCGAAGTCCAGGTTGACGCGGTCCAGGTCGGCCGTCGTCCAGGCGTCGATGGTGGTCACGGCCCGCAGCGGCTCGCTGTTGCTGCCGGGATAGATGAAGGAGAGGTCGTACGACGCGACGTCGTAGCCGGGGTTGCCCAGGTACGGGAAGAGTCGGTCGCCGACGCCGAGCGGGACGACGGGGGCGCTCGCGGCGACGAGGCAGACGGAGACGGCCGAGGCGAGCAGCGCCGCGGACGTCCGCCGACGACAGGGACGGGTACGGGTGCGGTGGGGGGTGAGGCGCATGCCTCACGGCTATCAGCGCGCGCGTGCACGACGCGGACGACGCGCGTCCGGCCCACCCGAACCGGGTACCGGAGCCTGCGCCGGGTGCCGCCCGGCGTCAGATGGCCGACGCCTGTGCGCGCTCATCCGACCCGTACCGGGGCTCAGCCAACCCGTATCCGGCGGCCGGCGCCCGTGTGCGCTCAGCCGACCCGTACCCAGCGGCCAGCACCCGCGGCACAGCCGACCCGTCCCTTGGCCGGCGCCCGGGCGGGGTCAGCCGCCCTGCGTGTGCGGTTGTGCCCGGGTGACGTCGTAGACCCCGGCCACGTTGCGCATCGCCCGCATGAGGGCGGGCAGGTGGGCCGCGTCCGGGAGCTGCACGGTGTACGTGTGACGGACCTGCTGCTGGGTCGGGGGTTCGACTGTCGCGGAGACGATCTCGGCGCCTTCGAGGGCCATGGCCTCCGTGAGGTCCGCGAGCAGATGGGGACGCACGAACGATTCGGCAACCAGCGTGACCCGGCACTCGGTGGCCTCACCCCAGCGCACGCCGACCTCCGCGCGCCCCCCGTCCTTCATACGGGCCACCGCGGCGCACTCGACACGGTGCACGGTGACCGCGCCCCCGCGTACGGCGAAGCCGGTGATCGCGTCGGGCCGCACCGGTGTGCAGCAGCCCGCGAGCCGGACGGCCGCGCCCGGCCGGTCGGTGAGGACGTTGCCGTTGGCGGGGCGGGCGGGCGCCTGGTCGGGAGCCGGGCCGGCCGGATCGGACGCGTCGGCGGGCGCGGGTCGGACAGCCGCCGCACGCTCCCCGGCCAGCCGGTCCTCCTGGACCTGCCGGTCCTCCTGGACCTCGGTCCGCTGGGCCTCGGCCTGCGCCGGGTGGGCGGCCAGCCACCGCTGGATGGCGATCCGGGCCGCGGGCGTGTGCGCGTGCTCCAGCCACTCCCGGGAGGGCTCGGAAGCCGGGTCCTGGCCCATGAGGAGCTGGACGGTGTCGCCGTCCTTCAAAACCGTGCTCAGCGTCGCCAGACGGCCGTTGACACGTGCGCCGATGCACGCGTGCGCGTCCTCCCCGTACTGCGCGTACGCGGCGTCCACACAGGTCGCCCCCTCGGGCAGGCCCAGCGTGCCGCCGTCGGGCCGGAAGACGGTGATCTCGCGGTCCTGGGCGAGGTCCTCGCGCAGCGTCGACCAGAAGTGGTCCGGGTCGGGGGCCGCCTCCTGCCAGTCGAGGAGCCGGGAGAGCCAGCCGGGGCGGGTGGGGTCGACGCGCTCGCCGTCGGCAGGGTCGTCGGAGGCCGGCGCGTACGGGTTGCCGAGCGCGACGACTCCGGCCTCGGCGACCTTGTGCATCTGGTGCGTGCGGATGAGGACTTCGACGACCTGGCCGTCCTCGCGCGCGACGGCCGTGTGCAGCGACTGGTACAGGTTGAACTTCGGTACGGCGATGAAGTCCTTGAACTCCGAGACCACCGGTGTCAGGCAGGTGTGCAGTTCGCCCAGGACGCCGTAGCAGTCGGCGTCCTCGTTCACCAGCACCAGCAGGCGGCCGAAGTCGGAGCCGCGCAGCCGTCCACGCTTGCGGGAGACGCGGTGCACGGAGACGAAGTGGCGGGGCCGGATGAGGACTTCGGCGGGGATGTCCGCCTCGCGCAGCACGGTACGCACCTCGTCGGCGACCTCGGCGAGCGGGTCGTCCGTGCGGGCGGCGTTCTGGACGATCAACTCCCTGGTGTGCGCGTACTCCTCGGGCCGCAGGATCGCGAAGACGAGGTCTTCCAGCTCGGTCTTGAGCGCCTGGACGCCGAGCCGCTCGGCGAGCGGGATCAGCACATCACGTGTCACCTTGGCGATGCGCTCCTGTTTCTCGGGGCGCATGACGCCGAGGGTGCGCATGTTGTGCAGCCGGTCGGCGAGTTTGATCGACATGACGCGGACGTCGTTGCCGGTGGCGACGAGCATCTTGCGGAAGGTCTCCGGCTCGGCTGCGGCACCGTAGTCGACCTTCTCCAGTTTGGTGACGCCGTCGACGAGGTAGCGGACCTCCTCGCCGAACTGCTCGCCGACCTGTTCGAGCGTAACGTCCGTGTCCTCGACCGTGTCGTGGAGCAGCGACGCGGTCAACGTGGTGGTCTCGGCGCCGAGTTCGGCGAGGATCAGGGTCACGGCGAGCGGGTGCGTGATGTACGGCTCGCCGCTCTTGCGCATCTGGCCGCGGTGCGAGGACTCGGCCAGGACGTAGGCGCGGCGCAGGGGTTCGAGGTCCGCGTCGGGGTGATGGGCGCGGTGCGCGTCGACGACGTGGCTGATGGCGTCGGGCAGCCGGTCGCGAGCGGCGGGGCCGAGCAGCGCGGCGCGGCCGAGGCGGCGCAGGTCGATCCGGGGGCGGGCCTTTCTGCGCGGGGCTGTCGGCGTCACCGGTCCTGACACCGCGCCCGGCATCGGGCCTGGGGTCACGGAATTCGTGGCCTCCGCACTCATGGGCACCTCCGGCTGCGTGGACCGGCGGACGGGGTGCCCCAGGGCGGACACGGCTCAGGGGGCGGCTTCGGTCCCCCGTCCGGGCCGGTGCTTGATGCTACCGAGCCCACCACGCGTGGCTGACCGCCTCTCGCCGAGCGTGAAACTGATCACCCATTCGAGCGATGAATGTGAAGTTTGTACCCTCGTACGTCGTGACCATGACGGTTCCGTTCCCGCCAAGTGGCCGGTTCCTTACGGCCGTTTCGGGTCGCGTGGCCGACAGCGCGCAGCGGTTTCCTGACGGTCGGCGCCTGCTCACGCGCGCGTGGCGGTCTCCAGCCACTCCGCGTCGATCTCGCCCTCGGCCACGATCACCGCGGGGCCCGTCATCTCGATCTCGCCGTCGGGCCGCTCGGTGATCACCAGGGTGCCGCCGGGTACGTCCACGGTGTACGTCGCCGGCGTGCCGGTGGCCGTCGGGTCGGCACCGTCGCGGCGGGCGGTGGCCACGGCGACCGCGCACGCCCCCGTGCCGCACGAGCGGGTCTCGCCGGCGCCGCGCTCGTGCACGCGCAGCGCGACGTGCCCGGGGCCCCGGTCGACCACGAACTCGACGTTCACACCGTCCGGGTAGGCGGCGGCCGGGCTGAAGGGCGGCGGGGAGAGCAGGTCACCGGCGTGGGACAGGTCGTCCACGAAGGCGACCGCGTGCGGGTTGCCCATGTTCACGTTCCGCGCGGGCCAGCTGCGCTCGCCGACGCTCACCGTGACATCGCCCTCGGGGAGCAGTGCCTTGCCCATGCCCACGGTGACGTCACCGTCCTTGGCGATGTGCACGGTCTTCACGCCCCCGCGCGTGGCGACGGCGAGGTCCCCTTCGGCGACATGTCCGGCGCGCTGGAGGTAGCGCGCGAAGACCCGCACGCCGTTGCCGCACATCTCCGCGATCGAGCCGTCCCCGTTGCGGTAGTCCATGAACCACTCCGCCTCGGACGCCATGTGCCGGGCCTCCGGGTGCGCGGCGGAACGCACCACGTGCAGCAGTCCGTCACCGCCGATGCCAGCGCGGCGGTCGCAGAGGGCGGCGACGGCGGCCGGGGGCAGGTCGACGGCGTTCTCGGGGTCCGGGACGATCACGAAGTCGTTCTCGGTGCCGTGACCCTTGAGGAAGGGGATCCGCGTGCTCATGCCCTCGATCGTACGGTCTGCCCCGCGGGAGGGCCGTGCGGATCAGTCGTGGGCGTACGGGCGGGCCACGGTGTGGGGCGCGTGGGGGGCGTACGGGCGCGCCGCGGCATGGGAGGCGTCATGGGCGTGCGGGCGGGCCGCGGCATGGGAGGCGTCATGGGCGTGCAGGTGCGCCGCGCTGTGGGGTGCTTCGTGGATCGTGGCGCCCGCACGGCGGAGCGGCATTTCGGCAGCAGCGGCATTTCGGCACAGCCCCGCGCCCCTGCGGGGCGCTGCCGCACGGTGCGCTCTACCGGAGGCGTGCTACTCGCCACACGGCCAGGACGACCACCGCGGCCACCATCACGGCGTACGCGAGGACGACCCGCCAGTCCGGTCTGCGGCCCGAGCCCCTGGCCGGCAGGCCCGGCAAGGTGTAGCCCACGCGGCGGGCGGCCATCATGCCCCAGCCGGCCGCGCACGAGCAGATCAGCAGCCCGAGCATGGCGATCACGGCCCCGCTGTCGCCGAAGTCGAAGGCGAGCGGGAACGCGAACATCAGGGAGCCGAGCGCGGCCAGGCTCACGATGGGCGCGAGCTGCCAGATGCGCAGTCGGCGCTGCGGGCGCAGCTCGACCTCGACCTCGCCCGCGAACATCTCCTCGGGCTCGGGGCCGTCGTCCGTCACACCCTGCGTCTCGTCGGGCCCGTCGGAGCTGAGACGGTCCGACTCCTGCTCCGGGTCGTCCAGGCGCTCGGGATCGTCCCGGCGTTCGGGGTCGTCCCGATCGGCGGTGATGTGATCGGTGCCTTGTGCGGTGTCGCGAGGGCCGGCCTCCATCGCCACGCGCCCTCCCAACTAGGACTCAACTCGGTCGATCGAGCTCGATGATGGCACGCCGCCGCAGGACCGGATGACGGCCTGGGCGTCCCGATGCCATGACGTGATCAGGCTGTAACCGGTCGTTCGACCAAAGACAGCGCGAGCTGCGGAAGTTCTGTGAGATCGGCCGCAGCCCCACTCAACCAGTGCACCCGGGGATCGCGCCTGAACCATGAATCCTGACGGCGCGCGAAGCGCTTGGTGGCACGTACGGTCTCGGCCCGCGCGTCCTCCAGAGTGCACTCCCCGGCGAGCGCCGCGAGCACCTGCTGGTAGCCGAGCGCACGCGAGGCGGTACGCCCCTCGCGCAACCCTTGCGCCTCCAGTGCGCGCACCTCGTCCACGAGGCCGGCCGCCCACATCCGGTCGACCCGGCGCGCGATGCGCTCGTCCAGCTCGGGCCGGGCCACGTCGACGCCGATCTGGATCGTGTCGTACACGGAGTCGTGGCCGGGGAGGTTGGCGGTGAAGGGCCTGCCGGTGATCTCGATCACCTCCAGGGCCCGGACGACCCGGCGGCCGTTGCTCGGCAGGATCGCCCGCGCGGCCTCGGGGTCGGCGGCGGCCAGCCGGGCGTGCAGCGCGCCCGAGCCGCGCAGTGTGAGTTCCTCCTCCAGGCGGGCGCGCACCTCGGGGTCGGTGCCGGGGAACTCCAGGTTGTCGACGGCCCCGCGCACATACAGCCCTGAGCCGCCGACCAGGATCGGCCAGCGACCCTCGGCGAGCAGGGCCTCGATCCGCTCGCGGGCCAGGCGCTGGTACTCGGCGACGGACGCCGTGACGGTCACGTCCCAGATGTCGAGGAGGTGGTGCGGGACGCCACCGCGTTCTTCGGGCGTCAGCTTGGCGGTGCCGATGTCCATCCCTCGGTAGAGCTGCATGGAGTCGGCGTTGACGACCTCACCGCCGAGACGCTGGGCCAGGAAGACGCCCAGATCGGACTTTCCGGCCGCAGTCGGTCCGACGACGGCGATGACGCGGGGGGCGGGGGGTGCACTGCTCACCGACCCAGTCTCGCAAACCTCGAACCCGGCTCTCGAACGAGTTACGTGACGCAGCGCTCGCGGGGTCGTTGCCCGTTGCGAGGTTCCTGCCGCCGGATCGCAGAGGCGGTGGCCCGGGCCGCGCAAACGGACGCACCGGGCGACGCGGGATTTCGCCCGCACGAGTAACGTATGGAGTGGATATGGGCGTTTTTGCACGACTTCTCCGGCGGTCCAAGGCCACGGAGGAGGCGGCGCCTGCCGCCGAGGCTCAGGCCGACAAGGCGACGGCCGGGACCGAGGCGGAGGAAACTGCAGGGGCGGATGCGGCGGCGAAGGGGGCTGACGGGGCAGCGGAAGCGGCCGAGCCGGTGGCTGAGGCGGCCGAGGTCACCGAGACCGAAGGCGTCGACATCCCCAAGCAGCAGTCCACCGACAAGGCGGCCGACAACGAGGCCGGCGAGGGCGCCCGCACGTGACCGCCCCGCGCGAGGGAAGGTGAACCATGGGTCTCCTGGACAACGTGAAGGCCAAACTGGGCCCGGCCAAGGGCAAGGTCTCGGACCTCGCACAGCGGCACGAGGACAAGATCCAGCACGGCCTCGACAAGGCCGCGCAGGTCGTCGACAAGAGGACCAAGGGCAAGTACAGCGACAGGATCCAGTCGGGCACGGGCAAGGCCAAGGGCGCCATGGACCGACTCGCGCACAAGGGCGACAGCGGAGCGGACGCGGGCGGCCCCACGCCGCCACCGGGCCCGGGCCGCACCATGCCGCCGGACACGGGTGGCACCATGCCGCCGGACACGGGCCGTACGGCACCGCCTCGGGACACCGGAGGCACCCCGCCGCCGGACGCACCACCGCCCACTTCCTGAGCGCACACCGACACAGCAGGTCCTGACCACACATCGACCAGGTCCCGACCACACATCTGCAGACCGAAGGGCACATCGGCGGACGGCCGCGGAGCACGAGGCTCCCGGCCGTCCGCCGTTTCCCGCGGCCGGGGCCGCCGTGCCGCCGTGCGCCGTGCCGCCGTGGGCTACGACCAAGTGGCCACGAGGTATCCCACCCCGTACGGCGCGTCCTCGTACAACAGTGATCCGCCGAGGTCCGCACCCTCGGCCGCGCCCGCCAGGACCTGCCAGGGGGCCCGGCCGGAGACCTTCAGTTCGTGCGCCAGCCCTGTGTCCAGGGTCATGAGCGTGGCCGCGTCCGCCGCGCCGAGTGCGCGCGCGACCTCCGCGTCGAAGGGCGCGGCACGTTCGTCCAGATACCCCGGGGCCTTGAGCGTCCGGCACGCGCTGGCGTCACCCATCACCAACAGCGCGACCCGCTCGGCCCGTGCGGCGAGGTCCCGTCCGATCCGGGCGCACCGCTCGGGCGCGAGCCGGTCCCCCACGCCGTGACCCTCGACCGGAGCGTCGGACCACCCGGTCCGCTCCAGCAGCCAGGCGGCCACCGCCAGCGAGTAGGGAAGCCGCTGCTCCGCAGGCGCGCCCTCGTCCCCGCCCAGCCGTACGTCGAGATCGACGCCGAAGCCCCGGAACGAGCCGTGCGTGCCCTGCGGGTAGGTCTCGGGCCCGGCACCGTCGACCGGCCCGACGACCACGAGCCGGCCGGGCCGGGCGGCGGCGAGCACGCCCAGCGCGTCCGTGCAGGCGGCCCGCGCGGCGTCCAACTCCGGAGCGGCACCCGCGGCGACGTCAGGCACCAGTAGGGGCGGGCAGGGGCAGACAGCAGCGGCGACAAGCATGATCGGCAGGGTAACCCAGCAGGACACGGGCCCTGCCCGGCCGCAGTCCACCACAACCTGAGCCGACCGCGGCCGCAGCCCCCCGGTCGCAGTCAGGTCCGGCCGCGGCAGGCCGCGGCCCGGCTCAGTCGCAGCCGCAGCCGCTCGCCGCCACCGGGAGCGGCTCGGGGACGCCGATCTTCGGCAGGCCCAGGAGCACGCCGGCCGGCTGGGCCGGCTTGCCCGCCTTCTCGGCGTTGCGCTTCTCCCAGGCGTCGCCCGCGCGCGTGCGGCGCACGTCCTGCACGGGGCCCTCGGCGAGGAGGTGGTGCGGGGCGGCGTAGGTGATCTCGACCGTGACCACGTCGCCGGGGCGGACCTCCTGGTCCGGCTTGGTGAAGTGGACGAGGCGGTTGTCGGGGGCCCGGCCGGACAGGCGGTGGGTGCTGTCGTCCTTGCGGCCCTCGCCCTCGGCGACCATCAGCTCCAGCGTGCGGCCGACCTGCTTCTTGTTCTCCTCCCAGGAGATCTCCTCCTGGAGGGCGACCAGACGCTCGTAGCGCTCCTGGACGACCTTCTTGGGGATCTGGCCGTCCATCTCGGCGGCCGGGGTGCCCGGGCGCTTGGAGTACTGGAAGGTGAAGGCCTGGGCGAAGCGGGCCTCGCGCACCACGTGCAGCGTCTGCTCGAAGTCCTCGTCGGTCTCGCCGGGGAAGCCCACGATGATGTCGGTGCTGATCGCCGCGTGCGGGATGGCGGCACGGACCTTCTCGATGATCCCCAGGTAGCGCTCCTGGCGGTAGGAGCGGCGCATGGCCTTCAGGACCGTGTCCGAACCGGACTGCAGCGGCATGTGCAGCTGTGGCATCACGTTGGGCGTCTCGGCCATGGCGGCGATGACGTCGTCGGTGAAGTCGCGCGGGTGCGGGGAGGTGAAGCGGACGCGCTCCAGGCTTTCGATCTTCCCGCAGGCGCGCAGCAGCTTGCTGAAGGCCTCGCGGTCGCCGATGTCGGAGCCGTAAGCGTTGACGTTCTGCCCGAGCAGTGTGATCTCGGAGACGCCCTCGGCGACCAGGGCCTCGATCTCGGCGAGGATGTCGCCGGGACGACGGTCCTTCTCCTTGCCGCGCAGGGCCGGGACGATGCAGAAGGTGCAGGTGTTGTTGCAGCCGACGGAGATGGAGACCCAGGCCGCGTACGCGCTCTCGCGACGAGTCGGCAGCGTGGACGGGAACGCCTCCAGCGACTCGGCGATCTCGACCTGCGCCTCCTCCTGCACGCGCGCGCGTTCCAGCAGGACCGGCAGCTTGCCGATGTTGTGCGTGCCGAAGACGACGTCCACCCAGGGCGCCTTCTTCACGATCGTGTCGCGGTCCTTCTGCGCGAGGCAGCCGCCGACCGCGATCTGCATGCCCGGGCGGGCGGCCTTCTGCGGCGCGAGGTGGCCGAGGTTGCCGTACAGCTTGTTGTCGGCGTTCTCCCGCACGGCGCAGGTGTTGAAGACGACGACGTCGGCCTCGTCGGCGCCCTCGGGGGCGCGGACGTAGCCCGCGTCCTCCAGCAGACCGGCCAATCGCTCGGAGTCGTGGACGTTCATCTGGCACCCGTAGGTGCGTACCTCATATGTGCGCGTGCCGCCCACTGACTGGCTCCGGTCGATGCTGCTCATGGGGACAAGGGTAGGCGGTCGCCGGAAGTGGCTCGGTCGCCTGTGGACAACCCGGGCCCGGGCTCATGCCTCGATGAGCCCGGCGCGGATCGCGTACCTGGTCAGCTCCAGGCGGTCGCGCATGCCGAGCTTCTGGAGGAGGTTGGCGCGGTGGCGCTCGACCGTCTTGGCGCTGATGAAGAGGAGTTCGCCGATCTCCTTCGAGGTGTGGCCCTCGGCGACCAGCTTGAGGATCTCCTCCTCGCGTTCGGTGATGGCCCGTTCCGGCAGGCCGTCGCCCCGGTGCAGCCGCTCCAGGTAGGAGCGGACGAGGGCCCGCTCGGCGCCCGGGTAGATGAACGGCTCGTCGCGCACGGCCGCCCGGCAGGCCTCGACCAGGTCGCGGTCGGCGACGGACTTGAGGACGTAACCGCTGGCTCCGGCCCTGAGCGCCTCGAAGAAGTACTCCTCGTTGTCGTACATCGTCAGGATCAGGATGTGCAGCGCGGGCAGCCGTCGGGAGAGTTCGCGGGCTGCTTGGAGGCCGGTCATGCGGGGCATGGCGACGTCCAGGACGGCCAGGTCGACGGCGGTGTCCCGGGCGCGTGCGACGGCCTCGGCCCCGTCCCCGGCCTCGGCCACGACCGTCAGGTCGGGCTCCCCGTCCAGGATGAGGCGCACGCCCCGGCGTACGAGGGTGTGGTCGTCGGCGAGCAGGACACGGATCGGGGGCCGGGCGGTTGCCGACGGGCTCCCCGGCGTCACCGGTGTGGACATCAACGTGCTCCTTCCGTCACCGGTATGCGCAGGCGTACGTCGGTGCCCCGGTCGGGGGCCGGTTCGAGGGCGAGGGCGGCGCCGACCAGGAGGGCGCGTTCGCGCATGCCGGTGATACCGGCACCCTCGGGGGCGTCGCCGATGCCCGTGCCGTTGTCGCGTACGAGGAGTTCGACGCCGCCGGGGACCGGCCGCAGGCGGAGTTCCGCACGGTCGGCGCCGGCGTGCCGGGCGGTGTTGGTCAGGCTTTCCTGGGCCACTCGGTAGACGACGAGTTCCGATTCCGGGCTGAGGGCGGGGAGGTCGCCGGTGACGTGGTGGCGCACGGTCAGCCCGTGGGTCGTGAACTCGGCGGCGAGCGAGCGCAGGGCGCTGGCCAGGCCGAGTTCCTCCAGGACGCCGGGGCGCAGTCGGCGGGCGATACGGCGGATCTCGTCCAGGCCGGCCCGGGTCGCCTCCTGCGCCTGGCCGACCTCCTCGCGCAGGTCCTCGGGGGCCCGGTCCGCGACGCGCTTGAGCTGGAGGAGGACGGCGGTCAGGGTCTGCCCGACCTCGTCGTGGAGCTCCTGGGCGATCCGGTGCCGCTCGCTCTCCTGTGCGGACAGCGCCCGGGCGGCACCCGCGGCCCGCTCGGCCTCCAGCCGGTCGAGCATCGCGTTGTACGTCGTGATCAGTCCGGCCGTCTCCGCGGGGCCGGCGACCACCGGGCGGGAGCCCGGACGCAGCAGGTCCACGGTGGCCATGGCCCGGTCCAGCCGTTGCAGCGGTCCGAGGCCGAAGCGCAGCACGAGCGCGTTGCCGGCGAGCAGCACCACCAGGCCGCCGAGCAGGACGAGCGCCTCGCCCGCCAGCACGGGGGTCGACACCGTCACCGGGCCCAGCAGCAACGCGGTGGCCACGACCAGACCCGCCGCGTTGAGCGAGAAGATCCGCCAGAACAACGACACGTTCCTGGATCCGCTCCTTCCGGCCTTCGCGTACGGCACCGCCCGCTCTACCCTCTCCTGCGACCGGCCGCTGCGCATATCCGTCACGACACCCATGTCGTCACCGTACGGCCGGATGGCAGCATGCGGACCTGAGCCGTCCGTTGATCGACACCGTTCACCAGACCGACACCGTTCACCAGACCGAACTGTCCCGCACGGTTCGGCAGACCGACAAAGCCAGACGAACAACAAGAGCAAGACGAAACAAGGGGAAGAAACGTGTCAGCTCCGCGCCTGAGGGCGACGCCGCTGCCGGGCATCGGGGTCCAGTACGACCTGGAGACCCGGGAACACCGCCATCTGTCGGTGGTGGCGCACCGCGACGGCACGCGCACGGTGAACGTGTACCGGGCAGACGATCCCGACTCCTGTGCGCAGTCCCTGCGGCTGACCAGCTCGGAGGCGGGTTCGCTGATCGACGCGCTGAAGCCGTCCCACCACAGTCCGAGTCTGCTGTACACCACGGACCTGGGACTGGTCGCCGAGCGGATCGAGGTCGCCGCGACCTCGCGCTGGAACGGCCGGGTGCTGGGCGACACGCGGATGCGTACGGAGACGGGTGCGTCCGTCGTGGCGGTGCTGCGCCGGGCCGAGGCCATCCCCTCCCCCGCGCCGGACTTCCGGCTGGCGGGCGGTGACACGCTGATCGTCGTCGGTACCCGCGAGGGCGTCGACGCCGCCGCGGCGATACTCGGTCGGGAGTGAGCCGGTGCACTCCGCGGTTCTGCTGATCGAGTTCGGTTCCATCATCCTCGGCCTCGGCCTGCTCGGCCGGTTCGCCGCCCGTTTCCGGCTCTCGCCGATACCGCTGTACCTGCTGGCCGGTCTGGCCTTCGGCGAGGGCGGTCTGCTGCCGCTGGGCGCGAGCGAGGAGTTCGTCGCCACCGGAGCCGAGATCGGCGTCATCCTGCTGCTGTTGATGCTGGGCCTCGAGTACACGGCGAGCGATCTGGTCTCCAACCTCAAGACCCACTACCCGTCCGGTCTGGTCGACTGCGCGTTCAACGCGCTGCCGGGGGCGGCGGTGGCGCTGCTGCTCGGCTGGGGGCCGGTGGCCGCCGTCGTCCTGGCCGGTGTCACCTGGATCTCGTCGTCCGGCGTGATCGCGAAGGTGCTCGGCGATCTGGGCCGGGTCGGCAACCGGGAGACGCCGGTGATCCTGAGCGTGCTCGTGCTGGAGGATCTGGCGATGGCGGTGTACCTGCCCATCGTCACGGCGCTGGTGGCGGGAGCCGGGCTGCTGGCCGGCAGCCTGACGCTGGCGATCGCGCTGGGCGCGGCGGGCCTCGTCCTGTTCCTGGCCCTGCGCTACGGCAGGGTCATCTCACGCTTCGTCTCCAACGACGACCCGGAGAAGCTGCTGCTGGTCGTGCTGGGTCTGACGATCCTGGTCGCGGGTGTGGCACAGCAGCTCCAGGTGTCGGCGGCGGTGGGGGCCTTCCTGGTCGGCATCGCGCTGTCGGGAGAGGTGGCGGAGGGTGCGCACACTCTCCTCAGCCCCCTGCGGGACCTGTTCGCGGCCGTGTTCTTCGTCTTCTTCGGACTGCACACCGACCCGTCCAGCATCCCGCCGGTTCTCCTGCCCGCCCTGGGCCTGGCCGTCGTCACCGCCCTGACGAAGATCGCCACCGGCTACTGGGCGGCGCGGCGAGCCGGGATCTCCGTCAAGGGCCGCTGGCGGGCGGGCGGTGCCCTGGTGGCCCGCGGCGAGTTCTCGATCGTCATCGCCGGGCTGGCCGTGTCGGCGGGCATCGAACCGTCCCTCGGTCCCCTGGCCACGGCCTACGTCCTCATCCTGGTCGTCCTCGGCCCGCTCACCGCGCGCTACACGGAGCCCGTGGCGACCTGGTGGACCCGACGCCGCGAGCCACACCGGGATACGGCGCAGACGACGTCCCGGGCCAAGGAGGCGGACGCACAGGTGGCCGACTGAGGGGCGGCGCCCGAGGGGAACAGGGGACCGACCCGCCGCCGGCCCGGGCGGCTCAGGCGTCGGCGGCGGGTTCCCACCCCTGCCTCCGCAGCACCCCCGGCACATCCGGTGCCTCGTAGTACTCCCCCTTGAGCACCTTGCCGTCCTCGCGGCGGGAGACGGAGCCGTCGGGACCGATCTTGGTCATGTTGGAACGGTGGATCTCGGCCAGTACCGCGTCGAGGTCGATGCCGTGGACGAGGGCGGTTCCGTAAGCCACGTAGACGACGTCGGCGAGTTCGTGGGCGAGCCGGTCCAGCGGGCCCGTCACCGACACCTCGGCGACCTCCGCGGCTTCCTCCGCGAGGAGTTCGCCGCGGTGGGCGGCGAGCTCCGGGGACACCTCGGTCGGGGTACTGCGGGCGTCCAGGCCGAAGGCGAGGTGGAATTCACGGACCAGGTCAGCGGGCGAGGAGCTCATGGGGCCGACTGTAGTGGCCGCCACTGACACGCCCTTCGCCCCCACCGTGGGTGCCCCTCCCCTGGTCACCGGGGCACCGCGGCTGGCAGGATCTCGCGCATGTCCACGATGTTCCCCCCTGTCGGCAGGCGACGGGCCCTCCAGGGCGGCGCCGCCTCCCTCCTGGTCCTCGGGCTGCTGCTGTGGTGGCTGCGTCCCTGGGCCGAGGAGCCTCCGGGCGGGACGATCAGATTCAGCACGGGCACGCGCGCAGGGGTCTACCACGAGTACGGAAAACTCCTGCGCAAGGCGATCGCCGAGGACATGCCCGCCCTGAAGGTGCGGTTGCTGCCCAGCGCAGGTTCGCAGGAGAACGTCGCGGACGTGGCGACGGGAAAGGCCGACTTCGCGATCGCCGCGGCCGACGCGGTGGCCACCTACCAGCTCGACAACGGCGCGGACGCCGACCGGCTGCGCGGGGTCGCGCGGCTGTACGACGACTACGTCCAGCTCGTCGTACCGCCTGACTCGGACATCCGCTCCGTCGCGGATCTGCGGGGCAAGCGCGTGGCCATAGGGCTGCCGGACTCCGGTGTACGGCTGATCGCGAACGGCGTGCTCAAGGCGGCCGGGATCGACCCGGAGAAGGACATCGAGCCCTCCTCGGACGGCATCGACACCGGGCCCAGACGGCTGGGACACGGCCTCGACGCGTTCTTCTGGTCGGGCGGACTGCCCACGGACGGGCTCAGCAGGCTGGCCAAGAAGTCGGCATCGGCCTTCCGCTTCGTGCCGATCGACGCCGGGCTCGTGGCCAAACTGCACGACCAGGGCGGTGCCACGCGCTACTACCGCGCCACCAAAATGCCGGAGTCGGCCTACCCCACCATCCAGCGCGGCGACCCGGTCCCCACCCTGGCGGTGTCCAACCTGCTGGTCACGCGCAACGACATGGACCCCCGGCTCACCGAGTGGCTGACCCGTACGGTGCTCGACAGCCGGGACGGCATCGGCGCGACCGTCCACTCCGCCCAACTGGTCGACGTCCGTACGGCGATCTACACCGACCCGCTCAAGCTGCACGACGGGGCCCGGCGCTACTACCGGTCCGTCAAGCCATAGCCGCCCTCGCCCTCGACTGGCGGCTTCGCTACGCCGGTCCGACCCTCGGCACCCTCACTGTCACCTTCAGCCCGTGCGGCTCGTGATGGTCGTACGCGATCGAACCACCGCCCGCCGCGAGCAGCGCCCGTGAGATGGACAGTCCGAGGCCCGAGCCCTTGATGTTCTGGTGGCGGCTGCTGCGCCAGAAGCGGTCGCCGATGCGGGCCAGTTCCTCGTCGGTGAGGCCCGGACCCTCGTCCGTGACGACGACGGTCGAGGTGTTGCCGTCAGGGGCGACGGTCACCTCGACGGTCCCGCCCTCGGGCGTGAACTTCACCGCGTTGTCGATGATCCCGTCCAGCGCACTGGACAGCGCCACCGGGTCGGCCCACGCGGTCGTCGGCGGGCAGTCGCCCACCAGGCGAACGCCCTTGGCCTCGGCGGTCGGGGACCAGGCCGCGACCCGCTCGGCGGCCAGCTCGCCGATGTCGGTGATCTTCAGATCGGCCTCGGTGTGCTCGGCCAGCGCCAGGTCGAGCAGATCGTCCAGGACCTGCGCGAGGCGCTTGCCCTCGGACTGCACCGAGGCGATCTCCTGGTTGCCCTCGGGCAGCTCGAAGGAGAGCAGCTCGATCCGCAGGAGCAGCGCCGCGAGGGGGTTGCGCAGCTGGTGCGAGGCATCGGCGACGAAGGCGCGCTGCTGCTCCAGCACGTCCTCGACGTTGTCCGCCATCTCGTTGAACGACCGAGCCAGGCGCCTGAGTTCCGGCGGACCGCCGGCGGCGGCGACCCGGGACTTCAGCCGCCCCGTGGCGATGTCGTGGGTGGTGGCGTCCAGCACCCGTACGGGCTTGAGCACCCAGCCGGTCAGCCGCAGGGCGGCACCGACGGCCAGCAGCATCGCGGCGGACTCGCCCGCGCCGATGACCAGCCAGCCGTGCAGCGTACGTGAGCGCAGCTGCCCGGTGGGCGAGTCGGTGACGACGACCGCGACGACGTCACCGTCGCGGATGACGGGCGAGGCGACCACGAGGTTGCGGCGCTGCCAGGGCCACACCTGCCGCGGGTCGTGACTGCGGCGGCTGAGCAGCGCCTCGTCGAAGGCGTCGCGAACCTCACCCGCCTTGGGCAGGGACCACCCGGCGGGTGCGTGGGCCATGGCACTGCCGCTGCGGTAGAAGACACCCGCCCGGATGCCGTAGACCGTGTAGTAGCTGTCGAGTTCGCGGCTGAGCGTGGCCAGGCGCTCGTTCTCGAACGCGCTGGCGGTGCCGGTGGGCGAGTCGGTGACGAACTGGGCGAGGGCCGCGAAGCGTGCCGTGTCGTCGATCCGGTCGACGACGACCTTCTGCTGCTGGGCGCCGGCGAGGCTCACGGCGAGCGGGACGCCGAGCGCGAGCAGCACGGCCGCCATCAGGACGATCAGCAGCGGGAGCAGACGAGTGCGCACTCGGCCCCGCTACCCGGCAGGCGCGACGAGCCGGTAGCCGACTCCGCGTACGGTCTCGATGAGGGCCGGCATCCGCAGCTTGGCGCGCAGGGACGCCACGTGCACCTCCAGGGTGCGCCCGGTCCCCTCCCAGCTGGTCCGCCACACCTCGCTGATGATCTGCTCCCGGCGGAAGACCACCCCGGGCCGCTGCGCGAGCAGGGCCAGGAGGTCGAACTCCTTGCGGGTCAGCTGGATCACGGTTCCGTCCACGCTGACCCGGCGCGTGGGCAGCTCGATGTGCACCGGGCCGAGGCGCAGCTCGGTCTCGATGCCGCTGGAGGTGTCCTCGTGCGAGGTGCGCCGGCTCACGGCGTGGATGCGGGCGAGCAGCTCCCCGGTGTCGTACGGCTTCACCACGTAGTCGTCGGCGCCGAGGTTGAGGCCGTGGATGCGGGAGCGCACGTCGGAGCGCGCGGTGACCATGATCACCGGTGTGCTCGTGCGCTTGCGGATCTTGCCGCAGACCTCGTATCCGTCCTGGTCGGGCAGGCCCAGGTCGAGCAGGACGACACCGAAGCCGTCGACCTCGGGGACCAGTGCCTGAAGGGCCTCCTCGCCGCTGCGCGCGTGCGTGACGTCGAACCCGTGCCGCGCCAGGACCGCGGACAGGGCGGCGGCGACGTGGTTGTCGTCCTCGACGAGCAGCAGTCTCATCCGGGCCCCCTTCGGTTCACTGGCCGTACGATCTGGATGTGTACAAAAAAGCGTGCACGCGCGCGCGTGCACCTTGTGCAGTCACGCTGATGAATGAGGACGGCGTCAAGAGGGTTCCGGTTGCGCGGAGCTTCCGTTACCCGGCCGATATGAGCGCTGCTGACAAGTGCTACGACACGTGTCCGATTGCTATCGGATCGTGATGCTCAGATTCCCCTCAGATGTAATGACGCAGGTCGTAGAGGGTCACTACTGTCCTCCGAAACCGAGGAGGACGGAGCCTGAGAGCGATGACCGAAGTATCGGTGGCCAAGGAAGATGTGGCCGCGACCGGAGAACTGGTCGTCCTGAAGAGCGTCAACAAGCACTTCGGCGCGTTGCACGTTCTCCAGGACATCGACCTGACGATCGCGCGCGGTGAAGTCGTCGTGGTCATCGGGCCCTCCGGGTCCGGCAAGTCCACCCTGTGCCGCACCATCAACCGCCTGGAGACGATCGACTCCGGCTCGATCACGATCGACGGCAAGCCGTTGCCCGCCGAGGGCAGGGAGCTGGCCCGGCTGCGGGCCGACGTCGGGATGGTCTTCCAGTCCTTCAATCTCTTCGCGCACAAGACCGTGCTCGAGAACGTGATGCTCGGCCAGATCAAGGTCCGCAAGAAGGACAAGAGCGCGGCCGAGGAGCGGGCCCGGGCCCTGCTGGACCGGGTCGGCGTGGCCGCGCAGGCCGAGAAGTACCCGGCACAGCTCTCCGGTGGCCAGCAGCAGCGCGTCGCGATCGCGCGGGCGCTGGCCATGGAGCCGAAGGTCATGCTCTTCGACGAGCCGACCTCCGCGCTCGACCCCGAGATGATCAACGAGGTGCTGGAGGTCATGCAGCAGCTCGCCCGCGACGGCATGACCATGATCGTCGTCACCCATGAGATGGGTTTCGCACGATCGGCCGCAAACCGCGTGGTGTTCATGGCGGACGGCCGAATCGTCGAGGAGGCTGCGCCCGACCAGTTCTTCAGCAACCCGCGCAGCGACCGTGCCAAGGACTTCCTGTCGAAGATCCTGCATCACTGAGGCGCCCGTCGCGCCTGCGACGACATGCGTCACCCGAAACAACGGTTATCTCTTCACGGCAAAGGATGTTCACCATGAAGCTCCGCAAGGTCTCCGCGGCAGCCGCCACCGCTCTCGTTCTCGCCCTGACCGCTACCGCCTGTGGTGGCGACGATGGCGGTGACTCCAACGGCTCCGGCTCCGGCGGTGGCAACAAGATCAAGATCGGCATCAAGTACGACCAGCCCGGTCTGGGCCTGAAGGAGCCTGACGGTTCCTTCTCCGGCTTCGACGTGGACGTGGCGACGTACGTGGCCAAGGAACTGGGCTACAAGCCCGACCAGATCGAGTGGGTCGAGACCAAGAGCGCCGACCGTGAGAACGCGCTGTCCCGCGGTGACGTGAAGATGATCGCTGCCACCTACTCGATCACCGACGAGCGGAAGCAGAAGGTCGACTTCGCCGGTCCGTACCTGCTGGCCCACCAGGATTTGTTGGTGAAGAAGGACTCGGACATCACCAAGGCCACGGACCTGAACGAGAAGAAGCTGTGCTCTGTCGCCGGATCGACTTCGGCGCAGAACGTCAAGGACGACTTCGCACCGAAGGCCCAGCTTACTCAGCGTGGTGGCTACTCCGAGTGCCTCTCCGCTCTGCAGAGCGGCGCCGTGGACGCGCTGACCACCGACGACTCGATCCTCGCGGGCTACGCCGCGCAGGACCAGTACAAGGGCCAGTTCAAGCTGGCCGGCCTGAAGCTGAGCAATGAGAACTACGGCATCGGTGTCAAGAAGGGCGACACCGCGACCCTTAACAAGATCAACACCGCTCTCGAGAAGATGGTCAGCGACGGTTCCTGGGAGAAGGCTGTCAAGGAGAACTTCGGCCCGGCGAACTACAAGAACGAGCCCGCCCCGAAGATCGGCCAGATCGTCCAGTAATGCGGGACTCCGCCGACGCAGGATCCCCGCACTCGCTGCGGGGATCCGCAGCCGCGCCGCCACCACGTCTCTGACGGCGGCGTGTCACGTCCGCCACCTACGCCACCCACCCGGAAGCGCGGGAGATCGTGTTCGACTTCCTTTCAAAATATGATGACCCGTCCGTGCTGGGCGCTTTCTGGGTCACAGTTCAGCTCACCGTCTTCTCGGCCATCGGTTCCCTGATCTGGGGCACCATCCTGGCGGCCATGCGGGTCAGCCCCGTCCCGTTGATGCGCGGTTTCGGCACCGCCTACGTGAACATCGTCCGGAACATCCCCCTGACCGTCATCATCGTCTTCACGTCGCTCGGCCTCGCCGACATCTTCGGCGTGACGATGGGCGCGTCCGAGGACTTCGAGCTCAAGTACTTCCGACTGGCTGTACTGGGTCTCATCGCCTATACAGCTGCCTTCGTCTGCGAAGCCATTCGCTCTGGCATCAACACCGTGCCCGTCGGTCAAGCGGAGGCAGCACGGGCCATCGGGCTCAGCTTCAGCCAGGTGTTGAGGCTCGTGGTGCTGCCGCAGGCGTTCCGCTCTGTCATCGGACCACTGGCCAACGTGCTCATCGCACTGACCAAGAACACCACCGTGGCGGCCGCGATCGGCGTGGCTGAGGCCGCCCTCCTGATGAAGGAAATGATCGAGAACGAGGCTCAGACGCTGCTCATCGGCGCGGTCTTCGCCTTCGGGTTTGTGGTACTGACTCTGCCCACTGGCCTGTTCCTCGGCTGGCTGAGCAAGCGACTGGCGGTGAAACGATGACGTCCGTTCTTTACGACGCCCCCGGCCCGAAGGCCAAGCGGCGCAACCTGCTGTTCTCGGTGGTCTTTTTCGTCCTGCTCGCCCTACTCCTCTGGTGGGTCTGGCAGACGCTGGACGACAAGGGTCAGCTGGAGTGGTCCCTGTGGAAGCCGTTCACCACGTCCGAGGCCTGGACGACCTACCTGCTGCCGGGCCTGGCCGACACGCTGAAGGCCGCGGCGCTCGCCATGGTCATCGCCCTCCCGCTGGGCGCCGTCCTCGGCATCTTGCGCCTGTCCGACCACCGCTGGGTGCGCATCCCGGCCGGCGCGGTGGTCGAGTTCTTCCGGGCCATCCCGGTACTGCTGCTGATGCTGTTCGCCAACGAGTTCTACGTCCGCTCCACGGGCATCCCCAGCGATGAGCGGCCCCTCTACGCGGTCGTCACCGGTCTGGTGCTCTACAACGCGTCGGTCCTCGCCGAGGTCGTCCGCGCGGGCATCCTCTCCCTGCCCAAGGGGCAGTCGGAGGCGGCGATGGCGATCGGCCTGCGCAAGAGCCAGACGATGACCAGCATCCTGCTCCCGCAGGCCGTCACCGCCATGCTGCCGGCCATCGTCAGCCAGCTGGTCGTCATCGTGAAGGACACCGCGCTGGGCGGCGTGATGCTCGGGTTCACCGAGCTCCTCAACACGCGAAGCACCCTGGCGGCCAACTACGCGAACGTCATCCCCAGCTTCGTCGTGGTCGCGGTCATCTTCATCCTGCTGAACTTCATTCTCACGTCCTTCGCCTCCTGGCTGGAGGGCAGGCTGCGCCGCAGCAAGCGGAGCACGGGTGCTGTTCTGGGTGCTGAGAAGGTCGACGATCTAAATGCGGCCGAGGTGGGCGACACCGGTGGGGCCGGAACTGGAAAAATTACCTGACGTCACGTCGATAAGCGGATAGAGGGCAGGCGGTGGCGCAGATGCCACCGCCTCCTTAACGTCGCTGGATCGGAATGCCACCCCGACGACACGGCGGCGAACTTGATGACTTCATGCTAAAGCGTGTTACAGAAGGGCCGTGATCAGGGCATTTCCTTTCGGCCGGGTGTTGAAGGCTTGGCGGGTGTGGATGGAGACGTTCACCAGACTGCGGGCCGATCAGTTCGGACGGCTGCTGAAGGCGGTCCGACACGGCGTTGCAAGTGCATCCAGACGACACGTCCTTGAGCGAGTCGTGCGTGCGGCTGCCGCGCAGATGCCGCGCAACCCAGTGCCCCGGAGGCACGGCTGGCCAAGCCGGGAGCCATTGCACAGAGGCCACTACTCTGCCCAACAACTGGCGAAACGCGGAACGGTCCGCCAACTCCGGCGGGCGGACCGTCACGCGAGATCGACGTCAGGAGAGGTCAGTAGGACCTCTCCTTGATGCCGCCTTCGACACGAATACTGGCTTCCGGGCAGAAGACGATGGACTTCCCGCTGGACTTCCACACTGGCGCATCGCGATAGATGTCGTCGCCGCCGTCAAACGGTCGGCAGATGATGGTCGCTTTGTAGTGCCCGCCATTGGACTTCTTACACTGGGCCTGCCAGCCCAATGCGGTGTAGCCCCCGAGGCCTTTCGCGTACTTACCGTTGGTGCATCCGGTCGGCCAACCCTTGACGGACACGTTGCCCTGGGAGCCTGCCTCGGCCGCGGTGGCCGTGCTCTGAAGGCCGAAAGCCGTCATCGCTGCAGCGGCGAACAGCGCCGCGCTCAGCTTCTTCATTTTCACCTTTCCCCGAATTGGTCTTGCTGTTCTCAGGAGACTCTGCCCTCAAGAGACCTTGGTCTCGTGGCCCTCATGCACAGGCTTGAGATAGGATCCCTGGCAGTACGCGTAGGAAACACCACTCTTCCGCCACGCGCCCGCGAAGTCCATCATCTTCCCGCTTTCGGGATCCTTACAAACGACCAGAGCCCGGTAGTGGCCGCCGTTGTGCTTCTTGCACATAGCGATTGCCCCGAAGCTCTTCTTCTCTACGTTGCAGTCACTGGGGCGCCCTGTAGCGCCGACTTCGGCAGCTGTCGCGCTCGCCCCCGCGGCGAGCGTGAATGCGCCGGCCATCATCACCCCGAGCGCGGGCAACATTATGGACTGTCGAATGCGGTTCTTCTTAACCAATTCTCCACCTTCTTCTTGCTGCCGCATTTTTCGATTTCCTCAATCGCCTATGCCGCTCCCCAGACATTACCGATCCCACATGTCCGCGTCAATCAATGCCTAGAATTTGAGGGAGACTTGAGGGTTCGCTAGCGGCAGCAGATTCGGAAGGTTGAATTCCAGATCCTCGGGGGACTATCTCCGACATGAAATGAATTGCGCCGGTGGCCGAATCCCGATTCCAGAGGGTGAATTCCAGCCAGAACGAGAAAACCGGGGCCACGCCCCGTTCTCGGGATCAACCCCGCGCACGTCAGGAGCTACACCCCAGGACCCTCACCTTCCTGCCGCCAGAGGACCATTCCCCCCGTACGTGGAGAGAACGTGCTACGCAGCAGGTCGACAGTAATCTGATTCGTCATTCGCCGTCGGCGTGCTGCTGTTTCTATAAATCTCCTGATGGCCGATTCTGATGTGCCGATTTGGGGAGTGAGCCGCCTCCAGTTGGTGGTGAACGTCGATGCCCAGGACCCAAATCCGCTCAATGCGCAGGCAGCAACGGCGGGCCAGGCGGGCGGGCAGGTGGTAGGTGCGGAAGCACAATGATGTCCAGATCGGCGTCCGCCAGGTCCTCGCTGTCGTACAGGGGCAGCAGACGGCGCCAGGCGACCGGTCCGCCAACCGGCGCATCAGCTCACCATCCCCGCATGCCCCACCAAACCCTTCTGTCGGCTGTCACGGACAGCTACCCAGTCCCACCCTCATACGCTCCACAACCAAAAAGGTGTCCTGACTCTTGTACGAACTCGTCGGGGATACTCGCATGGCTGTCGTTCTGTAAGCGTCTGCCGACCAGTCTGGCGCGGCTACGTCTGTCACTTGACGCAAGCACCGGCAATGGGTTGCATACGTTCTGTGATCGTGCACCCTGCTCCAACTTCCTGTTCACCTACGTCTCTCAGGACAACACCACGGGCAGGGGGCGCCGCGCCGTGGACCCGGTGATCATCGTCGGAGCGGGGCCCGTCGGGCTCACGCTCGCCCTCGCTCTGGCACGTCAGGAAGTGCCCTGCGTCGTCCTCGACGAGGGGCCGGGCAAGGACGAACCCCGTGCGGCGCGCACCGTCGTCCTGCGCGAGGACACCGCCGCTCTCATTGGACGACTGACCGGCGTGCCCCTGTCCCGGGCCGGCGCCCACTGGGCCGGATGGCGGTCGATGCGGCGCAAGCAGGTGATGCGCGAGATCGTTTTCGACGGCACCGAGCCCGCTCCCCTGCACATCGCCCAGCACGTGCTGACCGGCGCCCTGCGCGCGGCCCTGTCCGGCGAACGGCTCGTCAAGATCGCGGTGGAGAGCCGACTCGACGGCATCGAACAGGAGTCCTCGGGCGTCACGGCCCACACCCGCGGCCCCAAAGGCACCTGGTGGCGCGGCAGTTACCTGGTCGGTTGCGACGGCCCCCGCTCGACCGTGCGCAAACTCCAGGACATCCGCTTCCCGGGCCGTACGGCGGTGGAACGTCACGCCGTTGCCGCGCTGCGCACGGAACTGCCCTGGCACGATGAAGCGTTGCTGCACCGCCTGCCGCCGTGGCGCATGTCGGGCCCGTCGGCCGGCGAGGTCACCGCGCGCCCGTTGCCGGACGGCGTCTGGCGTCTGGACTGGCTCCTGCCGCCCGGCAAGGACCTGGTCACCCCCGAACTGCTGCTGACCCGCATCCGGGAGACCCTGGCCGGCTGGGCGGGCGGCACGACCCCGCCGTACGACCTGCTGGACACCGGAGTCCACACGGTCCACCACCGGCTGGCCCGCCGCTGGCGCGCCGACCGCGTCTTCCTCGCCGGGGACGCGGCCCACCTGCTCGGCGCGCTGGGCACGCACGGTCTCGACGAGGGCCTCAGGGACGCCGACAACCTCGCTTGGAAGCTGGCCGTGGCCTGGCACCACGGGCCGCACGAGGCGCTCCTCGACAGTTACCAGACCGAGCGCCGGGCGGTCGTCGCCGCCCGGCTGCGCGCCGCCGACCAGGCGCTGCCGCTGCTTCGCGGCGGCGGAGGACTGCGCTCGTACGTCCCCGGCTCTTCCCGAGGCCATGACGCGCTCCTCACGGACGGCCACTTGGGGCACGGCCAGCTCGGTGCGCCGGGGGCGTACGCCGACTCGCCCCTCGCGCCCGGACGCCTCGAAGGAGAGACTCCCGTCGACACACCGCCGGGAGCGCCGGTCACCGACGTACGGGTCACCGCGGAGGACGGCACCTTCGTACGGTTGCGGGACCGGCTCGGCCGCGGCGCGCTGCTCGTGGTGCTGATCGCGCCGGGCACGGGTGTGTGGGAGCGCAAGCACTGGGTCAGTGCCGGCATCATGCCCCGGCTCGCGGCCGCGGTCACGGCACTGCCGCACCCCGCCGAACTGCTGGTCGCCGAGAGCTATCCGGGTGCTGCCGCGCACACGGTGCTCCTGGTGCGCCCCGACGGGCACCTCGTCACCGCGCTGAGCGGAGTGCGCCCGGAAGACCTGTACGCGGCGGCGGAGGCCGCGGTGGGCGGACCGGTGAAGGCGCAGGCCGAAGCGGGCGCGTCGGCCGGCTCTCACTGAGGTCGACATCGCGGTGACGTGCTCACTGTCACAGTGCGTCCGCATGGTGACAGTGAGTTGACCGGTCCGGTCGGCCATGGTGTACTCCGATGCGTGACCGACACCTGTGTGCGCCTGTGGCGGAGGGTCCACATGGACCTCGTCCGCTATGCGGGCTGCGTGTGTCGCCCGTCCTGCTGACTTCGCATCCCTCTTCCTCTGTGCGCGCGCCGCGCTCTGTCTGCCGCGGCCGACGCGCCTGATTCGCGAACCCTCATCAGGATCTTCAGGACGGCACCCGTGTCTGTATCCCCTTCCGCATCCCCCGCTGTCTCCTCTTCCGGCCCCTCTCCTGCCTCCGCTGTTTTGGCCCCCACTCAGGCCGACCTCTTCGACTTCGTGCGGCGTACGGCCGCCGACACCGAGCTGATCGCTTCCCTGCCGCTCGACCCGGAAGGCCGCACCTGGTTGCGGCTGGACGGGCCCGGTGGCAGCGAGGCCTGGCTGATCGGCTGGCCGCCCGGCACCGGCACCGGCTGGCACGACCACGCCGACTCCGTCGGCGCCTTCCTGACCGCGTCGGGCGAGCTCAAGGAGAACTCGCTCGCCGCGCGCCTGCCCACCGACGGCTGGAAGACCCTGGAACTCACCGACGGTGTCGACCGCGAACGCCGGCTGCCGTCCGGCGAGGGCCGCGCCTTCGGCCGTCACCACGTCCACGAGGTGCTCAACGAGTCCCCCGACCGGCACGCGATCTCCGTCCACGCCTACTACCCGCCCCTGCCGCAGATCCGCCGCTACAGCCGCAGCGGGTCGATCCTGCGGCTCGAGCAGGTGGAGCGACCGGAGGACTGGCAGTGAGCGCGACGCACAAGCGAGTGAGCGACGGCAACAGCAGCGGCAGTGGCGCCGACGGCGGTGTCCAACCTCCCGTCGGCATCGACGAGTTGCTGGAGCGCGTACGTTCGGGCTACGAGCGGATCGAACCGCAGGAGGCGTACGAGGCCGCCCTGGCCGGTGACGCGCTTCTGGTGGACATCCGCTACGCGGCCCTGCGTGAACGGGACGGCCTGATTCCCGGCGCCCTCGTCGTCGAGCGCAACGAGCTGGAGTGGCGCCTCGACCCGCAGGGCAGCCACCGTCTCCCGGAGGCCACGAGCCACGCCCTGCGCGTCGTCGTGATCTGCAACGAGGGGTACGCCTCCAGCCTGGCGGTCCAGTCCCTCCACCAGCTGGGACTGCACCGGGCCACCGATCTGGTCGGCGGGTTCCAGGCTTGGCGGGCGGCGGGGCTTCCGGTGGTGTGACGACGGGGCTCTGGCGGGCGGGCGGGGCTTCCGGTGGTGTGACGACGGGGCTCGACGGCGGGCGCGGCCCCACGAGGGTCTCGCCCCCGCCTCAGATCACCTCGTCCCCGAGGAACTCCGTGTCCTCGCCCTCCTCCTCCAGCGCCTGCCGGACCACGCGCAGGGCCATGCCCTCGGAGTAGCCCTTGCGGGCGAGCATGCCCGCGAGGCGGCGGAGGCGCTTGTCCCGGTCGAGCCCACGAGTGGAGCGGAGCTTCCGCGCGACGAGTTCCCGCGCGGTCGTCTCCTCCTGCTCGGAGTCGAGCTGGGAGACGGCCTCGTCGATCAGCGTGGAGTCGACGCCCTTGGTCCGCAGCTCCCGGGCGAGCGCACGCCGTGCCAGCCCCCGGCCGTGGTGCCGGGACTCCACCCAGGCCTCCGCGAAGGCGCTGTCGTTGATGAGGCCGACTTCTTCGAACCGCGACAGCACCTCCTCGGCGGCATCGTCCGGGATCTGCCGCTTGCGCAGGGCGTCGGCGAGTTGCTTACGGGTCCGCGGGGTCCCGGTGAGCAGGCGCAGGCAGATCGCCCGAGCCTGCTCGACCGGGTCCCCCGGAGGCTCCCCCTGCTCGGCCCTCGACGAGGAGAGGGAATCTCCGTCCTCGGTATCCGCCGCGCCGAAGCCGCGGCGGCGGCGCCCCCGTCCACGCCCGCCAGGCGACCCACCGTCATGCGCGCCGTCCCTGGATGAGCCGCCTCCGCGGGCGCCTCTACCCGATGAGCCGCTGCCCGATGAGCCCCTGCCTCGGGAGGCCTCCCCGTACGACCCGTCGTCCCCGAACAGCCCGTCATCCCGGTGCAGCCGATCGTGCCCGTCCTCCCCGTCCACGGCCGAGCCCGTCTCCCCTCCGGTGCCCCTCCCCCGTGGGGCACCGGAGGCGGCGTACTCGTACTCCGCCCAGTCGGTTCGTCGTGTCACGGGTCAGCTCTTGGCTGCGGCGGCCTTGGACTTGGCGGTCTTGGCCGCTGCCGGGGCGGGGACCGCCGCCGCGTCGGCAGGTGCCGGGGAGACCGCGGCGTCCGTGCCCGGCTCGGCGGCCGGCTCCTCGGGACGCACGCCGACGCCCAGCTTCTCCTTGATCTTCTTCTCGATCTCGTTGGCCAGGTCGGGGTTGTCCTTCAGGAAGTTGCGCGCGTTCTCCTTGCCCTGGCCGAGCTGGTCGCCCTCGTACGTGTACCAGGCGCCGGCCTTGCGGACGAAGCCGTGCTCCACGCCCATGTCGATCAGGCCGCCCTCGCGGCTGATGCCCTGGCCGTAGAGGATGTCGAACTCGGCCTGCTTGAAGGGCGGCGCGACCTTGTTCTTGACGACCTTGCAGCGGGTGCGGTTGCCGACCGCCTCCGTGCCGTCCTTCAGGGTCTCGATGCGGCGGATGTCGATGCGCACCGAGGCGTAGAACTTCAGCGCCCGGCCACCGGTCGTGGTCTCGGGGGAGCCGAACATCACGCCGATCTTCTCGCGGAGCTGGTTGATGAAGATCGCGGTCGTCTTGGACTGGTTGAGCGCGCTGGTGATCTTCCGCAGCGCCTGGCTCATCAGGCGGGCCTGGAGACCCACGTGGCTGTCGCCCATCTCGCCCTCGATCTCCGCGCGCGGAACGAGCGCGGCGACGGAGTCGATGACGATGAGGTCCAGGGCGCCGGAGCGGACCAGCATGTCCACGATCTCCAGGGCCTGCTCGCCGTTGTCCGGCTGGGAGAGGATGAGGTTGTCGATGTCGACGCCGAGCTTCTTCGCGTACTCGGGGTCGAGTGCGTGCTCCGCGTCGACGAAGGCGACCTGCCCGCCGGCCTTCTGGGCGTTCGCCACCGCGTGCAGGGTCAGGGTGGTCTTACCGGAGGACTCCGGTCCGTAGATCTCCACGACACGGCCGCGGGGCAGGCCGCCCACACCGAGGGCCACGTCGAGGGCGGTGGACCCGGTCGGGATGACCTCGATGGGCTCCTTGGTCCGGTCGCCCATGCGCATGACCGCGCCCTTGCCGAATTGCCGTTCAATCTGTGCGAGAGCGGCATCCAGGGCCTTCTCGCGGTCGGTTCCTGCCATGGGTTCCACCCGATTTGCTTGAGTCGATCGCTTCA
Source organism: Streptomyces chartreusis NRRL 3882 (assembly GCF_900236475.1). GTDB lineage: Bacteria > Actinomycetota > Actinomycetes > Streptomycetales > Streptomycetaceae > Streptomyces > Streptomyces chartreusis_D. The sequence continues at coordinate 2,401,616 of NZ_LT963352.1, forward strand.
CGTCAAAGACGCTAACGCCTGCCACTGACAATGCGCCCCGACGCACGTCCGGCCTGTGGATAACTCGGGCACATCCCTACCCAAAGTACGTCGAAATGCCCGTCGTTGAGCTTCGCCGGAGACTCCATAAGAATGGATGTTCGATTTTCGTGTCAAGCGCACCACGCGACACCTCCGTGACAGGGCGCAGCGACTCAGTCCGGGCTCTGCCCGGAGCCCCCGCCCTCGGACCGCCCGTCGTCGGACCGCCGGTCACCGGACGGCCCGTCCCCGGACTGCGGGTTCTCGGACTGCCCGTCCTCGGGCTGTCCACCTTCGGGCCGGCCGCCCCCCGGCCGACCGCCCTCGGCCCGCTCCGTCCCTGCCCGCCGTGCCCACAGCCGCCCCGCGCGCGTGACGAGGCTCGGCCCCTCCCCGCGTCGGCGATGGCCGTGCACGCGGGGGTCGTCCGTCACGGCGTACCGCTTCACGTACGCCCCCAGGAAGGCCTGGAGCGTGGCGATGGCGGGGATGGCGATCAGCGCGCCGACGGCGCCCAGGAGCGCGGTGCCCGCGATGACCGAGCCGAAGGCGACCGCGGGGTGGATGTCGACGGTCTTGGACGTCAGCTTCGGCTGGAGCACGTAGTTCTCGAACTGCTGGTAGATCACCACGAAGATCAGCACCCACAGCGCGTACCAGGGGTTGACCGTGAACGCGATCAGCATGGGCAGCGCGCCCGCGAGGTACGTGCCGATGGTGGGGATGAACTGCGACACCAGGCCCACCCACACGGCGAGCACGGGCGCGTAGGGCACGTCCAGGGCCTGCAGGAGGACGAAGTGCGCTATGCCGGAGATCAGTGCCATCAGGCCGCGCGAGTAGATGTAGCCGCCGGTCTTGTTCACGGCGATCTCCCAGGCGCGCAGCACCTCGGCCTGCCGTGCGGGCGGCAGGAGCGAGCAGATGGTGCGGCGCAGTCGCGGGCCGTCCGCGGCGAAGTAGAACGAGAACAGCGCGATCGTCAGCAGCTGGAAGAGGCCCCCGATGACCTGGGCGGACACGTCCAGCACACCCGTGGCGCTGTTCTGCACGTAGTTGCGCAGCCAGTCGGAGCGGAGCAGGCCCTCCTGGATGTCCACGCGCTTCAGGTCGGTCTTGAAGTGCGTGTTGATCCAGTTGATGACCGAGTCGAGGTAGCCCGGGAAGCCCTCGATCATCTTGATGATCTGGTCCGCGAGGATGGAGCCGAGCAGCGTGACGAAGCCCGCCGCCACGATGATCACGCCGATGAAGACGATGAACGTGGCCAGTCCCCTGCGCATGCCGCGCGAGGCCATCCAGCTCACCGCCGGTTCGATGGCGAGCGCCAGGAAGAACGCGATGAGGATGTTGATCAGTAGCCCGGTGAGCTGGTGGAAGGCCCAACTGCCCAGCTGGAACACGGCGACGAGGGCGAGAGCGAGCACCAGGGCGCGCGGCAGCCAGCGCGGCATGCGGCCGTTCGGCCCGGCGTCCCCGCCGGCGGGGGGCGGGGCGGGCGGTGTCGTGCCGAACGGGGAGGACTGCTGGGCATCCTGCCCGGTCTCGTCAGTGGGTGCCACGCACCAAGTCTCACCCACGCCACCGACAGCCGTCTGCCCGCCCGCGATCTTCGTGGGCCGCCGGTCAGCGGTCTCCACGACAGGTCAACGCTTCTCCCTCGGCACGTCCATCACCGCGCACACCACCTGCCAGACCTCCTTGGCGTCCCAGCCGGCGTCGAGCGCCTCGTGCACGGTGCGTCCGCCGAGCTCCGACATCACATGGTCGCGTGCGAAGGTGTCCGCGTAGGCCTGACCGAAGTGCTCCGCCATCCGCTGCCAGAAGACCGTCAACCGCATGACTCCAGTATCCCGCCCCTGGGGGTGGGCCTGAGCCGGGACCGCCTGCCGGCACCGTTTTCCGCCCTACGGTCTGACCCATGGCCGAAACAGGAGCTCCCTCACTCCCCCAGTCGCCCCCGCCGCGCACCCCCGTGGCGTGTGCGGAACGCTTCGTCTGGCTCACCGCGCGCGTGCTCGAGCAGCGCCTCTTCGCCCACCACTTCCGGGGCGGCGCCGCCGACCCGGTGGAGACCGCCCTGGACGCCTACCGCAACGAGGACGGCGGGTACGGCCACGCGCTGGAGCCCGACCTGCGCGGCCCGGTCAGCCAGCCGCTGCACACCGCGCACGCCCTGCGCGTCCTGGACGCCGTGGGACGCTGCGCCGGCCAGCGCGTGGAACGGATGTGCCGCTATCTGACGTCCGTCTCCACGGCGGACGGCGCCCTCCCGGCGATCCACCCGAGCCAGCGCGGCTACCCGACGGCGCCCTTCGTACCGGTCGTGGACGACCCGCCCAGCGACCTCCTGGCCACCGGGCCGGTGGTGGGGCTGCTGCACCGCAACGAGGTGTGGCACGCCTGGCTGTTCCGGGCCACGGACTTCTGCTGGCAGGCGGTCGAGTCCCTGGAGAAGTCCCACCCGTACGAGATCGAGGCCGCCGTGGCGTTCCTCGACTCCGCCCCGGACCGCCCGCGCGCCGAGGCGGCCGCCGACCGCCTGGGCCGCCTGGTCCGCGAACACCGCCTGGCGGCTCTGGATCCCGAGAACCTGGACGCCTACCCGGTCTCTCCCGGTTACGCCCCGGGCGAGCACCACTTCCCGTACGACTACGCGAGGACACCGCGCTCCCTCGCGCGCGCGTGGTTCACGGACGACGAGATGGCCCGCTCCCTGGACCACCTCGCGGCCCAGCAGCAGGAGGACGGCGGCTGGCCCGTCCGGTGGCGCCACTGGGCCCCGGCCCCCGCCCTGGAAGCCCGCCCGGTGGTGACGATCGAGGCCCTGCGCACACTCAACGCGTACGGCCGCGGCATCGGCTGATCAGGCCCCCATGGCCCGCACTCCCGCGGTCACCACCACCGCCGCCGCGACGACGAGCAGGAACGGCGCCCGCAGCATCAGTGCCACAGCGGCGGCTCCGAGCCCGGCGGCCCGCGCGTCCAGCATCAGCGTCTGCCCGTCGGCGAAGGTCTGCTGCGCCGTGAGGGCCGCCAGCAGCGCGACGGGCAGCAACGCGGCGAGGCGCTTCACGACGGGCCGCTCAAGAGCCCCCGAGGGCACCAGCAGCCCGGCCAGTTTGACGGCGTAGCACCCGAGGACGGTCACACCGATCGCGATCCAGACGTTCACCGCTCATCACCCTGTCCCGTGCGCCGGCCGTCCGCCCAGAGCACGACCGGCGCGGCCAGCGCGGCCATCAGAACCGGCACACCGGCGGGCAGCACGGGCAGCAGCCCGAGCCCCAGCAGTACGGCGAGCCCGGCGACGGCCCGCTCGGTGCCGCTCTTCAGCATCGGCGCGAGCAGCGCCAGGAACACCGCGGGTCCCGCCGCGTCCAGCCCCCACGCGTCGGTGTCCCCGATGGCCTCGGCGCCCAGGGCGCCGAGCAGCGTGGTGAGGTTCCACAGGACGTACAGGCTCAGCCCCGTCACCAGGAACCCGATCCGCGCGCTGCGCCGCGTGGGCTGCGCGAGCGCGACGGCGGCCGTCTCGTCGATCACCCAGTGGGCGGCGAACGGCCGCACCGCGCGCGGGAGGGACAGCAACTGCGACAGACGCAGGCCGTAGAAGGCGTTCCGCACCCCCAGGAAGAAGGCCCCGGCCGCCGCCGTGAACGGGCCGCCACCGGCCGCGAGGGCTCCCACCAGGGCGAACTGGGACGCCCCGGTGAACACCAGCAGGCTGAGCGCGCAGGTCTGCAGCAGCGTGAGCCCGCTGCCGGCCGATGTCACGCCGAAGGCGAACCCGGAGAGCCCGACGGCCACCCCGACGCCCAAGGCGTCCCGCACAACGGCACGGTCCGCCTTCCCACCGGTCTCTGTATCTCTGAGAGCTGTCTGATCTGCCACGCCCCGCACGCTACGAGGAGCCGCTACCGCAGGTCTTGTACGTTCTTGCGCTCCCGCTGGTAGGCCCCCGGAGGCACACCGACGATCCGGCTGAAGTGCCGGTTGAGATGCGGCTGATCGGTGAACCCCACGGCCACGGCGACCTCCGAGGGCGCCGTCCCGAGGTCCAGCAGCCGCCGCGCCCGCCGTACCCGCGCGTCCGTGAGCCACGCGTGCGGTGGCATCCCGTAGGCGTTCCGGAAGGCCCGCAACAAGGCGAAGGGACTGGTCCCGAGATCGGCCGCCAACCGCTCCAGGCTCGGCGGCCGGGCCATCCGCTCCTCCAGCACCGCACGCGCGCGTGCCGCGATCCGGGCCCCGGCCGCCCGCACCTTCCGCCGTGGCATGGGCCCACCGTTCAGCCGCAGCAACCTCGTCACGGCGACCCGCAGCAGTGTGTCCGCGGCCAACGCGTTGCCCTCGTCGGCGGCGCGCAGCACCTGGTGCACCAGCCCGACGGCGTACGGGTCATCCACCACCGGGCTGACGAACCCCGGCGTCCCCCGCAGTGCCGTGGTCTCGGCCGCGATCTCCGCCACCACATCGACGGGCGGATACACCGCCCCGTACCGCCACCCCTCCGGCACACCGGCCCGCCCGGTGTGCGGCGTGTCCGGATTCACCAGAGCGAGAGCCCCGGCCCCGGCGTACTGATCGCCCCCACCGTGGTGAAAGACCTCCACCCCGTCGGCGATGGCAGCGATCACGAAGTTCTCGTGCGTATGCCGCACGAACGTCTTCCGCACGTACCGGGCCCGCAGCAGGTCCACCCCGGGCAGCTCGTCGTACTGCCAGTGCCGCGCGCGCTCGCTCATACGGCCATTGTCCGATCCCCGGACCCACCGCGGAACGGCGGGCGGAACCGCGGCGGCCCCCCGATGTCAGTGCCGGGGTGCACGATGGACGCATGCCCAGCAAAGCACCCGGACCCCTGGACGGCTTCTCCCCCGCGACCCGCGCCTGGTTCTCGGGCGCCTTCTCGGCGCCCACCACGGCCCAGTCCGGTGCCTGGCAGGCCATTCACGAAGGCTCGGACGTGCTGGTCGTCGCCCCCACCGGCTCCGGCAAGACCCTGGCCGCCTTCCTCGCCGCCCTGGACCAGCTCGCCTCGACCCCTCCCCCCGCCGACCCCAGGAAGCGCTGCCGGGTCCTGTACATCTCCCCGCTGAAGGCCCTGGCCGTGGACGTGGAGCGCAACCTCCGCAGCCCCCTGACCGGCATCCGCCAGGAGTCCGTGCGGATGGGCCTGCCCGAGCCCGAGGTCAAGGTGGGCATCCGCTCGGGTGACACCCCCGCCGCCGAGCGCCGGGCCCTGTCCACCCGTCCTCCGGACATCCTGATCACGACCCCCGAGTCGCTGTTCCTGATGCTGACCTCGGCCACGCGCGACGCGCTGACCGGCGTGGAAACGGTGATCCTCGACGAGGTGCACGCGGTCGCGGGCACCAAGCGCGGCGCCCACCTCGCGCTCTCCCTGGAGCGGCTGGACGACCTCCTTCCGAAGCCCGCCCGCCGCATCGGCCTCTCCGCGACTGTCCGCCCGGTCGACGAGGTGGCCCGTTTCCTCTCGCCCCGCCGCAAGGTGGAGATCGTCCAGCCCGAGTCGGGCAAGGAGTTCGACCTCTCCGTGGTCGTCCCGGTCGAGGACCTGGGCGAGCTGGGCGGCTCCCCGGTGGCGGACGGCTCGGAGGGTGCCGAGCGCCCGTCGATCTGGCCGCATGTGGAGGAGCGGATCACCGACCTCGTCCAGTCCCACCGCTCCACGATCGTCTTCGCGAACTCCCGCCGCCTCGCGGAGCGCCTGTGCAACCGCCTGAACGAGATCGCGTACGAACGGGCCACGGGCGAGACCCTCGACGAGCACCACTCCCCCGCCGAGCTCATGGGCGGCTCGGGAGCCGCCCAGGGCGCACCTCAGGTCATCGCCCGTGCCCACCACGGCTCGGTGTCCAAGGAGCAGCGTGCCCTGGTCGAGGAGGACCTGAAGGCTGGCCGCCTCCCCGCGGTCGTGGCCACGTCCAGTCTCGAACTGGGCATCGACATGGGCGCGGTCGACCTGGTGGTCCAGGTCGAATCACCCCCGTCGGTGGCCTCCGGCCTGCAACGCGTCGGCCGGGCGGGCCACCAGGTGGGCGCGGTCTCCACCGGCGTGGTCTTCCCGAAGTACCGCGGCGACCTGGTCCAGGCGGCGGTGGTCACCGAACGCATGCGTACCGGCGCCATCGAGTCCCTCAGGGTCCCCGCCAACCCGTTGGACGTCCTGGCCCAGCAACTCGTCGCCATGACGGCCATGGACACCTGGCAGTTCGACGACCTGCTCGCCGCCGTCCGACGGGCCGCCCCCTTCGCCTCGCTCCCCGAGTCCGCCTTCACGGCGGTCCTCGACATGCTGGCCGGCCGCTACCCGTCCGACGCCTTCGCCGAGCTGCGCCCGCGCGTGGTGTGGGACCGCGTCACCGGCGAGATCACGGGCCGCCCCGGCGCGCAGCGCCTCGCCGTCACCTCCGGGGGCACGATCCCCGACCGCGGCCTCTTCGGCGTCTTCCTCGCCGGCGCCGACCCCAAGAAGGGCGGCGGCCGGGTCGGCGAGCTCGACGAGGAGATGGTCTACGAGTCCCGCGTCGGCGACGTCTTCACGCTCGGCACGAGTTCCTGGCGCATCGAGGACATCACCCGCGACCGCGTCCTGGTCTCCCCCGCCCCGGGCGTGCCGGGCCGGCTGCCCTTCTGGAAGGGCGACCAGCTGGGCCGCCCGCTGGAGCTGGGCCGGGCGGTGGGCGCGTTCCTGCGTGAGGTCGGCTCGCTGTCCAAGGACGACGCCCGGCTGCGCCTCCTCGCCGCCGGCCTGGACGCCTGGGCGGCGGACAACGTGCTCTCCTACCTCGACGAACAGCGGGAGGCCTGCGGACACGTCCCGGACGACCGGACGATCGTCGTGGAGCGCTTCCGCGACGAGCTCGGCGACTGGCGCGTGGTCGTGCACTCGCCCTTCGGCGCCCAGGTGCACGCCCCCTGGGCCCTCGCGCTCGGCGCGAAGCTCTCCGAGCGGTACGGCATGGACGCGCAGGTCATGCACGCCGACGACGGCATCGTGCTGCGTCTGCCGGACGCGGACCTGATGGGCCTGGACCTGCTCGACCAGGAGCCGGTGAAGATGGGCCGGGAGTACGACGCCGAGCAGGCTCCTGTGGGCGCCGCCGACGTCGTCTTCGACAAGGGCGAGGTCGACCAGGTCGTCACCGACCAGGTGGGCAGCTCGGCGCTGTTCGCGGCCCGTTTCCGCGAGTGTGCCGCCCGCGCGCTGCTGCTCCCGCGCCGCAACCCGGGCAAGCGCACGCCACTGTGGCAGCAGCGCCAGCGCGCCTCCCAGCTGCTCCAGGTGGCGAGCGAGTTCGGCTCGTTCCCGATCGTCCTGGAGGCGGTCCGCGAGTGCCTCCAGGACGTCTTCGACGTCCCCGGTCTCGTCGAGCTGATGGGCGACCTGGAGTCCCGCAAGGTGCGCCTCGTCGAGGTCACCACCCCCGAGCCGTCCCCCTTCGCCCGCTCCCTCCTCTTCGGCTACGTCGCCCAGTTCCTGTACGAGGGCGACTCCCCGCTCGCCGAGCGCCGGGCCGCCGCCCTGTCGCTGGACTCGCGGCTGCTGGCCGAGCTGCTGGGCCAGGCGGAGCTGCGCGAGCTGCTCGACGCGGAGGTACTGACGGAGCTGGAGCGGGAGCTTCAGTGGCTCACCGAGGACCGCCGCGTCAAGGACGCCGAAGGCGTCGCGGACATCCTGCGCCTCCTCGGCCCGCTCACGGACGCGGAGTTGGCCGAGCGGGGCGCCGAACCGCAGTGGGCTCAGGACCTGGCCGGCGCCCGCCGCGCCATCCGGGTCCGGATCGCGGGCAGCGATCACTGGGCGGCGATCGAGGACGCGGGCCGGCTGCGCGACGCACTGGGCACCGCCCTGCCGGTCGGCGTCCCGGAGGCCTTCACGGAACCCGTCAAAGACCCGCTCGGCGACCTCCTCGCGCGCTACGCCCGCACCCACGGCCCGTTCACCTCGACCACGGCGGCGGCCCGCTTCGGCCTGGGCGTGGCCGTCACCGATGGCGCCCTCCAGCGGCTGGCCGCGGCTGGCCGGGTCGTCCAGGGCGAGTTCCACCCGGCCGGGATCGGCCAGGAGTGGTGCGACGCGGCAGTGCTGCGCCGGCTCCGCCGCCGCTCCCTGGCTGCCCTGCGCCATGAGCTGGAGCCGGTGCCGCCGGCCGCACTCGCCCAGTTCCTTCCCCAGTGGCAGCACATCGGCAAGGGGCACTCCCTGCGCGGCATCGACGGCCTGGTGCGCGCCATCGAGCAGGTGCAGGGCGCGTCCGTGCCCGCCTCCGCCCTGGAGAAGCTGGTCCTGCCCTCCCGGGTCGTGAACTACAACCCGGCCATGCTGGACGAGCTCACGGCCGCCGGAGAGGTGGTCTGGGCCGGGGCGGGCTCCCTCCCGGGCAAGGACGGCTGGGTCTCCCTCTACCTGGCGGACGCGGCCCCCCTGCTCCTGCCGCCCCCGCACCCCCTGGAGCTGACCGCCCTCCATCAGTCCGTCCTGGACATCCTCTCCGGCGGCTACGGCCTGTTCTTCCGCCAGATCGCCGACCAGGTCCGCGCCACCACCCACCCCGACGCCACCGATCCCCAACTGGCCGACGTGCTCTGGGACCTGGCCTGGTCCGGACGCCTGACCAACGACACGCTCGCGCCCATGCGTTCCCTGCTGGGCTCGGGCCGCACCGCCGGCTCCACGGCCCACCGCGCCAAGCGCACGGTCCCGCGCGGCCGCTACGGCTCCCTGACGGCCGCGGCCCGCCCCGCCTCCCGCTCCGGCCCGCCGACCGTCGCCGGCCGCTGGTCCCTGCTCCCGGCCCACGAGCCGGACCCCACGGTGCGGGCCCACGCCCTCGCCCGCACCCTCCTCGACCGGCACGGCGTGGTGACCAGGGGCGCGGTCTCGGCTGAGGGCGTCGAGGGCGGCTTCTCGGCGACGTACCGCGTCCTGTCCGCCTTCGAGGAGAGCGGCCAGGCCCGCCGCGGCTACGTCGTGGAGGGCCTCGGCGCCGCACAGTTCGCGATGGACGGTGCCGTGGACCGCCTGCGCGCGGTGTCCAACGCCCGCGACCGTGGCGAGGACCTGCCAGGCCCGCCGCCGGGCCCCGACCTCGACCCGTTCCCCGCCCACGACTTCGCCGCCCCGGGCGACTCGGCTCCCTTCACCGACCACACCGACCACCCCGGCCACCCCGGCCACGACGGCTTCCCCGACCTTGGTTCCTCCTTCGAAACTCCCCGGCCGTCCCCGGACGAGTACGTCTCGCCCCGCGACTACGCCCCGCAGGGCGCCCCGCCCTGGCAGAACGGCGGACGCGCGGCCTACGACTCCGGGTATCCGGGCCGTCGCACCCGTCCGGACGCCGCTGCCCGGGCCGTCGTCCTCGCCGCCGCCGATCCGGCGAACGCGTACGGCGCCGCCCTGCCCTGGCCCGAGCCCCCGACCGGCGCCGGGCACAAGCCGGGCCGCAAGGCGGGCTCCCTGGTGGTGCTCGTCGACGGCGAGCTGACGCTCTACATGGAGCGCGGCGGGAAGACCCTGCTCGCCTGGGCCGCCGACCCGGACGGCGACCCCACCGACGACCCCCGCCTGCGCACCGCAGCGGAGGCCCTCGCCGAATCCGCCCGCGCGGGCTCCCTCGGCACGGTCACGGTGGAGCGCGTCAACGGCGCCCAGGCCCTGACCTCCCCCATCGGCACCCTCCTGGAAGGAGCGGGCTTCATCGCGACCCCCCGTGGCCTCCGCCTGCGCGCCTGATCGTCCCGGCGACGTGCCACCCTTGACCCATGCCCGAAGGTGACACGGTCTGGCAGACCGCGAGCCGGCTGCACAACGCCCTCGCGGGCAAGGTGCTGACCCGTAGCGACCTCCGGGTGCCCCGGCTCGCGACGGCCGACCTCACGGGCCGTACGGTCCTCGACGTCACCGCGCGCGGCAAACACCTCCTGACCCGCGTCGAGGGCGGCCTGACCCTGCACTCCCACCTGCGGATGGACGGTTCCTGGAAGGTGTACGCGAACGGCCGGCGCTGGAGCGGCGGCCCCGGCCACCAGATCCGCGCGATCCTCGGCAACGCCGACCGCACGGCCGTCGGCTACCGCCTCCCCGTCCTGGAGCTCCTGCGCACCGCCGACGAGCACCGCGCGGTCGGCCACCTCGGCCCCGACCTCCTCGGCCCGGACTGGGACCCCGACCGGGCCCTCGCCCATCTCCTCCAGGACCCCGCCCGCCCCCTCGGCGAGGCCCTGCTCGACCAGCGCAACCTCGCCGGTATCGGCAATGTCTACAAGAGCGAGCTCTGCTTCCTGCTCGGCGTCACCCCCTGGCTCCCCGTCGGCGACCTGCCCGCCGAGCGCGCCGCCCAGCTGCCCGCGCTCGCCAAGAAGCTGCTGGAGACCAACCGCGACCGCCCGATCCGCAGTACGACGGGCCGCCGCGGCCAGGACCTCTTCGTGTACGGCCGGGCCCCCCGCCCCTGCCTGCGCTGCCACACCTCCGTCCGTGTCGCCGACCAGGGAGACGGCTCCCGCGAACGCCCCACGTACTGGTGCCCCGCCTGTCAGCGGGGCCCCGCCCCGGCCGCGTCCCCGACCCGGCGCAGTCGCGCCCATTGACGACCCGTCAGAAACGCTCGTACGGTCCCTGTATGCCCGTCACGGCGTACGACCTCACCGGCCGCGCCGCTTTCGTCACCGGAGCCGCGAGCGGCATCGGCCGGGCCTCGGCACTCCTGCTCGGGGAGGCGGGCGCCACCGTGCACTGCGCGGACCGCGACACCGAGGGCCTGCACGAGACGGCGGCCCTGATCAAGGACGGCGGCGGCACCGCCCACACCCACGACCTCGACGTCACCGACCGCGCCCGGCTGAGGCAGGCCATCACCTCCTGCGAACGCCTGGACATCCTGGCCGCGATCGCCGGGATCATGCACAGCAGCCCGGTTCTGGAGACCCGGGACGAAGATCTCGACCGGGTGCTCGACGTCAACTTCAAGGGCGTGCTGCACGCCTGCCAGGAGGCGGCCCGTCTGATGATCGCCCAGGGCTGCGGGGGCAGCATCGTCACCATGGCCTCGGGCGCCGTCGACACCGGCGCCCGCGGGCTGCTCTGCTACGGCGCGGCCAAGGCGGCGGTGGTCCAGCTGACCAAGACCCTCGCGACCGAGGTCGGCCGGCACGGGATCCGCGTCAACGCGGTCGCTCCCGGCTGGATCCGTACCCCCATGACCGACCGCCGCGACAGCGAGGCCCAGGCACACACCGAGGCCCTCATGACCCGCATGTCCCCGTTGGGGAAGGTCGGCACCCCCGAGGACATCGCCCACGCGGTCCTGCACCTGGCATCCGACGCCTCGGCCTTCACGACGGGCCAGATCGTCCGCCCGAACGGCGGCGTGGCGATGCCCTGGTAGACACACCTGGCACACACCCACCCAAGACCCCCGCGCCCCCGAAGCACCCGCCCCCGACATCACCCCCTCCGCGACACCACCCCCCGGCGCCCCACCGCCAGCACCCTCCGCCACCGCCCCGTACCAACCGCCGCGCTCGCCCGCCCCTTCGGCACGCAATGCACCGGCAGCACGCTCAACCCCCACCCCCCGGCCGCGACCGTCGCCTCCAGCACCCCGGCCCCGGGCGCGACCACCAGCCGCAGCACCGCCCACCACCACAGCGCCCCCAGCCCCAGCACAGCTCCGCGGGCCCCCCAGCGCCCTATCCCCGCCATGGCCGCCACCTCCAGCCCGACGCTATGGGGCCGCGCGGGCCGGCGGACAGGGCGCACCAACGGCACACGGGCGCACCGCGCACCCCACTGCGCCGGGCTGCGAGACCGCGAGCGGCGAAGCCCTGAGCGGCGATGTCTCCGCTCGGCCCGTCTCCCGCTGCCGCGCCCTCTCCGGTCACCCGTTCTCGGCCTGGAACATCCAGTGATGCTTCTCCAGGTCCGCCGTGATCCCGATGAAGATGTCCTGGCTCACGGGATCCGGCTCACCGGTCGCCTCGACCCGTTCCCGCATCCGCGCGATCACCGCGCCCAGCGCCTCGACGAGCGCCCCCACGGCGGTCGTGTCGTCGACCCACCCCTCGGGCGTCACGCCGATCCCGCTGCCGACGGCGACCGTCGCGGCACGCCCGTCGGGCGGGATCCCGAGCGCCGCGGCGCGCTCCGCCACGGTGTCGGAGTACTTCCGCGCGGTGTCGACGACCTCATCGAGCTGGAGGTGTACGGAGCGGAAGCGCGGCCCCACCACGTTCCAGTGGATCTGCTTCGCCACGAGGGCGAGGTCCACCAGGTCGACCAGGGCGCCCTGCAACGCCTCGGAGACGGTCTTCAGGCTCGCGTCGGACAGCGGGCTCTTCACGACGTACATCCGCACCTCCGTTGGCTGCCCCCCGCCATCCCCTCAACGATGACCGCCGCACGCCCCACCGGCAAACGCAAACAAAACGGACAGGCCGATGCTGGGCGGCCCCGCGCAAGCGAAAACCCCGGGCGCACCCCTCCGGATCTCCCGGAGAGGCCCGGCCGGGGCCTCACCACACCTTCTCAGCGCCTCGTCGGCGTCCCACGCTTCACACGGCGCGAGCCGCGTCCGCGTACACGCTCACGCGGCGACGACGTCCACCGCCTCGGCGGGCGCCTTGATCGTCACCCGTTCCGGTGGCACACCGGTCACCGAAACGGAACCCAGCATCGGGCGAACCGGCGTGGGCACAGGTTCGCTGGGGGTGGCCGCAGCGGACTGGGCCAGCTCGGCCAGGGCGAGCTCGTCGCTCACTTCCCGCATGAGCTCGGACATCCGTACGTCCAGCGCGTCGCAGATGGCGGAGAGCAGTTCGGAGGAAGCCTCCTTCTGCCCCCGCTCCACCTCGGATAGATAGCCGAGTGAGACTCGGGCGGACGAGGAGACTTCGCGCAGAGTACGGCCCTGGCGCTGGCGCTGCCGACGCAGCACGTCACCCAGCAGGCGACGGAGCAGAATCATCGGTGGCTCCCTCCTCGGACCGCGTAGCCGCATCCATTACGCCCCACCGTACCGCCTTGCGCCGCGGCCGTGCGGGGAGCGATGTCGTGTTCACTCAGGGCTGCAAACATCAAAACCCCCCGTTCCGTTCCGTATCCTGTGCCCGCTCATTCCCAGTCTGTTCGCCCGCAAGCTCCTTCAGGAGCAGTGCGAGTACGCTCCGTACACTCTCTCTACGAATTTCCTCGCGGTCGCCGTTCAACCGCAGAGCCTCCACTTTTCCGCCGCCGGCAGAACCGGAATCGGCCCTCAGGGGTCCGTCCACGGCGACGAAGACCGTCCCGACGCTCTGTCCGTCCTGCGGCTCGGGACCCGCGACACCGGTGGTCGCGATGCCCCAGTCCGTGCCGAGCGCCTTACGCACTCCGGCCGCCATCTGGGCCGCGACCTGCGGATCCACCGCTCCTCGCGCCGCCAGCAGGGCGGCGTCGACGCCCAGTAGGTCATGCTTCAGTTCGGTGGCGTAGGCCGTCACCGAGCCCCGGAAGACCTTGGACGCCCCGGGGACGGATGTGATCTCCGCCGCTACGAGGCCACCGGTCAGCGACTCCGCGACGGCGAGCGTCCTGCCCTTCACCGTGAGTAGTCGCACCACGTCGGTGGCCGTGGAACTCACGCTTCCTTCTCCTCCAACGCGGCCTTGCGCTCGGCGATTCCCCGCCTGCGCAGCACAATGGCCTGTTTCACATAGTCGAGCCCGGTCACCACGGTCAGAACGACCGCCGCGGCCATCACCCAGAACCTCAGGGTGGCCAGCCACCCCGTCAGCGCCAGCACGTACATGCCCACGGCCACGCCCTGGGTGAGCGTCTTGAGCTTGCCTCCGCGGCTGGCCGGGATGACGCCGTACCGAATGACCAGAAAACGCAGCAGCGTGATCCCGAGTTCCCGGCCGAGGATGACGCCCGTCACCCACCACGGCAGATCGCCGAGCGCGGACAGACAGATCAGCGCCGCCCCCATGATCGCCTTGTCGGCGATGGGGTCGGCGATCTTCCCGAAGTCGGTGACCAGGTTGTACGTGCGCGCCAGATGACCGTCGAAGAGGTCGGTGATCATGGCGATGGCGAAGGCCGCCCAGGCGAGGGCCCGCCACGCCGGGTCGTACCCGCCGTCCGCGAGCATCAGCGCCACGAAGGCCGGTACGAGGATCAGCCGGAGCATGGTCAGGAGGTTGGCGACGTTCCAGACGCTGGCCTGGTTGACGGCCGCGGCAGCCAGCTTCCCGCCCCGTGCCGGCTTCCCGTCGTCCTGCGCGTCGACGACGGCGCTCTCCGCGCCGTCACCGGCGGCGGCCCCGCTGTCACCCACGCCGGACGCCGCACCCTGCCGTGCACCCGGCGCCGCGCCGGACGCACCGCCCTCGGTCGACCGCGCGGCCGACCGGCCCATCGAAGCCCCGGGAACCTTCCCCGAAGCCGCACCGGCCGCGGCCCTCCTCGCGCCGGAGGGGCCTCCCGCCGCGGATGCCGGAACACCGGTCATCTGCCCGCCTCCTCACTCCACGCCGGCGACGCGAACGAGCCCTGAAGCGGCTCGGCCACCAGGTCGACGCCCTCCGTACCGACCACCTTCGCCTCGACCATACGGCCGCTGCTCAGGCCCGCGCCGCTCGTGAGCAGCACCTGGCCGTCCGTCTCGGGCGCCTGGTGCGCCGCCCGGCCGTACACGCCCTCCTCGTCGTCGACGGACTCGACGAGCACGTGCACCGTCTGGCCGACGCGCTCCTCGGCGCGCTGCGAGACGAGTTCCTCGGCCAGCCGCGAGACACGGGCCAGCCGCTCGGCGACGACGTCCTCGTCGAGCTTGTTCTCGTAGGTCGCCGCCTCGGTGCCCTCCTCGTCGGAGTAGCCGAAGACGCCGATGGCGTCCAGCCGCGCGCCGCTGAGGAACCGCTCCAGTTCGGCGAGGTCGGCCTCGCTCTCGCCGGGGAAGCCGACGATGAAGTTGGAGCGCACGCCGGCCTCGGGCGCCTTGCTGCGGATCGTGTCGAGCAGCTCCAGGAACCGGTCAGTGTCGCCGAAGCGGCGCATCGCGCGCAGCACACCGGGCGCGGAGTGCTGGAAG
The DNA here is from genome assembly GCF_900236475.1 of Streptomyces chartreusis NRRL 3882. Classification (GTDB taxonomy): domain Bacteria; phylum Actinomycetota; class Actinomycetes; order Streptomycetales; family Streptomycetaceae; genus Streptomyces; species Streptomyces chartreusis_D. The sequence continues at coordinate 2,416,741 of NZ_LT963352.1, forward strand.
GACAGGTCGAAGTAGGGCGCGACCTTCGGGGTCGACGTCAGCACGTCGATCAGGCCCGGCCGCATCTCCGCGGGCTGGAGGTAGCTCACCCGGACCCGCTCGATGCCGTCCACCTCGGCGAGCTCGGGCAGCAGCGACTCCAGCAGGCGGATGTCGCCGAGGTCCTTGCCGTAGGAGGTGTTGTTCTCGGAGACCAGCATGATCTCCTTCACGCCCTGCTCGGCCAGCCAGCGGGTCTCGTTCAGCACGTCGCTCGGGCGGCGGGAGATGAAGGAGCCACGGAAGGACGGGATGGCGCAGAAGGAGCAGCGCCGGTCACAGCCGGAGGCGAGCTTCACGGAGGCCACCGGGGAGCCGTCCAGACGGCGGCGCAGGGGCGCGCGGGGGCCGGAGGCCGGAGCGAGGCCCTCCGGGAGGTCCGCGGGGGCGTGTCCGGGCAGCGCGACCTCGGCGGCCGACTCCTGCCGCTCGGCCGGGCTGATCGGCAGCAGCTTGCGCCGGTCGCGCGGGGTGTGCGAGGCGTGGATGCCGCCGTTGAGGATGGTCTGGAGGCGGTCCGAGATGTCCGTGTAGTCGTCGAACCCGAGTACACCGTCGGCCTCGGGGAGGGCTTCGGCGAGCTCCTTGCCGTACCGCTCGGCCATGCAGCCCACCGCCACGACGGCCTGGGTTCTGCCGTGTCCCTTGAGGTCGTTGGCCTCCAGGAGGGCGTCGACGGAGTCCTTCTTGGCGGCCTCGACGAAGCCGCAGGTGTTCACGACAGCGACGTCCGCGTCCTCGGCGTCCTCCACGAGCTGCCAGCCGTCCGCCTCCAAACGGCCTGCGAGCTCCTCCGAGTCCACCTCGTTACGGGCGCAGCCAAGGGTGACGAGTGCGACGGTACGGCGTTCAGGCATGGGCTCAAGAGTACTTCGTCCCGCTGACACCCCACGTCGACGGGGTTGGCCGTTTCCAGGCCAACCCCGTAGTGACGGCACCCTTCCGCCCGGTTACCCGGCCTCGGGGTCACCCTTCGTGTACGTCAGGCGCTCCACGGAGCCCGGCTGGAAGTCGTCCTTGATCTTCTTGCCGTTGACGAAGAGGTCGATCGCACCGGCGTCACCGAGGACGAGGTGCACCTTCGAGCTGTCCTGGAAGGTCTTGGTCTCGCCCTGCTTGAGGAATCCGTCGAAGAGCAGCCGGCCGTTGTGGTCCTTGGCGGAGATCCAGCTGCGGCCGTCGGCGGCGGCCACCTGGACCGTCACCTTGTCCTGGGGCGCGGCGGCGATGGCGCTGTCGGACGCCTCGGGCTTGGGGTCAGTGGGCTTCTTGGTCTTGGTGGTCGGCGAGGCGGAGTCGCCGGGCGTGGAGCCCTCGGCCACGTTCGCCTCGCCGCCGCCGTCGTCGCCGCCCTGGAACATGGTGAACCCGACGAATCCGATCACGGCGACGATCGCGGCAACCATGGCGGCGGTCCAGTTGGGCCCCCGCCGCTCCGGACGGATGCGCTCCGCCTCGAAGAGGGGAGCTGCCGGGGTCGGTGCCGGGCGCCCGCCGTGCTCGTCGCCGTACTGGTCGAGCAGCGGCGCGGGGTCGAGGTGGACGGCCTTGGCCAGGGTCCTGATGTGCCCTCGGGCATAGACGTCACCACCGCAGGCGGTGAAGTCGTCCGCCTCGATGGCGTGCACGATGTTCATGCGGACCCGGGTGGCGCTACTGATGTCGTCGACGGTCAGCCCAGCGGCGATACGCGCCTGCTGAAGGGCACGGCCGATGGAGGGGCGGGCTTCCTCGCGGTCTTCTTCGACGCGCTCGTCTTCGAACGGACGCTCGTCTTCAGGGGAGTTGCCGATGGACACGGGGGCGCCTTTCGAGCGTGTAGCCGCCTGTGCTGGAGGTTCAGTCTAGGGGGGGTACAAAAGGGTGGGGCAACCGGGCGGTGGCACTTTGTACGCCATCGGAATGGCCCGACATTCCGATGGTGGGGAAGCTGTTCGTCGTTTCCCTCAACTTGACGTACGCCGAAGGGAAACGGTTGCTCGATGCCCCCTTACGGGTGAGTCACGATCCGGACACCCGATTGCAGTACGACTCGGCGTGGCGACCGGTGTGAACCGCTTCCCTACCCTTCAGACTCCCCCCGGATCAGCGCGAGCACGCCATCCAGCTCATCAGGCTTCACAAGAACGTCACGAGCCTTGGAACCCTCGCTCGGCCCGACGATGTTCCGGGACTCCATGAGGTCCATCAGCCGCCCGGCCTTGGCGAAGCCGACGCGCAGTTTGCGCTGGAGCATGGAGGTCGACCCGAACTGCGTGGAGACGACCAGTTCGGCCGCCTGGCACAGCAGGTCGAGGTCGTCGCCGATGTCCTCGTCGATCTCCTTCTTCTGCTTGGTCCCGACGGTGACGTCGTCCCGGAAGACGGGCGCCATCTGGTCCTTGCAGTGCCGGACGACGCCCGCGATCTCCTCCTCGGTCACGAAGGCGCCCTGCATACGGGTCGGCTTGTTGGCACCCATCGGCAGGAACAGCCCGTCGCCCTTGCCGATGAGCTTCTCGGCGCCCGGCTGGTCGAGGATGACCCGCGAGTCGGCGAGCGACGACGTGGCGAACGCCAGCCGCGACGGCACGTTCGCCTTGATCAGGCCGGTGACGACGTCGACGGACGGCCGCTGTGTGGCGAGCACCAGATGGATGCCGGCCGCGCGCGCGAGCTGCGTGATGCGCACGATCGCGTCCTCGACGTCGCGCGGCGCGACCATCATCAGGTCGGCGAGCTCGTCGACGATGACCAGCAGGTACGGGTACGGCTGGAGCTCGCGCTCGCTGCCCTCGGGCGGTTTGACCTTGCCCTCGCGCACGGCCCGGTTGAAGTCGTCGATGTGCCGGTAGCCGTAGGCGGCCAGGTCGTCGTAGCGCAGGTCCATCTCGCGCACGACCCACTGGAGCGCCTCGGCGGCCCGCTTGGGGTTGGTGATGATCGGAGTGATCAGGTGCGGGATGCCCTCGTAGGCGGTCAGCTCGACCCGCTTGGGGTCGACGAGGATCATCCGGACGTCCTCGGGGGTCGCCCGCATCATGATCGAGGTGATCAGGCAGTTGATGCAGGACGACTTGCCGGAGCCGGTGGCGCCGGCGACCAGCATGTGCGGCATCTTCGCCAGCGAGTGCATGACGTAGCCGCCCTCGACGTCCTTGCCGAAGGCGACCAGCATCGGGTCGTCGTCCTCCGCGGACTCCGCGAGCCGCAGTACGTCACCGAGGTTGACCATCTCCCGGTCGGTGTTCGGGATCTCGATGCCGACCGCGGACTTGCCGGGGATCGGGCTGATGATCCGCACGTCCGGACTGGCGACGGCGTAGGCGATGTTCTTGGCGAGCGCGGTGATCCGCTCGACCTTCACGGCGGGGCCGAGCTCGATCTCGTAGCGCGTGACCGTCGGCCCGCGCGTGAAGCCGGTGACGTTGGCGTCGACCTTGAACTCGGTGAAGACGTTGGTGAGCGCGGCGACTATGGCGTCGTTGGCTGCGCTGCGGGCCTTGCCGGGGCCGCCGCGCGTGAGGAGGTCGAGCGACGGCAGCGCGTAGGTGATGTCGCCGGACAGCTGGAGCTGTTCCGCACGCGGCGGCAGGTCGCGGGGCTTGGCGGGCGGGGACTTGGTGAGGTCGCGGACACCCGCCCTCGGCTTCTCCTGCTCGGGCTCGCCCTGTGTGAGCTTCTCCTGCTGGGGCCTGGCGGCCGGGACGGGCGTCGGCGTGGTCGCCTCGCGGTCCCCGACGCTCACGCCCTGGGTGAGGTCGGCGACGATCGGCGAGGGCGGCATCCCGTGCAGCACGGCCCCGTCGAGCGCGGCGGCCGCCGCCGCGGCGACGTCCACGGCGTCCATGGGCCGGTCCATGTCGGGCTGCGGCACCGCCGACCGCCGGGGACGGCCGCGGCGCCGGGAGAGCGCCTCCTGCTCGGCGCTGTCGGGGTCGTACGCCCCGGGCGCCGGCGTGCGCCTGCCGCGCGGCCGTGCGGGCAGCGCCTCACGCCACTGCTCCTCGTAGCGCTCGTCGTCCTCCCCGAACTCGTCGTCGGCCGGGTCTCGGAGAATCCCGAGCCGCACCCCGGCGTGCCGCAGCCGCTGCGGGATGGCGTTGACCGGCGTGGCCGTGACGACCAGCAGCCCGAAGACCGTCAGCAGCACGAGCAGCGGCACGGCGAGCACGTCGCCCATGGCGTACGACAGCGGGGTCGCCATGGCCCAGCCGATGAGGCCACCGGCGTCCCTTATCGCCTGCATGCCGTCGCCGCGGGCGGGTGAGCCGCAGGCGATGTGGACCTGGCCGAGCACGCCGATGACGAGCGCGGACAGGCCGATGACGATGCGTCCGTTGGCCTCGGGCTTCTCCGGGTGGCGGATGAACCGCACGGCGATGACGGCGAGCAGGATCGGCACGAGCAGGTCGAGCCGGCCGAAGGCACCGGTCACCAGGATTTCGACCAGGTCGCCCACGGGGCCCTTCAGGTCGGCCCAGGTGCCCGCGGCGACGATCAGCGCGATGGCGAGCAGCAGCAGGGCGACACCGTCCTTGCGATGGGCCGGGTCGAGGTTCTTGGCACCCTGCCCTATGCCGCGGAACACGGCGCCCACGGCATGGGCGACCCCGAGCCACAGGGCGCGCACGAGCCGGTAGATGCCCCCGGTCGGGCTCGGAGCCGGTTTGGGCGCGACCTTCTTCGCCGCGGCCTTCTTGGCGGGCGCCTTCTTCGCGGGAGCCTTTTTGGCAGCGGCCTTCTTCGCCGGAGCCTTCGCCGAACCGGCCGCCTTCTTCGCGGGCGGCTTCTTGGCTGCGGAGGGACGTGAGGCCATGGGTGTGAGGTTACCGGGGGAGACGACAAGGGACACGTGTGCCTACGGCTTCACCCGTTCGTGTCGCTCCGGGAGAGGCACGGAATTGACGCTGACTCATGGGCGGGCAACCTCGCCTGCCCGGGCGTCAGTTCTGCGAGGACACCGACGATGTGGTCCCGGTGCCCGGCTCCAGCGCGTCCAGCGCCCGCCGCAACCCCGTGAGCTTGCGCTCCAGATGGGCCGCCGTGGCCACCGCCGCGGCGTCCGTCGAATCGTCGTTGAGCTGCTTGGTCAGCGCCTCGGCCTGTTCCTCGACGGCCGCGAGCCGAGCGGAGAGCTCGGCGAGCAGCCCGGCCGACTCCTTGGCCTCACCGCCCGCGTCCTTGCCGTTGCCGTCCAACTGGAGCCGCAGCAGCGACGCCTGCTCACGCAGCTGGCAGTTCTTCATGTACAGCTCGACGAAGACGGAGACCTTCGCGCGCAGCACCCACGGGTCGAACGGCTTGGAGATGTAGTCGACCGCGCCGGCCGCGTAACCCCGGAAGGTGTGGTGTGGCCCGTGGTTGATCGCGGTGAGGAAGATGATCGGGATGTCCCGGGTCCGCTCCCGCCGCTTGATGTGCGCGGCTGTTTCGAAGCCGTCCATGCCCGGCATCTGGACGTCCAGCAGAATGACCGCGAAGTCGTCCGTGAGCAGCGCTTTGAGCGCTTCCTCCCCGGACGATGCCCGCACCAGCGTCTGATCGAGCGCAGAGAGGATCGCCTCCAGCGCAAGCAGATTCTCCGGCCGGTCATCGACCAGGAGGATCTTGGCCTTCTGCACCATGGCCCGCCCTCCTCGCCCCGGCGTGGGGCCTCCCCTGTCCGCAGGACCTGGGGGTGCACCGGTGGGTGCCGCCCCAGGGGACGACTCCCTTGCGCCGCCCGTCCTTGTGCCGGTCATCGTAGCCGCACCCTGCCTGTCACCACACCCTGTCACCGGGATGTCACTGTGCACGTAGCAGAAACGCAGCAGGAGACCAGAAGGTTCCCCAGATCTCGTACTTCTACACGACTATGCGCACACCGAGTCCGCAACTCCGTGTGAACACCGAACCTTCCCGCCAACGTTGCGTAACGGTCCAACGTTCCCCTCATTCCCCTCGCATCCACTGATCCATCACCGTCAGCAGGTGATCGGGGTCGACCGGCTTCGTGACGTAGTCGGAGGCGCCCGACTCGATCGCCTTCTCCCGGTCGCCCTTCATGGCCTTCGCGGTCAGCGCGATGATCGGCAGTCCGGCGAACTGCGGCATCCTGCGGATCGCCGTGGTCGTCGCGTACCCGTCCATCTCGGGCATCATGATGTCCATCAGGACGACCGCCACGTCGTCGTGCTGCTCCAGCACCTCGATGCCCTCACGGCCGTTCTCCGCGTACAGCACGGACAGGCCGTGCTGCTCCAGGACGCTCGTCAGCGCGAAGACGTTGCGGATGTCGTCGTCCACGATCAGGACCTTCTGGCCGCCGAACCGGATGCCGCGCTGCGTCTTCGGCGCCGTCTCCTGCTCCGCGGGCGTCCACTGCTCCGGCTGCGCCGGGCGCGGTGCCAGCTCCGGCATCCTGCGCCGCCGCCGGAACAGGGCGGCCGGCCCGTTCTGCGTCTCGTTGTACGACTTCACCTCGGCCGGCGTCTCGACCTCGACCTCGGACAGCTCGGACAGCTCCGACGTCGACGTCATCAGGTCACCGGCCTCCAGGGCCGGCAGCTGCTGCTGGTAGCCCTGCGGCGGCAGTTCGCTCGGGTGCAGCGGCAGGTACAGCGTGAACGTCGAGCCGCGGCCCGGCTCGCTCTGCGCGTGGATCTCACCGCCGAGCAGCTGGGCGATCTCCCGCGAGATGGACAGCCCGAGACCCGTACCGCCGTACTTGCGGCTGGTCGTGCCGTCGGCCTGCTTGAACGCCTCGAAGATCACCCGCATCTTGCTGGACGCGATGCCGATCCCGGTGTCCGTCACGGAGAACGCGATCAGCTCGGCGTCCGGATCGGTCAGCGACCCGGTCTCCAGCAACTGCTCCCGGATCTTCTGCGGCACGTCGTCCCGCGCCGGCCTGATGACCAGCTCCACCGACCCGGAGTCGGTGAACTTCACCGCGTTGGACAGCAGGTTGCGCAGCACCTGCAGCAACCGCTGCTCGTCGGTGTGCAGCGTCGCGGGCAGCTCCGGCGAGACCCGTACGGACAGGTCCAGGCCCTTCTCCGCGGTCAGCGGCCGGAAGGTGGCCTCCACGTAGTCCACGAGCTGGACGAGCGCGATCCGCGTCGGGGAGACGTCCATCTTGCCCGCCTCGACCTTCGACAGGTCGAGGATGTCGTTGATCAGCTGGAGCAGGTCGGAACCGGCCCCGTGGATCGTCTCGGCGAACTCGACCTGCTTCGGGGAGAGGTTCCCCTCGGCGTTGTCGGCGAGCAGCTTGGCCAGGATCAGCAGCGAGTTGAGCGGCGTACGCAGCTCGTGCGACATGTTCGCCAGGAACTCGCTCTTGTAGCGCATCGACACGGCGAGCTGCTCGGCGCGCTCCTCCAGGACCTGCCGCGCCTCCTCGATCTCGGTGTTCTTCACCTCGATGTCGCGGTTCTGCTGGGCCAGCAGCTCGGCCTTCTCCTCCAGTTCGGCGTTGGACGCCTGGAGGGCCTTCTGCCGCTGCTCCAACTCCGCGGAGCGCTCACGCAGTTGTTCGGTCAGCTCCTGCGACTGCGCCAGCAGCAGCTCGGTCTTGGTGTTGACGGAGATGGTGTTGACGCTCGTCGCGATCATCTCCGCGATCTGGTTGAGGAAGTCCTTCTGGATCTGGGTGAACGGCGTGAAGGACGCCAGCTCGATGACGCCGAGCACCTTCCCCTCGAACAGCACCGGCAGCACGATCACCTGCGCGGGCGGCGCCTCCCCGAGCCCCGAGGAGATCCTCAGGTAGCCGCTGGGCGCGTTCTCCACGAGGATCGTGCGCTTCTCCGTGGCGGCCGTGCCGATGAGTGCCTCACCGGGCTGGAACGACGTCGGCATGGAGCCCATCGAGTAGCCGTACGAGCCGAGCATGCGCAGCTCGTACTGGTCCTCGTCCGCGGCGTTCATGTCCTCGCCGTCGACGAGCGGCATCGCCAGGAAGAACGCGCCGTGCTGCGCGGACACCACCGGCGTCAGCTCGCTCATGATCAGCGAGGCCACGTCCTCCAGGTCGCGGCGGCCCTGCATCAGCGCGGAGATACGGGCCAGGTTGCCCTTGAGCCAGTCCTGCTCCTTGTTGGCGATCGTGGTGTCGCGCAGGTTGGCGATCATCTTGTTGATGTAGTCCTGGAGCTCCTGGATCTCCCCGGACGCGTCCACGTCGATCTTCAGGTTCAGATCGCCGCGGGTCACCGCGGTCGCCACGCGCGCGATGGCACGCACCTGCCGGGTCAGGTTCCCGGCCATCTCGTTCACGGACTCGGTCAGGTCCCGCCAGGTGCCGTCGACGTCACGCACGCGTGCCTGGCCGCCGAGCTGTCCCTCCGTGCCCACCTCGCGGGCGACCCGGGTGACCTCCTCGGCGAACGACGACAGCTGGTCGACCATCGTGTTGATGGTCGTCTTCAGCTCGAGGATCTCCCCGCGCGCGTCGATGTCGATCTTCTTCGTCAGGTCACCCTTGGCGATGGCCGTGGTCACCATGGCGATGTTGCGCACCTGACCGGTCAGGTTGGACGCCATCTGGTTCACGGACTCGGTCAGGTCCTTCCACGTACCGGCCACACCCGGCACGTGCGCCTGCCCGCCGAGGATGCCGTCCGTGCCCACCTCACGGGCCACCTTGGTGACCTGCTCGGCGAACGAACTCAGCGTCTTCACCATCGTGTTGATGGTGTCGGCGAGCTGCGCGACCTCACCGCGCGCCTCGATGGTGACCTGCCGCGTCAGGTCACCGTTGGCGACCGCCGCCGAGACCTGGGAGATGTTCCGCACCTGAGTGGTGAGGTTCTTCGCCATCAGGTTGACGTTGTCGCTCAGGTCCTTCCAGATGCCCGTGACGCCCGGCACGTGCGCCTGACCGCCCAGGATGCCCTCGGTGCCCACCTCGCGGGCCACCCGGGTCACCTGCTCGGCGAAGGAGGACAGCTGGTCGACCATCGTGTTGACGGTCGTGACGAGTTCGAGGATCTCGCCCTTGGCGTCGACGGTGATCTTCTTCGACAGATCGCCCCGGGCGACCGCGGTCGTGACCTCCGCGATGTTGCGCACCTGGATGGTCAGGTTGTTCGCCATGCCGTTCACGGACTGGGTGAGGTCCTTCCAGGTGCCGGAGACGCCCTGCACCTCGGCCTGGCCGCCCAGGATGCCCTCCGTACCCACCTCACGGGCCACCCGCGTGACCTCCTGGGCGAACGACGACAGCTGGTCCACCATCGTGTTCAGGGTGTTCTTCAGCTCCAGGATCTCGCCGCGCGCGTCCACGTCGATCTTTTGCGACAGATCACCCCGGGCCACCGCCGTCGCCACCTGGGCGATGTTGCGCACCTGCGCGGTGAGGTTCCCGGCCATGCCGTTCACGGAGTCGGTGAGGTCACGCCACACACCGGCGACGCCGGGCACCTGCGCCTGCCCGCCCAGCCGGCCGTCCGTACCCACCTCGCGCGCGACCCGGGTCACCTGGTCGGCGAAGGCCGACAGCTGGTCGACCATCGTGTTGATGGTGTTCTTCAGCTCCAGGATCTCGCCGCGCGCGTCCACGTCGATCTTCTGCGACAGATCACCCCGGGCCACCGCCGTCGTCACCTGCGCGATGTTGCGCACCTGGGAGGTGAGGTTGCCGGCCATGGAGTTGACGGAGTCGGTGAGCTCCTTCCACGTGCCGGACACGCCGTCCACCTGGGCCTGACCGCCGAGACGGCCCTCCGTGCCCACGTCCCGGGCCATCCGGGTCACCTGGTCGGCGAAGCTCGACAGCTGGTCCACCATCGTGTTCACGGTGTTCTTCAGCTTGAGCATCTCGCCGGAGACGTCGACGGTGACCTTCTGCGACAGGTCGCCGTTGGCCACCGCCGTCGTCACCTGCGCGATGTTCCGCACCTGTCCGGTGAGGTTCCGGAACGCCGTGTTGACGGAGTCCGTCAGGTCCTTCCACGTCCCGGCCGCGCCCGGCACCTGCGCCTGGCCGCCGAGCTCACCCTCGACACCGATCTCACGGGCCACCCTGGTCACTTCCGCACCGAAGGCGGACAGCTGGTCGACCATCGTGTTGACGGTGTTCTTCAGCTCCAGCATCTCGCCGGCCACATCGACGGTGACCTTCTGCGACAGGTCGCCGTTGGCCACCGCCGTCGTCACGGCGGCGATGTCCCGCACCTGGGTGGTGAGATTCCGGAAGACCGTGTTCACCGAATCGGTGAGGTCCTTCCACGTCCCCGCCGCACCCGGCACATTCGCCTGGCCGCCGAGCCGCCCCTCGGCCCCGACCTCGTTGGCCACACGGGTGACCTCGTCCGCGAAGATCCGCAGCGTCTCGGTCATCTGGTTGATCGTCTCGGCGAGCTGCGCGACCTCGCCGCGCGCCTGCACGGTCACCTTCCGCGACAGGTCACCGTTGGCGACCGCCGTCGTCACCTCCGCGATCCCGCGCACCTGGGCCGTGAGGTTCCCGGCCATGGTGTTCACCGAATCGGTGAGTTCCTTCCACACACCCGCGACCCCGGGCACCTGCGCCTGCCCGCCCAGCGCACCCTCGGTGCCCACCTCACGGGCCACCCGGGTCACCTCGGAGGAGAACGCCGACAGCTGGTCCACCATCGTGTTGACGGTGTTCTTCAGCTCCAGCATCTCGCCGGCCACCTGAACCGTGACCTTCCGGGACAGATCGCCCTTGGCGACCGCCGTCGTCACCAGCGCGATATCCCGCACCTGAGCGGTGAGCCGGTACGCCATCGTGTTGACGGAGTCCGTGAGGTCCCGCCACGAACCCGACATACCGCGCACACGGGCCTGTCCCCCCAGCTTGCCCTCGGTGCCCACCTCACTGGCCACACGCGTGACCTCGTCGGTGAACGTCGACAGCTGGTCGACCAGATTGTTGACGGTCCGCCCGACCTTCAGGAACTCGCCGCGCAGCGGCTGACCGTTCCCGTCCGGCACCTGCGTCCGCAACTCCATACGCGGCGACAGATCACCCTCGGCCACCGCCGACAGCACCCGACTGACCTCGGAAACCGGCCGCACCAGGTCGTCCACCAGGGCATTCGAGTTGTCGATCGCGGTCGCCCAGGAGCCCTCACACGCCCCCGTCTCCAGCCGCTCGGTGAGCTTGCCCTCCCGGCCCACCATCCGCCGCACCCGCGAGAGCTCACCCGTCAGATGCAGATTGCGGTCGGCCACCTCGTTGAAGACCGCCGCGATCTCGGCCATCACGCCGTCCCCGGACACCGTGAGCCGCTTGCGGAAGTTGCCGTCCCGCATCGCCACCAGGGCAACCATCAGCCGGTTCAGGGCTGCCGTGTCCACCTCAGTCGTGCCGCTGCGCACCTTTCCCTGGTTGCTCGGGGACTGTCCGCCTTTCGCGCGCGTCTTCTTGCCACGCGTCGCTGCGCCAGACTCCACTGTGTCCCTCCCGCAGGGGTCGACCGTCACTGCTGTGCTGGGGTACCACGCTCGGCGTACCGGTTACTACTGCGTATTCTCCGCCCTGCATGGCAGGCCGTGCCCAGGGGGCTGCTGCCCCCCGTACGCAGATGACATTCAGCCTGCCCGGACCTTCACAAGAAGCTTGCCCAGTGTTTCACCCTGCCCGAACCAGGCCATAACAGTTCGGCAGCTTCGCACATCGTCCGCACACCCTCCGGACGGAAACACTGCAGACCGGCATCCGCTTGGACCGCGAAGGTAAGTAACCTTGCATCCGGCTGTCCAGCCGCGCCGGTTCGTCCGGCCTGGGCGGTGGCACGAAGACGAGCGGGCATCGGAGGGGCGGCCGCACACATGACCACCGGACTGATCCCGGGGGGACAGCCCCCGGACCCCCGGCCGACGGGTGGCCTGCCGCAACAGCGGTGCGAGCCGGTCGGCCACGCAGCCCAGCACGTCGAGAACCGGTCGAGGAGTTCTGTGATCACCGCGCGCGCGGCCGCCAGTTTCGAGCCCGTCGGGCGATCTGTCGCGAGCGCCCGCTCCTTCGTCCGCGACACCCTCCAGGGCTGGGGCTTCGCCGACATCGTCGACGACGCCGTCGTTCTCACCAGCGAACTGGTGACCAACGCCGTGGTCCACGCCGGCACCTCCGCCGACCTGCTCTGCCTGCGCAGCGACGAGGGCGTACGCATCGAGGTGGCCGACCGGTACCCCGAGCGTGAGATCCCGCTCCAGGCCTCGGCCATCAACATGGGCAGCCCCGACCGCGAGGGCGGACGCGGCCTCCAGCTGTGCGCGGCCCTCGCCGGCCGCTGGGGTGTCGAGTACACCCCCACCCACAAGACCGTCTGGTTCCAACTCGACCTCCCGGCCCGGACGGTGGGCACCCGCGCGGCCGGCCCGGCCCTCCCCGCCGACCTCCTCCCGCTCGCCGACGGCCGGGTCCGCGTGGCCGTCATCCAGATCGACCGCACCGGCCACATCACCGCCTGGAACGAGGACGCCGAGGACCTCTTCGGCTACCCGGCCGAGCAGGTCACCGGCAAGCCCCTGACCGACCTCGCGGCCTGGCCGCACACCCCGGGCACCAGCACCGGCATCGCGGAGGCACTCCAGCTCTCCCGCTGGGAAGGCAGCTACGGCATCCGCGCCGCCAACGGCCGCGTCACCCCCGTCTACGCCTCCCACCTGCGCGTCCGCGACACCGGCGGCGAACCGTCAACCGTGTGCCTCCTGGTGAGGGACCACGAACGGGCCGTTCTCCAGACGCCCCTGCGCGTCCCCGCCTCCGACAGCTCCACCACCTCCGAGGGCCAGAGCACCGACCCCTTCGAGGTGTTCATCGGCTACCCCGCCCCGGACGACCTCGACGGCCTCCTCCAGCGCACGGTCGAACGTGCCCGCGACATGCTCGACGGCGATTCCGCGTTCCTCCTGCTGGCCACCGACGACGAGACGGAACTGGAGGTCCGCGCCTCCACGGGCCTGCCCTCCGCCCGCCAGCGCTTCGCCCGCGTCCCCGTAGAGGCAGGCTCCGGCCGCTACGGCTCCGCCCGCATGCCGGCCGTCCACGACGACCTGACGGCGGTCCCCGGCGCCGTGCCGCTGCTGAACGGCACGGGCATGCGCTCGGTCGTCACGGTCCCGCTGAAGGTCGAGGGCCGCCTCACCGGCTCCCTCGGCGTCGCCGCCGAGGCCCCGGGCAGATACTCCAACGAGGAAGCCCTGCGCCTCCAGTTCGCCGCCGACCGCATCGCGCTCGCCGTCGAATCGGCCCGCCTCGGCGAACTCGAACGCCTGCGCCGCGGCTCCCTGAACTTCCTCGTCGAGGCCTCCGACCTGCTCGCCGGAACCCTGGACCGCGACCAGACCCTGGCCCTGATGGCCCAGATGACGGTCCCGACCCTCGCCACCTGGTGCGCCGTCTACACGATCGCCCACCAGGCCTCCGAGCCGTACCTCTCGTACGTCCTGCACGAGGACGAGGAACTCATCGACGGCATCAAGTCCCTGCTGTCGAAGGTGCCCCCGCCCGATCCGGTCCCCACCCCCGGCGCCCGCGTCTGGACGGCCCCCGCCGAGGTGGCCCACCAGGCGGCCCTTCGCAGCTCGATGCGCAGCCTCGGCCTCAGCGGCGGCCCGACCCACCAGGTCACCCCCGGCATCGGCCCGACCCTCGCCACGGCATCCGCCGTGGGCGGCGAGACGGTCGTCCTCCCCCTGGTCGCCCGCAACCGTGTCATCGGCATGCTGACCCTCGGCAAGCCGACCGACGAGCACTTCCGCCAGGAGATCCTGGAACTGGCCGAGGACCTGTCCCGCCGAGCCGCCCTGGCCCTGGACAACGCCCGCCTCTACTCCGAGCGCACGGCCATCAGCCAGTCCCTCCAGCGCAGCCTCCTGCCGCCCGAACTCCCCGACATCGAGGGCGTCGAGGTCGAGGTCATCTACCGCGCGGCCGGCGAGGGCAACGAGGTCGGCGGCGACTTCTACGACGTCTTCCCCATCCGCGACGGCGCCTACGGCTTCGCCATCGGCGACGTCTGCGGTACGGGCCCGAACGCGGCGGCGGTCACGGGCCTGGCCCGCCACGCCCTGCGCCTCCTGGCCCGCGAGGGCCTCAGCGGGCCGGCGGTCCTGGAACGCCTGAACTCCGCCATCCTCGACGAGGGCGCCCGCAGCCGCTTCCTCACCCTCCTCTACGGCGAGATGCGCCCCCAGGAGGACGGCAGCGCGGAACTGAAGGTCGTCTGCGCCGGTCACCCGCTCCCGCTGCGCCTGCGCCAGGACGGCTCGGTGGAACCGGCAGCCGAACCCCAGCCGCTCCTCGGCGTCATCGACGACCTGGAGCTCTACGAGCAGACGATCACCCTCGACCCGGGCGACGTGCTCCTGTGCGTCACGGACGGCGTCACCGAACGCCGCGAAGGCGCCCGCATGCTGGGAGACGACGGACTCGCCGACGTCCTCACGACCTGCACGGGCCTCACGGCGGGCGCGGTCGCGGCCCGCATCATGCGCGCGGTGGAACGCTTCGCTTCGGACGCCCCGTCCGACGACATGGCGATCCTGGCGATGCGCGTCCCGGGCCTCCACAAGGACTAGGGCACGAAAAAGGCCCCACCCGTGAGGGTGGGGCCTTTTCTGCTGGAGCCCCCAAACGGAATCGAACCGTTGACCTTCTCCTTACCATGGAGACGCTCTACCGACTGAGCTATAGGGGCCTGTCGCTTTGCGGGTTTCCCGCGCGGCAACGGAATAGATCATACCCCGAACAGACCCGTGCTCCCAACCACGTCAGAAAGCGGGCTGAAGAAGCCCTCCAAGGGCATTACAGGCGGACACGATCCGCTGCATGTCCCGCTTGGTCAGAGTGGCGTCCACCGGCAGCGCGAGCGTCTCATCGGAAGCCCGCTCCGTCTCCGGGAGAGACACACACCGTCGGAATTCGGGCAGTCGATGCACGGGAGTCTTCACCGGCACGCGGCACTCGACTCCCCTGCTCCGCACGGCCCGCGCGAAAGCGTCCCGATCCGGCCGCCCGTTGCCCGGAACACGCACGACGTACTGCTGATAGGTGTGCCCGTCACCGTCGTCCGGTGTCCGCACACCGCTCAACTTCGCGTGGAGGTAGGCTGCCCGCTCCCTGCGCTGGGCTATCTCGTCGTACGGCGCCTCGGATTCCCCCTGCTCCAGCACGAGCAGCCCGTGCCGCGCTCCCAGCTCGTGCAGCCGCGCGATGTCGGCGAGCCGGCCGAAGCGGTGTACGACCACCACGGCAGCGGTCCGCGGAGTCACCGCCGCTTCCACAGCGGAGGCATCGAGGCAGTAGGTGAAGGGATCTATGTCGGCGAAGACGGGCAGCGCCCCGGCCTTGGCCACGGCCTCGGCGACCTCGACGTTCCCGAAGGCCGGCACGACGACCTCGTCACCGAGTCCGACCCCGGCGGCCCTGAGCATTGCAGCAGTACCCATGCTCTGGATGCTGATCGCGCAACGTGAACTTCAAGTGACGGAGAACAAAAAAGGGTTGGACCCGTAACCGAAGTTCCGGGTCCAACCCTGTCAATATTTGTTCGGCGGCGTCCTACTCTCCCACAGGGTCCCCCCTGCAGTACCATCGGCGCTGTAAGGCTTAGCTTCCGGGTTCGGAATGTAACCGGGCGTTTCCCCTACGCTATAACCACCGAAACGCTATGAAACTGTCAGCCGCACCACACCATGACCATGGCATGGGGCTGTTCGTGGTTTCAGAACCAACACAGTGGACGCGAGCAACTGAGGACAAGCCCTCGGCCTATTAGTACTGGTCACCTCCACACGTTACCGTGCTTCCAGATCCGGCCTATCAACCCAGTCGTCTACTGGGAGCCTTACCCCATCAAGTGGGTGGGAGTCCTCATCTCGAAGCAGGCTTCCCGCTTAGATGCTTTCAGCGGTTATCCCTCCCGAACGTAGCCAACCAGCCATGCCCTTGGCAGAACAACTGGCACACCAGAGGTTCGTCCGTCCCGGTCCTCTCGTACTAGGGACAGCCCTTCTCAAGACTCCTACGCGCACAGCGGATAGGGACCGAACTGTCTCACGACGTTCTAAACCCAGCTCGCGTACCGCTTTAATGGGCGAACAGCCCAACCCTTGGGACCGACTCCAGCCCCAGGATGCGACGAGCCGACATCGAGGTGCCAAACCATCCCGTCGATATGGACTCTTGGGGAAGATCAGCCTGTTATCCCCGGGGTACCTTTTATCCGTTGAGCGACGGCGCTTCCACAAGCCACCGCCGGATCACTAGTCCCGACTTTCGTCCCTGCTCGACCCGTCGGTCTCACAGTCAAGCTCCCTTGTGCACTTACACTCAACACCTGATTGCCAACCAGGCTGAGGGAACCTTTGGGCGCCTCCGTTACCCTTTAGGAGGCAACCGCCCCAGTTAAACTACCCATCAGACACTGTCCCTGATCCGGATCACGGACCCAGGTTAGACATCCAGCACGACCAGACTGGTATTTCAACGACGACTCCACACTAACTGGCGTTAGCGCTTCACAGTCTCCCAGCTATCCTACACAAGCCGAACCGAACACCAATATCAAACTGTAGTAAAGGTCCCGGGGTCTTTCCGTCCTGCTGCGCGAAACGAGCATCTTTACTCGTAGTGCAATTTCACCGGGCCTATGGTTGAGACAGTCGAGAAGTCGTTACGCCATTCGTGCAGGTCGGAACTTACCCGACAAGGAATTTCGCTACCTTAGGATGGTTATAGTTACCACCGCCGTTTACTGGCGCTTAAGTTCTCAGCTTCGCCCCACCGAAATGGAGCTAACCGGTCCCCTTAACGTTCCAGCACCGGGCAGGCGTCAGTCCGTATACATCGCCTTACGGCTTCGCACGGACCTGTGTTTTTAGTAAACAGTCGCTTCTCGCTGGTCTCTGCGGCCACCCCCAGCTCAGAGCGCGAAGCTCATCACCAGATGTGGCCCCCCTTCTCCCGAAGTTACGGGGGCATTTTGCCGAGTTCCTTAACCATAGTTCACCCGAACGCCTCGGTATTCTCTACCTGACCACCTGAGTCGGTTTAGGGTACGGGCCGCCATGAAACTCGCTAGAGGCTTTTCTCGACAGCATAGGATCATCCACTTCACCACAATCGGCTCGGCATCAGGTCTCACCCACATGTCATCCGGATTTACCTAGATGACGGGCTACACCCTTACCCCGGGACAACCACCGCCCGGGCTGGACTACCTTCCTGCGTCACCCCATCACTCACCTACTAACCGCTTGGTTCAGCGGCTCCACCACTCCCCCTCACTCCGAAGAGATCAGGGGCGGCTTCACGGCCTTAGCATCACGATGCTCGATGTTTGACGCTTCACAGCGGGTACCGGAATATCAACCGGTTATCCATCGACTACGCCTGTCGGCCTCGCCTTAGGTCCCGACTTACCCTGGGCAGATCAGCTTGACCCAGGAACCCTTAGTCAATCGGCGCACACGTTTCTCACGTGTGAATCGCTACTCATGCCTGCATTCTCACTCGTCAACCGTCCACAACTCGCTTACACGGCTGCTTCACCCGGCAGACGACGCTCCCCTACCCATCCACACACCCGTTGGGGCTATTGTGTGAATGACACGACTTCGGCGGTACGCTTGAGCCCCGCTACATTGTCGGCGCGGAATCACTAGACCAGTGAGCTATTACGCACTCTTTCAAGGGTGGCTGCTTCTAAGCCAACCTCCTGGTTGTCTGTGCGACTCCACATCCTTTCCCACTTAGCGTACGCTTAGGGGCCTTAGTCGATGCTCTGGGCTGTTTCCCTCTCGACCATGGAGCTTATCCCCCACAGTCTCACTGCCGCGCTCTCACTTACCGGCATTCGGAGTTTGGCTAAGGTCAGTAACCCGGTAGGGCCCATCGCCTATCCAGTGCTCTACCTCCGGCAAGAAACACACGACGCTGCACCTAAATGCATTTCGGGGAGAACCAGCTATCACGGAGTTTGATTGGCCTTTCACCCCTAACCACAGGTCATCCCCCAGGTTTTCAACCCTGGTGGGTTCGGTCCTCCACGAAGTCTTACCTCCGCTTCAACCTGCCCATGGCTAGATCACTCCGCTTCGGGTCTTGAGCGTGCTACTACAGCGCCCTATTCGGACTCGCTTTCGCTACGGCTTCCCCACCCGGGTTAACCTCGCAACACACCGCAAACTCGCAGGCTCATTCTTCAAAAGGCACGCAGTCACGAGAACAAGGCAAGCCTTGTTCCGACGCTCCCACGGCTTGTAGGCACACGGTTTCAGGTACTATTTCACTCCCCTCCCGGGGTACTTTTCACCATTCCCTCACGGTACTATCCGCTATCGGTCACCAGGGAATATTTAGGCTTAGCGGGTGGTCCCGCCAGATTCACACGGGATTTCTCGGGCCCCGTGCTACTTGGGTGTCTCTCAAACGAGCCGCTGACGTTTCGACTACGGGGGTCTTACCCTCTACGCCGGACCTTTCGCATGTCCTTCGCCTACATCAACGGTTTCTGACTCGTCTCACAGCCGGCAGACCGTGAAAGAGAGATCCCACAACCCCGTATACGCAACCCCTGCCGGGTCTCACACGCATACGGTTTGGCCTCATCCGGTTTCGCTCGCCACTACTCCCGGAATCACGGTTGTTTTCTCTTCCTGCGGGTACTGAGATGTTTCACTTCCCCGCGTTCCCTCCACACTGCCTATGTGTTCAGCAGCGGGTGACAGCCCATGACGACTGCCGGGTTTCCCCATTCGGAAACCCCCGGATCAAAGCCTGGTTGACGACTCCCCGGGGACTATCGTGGCCTCCCACGTCCTTCATCGGTTCCTGGTGCCAAGGCATCCACCGTGCGCCCTTAAAAACTTGGCCACAGATGCTCGCGTCCACTGTGCAGTTCTCAAACAACGACCAGCCACCCGTCACAACCCACTTCCGTGGACCTTTACCGGGGCCGGCACTGAGGAAAGTTCATTCCCTCAGACACCCAACAGCGTGCCCGGCACCCTCGCCTCTCCATCTCGCGTTCCACGCCGAAGCAGTACTAGCGACCAGAGCAGGTCAAGTGTGCCGAGTAGTCAACGTTCCACCCATGAGCAACCAGTGCGAGACGTTCGCTCGCATGCTGGCCTCTGGACTGCCGAAGCAGCCTAGAAGTGCTCCTTAGAAAGGAGGTGATCCAGCCGCACCTTCCGGTACGGCTACCTTGTTACGACTTCGTCCCAATCGCCAGTCCCACCTTCGACAGCTCCCTCCCCAAGGGGTTGGGCCACCGGCTTCGGGTGTTACCGACTTTCGTGACGTGACGGGCGGTGTGTACAAGGCCCGGGAACGTATTCACCGCAGCAATGCTGATCTGCGATTACTAGCGACTCCGACTTCATGGGGTCGAGTTGCAGACCCCAATCCGAACTGAGACCGGCTTTTTGAGATTCGCTCCACCTCGCGGTATCGCAGCTCATTGTACCGGCCATTGTAGCACGTGTGCAGCCCAAGACATAAGGGGCATGATGACTTGACGTCGTCCCCACCTTCCTCCGAGTTGACCCCGGCGGTCTCCCGTGAGTCCCCAGCACCACAAGGGCCTGCTGGCAACACGGGACAAGGGTTGCGCTCGTTGCGGGACTTAACCCAACATCTCACGACACGAGCTGACGACAGCCATGCACCACCTGTACACCGACCACAAGGGGGACCCTGTCTCCAGGGTTTTCCGGTGTATGTCAAGCCTTGGTAAGGTTCTTCGCGTTGCGTCGAATTAAGCCACATGCTCCGCCGCTTGTGCGGGCCCCCGTCAATTCCTTTGAGTTTTAGCCTTGCGGCCGTACTCCCCAGGCGGGGCACTTAATGCGTTAGCTGCGGCACGGACAACGTGGAATGTTGCCCACACCTAGTGCCCACCGTTTACGGCGTGGACTACCAGGGTATCTAATCCTGTTCGCTCCCCACGCTTTC
This sequence comes from Streptomyces chartreusis NRRL 3882, assembly GCF_900236475.1. Classification (GTDB taxonomy): domain Bacteria; phylum Actinomycetota; class Actinomycetes; order Streptomycetales; family Streptomycetaceae; genus Streptomyces; species Streptomyces chartreusis_D. The sequence continues at coordinate 2,436,677 of NZ_LT963352.1, forward strand.
GCTCCTCAGCGTCAGTATCGGCCCAGAGATCCGCCTTCGCCACCGGTGTTCCTCCTGATATCTGCGCATTTCACCGCTACACCAGGAATTCCGATCTCCCCTACCGAACTCTAGCCTGCCCGTATCGACTGCAGACCCGGGGTTAAGCCCCGGGCTTTCACAACCGACGCGACAAGCCGCCTACGAGCTCTTTACGCCCAATAATTCCGGACAACGCTCGCGCCCTACGTATTACCGCGGCTGCTGGCACGTAGTTAGCCGGCGCTTCTTCTGCAGGTACCGTCACTTTCGCTTCTTCCCTGCTGAAAGAGGTTTACAACCCGAAGGCCGTCATCCCTCACGCGGCGTCGCTGCATCAGGCTTTCGCCCATTGTGCAATATTCCCCACTGCTGCCTCCCGTAGGAGTCTGGGCCGTGTCTCAGTCCCAGTGTGGCCGGTCGCCCTCTCAGGCCGGCTACCCGTCGTCGCCTTGGTGAGCCATTACCTCACCAACAAGCTGATAGGCCGCGGGCTCATCCTGCACCGCCGGAGCTTTCCACCACCAAGAGATGCCCCTAGTGGTTGTATCCGGTATTAGACCCCGTTTCCAGGGCTTGTCCCAGAGTGCAGGGCAGATTGCCCACGTGTTACTCACCCGTTCGCCACTAATCCCCACCGAAGTGGTTCATCGTTCGACTTGCATGTGTTAAGCACGCCGCCAGCGTTCGTCCTGAGCCAGGATCAAACTCTCCGTGAATGTGTACCGGTAATCCGGTGCAACACCACGAGAGCGGAACAGCCAGGCGGAATAAGCCCGGCCGTTCACAGCGTCCTCGCTGTGTTTTTTCAAAGGAACCTCGTCCCAGCGGATGCTGGAGACGGGGTATCAACATATCTGGCGTTGACTTTTGGCACGCTGTTGAGTTCTCAAGGAACGGTCGCTTCCTTTGTACTCACCCTCTCGGGCTTTCCTCCGGGCGCTTCCCTTCGGTCTTGCGTTTCCGACTCTATCAGATCTTTTTCCGATCCGATTTCCTCGGTGCTTTCCAGGTTCCCGCTTCCGCGTTTCCCTTTCCGGCGGTTCCGACTTTATCAGAGGTTTCTGAGTCGGATTTCCCTTCGTCGGCCGGGCATGGTTCCCGTGCCTGAGTCGGCCGGGTGCCCCTTCGGAAGGAGTTGTAAACCTACTGGAGCGGGGCTCCTCGATGCAAATCGAGGAGCCCCGCTCCCAGTTGGCGCCTGTTCAGGCCCGACGGACCGTCAGACCTCCACGACCACAGGCAGGATCATCGGCCGACGTCGGTACGTGTCCGAGACCCACTTGCCCAGCGTGCGGCGAACGAGCTGCTGGAGCTGGTGGGGTTCGACCACGCCGTCCTGGGCGGAGCGCTCGAGTGACTCCGTGATCCTGGGGATCACGTCGCCGAAGGCGGAGTCCTCGATGCCGGAGCCGCGGGCCTGGATGTGCGGGCCCCCGGTGATCTTCCCGGTGGACGAGTCCATGACCACGAAGACCGAGATGATGCCCTCGTCGCCGAGGATCTTGCGGTCCTTGAGCGCCGGCTCTCCCACGTCACCGACCGAGAGGCCGTCGACGTAGACGTAGCCCGCCTGGACCTTGCCCGAGATCTTGGCCTTGCCCTCGACGAGGTCGACGGCGACGCCGTCCTCGGCGATGACGATGCGGTCGTGCGGGACGCCCGTCAGGGCGCCCAGTTCGGCGTTGGCGCGCAGATGGCGCCATTCGCCGTGCACCGGCATCAGGTTCTTCGGGCGGCAGATGTTGTAGAAGTACAGCAGCTCGCCGGCCGAGGCGTGGCCCGAGACGTGGACCTTGGCGTTGCCCTTGTGGACCACGTTGGCGCCCCAGCGGGTGAGGCCGTTGATCACGCGGTAAACCGCGTTCTCGTTGCCGGGGATCAGGGACGACGCCAGGATCACGGTGTCGCCCTGGACGATGCGGATCTGGTGGTCCCTGTTGGCCATCCTCGAGAGGGCCGCCATGGGTTCGCCCTGGGAGCCCGTGCAGACGAGGACCACCTCGCTGTCCGGGAGGTCGTCGAGCGTCTTGACGTCCACCACCAGGCCCGGGGGGACCTTCAGGTAGCCCAGGTCGCGTGCGATACCCATGTTGCGGACCATGGAGCGCCCGACGAAGGCGACGCGGCGGCCGTACTCGTGCGCCGCGTCCAGGATCTGCTGGATGCGGTGGACGTGACTGGCGAAGCTCGCGACGATGATGCGCTTGCGGGCGCCGGCGAAGACCTGGCGCAGGACGTTGGAGATCTCCCGCTCGGGCGGGACGAAGCCCGGGACCTCGGCGTTCGTCGAGTCCGAGAGCAGGAGGTCGATGCCCTCCTCGCTCAGACGTGCGAATGCGTGGAGGTCCGTGAGGCGGCTGTCCAGCGGGAGCTGGTCCATCTTGAAGTCGCCGGTGTGGACCACCATGCCCGCGGGGGTGCGGATGGCGACGGCCAGCGCGTCGGGGATGGAGTGGTTGACCGCGACGAACTCGCAGTCGAACGGGCCGATGCGCTCGCGGTGCCCTTCCGCCACCTCGAGGGTGTACGGGCGGATGCGGTGCTCCTGGAGCTTGGCCTCGATGAGGGCGAGGGTCAGCTTGGAGCCGATCAGCGGGATGTCCGGCTTCTCGCGCAAGAGGAAGGGGACGCCGCCGATGTGGTCCTCGTGGCCGTGCGTGAGGACGATGCCCTCGATGTCGTCGAGGCGGTCCCTGATGGACGAGAAGTCCGGCAGGATCAGGTCGATTCCGGGCTGCTCCTCCTCGGGGAAGAGCACTCCGCAGTCGACGATCAACAGGCGGCCGCCGTACTCGAAGACCGTCATGTTCCGGCCGATCTCGCCGAGGCCGCCGAGTGGGGTGACCCGCAGGCCGCCTTCGGGGAGCGGCGGGGGCGGGCTGAGTTCGGGATGCGGATGACTCAAAAGACTCTCCTCAACCACGCACGCCACGTACCGGTAGGGCACGTGGCGCGCGTGACGTTCGTGCAGAAGCAGTTGTCGTATGGATGGTGCGGGCACCGGTGGCCCGCTTATTCAGTTGTGAAGCTGTGAAGCAGGTGCGCGGGGGTCCGCGCGAAGTCTGGTGTCAGAGCTGTACCCCGCCGGCGGCAAGATCGATCTTGAGTTGCTCGATCTCCTCGGGCGCGCACTCGACCATGGGGGCGCGCAGGGGTCCGCCGGGCAGGCCCTTCAGGGCGAGCGCCGCCTTGGTCGTCATCACGCCCTGGGTGCGGAACATGCCCGTGTAGACCGAGAGCAGCTTCTGGTGGATCTCGGTGGCCTTCTGGACGTCGCCCGAGGTGTATGCGTCGACCAGGGCGCGCAGCTCGGGGGTGACCACGTGGCCGACGACCGAGACGAAGCCGACCGCGCCCACGGAGAGCAGAGGCAGGTTCAGCATGTCGTCGCCGGAGTACCAGGCGAGACCGGAGCGGGCGATGGCCCAGCTCGCCCGGCCCAGGTCGCCCTTGGCGTCCTTGTTGGCGACGATCCGGGGGTGCTCGGCGAGGCGGACGAGCGTCTCCGTGTTGATCGGGACGCCGCTGCGGCCGGGGATGTCGTAGAGCATGACCGGCAGCTCGGTGGCGTCGGCGACGGCCGTGAAGTGCCGGTAGAGGCCCTCTTGCGGGGGCTTGTTGTAGTACGGGGTCACGAGGAGCAGGCCGTGTGCGCCGGTGCGCTCCGCCGTGCGGGCGAGTTCGATGCTGTGGTGGGTGTCGTTGGTGCCGACCCCGGCCACGACGTGGGCGCGGTCGCCGACGGCCTCCAGGACCGCCCGTACGAGATCCCTTTTCTCCGCGTCACTGGTGGTCGGCGACTCGCCCGTGGTGCCGCTGATGACCAGGCCGTCGTTGCCTGCGTCCACCAGGTGGGTGGCGAGCCGCTGCGCGCCGTCGAGGTCGAGTGCGCCGTCCGCCTTGAAGGGCGTGACCATGGCGGTGAGGACCCGCCCGAAGGGGGTCTGCGGAGTCGAGGTCGGAGCCATGGGTTACACGCTACTCGTTGCTCAGGACCGGGTCTGCCCTAGGGGGAGGCGACAAGTCGTGACAAAGGTGGAGCCCGGCACTGCCTGCTCGGGGGTTCAAGCAGTGCCGGACCCGTTTGATCAGGCTAGATGAACTTCTCGAAATGCCGCAATACGGACACTTCGCGCGGCTGAACCGTACATCTGTGCCTGACCGGGGAACCGGGGCGCGTCACGGCGCCACGCGTCCGTTCGCGTTGAAGGCCGCGTAGGTGAGCGGCATGAGCCGGGCCCACTCGGCCTCCATCTTCTCCCCGACCATCTCGATCTCGCGCTGCGGGAAGGACGGGACCTTGGCCAGCTCGTGCTGGGTGCGCAGGCCGAGGAAGTGCATCAGCGAGCGCGCGTTGCAGGTGGCGTACATCGAGGAGTACAGGCCTACAGGGAGGACCGCACGGGCGACCTCGCGGGCGACGCCGGCGGCCAGCATCTCCTGGTAGGCCTCGTACGCCTGCCGGTAGGAGTCCTCCATGACACGGCCGACCAGTTCCTGCTGGGCCTGGGTGCCCTCGACGAAGACGTACTTGCCGGGGCGGCCCTCCTGGACGAGCTTGCGGGACTCGTCGGGGACGTAGAAGACCGGCTGGAGCTCCCGGTAGCGGCCGCTCTCCTCGTTGTACGACCAGCCGACGCGGTGCCGCATGAACTCGCGGAAGACGAAGATCGGGGCGCTGATGAGGAAGGTCATCGAGTTGTGCTCGAAGGGGCTGCCGTGCCGGTCCCGCATCAGGTAGTTGATCAGGCCCTTGGAACGCTCGGGGTCCTTCTTCAGCTCGTCCAGGGACTGCTCGCCCAGGGTCGAGACACGGGCGGCGAACAGGACGTCCGCGTCGGACGCGGTGTGCTTGACCAGCTCGACGGTCACATCGCTGCGGTAGCTGGGCTTGGGGTCGTCGGCGGGGGTGTCGGTCACGGTTGGCAGGGCCTTCCCATCTCGTCGTGTGGCGACGCCACTCTACGGCCCGGCGAAATCAGCGCGATCGGTGGCGTGCCGCAATGAAAATGGTGAAACAGGGCACCTCTGAGGGAGTTCGTTCGTCTTTACGGACGAGAGTGATTCGTTCCATTCCCCGAAGGGAGAAGCACCCCTGATGTCCGGTCGGCGTGAACCCGTACCGTTCGCCTTCGTTGCCGAGGCCGACAGGTTCCGCAGTAATGTCACTCCCCCACCCCGCGAGCGGCTGTCCGTCGGCCAGATGGCCGGGCGCTGGCTGCTGGGTCTGACCATCGTGGCGGGGCTCGTGGGCTCCCTGGTCGTCGGGACACCCGCGCTGTCGTCGGACGACCCGGGCTCGCAGCCCCAGCAGTCTCAGGCGTCGCAGAAGAACTGAGCCGTCCCATTGCGGCGGTGACTCCATCCGGCCCCCCGCCAGTGGTGACCGGGGACACAGATCGGTAGCCTCACCGGGCACAGCCCACGCATGGATCGAGTGAGGACCAGCCGTGCCCCTGCCCTTCCTGACGGCCGACCGCGTTTTCGAGGCTACGGACGACGTTCCGCTGCCGTACGACGACCGTGACCGCTGGCGGCGGCCGTACCGGCCCGGGCCCTGGCGGGTGGGGACGGCTGCTCTGGCGCTGCTGCTCGCCTCGTTCGTGCTGTTCGCCGCGGTCATCATCGCGGCGACGGCCGAACTGACCTCGGCCGGTGTGGTCTTCGGGCTCGCGCTGCTCGTCATCGCCGCGGCGCTGCGGCTGCTGCGCGTGGGCGTGTGGGTGAGCGCGCGTGGGCTGCGGCACGTGGGCTTCCTCACGACGCGTACGGCGTCCTGGGAGCAGGTCATGGCCGTGCGCACGGTGCAGCAGCCGGTGCGCTGGCTGGGGCTGCCGCGGACGGTGCAGGGGCAGGCGCTGCTGCTCGTCCGGCGGGGTCAGTCGCCGGACGGTGGGCCGGCGCTGCTGACCACGCACAACGCGGACTTCCTGGGCCGCGTGGAGGCCTTCGACCGGGCGGCGGACGCGGTGGAGGCGTGGGCGGACGAGTACTGCCCGCACTGACATCCCTGGGTACCCGGGATTCTCATGCCGGAGGGGCCGGACCGTTCGCGGTCCGGCCCCTCCGGCATGAGTGGCGTGCGGTTCAGGCCGTCTCGGGCTGCTTGCCGTCGTGCAGGGCGATCGCGCGTTGCATCGCCTTGCGGGCGCGCGGGGTGTCGCGGGCGTCGTGGTAGGCGACGGCGAGGCGGAACCAGCTGCGCCAGTCGTCGGGGGCGGCCTCCGTCTCCGCCTTTCGCCTGGCGAAGACCTCGTCGGCCGAGTCCCGGTCGATCCGCCCGCTGGGGGTACGCCTCAGTTCGTCGACGGGCAGGCCGCCCTCGGCGTCGAGTTCCGCGGCGAGGGCGTTCGCCCTGCGGACGAACTGGGTGTTCTTCCACAGGAACCACAGGCCGATGACCGGCAGGATCAGCACCGCGACACCGAAGGTGACGGTGAGGGGCGTGCCGATCTCGATGAGCAGGACGCCGCGGCTGCCGACCAGGACGAAGTAGACGACCAGGACGGCGGCCGTGAGGGCGTAGGTGAGCTTCGCGCGCATGACGATCAGGGACTCAGCTCAGGTCCAGGAAGTGTTCCAGGCCGAAGGTCAGACCCGGGGTGCTCACCACGCGGCGGGCGCCGAGCAGGATGCCCGGCATGAAGCTGCTGTGGTGCAGCGAGTCGTGCCGGACCGTCAGGGTCTCGCCCTCGCCGCCGAGCAGGACCTCCTGGTGGGCGAGCAGGCCGCGCAGCCGGACGGCGTGGACGGGCACGCCGTCGACGTCGGCGCCGCGGGCGCCGTCCAGGGCGGTGGTCGTGGCGTCCGGGGCCGGGGCGGAGCCGGCGTTGCGGCGGGCCTCGGCGATGAGCTGGGCGGTGCGCGTGGCGGTGCCGGAGGGGGCGTCCACCTTGTTCGGGTGGTGCAGCTCGACGACCTCGACGGACTCGAAGTACGGCGCGGCGATCTGCGCGAACTTCATGGTCAGGACGGCCCCGATGGAGAAGTTCGGCGCGATGAGCACGCCCGTCCGCGGGGACTGCTCCAGCCAGCCCGTCAGCTGCGCGAGACGCTCGTCGGTCCAGCCGGTGGTGCCGACGACCGCGTGGATGCCGTGGTGTACGCAGTAGTCGAGGTTGGCCATGACCGAGTCGGGCGTGGTCAGTTCGACTACGACCTGGGCGCCGGTCTCGGCGAGCGTCTCCAGCTTGTCACCACGGCTCAGCGCGGCGACCAGTTCCATGTCCTCGGCGGCTTCGACGGCTCGTACCGCTTCCGAGCCGATCCGGCCCTTGGCGCCGAGGACCGCCACGCGCAGCTTGCTCATCTCTTGTGCTTCCTTCACCAGGGGGTTGTCAGGCGACGGCGTCGTGCAGGCGGGCCGCCTGTTTGTCCTTCAGCGGGCCGATGACCGACAGGGAGGGCCGCCGTCCCAGGATCTCGCGGGCGACCGAGCGGACGTCGTCCGGGGTGACCGAGGCTATCCGCGACAGCATGTCGTCGACGGACATCTGCTCGCCCCAGCACAGTTCGCTCTTGCCGATACGGTTCATCAGCGCGCCGGTGTCCTCCAGGCCGAGGACCGTGGAGCCCTGGAGCTGGCCGATCGCGCGCCCTATCTCGTCGTCCGAGAGGCCGTGCTCGGCGACGTGGTCGAGTTCGTCGCGGCAGATCTTCAGCACGTCGTGCACCTGCGACGGCCTGCACCCCGCGTACACGCCGAACAGGCCGCAGTCGGCGAAGCCCGAGGTGTACGAGTACACGCTGTAGGCCAGGCCGCGCTTCTCGCGGACCTCCTGGAAGAGCCGGGACGACATGCCGCCGCCGAGGGCGGTGTTCAGTACGCCCAGGGCCCACCGGCGCTCGTCCGTGCGGGACAGACCCGGCATGCCGAGCACGACATGGGCCTGCTCGGTCTTGCGGTCGATCAGCTCGACCCGGCCGGCGGTGCGCAGGGCGCGTCGGCCGCTGCGCGGGGCGACGGGCTCGGCGGCGAGCTCCTTGAAGGCACCCGCCTTCTCGAAGGCGGCGCGGACCTGCCGTACGACCTTGGAGTGGTCGATGTTGCCGGCGCACGCGACCACGAGGTGGGTCGGGTCGTAGTGCCTCTTGTAGAAGCGGCGGATGCGGTCGGCGGTGAGGGAGTTGACCGTGTCGACCGTGCCGAGGACCGGGCGGCCGAGGGGGTTGTCGCCGAACATCGTGTGCGCGAACAGGTCGTGCACGCAGTCGCCCGGGTCGTCCTCGGTCATCGCGATCTCTTCGAGGATGGCGCCGCGCTCGACGTCGACGTCCTCCTCGAGGATGAGCGAGCCGGTCAGCATGTCGCTGACGACGTCGATGGCGAGCGGCAGGTCGGTGTCGAGCACACGTGCGTAGTAGCACGTGTACTCCTTCGCCGTGAACGCGTTCATCTCGCCGCCGACCGCGTCGATCGCGGAGGAGATGTCCAGGGCGGACCTGCGGCTCGTGCCCTTGAAGAGCAGGTGCTCCAGGTAGTGCGTGGCGCCGTTCAGGGCCGGGGTCTCGTCGCGGGAGCCGACGTGCGCCCAGATGCCGAAGGTCGCGGAGCGGACCGAGGGCAGGGTCTCGGTGACGATGCGCAGGCCACCCGGGAGGGTGGTCTTGCGGACCGTGCCGATGCCGTTCTCGCCCTTGATGAGGGTTTGGGTACGGGCGACGGCCCGCGCCTCGGAAGAGGTGCGGGCCGTCGCCTTGGAGCTGCTCGACGTCACTTGTCGGTGTCGTCCTTCGTCTCATCGTTCTCTTCGCCCTCGATGACCGGGATCAGGGAGAGCTTGCCGCGGGAGTCGATCTCGGCGATCTCGACCTGGACCTTCTGGCCCACACCGAGGACGTCCTCGACGTTCTCCACGCGCTTGCCGCCGGCGAGCTTGCGGATCTGCGAGATGTGCAGCAGACCGTCCTTGCCGGGCAGCAGGGAGACGAACGCACCGAAGGTCGTCGTCTTGACGACCGTACCGAGGTAGCGCTCGCCGACCTCGGGCATCGTCGGGTTGGCGATGCCGTTGATCGTGGCGCGGGCGGCCTCAGCAGCGGGGCCGTCGGCGGCGCCGATGTAGATCGTGCCGTCGTCCTCGATGGTGATCTCGGCGCCGGTGTCCTCCTGGATCTGGTTGATCATCTTGCCCTTGGGGCCGATGACCTCGCCGATCTTGTCGACCGGGATCTTCACGGTGATGATCCGCGGTGCGTTCGGGGACATCTCGTCCGGCGTGTCGATCGCTTCCATCATCACGTCGAGGATGTGGAGGCGGGCGTCACGGGCCTGCTTGAGGGCGGCGGCCAGGACGGAGGCGGGGATGCCGTCCAGCTTGGTGTCGAGCTGGAGGGCGGTCACGAACTCCTTGGTGCCGGCGACCTTGAAGTCCATGTCGCCGAAGGCGTCCTCCGCACCGAGGATGTCGGTGAGGGTGACGTAGTGCGTCTCGCCCTCGATCTCCTGGGAGATCAGGCCCATCGCGATACCGGCGACGGGGGCCTTCAGCGGCACACCGGCGTTCAGCAGCGACATGGTGGAGGCGCAGACCGAGCCCATGGAGGTCGAGCCGTTCGAGCTGAGCGCCTCGGAGACCTGGCGGATCGCGTAGGGGAACTCCTCGCGCGTCGGCAGGACCGGGATCAGGGCGCGCTCGGCGAGGGCGCCGTGGCCGATCTCGCGGCGCTTCGGGGAGCCGACGCGGCCGGTCTCGCCGGTGGAGTACGGCGGGAAGTTGTAGTTGTGCATGTAGCGCTTGCGGGTCACCGGCGACAGCGTGTCCAGCTGCTGCTCCATGCGGAGCATGTTCAGGGTGGTGACGCCCAGGATCTGGGTCTCGCCACGCTCGAACACCGCGGAGCCGTGGACCCGCGGGATCGCCTCGACCTCGGCGGCCAGGGTGCGGATGTCGGTGACACCGCGGCCGTCGATGCGCTTCTTCTCCTTGATGACGCGCTCGCGGACCAGGGTCTTGGTCAGCGAGCGGTACGCGGCGGAGATCTCCTTCTCGCGGCCCTCGAACTCCGGCAGGAGCTTCTCGGCGGCGAGCTGCTTGACGCGGTCCAGCTCGGACTCGCGCTCCTGCTTGCCGGCGATGGTGAGCGCCTGGGCGAGCTCCGGCTTGACGGCGGCGGTGAGCGCCTCCAGGACGTCGTCCTGGTAGTCCAGGAAGATCGGGAACTCGCCGGTCGGCTTGGCGGCCTTGGAGGCGAGGTCCGACTGGGCCTTGCAGAGGACCTTGATGAAGGGCTTCGCGGCTTCCAGACCGGCGGCGACGACCTCCTCGGTGGGGGCCTCGGCGCCGCCCTCGACCAGCTTGATGGTCTTCTCGGTGGCCTCGGCCTCGACCATCATGATCGCGACGTCGCCGTCCTCCAGGACGCGGCCCGCGACGACCATGTCGAAGACGGCGTCCTCGAGCTCGGTGTGCGTCGGGAAGGCCACCCACTGACCGCGGATCAGCGCGACGCGGACGCCGCCGATCGGGCCGGAGAAGGGCAGACCGGCCAGCTGCGTGGACGCGGAGGCGGCGTTGATCGCGACGACGTCGTACAGGTGGTCGGGGTTGAGCGCCATGATCGTGGCGACGACCTGGATCTCGTTGCGCAGGCCCTTCTTGAAGGACGGGCGCAGCGGGCGGTCGATCAGGCGGCAGGTGAGGATCGCGTCCTCGGAGGGGCGGCCCTCACGGCGGAAGAAGCTGCCGGGGATCTTGCCGGCGGCGTACATCCGCTCCTCGACGTCCACCGTGAGGGGGAAGAAGTCGAGCTGGTCCTTGGGGTTCTTGGAGGCGGTGGTGGCCGACAGCACCATGGTGTCGTCGTCCAGGTACGCCACGGCGGAGCCGGCGGCCTGCTTGGCCAGGCGGCCCGTCTCGAAGCGGATGGTGCGGGTGCCGAAGGCGCCGTTGTCGATGACGGCCTCGGCGTAGTGGGTCTCGTTCTCCACTAGCGTTTTCTCCGTTACTTTGTCGTCTTTCGTCCCTCGCTGCCCGTGTGGCAGGGGGACGGTGGCGGAGAAGCGCTCCGTGCGGTGCGGGCCGGTCTTCGATCGAAGCACCCGGGGCTCACTTCCCCCCGGGGGCCACTACCGAGGACCGGCGGCGGCTAGGCGCGCTTCTCCTCTTCTTCTTGTCGTGCTGTGTCGTCCGTATTGCGTTGTGCTACCACACTACAAAGCTGCAGTGACACTCCGCACGTACAGCAAAGGGAGCGGTCCCCTTTCCTGCCGGGAACCGCTCCCTTCACGGCGTCTTACTTGGCGCCCGCCGCACCGCGGCGGATGCCGAGGCGGTCGACCAGCGCACGGAAGCGCTGGATGTCCTTCTTGGCGAGGTACTGCAGCAGCCGGCGGCGCTGACCGACCAGGATCAGCAGACCACGGCGGGAGTGGTGGTCGTGCTTGTGGGTCTTGAGGTGCTCGGTCAGGTCGGAGATCCGACGCGACAGCAGAGCGACCTGGACCTCGGGGGAGCCGGTGTCGCCCTCCTTGGTACCGAACTCGGACATGATCTGCTTCTTCGTAGCGGCGTCGAGCGACACGCGTACTCCTCATAGTCTGTGAATGGCCACCGAGTGCCCCCGGTCTGCTTCTCGGGGGGAGCTTCCGTGACTCGGAAGGCGGGGATCCGCTGGGCGCGGCCTCCAGGGCGAGATCTCGCTCCGGGGGTGCGTACACAAACGGCCGTCCACCAGGGTACCAGGCGGTCAGGGGCGTCTTTGCGCTGGTCCCCGAACCTGCCGGACCGGGCGGTCGGCGCCACTAGGGTGAGCGAATTCGGAACCGGTTCGTCGGGAAGGGGTCGCTACGGCATGGCGGAGACGGCTGAGGAGATCAAGGCGCGCAAGGAGCGGGAGCGGGACGAGCTCTACGCCCTCGACATCTCCGGTGTGGAGTGGCACTGCGCGCCGGGCACCGAGGAGCACGAGGAGCGGGTCGAGATCGCGTACCTGCCCGACGGGGCGGTGGCGATGCGGTCCTCGCTCGACCCGGACACGGTGCTGCGCTACACCGAGGCGGAGTGGCGGGCGTTCGTGCTGGGAGCACGGGACGGGGAGTTCGATCTGGAGCCGCAGCCGCACAACGGGGGCTTGCAGGCCGAGGCCGGGCAGTAGGCGCGTAGTTTCCGCGGAGCGCGACGAGGGCGGGCCGGTGATCGGCCGTCCCTCGTCGCGCTTCTTCGTGTGCGGTCGCGGTTCTTCTGCGTGCGGTCGCGCTGCTTCTGTGTGCGGCGGCCCGTCCGTTTCAAGGCACCTTCGGGGCAAGGTGGTTCGCGGTTCTTCACGGTAATCGCCCTGTTTGGTCACCAAAGTGTGTGCTGTGTATGTCACTTCGGGGCAGCTTCTGGGCAGGTTGTGACGCGGCGGACAGGTGCTCGGGGGTGGACGGGCCTGCCGGGGTGGGGCTTGTGGTGATTAGGCTGGGACGGGGCGCGGCGTCAGAACCCGTGAGTAGACGCGGGCGTCCCAGGGGGAGAGCGGGGGAGCCTGGATTCGGACGACCTCGGACGACCCCTCTTACGCCTCAGAACGACTTCGTACGACGTCGGACGACAAGCAAGGGTCGCCCCAGCACGGCATGAGGGTGCTCGACCAACCAGGAGGAACACTGTGAGCAGCGATCGGGACGGGAACCGCGGGGGCTGGGCGACACCCGGCGATGACCAGCCCGACGCGGAGTCCGCGGCAGAGATGACGGGCGAGTTCACCATCGACTACGCGCCGCCGGCCTGGTACACGCAGAACGCCTCGGGGAGTTCGAGCTCGGGGCAGGGGGCGGGTGCGTCCGAGGACGCCAGTGCTTCCGGGGCACCCGGAGGTTCCGGGGCGCATGGGGGATCCGGTGGGCCGAGCGGGCCCGTTCCGCCGCTGCCGGGACTCACTCCGCCGCCGCACGCCAATCCTTCCGGTGGGGCATCGTCCATTCCGAGGCAGGGGCACGGACAGGGACAGGGACAGGGGCACGGGCAGTCCGCGGGCTCGGCTCCGGCACCGGCTCCCTCTCCGGCTCCAGGGGCGCCTTTCACGCCGCCCGCGCCGCCGCCTGCTCCGGGCGCTCCGTTCACGCCTCCCGCTCCCCCCGCGCCCGCGCCGGGTACGCCCTTCACGCCGCCCGCGCCTGCCGCCGGGGGGCCGTCTGCCGGAGGGCCGGCTGCCGTGCCCAGGCTTCCGGTGGGGTTCGAGCCGCAGGGGGCGCAGTCGCCGGGGTCGCAGCCGCAGGGGCCGCAGCCCCAGCCGCAGGGGCGGACCGAGGCGCCTGCGGCGGATCCGGCTGCTCCTACGGCCGTGCCGAACATCCCCGTCGGCGGGTATCAGGCACAGTGGGCGCCGACCGCTCCGTCGGAGGCTCCGGCTGCTCCGGCCACTCCCGAGGCTTCGGCTGCTCCCACTTCTCCGGCTGCTCCGACTGCTCCGGATTCCGAGGACGCGGAGCCGGGGAACGGTGACCTGGAGAGCGGTGCCACCATGCGGTTCTCTGCCGTCGCGCTGAAGCGGGAGATCGAGGAGCGTGCCGCCGAGGTCGAGGCGCGACTGGAGTCGGCCGACGGCGACCAGGACGGGGACCAGGGCAGGGACGGGAACGGCGCGGTCGCTTCCGGCCCGAGCGACGGGTCCGAGCCGGGTGAGGAGTCCGGCGGTGACGTCGAGGACGCTCCTGGCGACGCCGACGACGACACCGCCGACGAAGAGCCCGAGGGTGTCTTCTCCGAGTCGGCGGTCGCGGTGGACACGGCTGACGTGTCCGTCGCGGACGGCCCTGCCTCCGACGACGCCCACAGCGGGGACGCGGAAGCCGCGGTGACCGCACCGGAGGAGGAAGCTCCCGAGGACGCGGCTCCGGAGACGGAGAGGGACGAGGCCGTACCGCAGGATGCCGAGCCCGAGGGATCCGAGCCTGCGGATGCGGTGCCCGCAGACGCGATCCCGACGGATGCGGTGCCTGCCGATGATGCAATGCCTACCGACGAGGACCGGGCCGACGCAGTGACTGCGGACGAGGTCCCGGCTGCCCCCGAGCCGGCCGACGCCCTGTCGGCTGGCGCACAGCCCCTCGACGCCCCGCCCGCAGACGCCCCGCCCGTGGGCTCCGAGCCCGCCGACGCCGCTCCCGAGGACAGCGTTCCGCGGGATACCCCCGCGCCGGGTGCGGCCGACGCACAGCCCTCCTGGACTCCCCCGCCCCCGCAGGCCATGCCGCCGCTGCCGCCGTCGTATCAGTCGGCCGCCCCGGCGCCCGCCGGCCAGTGGTCCGCACAGCCGCAGCACCAGCCACAGGCACAGCCCACGGACCCGAACGCTCCCGCGCAGGGGCAGCCGCCGTTCCAGCCGCAGGCGCCGCAGCCCGCGCCCGCCGCCTGGAACCCGCCGGCCGCGCCGCCGACGCCGCCGAACCAGCCGCCCGCCCAGCCCGCACCGCAGCCCGGCGCCTACGGCTTCCCGCAGCCGGGGGCCCCGGCCGCACCGAACGCCCAGGGCGGCTACGGATTCCCCCACCCCGGCGCCCCGGCCCAGGCCCCGGCCACACAACAGCCGCCGGCCCAGCAGCCCAACACCTCGCCCACCCCTACCCCGAACCCCCAGGACGGCTACGGCTTCCCGCAGCCCGGGCCCAACGCCCAAGGCGGCTACGGATTCCCCCACCCCGGCGCCCCGGCCCAAACCCCGGCCACACAACAGCCCCCGGCCCAGCAGCCCAACACCCCGCCCACCCCTGCCCCGAACCCTCAGGACGGCTACGGCTTCCCGCACCCCGGCGCGCCCGCCCCAGCCGCGCCCAACCCCCAGGGCGGATACGGCTTCCCCCACCCGGGTGCCCCGGCACCGGCCGCCCAGCAGCCCCACCCCGCCGTGCCCCCGCAGGCCCAGCCGCAGCCCGAAGGGCAGGGGCAGCCTCCGCAGCAGCCCCAGCCCGTGGATCCGCGGACCGGGGCCGCCTGGCCGCAGCCCATGCAGCACGACCAGCGGCAGCCGACCAACCCGGGTGCCGCGCCGCTCGGTTACACCGCTGCCGTGGAGCTGTCGTCCGACAGGCTGCTCAACAGCAAGAAGCAGAAGGCGAAGAGCAGCCGTCCGGCGGCCGGTGGCGGGCGGTTCAAGATCGGCGGCAAGAAGGAGGAGGCCGAGCGGCAGCGGAAGCTGGAGCTGATCCGCACGCCGGTGCTCTCCTGCTACCGGATCGCCGTGATCAGCCTCAAGGGCGGTGTCGGCAAGACGACCACGACCACCGCGCTCGGCTCCACGCTCGCCACCGAGCGGCAGGACAAGATCCTCGCGATCGACGCCAACCCGGACGCGGGCACCCTCGGGCGTCGCGTGCGGCGCGAGACCGGGGCCACCATCCGTGACCTCGTCCAGGCGATCCCGTACCTCAACTCGTACATGGACATCAGGCGGTTCACGTCCCAGGCGCCGTCCGGTCTGGAGATCATCGCCAACGACGTCGACCCGGCCGTGTCCACGACGTTCAACGACGAGGACTACCGGCGCGCGATCGACGTGCTGGGCAAGCAGTACCCGGTGATCCTCACGGACTCCGGCACCGGTCTGCTCTACAGCGCCATGCGCGGGGTGCTGGACCTCGCAGACCAGCTCATCATCATCTCGACGCCTTCGGTGGACGGTGCGAGCAGCGCGAGCACGACGCTGGACTGGCTGTCGGCGCACGGTTACGCCGACCTCGTCGCCCGGTCCATCACCGTCATCTCCGGTGTGCGCGAGACGGGCAAGATGATCAAGGTCGAGGACATCGTGTCGCACTTCGAGACGCGCTGCCGGGGCGTCATCGTCGTACCGTTCGACGAGCATCTCGCCGCCGGCGCCGAGGTCGACCTCGACATGATGCGGCCGAAGGTGCGGGAGGCGTACTTCAACCTCGCGGCGATGGTCGCCGAGGACTTCACCCGCCACCAGCAGGCGCACGGCCTGTGGACCTCCGACGGCAACCCGCCGCCGGTGGCCGCCCCGCCGCTGCCCGGCCATCCCGTCCCGGGCCAGCCAGGCCCGTACCCCCAGCAGCCGCAGCCCGGACAGCCGTACCCCCAGCCGGGCCAGCCCCCTGCCCAGCCAGGGCAGCCGTACCCGCAGGCCGCAGGCCAGCCGCCCTACCCGCAGCCGGGGCAGCCGGCCGCCCAGCCGGGTCAGCCGTACCCCCAGCCCGGGCAGCCTCCGGCAGCGCCCCCGCAGCCGGGCTACGGCTACCCGCAGCCCGGTCAGCCGGGCTACCCGGCGCAGCCCGACGGGCAGACCCCGCCGCCTCCGCCGCCGTCGCAGTAATCGCGTCACCCGATCGGCCCCTTTCGAGGAGCCGATCCCCTGTGTGGCCCGCGCCGTTCCCACTCGGCGCGGGCCACTGCGCGTTCGGGGCGAAATCCGTTGCCAGGCCCTGGCCAGGGGCGCGTCAGTGGTCTCGACCAATGGCCACGAAAAGCTCGCCAATTTGTTATTTCCGCAGGCCACAAGGGGTCCGTGTGGCGTTGACGCGCAGAGATGGCCGCTGATAGACACACTCATCATCCATCTGACACCTGATCAACCCGTCCTTCCCGTCCGAGCGATGACGCGAGGTCCGACCATGGGCACGAAAGATCAGACACGCAGCCTCCCGCGCGGCCTCAGGCTCGTCGCCGCGGCCGGAGCGGCCGCGCTCACCCTCACCGCCGGTCTCGCGACCCCGCTCGACCCGGCGCCCCGGCAGGCCCGGGCGGCCGACGACGGCAAGAAGGTGCTGACCGTCGCGGTGGCGCAGAGCGTGGACTCGCTCAGCCCGTTCCTGGCGGTCCGGCTGCTCAGTACGAGCATTCACCGGCTCATGTACGAGTACCTGACGAACTACGACCCCAAGGACAACCACGCCATCCCGGGCCTCGCCACCAAATGGGAGCCGTCGCCCGACAAGCTGACCTGGACGTACACGATCCGCTCCAACTCGAAGTGGTCGGACGGCAAGCAGGCCACCGCCGAGGACGCGGCGTGGACGTTCAACAAGATGATGACCGACTCCGGCGCTGCCACGGCGAACGGCAGCTACGTCGGCAACTTCCGGAAGGTGACGGCCCCCAGCCCGACCAAGCTGGTCATCGAGCTGAAGAAGCCACAGGCCACGATGACCGCGCTCGATGTGCCGATCGTGCCGAAGCACGTGTGGGAGAAGGTCTCGGACTTCTCCGAGTTCAACAACGACAAGAGCTTCCCGGTGGTGGGCAACGGGCCGTTCGTGCTGACCGGCTACAAGGCCGACAGCTACGTCCGTCTCAAGGCCAACAAGAGCTTCTGGCGGGGGGCGCCGAAGTTCGACGAGCTGGTCTTCCGCTACTACAAGGACCAGGACGCGGCGGTGTCGGCGCTGCGCAAGGGCGAGGTTTCGTTCGTCGCCGGTTCGCCGTCCCTGACGCCCGCTCAGGCGGCGTCCCTGGAGGGCGCGGAGAACATCAAGGTCAACGACGCCCCCGGCCGCCGTTTCTACGCCCTCGCCACCAACCCGGGCGCGAAGGCGAAGAACGGCAAGAAGTTCGGCGACGGCCACCCGTCGCTGCTGGACCAGCGGGTGCGGAACGCGCTGTTCAAGGCCGTCGACCGCAAGGCCGTCATCGACAAGGTGTTCCAGGGGCACGCCGTCGAGGGCGAGGGCTACATCCCGCCGCGCTTCTCTCAGTACTTCTGGAAGCCGTCCAGCAGCCAGAAGCTGACGTACGACCCGGCCGAGGCGGCCCGGATGCTCGACCAGGCGGGTTACCGGAAGAACGGCGACGGCAAGCGCGTCGGCAAGGACGGCAAGCCCATCACCTACCGCGTCCTGTGCCACGCCACCGACCCGAACGACAAGGCGGTCGGCAAGTACCTCCAGGAGTGGTGGGGCGAGCTCGGCATCGGCGTCCAGCTCAACTGCCTGGACAACGTGACCGACCCCTGGCTGGCCGGCAAGTACGACCTGGCCTTCGACGGCTGGTCGGTCAACCCGGACCCGGACTTCGTGCTGTCCATCCACACCTGCGGCGCGCTCCCGGCGACCCCCGAGGACACGGGCGCGACCGACAACTTCATCTGCGACAAGAAGTACGACGAGCTCTACGCCCGGCAGCTCGCCGAATACGACCCCGCCAAACGGGCGGACATCGTCAAGCAGATGGAGTCGCGGCTGTACGACCTCGGGTACATGAACGTCATGGCGTATCCGAACGCGGTCGAGGCCTACCGGACGGACCAGATCAAGTCCATCACGACCATGCCGGCGAAGGCGGGGAACATCTACGGCCAGGACGGCTACTGGAGCTGGTGGTCGGCGGTCCCGGCGGAGTCGAGCGGCTCGTCGGACAACGCGTCGTCGACGGGGGTCGTGGCCGGGATCGTCGGAGGTGTCGTGGTCCTCGCCGGGCTCGGCGTCTTCGCGGCGATGCGGCGGCGCTCCACCGCCGAGGACCGCGAGTAGAGCGGGCGATCGGACACTCATGACCGCTGACGCGACACCCGCGCTGGTCGAGGACAAGCACACGCCGGCCGGGCCGCGGGTACGCAAGAGCTCCGCGTACCCGCGGTACCTCGCGGGCAAGGTGGCGGGCGCGGCCGTATCGCTGCTGGCCGTGCTCGTCACCAGCTTCTTCCTCTTCCGGCTGATCCCCGGCGACCCGGTGAAGACCATGACGGGCGGCCGTCAGGTCTCGGCCGAGCAGCTGGCCGCCTATCGCGAGGAGTTCGGGCTCGACCTGCCGCTGTGGCGGCAGTTCACCGACTACTGCGGCAAGGCGCTGACCGGCGACTTCGGGACGTCGTACCAGTTCCGCGCCCCCGTCGTCGACAAGATCACCGAGGCGCTGCCGAACACCCTGCTGCTGACCGGGACCGCCTTCGTCCTCTACACCGCGCTGGGCATCTTCCTCGGCACCCGGTCGGCGTGGCGGCACGGCAAGCTCGGCGACCGGGTCAACACCGGCCTGGCGCTGACGCTGTACTCCATCCCGTCCTTCTGGCTCGGGCTGCTGCTGATCATCGTGCTGTCGGTGGGCATCGGCCCGGTCCCGGGCATGTTCCCCACCGGCGGCATGGAGTCGGGCGGCAAGGAGGGCTTCGCGTACGTCGTCGACGTGGCGCACCATCTGGTGCTGCCGGTGGTGACGCTGGTGGCCGTGGAGTACGGGCAGACGCTGCTGGTCACCCGGTCGGCGCTGCTGGACGAGATGGGCAGCGACTATCTGACGACCGCGCGGGCCAAGGGGCTGCGCGACGACCTGGTCCGGCGCCGGCACGCCGTGCCGAACGCGCTGCTGCCGACCGTGACGCTGATCTTCATCAACCTCGGCCGGACGGTGGCGGGCGTGATCCTGGTGGAGACGGTGTTCTCCTGGCCCGGGCTCGGCGGGCTGTTCTACCAGGCACTGAGTGTGCCCGATCTGCCGCTGGTGCAGGGACTGTTCTTCGTGTTCGCCGCCGCGGTCATCGTGATGAACACCCTCGCCGACCTGGTCTATCCCCTGCTCGACCCCCGGGTGGCCCGATGACGACGACGACCGGCACGGGCCCGAGCCCGCGCGCCCTCGCCCGGCAGCGGCGCCGGGCGTCCGTGGCGCGCTTCTGGCGGCAGTACCGCGCCGAGCGGGCAGGGCTGTACGGCCTGACCGCGCTCGGCCTGTGCGCGCTGCTGGCGCTGTTCGCACCCCTGTTCGTCGGCTCCGACGTGAGCAGTGTGACCGACGCGCCGGGGCGTCCGATGCAGAGCCCGAGCGCCGAGTTCCCGCTCGGCACGGACCAGTTCGGGCGGGACCTGCTGGGCCTGGTGGTCTGGGGCTCGCGGGTGTCGCTGCTGGTCGGGTTGCTCGCGGCCGTGCTGTCGGTCGCGATCGGCACCCTGATCGGGGTCACGGCGGGCCACTTCAAGGGCTGGTACGCGACGGTGATGATGCGGATCACCGACTGGTTCCTGGTCATGCCGACGCTGGTGCTGGCGATCGCCCTGGCGACCGTGATGTCCCGCTCGCTGACCACGACCGTCGTGGCGATCGGCGTGACCACCTGGCCGACCACGGCCCGGCTGGTGCGCGCGCAGACCCTCGCCGTGGAGACCAGGCCGTACATCGAGCGGGCGAAGGCGCTCGGCGGCGGGCACTGGCACATCATGTCGAGGCACGTCCTGCCCAATGTGATGCCGCTGGTGCTGGCGCAGACGACCCTGATCATCTCCTCGGCCATCCTCGCCGAGGCGACCCTCGCCTTCCTCGGGCTCGGCGACCCCACGGTCGTGTCGTGGGGCGGGCTGCTCCAGGACGCGCGGGAGGCGGGCGCGGTCAGTGCCGGGGACTGGTGGTACCTGGTGCCGCCGGGCATCGCCATCGCCGTGGTGGCGCTGGCGTTCACGCTGTGCGGGCGGGCCGTGGAGTCCGTCCTCAACCCCAGGCTGGGGGTGTCGCGGTGACACTGCTCGACGTCAGGGACCTGACGGTGACCTACCCGGGCGGGGCGGCCGCCGTGCGCGGAGTGGACCTGCGCCTGGACGCCGGCCAGAAGCTCGGCCTCGCCGGGGAGTCCGGCTGCGGCAAGTCCACGCTGGCGCTGGCCCTGCTGCGGCTGCTGCCCGCCGGGACCCGCATCACGGGTGGGGTCCTGCTCGACGGCGAGGACGTGCTGACGATGAAGTGGGGCCGGGTCCGGGCGGTCCGCTGGGCCGGGGCCTCGGTCGTGTTCCAGGGGGCGATGCACTCGCTGAACGCCGTGCACCGCATCGGCGACCAGATCGCCGAGCCGATCCTGCTGCACCGGAAGGCGACCCCGGCCGGGGCGAAGAGGAAGACCGGGGAGCTGCTGGAGCACGTCGGCCTGCCCGCCGCCCGCGCGGACGCGTATCCGCACGAGCTGTCCGGCGGGCAGCGGCAGCGCGTCATGATCGCCATGGCGCTGGCCTGCGATCCGCGGCTGATCATCGCCGACGAGCCGACCACCGCGCTCGACGTGATGATCCAGGCGCAGATCCTCCGGCTCATCGAGCAGCTCGTCGCGGACCAGGACCTGGGTCTGATCATGATCAGCCACGACCTGGCGGTCCTCGCCGACACCTGTGACCGGCTCGCGGTGATGTACGCGGGCCGGGTGGTCGAGGAGGGCCCGGCCCAGCAGGTGTACGAGGACGCCCGGCACCCGTATGCCAGGGCCCTGTCGGCCGCGTTCCCGCGCATCGGCGACCCGTCCTCCCGGTTCGCGCCGCAAGGGCTCGCGGGCGACCCGCCCGACCCGGCGGCGCTGCCGTCCGGCTGTACCTTCCATCCGCGGTGCCCGGTGGCGCTGGAGTCCTGCCCTCAGGAGGACCCGGTGCTGCGCGAGGCGGGGCCGGAGCGCCGGGCGGCATGTGTTCTGGTCGGCCCGTCCGCTCGGGAGCCGCGCGGAGCCGGCGAGGCGGAGGAGCGGGAGTTCACCGAGGAACCGGAAGACTCGGCGGAGCGGGGGGCGGCGGATCCGGGCACCCCGGAGGAGCGGGAGGCACCGGATCCGGAAGCCCTGGAGGAAGCGAGGCCCAAAACGCCATGACCATCTCCCCCACGGCCCCCGAGGTCACCACGGCACCGCTGCTCAGCGCCCAGGACCTGCACGTCACCTTCCCCGGCCGGCACGGCGGCCCCCGGGCCCGCGCGGTGGACGGGGTCGACCTCGACATCCGGCCCGGCGAGATCGTCGCGCTGGTCGGCGAGTCCGGCTGCGGCAAGACGACCCTGGCCCGCTGTCTGCTGGGCCTGGTCGAGCCGACCTCGGGCCGGGTCACCTTCGACGGCCGCCCGCTGGAGTACTCCGGCCGGCCCCTCAAGGCGTACCGCAAGCGCGTCCAGCTGGTCCTCCAGGACCCGAGCGGTTCGCTCAACCCCCGGCACACGGTGTACGACGCGGTCGCCGAGGGCCTGCGCATCCACGGCTACGGCGGCGACGAACGCACCGCGGTCGCCGGGGCCCTGTCCCGGGCCGGCCTCCGCCCCCCGGAGCGCTTCTTCCTGCGCTACCCGCACGAGCTGTCCGGCGGGCAGCGCCAGCGCGTCGTCATCGCGGGCGCACTGGTCCTGGAACCCGAACTCCTCGTCGCCGACGAGCCGGTGGCGTCCCTCGACGCCTCCGTGCGCGGTGAGATCCTCGCCCTGCTGCTGCGGCTGCGCACCGAGCTGGGCCTGTCCGCGCTGGTCGTCACGCACGACCTGGGGCTGGCCTGGAACATCGCAGACCGGGTCGCCGTGATGTACCTGGGCCGGATCGTGGAGACGGGAGCGGTGGAGCAAGTCCTCACGGCCCCCCGGCACCCGTACACGCAGGCCCTGCTGTCCGTCCTCCCGGAAGCCCCGGGCACCCCGGTGGTCCTCACGGGGGAGCCCCCGGACCCGTCCCGCGTCCCGTCAGGCTGCCGCTTCCACGCCCGCTGCCAGATCCTGGCGAGCGGCGAGGCGGAGCGGACGGGCGTGGCGGACGCGTGCAGGAACCAGGACCTGAAGGTGCTGAGCGGGGGCGGGGCATCGCAGGTCGCTTGTCACTGGGCGGTTGCGGAGGTGCCTGAAAGGGGCGCGGGGCTGTAGCAATGTGCGGCTCCGCGCGTGGGCGCGCCAAGCCCCCGCGCCCCCGCAGACGGCCCACGAGCGAACTAGGCAGCCTCTTCAGCCGCCACCAACTCCCTGCACTTCTGGACGTCTGCCCCCATCTGCTCCAGCAGCGCGTCCAGCGTGTCGAACTTCGCCTGCCCCCGCACGAACGCCAGGAAGTCGACCGCGACATGCAACCCGTACAGATCGAGCCCCACTCGGTCGATCGCGTACGCCTCCACCGTGCGCTCGGTGCCCTCGAACTGCGGGTTCGTGCCGACGGAGATCGCGGCCGGCATCGCCTCGCCCTGGGCGTGCAGCCAGCCGGCGTAGACACCGTCGGCGGGGATGGCGGTGTGCGGCAGGGTCTCGACGTTGGCGGTCGGGAAACCCAGTTCGCGGCCGCGCTGGGCACCCCGGACGACCACGCCCTCCACGCGGTGCGGGCGGCCCAGGATCTCGGCGGCGCCCTCGACGTCGCCCTCGGCGACCAGACGCCGGGTCAGCGTCGAGGAGAACGGCTCGCCGCCGCCCGCCTCGCCGGTCACGTACAGGTCGACGACCTCGACCTCGAAGTCGTAGGTCTTGCCCTGCGTGGCCAGGAACTCCACGTTGCCGGCGGCCTTGTGGCCGAAGCGGAAGTTGGGGCCCTCGACGACCGCCTTGGCGTGCAGCTTGTCCACGAGCACCTTGACGACGAAGTCGGCCGGGGACAGCTTCGAGAACTCGGTCGTGAAGGGCAGGATGAGCACCGCGTCCACGCCCAGGTCGGCCATGAGTTCGGCGCGGCGGTGGTGCGGGGCGAGCAGCGGCGGGTGGCTGCCCGGGCGGACGACCTCGCTGGGATGCGGGTCGAAGGTGACGACGACGGCGGGCACGCCCAGCTCCCGGGCGCGGTTCACGGCATGCCGGATGATCAGCTGGTGTCCGCGGTGGACTCCGTCGTAGGAGCCGATGGTGACGACGCTGCGCCCCCAGTCCTGGGGGATGTCCTCCAAGCCACGCCAGCGCTGCACTGTGCCTGCTCCTTGTCGAAAGCTCGTCGAACCCGTGTCCGTGGTTGTTCCTGGTTGCCTCGTACGCAGGTCTAAGGGTGCCATGCCGGGTGCCTGCGGCCCGCATCGGCTCCTCAGACGGGGACACTCACGCCCGCCAGGTTCTCGATCGTCCGGTGGGAGCTCGGCCCGACCAGCGCCGCCCACTCCTCGGGCGCGTCGGCCAGCCAGCCGGCCACCCGGGCGGCGAAGCCGGGCACGTGCCGGCCCAGGTCGACCAGGGCGCGGTCGAAGCGGCCGGCGCCCTCCGGGGTGCGCCCGAGGAGCAGTCCGATGCGGCGGACGAGGTCGCGCAGGTCGTCACCGCCGTTCCGGGCGGCGGCGTGCAGCAGCGCGTCGAGGACGTCGGTGTCGTGCTCGCGGGCCAGGAGCGCGTCGCGCAGCTCGCGGCGCAGCGGGCGGGAGGCGGGGATGCCGGGCGGGCTGAGGACCGCGGCGAGGGCGCACCGCAGTCGCACCGGGCCGCCCTCCAGCAGGCCGGTGACCAGCGGCAGGAGCGCGGCCCGGGCGGCGGGGCCCCGGTCGAGCCGCTGGTCCACGTACGCGGCCAGGTGCCCGGCGAGCTCCGGTCGCCGCTCCGCGGCCTGCACCAGCAGCGCGGCGACCCGCCGGGCCAGGCCGGGCGGGGTGGCGTCGGCGAGCGCCCGCAGCGCCTCCTCCGCGTCCGGCCGCTCCAGCCGCACCGCGAAGGCGCCGAGGACCGGCTCGGGGTGGGCCGGGAGGGCGGCGGCCGGTGCGTCCGGCGGGAGGTGCGGGTCGCCCGCCGCGAAGTGCTCCAGCGCCCTGGGGAGGTACCGGTCCCGGGTGTGCGGATCCTGGACGAGGAGGGCGAGTGCTGCGCCGTGCAGGGCGCTGTCGGCGGGGCGGGTGAGGACGGTGAGGGCCGCGTAGCGCAGGAGGGCGCGGTCGCCTCCGGTGCTCACGTGCGGCGCGACGCGCAGGCCGTGCGCCATCGCGGCCCTCCGTCGCGCCGGGCGCTCGTCGCGCGCCCACCGGTCGACGGCCCGGCACACCGCCGGGGGCTCCTCCTCGGCCAGCACGGCGAGCAGTTCGTCGGCCCTCCGGTGGGCGCGGTCGACGAGCACGTCCGCCAAGTCGTCCAGGGCCCTGTGCCGGTGGGTGTGCAGCAGCGCCTGCGCGGCCGTGGCCACGGTCGCGTGCGGGGTGGCGGGCAGCGGCTGCTCGTCGTCGAACCAGCGGGCCAGCAGCGGCTGTACGGCGGTGGGGTCGGCGGCCAGCAGGTGCGCGGCGGTGTCCAGGAACCGGGGACCGGCCTCGCACGGCGGGCCGTCGGCGTGCACCAGCCGCCTCAGCAGCGCGAAGCGCTCGCCCTCCGGCAGCCGTACGCCGGCCCAGAAGGCGGGCCCGACCTCGTCCGGCACACCCCTCCCCTGCCGCCGCCAGGCCACGATCCGGTCGGCGAGCAGCCGCAGCACCTCCGTGTAGGGCGTCGCCTCGGGTACGGCCGACAGGACCCCGGCGAGCAGCCGGGCCGCCCACCAGGACCGCGGACGGGCGTCCAGGGCATGCACCAGGTCCGCCAGCCGGGAGGCCAGTTGGCCGGTGCCGTGCTGGCGGGCGAGGAACAGCAGGGCCTGGACGACGGGCCCGATGCGGTGGTGCGGGACGGGGTCGGGCTGCGCGTCCTGCCGACGGTGGACGAGGGAGTGCAGGGCCTCGTCGAGGTCGAGGTGCATGCCCTGGAGCCAGTCGGCGAGCTCCTCGTGGGCGAAGCGGTAGCCGGCTCCGGCGGGCACGAGCAGGCCCTCGGCGAGGACGGCCGACGCCCAGCCGGTGCCGCCGCCGAGCCGCGCCGGTACCGGCCCCCACGGGAACACCGCCTCGAACGTCTCCCGGTCCAGATCCCCCAGCCCGGGTCCGAGACTGCGCCGGGCGGCCTCGTGCACCTGCCCGGCGACTTTGGCGGCCAGCCGGCGTACGGCCGTGCCGCTCAGGCCGTTGCCGGCGGCCAGCCGCTGGGCGATGCGCAGGGACATCAGGTCCAGGTAGGCCGCGAAGACGTCGTCGCGGTCGACGGTGGCACCGGGGCCGGTGAGGCTGTCGGGGCTGCCGGGGCTGCCGGGCTCGGCGGTTTCCGGGCCGTCGGAGACCCCAAAGGCCCCGGCGAGGGCGTCCCGGATCTCGGCGAGCAGTCGCAGGGCGAGGGGGTGCCGGGCGTCGGTGTCGACGAGGGCGCTCTCCGGGATGCCGTGGCGCCGGCGGGCCTCCCGGGCCTCGTCCTCGGTGAGATCGCCGAGGCGCACACACGCGGGCCCGTCCTCGGCGCCGGCCGGCCGGTGCAGGACCTCCTTCGGGAACCCCGTCCCCTCCCAGTACTCCGCCCGGCAGGCCACGACCATCCGAACGCCTGTCTCCCGCAGCCACCGCACCGTCCCGTCGGTCCAGTCGGCCAGGCGGCGGGCCAGCGCCGGGGGCATCTCCTCCGGGCCGTCGAGGAGCAACAGCAGGGGTCGGCCGAGGGCACCGGCGAGTCCGGCGAGGCGCTCGGGCGTGGTGTCGCCCAGGTCGGCGGGCAGGAGACGGGACCGGGACGCGGCCACGGCAGGAGTGGCCCGGGTCAGCGCCCGGTGTGCCGCGTCGGCCACCGAGGCGTCGTCGCCCCGCAGTTCGCAGCCGCGCAGCCACAGCGTGGGATGCCCGCTGCGGGCGCGGCGCGCGGCGAGCGCTGCGAGTTCCGTCGTACGGCCGCTGCCGGGCGCCCCGGCGAGGCCGAGCACGGCCGCCGGGCCGGTCGTGAAGGCGCTGAACTCGGCCACCACGGCGGCCCGTTCGACCGGCTCCGGGAGACCCGTGCCGCCGGGCGGGCCGTCCAGCCCCACGGCCGTGCCGGTCAGCTCCAGCACCCCGGCCAGGTTGAGGTCGGCGCCGTACGCGGGGACCGTCGCCGCGTTCTCGGCGAGCAGCTCGGCGAGCGGTCCCGCCGCGCCAGGGGCCCGGGGATGCAGTGGTACGGCGAATCCGACGTCGCTGTGGTCGGAGCTGAGCGCGGTGCCGAGGACCCCGACGACGGCGCCGGTCGCGGCGTCGAGCACCGGGCCGCCGGCCGCTCCCCCGCCCAGTCGCAGCGCGTCCCGCCCTGCCGTGCCGACCGCCAGCTCCAACGCGCCGTCGAGGCGGTGGCGGCGGTCCGTGGCCGTGTACGTCACGGCGGCCGAGCCCAGCACCCTGGCCTCACGCCAGCCGCCGGCGGCGATCCGCACATAGGCGCCTGTCCCGGGCCCGCCCCGCGCGGTGACGGGCAGCGGCGGCAGACCGAGGCCCTCGGTCCGTACGAGGGCCAGGCCGAGCGCGGGCAGCGGGGTCACCGCGTCCGCGGACACGACCCGGCGGCGGTCCCCGGCCCCGTACAGGACGAGCCGGGGCAGGCCGTCGACCGCCTCGTGGCTGGTGACGAGCGTGCCGTGGTGGTCGGCCAGGAAGCCGGTGCCCCGGGGGCGGCCGGCGAGGTCCTGGATGCGGACGAGGGCCGGGCCGGACGCCCCGCCGTCGGTTCCCTCGCTCGTCCGCTCCGTTGTTTCGGGGCGGTCCTGGGATCCTGCCGCGCTGTCCTGTGTCTCCCCGGACCGGTTCCGCGACGTCATCGTCGAGCCTCCCCGCCGTACACCCGTGCCCTTGCGTTCGACGGTAGGGGCGAGATGATCAGCGGGACAGATCGCTCTGCGGATGCGCCCCCTTCCGCTCCCCCGGTTCACTCCGAGCGCCTGCACGGACGGGTGAACGAAGTGGGGCGGCTGGATACACCCTAGGGGTGGGGGAACCGAGGGGGGACCGTGGAGCGGCGGCAGTGGAGGTACCCCGTGGTCGCCGCTCCACGGGCGGACGGTCCCCGTGTGCCGTCAGGCGAAGACGGCCAGGCTCCTGGCCTTGCCCCGCTGCTCCTCGACGAGGGCGAGGAAGCGGCCCTCCGGATCGAAGACGGCGACGGGCCCGGAGCCCGCGTACTCCTCGGGCATGTCCAGCCGCACGCCGTTGGTGAGCAGCCGGGCGCGCCGGGCGTCGACGTCCCAGCGCCGGAACGCGGCAGCGGCGGCCTCGGCAACCGGCATCACGGTCAGCTCCTGCTGGAGCTGGTCGAGGGTGCGGGCCGCGTCCAGCTTGTAGGGGCCCACGCGGGTGCGGCGCAGGGCGGTGAGATGCCCGCCGACACCGAGGTCGGCGCCCAGGTCACGGGCCAGCGCCCGGATGTACGTGCCGGAGGAGCAGACGACCGAGACGACCAGGTCGAGCACGGCCGTACCGTCCTCGGCGACGGCTTCCCGGACGTCGTGGACGCCGAAGGAGGAGACCGTGACTTGCCGGGCCGGGATGTCGAACTCCTCGCCCTCCCTGGCCCGCTTGTAGGACCGCACGCCGTTGATCTTGATGGCGCTGACCTTGGACGGCACCTGCATGATGGCGCCGGTCAGCTTGGCGACGCCGGCGTCGATGGCGTCGCGGGTGACCCCGGAGGCGTCCGTGGCCGAGGTGATCTCCCCCTCGGCGTCGTCGGTGAGGGTGTTCTGCCCGAGCCGGATCGTGCCCAGGTACTCCTTCTCGGTCAGCGCGAGGTGGCCGAGGAGCTTGGTGGCCTTCTCGACGCCGAGGACGAGGACGCCCGTCGCCATCGGGTCGAGGGTGCCGGCGTGCCCGACGCGTCGCGTCCTGGCGATGCCGCGCATCTTGGCGACGACGTCGTGGGAAGTGAAGCCCGACGGCTTGTCGACGATGACGAGGCCGTCGGGCGTGGTGTGCTTCTGGGTCATTCGGCGGTGTCGTCCGTCTCGTCGTCCTCGTCCGGCTTGCGGTACGGGTCGGCGTCGCCGGCGTAATTCGCGCCCGCGGACGCCTCCCGCACCTTCTCGTCGGACTGGCGCGCCTTGTCGAGGAGGTCCTCGATGTTCCGGGCGGTGTCCGGGAGGGCGTCCATGACGAAGGTCAGGGTCGGCGTGAACTTCACGCCGGCGGCCCGGCCGACCTCGGAGCGCAGGATGCCCTTGGCGCTCTCCAGGCCGGCCGCGGCCGCGTTCCGCTCCTCTTCGTCCCCGTACACCGTGTAGAAGACGGTCGCCTCCCGCAGATCGCCCGTGACCCGGGTGTCCGTGATGGTGACGTGGGTGCCGAGCCGCGGGTCCTTGATCCCGCGCAGCAGCTTCTGGGCCACCACTTCCCGGATGAGGTCCGCCAGCCTCTTGGCCCGCGCGTTGTCGGCCACTGGTCCGTCTCCCGTTCTTTCCTGTCTGGGTCGTTCTTGGGTCGTCAGTCGTCTTCGCCGTGGAAGCGCCGCCTGACGGACAGCAGCTCCACTTCGGGGCGGGCGGCGACCAGCCGTTCACACCGGTCGAGTACCTCGCTCAGGTGCCCCGCGTCGCCGGACACCAGCGCGAGGCCGATGACGGCCCTGCGGTGGAGGTCCATGTGATCCACCTCGGCCGCGCTCACCGCGTACTTGCGCTGGAGCTCGGCGACGATGGGGCGGACGACGGAGCGCTTCTCCTTCAGCGACCGTACGTCGCCGAGGAGCAGGTCGAAGGACAGCGTCCCCACGTACATGTGTGTATCCGGATGACCCGCCGGTACGGGATCGATGGCCCTGCGGTCGGGGCAGGGACATCAAGAACGGTACCGCGTACCTGCCGGTGGCTCGACGGGGTTTTCCCTTGCCCACCCACCCGCCCGACACGGTTGGCCGATGAGGTACAGCTCCCGGGGCTCCGCCCCGGACCCCGGCGGGGACTGCGTCCCCTGCACCCCTTCAACGGCCAGCCGGCCGACGGGGCAGGAGCCCCGTCGGCCGGTCTGGGAACCGTGGGTCACACCCGCGGCTTCTCGCGCATCTCGTACGTCGCGATGACGTCGTCGACCTTGATGTCGTTGAAGTTGCCGAGGTTGATACCGCCCTCGAACCCTTCGCGGATCTCGGTGACGTCGTCCTTGAAGCGACGCAGGCCCTCGATGTTGAGGTTCTCCGCGACCACCTTGCCGTCGCGGATGAGGCGGGCCTTGGTGTTGCGCCTGACCTCGCCGGAGCGGATGAGAACACCCGCGATGTTGCCCAGCTTGGACGACTTGAAGACCTCGCGGATCTCCGCCGTACCGAGCTCGACCTCTTCGTACTCCGGCTTGAGCATGCCCTTGAGGGCCGCCTCGATCTCCTCGATCGCCTGGTAGATGACCGAGTAGTAGCGGACGTCCACGCCCTCGCGCTCGGCCATCTGCTGCGCACGCCCGGCGGCGCGCACGTTGAAGCCGATCACGATGGCGTCCGAGCCCATCGCCAGGTCGATGTCGGACTCCGTGACCGCACCGACGCCGCGGTGCAGGACGCGGATGTCGACCTCCTCGCCGACGTCCAGCTGGAGCAGGGAGGACTCGAGTGCCTCGACGGAACCAGAAGCGTCACCCTTGATGATCAGGTTCAGCTGCTGGACCTCGCCGGCCTTCAGCACCTTGTCCAGGTCCTCCAGCGACACACGACGCGTGCGCTTGGCGAAGGCCGCGTTGCGCTCGCGAGCGGCACGCTTCTCCGCGATCTGACGGGCCGTACGGTCCTCGTCGACCACCAGGAAGTTGTCGCCCGCACCCGGGACGTTGGTCAGGCCCAGGACCTGCACCGGCGTCGACGGACCCGCCTCGGTGACGAGGTTGCCGTTGTCGTCGTGCATCGCCCGGACTCGGCCGTACGCGTCGCCGACCACCATGGTGTCGCCGACCCGCAGCGTGCCGCGCTGGACGAGGACCGTCGACACGGCACCACGGCCGCGGTCGAGACGGGACTCGATCGCGATGCCCTGCGCGTCCTGGTTCGGGTTGGCCCGCAGGTCGAGCGAGGCGTCGGCCGTGAGGACCACGGCCTCCAGCAGGGAGTCGATGTGCAGACCCTGCTTGGCGGAGATGTCGACGAACATCGTGTCGCCGCCGTACTCCTCGGCCACCAGGCCGTACTCGGTCAGCTGACCGCGCACCTTGGTCGGGTCCGCGCCCTCGACGTCGATCTTGTTGACCGCGACGACGATCGGGACGTCGGCCGCCTTGGCGTGGTTGAGCGCCTCGACCGTCTGCGGCATGACGCCGTCGTTGGCCGCGACGACCAGGATCGCGATGTCCGTCGACCTCGCACCACGGGCACGCATGGCGGTGAACGCCTCGTGACCCGGGGTGTCGATGAAGGTGATCTTGCGCTCTTCGTCGTTGACCTCGGTCGCGACCTGGTAGGCACCGATGTGCTGGGTGATGCCGCCGGCCTCGCCCGCGATGACGTTCGTCTTGCGGATGGCGTCGAGGAGCCGGGTCTTACCGTGGTCGACGTGACCCATGACGGTGACGACCGGCGGGCGGACCATCAGGTCCTCCTCGTCGCCCTCGTCCTCGCCGAACTCGATGTCGAAGGACTCCAGGAGCTCGCGGTCCTCCTCCTCCGGGCTGACGATCTGAACCGTGTAGTTCATCTCGTCGGCGAGGAGCTGGAGCGTCTCGTCGGAGACGGACTGCGTGGCCGTGACCATCTCGCCGAGGTTCATCATGACCGCGACGAGCGACGCCGGGTTGGCGTTGATCTTCTCCGCGAAGTCGGTGAGCGAGGCACCGCGCGACAGGCGAACGGTCTCGCCGTTGCCGCGAGGCAGCATCACACCGCCGACCGACGGGGCCTGCATGGCCTCGTACTCCTGACGGCGCTGCCGCTTCGACTTGCGGCCACGACGCGCGGGACCGCCGGGACGGCCGAAGGCGCCCTGCGTGCCACCACGGCCACCGGGGCCGCCGGGACGACCGCCGAAGCCGGGACGGCCACCGCCGCCGCCACCCGGACGGCCTGCGAAACCGCCGCCACCGCCACCGGGACCGCCGGGACGGCCGGCGAAACCGCCGCCACCGCCACCGGGACGACCGGCGAAGCCGCCGCCGCCCGGACGACCGCCACCGCCACCGGGGCGACCGCCGCCGCCGGGACCGCGGCCGCCAGGACCGCCGCCACCGGGACGCGGGCCGGCAGCGGGACGCTGCGGCATCATGCCGGGGTTCGGACGCGGACCGGCGGAACCGCCGCCGGGACGCGGACCGCCGCCCTGCGGACGCGGCATCGAGCCCGGAGTCGGGCGGTTGCCGCCCGGAGCCTGCGGACGCGGACCGCCGCCCTGGGCGCCGGGCGCCTGCGGACGGGGACCGCCGCCGGGGCCGCCGGGGCCCGGACGGGAACCCTGCGGACGGGGCGCCTGCGGGCGCGCCATACCGGTGGAGCCACCCGAGGTGAAGGGGTTGTTACCCGGACGCGGACCGGCCGGACGGGAACCCTGACGCGGAGCCGGGGCACCGGGACGCGAGCCCTGACCGCCGGGACGCTGGCCCTGGCCGCCCTGGCCCTGGCCGGGACCGCCGGAAGGGCGACCGCCGGGCTTGGGGGCGCCGGGACGCGCGCCGGGCTTGGGGCCGGCCGGAGCGGACGGAGCCGCGGGCGGCGCCGTGAACTCGGGCGCGGCCGGGGCCGGACGCGGCGCGGGCTTGGGGCCCGGCGTCGGACGCGGGCCGGGGGACGGCGCCGGGGACGACGGGGCCGACGGCTGCTGGGCGGCCGGAGGCTTGGGCGCGGCCGGCGGCTTCGGGGCAGCCGGACGGGCCGCCTGCGCCGGAGAGGGCGCGCCGGGACGGGGGGCGGCCTTCTTGGGGGCCGCGGGCTTCGCGGCGGACTTGCCGTTGCCGCCGCCCTGCTGGAATGCGTCAGTCAGCTTGCGTACAACGGGCGCTTCGATGGTCGAAGACGCCGAACGGACGAATTCACCGAGCTCCTGGAGCTTGGCCATGACGACCTTGCTCTCGACACCGAACTCCTTGGCGAGTTCGTAGACCCGGACCTTAGCCACTTCGCTCCTTTGAGGTCCGGGTGAAGCCGGACCGTCGCTAGTTCATGGGCGTACTCATCGCGTACTCATCGAGTGCTCATCGCAATCTCGACCTGCTTTCGACTCGCGAGGTACCTACACCGCACGGGGTTCCGTGCGGCACGTCTTACCGTGTTGCCTGATCGGCAACTGTTGTCTGCTCGACGTACCGGCGCAACGCCTTTGTGTCGGGCGCTCCCGGGGCGCGCAGTGCCCTCGTGAACGCCCGGCGGCGAACCGCCTGGTCAAGACAGACCGGTGTGGGATGCACATACGCACCCCGGCCGGGCAGCGTACCGCGTGGATCAGGGGCGCATGCGCCGTCGATCAACACGATCCGCAACAGATCGGCCTTGGCCACCCGCTCCCGACACCCCACACAGGTGCGTTCAGGGCATGCTCGGGTGCGCGTCCGGCCAGACACCGTTAAGTCTACCTCCCCGTAGGCGCCTCACCCCTTTGGGGCAGGATTCGAACAGTTGCCGCGCCCGAACCTGTCGTGATCTGAACGACCCGCGGCTTGGATCTATTCCCCGGTCCGGTCCGCGGCCGGTTCCGTGTCCGGCCGGATGTCGATCCGCCAGCCGGTCAGCCGGGCCGCGAGGCGGGCGTTCTGCCCTTCCTTGCCGATGGCCAGGGACAGCTGGTAGTCGGGCACGGTCACCCGGGCCGACCGGGTCGCCATGTCCACGATCTCCACCTTGGAGACCCGGGCCGGGGACAGCGCGTTCGCCACCATCTCGGCCGGGTCCTCCGACCAGTCGACGATGTCGATCTTCTCGCCGTTCAGCTCGCCCATCACGTTGCGCACGCGGCCGCCCATGGGGCCGATGCAGGCGCCCTTGGCGTTCAGGCCGGACCGGGTGGACCGTACGGCGATCTTCGTGCGGTGACCGGCCTCACGGGCGATCGCAGAGATCTCCACGGACCCGTCGGCGATCTCCGGCACCTCCAGGGCGAAGAGCTTCTTCACCAGATTGGGATGCGTCCGGGACAGCGTCACGGACGGGCCGCGGACGCCCTTGGCCACCCGGACGACATAACTGCGCAGCCGCATGCCGTGCGGGTAGGTCTCGCCCGGCACCTGCTCCTGCACCGGCAGGATGGCCTCGAGCTTGCCGATGTCGACCAGCACGTTCTTCGGGTCGCGGCCCTGCTGGACCACACCGGTGACGATGTCGCCCTCGCGGCCGGCGTACTCACCGAGTGTCGCGTCGTCCTCGGCGTCGCGCAGGCGCTGCAGGATGACCTGCTTGGCCGTGGTGGCGGCGATCCGGCCGAAACCGGTGGGGGTGTCGTCGAACTCGCGGGGCTCCTGGCCCTCCTCGAGGTCGTCGGGGTCCTCCTTCGCCCACACGGTCACATGGCCGGTCTCCCGGTTGAGCTCCACGCGCGCGTGGCGGCGGCTTCCCTCGGTGCGGTGGTAGGCGATGAGGAGGGCCGATTCGATCGCCTCGACCAGCAGGTCGAAGGAGATCTCCTTCTCCCGAACCAAGCCCCGCAGGGCACTCATGTCGATGTCCACGGCTACGCCTCCTCTTCCTTCTTGTTGTCCTTGCGGCTGAACTCGACCTGGACACGCGCCCGGACGATGTCGTCGAAGGCGAGTCTGCGCGCGGTGGCCTTGCGGCCCTTCACCCCGGGCACCTCGGTGTCGATTCCCTCGTCGTCGACCTTGAGGATCCTGGCGACCAGCTCGCCGCCCTCGGCCAGCTGGAACTTCACCAGCCGGTCCGTGGCGCGGACGTAGTGCCGGTGCTGCGTGAGGAGGCGCTCCGCGCCCGGGGTGCCGACCTCGAGGGTGTACTCCCCGTCGCCCATCGCGTCCGTCTCGTCGAGCTTCGCCGAGAGCGCGCGGCTCACATCGGCGATCTGGTCCAGGTCGGCGCCCGTGTCCGAGTCGACGACGACGCGCAGCACACGCTTGCGTCCGACGGAGTCCACTTCGATCTCTTCGAGATCCAGGCCCTGGGATGTGACGAGCGGTTCCAGCAGTTCTCGCAGCCTCTCGCTCTGGGTGGTGCTCATCCGGGTGACTCCTCGGCCGCGTGTGCTGTTGTGGGATGGGTCGCGTGTCTGGTCAAAGGGTATCCGGTCGCGGGGTGTGTTGCCGTCCACCCGGTGACGAACGGTGCCGCTGAGTGGTCCGGGGCGGGGGCCCGGGTACCGTGATCACGGGCGTTCAGCCCTTTGGAGTCGCTTCTTTCCCGCACGAGCCCCGAGGACGTCTGACGTGCCGTTCCCCTCATCTCCGCGCACCCGCTACGGGCCGCGCAGAAGGACTCTGCTCGCCGTCGGCCCGACGGCCCTCGCCCTGGCGGGCTGCACCGCCGGGGGCGAGGGTCCGGATGTCCCGGAGGACGGCCCGTCGGCGGCCGAGCGCCGGGCACGCGCGCGGGCGGCGCGGGACAGCGAGGAGCTGGCGGAGCGGTACGCCGCGGTGATCGCCGCCCGCCCGGGGCTCGCGGAGCGGCTGCGGCCGCTGCGGGAGGCGGCCGTACGGCATGCGCAGGCCTTCGGAGGGGGCCCGGGCCGGCAGCCGTCCCGCTCTCCCTCCTCCCCTTCCGCTTCCGCCTCGGCCGCCACCGTGCCGGGCGACGACAAGGAGACTCTCGCCGCCCTCGCCTCCGCGGAGCGGGAGCTCGCCGACCGGCGGGCCAAGGCGCTGCTCGACGTGCCGGGCGAGCTGGCGCGGCTGCTGGCCTCGGTGGCGGCGGCCGGGGCGGCGCACGTGTATCTGCTGACGGAGGGTGGCGCGTGAGCGAGGCGAAGGACCGGGAGCTGCGGGCCCTCCAGGCGGCGCTGGCGGCCGAGCACGCGGCGGTGTACGGGTACGGCGTGGTCGGCGGGCGGATCGGCGACGGGCGGCGCGTCGACGCACGGATGGCGTACGACGCGCACCGGGCGCGCCGGGACGCGCTGGTACGCGAGGTGAAGGACCTGGGGGGCAGGCCCGTGGCGGCGGCCGCCGGGTACGCGCTGCCGTTCCCGGTGCCGGACGCGGCGGCGGCCGTGCGGCTCGCCGCCGAGCTGGAGGACCGGGTGGCCGGGGTGTACTCGGACCTGGTGCGCGCGGCGGGCGGTGCGCGGCGGGCCCTGGCCGCCGAGGCGCTGCGCGAGGCGGCGGTGCGGGCGGTGCGCTGGCGCGGCGAGAGCGTAGCCTTCCCTGGGCTCGCCGAGCGGGCCGGCACGGCCCCGCCCCTGGCGGCGCCGACCGCGTGACCCGCCCAGGGCACGCACCGCGGACAGCACGAAGGGAACGACTCGCGCATGGTTTTCGAACCGCCGAAGCGTCTGGTCAGGGCGCTCGGTGAGACGGCACCGGACGGTGACGACTGGCTGGAGAAGCTGCCCGAGGCGGCGCAGCAGGCCGTCGCGCTACGCGAGTTGACCGTGGAGCGGGTGCAGGTGCCCGGGGGGCGCAGCAGCCTGGTCGTGCTGGTGCGGACGGCCGACGGAACGCCCGCCGTGCTGAAGCTGGCGCCGGGCCGGGCTCGCCCTGAGGCGGAGCGGGCCGCGCTCGCGCACTGGGGCGGACGGGGTGCCGTACAGCTGCTCGACCCCCGTACCCCCGAGGGGGTGCTGCTGCTGGAGCGGCTGCATCCGGACGTGTCGGTGCGGTCGCTGCCGGAGGCGAAGGCGCTGCTGGAGGCGGCGGGGACGCTGCGGCGGCTGTGGGTCGAGCCGCCTGACGGCTTCCCCTTCGAGACCGTCGCCGAGCGCACCGGGCGGCAGGCCGAGGCGATGCGGGCCCGGGCGCAGGCGGATCCCGAGGTGGCCCCGCTGGTCGGCCTGGCGCTCGCCGCGCGCGAGGAGTTGCTGGCCGCGCCGCCCGAACACCGGTTGCTGCACGGCACGTT
The DNA here is from genome assembly GCF_900236475.1 of Streptomyces chartreusis NRRL 3882. Taxonomy (GTDB): domain Bacteria; phylum Actinomycetota; class Actinomycetes; order Streptomycetales; family Streptomycetaceae; genus Streptomyces; species Streptomyces chartreusis_D. The sequence continues at coordinate 2,473,003 of NZ_LT963352.1, forward strand.
CCGGCAGAGCAAGGTGCTCTCCGCGGAGCGGATGCCGTGGCTGGCCGTGGGCCCCGACCCGGTGGTCGGCGAGTGCGCGTTCGATCTGGCGCGGCTGGTCCGCGACCGGGTGGAGGACCTGATCGCCCAGCCGTCCGGTGCGGCGACGACCCGGCGGCGGGTGAAGCGGCTGGCCGAGTCCCTGGACGTGGACCAGGAGCGGCTCCGCGGCTGGACGTTGTTCCGGGCCGTGGAGTCCGGTGTGCGGGCGGGACGCGTGGGACGGCCCCGGGACGCGGAGCTGCTGCTGGAGTTCGCGGGCTGGCTGTGAGCGCCCCGGGCGGCCGGGGCGCTCACGCCGCCACGGGCCCTACGCGGTGAGGCGGGCGACGGCCTCCTCGACCGTGAGCTCCTCGCGCTCGCCGGTGCGGCGGTCCTTCAGTTCCACCACGCCGTCGCCCGCGCGCCGCCCGGCCACCAGGATCTGCGGTACGCCGATCAGCTCGGAGTCGGTGAACTTGACGCCCGGGGAGACGCCGGGGCGGTCGTCGACCAGGACCCGGACACCGGCGGCGGCCAGCTTCTGGGAGATGTCGAGGGCCAGTTCGGTCTGGAGGGCCTTGCCGGCGGCGACCACGTGGACGTCGGCCGGGGCGACCTCCTTGGGCCAGCACAGGCCCTTGTCGTCGGCGCTCTGCTCGGCGAGGGCGGCGACCGCGCGGGAGACGCCGATGCCGTAGGAGCCCATGGTGACGCGGACCGGCTTGCCGTTCTGGCCGAGGACGTCGAGCTTGAGGGCGTCGGCGTACTTGCGGCCCAGCTGGAAGATGTGGCCGATCTCGATGGCCCGGTCGAGGACGAGGCCCGTGCCGCACTTCGGGCAGGGGTCGCCCTCCTGCACGACCACGACGTCGACGTAACGGTCGACCTCGAAGTCGCGGCCCGCGACGACGTTCTTCGTGTGCGTGCCGGCCTTGTTGGCACCGGTGATCCAGGCCGTGCCGGGGGCCACGCGCGGGTCTGCGATGTACGTGACCTTGTCCAGGCCCTGCGGTCCGACGTAGCCGCGGACCAGGTCGGGACGGGCCGCGAAGTCCGTCTCGGTGACCAGCTCGACGACGGCCGGGGCGAAGTGCGCCTCGACCTTGTCCAGGTCGACCTCACGGTCACCGGGGACACCGACGGCGACGATCTCGCCGTCGACCTTGACGAGGAGGTTCTTCAGCGTGGCCGAGGCCGGGACGCCGAGGGAGGCGGCGAGGGTCTCGATGGTCGGGGTGTCGGGGGTCGGGATGTCCTCGGCGGCCGGGACGTCCGTGGCGTCGACGGGCTTCAGCTCGTACGTGATCGCCTCGGTGTTGGCGGCGAAGTCGCAGTTCGGGCAGTCGGCGAAGGTGTCCTCGCCGGCCTCGGCCGGGGCGAGGAACTCCTCGGACTTGGAGCCGCCCATCGCGCCGGCGGTGGCGGCGCAGATGCGGTAGTCGAGGCCGAGGCGCGCGAAGATCTTCTGGTAGGCCTCGCGGTGCAGGGCGTACGACTTGGCGAGGCCCTCGTCCTCGGTGTCGAAGGAGTAGGAGTCCTTCATCAGGAACTCGCGGCCGCGCAGGATGCCGGCGCGGGGGCGGGCCTCGTCGCGGTACTTGTTCTGGATCTGGTAGAGGATGACCGGCAGGTCCTTGTAGGAGGACGCCTGGTCCTTCACCAGGAGGGTGAAGATCTCCTCGTGGGTGGGGCCGAGGAGGTAGTCGCCGCCCTTGCGGTCCTGGAGGCGGAACAGCTCCGGGCCGTACTCGTCCCAGCGGCCGGTGGCGTCGTAGGGCTCGCGCGGCAGGATGGCGGGGAGCAGGACCTCCTGGGCGCCGATGGCGTCCATCTCCTCGCGGACGATGCGCTCCACGTTGGCCAGGACCCGCTTGCCGAGCGGCAGCCAGCTCCAGATTCCGGCGGCGGTGCGGCGCACGTACCCGGCGCGGACGAGGAGCTTGTGGCTGAGGACCTCGGCGTCCGCCGGGTCGTCGCGCAACGTCTTCGCCATCAACTGGGACATGCGCTGGACCGGTACGTTCGCCATGGTTCTGCTCCTGCTGCTGGGGGTCCCCCCGCTCGGGCGAGGCCGAGAGTGGGGGAGGGTGATGGCAGGAGGTTATCCGGGGGGCACCGGGCGTTGGAAATCGGTTAGCGGTGGCGGAGCGGGAGCGGAGCGCCCATCACCGCGTACGGCTTCGGGGCGCTCGGGAAGAGGACCTGGCGGGCGAGGTCCCGGTAGCCGAGGGAGCGGTAGAGCGCGCGGGCGGGGCTCTCGGTGTCGATCGCGGAGAGGATCGAGCGGGGTTCGGCGGCGCCGTCGGTGATCGTGGTGATCAGGGAGCGCCCGATGCCCCGGTTCTGGTAGGCCGGGTGGACGTGCAGCTCGGTGATCACGAAGGCGTCGTCGAGCCAGTGGTCGTGGTGGTTCGCCCTGAGGTACGGCTCCACGACCGTGGACCACCAGTGGGCGCGGTCGTTGGGCATGCCGTAGACGAAGCCGACGAGGGTGCCGCCGGCTGTCGCGCCGAGGGCGCGGGCGCCCGGGTAGGTCATGTGGCGCAGGACGATCTGGCGGCGGACTGCGACTTCGTCGGGGCCCAGCCCGAATGCCACCGCTTGGACTTCCAGGGCCTCGTCGACGTGGCCGGAGAGGTCGAGGGGGCCGATCACCAGGTCCATGGCGGGGAGCCTACAGGGGGGTCTGCGTCGTCAGAACAGCACGCTCATGAAGGCGCCGACCTCTTGGAAGCCCACCCTCTGGTACGTCCTGCGGGCCGCCGTGTTGAAGTCGTTGACGTAGAGGCTGACGACCGGGGCGACGTCGGCCAGGGCGTAGCGCAGGACCGCTGCCATGCCGGGGGCCGCCAAGCCGGTCCCCCGGTACTCGGGGGCCACCCACACGCCCTGGATCTGGCAGGCGCGGTCGGTCGCGGCGCCGATCTCGGCCTTGAAGACGACCTTGCCGTCCGCGTCGAAGCGGGCGAAGGCCCGGCCGGATCCGACGAGTTCGGCGACACGGGCCTGGTAGAGGAGACCGCCGTCACCGGCCAGCGGGGAGACGCCGACCTCCTCGGTGAACATCGCCACGCACGCCGGCATGATCTTCTCCATCTCGTCCTTGCGGACGCGACGGACGTAGGGGTCCGGGGCGATGCCGTCCGGCAGGCGGTCGGTGACCATGAGCGGCTGGTGGCGGCGGACGTCGCGGGCCGGGCCCCAGTGGGGCTCCAGCAGCCGCCACAGGTCGGCGGTGGAGCCGGCCGGACCGACGATGGAGGAGCAGCGGCGGCCGGCCCGGCGGGCGCGGTCGGCGAAGGCGCGGACGGCGCGCGGGGTGGCGCAGATCGGGACGAGGTTGGCGCCCGCGTAGCACAGGGACGTCAGCATGCCGTCCTCGTACCAGCCCCACATCTCTCCGCCGAGCCGCCACGGGTCGAGGCCGGCGATCTGCACCCGGGACGTCACGAAGGCGTTCGCGACCGGCTCGCGGTCGAGTATGGCGAGCGCGGCGTCCAGGTCGCTCGGTTCGAGGACCCGTGAGGTGGTCTGCGTCAACACGTGCGGGGCCTCACACACTGGGGTCGGCTGATCCACGCACTGTACCTGGCGGAGCTGGGGAGTGCCGCCCGCGTGCGTGCAGTGACCAGCGGGACGCACGCGGGCCCGGTGTCATCGGCCGTCGGCTCCCGGTCCGAGGGCGGCGTACCAGTGACAGAGGACAGGGAGATGTCGCATTTGGGACCGGGAGGGCACGGTGAGAGGAAGCCGGGAGGGGCACAGTGGCCGCACCCGGTCCGCCCTCGCACCGGGGGGAGCAGCGCGGCCGGGAGCCGGCGTGCGGTCCTCCCGGCCGGATCGGTCGCCGGGCGGTCAGCCCGCTACCGCCACCGACGGCTCGCCGGAGGTGACGCCGTCCTTCTCCATCTGCTCGGCCAGCTTCATGGCCTCCTCGATGAGGGTTTCCACGATCTTGGACTCGGGGACGGTCTTGATGACCTCGCCCTTGACGAAGATCTGGCCCTTGCCGTTGCCGGAGGCGACGCCGAGGTCGGCCTCGCGGGCCTCGCCGGGGCCGTTGACGACGCAGCCCATGACGGCGACGCGGAGCGGAACCTCCATGCCGGTGAGGCCGGCCGTGACCTCTTCGGCCAGCTTGTAGACGTCGACCTGGGCGCGGCCGCAGGACGGGCAGGAGACGATCTCCAGGCCGCGCTCCTTGAGGCCCAGCGACTCCAGGATCTGGAGGCCGACCTTCACTTCCTCGGCCGGGGGCGCGCTCAGCGAGACGCGGATCGTGTCGCCGATGCCCTGGCTGAGCAGCGCGCCGAAGGCGACCGCCGACTTGATCGTGCCCTGGAAGGCGGGACCGGCCTCCGTGACGCCGAGGTGCAGCGGGTAGTCGCACTGCGCGGCGAGCTGCTTGTACGCCTCGATCATCACGACCGGGTCGTTGTGCTTGACGGAGATCTTGATGTCCCGGAAGTCGTGCTCCTCGAAGAGGGACGCCTCCCAGAGGGCCGACTCGACCAGGGCCTCGGGGGTCGCCTTGCCGTACTTCTGGAGGAGGCGCTTGTCGAGGGAGCCCGCGTTGACGCCGATGCGGATCGGGGTGCCGTGGTCCCGGGCCGCCTTGGCGATCTCCTTGACCTTGTCGTCGAACTGCTTGATGTTGCCGGGGTTGACGCGGACCGCAGCGCAGCCGGCCTCGATCGCGGCGAAGACGTACTTCGGCTGGAAGTGGATGTCGGCGATGACGGGGATCTGCGACTTGCGGGCGATGGTCGCGAGCGCGTCGGCGTCGTCCTGGGTCGGGCAGGCGACCCGGACGATCTGGCAGCCGGAGGCGGTGAGTTCGGCGATCTGCTGGAGGGTGGCGCCGATGTCGGACGTACGCGTCGTCGTCATCGACTGGACCGAGACGGGGGCGTCTCCGCCGACGGCCACGGATCCGACCTGGATCTGCCGGCTCTTCCGGCGCTCGGCGAGCTTGGTCGGAACGGACGGCATGCCGAGAGAAATCGCAGTCATCTGCTGTGCAACCCCAAGTCGTGGATCAAGGTCCGGTCCCGTGAGCAGCGGGCTCCGAGCTTCGAGATTACGGCACATGGCTGGGCGGGGGCACATCCCGCCCGCGTTGCCACTCGATGGAGGGGCGGCCCGGCACGAAGCATGCCGGGCCGCCACGAACGCCGTATGACTAGGAGATTCTCACCGGGTTAACCACGTCCGCGATCAGCACCAGGATCGTGAAGCAGATGAAGATCCCGGCGACCACATAGGCGACGGGCATGAGCTTCGCCACGTCGAAGGGGCCCGGGTCCGGCCGGCGCAGGACCTTGGCCGTGTTGCGGCGCAGCGACTCCCACAGGGCGCCCGCGATGTGGCCGCCGTCGAGCGGCAGCAGCGGGAGCATGTTGAACAGGAACAGGGAGAGGTTGAAGCCGGCGACCAGCATGAGGGCCATGGCCAGCTGCTGGGTCGGCGGGATGTCCAGGGTGAAGATCTCGCCGCCGACGCGGGCCGCGCCGACCACGCCCATCGGGGAGTCGGCCTCGCGCGGGGCGCCGTCGAAGGCCGCGTTCCACAGGGCCGGGACCTTGCCGGGGAGGGCGGCGAGGGAGTCGACGGCCTCGCCGATCCGGTCGCCCATCCAGGTCACGGACTCGCCGAAGTCCTGCTTGACCACACCGGTGGCGGCGCTGAAGCCGAGGAAGCCGGCCTGGACGTACTGGCCCTCGACGATCTGTCCGCCGGAGTCCTTCTTGGCGACCTGGTTGGTGGCGATCTTCGCGTGCAGGGTGACGTCCTGGCCCTTGCGGTCGACGACGATCGGCACCTCCTTGCCGGGGTTGGCGCGGATCAGGTCGGACAGCTTGTTCCAGTCGTCGGTCTTGACGCCGTTGAAGGAGACGATCTTGTCGCCCGCCTTGAGGCCCGCGGCGGCGGCCGGGCTGGCCGGGTCGCCCTTCTCGCACTTGTCGCGGTTCTCGCTCTGCGCGATGACGCACTGGGAGACGGAGCTGACGGTGGTGGTCTGCTGGGTGATGCCGAAGCCCATCAGGATGGTGAGGAACAGCGCCACGGCCAGGACGAGGTTCATGAAGGGGCCCGCGAACATCACGATCACGCGCTTCCAGGGCGCGCGGGTGTAGAACATGCGCTTCTCGTCGCCCGGCCCGAGCTCCTCGTACGCGGCCGAGCGGGCGTCCTCGATCATGCCGCGCCACGGGGAGGTGGAGCGGACCTCCAGCCGGCCGTCGGGGCCGGGCGGGAACATGCCGATCATGCGGATGTAGCCGCCGAACGGGATGGCCTTGATGCCGTACTCGGTCTCACCCTTCCTGCGCGACCAGATCGTGGGGCCGAAACCGACCATGTACTGCGGCACGCGGATGCCGAAGAGCTTGGCGGTGGACAGGTGCCCCAGCTCGTGCCACGCGATCGAGAACAGCAGGCCGACCACGAAGAGGCCTATGCCGAGGATGAACATCAGGGTCGTCATGCACGGGCCTCCGCCGTCTGTGCCGCCAGTTCCCGGGCCCGGGTCCGCGCCCAGGTCTCCGCTTCGAGGACGTCCGACACGGTGAGTGAGGTTCCCGTACGCGGGGTGCCGTGCTCCTCGACGACCCGGGTGACGGTCTCCATGATCCCGTTGAAGGGCAGTGCGCCCTGGCGGAACGCCTCCACGCACTCCTCATTGGCCGCATTGAACACCGCGGGGGCGGTGCCCGCGAGCTCGCCGACGTGCCGCGCGAGGTTCACCGACGGGAAGGCCTCGTCGTCGAGCGGGAAGAACTCCCAGGTCGAGGCCTTGCTCCAGTCGAAGGTGGGCGCCGCGTCGGGCACGCGCTCGGGCCAGCCGAGACCGATGGCGATGGGCCCGCGCATGTCGGGCGGGGTCGCCTGGGCCAGTGTCGATCCATCCGTGAACTCAACCATCGAGTGGACATACGACTGGGGATGCACGACGACCTCAATGCGGTCGAAGGGAATGTCGTAGAGGAGGTGTGCCTCGATGACCTCCAGGCCCTTGTTGACGAGGGTCGCGGAGTTGATCGTGATGACCGGGCCCATGGCCCAGGTGGGGTGCGCGAGGGCGTCGTCGACGGTGACGTGGGCAAGCTCCGCCTTCGTCCGGCCGCGGAAGGGGCCTCCGGAGGCGGTGACGACCAGCTTGCGGACGTCGGCGCGGGTGCCGGCGGCCAGGGCCTGGAAGAGGGCGGCGTGCTCGGAGTCGACCGGGATGATCTGCCCGGGCTTGGCGAGGGCCTTGACCAGCGGGCCGCCCACGATGAGCGACTCCTTGTTGGCGAGCGCGAGGGTGCGGCCCGCCTCCAGGGCGGCCAGGGTCGGGGCGAGGCCGATGGAGCCGGTGACGCCGTTCAGGACGGTGTGGCAGTCGGACGCCGCCAGCTGCGTGGCCGCGTCCGGGCCGGCGAGGATCTCGGGGAGCGGCTCGCCGGTGCCGTACTGCGCGGTGAGCGCCTCGCGCAGGGCCGGTACGACGTCCTCGCGGGCGACCGCGACGGTGCGCACGCGCAGCCGGTACGCCTGCTCGGCGAGGAGGGCGACCCGGCCGCCGTTGGCGGACAGGCCGGTGACCCGGAACCGGTCGGGGTTGCGCAGCACGAGGTCGATGGCCTGGGTGCCGATGGACCCGGTGGAGCCGAGGATCACCACGTCCTTCGGGCCGTCTCCCGCTACAGGGTCGTAGACGAGGTGGGGATCGGCGAGGGGGGCTGGACTGTCGCTCATTGCTCCATTGTTGCCGTAAGGGCCGTGTGTGAGGACAGCGCATCCCCTTCACGGGGGCGCGCGCCGTATGGGCCCGCGCCCCTGTGGAGGCCGTGTTACCGGATCGGCCGGTGGACGTTCTCCTTCTGGGACGGTCCCGGTGTCGCGTCCGCGATCCACGGTCCCTCGCCCGACGGGTCGACGATGCCGTGCTCCAGCCACTCGTACGTGCCCGACAGGACGCCCTTGACGACCTTGCGGTCGAGGTCGTCGGTGTTGGTCCACAGGCGGTTGAAGAGCTCCTCGATCCTGATGCGGGACTGGCGGCAGAAGACGTCGGCCAGCTGGTAGGCCTCGCGGCCGTGGTCGCCCTGGCTGCGCAGCAGCTCGGCCCGTACGCAGGCCGCGCTCATGGCGAACAGTTCGGCGCCGATGTCGACGATCCGGCCGAGGAAGCCCTGCTTGGACTCCATCCGGCCCTGCCAGCGGGACATGGCGTAGAAGGTGGAGCGGGCGAGCTTGCGGGCGGTGCGCTCGACGTAGCGCAGATGCCCGGAGAGGTCCACGCCGTGTTTGAACTCGCCGTACGTCGCCGGGAGCTGGCCGGGGCCGGCGACCAGCTTGGGCAGCCACTTGGCGTAGAAGACGCCCGCGTTGGCGCCGGCTCGGGCCTTCTCCCCCAGGGACTTCTCGGGGTCGATGAGGTCGCCGGCGACCGAGAGGTGGGCGTCGACGGCCTCGCGGGCGATGAGGAGGTGCATGATCTCCGTGGAGCCCTCGAAGATGCGGTTGATCCGCAGGTCGCGCAGGAGCTGCTCGGCGGGGACGCCGCGCTCGCCGCGGGCCCGGAGGGACTCGGCCGTCTCGAAGCCGCGGCCGCCGCGGATCTGGACGAGTTCGTCGGCCATCGTCCACGCCATCTCCGAGGCGTACAACTTGGCGAGGGCGCCTTCGATGCGGATGTCGTTGCGGTCCTCGTCGGCCATCTGCGAGGCCAGGTCCGTCACGGCCTCCAGGGCGAAGGTGGTGGCCGCGATGAAGGAGATCTTGGAGCCGACCGCCTCGTGGTGCGCGACGGGCTTGCCCCACTGCTCGCGGGCCGCCGACCACTCCCGGGCGATCTTCAGGCACCACTTGCCGGCCGCGACGCAGGAGGCGGGCAGGGAGAGCCGTCCGGTGTTGAGCGTGGTCAGGGCGATCTTCAGGCCCTGACCCTCCTCGCCGACGCGGTTGGCGGCCGGGACGCGGACCTGGTGGAAGCGGGTGACGCCGTTCTCGATGCCGCGCAGGCCCATGAAGGCGTTGCGGTTCTCGACGGTGACGCCGGGCGAGTTGGTCTCCACGACGAAGGCGGTGATGCCGCCCTTGTGGCCCTCGCTCCTCGGGACCCGGGCCATGACGACCAGCAGGTCGGCGACGACGCCGTTGGTGGTCCACAGCTTCACGCCGTCGAGGACGTAGTCGTCCCCGTCGGGCACGGCGGTGGTGGCGAGGCGGGCCGGGTCGGAGCCGACGTCGGGCTCGGTGAGGAGGAAGGCGCTGATGTCCGTGCGCGCGCAGCGCGGCAGGAAGCGCTCCTTCTGTTCCTGCGTGCCGAACAGCTTCAGCGGCTGCGGCACGCCGATCGACTGGTGTGCGGAGAGCAGCACGCCGATCGCCGGGCTTGCGGAGCCGGCCAGCGAGAGGGCCTTGTTGTAGTACACCTGGGTGAGGCCGAGCCCGCCGTACTTGGTGTCGATCTTCATGCCGAAGGCGCCGAGCTCCTTCAGCCCGTCGATCACCTCGTCGGGGATCCGGGCCTCGCGCTCGATCAGCGCCCCGTCGACCTTCGTCTCGACGAAGTCGCGGAGCTTGGCGAGGAACTCCTCGCCGCGCTGGGCCGCCTCGTCGGCCGGGAGGGGGTGGGGGTGGATGAGGTCGAGCCGGAAGCGGCCGAGGAAGAGCTCCTTGGCGAAGCTGGGCTTGCGCCAGTGCTGTTCCCGGGCGGCCTCCGCCACCTCACGGGCCTCCCGCTCGGTGACGGCGGGACGGGAAGAGGGGGTGGTGGAAGCGGACATGAGGGCCACCTCGCCGCACATAGGGATGTTGAGGACCGTACGTTACCGATCAGTGCTACTGGATCGTTGGTACCCGAAACCGGACGCTTCCACCAGTCCTCGCGCGTCCGTTCAGCCGAAGGGAGCGGGGCGCCCCCGGACTTGTCGGGGGCCTGCCGACGGTGTTGCATCGAGGTGCCTTCCCGGGAACGGCCCGCCCTGGGTGCGCCGCACCGGAATTCCGTATCGAAGCGCTTCGACAACCTATGGACACGTACTCCCGCTGGAGCTACTGTCGAACCACCCTCACCCACGCACATCAGCAATGCGCATTGTCGAAGCGCTTCACAAAGCTTGGAGAGCTGGATGGTCACCCTCGCCGAGGTCGCCCAGCACGCCGGAGTCTCGGCGAGCACGGTGAGCTATGTCCTCAGCGGCAAGCGGTCCATCTCCGCGAACACCCGGCAGCGGGTCGAGCGGAGCATCCGCGAGCTCGGGTACCACCCGAACGCCGGGGCCCGTGCCCTGGCCAGCAGCAGGTCGAACATCATCGCGCTGATGGTCCCGCTGCGCACGGACATGTACGTGCCCGTGATGATGGAGATCGCCATCGCGGTGGCCACCGCCGCGCGGACGCACGGATACGACGTGCTGCTGCTCACCGGCGAGGAGGGCCCGGACGCGGTGCGCCGCGTCGCCGGGAGCGGGCTCGCCGACGGGATGATCCTGATGGACGTCGAACTCGACGACGAGCGGCTGCCCCTGCTGCGTGCGACGGACCAGCCGTCCGTGCTGATCGGGCTGCCCGCCGACACCACCGGCCTGACCTGCGTCGACCTCGACTTCCGGGCGACGGGCGCGCTGTGCGTGGAGCACCTGGCGAAGCAGGGGCACCAGGACATCGCTGTCATCGGCGAGGCCCCGGCCGTCTACGAGCGGCACACGGGCTTCGCCGAGCGCACCCTCGACGGGCTCCGGTCCCGCTCCCGGGAGCTGGGCGTGCGGCTGCTGCACCGGCCGTGCGACGGCGGGTACGACGCGATGGCCGTGACGCTCGCCCGGATCCTCGACGAACGCCCGGGGACCACGGGGATCATCGTGCAGAACGAGTCGGCGGTCGAGCCGCTGCTCGCGCTGCTGCGGCAGCAGGGCCGGGCCGTGCCGGAGGACGTGTCGGTGGTCGCGATCTGCCCCGACCAGGTCGCGACGCAGGCATCGGTGCGGCTCACGTCGGTCGCCCTCCCCGCGCAGGAGATGGGCCGGCACGCCGTGGAACACCTGGTCGCCAAGTTCGAGGGGCGCGGCAGCGACGAGGTCGTGCTGATCGCGCCGGAGCTGACGGTCCGGGGCAGCACGGGACCGGCGCCCGCCCGGCCGTAGGCACACCCCTTCTCCCGCTCCCCGACCACCGCCCTCCTCCCCGGGCACCCCCATGTCCGCACACCTCTGTCTGCACTCCCTCAGGAGCACAGGAGCCCGCCACGTGAATCAGCCTGCTGAAACCCAGCCCCAGGTGAGTCTGGCGCAGTCCTCCCCCACCGTCGGCACGTTCCGTGAGCGGGGCGGCGCGCTGGAGTGGAGCGGCCGTCAGGAGACCGTACGGATCGAGCCGTGGGGCCCGGACGCGGTCCGGGTGCGGGCCCGGCTCGGCGGCCCGGTGCTCGAAGGGCTCCCGGGCGCACTCCTCGACGAGGCCCCCGCCACGCCGTCCACGGTGAAGATCGAGGACGGGCGCGGGCAGCTGACCGTCGGCGCGCTCACCGTCGAGGTGACCGCCGAGGGCCTGGTCCGCTTCCTGCGGACGGACGACTCCGCCGAGCTGCTCGCCGAGGACCGCGCCCACTTCTGGTGGCCCGGGTCCCGCCTCTACACGGCCGTCGGCAACGGCCACCACCGCCTGGAGCAGCGCTTCGCCGCGTACGACGACGAGAAGCTGTACGGCCTCGGGCAGCACCAGCACGGGCGCCTGGACCAGAAGGGACTGGTCCTCGACCTGGTCCAGCGCAACGCCGAGGTCGGCATCCCGGTGCTGACCTCCAGCCGCGGCTACACCCTGCTGTGGAACAACCCGGCGATCGGGCGCGTGGAGCTGGCGCACAACGGCACGCGGTGGGTCGCCGACTCGGCCCGGCAGATCGACTACTGGATCACGGCGGGCGACCCGGCCACCGCCCAGCGCCGCTACAGCGCGGTGACCGGCCGGACGCCGATGCTGCCGGAGTGGGCGGCGGGCTTCTGGCAGTGCAAGCTGCGCTACCGCACGCAGGACGAACTCATGGCGGTGGCCCGCGAGTACAAGCGGCGCGGCCTGCCCATCTCGGCGATCGTCTGCGACTTCTTCCACTGGACGCACCTGGGCGACTGGAAGTTCGACCTCAAGGAGTGGCCGGACCCGGCGGCGATGGTGCGGGAGCTGGACGAGCTCGGCATCAAGCTGGTGGTGAGCGTCTGGCCCTCGGTGTCGCCGCTCAGCGAGAACCACCCGGTCCTGGAGCAGCGCGGCTGGTTCATCGGCACCCAGTACGGCCCGATGGCGCACGCCGACTGGCCCGACAAGGAGGTGGCGTCCACGGTCCAGGTGGCCTTCTACGACGCCACCAACCCGGACGCACGGGAGTTCGTGTGGTCGAAGGTGAAGGAGAACTACCTCGACCCGTACGGCATCACGGCATTCTGGCTGGACGCCTGCGAGCCGGAGCTGAAGCCGGGCTTCCAGGAGAACCTGCGCTACTGGGCGGGCCCCGGCCTGGAGGTCGGCAACATGTACCCGGCCGAGAACGCCCGCACGTTCTACGAGGGCCTCGTCGCCACCGGCGAGGAGGAGGTCGTCAGCCTCAACCGCTCGGCGTGGGCGGGCAGCCAGCGCTACGGCGCCGCCCTGTGGTCCGGGGACATCGGCACCGACTTCCCGACCCTGCGCCGCCAGATCGCGGCCGGCCTCAACACCGCGCTGTCGGGCATCCCGTGGTGGAACACCGACATCGGCGGCTTCCACGGCGGCGACCCGGACGACCCGGCGTACCGGGAGGTGATGGTCCGCTGGTTCCAGTTCGGCGCGCTGTCCCCGCTGATGCGTCTGCACGGCTTCCGCGACCCGGGCATGCCGCTGGGCCCGGAGATGACCGGCGGCCCGAACGAGGTGTGGTCGTACGGCGAGGAGGCCGGGGCCGTCCTGGAGAAGTACCTGCGGCTGCGCGAGCGCCTGAAGCCGTACGTCCTGCGTGTCATGCGCGAGGCCCACGAGGAGGGCCTGCCGGTGATGCGGCCGCTGTTCCTGGAGTTCCCGGACGACCAGGCCACCTGGTCGGTCGACGACTCCTACCTCTTCGGCCCCGACCTGCTGGTCGCCCCGGTGCTCACCGCCGGCGCCACCGCCCGCACGGCCTACCTCCCTGCGGGTGCGAGCTGGACGGACGCGTGGACGGGTGAGACGTACGAGGGCGGTCGGTCCGTGACCGTCGACGCCCCGCTGGACCGCATCCCGCTGTTTCTGCGGGACGGGGCGCGGCTGCCCGTAGCGGAGTAGCCGCGTCGGAAGGGGCGGCCGGATCGATGGAGGTCTTCCGGCCACCCCTTCCCCTTGTTCGGCCAACTTCCGTCCAGCGCAAGCGGGTTCGAGAGGATAGGTTTCCCTGCGTGTCCACGTCTCCGCTCGCCCTCACGCTGGCGAATCTGTTGCTGCGGCCGGGCTTCGGCTCCCGTCGTGACCCGGACCGGATCTTCGACCGCATCGTGGTGGAGGCCGGTGAGGCGCCGGTGGACCGGGAGTTCGTCGACGGCTTCCGGTCGCTGCTGAGGTGGTGGGCGAAGGCCGATCGGCTGACCCCGGTCGGCTGGCAGTCGGCGCAGGTGCACGTGCGCCGGCATCTCACCAACCGGGCCCGTGTCCTGCGGCTGATCGCCGAGCATCCGGAGATCGAGCGGGAGCCGATCGAGAAGCCGGTGTTCGTCGTGGGGCTGCCGCGCACCGCCACCACGGTCACGCACTCGGTGCTGTCGATCTCGGACGAGCACCGGTGTCCCCTGCTGTGGGAACTGCTCGGGCCCGACCTGGAGTTGCCGCCCCGGCAGCGGCGCGAGGCCATCACGGCCGGGCGCCGGCTGGTGCAGGGCACGAACCTCTTCGCACCGCGTTTCCGCGACATCCACGCGATGGCCGCCGAGGGCCCCGAGGAGTGCACCTTCGCGCTGCCGCACGCCCTGATGCCGTTCTCCCAGGCCCGCATCCCCGAGTACGAGACGTGGCACCGCGAGCGGGACTTCGTGGCCGACTACCGGTACCTCAAGCAGGTCTACCAGGTGCTCCAGTACGGCCGTCCGCGCCGCCGCTGGGTGCTGAAGTCCCCCATGCACCTGGAGAACCTGGACGCGCTGCGCACGGTGTTCCCCGACGCCACGATCGTGTGGTGCCACCGCGATCCGGTCACCGTCGTGGCGTCGTTCTGCTCGCTGATCGAGCACGGCATGGCCGTCAGCACCCGCCCGCTCGACCTGCCCGGCATCGGGGCGACCTGGCTGGGCCTGCTGAGCCGGGCCATGACACGCGGTCTCGCGGCCCGGGCCGCCATCCCGGCGGAGCAGCTGGTGGACGCCCCCTACTCCTGGCTCGGGTCCGACCCCGCCACCGGCGCCCCGAAGCTCTACGCGGCCGTCGGCGCCCCCTGGACCGAGGCCGACGCCGCCCGGCTCCCGGCCGCCGTAGCCCGCCCCAAGGGCGCCCGCAAGCACACCTACGACCTGTCCCGCTACGGCCTGAGCCGCGCCGACGTCGAGTCGGCGTTCGCCGAGTACGACGCGCTGCGGGCCGAGGTCGACCGCGCCTGACGGCACGGCCGGCCCCGGCGCCCCGGACTCAGCTGCTGCTGACCGTCAGGTTGTTGGTCGTGAAGTTCAGACCGCCGGACGACGAGGTGATCTCGTAGCCGAACTGCACGTCACCGATGGTCTCGTTGCCCATCCACTTCTTGGTGTCCTTGATCCACTTCAGGATCGGCAGGATGTTCACGGTGCCGGAACTGGAGTTGGAGGTGCGGATGAAGGAGAACACCTCGTTGGCGCCGTTGGTGCCCTTGAAGACGTTCCAGGAGTGGCCGCCGAGGCTGACGCTGCCCTGCGAGCTGCCGATCGGGCCGACGGGCCCGGTCTTGTTGACCCACAGCATGATCTCGTAGTCGTGGTCCGTGTCCCAGATGTCGTACGACGTGTTGTACGCGCCGGACGACGGGACGCTGACGTTGTAGCTGCTGGACAGCGAGCCCAGCGAGGTGATCGACTTGTTGATCGCCTTGGTCTGGTTCGGGTAGGACTTGATGCCGCCGGTGTTGGGGTGGTTGGCCCACACGCCCCAGTTGGTGCCGGAGTTGGCCCAGATGCACTGGCTGCCGGCACCGGAGCCCCAGATGTTGTTGTAGAGCGTGTAGCCGTTCAGGTTGGTCTGGCCCCACTGGTCGCAGGAGTTCCAGACGGCGGCGGAGGCGGGGGCGGAGGCGAGACCGACGGTGGCACCGAGCGCGAGGGCCGGGGCCAGCAGGACCTTGGTGATCCTGCTCAGTGTGCTTGTTGCCATGGTGTCCCTTCCATGGGTGGGGGGAGTTGCGGAGGGATCACCGCGCCCTCACCGTGAGGACGCGGTCTTCTCCGGCGACGAGGTGGAGGGGCTCGGCACCGGAGGAAGTCCTGAGTTCGACGCGGACGGTACGGCTCGGCCGGAGGACGGCGGTGGCCCCGCCGTCCGGGCTCCAGGTGAGATCCAGCTCGGCGCCGAACCGCGTGCGCACCCCGCGCAGCGCGCCGCTGGGGCAGGACGTCGGCAGCGCGGGGAGCAGCACCAGCCGGTCCGGGGCCGACTGCACGAGCATCTCGATCAGCACGGCGGGCAGGGTGTGCGCGGCGTCGGCGTTGTAGACGTCCCGCTTGGGGTAGTGGGCGCTCATCAGGGAGTCGTGGAAGAAGTCGCCGTCCAGGACCTGGCCGAGGGCGTGGGCGACGCGGTCGGCGTCCCCGAGCCGGGCCGCGATGAGCGCGTGGTGCAGGTGCCCGTGGGCGGAGTCGTTCTCGGCGCCGCGCAGTTCGAGGGCGCGGTGCGCGGCGGCCGCGAGTTCGGGGGTGTCGTAGGGGGTGATCTCGTCGAGCGGCCAGACGCCGTAGAGGTGGCTGAGGTGGCGGTGGTCGTAGGAGTCCGCCAGGCCCGGCCAGGCCCATTCGGCCAGGGCTCCGTCGGCGTTGATCCGGTGCGGGGGGAGCCGGTCGGCGAGGGCGCGCCAGCGGTCGGCGTCGGGGCCCGGGTGGTAGGCGGCGGCCGTCAGCAGGGCGTGACGGGCCGCGGAGAGGTCCATCGCCGCGTTGAGGGTGCCCCAGCTCGCGCCTGCGGGCCGGTTCTCGGGCGAGTAGGAGGGGACGACGACGAGCCGGCCGGCCTCGTCCGTGCGGGTGAGGAAGTCCTCGTAGAAGAGGGCGACCTGGGCGAGTGCGGCGGCGGTGCGGGGGTCGCGCGTGCCCGTGGTCTCGTCATGGTCGACGAGCGGTTTGAGCAGCCAGTCGGCGCCGGCGGTCCACAGGTGCAGCGGGTACTCGCGGCTGAAGTGGTACGAGTGGCCGGACTCGCCGTCGGTGTGGGCGGGTGCGACGGCGCCCCGGGTGCCGAAGACCGCGCGGGCGTTGTCGCGCCAGTCGGGCAACTGGCGGTGGATCAGCGTGGCGTGGGCCTGCGTGACCTCGGGCAGGGCCGCGGCAGCGGCCGAGGCGGTCTGGAGGTTGAGGTTGGCGTCGTTGGTGAACGCGCCCGACCAGGCCGTGTTCCAGTCGCCGGTCCACAGTCCGGTCAGGCGGGGCGGGAAGAGGCCGCTCGCGGACAGCAGGTGGTAGCGGCCGGCCGCGAACAGGCGCTCCAGCAGGGCGGCACTGCGGGGCCGCTTCAGCAACTCGGAGCCGGCCAGCGCCCTTTCGGCGGGGTCGGCGGCGAGGTCGAGGGTGACGCGCTCGTAGGCGGTGCGGTGCAGGGCGGCATGGCGGTCGAGGAGCTCGTCGTACCCGGTGAGCAGGTCGCGCAGGGCACGCCCCTCCTCGACCACGTCCAGTTCGCCGGTGTGCCGGCGCACCCTGGTGAGGAGCAGCACCGACCGGGCTCCCTCGATGTGCACGCCGGGGGGCACGAGGGTCGTCGTGCCCCCCGTGACGGCGAGCAGGGTGACGCCGGTGCAGGCCCGGTCGCTGTCCGGGTAGCGGGCGCGCAGGCTCAGCAGGGCGCCCTCGGGAGTGAGGACGGCCCCGTGGCCGACGCCCAGTCCGGTGGGCGCCCCGGGCAGCCGGTGGTCCAGGTCGATGCCGAGGGTGAGGCCCGGACCGCTTGCCTGCTGGACGATCACGTCGTCGGCGCGGGAGACGAAGACGCGACTGGTCCAGCCGGTGCCGGCCGTCCGCACCACACCCGTGGTGAAGTCGACGTCGCGCCGGTAGTCGGGGCAGTCGCCCGGCGGCCGGCGCAGCCGGACCTGGAAGGCGGGGTGGAAGGGCTGCACCCACTGGAGTGGGCGGCCGTCCGTGAAGCTCTCGGCGGCGGTCGTGTCGCCCGCCAGGAGGCGGTCCTGGAGGGCCGGGAGGCCGGCGGCGAGCTGTGGGGGCCTGGGGTTCCTGCCGTTGGGCCGTACCAGGGTGTGGTGGGTGACGATGATCCGCTCGTCGTTCGGGTCGCCGAACACTAGGGCGCCGTGGTGGCCGTTGCCGCTCAGGAAGCCGTCCTCCCAGCGGACGGCCGGGTGCGGCTCCCACGTGCCGTGGACGGGTGCGGGGTCGGTCATGGCCGGAGCACCGCCGCGCCGTAGCGGCCGAGGGTGACCCGGTCGGTGACGGCCGTCCCCGTCAGCAGGTCCTGGTGGGTGCCGGGGACCTCGACGGTCACCGGCTCGCGGCCGTGGTTGAGCACGAACAGCACCTCGCCCCGCAGGACGGCCTCGACCTGCTCGGGGAGGCCGTCGAGCACCGGCCGGACGCCCGCGTCGCCGGCGATCCGGGCCAGCAGCTCGCGCAGGGCCTCGGGCTCCGGGAGGGTGGAGACGTACCAGGCCCGGCCCTTGCGCAGTACGGCGGGCATGCCGTCCAGTTCGCCGCCCTTGTAGCAGGTCGTGTGGTCGGGGCCGGCGGGCTCTATCTCCTCGGACCACAGCGTGCCCCGGAAGCCCTCGACCGCGACGGTCTCCCCCGCGTCCAGCGGCCACCACTCGTGCAGCGTGCGGATGCCGAACAGCTCCCGCAGCCGGGCGTCCATGCCCCCGGGGCGCACCCGGTCGTCCTCGTCGGCGACGCCCGTCAGGAACCCGCAGACGAGGGTGCCGCCACCGCGGACGTAGGCGAGGAGGTTGTCGATCGCCGCGTCGGTGAGCGCGTACAGCTGCGGCACGACGACCATCGAGTACGGCGTCAGATCGTGCTCGGGGTGGGCGAAGTCGGTGGTGAGGTGCGCCTGCCAGAGGGCCCGGTGCCAGGCCCGCAGGACGTCCGGGTAGTCGACCTGGCTGGACGGGCGGCCGTCCTGGGCGCCGGCCCACCAGGCGTTCCAGTCGTGCAGGACGGCGACGTTCGCGGTGAGGTGCCGGCCGGCCACCTGAGGGGCGATCCTCGCCAGGTCCGCGCCGAGCTGCTTGACCTCCTGGTACGTACGGCCCTGCTCCCCGGCGTGGCTGACCATGCCGGAGTGGAACTTCTCCGCGCCCTGCCGGGACTGCCGCCACTGGAAGTAGCAGACGGCGTCGGCGCCCCGGGCCACGGCCTGGAGGGACCACAGCCGGTTGAGGCCGCGCGGCTTGGGGTGGTTCACGCCGCGCCAGTTGACCGGTCCGGCCGCCTGCTCCATGAGCATCCAGGGCCCGCGGGCCTGGGAGCGGGTCATGTCCTGGACGAGCGCGCTGCTCTGGGCGCCGAGCGGATCACGCGGGTCCGGGTAGAGGTCGACGGAGACGACGTCCTCCTCCGCCGCCCAGCGCCACGCGTCCTGCCCGAACCACAGCGGCATGAAGTTGCTGGTCACCGGCAGGTGCGGGGTGTGCCGGCGGACGATGTCCCGCTCGGCGGTGTAGCACTCCAGGAGCATGTCCGAGGTGAAGCGCCGGAAGTCCAGGACCTGGCCGGGGTTGCGCATGTAGTGGGGCAGGCGGGGCGGCAGGACGCCGTCCCAGCAGTCGTAGCCCTGGCTCCAGAAGGCGGTGCCCCAGGCCTCGTTGAGGGCGTCGAGGGTGCCGTACTTCTCGCGCAGCCAGCGGCGGAAGGCGGCCGCGGCCTCGTCGCCGTAGTCGAAGGTGCAGTACTCGTTGTTGATGTGCCACATCGTCAGGGCCGGGTGGCCGCCGTAGCGGGCGGCCAGGTCCTCGGTGATGGCGGCGGCGTAGCGCCGGTAGGTGGCGCTGGAGTGCGAGAAGTGCTGACGGCCGCCCCACCACTCGGTGCGGCCGTCCTCGGTGACGGGCAGGGTGTCGGGGTGCAGGCGGCCCATCCAGGGCGGGGGCGAGGCGGTGGGGGTGGCGAGGACGACCCCGATGCCGTTCTCGTGCATCAGGTCCATCAGCATGTCCAGCCAGCCGAACTCCCGTGCGCCCGGCTCCGGTTCGAGCTTCGACCAGGAGAACACCCCGAGGGTGACGGAGTTGACGCCGGCGTCCTTCATCAGCCGGACGTCCTCGTGCCAGGTCTCCTGCGGCCACTGCTCCGGGTTGTAGTCGCCGCCGAACAGGAGACGGCCTCGGGTCGCGTCGCTCAGGCCGGGCATCAGGCGGGCTCCCCGTACTGCACGCCGCGCCCGTTGGTGGCGATGTAGACCCGGCCGTAGACGCGCGGATCCCCGGCGATGGTCGCGCCGATCCAGCCCCACTGGTGCTGGTCGTCGTTGACCCTGGTCCAGCTCTTGGCCTCGTCGTCGGAGCGGTACACGGCGGTGATGCTCTCGGTGGAGCCGACCATGTAGAGCGCCGGGTAGGAGGCGCCCTCGGCGGCCTTGCCGAAGCCGAGCGTGTACGACGCCCGGCAGCTGCCGGCCTTGGTGAAGCTCGCGCCGCCGTCGGAGGAGCGGTACAGCCCGTTCCCCTTCAGGCTCAGCCACAGGTCCCCGGAGCGGCCCGGCGCCGCGGCCAGCTGGAACTCGGTGTCGCCGGAGTTCAGCCCGGTGGCCCGCGCGGTGAAGGTCCGGCCGCTGTCGGTGCTGGCGAACAGGGTGCCGGTGGTGGTGTCGAAGGCGTAGAACACGGCCGGGTCCACGGGGTCCGCCACCGGGACGGCTCCCTTCGGGAAGGAGGCCACCTCGGACCAGGTGCCGCCGTTGTCCGCCGAGCGGTATCCCGGGTTGCTCGCGCCGAAGGACCACAGCAGCACGCTGCCGTCGGCGTTGGTGGCGATCGGCCCCGGTGCGGACTCGGCCACGTCCGGCTGGGCCGTGAAGGGGGCCCAGGTCTTGCCGCCGTCGTCGGACCAGGCGCCGTTGCCGTGGTCGCCCCACCCGGCCCGCACGACGTAGGACGGTTTGGCCGTGGCCAGTGCGAGTCCCGTCGCCGTGCCGAACACCGGGTTCGACGCCATGCCGCGCGAGGGGGATGCCGTGAGCCGCTCGTGGTACATCACGCCGATGTCCCCGGACCCGCTGATCAGGTGCGCCTCGCCGGCCGGAGGGGAGATCAGGTGGCGGATGGACGCCTCCTCCAGACCGCGGATCTGCGGGGCCCAGTTCCTGAGGTCCCGGGTGCCGTAGAGGGTCGCGCCGGTGCCGTAGACGATGTGCCGCGAGTCGAACGGGTCGAGGCCGACGGCCTGGATCCACCAGCCGAACTTGGGCTTGTCGGCACCCCACTTGAGGTACGGGGTCTCGGAGACGTCCAGGACGGCCTTGTCCTTCAAGGACGTCCAGGTGCGGCCGCCGTCGGTGGTCCGGTACAGGGTGTCGACCAGCGACCAGCGGTTGTTGGTGGAGACGACGACCGTGCCGGGGCGGCGGGCGTCGACGGCGACACCGCCGTAGCCGAAGGAGTCGGTCCCGCCGTCGTCCGTCGCCCCGCCGGGCTTCACGGGCGTGACCTCGGTCCACTTCCCGGTGGTGGTACGCAGCTTGTGCACACTGCCGTCGGACTGGCCGTTGGGGCCGGGGGCGTTGGCGTACGTCACGTACAGCTCACAGGTGTACCGGTCGTACGCGGCCCGGACCGGGACCTTGGCGGCGGTGCCGGCGGGCTGTCCCGGGACGGCCTTCCAGGTCGTGCCGTCGGCGGTTCGGTAGAGGTTCGCGGAGGTGCCGTCGGAGTCGCCCCAGCCGGCGTAGACGGTACGGCCCGCGGCGACGAGGAGGGTGACGCCCTGGCCGGTGGCGCCGGGGGTGGCCGGGAAGCCCACGGCCTTCCAGGTGGCGCCCCGGTCGGTCGACTTGAGCAGCCCGTCGTGCCGGGTGCCCAGCCACAGGGTGTCGCTGTCCCGCGGGTCGACGAGCAGCCGCTCCCCGCAGCCACGCCCGTCCTCGTTGGCCCCGAGCTTCACGGTGAGGTCGGTGCGCTTCCAGGTCGCGCCGCGGTCCTCCGACCGCAGCACGGCCCCGTTGCCGGCCCACGACTGCGTGTACGTCCCGAGGGCGAGGTACAGCCGGTTCGGGTGGGCCGGGTCGACGGCCATCGCCTCCACACCGAGCAGGTTCCAGTCGTCCCAGCCGAGGTGGTCGGTCAGCGGGATCCACCGGTCGGTCCGGTCGTCCCAGCGGTAGGCACCGCCGATGTCGGTACGGGCGTAGGCGAGGCCGCGGACGGAGGGGTGGAACAGCACCCCGCTGATGAAGCCGGTGCCGCCCTGGACGACGTTGCGCCAGCGGTACGCCTGGCCGGCCGAGACGGCCGCTTCGGCGGCGTGCGCGCGCCCGGGCAGGAAGGGGACGGTGGTGAGCGCGGCGGCGGCCGCGGTACCGGCGAGAACGGCACGTCTGCTCGGGCTGGACGCATGCATGACACATACCTCGTGGTTCGAAGGGAGGGGGGAGGAGAAGCGCCCCGAAAGGGGCGCGGGGAACTGCGCGATCAACCACGACGCAGCCGCAGGACGACGATGGTCGACAGCCCTACGGCGAGAGGGCGTTGTCAGCCCTTGACGGCGCCCGTCAGCATGCCCTTCTTGAAGTGCTTCTGGACGAAGGGCGACAGGACGGCGACCGGGAGGAGGGCCATCACCATAACCGCCATCTGCACAGCCAGCCCCGACAGCTGGCCGGTCCTGATGGCCTGGCTCAGGCCGACCGGGGCTTCCTGCTTCTGCACGAGCTGGATCATGACGTTCTGCAGCGGCATCATGTCCTGGTCGTTCAGGTAGATCGACGCGTTGAACCAGGCGCTCCAGTACCCGACGGCGTAGAACAGCGTGATCACCGCGAGGACGGCCCGCGACAGCGGCATGACGATCTGCCAGAGGATCCGGAAGTCCCCGGCACCGTCGATGCGCGCGCTGTCGATGAGTTCCTGCGAGATGCCCATGAAGAACCCGCGCAGGACGAGGATGTTGAAGACACTGATGGCGCTCGGCAGGATCAGCGCGAGATAGCTGTCCGTCAGGCCGAGGGACTGAACCAGCAGGTAGGTGGGGATGAGGCCGGCGCTGAAGAACATGGTCGCCAGCAGCGTCATCAGGATCCAGCGGTGGCCGAGGGACCCGCTGCGGGACAGGCCGTAGGCGCACAGGACGGACACCGCCATCGAGAACAGCGTGCCGACCAGGGTGACGAGGACACTGATGACCGCCGCGCGGGTGACCTGGCCACCACTGAGCAGTTCCTCGTAGGCGATGAAGGTGATGTCCTTGGGCACCAGCACGAGGCCGCCCGCCTCGTTGATGGTCTTCCGCGAGGAGAGGCTCGTGACGACCACGATCCACAGCGGGAAGAGGATCGCCAGGCAGGCGAACGACAGGGCGATGCCCTTGCCCGCGAGACCGGCTTTGGAGGGCTTCTCCTCCCAGGAGGGGCGGGGCGGGGCCTGCCACCAGCGGGGGGCCTTCTGCTGCGGGGCCGGTCCGGTGTCCTGGCGCGGCTCCCACATCACGGACGTCATTTCTTGTACACCCCCTGCTCGCCCATGAGATGGGCCACCTTGTTCGCGGCGAGGACCAGGCCGATGCTGACCACGCCCTTGACGAGACCGGCGGCGGCCGCGTAGCCGAAGTCCTGGTTGCGCACGCCGTTCCACCACACGAAGGTGTCGAGGACCTCCCCCGCGCCCGGTCCGACGCCGTCCCGTTGCAGCAGGATCTGTTCGAAGCCGACGGTCAGGGCGTCGCCGACGCGCAGCACGAGGAGGAGGGCGATCACCGGGCGCAGGGCGGGAAGCGTGACGTGCCACATGCGGCGCCAGCGTCCGGCGCCGTCCATCGCGGCTGCCTCGTAGTGGTCGTGTGGAACCGACGCCAGGGCGGCGAGGAAGACGATGATCCCCCACCCGGCGTCCTTCCACACGCTCTGCGCGGTGAGCAGGAAGGGAAAGGTGTCCGGGTTGGTCATGATGTCGATGCCGTCGTACCCGTTCTGCCTGAGCAGTTGGGAGAGCATCCCCGCGCCGCCGAACATCTGCTGGAAGACGGCGATGACCAGCACCCACGAGAAGAAGTGCGGCAGGTAGAGAACCGCCTGCGCTACGGCCCGCACCCGGGGCCGGACCACGCTGTTGATGAGCAGCGCGAGCAGGATCGGGATGGGGAAGAACAGCACGAGCTGGACGAAGAACAGCACGAGCGTGTTCTCGACGGCGTTCCAGAAGGCCGAGTCCTCGAACATCCGCTGGAAGTTCTCCAGGCCCACGAAGGGGCTGTTCAGGATGGAGACGACGCCGTTGTCGCTGATGTAGGGGTCGTAGTCCTGGAAGGCGACGACGTTGCCGAGGATGGGCAGGTAGTTGAAGACCAGGACCAGCAGGACGGCCGGCAGCGTCATGAGGACCAGGACGCGGTCGCGTCGGAACCTGTGCCTCAGGCTCAGTTTGCCCGTGGGTGGCTCCTGCCGGGAACCGGTGGCGTCACCGGACGCCACCGGGGTCTTCTCGGACATGTCGGCCTCGGTACTGCTCCGAGGCACCGTGCTGTGGGACACGGCTGTTCTCCTTGCCTCAGAGCCTGGTCAGCTCGCCGCCGAGCCGTTCTCGTCGAGAAGCTTCTTGTACCAGTCGCGCAGCTTGTCGCCGCCCTTGCTCTTCCAGTCGGAGATGGCCTGCTGCATGTCGCTGATCTTCTTGTGGCCGCGGATGATGTCGTCCTCGAGCTGCTCGAAGTCGTTGGCGAGGTTGGTGTAGCGGGAGGGCTCGGTGATCTGCATGCCCCAGAACGACGAC
Source organism: Streptomyces chartreusis NRRL 3882 (assembly GCF_900236475.1). GTDB lineage: Bacteria > Actinomycetota > Actinomycetes > Streptomycetales > Streptomycetaceae > Streptomyces > Streptomyces chartreusis_D. The sequence continues at coordinate 2,497,103 of NZ_LT963352.1, forward strand.
TTCTTGGTGAAGGCGCCCATCCGCTGCTGCCATTCGACCTGGGCCTTGGTGTACTCCGGGAGGTCGGGGTGTGCGATGGTCGCGGCGGGGCTCGCCACGAAGACGTAGGCGTTGTTGACCTCGTTGTTGCCCTTGTCGTTCTTGACGGGGGCGCCGTCCTTGAGCGTGTAGTGGGTGCCCTCGACACCGTAGTTGGTCATCATCCACTCCTTGGTGCCGTACGGCGCCGCGGTGACGTTGGCGACCGCCAGGACGTCGCGGATGACGGACTCGGCTGCCTTCTTGTTGACGAAGGCGAAGATGTTGGCCGGCATCGTGGCGTACAGCGTGGGGTCACCGCCGTCGTGGCCCCAGATGTCCATGCCCCAGACCTTGACGTCGGGGTTCTGGGCCATCAAGGAGGCCTGCTGCACGTACCAGTTGGACATGTCGTTGTTCCAGATCAGGAACTCGCCCGCGGCGAACTTCGGGGCCGGGTCCCCGATCTGGCTCTTGCCCAGCTTGAAGTTGGGATGGACGACTCCGGCGGCGAACAGCTTGCGCGTCCACTCGATGGCTTCCAGGTACTCCGGGGTCTCGATGCGGTTGATCAGCTTGCCGTCGACCAGGTTCCACCAGAGCGGCTTCTCACCGCCCCCGAGCACACCGAAGTTGCTGAACGCGGTCCACTTCATGTCACCGCAGGCCCACCGCTTCGCCCTGGGGTTGGTGATCTCCTTGCACAGGGCCATGAACTCGTCGGCGGACCGCGGGATCTCGTAGCCCTCCTTGTCGAAGATGTCCCGGCGGTAGAGAGGCACGATGTTCGGGACGTACCCGGCGGGCATCGGCAGACCCATCAGCTTGCCGCCGAATATGGAGCGCCGCCAGGCGTCGCTGGGGATCGCCGCGAGGTTGGGGTACTCCTTGACCTTGTCCCCGGACAGGTACGGGCCCAGGTCGGCGAACTTGCTCATGATGGCGCTGGGTATCTTGCCCATCATGTTCCAGCTGGGGACGACGACCACGTCCGGGATGTCGCTGGAGGCGAGGACCGCGCCGACCTTCTGGTCGTAGGTGTTGCCGTCCTGGTTGCGCCACTGGACGTCGACGCCGATCAGGTCGTTCATCGCCGTGTAGTAGGGGTTGTTCTGCTTCGGCGGCGAGCCCCAGAACGGCGCCATGACGGTCACCTTGCCGCCCTTGCCGAGCTTCTTCGGCACCGACGTCTTGAGGGTGGCGATGTCGAGCTTGCTGGTGAAGCCCATCGCGGAGCCGTTCTTGGACGGGATGTCCGGCTTCACCACGTTGCTGGCCACGTACGTCGGCAGGATCTTCTTGGCGTCCTTGCCCGACGTGGTCCCGTCCCGCGACCCACTGTCCGACCCGCCGCACGCGGAGAGCAGCGGCATCCCGCCCGCCACTGCTGCGGTGGCGACCGCCGTGGAGGCGAGGAAACTTCTCCGGCTCGGTCCGGAGGAGGCGGAGGCGGCGTTCGGCGTCATTGCGTCAACCCTTCATGGCGCACCAGGACACCCGGCGGAAGGCCGTCGGCTGCGGTGTCTCGAGTGGATCTGGCTGAGCTGAAGCGAGCCTTCGACCCATACACCGGGGTTCCCGCAGTCGAAGCGCTTCGATGTTGCTGTGAGGTTAAGTGAACGCCCCAGGGCGCACAAGGGTCGTCCCCAAACTTCCTCATGGGCATGAGAAGGGACCTTTCCTCATGCACCGCTTGAAGTGATGGCGTCGGCCTCTTGACACCGGCCCGTCGTCGAATGAGCATCGAAGCGCTTCGAAAGCGCCTCGCCGATCCAGCGCAAGGGATCCCCACGTGACCGCACACACGCCGCCCACCGAACCGTTCCGCGATCCGCAGTTGCCGTTCGCGGACCGCATCGACGACCTCCTGTCGCGGCTCACCCTCGATGAGAGGATCTCCTTCCTGCACCAGTTCGCGCCCGCCGTCGACCGGCTCGGCATCGCCGCCTTCCGCACCGGCCAGGAGGCCCTGCACGGCGTGGCGTGGATGGGCCCGGCGACGGTCTTCCCGCAGGCGGTCGGCCTCGGCGCCACCTGGAACCCGGAGCTGGTGCGGCGCGTCGGCGACGCGGTGTCCAAGGAGATCCGCGCGATGCGCGCCAAGGACGAGCGCGTCGGCCTCAATGTCTGGGCCCCGACGGTCAACCTGCTGCGCCACCCCCTGTGGGGCCGCAACGAGGAGGGTTACTCGGAGGACCCGAAGCTCACCTCGGCCATCGCCACCGCCTACACGCACGGCCTGCGCGGCGACCACCCCACCTACTGGCGCACCGCGCCCGTGCTGAAGCACTGGCTCGCCCACAACAACGAGACGGACCGGTCCACGACGTCGAGCTCCGTACGCCCGCGCGTGCTGCACGAGTACGACCTGAAGGCCTTCCGCGAGACCGTCGAGGCGGGCGCGGTGGCCGGGGTGATGCCGGCGTACAACCTGGTCAACGGCCGCCCCAACCACGTCTCCCCCTACCTGAGCACGCATCTGCGCGCCTGGGCCGACGAGGACCTGCTGGTCTGTTCGGACGCGGGTGCGCCGAGCAACCTGGTCGACTCCGAGCACTACTTCGACACGCACGAGGAGGCGACCGCGGCCTCCCTCGTGGCGGGCGTCGACAGCTTCACGGACCACGGCACGGACTCCTCGCAGATGATCGGGCGCCTGCGCGGCGCCCTGGAGCGCCGCCTGCTGACCGAGGCCGACATCGACACGGCCGTCCGCCGGCAGCTCTCGGTCCGCTTCCGGCTCGGCGAGTTCGACCCGGAGGACGACCCGCACGACGCCACCGGCGAGTTCGACACCCCGGCACACCGCGCCCTGGCGCAGGAGGCCGCCGAGCAGGCGATCGTGCTGCTCAAGAACGACGGGGTGCTGCCGCTCGCTCCGGAGGCCCGGGTCGCGGTGGTCGGTCTGCTCGCCGACGAGTGCAAGCTCGACTGGTACAGCGGCACGCTCATCCACCGCTCGACCCCGCTGGAGGGCTTGTACGAGCGGTTCGGCCCGGAGCGGGTGGAGTTCGCGGAGGGCGTGGACCGGGTCCGGCTGAAGACCTCCGCGGGCACCTTCGTGCACGTACCGGTGGTCGAGGACGCCGCCGACGAGGTGCGCGGCGCCGAGGGCGCACTCGACCCGGCGCTGCTCGCGGGCCGCACCGACCTGCCCGCGCTCACCACCGACGCAACCGGCACCGAGCTGGCGCTGGTCGACTGGGGCGAGGGCGTGCTGACCCTGCGCGCGCCCGACGGCCGCTACCTCTCGGTCGCCGACGACGGCTGCGTCCGCGCCTCCGCCGACCAGCCGGGCGGCTGGTTCGTCCAGGAGACGTTCCGCCTGGAACCGCACGGGAACGGGCACCTCCTGAAGCACCTGGGAACGGGTCGCCACGTGTGTGTCTCCGCCGACGGCGTGAAGGTTGCCGACGAAGATCCCGAGGTGTTCGAGCTGGTCGTCGCGGAGCGCGGCGAGGAGGCGGTGGCGCGGGCCGCCGCGCGGGCCGACGTGGTCGTGGTCGTGGCGGGCAACGACCCGCACATCAACGGCCGCGAGACCGAGGACCGTACGACCCTGCGGCTGCCCGGGCACCAGGAGCGGCTGCTGCGGGCCGCCCGCGCGGCGAACCCGGCGACCGTGCTGGCGCTGGTCTCCGCCTACCCGTACGCCGTCGACCCGGCGGACCTGCCGGCCGTGCTGTGGACGGCCCACGGCGGTCAGGCGGCCGGCACCGCCCTGGCCCGTGTGCTGGCCGGCGACGTCTCCCCCGCCGGGCGCCTCCCCCAGACCTGGTACGCCGACGACGCCGACCTGCCCGGCCTCCTCGACTACGACGTGATCGGGAGCCGGCAGACGTACCTGTACTTCGAGGGCACTCCGTTGTTCCCCTTCGGACACGGCCTGTCGTACACGACGTTCTCCTACGGCGGCCTGACGGCCCGGGTGGCGGACGGGTCGGTGCACGTCTCCTTCACGGTCACCAACACCGGTGACGTCACCGCCGACGAGGTCGCGCAGCTCTACACCCGGGCCGTGGACCCGTCCGTGCCGCGCCCCCGGCGCGAGCTGCTGGACCACCGCCGCGTCACCCTCGCCCCCGGAGCGACGACGGAGCTGGGTTTCCAGGTGCCGCTGTCCGCCTTCGCGTTCTGGGACGTGGCCCAGGACCGGTGGCGTCTGGAGCCGGGCGCGTACGAGCTGCTGGCCGGGGCCTCCAGCGAGGACGTCCGGCTGCGGACGACCGTCACGCTCGACGGCGAGCCCGCCCTGCCGCGCGCGGTCGTCGCGGGCGGGCTGGCCGCGGCCGGCTTCGACGAGCAGAGCGGCATCGAGATCGTCGACCGCACGAAGGTGTCGGGCGACGCGGTGACGCCGGCGGACGGGGCGGCGGGCGAAGTGGTCTACCGCCGCTGCGACTTCGGGCGCGGCATCGCCGGGGTGACGGTGGAGGTGGCCGGTGAGGGCACGGTCGAGCTGTCCCTCGACGGCGGTCCGGCGCTCGCGGTGCTGCCGACCGCCGCGCCGACGTCAGGCCCGTACGACTACGTCTCGCTCGGCGCGTCCGTCGCCGCCGCGGGCGTGCACGACGTGCACCTGAGACTGCGCGGCCCGCTGCGGCTCGCGCACGTCGGCTTCTCCGGTTGAGGGTCCGGAGCAGGCCGGCGTAAGGGAGGGGCCCGGCACCGGAAGGCATCGGTGCCGGGCCTCTTCGCAGAGCCTATATGAAAATGGTTCCCATGAGCTAGAGGGTGAGGCCGGTGAGGACCATCACGCGCTCGTACGTGTAGTCCTCCATCGCGAACCGCACGCCCTCGCGGCCCACGCCGGACTGCTTGACGCCGCCGTAGGGCATCTGGTCGGCGCGGTAGGACGGGACGTCGCCGACGACGACGCCGCCGACCTCCAGGGCGCGGTGGGCACGGAAGGCGGTCTGCAGGTCGTGGGTGAAGACGCCCGCCTGGAGGCCGTACTTGGAGTCGTTGACGGCGGCGAAGGCCTCGGCCTCGCCGTTCACCTTCTGCACCGTGAGGACCGGCCCGAAGACCTCCTCGCAGGAGAGCGTGACGCCGGCGGGTACGTCGGCCAGCACGGTCGGCGCGTACGAGGCGCCGTCCCGCTTGCCGCCGGTGAGCAGCGCGGCACCGGCGTCGACCGCCTCGCGGACCCACGTCTCGACGCGCTTGGCGGCGTCCTCGCTGACCAGCGGCCCGACGTCGGTCGCGTCATCGCCCGGGTCGCCGGTGACCTGGGCCTCGACGGCGGCCACGATGCGCGGCACCAGCCGGTCGTAGACGGAGGCGTCGGCGATGACCCGCTGGACGGAGATGCAGGACTGGCCGCCCTGGTAGTTGGAGAAGGTGGCGATGCGGTTCGCCGCCCGGTCCAGGTCCTCGTCGCTCGCCCAGTCGGCGAGGACGACGGCCGCGCCGTTGCCGCCCAGCTCCAGGGTGCAGTGCTTGCGCGGCACCGAGTCCATGATCGCGTAGCCGACCTTCTCGGAACCGGTGAAGGAGATGACGGGCAGCCGCTCGTCCTGCACCAGGGCCGGCATCTTGTCGTTGGCGACGGGCAGGATGCTCCAGGAACCCGCCGGGAGCTCGGTCTCGGCGAGCAGCTCGCCGATGACCAGCCCGGACAGCGGGGTCGCCGGGGCCGGCTTGAGGATGATCGGGGCGCCGGCGGCGATGGCCGGGGCGACCTTGTGGGCGCAGAGGTTGAGCGGGAAGTTGAAGGGCGCGATGCCGAGCACGACGCCCTTGGGGAAGCGGCGGGTGAGGGCGAGCCGGCCCTGGCCGCCGAGGTCGGTGTCGAGCCGCTGGGCCTCGCCGCCGTTGAACCGCCGGGCCTCCTCGGCCGCGAAGCGGAACACCGAGACGGCACGGCCGACCTCGCCGCGCGCCCACTTCATGGGCTTGCCGTTCTCGGCGGAGATCAGCCGCGCGATCTCCTCGGTGCGCTCGACGAGGCGCTTGCTGACGTGGTCGAGGGCGGCGGCGCGCACATGGGCCGGGGTGGCGGCGAACTCGTCGCGCACGGCGTACGCGGCGGCCACGGCCTCCTCGACCTGCGCGTCCGTCGGCACGCTCACCTTGCCGACGAGCCGTCCGTCCCACGGGGAGGTGACGTCGAAGGTGTCCTCGCCGGTGGCCTGGCGGCCGGCGAGCCAGAAGGCGTGGGTGGAGGTCATGTTCGTTCCGGCCCTTCGGCGTTGGGGGTGATCCGGTGGTACGGGGTCAACGGTAGGCGCGGGGTGGCCGAAGGGCGTTTGTCCGAGGCGTAGCAGTGGCGGCCGAGGACACTACGGTTTGGCTAGTCCGTGGACGTCGCCTTGAGGGCCAGCCAAAGCTCCATGCGGGCGTCCGGGTCGTCCAGCGAGCGGCCGAGGATCTCCTCGACCCGCCGCATGCGGTAGCGCAGGGTGTGGCGGTGGACGCCGAGGTCGGCCGCCGCCGCGTCCCACTGGCCGTGCTTGGACAGCCAGGCGCGCAGGGAGGCGACCAGGTCACCGCGGCCCGTGGCGTCGTGCTCGTACAGCGGGCGCAGCATGCCGTCGGCGAAGGCCCGTACCGCGTCGTCCGCCAGCAGCGGCAGCACGGATCCGGCCGCCACCTGCTCGTGCTCCACGAGCACACGCCCGCGCCGCCGCGCCACCGACAGCGCCTGTTCGGCCTGCTTGTACGCGGCGGAGGCGGCGATCGGCCCGGCCGGCGCGGACAGGCCCACGACCAGCTCGTGGTCCTCACCGGCCGGCACCTTCTCGCGTACGCCGGCCCGGGCCGACTCCAGTGCTGCCGCGTACTCCCCGCAGGCCGCCGCGGCGGCACCGCCGTCCGCGGCCAGCACCACCAGCCGCTCCCCCTCCGGCACGACGAGGACGGCCTCGCCGGCCCGGGCCGCCGCGGACTCCACGACGTCGGCGAGCGCCGCGAGGGGATCGCCGCCCGTGTCGGCCACGGCGAGCGCGGCGGCGGAGGGCCGTTCGACGGCCGGGGCACCCGGGCGGGCCTCGGCACGGGCCAGCGCGGCCGACGCCGACACCGGCACCCGCTCGGCGACCAGCATCCGGAACGGCGCGTCCAGCAGCCCGCCGTACAGGTCCCCGGCGACCGCACGCGCGTGGTCCGGCTCCCCGGCCAGCAGCATGCGCAGCACCGCCGCGCCGACCCGCTGCTCGGCCGCCTGGAGGGACCGGGAGCGTTCCGTGGTCAGGGTCAGCAGCGCGATGGCCGAGTGGACGGCGTAGCGCTCGGCCGTGCCGAGGGTTGCGGCCGTCCCCACGGCGAGGGCCGCCCGGGGGCGCCGGCCCGTGCCGATGGTGTGCAGTTCGACCCGGTCCTCGTTCTCCGGGCCGCCGACCACCGACGAGGCGGGCGCGGGCCGGTCCCGCAGCCGCTGCACGTCACCGGTGAGCCGCGCGGCCCGCCGCCCGGCCCACTCCGGTGCCGTGGCGACGACGGCACCGGAGGCGTCGTACAGCGCGGCCCAGCCGTCGACCTGTGCGGCCAGCGCGGCCAGCAGACCCTCCGGCCCGCCCGTCTGGGCCTGCCTGGTCAGCTCGCGCTGGGCGGCGAACCCTGCCGTCACGGCGCGGTACTGGTCGGCGGCTATCGCGGCGGACACGGCCTTGCTGATGGCGAGGAAGGGCGTGCGGCGCGGCACCTCCAGCAGCGGCAGGCCCTCCTCCTCGGCCGCGTCGACGAGCGCCTTGGGGATCTCCTCGTAGTTCACACCGACGGCGAAGCCGAGCCCGACCACCCCGGCCCCGACCAGCCGCCGTACGTAGCGGCGCATGGCCTCCGGGTCCTCGGCGTCCAGTTTGAGCGCGGTGACCAGCAGCAGTTCCCCGCCCTCCATGTAGGGGACGGGGTCGGCGAGCTCGCTGACGTGTGCCCAGCGGACCGGCACGTCGAGGCGGTCTTCGCCCGCCCGCACGGTGAGTTTCAGCGCGGAGTGGTGGACGAGCGAGGCGAGCGTCGGGGGCATGAGGCCTTCAGGTCTGCGTCAGGGCTGTGTGATCTTTGTGGTCTTTTGGCCGCCACGTATGAACGACCTGTGACGATTCTGCCTCACCGTACGGTCTCCGCGTACCCGTACCGGCCGGAGGACGTATCAGCCCCGGAGATCCACCAGCAGCGGTGGCGCGTGCTCGCCCTGGACGTCGGTCAGCGACAGCACCGCGTGCCCGGCCGGGACCCCGTGGGCCAGCTCGGAGGCGGACCAGCGCTCCCGTTCGACCTGCCGCACGGTCACCGCCCTTGCGGTCGGGGCCTTGCCGGTGATCACCCGGCGCAGCATGTGCGCGGCCTTGCCCGCGGGCGTCTCCGCGATGATCTGCCGGTCGGTGACGTCCCGGGCCTCGGTCCACTCCTTGCCCCACACCTCCGCGAAGTCCTGCCCGTCCCACGGGGTGAGCCCCGACAGCGCCATCCGGCAGCCGGTTGCGCCCAGCAGCGGCCCGCGCAGCGGCCGGGCCACGTCGTCCAGCGTGCGCAGGGTCAGCACGACCCCGGCGTTGCCGGACCGCAGCCGCTGGATGCCGCGCACCGCCTCGGGCGTCACCACGCCGGTCGCGTCGTCGAGCAGCAGACAGGCGAACAGCGACCGGTCCTCCCGTACGGCGACACTCGCCGTGAACTGCGCGAGCACCAGCCGCGCCAGCATCCGGGAGGCGTCGGCGTGCCCGCGCTCGGGCAGGTCGATCCGTACGCGTACGGGATGGTCGAGGGCCTTGAGCGTGAAGGGCCGGGTGGCCCCGGAGGTGTCGAAGAACGAGGCGAAGGCGGGCCGGTCCAGCAAGGCGACCCGATCCGCGAGCACTCCGCCGACATCACCCGGCTGCCCCATCTGCCGCTCCCGGGCAGCCAGCTCCCGCAGCAGCGACTCCTGCCCGGCGTCCTGAAGCCCCTGCCGCAGCGCGGCCAGCGGCCCCGGCGCCCCGTCCAGCAGTTGCCGCAGCTCCGGCACGGACGGAAAACGCCCGTGCACGGCCCGGAACGGTCCCAGCAACTGCGCGAGGACGGTCGTGGAACGCCGGCTGTCACTGCCCGGATGCGGATCGGCGAGATCCCCGACGAGCGCCTCGGCGAGCACCGCCGCGGCCTCGTCCGGGTCGCCGGTGCCCCCGTACAGATCCAGGTCGTACTCGGACTCCTGGTTCCCGATCCGCACGACGACGTCATACGCGTCGGCCGGCCCGAGCCCGGCCCCCGCCGCCCCGACCACGACGACGGCGGCCCGCCCGGCGAGAGCATGCAGACACAACGACTCGGCGAGCGGCCGCACGACGGCCCCGGTCTTGCCGGATCCGGCGGGGCCGACGGCGAGCAGAGAGGTACCGAGCAGCTCGGGGCCGAGGGCGAGGCCGGTGCCGCGGTACGCGTACGGATTGCGCGGGTCGTCGGCGCTGGTTCCCAGCCGCACCTGTCCGGTGAGCAGATCATGCCGGGCCAGCCGGGTAGGCAGGTCGCGTGCGCCGGAGGGGTGCAGGCAGGCGGCGGCGCCGTCCTGGAGCACGGCCCCACTGAAGGTGGCCAGACTGTGCCGGCCACTGCGCACGCCCTGCCAGGCGCGGGCGATCCGGGCGTGGTCGACATCCCGCATGAGACCGGCCCGCGCATCGGCGGCAAGCCGCTCGGCGGCGTCGACGGCTCCGGCGGCGCGCAGGGCGGGCCATTCAGCGGGGTCGGCTTCAGGAGCGGGCGGCGGCGCGGCACTCGGCTCGCTGCGGCGCCAGGCGGCGGGACCGTACCGGCGCCACAGCTCGGGCCAATGCCCGATCCTTCCGAAGAGCGCGAAGATCGCGACGAACACCAGGCCCTCATAGATGTACGAGGCCACACCTCCCACGGCCCCGGCCTTGCCGAGGGCCCAGGAATCCGGCGCCAGCACGAACCATGGCCAAAGCCAGAAGCCTCCGAGATAGCCGTTGTAGAGCAGCGAGCACAGCAGCCAACCGCACAGGAACGCGATCACCGCACCGCCGACCAGCTGCCGCGTCGGGATCCGCTCCGGCTCCTCCGCCGGCCGCGGCCGATGCCCGAACCGCCACACGCCGGGCGGCGCCTCGGGCCGGGGTGTGCGCAGCCACGTCAGAAACGAGGACCCGTCCGGCATCGGGGGCACCCCGGGCGCCCGGGTCGGCCGGGGCGGCACGGTGAACCCGTCCGGCGGCACCGCGGGCACCTCCGGCGGCCCCGCCGGACGCGGCACCGGGTTCGCATGCGTACCCCGCGCCTCCTGCGTCCCGTCGCTGTCCATCGCCCTTGCCCCCTGACCAGCCGCTCCGTCCACCATCAGCGAGCCAATCTAACGCCCTGCCCTGGGGAGTTCACCGCTTACACGGCCGACAGAACGGACCGACGTGCTCCGGATATGGTCATGACCTCCCCTCAGGACGCGCAGCAGCGGACGGAGACGCCCCGGTGACCGAGCAACTTCCCTCCAGCGTCCAGGACTTCACGCAGACCGCGAGCGTGGCCTGGAACGACACGGCGACGCGCAGGGCCTGGTGGCGGCAGACGGTCAGGAGCCTGCTGGTGGTCGGCCTCTGCGCTGCTTGGTGGGTCTGGTACGCGGGCACCACCGTTGCGGTGCGCGAGCAGGTGGTCCTGCTGACCATCGCGTTCTTCGCCTACAGCGCCTTCGGGGTACCTCTACAGCTTCTGGCCGAGCTGCCGAACGCCTGGCGGGTGCGGCGGCTCCTGCGGGCCCATCCCTGGCAGATCGCAGAGGACCCACCGCGCGGCGTGTCGGACCACCCGAAGGCCCGGGACGTGAGCGCCGCCTGGTTCGAGGTCCCCGACCCCGCTGCGCCCGAACGGCAGGTGCCGCTGATCAGCCGCGCGCCCCTGTGGTGGGTCCGTCGTATGAAGCCGGACGCCCCCGCCGAACGCCGGGCGCAGATCGCCCGGCTCTGGTACTGCGGCCTCCCCGGCGACGAGGTGGTCATCGCCGCGTCCCGGGCCAAGGAGCGGGCCCCGCGCCGACTGCGCCACCAGTACCTGCGGCATTCACTGCTGCCCGAGCACGCTGCCCGGACGGACGTGCCCCTCCCGCACCCGTCCCGCAGCGCCCTCTCCCATCCGCCCACGGCCCGCACAGTGCGCCGCCGCCTCGTCCGCCTCCTCATCGTTCTCGTCCTCGTCTGGCCGGCCGTCCTGACCATGCAGATCGCCGTGGTCGCCGGCGGGGACAGCGACAAGGTCGGCCTGTTCGCCTTGGCCCTGCTGTTCGAGGTGACCCTGCTCCCGTTTCATGTCTTCCTGATCGTCGCCAACCGCCGCATGGCCGGGACCCTGGCCGGGCATCCCTGGCGCCTCGTCGACTGCGAGATCCGCAGCCGCGGCAAGGCGCAGTTGATCCACGTCGGCGACCGCACTCTGCTGCCCCCGCCGCACACGCAGCTGGGCGCAGGGGTCACCCAGCTCTGGATCGCGGGCCATCCACACCGCCGCTGTGTCGTCTCCGTCCCCGGCGGCGCCAGGCCTGTCCGCGTCGCCATGTCCACCACGGACAACACGCCCACCTGACAACGCCCACATGGAGCATGCCCACCCCCCTCCCCCCGTCCTAGCCTGCGAGAAAAGAAGCGAAGTGGCTGTACACATTCGTCCGCACCACCCCAGGAGCCCCGCATGACCGCACTTCCGCAGGAGCGTCGCGTCGTCACCGCCATTCCCGGACCGAAGTCGCAGGAGTTGCAGGCCCGCCGTACCGCCGCGGTCGCGCAGGGTGTGGGCTCCGTGCTGCCCGTGTTCGCGGCGCGGGCCGGTGGCGGGATCATCGAGGACGTCGACGGGAACCGGCTGATCGACTTCGGGTCGGGCATCGCCGTGACCTCCGTCGGCGCGTCCGCGGAGGCCGTCGTGCGCCGGGCGTCCGCGCAGCTCGCCGACTTCACCCACACCTGTTTCATGGTCACGCCGTACGAGGGGTACGTCGAGGTCGCCGAGGCGCTCGCCGAGCTGACCCCGGGTGACCACGCCAAGAAGAGCGCGCTGTTCAACTCCGGCGCCGAGGCCGTCGAGAACGCCGTGAAGATCGCGCGGTCGTACACGAAGCGGCAGGCCGTCGTGGTCTTCGACCACGGCTACCACGGGCGGACCAACCTGACCATGGCGCTGACGTCCAAGAACATGCCGTACAAGCACGGCTTCGGGCCTTTCGCGCCCGAGGTGTACCGCGTGCCCGTGGCGTACGGCTACCGCTGGCCGACCGGTCCCGAGAACGCCGGTCCCGAGGCCGCCGCGCAGGCCATCGACCAGATCAGCAAGCAGGTCGGCGCGGAGAACGTCGCCGCGATCATCATCGAGCCGGTGCTCGGCGAGGGCGGTTTCATCGAGCCGGCCAAGGGCTTCCTGCCGGCGATCCGCACGTTCGCCTCCGACCACGGCATCGTCTTCGTCGCCGACGAGATCCAGTCCGGCTTCTGCCGCACGGGGCAGTGGTTCGCCTGTGAGGACGAGGGCGTCGTCCCGGACCTGATCACCACCGCCAAGGGCATCGCGGGTGGTCTGCCGCTCGCCGCCGTGACCGGGCGCGCCGAGATCATGGACGCCGCGCACGCCGGCGGCCTGGGCGGCACCTACGGCGGCAACCCGGTCGCCTGCGCGGGCGCCCTGGGCGCGATCGAGACCATGAAGGAGCTCGACCTCAACGCCAGGGCGAAGAACATCGAGTCCGTGATGAAGGCGCGCCTTTCCGCCATGCAGGACAAGTTCGACATCATCGGCGACGTCCGTGGCCGGGGCGCGATGATCGCCATCGAGCTGGTCAAGGACCGTACGACGAAGGAGCCCCACCCCGAGGCGACCGCCGCGCTCGCCAAGGCCTGCCACGCCGAGGGCCTGCTGGTCCTGACCTGTGGCACGTACGGCAACGTGCTCCGCTTCCTGCCCCCGCTGGTGATCGGCGAGGAGCTGCTGAACGAGGGCCTCGACATCATCGAGCAGGCCTTCGCGCGCATCTGAGCCGGCATCGGGGCAGGTGAACCGCTCGCGTTCCGCTTCCCGGGGTGGCGAGCGGCAGAGCGTGTGAAGAAGGTGTGCGAGGTGGATGACAGGGGGCGCTACGGCCTGTCCTCCGCCCAGCCCCTGTCGTAGGTTCTACCCAGATGAGAGATACACCCCGCCCACAGGGGACTGTGGGTGACATCAGGCCGGGGCCTCCCCAGCTTCGACCTGGTCGTGCCCTCGCGCACACAACCGGAGCCTGAGGCTCTGGATCTCCTCACCGATCGGACAGTCGCCCGCCCCAAACCCCCCGGGGCGCGCGACGATCCGGTCCGGACGGCCGCCCCGGAACTACCCCCCCTGTTCCGGGGCGGCCGACCTCCCTCTCCGAGCCTTCGCGGCGTCACATCCTCTGTGGCGGCCTTTCCGCGCCTTTCCGCACCCTTCCGCCGGCGTATCCGCGGCGCGGCCTGCCCGGCCCATCGAGTCCGGCCCGTCATGCCGTTCGTACCGCGGGCGGAGCCGGTTCCGGGCGGTGTATCCCGCGCGGGCGGTATCCCAGGGCGTCCGCGAACCCGAGGAGATCCGCGAGCAGCCAGATGATGGCGAGCCACATCTCCGTGCCCTGGAGGCCGGGGTCACGGCCCGGGCCGGTGCCGTCGGGGGTGGGGCCGAAGGGGAAGCCCCGGCCCGGCTGCCAGCGGCGCAGGGCGGTGCTGAGCTGGGCCGACGCCCAGGAACGGGCCTCCTCGGCGCGGTGGGTGGTCTGCCGGGCGCAGAGCCACAAGGGGTGGATCACGTCCAGGACGTTGCAGGCGTTCTCCCGGCCGGGCGAGAAGTGGCGGGCGTCGCGCGCGTGGTCGAGAACCGTGTCGATCACGCGCTCCGCGTACGGTACGGGCAGCCCGAACTGGGCGAAGGAGCCGCGGGTGAGCCGGTAGTAGCCGTTGACCATCTGGAGGCGTCCGGACTCCAGCGTGGGTGAGCCCCACATGCCCGTCCAGGGGTCGGCATGCGTGTGCAGCCAGCCGAACAGCGCCTCCAGTGCCCCGGGCACGGCGGCCTCCGTACCGAGACGCAGGTTCCAGTGCGCGGCGGTGGCCCAGGAATCGACCCACGCCCCGGCGTGCCAGGCACGGTCGGACCAGGGAAGCCCGGCCAGGTGCCCGACCAGTTGCTCCGCCGTGGTGGTGCGCACGGTGTGGACCGGGTGGGCGAAGGAACTGCCGAGCAGGTCCAGCGCGTAGCCCGCACACAGCACGTGGTACGCCGAGGCCCCGTCCTCCGGCAGCCCGGCCGGGCCGGGGAGCGGCGGTGCCGAGCCGAACTCGGGGACCAGCCCGGTGACGGGGTCCTGCAGCGCACGCAGCCGTGCCGTGTGCTCGGCGGCGGGCAACTGGGGCGGCGCTGCCCCGAGCAGCAGCTCGGCGATCTCGACGGCGTCGCAGTGGGCCCGCACGGTCGGCTCGGCACCGGGCCGGTCGACGTACCGGCCGCTGTCGGGCTGCCAGCAGCGGTCGAGCAGGCCGGCGGCCTGCGCGCGGGCGGCGGCGGCGAACGCGGACAGTTCACCGACGAGCGCCGGCCGCTCCTGGGCGGGGTGCGGGGCCGCTGAGCGCGTTGCGGGCCGCCGTGGGTCCCGCCGGTCGCGGATCCGGTGGGCCGGATTGCCGGCCGCCACCGTCCACGCCGGCAGGTCCTTCGTGACGACCGCGCCGGCGCCGATGACGCAGTGGTCTCCGATGGTGACGCCGTCGACGACGACCACGTGGGAGCCGATCCACACGTCGTCGCCGACCGTGATCCCCCGGCTGGTGACGGGCTGCTGATGGACCGGCAGGTCGGGCGCGGACCCGTGGTTGAAGCCGAGCAGCGAGCTGTGGGCGCCGACGCGCACCCCGTTGCCGAGGGTGACGGTGCCGCGCACCACGGTGAAGGGGTTGATCGTGCAGTCGGCGCCGGTGCGTATGTCGCCGGTGACGTAGGCGTGGGCCGCGATGTACGACCGGTCGCCCAGGGACAGGTGCTCCGGGTACACGGCGGCCGTCTCCGCGACGAAGCAGCCCTCGCCGAGCCGCACGGACGCAGCTCCCGCCCCCGCTACCCCGAGCAGCCGCTTCTGCCGCTGCTCCTGTGCCGCGCGCTGCCCCTCCGACGCCTGCTCGGCGTAGAGCCACGGACAGTGGTCGAGGAGGCCGTCGTCGTCGCTCTGGGGCTGGCTCACGTGATCCTCCAGTGGGGTCGCGCGGGTGGACAGGGGATATCCGTGCCCGTGCCAAGCTAAGCCCCATGCCGATCTCCGGGAACCAGGATCTCGACGAGCCCGCCACCACCGCGCGGCACCCGCGCTTCCCGGCCCTCCTGCTCGGCATCCCCGCGCTCCTCTTCGCGCTGATCACCTGGCAGGTCGTAGCGGACGGCCCGCTCGTCCGCCTCGACGAGCGCGTCAGCCGCGGCCTCGTCCACCCGGACGGTCCGTCCGAGTTCCTCTCCGACCTCGGCAACGTCCAGGTCGCGCTCCCGGTCCTCGCCGTCGCCCTCGGATACCTCGCGCTGCGGACCCGCGGTACGGACCGCTGGTGGCTGCCCGTCACCGCCGCGGTCCTCCTCATGGCGCTGGTCCCGGCACTGATCGTCCCGCTCAAGGAACTCACGGACCGCGCGGGCACCCCGGCCGTCCCGCCCGGCACCGGCTACTACCCCTCGGGCCACACCGCCACGGCCGCCATCGCCTACGGCAGCGCGACCCTGCTCCTGCTCCCCCGGCTCCGCACCCCCTTCGCCCGCCGCGCCCTGGCCACCGCCTGCCTCGCCCTCGTACTCGGCACGAGCTACGGTCTGGTCCGCCATGGCTACCACTGGCCGCTGGACGTGGTGGCCAGTTGGTGTCTGTGCGCGGTGCTGCTGTCGTCGCTGTGGCTGTTCCTCAGACGGACGACACCGCCCGAACAGCCCCGGTAGGCCCTAATCGCCGTGCTCCGTGGCCAGTCCCGCCGCCGCCTCGTGCATCGCGAGTTCCAGCAGGGCCGGGTCCGTCAGGGTGCCCGAGCCGTCCGGGGGGACGAGCCAGCGGATGCCGCCGGGTGCGGAACGGCCTGGGTAAGGCACGACGATCCAGGTGCCGGCGCCCGCCGTGCGGATGCCCGTGCCGAGCCAGCGGGCCGCGGTGCCCGGCGGCACGAAGAATCCCATGCGCGCGTCGCCGAAGTCGACGAGCACGGGGCCCGGCTGGTCGAGGACGCGGCTGAGCACGTCGAGCGTGGCGTAGCCGAGTTCGGCGGGCAGGATGAGCACGTCCCAGGCGCCGCCGGCGGGCAGCAGCGCCACCCCGAGCGGGTTGCGCTCCCACTCCCGGCGGCAGGCCTCGGGATCGGGTGCGACGGATGCGAGCCACTCGATCGCCGTCTTCGCACCGGTCATCAGGAAGACCTCCTTCTCTCGTGAATCCCGTGAATCTCGCGGAACGCGCAGGGCGTCCCGAGGGAGAGGGAGGTCTCCGTGCGGTCATTACGCGGGTTGTGGCCCCTCGTTGGAGTGAACCGTCTCACACCCGCGGGTTCAGCTGTCGAAGCCGAGCCCCAGCCGGTCCATCGTGCGCAGCCACAGGTTGCGGCGGCCGCCCTGGGCGTCCGCGCGGGCCAGGGACCACTTGGTGAGGGCGATGCCCGTCCAGGCGAAGGGTTCCGGCGGGAAGGGCAGGGGCTTCTTGCGGACCATCGCCAGTTCCGTGCGCTCCGTGCGCTCGCCGGACAGCAGGTCCAGCATCACCTCGGCACCGAAGCGCGTGGCACCGACACCGAGACCGGTGTAGCCCGCCGCGTACGCGACCTTCTGCTGGTGAGCGGTGCCGAAGAACGCCGAGAAGCGGGAGCAGGTGTCGATCGCGCCGCCCCAGGCATGGGTGAAGCGGACGCCCTCCAGTTGCGGGAAGCAGGTGAAGAAGTGTGCGGCGAGCTTGGCGTAGGTCTCCGGGCGGTCGTCGTACTCGGCGCGGACGCGGCCGCCGTAGGGGTAGATCGCGTCGTAGCCGCCCCAGAGGATCCGGTTGTCGGCGGACAGGCGGAAGTAGTGGAACTGGTTCGCCGAGTCCCCGAGGCCCTGGCGGTTGTGCCAGCCGATCGAGGCCAGTCGCGCGTCGCTGAGCGGCTCGGTCATCAGGGCGTAGTCGTAGACCGGGACGGTGTACGAGCGGACCCGTCGGACCAGGTTCGGGAAGATGTTCGTGCCGAGGGCGACCTGGCGGGCGCGGACCCGGCCGTAGGGGGTGCGCACGGCCATGCCGGGGCCGTACGGCTTCAGGGTGAGGGCGGGGGTGTGCTCGTAGACGCGGACGCCCAGTTCGGCGCAGGCCCGCTTCAGGCCCCAGGCGAGCTTCGCGGGATGCAGCATGGCCACGCCTCTGCGGTCCCACAGGCCCGCCTGGAAGGTCGGTGAGTCCACCTGTTCCCGGACCGCCTCGGTGTCCAGGAACTCGACGTCGTCGGCGAGGCCCCGGCGAACCGTCTCCTCGTGCCAGGCGCGCAGTTCCGTCGCCTGGTAGGGCTCGGTGGCGACGTCGATCTCGCCGGTGCGTTCGAAGTCGCAGTCGAGGGAGTGCCGGGCGACCGCCGCCTCGATCGCGTCGAGGTTGCGGGCGCCCAGCTCCTGGAGCTTGTGGATCTCGTCGGGCCAGCGGGCGAGGCCGTTGGGCAGGCCGTGGGTGAGGGAGGCGGCGCAGAATCCGCCGTTGCGACCGGAGGCGGCCCAGCCCACCTCGCGGCCCTCCACCAGCACCACGTCCCGCCGCGGGTCGCGTTCCTTGGCGATGAGCGCGGTCCACAGTCCGCTGTAACCGCCGCCGACGACCAGCAGATCGCAGGTCTCGGAGGTGGTGAGGGCGGGTTCGGGGCGGGGCCGGCCGGGGTCGTCCAGCCAGTACGGGACCGGCTGGGCGTCGGAAAGCGAACGAATCCACGTGTTCCGCTGGTTCATGGCGCTCGGGGCCATGATGTCAACTCCCTACGGTTGTGCCTTCTGTCTGTTGCGGCGATTGCCGACGGCCATGGAAGCCAGGACGAGCAGTACGGCGACGATGAACATGGCCGTGCCGATGACGTTGATCTGGACGGGCGTTCCGCGCTGCGCCGAGCCCCAGACGAACATGGGGAAGGTGACGGTCGAGCCGGCGTTGAAATTGGTGATGATGAAGTCGTCGAAGGAGAGGGCGAAGGCGAGCAGGGCGCCCGCCGCGATTCCCGGCGCCGCGATCGGCAGGGTGACCCGGACGAACGTCTGGAACGGGCCCGCGTACAGGTCCCGCGCCGCCTCCTCCAGTTTCGGGTCCATCGACATCACGCGTGCCTTGACGGCCGTGACGACGAAACTCAGGCAGAACATGATGTGCGCGATGAGGATCGTCCAGAAGCCCAGCTGGGCGCCCATGTTGAGGAACAGGGTGAGCAGCGAGGCGGCCATGACGACCTCGGGCATCGCCATCGGCAGGAAGATCAGCGAGTTCACGGCGCCGCGGGCGCGGAACCGGTAGCGGACCAGCGCGAAGGCGATGAGCGTGCCCAGGAGGGTGGCGCCGAGGGTCGCCCAGAACGCGATCTGGAGGCTGACCGACAGCGAGCCGCACAGGTCGGAGACGCCGCACGGATCCTTCCACGCGTCCAGGGAGAACTGCTGCCATTCGTAGTTGAAGCGCCCCTTCGGTTTGTTGAAGGAGAACACCGTGACGATGACGTTCGGCAGCAGCAGATAGCCGAGTGTCAGCAGTCCCGCGATGACGACGAGATTTCTTTTCAGCCAGTTGACGAAGGGCATTTAGACCAGATCCTCCGTCCCGGACCTGCGGATGTAGAGGGTGACCATGAGGAGAATGGCCGCCATGAGGATGAAGGAGAGCGCCGCGGCCGTCGGATAGTCGAGCACTCTGAGGAACTGCGTCTGGATGACGTTTCCGACCATGCGGGTGTCCGTGGAACCGAGCAGGTCGGCGTTGACGTAGTCGCCGCTGGCCGGGATGAAGGTCAGCAGCGTGCCGGAGACGACACCCGGCATCGACAGCGGGAAGGTGACCTTGCGGAAGGTCGTCCAGGGACGGGCGTACAGGTCGCCGGCGGCCTCGTGGAGCCGGCCGTCGATGCGCTCCAGCGAGGTGTAGAGCGGAAGGATCATGAACGGCAGGAAGTTGTACGTCAGTCCGCAGACCACCGCCAGCGGCGTGGCCAGGACGCGGTCGCCGGCGGTCCAGCCGAGCCAGTTGGTGACGTCCAGGACGTGCAGCGTGTCGAGCGCGCCGACGAGCGGGCCGCCGTCCGCGAGGATCGTCTTCCAGGCCAGGGTGCGGATCAGGAAGCTGGTGAAGAACGGCGCGATCACCAGGATCATGATCAGGTTCCGCCAGCGGCCCGCGCGGAAGGCGATCAGATATGCGAGCGGGTAGCCGAGCAGCAGGCACAGGATCGTCGCGGTGCCCGCGTAGAGCACCGACCGGACGAACTGCGGCCAGTACGCGGTGAGCGCGTCCCAGTACGTGGCGAAGTGCCAGGTGACCTTGTAGCCCTCCTCCAGGGAGCCCGTCTGCACGGACGTGGAGGCCTGGTAGATCATCGGCAGCGCGAAGAAGACGACCAGCCAGAGGATGCCGGGCAGCAGCAGCCAGTACGGCGTCCAGCGGCCCCTGCGCTTCGGGGGTTCCGGCTCGGGGGCTTGGGGCACGAGCGGCGGTGGCGCTTCGGTGAGTGTCGACATCAGGCCGCCTCTTCCGCTCCGGCGGAGCCCTCTGTCCCGGCAAACACGGACTGGGCGGCGTCCAGGCCGAAGGTGTGGGCCGGGTTCCAGTGCAGGACGACCTCGGCGCCGGGCACCAGGCGGGGGTCGCGGTCGATGTTCTGGGCGTAGACCTCGAAGTCGGAGCAGACCGGGCTGTCGACGACGTACTGCGTGGAGACACCGATGAAGCTGGAGTCCGAGATCGTCCCGGTGATGCGGTTGCGGCCCTCGGGTATCTCGCCGGCGTCGTCCGCGTGGGTGAGGGAGATCTTCTCCGGGCGGACGCCGACCAGCACCTTGCCGCCGGTGCTCGCGGCCGCCGAACAGCGCGCCTCGGGCAGGACGAGCTTGCCCCCGCCCGCCTTCAGCACGATCTCCTCACCGCTCTTGGAGTCGACCTCGGCCTCGATGAAGTTGGAGGTGCCGAGGAAGTTCGCGACGAACGTGGTGCGCGGGTTCTCGTAGAGGTCGGCCGGCGCGCCGAGCTGCTCGACGCGACCCGCGTTCATCACGGCGACCGTGTCGGCCATGGTCATGGCCTCCTCCTGGTCGTGCGTGACGTGGATGAAGGTGATGCCGACCTCGGTCTGGATGCGCTTGAGTTCCAGCTGCATCTGGCGGCGCAGCTTCAGGTCGAGGGCGCCAAGCGGCTCGTCGAGGAGGAGCACCTTGGGGTGGTTGATCAGCGCGCGGGCCACGGCGACGCGCTGCTGCTGACCGCCGGAGAGCTGGTGCGGCTTCTTGCGTGCCTGCTCGCCGAGCTGGACGAGGTCGAGCATCTCCTCGACCTGCTTCTTCACGGACTTCATGCCGCGCCGGCGCAGTCCGAAGGCGACGTTCTCGAAGATGTCGAGGTGCGGGAAGAGGGCGTACGACTGGAAGACCGTGTTCACGGGCCGCTTGTACGGCGGGAGCGCGGTCACGTCCTGGCCGCCCAGCGAGACGGTGCCGGCGGAAGGTTCCTCCAGACCGGCGATCATGCGCAGGGTGGTGGTCTTGCCGCAGCCGGAGGCGCCGAGCAGGGCGAAGAAGGAGCCCTGCGGGACGGTCAGGTCGAGCGGGTGCACGGCGGTGAAGGCGCCGTAGCTCTTGGCTATGCCCGCGAGGCGGACGTCACCGGTGGGGTCCGTTGTGTTCGTCATGGTGGTCACGCCCCCGTCAGCTTCGCGAACTTCGCTTCGAACTCGGTCTCTTCCTTCGCACTCAGCGAGCGGAAGGCATGGGACTTCGCGGCCATGGCCTTGTCGGGAATGATCAGCGGGTTGTTCGCCGCGTCTTTGTCGATCTTCTCCAGCTCGGCCTTCACCCCGTCGACGGGGCACACGTAGTTGATGTACGCGGCGAGTTCGGCGGCCGGCTTCGGCTCGTAGTAGAAGTCGATGAGCCGCTCGGCGTTGGTCTTGTGACGGGCCTTGTTGGGGATCAGCAGGTTGTCGGTCGACGTCATGTAGCCGCTGTCCGGGATGAGGAAGTCGATGTCGGGGCTGTCCGCCTTGAGCTGCACGACGTCACCGGCCCAGGCGACACAGGCGGCGAAGTCGCCGCTGGTCAGGTCCGAGGTGTAGTCGTTGCCGGTGAAGCGGCGGATCTGGCCCTTGTCGACGGCCTTCTGGAGGCGGGCGATGGCCGCGTCGTAGTCGTCGGCGGTGAACTTCGCCGGGTCCTTGCCCATGTCGAGCAGCGTCATGCCGACGCTGTCGCGCATCTCCGACAGGAAGCCGACCCGCCCCTTGAGCCTGGGGTTGTCGAGCAGGTCGGATATCGACGTCACCTCGACGCCGTCGAGGGCCTTCTTGTTGTACGCGATGACGGTGGAGATGCCCTGCCAGACGTACGAGTAGGCGCGGCCCGGGTCCCAGTCGGGGCTGCGGAACTGGGCCGACAGGTTGGCGTAGGCGTGCGGCAGGTTGGCCGGGTCCAGCTTCTGCACCCAGCCCAGGCGGATGAGGCGGGCGGCCAGCCAGTCAGTGAGGACGATCAGGTCACGGCCGGTGTCCTGGCCCGCCGCGAGCTGCGGCTTGATCTTGCCGAAGAACTCGTTGTTGTCGTTGATGTCCTCGGTGTACTTGACCTTGATGCCGGTGCGTTTCGTGAACTGTTCCAGCGTCGGGTGGTGCTTGCCGCTGTCGTCGACGTCCATGTACTCGGTCCAGTTGGAGAAGCTCACCGTCTTCTCCTTCGCCGAGTGGTCCTCTGCCGGGACGCCGCCCTGCGACCGGCCCGCCGCCGGGATGCCGCAGGCGCTCAGCGTCCCGAGTCCGCCGACCGCCAGCGCCCCGCCCGCGGAGGCGCGCAGCAGCGACCGCCGGGTGAGGGCGGCCCTGCCGTTCCTGAAACTGCGCCGCATGGCGGCCACTTGGGCCGGGGACAGGCGGTCGGGCTCGTACTGCTCCATGCGCGTGGTGCCCTTTCGGAGGGTGGGCGGCCGTTGGTCAGGCGGCCTGCTACGGCTATCGGTCCCCGAAGACGGTGCGGTGCCAGTCCTTCGCGGCCACCGCGGTGTTGTCGAACATGACGTGCTTGATCTGGGTGTACTCCTCGAACGAGTACGCGGACATGTCCTTGCCGTAGCCGGAGGACTTGTAGCCGCCGTGCGGCATCTCGCTGATGATCGGGATGTGGTCGTTGACCCACACACAGCCCGCCTTGATCTCGCGGGTGGCCCGGTTCGCCCGGTACACGTCCCGGCTCCACGCGGAGGCGGCCAGCCCGTACGGGGTGTCGTTGGCGAGCGCGATCCCCTCGTCGTCGGTGTCGAACGGCAGCACGACCAGGACGGGTCCGAAGATCTCCGACTGGACGACCTCACTGTCCTGGGCGGCGTCGGCGATGAGGGTGGGCCGGTAGTAGGCGCCCTTGGCGAGTTCGCCCTCCGGTGCTTCCCCACCGGTCACCACGCGCGCGTAGGCGCGCGCCCGGTCGACGAAACCGGCGACACGGTCCCGCTGGACGTGCGAGATCAGCGGTCCGAGGTCGGTGCCGGCGGCGAAGGGGTCGCCGAGCCGGACGGTCTCCATGAGCGCCGCCGTCCGTTCCACGAAGGCGTCGTAGAGCGGTCGCTGCACGTACGCGCGCGTGGCGGCCGTGCAGTCCTGCCCGGTGTTGATGAGTGCGCCCGCGACCGCGCCGTGGGCGGCGGCCTCCAGGTCGGCGTCGTCGAAGACCACGAAGGGCGCCTTGCCGCCGAGCTCCAGATGGAGGCGCTTGACGGTGGCGGTGGCGATCTCGGCGACGCGCTTGCCGACGGCGGTGGAGCCGGTGAAGGAGGTCATGGCCACGTCGGGATGGCCGACGAGGTGCTCACCGGCCTCCCTGCCGGTGCCGGTGACGATGTTGACCACGCCGTCCGGGATCCCGGCGTCCGTGGCCGCCCGGGCGAAGAGCAGCGAGGTCAGCGGGGTGAGCTCGGCGGGCTTCAGGACGACGGTGTTGCCCGCGGCGATCGCCGGGAGGATCTTCCAGGCGGCCATCTGGAGGGGGTAGTTCCAGGGCGCGACGGAGCCGACGACACCGATGGGCTCGCGCCGGACGTACGACGTGTGGTCTCCGGAGTACTCACCGGCGGACTGGCCCTGGAGAAGCCGTGCGGCACCGGCGAAGAAGGCGGTGTTGTCGATCGTCCCCGGGACGTCGAACTCCCGGCTCAGCTTCAGCGGCTTGCCGCACTGGAGCGACTCGGCACGGGCGAAGTCCTCGGCACGGTCGGCCAGGACCGCGGCGAACCGGTGCAGGGCGTCGGAACGCTCGCCGGGTGTGGTCGCCGCCCAGCCCGGGAAGGCTGCGCGGGCGGCTGCCACGGCCCGGTCGACGTCGGCCGTGCCCGCCAGTTCGTAGCGGAGCACCTCCTCGCCCGACGCCGGGTCGACGACCGCGTGCGTGCGGCCCGAGGTGCCCCTGGTCAGGCGCCCGGCGATGTACTGCGCGCCCTCCGCGAAGCGCTCCTCGGCCGGGAATCGGTCCGGGGTGGCGTTGCCAGGGTTGTGCATGTCGCTCTCCTCCGTGTCCCCGCGGTGGGGCCGGCGTGGCTCAGGCTCGATTTGAGTGCCGATCCTGACAGAGGTATGGCACGCCAACAAGGGATTCCGTTGTTGATTTTTGGTTACGCGACGGAATCTGTCGACCAGGTGTCGAGTCCGCCATACCCCGGCAGGACGGTGTGTCAGTGGTGCGTGCCAGACTCGCGTGCATGGAGGAGATCACGGGGGCGGTCCATTCCCGGGACGCCTTGATCAAGGCGGTCCGCGCGGGGGCCAGGATCAAGTATCTGCACTTCTGGGGGCACCGGCCGCGGCCGGACGGCCGGATCGGGGCGAGCTGTCTGAGCCAGTGGTGGCCGGCGCCGTTCACGGTGGACGGCGTGGAGTACGCGACGGCCGAGCACTGGATGATGGCGGGCAAGGCCCGGCTCTTCGAGGACGCGGCGGCGGAGCGGGCCGTCCTGGCCGCCGGGCATCCCGCCGAGGCGAAGAAGGCCGGGCGGCTCGTGCGCGGGTTCGACGAGGCGAGATGGGAGCGGGAGCGGTTCCGGATCGTCGTGGAGGGCAATGTCCACAAGTTCGGTGCGCATCCCGGGCTGCGGGAGTTCTTGCTCGGCACCGGTGACCGGGTGCTGGTCGAGGCGAGTCCCGTGGACCGCGTGTGGGGCATCGGGCTGGCCGCGGACGACGAGGCGGCGGCGGATCCGGAGCGGTGGCGGGGGCCGAACCTGCTGGGCTTCGCGCTGATGGAGGCGCGCGAGCGGCTGCGCGGGTCATGAGCCGGGGGCCGACCCACAGGACCGGCCCCCGTGAAGCAGCGGCTTCAGGCAGCCGCGCCGAGCCCGCCCATGATGCTGGCGAAGAGCAGGAAGCCCAGCAGCGGAAGGATCACGGTGGCGATGATGCCGCAGACCAGTCCGGCGGTCGCCGCACCCTTGTTGGTGGCCTCACCTCGGGTGGCCTTGCCCCGGCCGATGGCGCCGAAGATGATCGCGAGGATGCCCAGGATCACGCCGAAGAACCACAGCAGGAAGGTCAGGCTGCACACCACACCGATGATGCCCAGCACCAGACCCGTGGTTCCCATGCCGTTGCTCGGCTGCGCGGGCATCGCGTAGCCGGGCGCCTGGGGGTAGCCCGCGGGGGGCGCGGCCGGGTAACCGGGGGTGCCCTGGGGGTAGCCGTAGCCGGGGCCGCCCTGCTGCGGATAGCCGTAGCCGGGGGCCGGCTGCTGCGGGGGCTGGGACGGCGGACCGAACCCACCGGGCGTGGGGTTGGTGTTGGACATGGACGATCTCCCCTCCGTTGTCAGACCAGGGAATCGTAGTGGCCGAAACCGCCGCGCAGTACGGGAGTTTCAGTGGTGGGACGCGGCGGTGGCCACGGGGCCCAGGGCGCCGTAGGACGGGTCGTCGTCGAAGTCGTCGCTGTTGATCGCGGCCGTGATGCCGACGGCGATCAGGACGATCACGGTGATGCCGAGGATGATCCCGATGATGCCCATGATCAGGCCCGCCTGCGCCTGACCGTGGTTGGTGGCCACGCCGGCCTCGGCGCGCTTGCGGCCCTTGATGCCGAAGACGACGGCGAGGATGCCGGTGACCAGGGAGACCACGCCGTACAGACAGAAGAGCGTGCAGGAGATGATGCCCAGCACCATCGCGGCGATGCCCATGCCGTTCTGGGGGGCCATGGGCATGCCGGGCCAGCCGTAGCCTGCCTGGGGGTAGCCGGGGTAGCCGTAGCCGCCGGGGGCGACGGGCGGGGGCGGGACAGCGCCGGTGCCGGAGGTGTCGAACTGGGGCGTGCCGGTGGGTGGGGTGAAACCCGCGCTGGGCATCGAGGTGACCGTGGCCTGGTCGTGCACGGACGGCGGCGGCGTCTGGTTCTTGTCGAGCGAGGTCTTGTTCTCCGGGGGCGCCCACGGGTCGTGGCCGCCGCCTCCGTCTGGTTGCGTCGCGTCCGTCATGGTGCATCCCCCCTGGGTCGATCGTGCCGCCATGCTACGGGGCCGTTGGGTGCGTGCCACAGGGCGGGTGCCCGGGGTTGTTCGCGCCCGCGAGGCGGAGCCGCACATCGAGACAGCCCGCTCCCCTCAAAGGGGCGCCGCACCACGGCCTACGATGATGCCGAGTCATCGATCAGCCGATCACCCGCGCCCGCCCGCCACGCGCCGGCAGGAGCGCCGTTCCGGGGAGGAACCTTGACCCAGCATCTCGTCGACCCCCGCGCCCCGCGCGACCTCACGGCGTTCGTCGCCGGACTGCCCAAGGCCGAACTGCACGTGCACCACGTGGGCTCCGCCTCCCCCCGGATCGTGTCCGAGCTGGCCGCCCGCCACCCCGACTCGAGGGTCCCGACCGATCCCGCCGCCCTGGTCGACTACTTCTCGTTCACCGACTTCGCCCACTTCATCGAGGTGTACCTGTCGGTCGTCGACCTGATCCGCACGCCGGAGGACGTCCGGCTGCTGACCTTCGAGGTGGCCCGCGACCTGGCCCGGCAGCAGGTGCGGTACGCCGAGCTGACCATCACCCCGTTCTCCTCCACCCGCCGCGGCATCGACGAGCGCGCCTTCATGGACGCGATCGAGGACGCCCGCAAGGCCGCCGAGGCCGATTTCGGGACCGTGCTGCGCTGGTGCTTCGACATCCCCGGCGAGGCGGGGCTCGAAGCCGCCGAGGAGACGACCAGGCTCGCCACCGACGACCGGCTGCGCCCCGAGGGCCTGGTCTCCTTCGGTCTGGGCGGGCCCGAGGTCGGCGTGCCGCGTCCGCAGTTCAAGCCGTACTTCGACCGGGCGATCGCCGCCGGGCTGCACTCCGTACCGCACGCCGGTGAGACCACCGGCCCTCAGACCGTGTGGGACGCCCTGACGCATCTGCGGGCCGAGCGCATCGGGCACGGCACCAGCTCCGCGCAGGACCCGAAGCTCCTCGCGCACCTCGCCGAGCACCGGATCCCGCTGGAGGTGTGCCCGACCTCCAACATCGCCACGCGCGCGGTCCGCACCCTCGACGAGCACCCGATCAAGGAGTTCGCCGAGGCCGGGGTCGTCGTCACGATCAACTCCGACGACCCGCCGATGTTCGGCACCGACCTCGACAACGAGTACGCGGTCGCCGCCCGGCTGCTCGACCTCGACGAGCGGGGCCTGGCCGACCTGGCGAAGAACGCCGTGGAGGCGTCCTTCCTGGACGCGGCGGGCAAGGCCCGGATCAAGGAGGAGATCGACACCTACACCGCGGCGTGGCTCGACCGGTGACGCCCGCCCCCGAGCACCCCGGACGCCACGTGACCGCCGTGGCCCACCGGGGCGACCCCTACCGCCACCGCGAGAACACCGTCGCCTCGCTGCGTTCGGCGCTCGACCGGGGCGCGGACGCGGTCGAGATCGACGTACGGCTCACCCGGGACGGCGTGCCGGTGCTGCTGCACGACGGGACGCTGAAGCGGCTCTGGGAACACGAGCGGCCGGTGCTCGCGCTGTCCTGGGAGGAGGTGCGCGGGCTGACCGGCGGCGGGGTTCCGGCCCTGACCGAGGCGCTGGCCGCGACCGACGGCCACCGGGTGATGATCGACCTGCCCGGCTCCCCCGACGTGCGGGCGGTGCGGCGGGTGATGGACGCCGTACGGGAGTCCGGGGCGGCGGACCGCGTCTACTACTGCGCCGGCGCCGACGCCATGCTCGCCGTGCGTGCGGCGGACCCGGCCGCCGAGATCGCCCTCACCTGGACGACGCTGGCCCCGCCCCGGCCCGTCCTGCTGGAGGCGATCCGCCCGCGCTGGCTCAACTACCGTTTCGGCCTGGTGGACCGGCCCCTGGCCGAGCGGGTCCACCGCGACGGCTACCTGCTGTCCGTCTGGACCCCCGACACGCGCCGCTCCATGCGACGGCTGCTGCGCGCCGGGGTGGACTCCATCACGACCAACCGCATCGACGTGCTGTGCGCTACACGCGCGAGCGCTGCGGGACCGTCGCCGGATCGGCCGGGGTCGCACGCGTGACGTACTGCGGCACCGGCGCGCTGTCCGTGCCGGTGTCGCGGACGAGTCCGTAGCGGATGGCGCCCTGGGCGGGGCCCACGTTGACGTCCTTGTCCACGGCCGCCCAGTCGGTCGGGAAGACGATGAGGCCGTAGTCGCAGCCGCGTTCGTTCTGGGTGAGGGTGACGGTGCCGTCGAGGTAGAAGTACTCGTTCTGCCACATCTGCTGGGTGCCGGGCGGCAGCACCGCGTACCCGATGTCCGGGCCGCCCATGCCGGTGGCGTAGCCGTTCGGGGCACCCGGCAGCGGGTCGTCCATGCGGCGCGTGCCGCCGGAGGCCACGTGGAACAGCTTGCCCTTGAGGCCGGTCCAGGAGGGCATGACCAGCGCGCCGGGCCGGGACTTCGGCGAGATCTGCCAGCGGACCAGGACGTAACCCCGGCCGCTCAGCGTCACGCTGTCGCCGCGGTGCTGCATGACGGCCTTCGGGCCGCCGGTGCTGGTGATGCCGGACTCGGGGCGGCGCGGCAGGGCGGCGGGCCGGGCGTCCGGGTCGGGGGCGCGGTCGACGGCGTCGACGACCGTGCCGTACAGGTCGGCCTTCTTCGTCGCCGTCGGCGAGGGCGTGGGGGTGGGGGTGGGCGTGGGTGTGGCCGAGGGCGGTGGTTCGGAGGTGGCCGTCGCCGTGGGGGTCACGGCGGCCCGGGGTGGCGGGGCGTCCGGCGGCTGGGTGACGACGTAGGCGCCGCCCGCCACGATCGTCGCGCCGGCGGTCATCGCGACGGCCGGCTTGGTGAGCGCGCCCAGCAGCTTGGCGGACCACCCGGCGGAGGTGGCGGCCACGGCCGTCTTGCCGCCGAAGGCCAGCGACAGGGTGAACCCGACGGGCAGCGGGACGAGCGCGATGCCGACCAGGAGGCGTTCCGCCGGTACGACCGTCTCCCCCCGGGTGCCGCCGCAGTAGCCGCAGCCGCGGATGTGCCGGGCCAGCCGCTTGCGCCACACCGAGTCGGGCCGGCCGTTCCAGCGGCCGGTCAGCTCGCGCAGGCCGGGGCAGGCGCCGTCCAGGGCGCGGACGATGCCGCGCGCGGTCTCCAGGCGCTCCTTCACCCGCTGCACGCGCACGGCGGCGTGCTGCCGGGTGATGCCGACGGCCGCGGCGAGTTCGCGGCGGGTCAGTTCGCCCGCGACCTCCAGCCACCACAGCGACAGCAGTTGCCGGTCCTCGTCGTCGAGCCATCGCACGGCCTCGGCGACCTCACGCCGCTGCCCCTCCAACTGCAGCCGCAGCACGGTCAGTTCGGCGAAGTCGGAGGCCGCCGACTCCTCCAGCCGCTCCGGGGTCCGGCGCCGGGCGCGGTCGCGTATCTGGCGCATGGCGATCGCCACCAGCCACGACCGGAAGCTGTCCGGGTCGCGCAGCGAACCGAGGTTGTCGACCGCGCGCAGCATGGTCTCCTGGACGACGTCGTCGACGTCGGCGTGGCCGTTCAGGGCCCGGCCCACGATGTTGTAGACCAGCGGCAGCCAGCCCGCGACGAGCTCGTCCAGCGCCTGCCGGTCGCCGGACTGCGCCGCCGTGATGGTGGCGCGCCAGTGCTGACTGTCCACGGTGGCCTCTCGCCGGCTGAGATCAGTACTTTTCCGCACGCACCCTCTCAGGCAGGACGGTGGTCTTGGCCATGTGGGGGATCACAGGCGGGGAGACGGCGTGAAGGTTCTCGGGATAACAGTTTTTCTCAGCCGCCGGGCACCGGGATGGCGGCCACCGGCGCGGTCAGCGCCTCCAGCCGCTTGATCCGCTGCCGTACGACGTACAGGGGGATCACCCCGAACACCCCGAAGGCCATGTCGATCACCGACCACCAGAAGGGGATCCCGCGCAACGGCCCGCAGATCAGGGCGAGCGGAACGATGCCCGCGCAGGCGATCATCCCGAACTCGACGACCCAGATGTTGCGGACCGGGTCGCGGTAGGGCCCGTAGAAGGCGACCGCGATCACCAGGTGTGCGAAGGCCAGCCAGTCCGTGCCATAGAGAAGGAAGGGGTATTCGGCGTCGGCCTCGTCGAGCCCGGCCCGCACCCGCTCGATCCACTCCGTCAGCCCGGGCAGGTGGTCCCCCACGGACAGCGCACGCAGCAGTTCCTCGGTCCAGCGCAGTTCGTGCACCAGGGGAAAGGCCGTGGCGCCGCTGAGCACCAGGCACACGACGAAGAAGACCAGCCAGGCGCGAATGCCCTTCAGCAGGGCGGCTCTGTCGCTCATGGCGGCACTCTACGCCCATGTTGAACATGTTCAAAAACAGTTCTGCGGGCAGACGAACGGCCCCGGGCCGCATCAGCGCCCGGGGCCGCCACGACCGAAGGGAGTGCTACGCGTCCAGCGACGTCATCACGTGCTTGATCCGCGTGTAGTCGTCGAAGCCGTACGCCGACAGGTCCTTGCCGTAGCCGGACTTCTTGAAGCCGCCGTGCGGCATCTCCGCGACCAGCGGGATGTGCGTGTTGATCCAGACGCAGCCGAAGTCGAGCTTCTTGGACATCCGCATGGCGCGGCCGTGGTCCTTGGTCCACACGGAGGAGGCGAGCGCGTACTCGACGCCGTTGGCCCACTCCACCGCCTGGTCCTCGTCCGTGAAGGACTGCACGGTGATGACCGGGCCGAAGACCTCCTTCTGGATGATCTCGTCGTCCTGCTTCAGGCCCGAGACGACGGTCGGCGCGTAGAAGTACCCCTTGTCGCCGACCCGCTTGCCGCCGGTCTCCACGCGCGCGTGCGCGGGCAGCCGCTCGATGAAGCCCTCGACCTGCTTGAGCTGGTTGGGGTTGTTGAGCGGGCCGAACAGCACGTCCTCGTCGTCCGGCTGCCCGGTCTTGGTCTCGGCGGCGGCCTTCGACAGCGCGGAGACGAACTCGTCGTGGATGGACTCGTGGACGAGCACGCGCGTGGCGGCCGTGCAGTCCTGGCCGGCGTTGAAGTAGCCCGCGACCGAGATGTCCTCGACGGCCTTGGCGATGTCGGTGTCCTCGAAGACCACGACCGGCGCCTTGCCGCCCAGCTCCAGGTGGACGCGCTTGACGTCCTTGGAGGCGGACTCGGCGACCTGGATGCCGGCGCGCACCGAGCCGGTGATGGAGGCCATCGCCGGGATCTCGTGCTCGACCATCATGCGGCCGGTCTCGCGGTCGCCGCAGATGACGTTGAAGACGCCCTTCGGCAGGATCCCGCCGAGGATCTCCGCGATCAGCACCGTGGACGCCGGGGTGGTGTCGGACGGCTTCAGGACGACCGTGTTGCCCGCCGCGATCGCCGGGGCGAACTTCCACACGGCCATCATCATCGGGTAGTTCCACGGCGCGACCTGCGCGCAGACGCCGACCGGCTCCCGGCGCACGATGGAGGTCAGGCCCTCCATGTACTCACCGGCCGAGCGGCCCTCGAGCATCCGCGCCGCACCCGCGAAGAAGCGGATCTGGTCGACCATCGGCGGGATCTCCTCGGAGCGGGTCAGCCCGACCGGCTTGCCCGTGTTCTCCACCTCGGCCGCGATCAGCTCCTCGGCGCGCTCCTCGAAGGCGTCCGCGATCTTCAGCAGGGCCTTCTGGCGCTCGGCGGGCGTGGTGTCGCGCCAGCCGGGGAAGGCCTCGGCGGCCGCCGCCATCGCGGCGTCCACGTCCGCCTGCCCGGACAGCGGAGCGGTCGCGTACGCCTCGCCCGTCGCGGGATTGACCACGTCGGTGGTCCGTCCGTCGGCGGCGTCCCGGAACTCACCGCCGATGTAGTTGCGCAGACGACGCAGCTCGGTGCTCACTGCCGGCCCTCCAGTTCGGATGTCCAGTACTTGAGACACCCACCCTAGTCGGCCGGTCCACGTTTTCAACACCCCCGCTCCCTTCGATCGTGCGGAATCCGCAGATGCGAGCTACACAAACAACGGATTTCATCGATCAGACCTTGCGGAAGTGTCGAGACCTCGTGCACAGTGAGCCCGTGGCCAGTCGAAGCGCAGACCAGAGGGACTCCCGCGAGTCCAGGAACGGCGGTCCCCAGCTGGACGCCGTCTCCCTCGCCATCATCGAGCAGCTCCAGGAGGACGGCCGCCGTCCGTACGCCGCCATCGGCAAGGCCGTGGGCCTCTCCGAGGCGGCCGTGCGCCAGCGCGTCCAGAAGCTGCTCGACCAGGGCGTGATGCAGATCGTCGCCGTCACGGACCCGCTCACCGTGGGATTCCGCAGACAGGCGATGGTCGGCGTCAACGTCGAGGGCGACGTGGAGTCGGTGGCGGACGCGCTGACGGCCATGTCCGAATGCGAGTACGTGGTGATGACCGCAGGCTCCTTCGACCTGATGGTGGAGATCGTCTGCGAGGACGACGACCACCTCCTGGACGTCATCAACAAACGCATCCGGGCCGTCCCCGGAGTGCGCTCCACCGAGAGCTTCGTCTACCTCAAGCTCAAGAAGCAGACCTACATGTGGGGAACCCGATAACCGTGAGGACCCGATAGCCGTGAGCAAGGACCTCTCCCAGACCGCGTACGACCACCTGTGGATGCACTTCACGCGCATGTCGTCGTACGAGAAGTCCCCCGTCCCCACCATCGTCCGGGGCGAGGGCACGTACATCTACGACGACCGGGGCAAGCGCTACCTCGACGGTCTCGCCGGCCTGTTCGTGGTGCAGGCCGGGCACGGCCGCGTCGAGCTCGCCGAGACCGCCTTCAAGCAGGCGCAGGAGCTGGCGTTCTTCCCGGTGTGGTCCTACGCCCACCCCAAGGCCGTCGAGCTGGCCGAGCGCCTCGCGCACCACGCGCCGGGCGACCTGAACAAGGTCTTCTTCACCACCGGCGGCGGTGAGGCGGTCGAGACCGCCTGGAAGCTCGCCAAGCAGTACTTCAAGCTGGTCGGCAAGCCCACCAAGCACAAGGTCATCTCCCGCGCGGTCGCCTACCACGGCACCCCGCAGGGCGCCCTGTCCATCACCGGACTGCCCGCCCTGAAGGCGCCCTTCGAGCCCCTCGTCCCCGGCGCCCACAAGGTCCCGAACACGAATATCTACCGGGCGCCGATCCACGGTGACGACCCCGAGGCCTTCGGCCGCTGGGCCGCCGACCAGATCGAGCAGCAGATCCTCTTCGAGGGCCCCGACACGGTCGCCGCGGTCTTCCTGGAGCCGGTGCAGAACGCGGGCGGCTGCTTCCCGCCCCCGCCCGGCTACTTCCAGCGGGTCCGCGAGATCTGCGACCAGTACGACGTGCTGCTCGTCTCCGACGAGGTCATCTGCGCCTTCGGCCGGCTGGGCACGATGTTCGCCTGCGACAAGTTCGGCTACGTCCCGGACATGATCACCTGCGCCAAGGGCATGACCTCGGGCTACTCCCCGATCGGCGCGTGCGTCGTCTCCGACCGCCTCGCCGAGCCGTTCTACAAGGGCGACAACACCTTCCTGCACGGCTACACCTTCGGCGGCCACCCGGTCTCCGCGGCCGTGGGCCTCGCCAACCTCGACCTGTTCGAGCGCGAGAACCTCACCCAGCACGTCCTGGACAACGAGGGCGCGTTCCGCTCCACCCTGGAGAAGCTCCACGACCTGCCGATCGTCGGCGACGTCCGCGGCAACGGCTTCTTCTACGGCATCGAGCTGGTCAAGGACAAGGCCACCAAGGAGTCCTTCGACGCGGACGAGACCGAGCGGGTCCTGTACGGCTTCCTCTCCAAGAAGCTGTACGAGAACGGCCTGTACTGCCGCGCCGACGACCGCGGCGACCCGGTCGTCCAGCTCGCCCCGCCGCTGATCTCCGACCAGTCGACGTTCGACGAGATCGAGCAGATCCTGCGCGCCACGCTGTCGGAGGCGTGGACGAAGCTCTGATGTCGCTCCCGATGTCGTTCTGAATCGTCAGTGTCACCCTGAACGTCATGTCGTTCTGATCGTCTGTCTGGATGATCAACACCGGCCCCGGTGCCCCCCGTTCGAGTGAGAAACGGCGGCCCGGGGCCGCGTGCTGTCCGGCGTCCCGCCGCCTACTGCCTAGCGTGCCAGTGACCGATCGGCCCTGCCTTCGTTCCCCCGGACGGGGGATTGGCACGGGAACTACGGATCTGAACCGAGGTGTACGCCCATGGAGGCCCCGCCTGACAACGACGTGCTCTGGGCACGCGCCCTGCACTTCCAGCACGACGACGGCTCCCCCGCGCTCAGCGGTGTCTCGCTCGGCGTCCGGGAGGGCGAGATCCTCGCCGTGAGCGGCCCGCGCGGCAGCGGCAAGACCACCCTGCTGCGGTGCCTGTCCGGCCTGGTGCCCGTCCGGCGCGGCGAGGTCTGGTTCAACAGCGTGCCCGTGCACACCATGGGCCCCCTCACCCGTGAGCGGCTGCGCCGCGACCGGTTCGGCTGGATCGACCCGGCTCCCGTGCTGGTGCCGGAGCTCAACGCGTGGGAGAACACCGCCCTGCCGCTGATGCTGCGCGGCACCAGCCGGCGCCGCGCCAAGACCGCGGCCCTGGAGTGGCTGGAGCGCCTGGACATCGGCGAGAGCGCTCGCAAACGTCCCCACCAGCTGGTGCAGGCCGAGCGGCAGCGGGTGTGCATCGCCCGCGCCCTCGCCCCCGCGCCGTCGGTGCTGTTCGCCGACGAGCCCACGGCCCCCCTGCACCGCGCCGACCGCGCCCATGTGCTGCGCACGCTCACCACTGCGGCCCGCTCCCACGGCATCACGGTCGTCCTGGCCACGCACGACGCGGAGACCGCGGCGCTCGCCGACCGCACGGTGTCCCTGCTCGACGGGCGGCGCGTGCAGACCGTGCACCTGCCGCCGGTCGCCGGACCCACCGAGACGGAAGGCCGGGCCGCGTGCTCGCTCTCCGTCTGACCCGCGGCGCCCACCCCGCCCTCCAGCTGCGCCGCCTCCTGGTCGCGGCGGCCTCGGCGGGCACGGGTTTCCTGTTGCTGTGCGCCCTGGGCTACGCGCTGGGCCACCCCGGTTCCACCGGCGCCGCCCTGCTGCGGCTCGCCTGGTGCGTGGCTCCCCTGGCCGCCACGGTGTACTTCGCGGTCGCGGTGGCCCGCACCGACCCCGCTACGAAGCCCCGCCCCGGCCTCTCCGCGATCGGACTCGGCCCGCTGCGCCTGATGGCCGTCTCGGCGACGACGACGGCCCTGTCCTGCACGCTGGGCTCGATGCTGGCCCTGCTGTTCTTCCTGCACCTGCGCGGCGACCTGACGGGCATGCCGTTCGACGGCGCGGCCGCCGAGTCCCTCGCGGCGGACCAACCGCTGCCGCTGCCGGGAGCCCTGACGCTGCTCGCGCTCGTGCCCACAGCCGCGTCGGTGGCGGTGGCGCTGGCGCTGCGGCCCCGGGAGGCGGCGCCGGCCCCGGCCCGGCGGCCGGCCGGGATGTACGGCCGTTTCGGCACGTACCGGAGCACGAGCACACGCGAGACCTTCGGGGCGTACGGCCGTTTCGGCCGGCAGATCGTCCTGCCCACGGACGGTCGTGCCCCCGAGCCGGCCACGTCGGCCGGGCAGAACGCGCAGCACGGCGGGCCGCCTCCGGCGCGGACGGGCGAGTCCGTCCCGGCGGCGGCCACGGGCCCGACCGCCCGGGGCGCCGGGAGCACGGTGGAGGACCCGGCCCAGCCGTCCGTGTCCCAGCCGGCGGCAGACGGCACCGTGAGCGCCGTGATCCCGGCCGGCAGCGCCGCGCACGGGGCCGGGAACGCCGCGCACGCGGCTGGGGGCGCCGTCCGTCAGTCGGCCCGGCACGCCGCGGCACCCGACGGTGCCGGCGATCCCGCCGCTTCCGACGCGGCCCTGCCGGAAACCGCCCTGCCGAGCCCCGCCCTGCTCCACACCGCCCCGACCGCCGCCCCCTCCGGTCTCCCCTGGGGCATCACCGTCCTGACGGCGGGTCTCGCCGTGGAGACGTACACGAGCCGTACCGCCCCCACGCCTCCCGACCTCACCTTCTCCGGCGCCTCCCCCGGCGTCCTGGCGGGCTGGGCGCTGGCCGCCGTCGGCCTGGCCCTGGCCGGTCCGGGCCTGACCCATCTGTGCGGGCGGCTGCTCCAGTCGGCCCGCCCCGGCGCCCTCCGGCTCCTGGCCGGCCGGATCCTCATGACGGAGGCCACCCGGATCGGCCGCCCCCTGGGCGTGGTCTGCGCCGTGCTCGCGGCGGCGTACGCCATGGCCCTGCTGCACGCCCCGGACGGACTGTCGCTCGGCCCGCTGACCACGCTCGGCGTGCTGCTGGTGACCGGCTGCACCGTGGCGACGCTCCTCATGGCCGCCGTCGAGGCCCGGCAGGCCCGCGCCGACACCACCGCCGCGCTGCTGCGCCTCGGCGCCCCCGGGAGGATGCTGCGCGGCGCCGCCGCCCTCCGCGCGGGCGCGCTGTTCGCCCTGTTCGGCCCGCTCACCCTGACCGTCGCCGAACTGGCGGCGCTGCCCCTGGCCCGCTGACCGACTCGGCTGAACAACTCGTACGAAAAAAAATCTCCGTCCGGCGATGAGTTCCGTGCCGGCCCCCGGTCTATCCCCGCGTAACGACACGGACCCGATGGGAGAGACCCCGCATGTACCAGCAGATGGTCTTCGTGAACCTGTGCGTCAGCGACCTCGGCGCCTCGAAGAAGTTCTTCACGGAACTCGGCTACCAGATCAACGAGCAGTTCAGCGACGACACCACCGCCTCGGTCGTGATCAGCGAGACCATCGTGGTGATGGTGCACACCAAGGAGAAGTACGCCCAGTTCACCAAGAAGGAGATCGCGGACCCGAAGAAGACCAGCGAGGTGCTGATCGCGCTGAGCTCCGAGAGCCGCGAGAAGGTCGACGAGCTGGTCGAGAAGGCGGTCGCGGCGGGCGGTTCCGTCTCCGGCGAGACGCAGGACCACGGGTTCATGTACGGCCGCGCCTTCGACGACCCGGACGGCCACACCTTCGAGGTCGTGTGGATGGACCCGGCGGCCGTCGAGGGCTGAGCGGCGCTGTGCCAGCATGGGCGCGTGCAGACGATGCCCGCCCATGCGGCCCACCATGACGACCGTGAGATCGAGACGCTGGAGGAGTTCGACGCCACCGTCTCGGCGCGCGGCACGCTCGCCGGTCACCGCGTCCAGGCCGTCGACCTGACGGACCGTACGCGCGAACTGCTCAGCACGGACACGGCGGGCGCCGTCTTCCTCGGCTGCGCGATGCGCGAGGAGGCCGCCGCGAAGGTCCGCACGGACGGCGCCCTGGTCTTCCCGCCGGTCCCGGACCTGCCCTTCGACCCGTACCGGGGCCATGTGTACGCACCGGACGAGCTCTTCGCGTCGCTGCCGGACGGCTACGAGGCCACGCCCGACGCCCAGGCCTACGCCTGGTTCCAGCGCACGAAGGCGGACCGGGACATCTACGCCTCCATGCTGCGCGCGATCCACGACGACTCCGTCTCGGACGCGCTCGACGAACTCCTGTCCGGCGCCCGGGTCGTGGGCGTGATGGGCGGGCACGCGATGGCCCGTGGCACGGAGGAGTACGCGGGGGCGGCTCGGCTCGGCCGGGAGCTGGCCCGTGCCGGTCTCACGGTCGCCACGGGTGGCGGCCCGGGCGCGATGGAGGCCGCCAACCTGGGCGCCTACGCCGCCCCGTTCGGCGACGAGATGCTCACCGAGTCGCTCGAACTGCTCGCCAAGGCACCGCACTTCACGCCGTCGATCACGCAGTGGGCGACGGCCGCCTTCGAGATACGCACCCGCTGGCCGCAGGGCGGGCGTTCCGTGGGCATCCCGACCTGGTTCTACGGCCACGAGCCGCCCAACGCCTTCGCGTCGCACATCGCCAAGTACTTCGCCAACGCCACCCGTGAGGACGGCCTGCTGGCCCGGTCGAACGCGGGCGTGGTGTTCCTGCCGGGCGCCGCAGGCACCGTACAGGAGATCTTCGACAACGCGACGCCCAACTACTACGAGTCGCGCGGCGAGCCGACGCCGATGGTGCTCGTGAACCGCGCGCACTGGACGGAGCGGCTGCCGACGTGGTCACTGCTCCAGTCGCTGGCCAGGGGCCGTTCGATGGAGGCGCGGATCGCGCTCGTGGAGCGGATCGAGGAGGCGCCGGAGGCGTTGAAACGTCTCGGCGGTTAATAAGCTGGCAAAGCAAGTGCTTGCAACCTGCATATGCGTTGACACTACTTATGCGGCGCTTATAGACCTGGGAGCCTCCCGGTAGTGCTGATGCTCAGTCAACACTGCCTCCACCCCCCGCATTTGCGCATCCTGTAAAGGACAAACGTGGCAGTTCTGTCCGTATCACGCCGTACGGCTTCGCGCCGTACCGTCGCACGTTCCGTGCGGATCCTCGGTGTCGTCTCCGCCTCGGCCGCGCTCGCGCTCGGTGCCGCCGGCAACGCGCTCGCCTGCAACATCAACGAGTTCTCGGCCGAGGCGAAGTGCGATGGCGACAAGGGCGTCATCACCGTCACCGACGTGGACCCCGCCGGTGTCCCGGCGACCGTCACCGTGTACCTGGAGAACAAGGGGGCCGACGTGAAGAAGGTCGGCGAGCAGGTGGTCAAGGGCTCGCGCGAGGGCACCACCATCACCTTCGCCGAGAACTGGAAGCCGAACGCGGAGTACCGCATCCACGTCCAGGCCGCTCCGTACGTCGACGAGGACATCGACCCGAACCTCGTCACCCCGGCCACGGCCTGCAAGAAGGACGAGGAGAAGCCGCCGGCGACTCCCCCGGCCACGCCGACCCCGTCGGCCTCCCCCTCGAAGCCGGCCGAGGAGACGGACACCCCGGCTCCTTCGCCGTCGGAGAGCGAGAGCAGCACGCCGGCGGGCAACGCGCCCGCGCCCGCGGCCGGTGACTCCAACCTCGCCGAGACCGGCGCCAACTCCAACACCGGCATCATCGCCGGTGTCGCGGCGGCCCTGGTCGTCGTCGGTGGCGGCGCGGTGTTCTTCGGCATGCGCCGTCGTGGGGCGAAGAGCAGCGACAGCTGACGCCCGCACATCAGCGCCCGTTGGTGGCCCGTCCCTCTCGCGGGGGCGGGCCATCGCCTGTTCCGGCGCTAGCCGAACGTCGCCCGCTCCAGCCAGAACTCCAGCAGGTCCCGCTCCCCCAGCACCTCCAGCTCCGGGGAGTCCAGCGGCAGCCGGCGGTAGAACGCGAGCAGGACGGAGGTGAGCGGTCCGCGCAGGGCGACCGTGGCCTTCTCGTGGCCCCGGCGCCAGGTGACACCCTCCTCGGTGAGTTCGATGAGCCACTCGGCGTTCAGGCCGGGGCCGGTGTCGGTGGCGTGCAGATGGATGCTGCGGCCCGGGCCGCGCAGTTCCCCCACCGTGTCGTGGGGTGCCGTCCGCTGCACGTACTCCACGATCTGGAGCCACTCGTCGATCGCGTCGGCGGCCACCTCGGGCGCGACCTCGAAGGGCAGGCCGGCGGCGAGCGTGGCGTCCGCACGGTGCACGGTGATCTCGTGCGTCGCCCGGCGGGCCCAGAACCCGGAGTCGAGGATCCCCGCCCAGCCCCACACCTTCGTGTCCGGCCCGGCCTCCCGCAGCGCTGTGACGACCTGCTCGCCGCTCTCCGCCAGCCAGGCGTCCAGTACGGCGGCGTCGCCCCGGGTGCCGGGTCCGGCGAGGCCCGGCACCCGTTCCTCGGGCACCTCCTCCTCGGCCCGGGTCCGCACGATGAACTCCACCCAGCGCAGGGCACCGCCCAGGTGCCGGACCAGGTCCTCCAGCGACCAGTCCGGGCAGGTCGGCACCGGGCCGGACAGATCGGCGCCGGACGTCACCACGGACCTCAACAGAGCGACCTGGTGGGCGACTTCGTCGCAGTAACGGTCGTGCGTGAGTAGCGTCATGCCCCGCACCTTAGGCGGCAGCCGATCAGCCGAGCACCACGATTTCGGCCGCGTCGAACTCCACCCCGACCTCGTCCCCGGTCTCCGGCGCCGCCCGCAGCGCGCACGCCGCCTCCAGGCGCGGTGCGCCATCAGGCTGGAGGTGGACGGAGACATGGGTGCCCTTGAAGGTGCGCGCGGTCACCGTGCAGCGCAGGCCCGTGCCGGCCGGCACCAGGCGCACGCCCGCGGGCCGCACGAGCAGGGTCCGGGTGCCCTGCGGGGCGCCCTCCGGCACCGGCACCTTGCCCCACGGCGTGTCCGCGGCCTCCGCCCCGACCGTCGCCTCGACGACGTTCTCGAAGCCGAGGAAGCGGGCGACGAACGCGTCGGCCGGCCGCTGCCACACCTGGAGCGGCGTACCGGACTGGGCGATCCTGCCGTCCCGCATCACCACGACCCGGTCGGCCAGCGCGAAGGCCTCCCCCTGGTCGTGCGTCACGGCGAGCACGGTGGTGCCCAACCGGCCGAACAGCTCCTTCAGTTCGACGACGAGCCGCTCCCTGAGCGACCGGTCGAGCTGGCCCAGCGGCTCGTCCAGCATCAGCAACCGGGGGCTCGGTGCCAACGCCCGGGCCAGCGCGACCCGTTGCTGCTCCCCGCCGGACAGCGCGGCGACGGCCCGGCGGGACGCGCCCGGCAGCCCGACCAGGTCCAGCAACTCCTGTACACGGTCGGCCTGTTGCCGCTTCGACGCCCCGTGCATACGCAGTCCGAAGGCGACGTTGCCGCCCACGTCCCGCTGCGGGAACAGCTGGTGGTCCTGGAACATCAGCCCGACCCCGCGCCGGTGCGCGGGCACGCCCACCTGGTCGCGCCCGTCGAGCGCCACCCGCCCGGAGTCGAGCGGCTGGAGCCCCGCCACCGCCCGCAGCAGCGTCGACTTGCCGCTGCCGCTGGGCCCGAGCACACACACGATCTCGTGCTCGGCGACCTCAAGGTCGACGGCGTCCAGCACGGCACGCCCGCCGAAACGGACCGTCGCACCTTCCAGAGCCAGCAGCATCAGAACTCCCCGGTCCGGTCCGTGCGAAGCCTCTCCAGCACCAGCAGGGCCACGGCGCACACCACCATCAGAATCGTCGAAAGGGCCATCGCCTGGCCGTAGTTCAGCTCCCCGGGCCGCCCCAGCAGCCGCGCCACGGCCACCGGCAGCGTCGGGTTGTCGGGCCGCGCGATGAACACCGTCGCCCCGAACTCCCCGAGCGACACGGCGAAGGCGAACCCGGCCGCGATCAGCAGCGCCCGCCGCACCATCGGCAGATCCACCTCACGCCACACCCGCCAGGGCGAGGCCCCCAGCACCGAGGCCGCCTCCCGCAACCGCACGTCCACCGCCCGCAGTACGGGCAGCATCGTCCGCACGACGAACGGCACACCGACCAGCGCCTGCGCGAGCGGCACCAGGATCCACGAGGACCTCAGATCGAGCGGCGGCGCGTCGAGGGCGATCAGGAACCCGAACCCGACGGTCACCGCGGACACCCCGAGCGGCAGCATCAGCAGGGCGTCGAAGCCGCGCACGAACCGCCCGGCGTCCCGGCGGGTGAGCGCGACGGCGGCAAGACCGCCGATCACCACGGCGATGAGCGTGGCGGCTACGGCGTACGACAGCGAGTTGCCGATGGCCTCGATCGGCGGGACGAGGAACACTCCCCCGTCCTCGCGGGTCAGCGCCCGGTAGTAGCCGAAGCCGGGGGCGTCCAGGGATCGCTGCACCAGCACGGCGAGCGGCAGCAGGAGCAGCACGGATACGGTGACGAGCACCCCGCCCAGCAGCGCCCACTGCCCCGTGCCACGCGGCCGGCGCGCGGTCACGGACGGGTCCACCAGCCGCAGCGCGGTCTCCCGCCGCCGTACGGTCCAGGCGTGCAGGGCGAGGATCGCGCCCACGGCGACGAACTGGATCAGCGTCAGCACGGCGGCCGTGGACAGGTCGAAGATCTCCGACGTCTGCCGGTAGATCTCCACCTCCAGGGTCGAGAAGGTGGGCCCGCCGAGGATCTGGACGACACCGAAGGAGGTGAAGGTGAACAGGAAGACCATGAGCGCGGCGGCGGCCACGGCGGGCGCGAGCGCCGGCAGCGTGACCTGCCGCCAGGCCCTCAGCGGCGACGCCCCGAGCATCCGCGCGGCCTCCTCCTGCCGCGGGTCGAGCTGCGCCCAGAGCCCGCCGACGGTCCGGACGACGACCGCGTAGTTGAAGAAGACGTGCGCGAGCAGGATCGCCCACACGGTGGTGTCCAGCCGCACGCCCCACAGCTCGTCGAGCAGTCCGCCGCGCCCGACCAGCGCCAGGAACGCCGTACCGACGACGACCGTCGGCAGCACGAACGGCACGGTCACCACGGCCCGCAGGACCTGCTTGCCGCGGAAGTCGAAGCGCGCGAAGACATACGCGCCGGGCAGCGCGACCAGCAGGGTGAGTGCCGTCGAGACGATCGCCTGCCAGGTGGTGAACCACAGCACGTGCCGGACGTCGGACTGCGCCAGCACCTCGCCGATCCGCCCGAACCGCCAGACCCCGTCGACCTTCAGGCCGCGCGCGACGATCGCGGCGACGGGGTAGGCGAAGAAGACGGCGAAGAACGCGACGGGCACGGCGATGAGCCCGAGCCGCGCCGCGCTCCCGCGCCGGTCCCTGCGGACGGTTACCTCAGTACGAGTGAGGTCCACGACTTGACCCACTGGTCACGGTTGTCGGCGATCTTCGCCGGGTCCATGGTCTCCGGGTCCTTGGCCTGCGGCCCGTACTTCACGAACTCCGGGGGGACCTGGGCGCCCTCGCGCACCGGGTACACGTACATGTTGAGCGGCATGTCCTCCTGGAACCGCTCGCTGATCAGGAAGTCGAGGAACGCCTTGCCGCCCTTGCTGTTCTTGGCGTTGCTCAGCAGCCCGGCGTACTCGACCTGCCGGAAGCAGGTGCCCTGCGCGACCCCGGTCGGTGCGGTGCTGGGCTTCGGGTCGGCGTAGACGACCTCGACGGGCGGCGAGGAGGCGTACGACACGACGAGCGGCCGGTCCCCCTTGGCCTTCTTGCCGCCGGCCGAGCCGGAGAACTCCTCGTTGTAGGCCTGTTCCCAGCCGTCGACGACCTTCGCGCCGTTGGCCTTGAGCTTCTTCCAGTACCCCTCCCAGCCGGCGTCGCCGTACTTCGCGGCGGTGCCCAGCAGGAAGCCCAGGCCGGGCGAGGAGGTCGACGCGTTCTCGGTGACCAGGAGGTTCTTGTACTGGGGCTTGACCAGGTCGTCGAAGCTGCGCGGCGGGTCGAGCTTGTGGTCGGCGAAGTACTTCTTGTCGTAGTTGACGCAGATGTCACCCGTGTCGATCGGAGTGACCCGGTGCTTGCCCTGGTCCGCCCGGTACTCCGGCGCGATCCGGTCCGAGCCCTTCGGCTCGTACGGCTGGAACAGGCCGTTGTCGAGGGCGCGGGACAGCAGCGTGTTGTCGACGCCGAAGAAGACGTCGCCCTGCGGGTTGTCCTTGGTCAGGATGGCCTTGTTCACGGCCTGCCCGGCGTCGCCGTCCTTGAGGACCCTGACCTTGTAGCCGGACTGCTTCTCGAAGGCCGCGATGACGTCCTTCGAGGCGGCCCACGAGTCGTGGCTGACGAGGGTCACGGTCTTGGAGTCGCCTGACCCCTGGCCGCCGTCGGACGACCCGCACGCGGCGAGTGTGCCGGCCATGCCGAGACCGACGACCACCGCCGTCAGCCGCTTTGTGGTGATGCTCACTGGATTCCTCCTGGAGGACCAGGAGAAGACGCGGCCCTGCCCGGGATCTCTGGGAATCCCGGGCAGGGCGCAACAGCTCGAGTGGAGACCGATCTCCCTACCCAGAATGACCTGGGCCAGGTTCGGAGGGTCTGCGGCCGTGTGCCGCACTCTCAGCGCTGTGGCGCTCCCCTGTCGGAATATGAAGGTGTCGGATATGCAGGTGCGGAGTATGCGGGTGTGCTTACGCCGGTCAGACTACCGTTCGGTGGCCGCGAGCTGACCACACGCCCCGTCGATCTCCTGACCACGGGTGTCCCGGATCGTCACCGGCACACCATGGGCCGCGATCGCCTCCACGAACGCCTTCTCGTCCTCGGGCCGCGAGGCGGTCCACTTGGAGCCGGGCGTCGGGTTGAGCGGGATCAGGTTCACGTGCACGGGCCTGCCCTTGAGCATGCGACCGAGCCGGTCACCGCGCCAGGCCTGATCGTTGATGTCCCGGATCAGCGCGTACTCGATGGACAGTCGGCGCCCGGACTTCGCCGCGTACTCGAACCCGGAGTCGAGGACCTCGCGCACCTTCCACCGCGTGTTCACGGGGACGAGGGTGTCGCGCAGCTCGTCGTCGGGGGCGTGCAGCGAGATCGCGAGGCGGCACTTGAGGCCCTCGTCCGCGAACCGGTGGATGGCCGGGACGAGACCGACCGTCGAGACCGTGATCCCGCGCTGCGAGAGCCCCAGCCCGTCGGGCTCGGGGTCGGTCAGCCGCCGGATGGCGCCGAGGACCCGGTTGTAGTTGGCGAGCGGCTCACCCATGCCCATGAACACGATGTTGCTGAGCCGCGCCGGGCCGCCCGGCACCTCGCCGTCCCTGAGCGCCCGCATACCGTCCACGATCTGGTGCACGATCTCGGCGGTGGACAGGTTCCGGTCGAGCCCCGCCTGCCCGGTCGCACAGAACGGGCAGTTCATCCCGCACCCGGCCTGCGAGCTGATGCACATCGTCACCCGGTCCGGGTAGCGCATCAGCACGGACTCGACGAGCGTCCCGTCGAACAGCCGCCACAGCGTCTTGCGCGTGGTGCCCTGGTCGGTCGACAGATGCCGCACGACGGACATCAGATCGGGAAGCAGCGCCTCCTGGAGCCGACCG
Organism: Streptomyces chartreusis NRRL 3882; assembly: GCF_900236475.1. Classification (GTDB taxonomy): domain Bacteria; phylum Actinomycetota; class Actinomycetes; order Streptomycetales; family Streptomycetaceae; genus Streptomyces; species Streptomyces chartreusis_D. Next base: position 2,541,549 of record NZ_LT963352.1, read on the forward strand.
CGGGAGCCGGCCGGAATGTCCGTCCACTGCTCCGGATCGTGCGCGTACCGCGCGAAGTAGTGCTGCGAGAGCTGCTTGGCACGAAACGGCTTCTCCCCGACAGCGGCAACGGCCTCCTTGCGCTCGGCAGGAGTGAGGTCGGCGAGATGCCGCGGCGGCTTCTTGGCTCCGCGCGGGGCGACGAAAGTGAGTTCTCCGGGCTTAGGCATGGCTCAACCAGTGTCGCAGATCGATTTGGGTGACCTGCGACCGCTGCCCTTCGCCTGCCCTCAGCCGACTACCCCGCGTGCTCCAGCCGGTCCTTGAGGAGCTGCTCGTTGCGGGGCAGTTCCTTGCGGACCTGGGGGCGTACGACGAGCGGGACGAGGACCTTGCCGACGCCGTGGCCCTCGAAGTCGATCTCGATCGTCACGTGGGAGCGCTGCCCCTCGTCGAACGGCTCGACCTCGCCGTGCACCCGTGCCCGGACAGGGCCGTCGACACCTCGCATACCCCAGCTGTGCGGCGGGTCGTACTCCGTGACCTCCATGGTCATCGGCATGATCCGGCGGCCGACGTGCCGGGTGACCCGCATCCGGGAGCCGACGCCGAACGGCCCCTCGTCAAGTCGTTCCGCGGACACGGCGCTCAGCTGCCACTCCGGCAGCCGCGGGGCGTCCATGAGGTAGTCGTACACATCTTCGGGACGCCGGTCGACATCGATGCTCTGTCGAATACTGGACATGTTGCTCCCCTTTGCGACGTACACCTGAATCGTCCCACTTGGTGACGTCGCAGGCACCCCGCACAACGACAGCGAGCCCCCGCCGACATCGGACGGGAGCTCGCCGTAAAGGCTGCGGAAGCCGCAACAGAAGCCGCAAGGGCCGTGAAAGCCGTAATCGCCTCAGCCCGACCCCACGAAGAGCACGAGCAACAGCCACACCACCGGAGCCGTCGGCAGCAGCGAGTCCAGCCGGTCCATGATGCCGCCGTGCCCGGGCAGCAGCGTGCCCATGTCCTTGATGCCGAGGTCCCGCTTGATCATGGACTCGCCGAGGTCCCCCAGCGTGGCGCTGACCGCGACCGCGAGGCCGAGCACCAGGCCCTGCCACCAGGCACCGTCGTCGATGAGGAACTGCATGCACAGCGCGCCCACGACCATCGCGAAGGAGACCGCGCCGAGCAGACCCTCGCGGGTCTTGCCGGGGCTGATGCGCGGGGCGAGCTTGTGCCGGCCGAAGCGCCAGCCGACCGCGTAGGCACCGGTGTCGCTGACGACCGTGAGCAGCAGGAACGTGAGCACCCGCTGCGGCCCGTCGTCCGCCGTCAGCATCATCGCGACGAACGTCGCCAGGAACGGCACGTAGAACGCCGCGAAGACGCCCGCTGTGACGTCCCGGAGGTAGTTCTCGGGCGGTTCCGTCATGCGCCACACGAGCACGGCCAGTGCCGTGAGCGCCATGGCGACCCAGGCGCCCTCGGCGCCCCGGACGTACCCGGCGACGACCATCGCGGCACCGCCGAGCGCGAGCGGCACGAGGGGGGCCCGGATGCCCTTGCGTTCGTCCAGCCGCTTGGTCAGCTCCCACAGGCCCACCACGACGGCGACCGCGATCACGCCGACGAACACGGCCTTGACGACGAACAGCGACGCGACGATCACCACGCCGAGCCCGACCCCGACCCCTATCGCGGCACTCAGGTCGCGACCCGCGCTCTTCTTCTGCGGCTCGGGTGCCGGCTCTACGGCGTCGGGCATGGGCTCCGGCTTCGTCTCGTTTCGGACCGGGGAGCCGCTCAGCCGAGCAGCCCCCCGGTCGTCATCCTGGTTTCCGCCGTATTCGGCTCCGTCGGGCACGATGGGCATGGGGCGAGTCTGAGGCGCTTCATGCGCATCGTAAGCGGGACCCGCCGGAGCGGCTCCCTGGACGTGCCCATGGCCAGGGCTGTGGGCGTGCCCATGGCCATGCCCTTGGTCGGTGGGCCCCCAGTACCCGGCCTGTGGCGGCGCCCCCCAGGAAGAGTCGTTCATCAGACCTCGAGCAGCTCCGCTTCCTTGTGCTTCAGGAGCTCGTCCACCTGCGCGACGTACTTCGCGGTGGTGTCGTCGAGCTCCTTCTCCGCACGGCGGCCCTCGTCCTCGCCGACCTCGCCGTCCTTGATCAGCTTGTCGATGGCGTCCTTGGCCTTGCGGCGCACGGAGCGGATGGAGACCTTGGCGTCCTCACCCTTGCTCTTGGCGACCTTGATGTACTCGCGGCGGCGCTCCTCGGTCAGCTCGGGGAACACCACCCGGATGATGTTGCCGTCGTTGCTCGGGTTGACGCCCAGGTCGGAGTCACGGATGGCCTGCTCGATGTTGCGCAGCGCGCTCTTGTCGAACGGGGTCACCACGGCCATGCGCGGCTCGGGCACCGAGAACGAGGCCAGCTGGTTGATCGGGGTCGGCGCACCGTAGTACTCGGCCACGATCTTGTTGAACATCGCCGGGTGCGCACGGCCGGTGCGGATCGCGGCGAAGTCCTCCTTGGCGACCACGACGGCCTTCTCCATCTTCTCCTCGGCCTCGAGGAGGGTCTCTTCGATCACCACTTGCTCCTGCGTGTCTTGAGTAGGCCCGGCTGCGGTTCCATGTGGGGCGGCGGCCGGCTGCGTCGCGTCTTCTTCCTGCACGGTTCCCGACCGGCGGAACATTGTCCATCCCCCGGCCCGGCTCCGTCCCGTCCGTCCCCCGGACGGGGTTGTTCTCGGTCTCAGTCCCGGCTGCCGGGGTCCCCCACCAGCGTGCCGATCTTCTCACCCTTGACGGCACGCCCGATGTTGCCCTCCGCCAGCAGCTCGAAGACCACGATAGGGAGCTTGTTGTCGCGGCACAGCGTCACGGCCGTGGCGTCGGCGACCTTCAGGTCGCGCGTGATGACCTCGCCGTAGCCGAGGTGGTCGAACTTCACCGCGTCCGGGTTGGTCTTCGGGTCGGAGTCGTAGACCCCGTCCACGCCGTTCTTGCCCATCAGCAGCGCCTCGGCGTCGATCTCCAGGGCGCGCTGGGCGGCGGTGGTGTCGGTGGAGAAGTACGGCATGCCCATACCGGCGCCGAAGATGACCACGCGGCCCTTCTCCAGGTGCCGCACGGCGCGCAGCGGGATGTAGGGCTCGGCGACCTGGCCCATGGTGATGGCGGTCTGCACCCGGCAGTCCACCCCCACCTTCTCCAGGAAGTCCTGGAGGGCCAGGCAGTTCATGACGGTGCCGAGCATGCCCATGTAGTCGGAGCGGGCCCGGTCCATGCCGCGCTGCTGGAGCTCGGCACCGCGGAAGAAGTTGCCGCCGCCGATGACGACCGCGATCTGCGCACCGTCGCGCACGACGGCCGCGATCTCGCGGGCGATCTTGTGCACCACGTCGGGGTCGACGCCCAGGCCCCCACCGCCGGAGAAGGCCTCTCCGGACAGCTTCAGCAGAAACCGGCCGCGCACTTTGCCATCGTCGCTCTTCTGGGCCTTCGTGGTCATGGGGGATCCCGCCTCTTTCACGTGTTGCACATACGAAGAAGGCCATTGCCGGTGGGGCGTGGTTCGCATCCCATACGGCAATGGCCTCCTCGTCAGATCTGCTGTCGTCCGCCACCCCTGTGACGGCGTACCCGGACGACTGCTGCCGACCCTATCGGGCTCGGGCGTCGATCGCGGTACTGACTCAGATGCCGACCTTGATGCGCGAGAAGCGCTTCAGGGTGACACCGGCCTCGTCCAGGACCTTCTGGACGGACTTCTTGTTGTCGAGCGCGTAGGGCTGGCCGAGCAGCGTGGCGTCCTTGAAGAAGCCGTTGAGGCGGCCCTCGACGATCTTCGGCAGGGCGGCCTCGGGCTTGCCCTCGGCGCGGGTGGTCTCCTCGGCGACGCGGCGCTCGGACTCGACGACCTCGGCCGGGACGTCCTCCTTGGAGAGGTACTTCGGCGCGAAGGCGGCGATGTGCTGGGCGACGCCCTTGGCGATCTCCGCGTTCGGCTTGTCCAGCTCGACGAGGACACCGATCTGCGGGGGCAGGTCGGGCATCGTGCGGTGCATGTACGCCGTCACGTAGCCGTCGGCGAACTGGGCGAAGCGGTCCAGGACGATCTTCTCGCCCAGGTTGGCGTTGGCCTCGTCCACGAACGCCTGGACGGTCTTGCCGGCCTCGATCTCGGAGGCGAGCAGGGCCTCGAGGTCGGCCGGGGAGGTCTTGGCGACGTGCTCGGCGATGGCCGTGGCCACGGCCTGGAACTTCTCGCCCTTGGCGACGAAGTCCGTCTCGCACTTCAGCTCGACGAGGACACCGGAGGAGTTGTCGTCGGCGATGATCGAGACGACGGCACCGTTCTCGGCGGAACGGCCCTCGCGCTTGGCGACGCCCTTCTGGCCCTTGATGCGGAGCGCCTCGACGGCCTTCTCGACGTTGCCCTCGGCCTCGTCCAGCGCCTTCTTGCAGTCCATCATGCCGGCGCCCGTGAGCTCACGGAGCTTCTTGACGTCGGCGGCGGTGTAGTTCGCCATGAGTCTGTGAATCTCTCTCGAAGTCTGGAAGATCGAAGATCTGCGGTGCGCTCCCATGGAGGCAGGAAGCGCTGTCCTGCCGCTGACCTACGGGTGAACGGCGGGAGCGGACTTCACCGCGCCGAAGCGCTGGTGATGCTGTGGCGCTCCCGCCGTCAACTCGGACTGACGGGTCAGGCCTGCTCGGCCTCGGCGGCCTTCTCGCCCTCGGCCGGCTTCTCGGCCTCGGCGGCGGGGGCGGCCTCGGCGGCCGGAGCAGCCTCGGCGGCCGGAGCGGCCTCAGCGGCGGGGGCAGCCTCGTCGGCCTTCTTCTCGCCCTCGAGCAGGTCGCGCTCCCACTCGGCCAGCGGCTCGCCCGCGGCCTTCTCGCCCTTGCCCTCGGTGGCGACACCGCTGCGGGCGATGAGGCCCTCGGCGACGGCGTCGGCGATGACGCGGGTGAGCAGGGTGACGGAGCGGATCGCGTCGTCGTTGCCCGGGATCTTGTAGTCGACCTCGTCGGGGTCGCAGTTGGTGTCGAGGATCGCGACGACCGGGATGTTCAGCTTCCGGGCCTCACCAACGGCGATGTGCTCCTTCTTGGTGTCCACGATCCAGACGGCGCTGGGCACCTTCTGCATCTCGCGGATACCGCCGAGGGTCTTCTCCAGCTTGGCCTTCTCGCGCGAGAGCACGAGAAGCTCCTTCTTGGTCAGACCGGACGCGGCGACGTCCTCGAAGTCGATCTGCTCGAGCTCCTTGAGGCGCTGCAGACGCTTGTAGACGGTCGAGAAGTTGGTGAGCATGCCGCCCAGCCAGCGCTGGTTGACGTAGGGCATGCCGACGCGGGTGGCCTGCTCGGCGATGGCCTCCTGCGCCTGCTTCTTCGTGCCGACGAACATGACCGTGCCGCCGTGGGCGACGGTCTCCTTGACGAACTCGTAGGCGCGGTCGATGTACGACAGCGACTGGAGCAGGTCGATGATGTAGATGCCGTTGCGCTCCGTGAAGATGAAGCGCTTCATCTTCGGGTTCCAACGACGGGTCTGGTGACCGAAGTGGACGCCGCTCTCCAGCAGCTCCCGCATCGTGACGACGGCCATGGCCGTATCTCCTTGTGCTTCTCGGTTGTGCCGCGGCTGCCGGATGGCTTCCGCGCCTGACGCCCACTGCGCGCCGTGCCACGAGGGACCGAGGGGCGCTGATACGGCCCGTTGCCGGGGTGCGTATCGGGGCGTGCGAAGTCGACCCGGTGACCCGGATCGCCACCAGAAGTGTACGGGACCCGCGGCGCCCCGGGTGACGCCGTTGTCCACAACCCGACTGCGGTCCACAGCCGCGGCCTGTGACGAGCGGCGGTCCGGGACGCTTTCCGCATGCGAGCGAAGCGATGTGTGCGTGTGTGTACGCGGCTGATCCTGCTGCTGGTCGTGACGGTGACGGCCCTGCTGGCCCCGCCGCCGCCCCTGTTCGCGGCCGGTTCACCGGTCGCGGACGTCACCGTGCCGGCAGTGGGACGCACATGGCCCGTCGGATTGCGCCCCCGGGTCGTGCGCGGTTGGGAGCCCCCGGCGAGCGTGTACGGCCCGGGCCACCGGGGCGTCGACCTGACGGCAGCCCCGGGGACGCCGGTACGGGCGGTGGCGGCGGGCCGGGTGTCCTTCGCGGGCCGGGTGGCCGGAAAGGGAGTGGTCTCGGTGGAACTCACCGGGACGGGCGACCCACCGCTGCGCACGACGTACGAACCGGTGACGGCGACGGTTGAGGAGGGCGACGAGGTCGGACCGGGCGAGGTGATCGGCACGGTGGACGCGACGGGCTCGCACTGCACCGCTGCGTGCGTGCACTGGGGCCTGCGCCGCGGCGAGACCTACCTGAACCCGCTGGCGCTTCTCCCGCCCTGGCTCCTGCACAGGGGCCCGTCGAGGCTGTTGCCGGTCCATTGACCAGCTGCGGGCAGTCGTGCCCGGACGAGGCTCAGCCCCGCACACCCCGCAGGGCCATGTTCACCGCGGCATCCGCGACAACGTCCGGCTCCTCCGCAGCCCCCAGCTCGATCCGCCGAACCGCCGCGTCCACGACCCCCTGCACCAGCATCGCCGCCAGCCGAGGCTGCTCGTGCCCCATCTCGCCCAGCGCCTCGACGATCATCGCGACCAGCCCACCATGCGCCGCCCGGATCTTCTCCCGGGCCCCGGCGTCCAGCTCACTCGCCGAGATCGCCACCACGGCCCGATGCCGCCGGTCCCCCACCAGTTCCAGCTGCTGCCGCACATACGCCTCGACCTTGGCCTCGGCCGTCCCCGCCCGCTCCATCGCCGCCGACACGTCCGCGGCCCAGACGGGAAAGTCGACCTCGCACAGCTCCTCGACCACGGCCGCCCGTGACCGGAAGTACTCGTAGACGGACGACCGCGCGAGCCCCGTCCGCTCGGCGAGGGCCGGGAAGGTCAGCGCCTCCGTACCGCCCTCGGACAACAAGGAACGAGCCGCGTCCAGCAGGGCGGCTCGCTGCATCGACCGGTGCTCGGCCACGGAGGCCGCTCGAATCCTTGGCACGTCAACCACTCTACGGACGCGCCGGGCCCGGCGGGAGTGGCTCCCGCCGACCCGTCGCCATCCGGCCAGGTCAGCGGCCGAAGCTCGCCAGTTTCGCTCTCAGCTGGAGCACCGACTTGGTGTGGATCTGGCTGACCCGGCTCTCGGTCACGCCCAGCACGTTCCCGATCTCGGCCAGCGTGAGCCCCTCGTAGTAGTACAGCGTGACCACGGTCTTCTCCCGCTCGGGCAGCGTGTTGATCGCCCGGGCGAGGAACCTGCGCAGTTCCCGGTCCTCGGCGACCTCCACGGGGTTGTCGGCGGCGGTGTCCTCCAGCGTGTCCATGACGCTCAGGCCGTCGCCGCCCTCCGCTCCGCCGTGCAGCAGCTCCTCCAGGGCCACCACGTTGGCCAGCGACAACTGGCTGAAGACCGCGTGGAGTTCCTCCACCGCGATGCCCATCTCGGAGGCCACCTCGCCCTCCGTCGGCGTCCGCCGCAGCCGCGCCTCCAGCGTGGCGTACGCGCGCTCCACGTTGCGCGCCTTCTGCCGCACCGACCGGGGGATCCAGTCCAGCGCCCGCAGCTCGTCGATCATCGCGCCCCGGATCCGGGTGATCGCGTACGTCTCGAACTTGATCTCGCGGTCGATGTCGAACTTCTCGATCGCGTCGATCAGCCCGAACACCCCGGACGAGACGAAGTCCGCCTGCTCGACGTTGGACGGCAGGCCCACGCTGACCCGGCCGGCGACGTACTTCACGAGCGGCGAGTAGTGCAGGATCAACTGCTCCCGCAGCCGCTCGTCCCCCGTCGCCTTGTAGGACCGCCACAGCTCGTCGAGCGTCGAGGGAGCGGGCGGCCGCACGCTGCCACCGTCACGGGCGGCTGGGGGGATCGCCGCCCGGTCGGACCCGGAGGTGTGCTGGGGCATTCGTCGCCTTGTGCCGTTCTGCTGCGGAGTGGTGCTGCTGGGGTGGGCTGTCTGTCTGATGTCGAGTTGCCTGTCCGTGTAGGCATCCTCGTGAGCGTAGCGTGACTGTGGTGTCGCGGTGCGCGAAGGGCGGAGGCCGAGAAGGGCGCAGATACGTTCCGCAGGGCGTCCCACCGGGTCGGCCGGCTCGCTCGCCATGATCACCGGAGGACCCCAACTGGGGGAATTTCCAAGGGATGTCGAGGTTCCCCCGGACGGCCGAACAAGCGCGGTCAGCACGGCCCGGGACCGTCGCGGACCGACATCATCGCCTGGCGTGTCAACTTCCAGCCGTCGCCGTGTCGTTCGACGTAACCGAGTGCCCGGAGTTCGTACAGTCTGGCGATCGCGTCGTCCTGTGCGGTCTGTGCGTGGCGCGCGATCTCGTCCGGCCGGGCCGCCCGGCCGCCCGGCAGCGCGGCGAGCACCTGCCGGGTGGCCGGTGCCAGCAGGTCCCGGGGCAGGACGGGGCCGCGCCGGTCGGGGGCCAGCTGTCCGATGTCGCCCACCAGCTCGACGACGTCCGCGGCGTCGGTGACCAGGGCCGCCTCGCCGCGCAGCAGCTCGTGCACCCCGGCGGACAGCCCGCTGGTGGCCGGGCCCGGTACGCCCATCGTGTACCGGCCGAGGCGCTGTGCCGCCCGTGCCGTGACCAGGGAGCCGCTGCGGTGGGCGGCCTCGACGACCACGGTGCCGCGGGTGAGTGCCGCGATCACCCGGTTGCGCAGGATGAACCGGCTGGGGGTCGGGTGATCGCCGGGCGGCAATTCGCCGATGACCAGTCCCTGCTCGGCGATTCTGCTGATCAGCTGGGTGTGTCCGCGCGGGTAGGGGCGGTCGACGCCGCAGGCGAGGACGGCGACGGTGGCACCGCCCGCGCCGAGAGCGCCGCGGTGGGCGGCGCCGTCGACTCCGTAGGCTCCGCCGGACACCACGACCCAGCCCTGCTCGGCGAGGCCGGCGGCGAGGGTGGCCGCCATGTGCGCCCCGTACTCGGTGCAGGCCCGGGCGCCGACGACGGCCACCGACCTCAGCGCCCACATCCGCAGACTGGCCCGCCCCCGCACCCACAGCCCCAGCGGCCGGGCGTCCCCGAGGTCATCGAGCTGCCCCGGCCACTCCGCGTCCCCCGGGCCGACGAACCGCACCCCGGCCTCCCGGGCGACGGCGAGGTCCGCACGGGGCCGGGCCACCTCGGCCCTGGCCAGCAGGCCCTTCCACCGCTTCCCGCTCGTCCCGGCCAGGGGCCGCCCGCCCTCCGCCAGCCGCCGGGCCACCTCCCGCGCCCCGAACTCCCGCACCCACCGCCCACCGATCTCGTCACCGGGTTCGATGACACGGGTGAGGAAGACCCGGGCGAGCAGCTCCTCGTCCGGTTCGTCGGTGACGCTCACGTCAGCGCTCCGATGGCCATGGGGACGCCCCTCGGGACACCGGTGCGCAACTGGAGCGCGAGGGCGACGTCCGTCGCGTCGGGCCGGTCGTGGCCGACGAGATCGGCGACGGTCCAGGCCACGCGCAGGACGCGGTCGAGTCCGCGCGCGGTCAGCACGCCCCGCTCCAGGTTGCGCTCGGCCTCGTCCATCGCCCCGGACGCGGCGTACCAGCGGCTGCGCAGCTCGCGACCGGGGACCTCGCTGTTCGTGCGCCACGGAGTGCCGGCGAGGCGCTGCACGGCCCGCTCCCGGGCCGCCCTTACCCGGTCGGCGACCGTCGCGGTGGACTCGCCCCGCGCGCCGGAGGCGGTCAGCTCGGTGCGGGTCACGCGGTCGACCTCCACGCGCAGGTCGACCCGGTCGAGCAGCGGGCCGGAGAGCCTGGCCTGGTAGCGGCGGACCGCCGAGGGCGGGCACTCGCACAGGTCGTCCCGCTGCGAGAACCGGCCGCACGGGCAGGGGTTGGCCGCGAGCACCATCAGGAACTTCGCCGGGAAGCGCACCACCCCCGCACTGCGCGCGATGACGACGTGGCCCGCCTCCAGCGGCTGGCGCAGGGCGTCCAGGGCCTGGCTGTTGAACTCGGGGGTCTCGTCCAGGAACAGGACGCCCCGGTGGGACAACGACACCGCGCCGGGCCGCGCGATGCCCGGGCCGCCGCCGACGAGGGCCTGCATGGTGGCGGAGTGGTGCGGGGCGCAGTAGGGGGCGACGTCGATCAGCGGCTTGCCCGGTGGCAGCAGGCCCGCCACCGAGTGGACCGCGGTGACCTCCAGTGACTCCTGCCGGCCGAGCCGGGGCAGGATGGCGGGCAGCCGCTCCGCGAGCATCGTCTTGCCGGCGCCGGGAGGCCCTTCGAGGAACAGGTGGTGTCCACCCGCGGCGGCCACCTCCACCGCTGTGCGCGCCGAGACCTGCCCGACGACGTCCGCCAGGTCGTGGCCGGGCTCGTGCTGGGCCGCGCCGACGCTGTGCATGCCCGTGGCGGCGCCCGTGCCCGGCATGCGCAGGCCGGCGAGGAGCGGATCCGGGCGGCCCTGCTCGTCCGGATCCTCGTCCGGCACCGGCTCGTCGGCCAGGACGGCGATCAGCTGGCGCAGGCTCCGGACGCCCAGGACGGACACCCCGGGCACGAGGGACGCCTCGGCGGCGGCACACTCGGGCACCACCACCTGCTCATATCCCGCATCCGCCGCCGCCAGTACCGCCGGCAGTACTCCGCGCACCGGCCGCACCCGCCCGTCCAGCCCCAGTTCCCCGATCATCACGATGTCGGCGAGGACACGGGGGTCGATGCGCTCCGCCGCGCCGAGGACCGCTGCCGCGACGGCCAGGTCGAAGCCACTGCCGGACTTGGGGACGGAGGCCGGGCTCAGGCCGACCGTGAGTTTCTTCTGGGGCCAGGCCCCGCCCGAGTTGACGACCGCGGCACGCACCCGGTCCCGGCTCTCCGTCAGGCTCTTGTCGGGCAGTCCCACCAGCGTGAACGCCGCGACACCCGGCTCCAGGTCGGCCTGGACCTCGACGACCACGCCCTCGACGCCCACCAGTGCCACCGAACACGTACGGGCGAACCCCATCAGGCCACCCCCCGCACGTGCTCGACCACGGCCGCGCCGCGAACCGGCAGCAGCACTCCGACCACGTCGATGCGGACCCCGCCGGGCGGTGCGCCCCCGTGTGTCTGGATCCACCGCTCGGCGAGGTCCCGCAGCCGCTCCGCCTTCTGTGGGGTCACGGCGGCCATCGGATGCTCGAAGGGACCCTCTCTGCGGGTCTTCACCTCGCAGACGACCAGGACGTCCCCGTCCCTGGCCACGATGTCGATCTCACCGGCCCGGCCCGAGCGCCAGTTGCGCTCCAGGACCGTCAGTCCGGTCTCCGCCAGCCGCCGGGCCGCCAGAGTCTCTCCGTACCTGCCCATCGCACTGCGTGCGTTCATGTCGGCACCACCTCCGGCGCCAACGATCACGCACCCGTCTCCACCAAGTGGATCTTGGTGGACGGCTCAGCGACTGTGGACAACTCCATCACCCTCGTGGGTGAGCGTCACCCGCTCGGCAGTTCGAGATCGCTCTTGTTCAGCTCCTCGATGTTCACATCCTTGAACGTGAGGACCCGGACCTGCTTCACGAACCGCGCCGGCCGGTACATGTCCCACACCCAGGCGTCCGCCATGGACACCTCGAAGAAAACCTCACCCTGGACCGAGTGCACCTGCATCTCGTAGTCGTTGGTCAGGTAGAAGCGCCGCTCGGTCTCGATCACGTATTTGAACAGACCGACGACATCGCGGTACTCCCGGTAGAGCTTCAGCTCCATCTCGGTCTCGTACTTCTCGAGGTCCTCGGCGCTCATGGCATGTTCCCCTTCAGCCGTGCGATCCCACCATTGTGCGCCAGTCCCGTGCGCCCCTAGACGATTTCCGGGTCAAGGATCACGGGCCTGGCCGGGGGACCTTCGTCGAGCAGCGTGCGCAGCAGCCCGGCGAGTCTGGTCGGATACACCGTCTCATGTGCCCGGCAAAGTTCCGGACACGTCCACCAGCGCGCTCCGGCGACACTGCGCCGCTCCAACTCGGTCAGCCCCAAGGCCTCGATGGCCGTACGGTCCGTCCGAGCCAGGAAGTACCACTCGTCCTGGTCCCAGCGGCGGCCCGCGAACGGGAAGGAGCACATCCGCCGCCACAGCACCGGGCCGAGTTCGACCTCGGTGATGCCCGTCTCCTCCGCGAGTTCCCGCAGGGCGGCCTCTTCACGGGTCTCCTCGCCCTCCACACCGCCGCCGGGGGTGAACCACCAGTCGTCGGCCGGATCGTCCGGCTCGTGCCCGTGCAGCAGCAGGATGCGGTCCTGCGGGTCGAGCAGCACGACCCGGGCCACCTTGCGCAGCCCGCCCTCGTAGGTGTCCTGGCCCGCCCCCGCGGCCTCAGCGGACACCTGCGGGCTCCGCGCTCGCCCGCCGGGCCCGGGACGCGCCCGTGCGCTTGGCGACGGGACCGTAGGCGCCGCCGCCCAGGACGAGCACGGCGCCGGCGATCACCAGGGCGGTGATCGTCCGCAGCGGTCCGGGCGAGGACAGGCTGCCGAGCGCCTCGAAGCCGGTGGGGCGCTCCAGCATGCCCTTCATCGGCCAGACGACGGAGTCGACGCGGGCGTCCACGGCGGAGCGCGCCACCGTGCCGCTGGCGGCGTCGGTCAGGTGGGCGGTGGAGTCCACGGAGTTGCCACGCTCGTCACCGAGGAGGAAGAGACGGCCCTTGGGGACGGTCACGGTCGGGAAGTTGCTCATCTCCGCCGGTGTGCCCTTGGGCAGGTACGTCTCGTCGATCTCCTTGCCGTTGACCTTCAGCTTGCCGTCCTGGCAGCAGGAGACCGTGTCGCCGCCGACGGCGACCACGCGCTTGACCATCGGGGCGTTGGCCCAGGTGGCGTCCTTGAAGACGACGACGTCACCGCGGCGCACCTCGCCACCGTCGACGCGCTGCGCCAGGATCCGGTCGCCCGCGTCGATCGTCGGCGTCATCGAACTGGTGGGCACCGTGTACGGCCGGTAGACCACCGCTCCCCAGGCGAAACCCCCGAGGAACAGCACAAGGCCCAGTGCGACGGCCAGCCCGGACAACCGCTGTCCGGTCCGGCTGCCCACCGGGCCCGAGCCTGTGCCACCGCTGCGCGGGGCCGTGTGCGTCATGCTCTCGCCACCCATGGGTCCGCACCCTACCCGGGGGTACCGACCGGGGTCAGCCCACCGTCGGGATCACTGCTTCCTGCGGCGCCACAGCACCACCGGCACCACACCCAGCAGCGCCAGTCCCTGCGGCGCCACCGCCGGACCGGCAGCGGCCGGCTGGGCGCCCAGGCCCGCCTGGTCGAAGGTGTCCGGCACGGGCAGGGTGTCCCAGCGGTTGATCGGCCAGGCGATGACGATGGCCCGGCCGACGACGTCCTTCACCGGGACCATGCCGTGGTGCTCGTCCGACTGGTTGTAGCGGGAGTCCCGGGAGTTCTGCCGGTGGTCACCCATGACCCAGATGTAGCCCTTGGGAACCTTTACCTTGAATTGACCGCCCTGGTCGTCGACGCTGCACGGCGTGTTGCCCGCGTAGACGTAGGACCGCTCGTCCAGCGCCTTGCCGTTGACCGTCAGCGGGCCCGTGCCCTTGCACTCGACCGTGTCGCCGCCGACGCCGACGACCCGCTTGATGAGGTCCTTCTCCTCCGCGGACGGCATGAGGCCGATCCAGCTGAGGAACGTCTGCAGGGCGTTCGGATCCGCGGTCGGCTCGCCCGCCAGCCAGTTGTCCGGGTCGTGGAAGACCACGACCTCGCCGCGCTCGGGCTCGGAGCCAAACCAGGGGGTCAGCTTGTCGACCAGGACGCGGTCGCCCTGCTGGAGGGTGTTCTGCATCGAGTCGGACGGGATGGAGAACGCCTGCACCAGGAAGGTCTTGATCAGCAACGCGAGCACCAGCGCGATGCCGATCAGGATGGGCAGCTCCTTCCAGAAGGAGCGTTGCTTCTTCGGCGTCCGGGCCGTGCCTCCCGGCCCTTCGCCCTCGGCTGTGCTGTGCTCGCCTGTCACCCTGTCGTCCTCGGCTGCCCCGGAGTCATTCCCGGAGGTCACGGCGCTGTTCGCGGCCGGGACGGCGGATTGCGCGGGGCGTCCGCGGTGCTCCTCGCCGTCGTGTCCGGACCGTGCGCCAACCGCCACATCCCCCACGCCAACTCCTCACTCTGTGCCGCCGCCTGCCCCATACACGACGCAGGCCCACCACTCCCATAACGAGCGGGAGTTCCGCAGGGGTCGGGAGCTGGATCGTTCCGTTCGAATCGTCGGAGGCAACCCTATGCGACAGTTCGGCGGCAGCGGTCGACCCGGTGGCCGAGTCGGACACGGAGGCGTACGTGTTCGGTTCCTCCAGGGTGCTCCAGTGCCCGAAGGGCCAGGCGATGACCATGGCGCGGCCGACGACCTCCTCCTCGGAGACCGTGCCGCCGTAGTCGGTGTCCTGGTGGGCGCGGGAGTCCGCGGAGTTGTTCCGGTGGTCGCCCATCACCCACAGCCGGCCCGGGGGGACCGTGATGTCGAACGGCGTGTCGGACGGGGCGTTGCCGGGGTAGAGGTAGTCCTCGTTCAGCGGGATGCCGTTGACGGTCACCCGCCCTTGGGTGTCGCAGCACTTGACGCGGTCTCCGCCGACGCCGACGACCCGCTTGATGAGGTCCTTCTCGTTGTCGGACGGCAGCAGGCCGATGAAGGTGAGCCCTTCCTTGACCTGCTTGATGACGACCGGGTCGTCCTTCTGCGGCGTGGTCTGCTCGTCCCGGAGCCAGCCGCCGGGGTCCTTGAAGACGACGACGTCCCCGCGCTGCGGCTTGGAGCCGAACCACGGGGTGAGCTTGTCGACCAGGACGCGGTCGCCGATCTGGATCGTCTGCTCCATGGAGCCGGACGGGATGACGAAGGCCTGGACGAGGAACGTCTTCAGCACGAGCGCTATGAGGACGGCGACGCCCACGAGGAGCGGTATCTCCTTGACGGCACCGCGCCTGCGGCGCCGCTTGACCTTCTTCTGGAGCTTGCGCCGCTCGGCGCGCGTACGGCCGCCGGACGGGCTGGCGGCGCGCCGGGCACCGGTGGGCAGCAGGTTGTCCGCGGGGCTGGCGGGGGCGCCGCGCGGTTTGCCGCGGTTACCCATGGGCGCCCGCCCCTCCGGCGGCAGCGGGCACGTGCGCGTAGGCGTCGGGGCGGTGCAGCCGGGTGGCGTGGCCGAAGGGCCAGACGATCCAGTCGGCGCGGCCGATCACCTCGTCGACCGGGACCATGCCGCCGCCCGGCGATCCGAGGTGGTCACGGGAGTCGCTGGAGTCGCCGCGGTGGTCTCCGAGGACGAACAGGGTGCCGGCGGGCACGACGACGTCGAAAGGCACGGTGGAGGGGCTGTCGCCGGGATAGAGGAAGCCCGACTCGTCGACCGGCCGGCCGTTCACCTGGATCCTCCCCTCCTTGTCGCAGCAGACAACGTGGTCTCCCCCCACGCCGACAACGCGTTTGATGTAGTCCGCGTGCCCGAAGTACCCGGTCCCGTCGAACACGACGATGTCTCCCCGCTGCGGCTCGGCACCGAAACGGTATGCCAACTTATTTACGAGAACCCGGTCCCCGATCCTCAATCCCTGTTCCATGGATCCGCTGGGGATCTGGAACGGCCGCAGCACGAATGTGCTGAGCACCAGCAGGAAGAGCAGGCAGGCCAGCAGCGTCAGAGTGATCCGGCCGCCCGGGACCCACTCGGTGACACGCGACAACGCGAAACGCGACCGTTCCTCCGGCCCTCCGGGTTCCGAGGTGTCCTCGGAGTCGGAAGGGCGGGAGGAGCGGTCGCGCTCCGTCGGCTGAGCTTCGGTGTCCATCGGAGCCAGATGCTATCCGGCCCCGGTGTGAACTCCTCAGAGCGCTCAGTTCTCGCGCTTCTCCTTGATCTTCGCGGCCTTGCCGCGCAGCTCGCGCAGGTAGTACAGCTTGGCGCGGCGGACGTCACCCTTGGTGACGAGCTCGATCTTCTCCACGATCGGGGTGTGCACCGGGAAGGTGCGCTCGACGCCGACGGAGAAGGAGACCTTGCGGACCGTGAAGGTCTCGCGCACGCCGGCACCCTGTCGGCGGATCACCACACCCTTGAACTGCTGCACACGGGAGCGGTTGCCCTCGATGACGCGGACGTGCACGTTGACCGTGTCGCCCGGGCGGAAGGCGGGGACGTCGCTGCGCAGCGACGCGGAGTCGACAGTGTCGAGCAGGTGAGACATTTCGTCTGCTTTCTTCGCTGATGCCACAGGTCATCAACGGAAACTAGGTGTTTCGGATCTGGGCTGTGCTCGTCGGGACGGGCGTCGTCTCCCCCTGTGGCAGGGGCGCACGCCGGACGGACGCACAACAGCTGGCTATTCTTCCACGCCGTCGGTCCTGCGCCAAAATCGGCCGTACGGCTCCCCCGCGGGGTCCGGTTCCCAGCCCAGGATGGACAGCATCTCGCGGTCCTTCTTGTCGAAGGCCTTGGGGTCGCACCGCTCGATGAGGTCGGGCCGGTGGGCCGTCGTGCGTTTCAGGGCCTCGTCCCGCCGCCAGCGGGCGATCTTGCCGTGGTGGCCGCTGAGCAGCACGTCGGGGATGTCCCGGCCCCGCCACTCGGGCGGCTTGGTGTAGACGGGGCCCTCCAGCAGGCTCGCCATGGCGCCGGGCGCGAAGGAGTCGTCCCGGTGGGACTCGGCATTGCCCAGGACGCCGGGCAGCAGCCGCGCCACGGCCTCCGTGACGACCAGGACGGCCGCCTCGCCGCCGGCCAGGACGTAGTCGCCGATGGACACCTCGTACACCGGCATCCGCGTCGCGTACTCGTCGACGACGCGCCGGTCGATGCCCTCGTACCGGGCCGGCGTGAAGATCAGCCAGGGGCGCTCGGAGAGGTGGACGGCGAGCTCCTGGGTGAAGGGGCGACCGCTGGGCGTGGGCACGATGAGGGCGGGCTCGTGGGAGCCGGCCTCGTAGCCGTCGGCCAGGACGGAGTCCAGCGCCTCTCCCCAGGGCTCGGTCTTCATGACCATGCCGGGGCCGCCGCCGTAGGGGGTGTCGTCGACGGTGTTGTGACGGTCGTGGGTCCAGGACCGCAGGTCGTGCACGTGCACGTTCAGCTGTCCCCGCGCGCGTGCCTTGCCGACGAGGGAGACGTTCAGCGGTTCCAGGTACTCGGGGAAGATCGTGACGACGTCGAGGCGCATTACGACTCTTCCCCGCTGGGCGTGTCTTCCCGGCTGGAGGCGATCTCCGCGCGGTCGTCGATCAGGCCCGGCGGCGGGGTGATGACGGCCTTCTGCTCCGCCAGGTCGATCTCGCTGACGATCTCCTCGACGAAGGGGATCATCACCTCGCTGCCGTCGGGGCGCTCCACGATGAAGAGGTCCTGCGTGGGCAGGTGCGAGATCTCCGTGATCCGGCCGACCTCCGTGCCGTCCGCGGTGACCACGTCGAGGTCGATGAGCTGGTGGTCGTAGTACTCGTCCTCGCCCTCGGGCAGTTCCTCCGGGTCGATCTCGGCGATCAGGAGGGTGTTGCGCAGGGCCTCGGCGCCGGTGCGGTCGCCGACGCCCTCGAAGCGCAGCAGGAGACGGCCGCTGTGGACGCGGCCCGTCTCGATGGTGAGCGGTCCCGCGGCGGCGGGATCGGTGGCGAGTACGGTGCCGGGGGCGAGCCTGAGCTCAGGCTCGTCGGTCCGCACCTCGACGGTGACCTCGCCCTTGATGCCATGGGCACGGCCGATCCGTGCGACTACCAGCTGCACGTGTCCATTCTCCTGTCATACGACTGCGGGCCGGGGACGGCCCAGTGGCCCTCCCCGGCCCGAGCCGGTTGCGATAAGCGTCAGCGGACGTGGTCCACGTCGACGAGGTCGACGCGGACACCGCGACCGCCGATGGCGCCCACGACGGTGCGCAGGGCGCGTGCGGTGCGGCCGTTGCGGCCGATCACCTTGCCCAGGTCGTCCGGGTGGACCCGGACCTCGAGCACGCGACCGCGGCGCAGGTTGCGCGAGGCGACCTGCACATCGTCAGGGTTGTCGACGATGCCCTTCACGAGGTGCTCGAGAGCCTCCTCGAGCATGCTCAGGCCTCGGTCGAAGCGGACTCAGCGGCGGCCTCGTCCTTCTTCTCAGCCTTCTTCTTCTGGGTGATCGCCTCACCCTTGCCCTCGTCGTCACCGCCGATGGCCTCGAACGACGGGCGCGCGGCCTTCTCGGGCTGCGTCAGCAGCGGAGCCGGGGCGGGCTCGCCCTTGAACTTCTGCCAGTCGCCGGTCTTCTTGAGGATGGCCATCACGGGCTCGGTCGGCTGGGCGCCGACACCGAGCCAGTACGCCACACGCTCGGCGTCGACCTCGATCACCGACGGGTTGTACGTCGGGTGGTACTTGCCGATCTCCTCGATCGCACGACCGTCACGACGGGTACGGGAGTCGGCGACGACGATGCGGTAGTGAGGCGAACGGATCTTGCCCAGACGCTTCAGCTTGATCTTGACTGCCACGGGAGTGGGTTCTCCTGGATTTGACGTGGTTGGGCACGGCGAGATGGCCGCGTGGGGTTGCGGTACCCGAGTGCCCGATGGACGCGTCAGCCGGAGGAGAGAGGGGTCCTGTGCGGCTGTCGAGTACAGCTAGCCATTGTGCCACACCCCGCCGGGCTGCTTTGACGGCGGGGTTCGCCGCTGCGCGGGCAGGCTGAAGGGGCACCCGGCGTGGAGGTGAAGTACGTCGGGTGCCCTGCCCGGCGGTGGTGCGTACTGTCCCGACCGGCAGCCACGAGATGCCGGTGATGGACGGTCAGCCGGCCACCGCTCCCGCTCCCACCACGTCCGGGATCCGGAACGGCTTGCCGCAGCCGCCGCAGACGATAGGCGCCTGGGCGAGGACCGACGGCACGACGCGTACGTTACGGCCGCAGTCGCAGACCGCCTTGACGCGGACGCCGCCGCCGGAGGAGCCGTGCCGGGCGGCCGGGCCCCGGAAGGTGCGGGAGGTGTCGGAGGAGGTCGCGGCCGTGTGGGCCTTCAGGGCGCGCTGGAGGCGCTCCATCGTCGGGCGGTAGCGGCGCTTCGCCTCGGGGGTGAGCGTGACCAGGGAGAAGCCGCTGCTGGGGTGCGGTTCCTCGGGGTGGTCCAGGCCCAGTTCCTCGGCGATCGCGAGGAATCTGCGGTTGTGGTAGCGGCCGGCACGGGAGGTGTCGCGGACGCCGCGGGCGGCGGCGATGCCATGGACTGCCTCATGGAGCAGTCGCTCGAAGGAGAGCTCGTGACCGCACGCGGACGACGACTCCCCGATCAGGGACTCTGGCGCGGCAAGGTCGGGCAGCTCGGGGTGGTACCGCTGAATGTCGGCCCACGCCTGTGCCAGCTCTGCGGCGAGAACAGGTGGTGTCTGTGTCGTGCTCACGTAATGACAACGAGCCGGGGTGCCCCAGTGTTCCGATTCCGGGGCATCCCAAATAATTTGCACGTACCCGTCAGTTGCCTCTGATGCGTCCCGACGAGGGCGGGTGCGCTGATCTGTGGAGAAGTCTCACAGCTCACCACAAGGTGGTGCGTAGCTCCGCGTACCCCGGCGCGTAGACGCTGTCCGCGCGCCGGGGATGCGAGGGTCCCGCGGTTACGCCAGAGGCGTTTCGGTCGCCTTGCGCCTCACCCGGTGAGCGCGTGCGCCTCACTCAGTAAGCGCGTGCGACGACCGCGACGTTACCGGGTGCGTCGTCGGCGTCCGGCACCGACCCGTCCTCGGCAACCAGACACCGTACGGTCACCGCGTGATCGGCCAGCTTCGCTTCGCCCTCCTCGCCGAGCACCGCCCACGGGATGCGCGCCCAGCCGCCGGCGCCCGTGACCTCGACGGCCTCGTCGATCGTCGAGACCTCGGTGGTACGGGACTCCCGGCGCTCCCGGGACTGCGTCAGCAGCAGGGCCTGGTCTTCTTCGAGGACCTCCGGCAGCAGCGACACCAGGGCGTCCAGGGAGACCGGCTCCTTGCCGCCCGGGATGCGGCGGGCCAGCATCGCGGTGCCGTTCTCCAGGTCGCGGGGGCCGATCTCGATCCGGACCGGCACGCCCTTGAGCTCCCAGTCGACGGCGCGGCGGCCGAAGGGGGTGTCGGTGCGGTCGTCCACGTGGACACGGACCCCGGCCGCCTTCAGCCGGTCGCCGAGCTCGTGGACCTTGGCCAGAACCGCCTCGTCGCCCTTGATCGCGAGCACCACGGCCTGGATCTGTGCCAGCCGCGGCGGGACGCGCATGCCGTTGTCGTCGCCGTGCATCATCACCAGGGCGCCGATCATGCGGGTGGTGGAACCCCAGGAGGTCTGCCAGACCAGCTCCTGCTTGCCGTCCTTGGACAGGTACTGCGTGTTGAAGGCCTTGGCGAAGTTCTGGCCCAGTTCGTGGCTGGTGGCCATCTGGAGGGCCTTGCCGTCGCCCATCATGCCTTCGAGCGTGAGGGTGTTGATGGCGCCGGCGAACCGCTCCTTGACGGTCTTGCGGCCGGGGACGACGTCCATGGCCAGGACGTTCACCATGAAGTCCGCGTAGACCCTCCGGTGAATGTGCGCGGCGAAATCGCGCGCCTCCTCGTACGTGGCGTGCGCGGTGTGGCCCTCCTGCCAGAGGAACTCGGTGGTGCGCAGGAACAGGCGGGGCCGCAGCTCCCAGCGCACGACATTCGCCCACTGGTTGATGAGCAGCGGTAGGTCGCGGTAGCTCTGGACCCACTTCGAGAAGTAGTCGTTGATGATCATCTCGGAGGTGGGCCGGACCACGGCGGGCTCTTCGAGTTCCTTGCCGCCGCCGTGCGTGACCACGGCCAGCTCGGGCGCGAAGCCCTCGACGTGGTCCGCCTCCCTGGTCAGGTACGACTGCGGGATCAGCAGGGGGAAGTACGCGTTCTGGGTGCCCGTCTCCTTGATGCGGGCGTCCATCTCGCCCTGCATCCGCTCCCACAGCCCGTACCCGTACGGTCGGATGACCATGGTGCCGCGCACCGGACCGTTGTCGGCGAGCTCCGCCTTGGTGATCAAGTCCTGGTACCAGCGCGGGAAATCGTCCGCCTGGGGGGTGAGAACGGGTGCCTTGGTCATGGCGAGATGGTACGGGCCCGCGTTGCCGGAATGTGAAATCTCGCCATAGGCACATGACAACTCATATGCCGGGCCGCATTCCACTGGACGACAGGTCGAGCGGGGAGTTTCCTGGCATACGGGGGTAGTGCGAGCGCACTGTCACGGGGGCCATGGAATCGGGCAAGAGGCAACTCTCGGCGGATTGGGGCGCTTACTTATGACACCTACGCTCGTGCGGCAGCACCTGCCTCACGCGGGGTCCGCACCCCGCGTGGACCTGCGTGCACGCGCGCGTGACTGGTCCGAGATCCAGGAGCGGATGCTCGTACCGCTCTATGAGGCCGTCTACGAGCGACTGGACGTGGGTCCCGCGACGCGGCTGCTCGGCCTCGGCTGCGGTTCCGGACTCGCCCTGCTGATGGCCGCCGCCCGGGGAGCGGCGGTCACCGGTGTCGACGCTTCCCCCGAAAGAATGGCCCTCGCACGGGAGCGACTACTGCCCGAGGCCGGGGCCACGCACGCGCGTGCGGGCAACCGGCTGGTCGAAGGCTCGCCCCGGGACACCGCGGAGCCGGGCGCTCCCGCGTACACCCTGGTGACCGCCTTCGAGCCGATCGGGTGCCTGGCGGGCGACTCGGAGGGGCTGGGCGGACTGCTCGCGGAGGCGACGCCGCTGGCGGGGCGTGGAGCCGCCGTGGTGCTGGCCGGCTGGGGTCCGCCGGAGCGGTGCGCCACGACGTCCGTGCTGCGGGTCGCCACCAAGCTGGCGGAGCCGCTGCGCAGCACGGGCAGCTGGCGCCTCGCCCTCCGCGACGACCTGGAGGACGTCGCCCACCGGGCCGGTCTCAGGCCGGACGGGTCCGGGCGGGTGGCGTGCCCCTTCGGGTACGCCGATGTGGACAGCGCGGTGCGCGGGCTGAAGTCGACGGGGCTGTTCGACGCGGCGATCACGGCGACGGACCAGGTGCAGGTGGACAAGGAGCTGACCGAGGCTCTGCATCCGCACCAGCGGCCGGACGGGACGGTGTGGATGCCGAACGTGTTCCGGTATCTGATCGCCCGGACCCCATGACGAAATCGCCCGGACTCCGGGACGAACAGATCTCCGGTGCAGGTGTGAATGGTGTGAAGAAAGCACCATGGGCTGCTTTTGGTTCCACCAAGTGGATCATGAACGCTTAATGTGTTCGCCGCTCGGGGGAACTGCACATCTGCATACAGGAGCTGTTTTGCCGCACCACAAGACCGCGCTGCGTCTCGCCGCGCCCGTCGCCGTCCTCGCTCTGGCGCTCACCGCCTGCGGTGGCGGCGGCGACAAGGCCGATGCGAAGAGCCCGGACACCGAGAAGGCCAAGGTCTTTCCTTCGCCGGAGCCGGCTTCCGGCGGCGAGCTGGGGACCGGCGAGAGCGCCACGGGCAAGGTCGCGGAGGACCCGGGCGAGGTCACCTACGAGGTCGTGGCGCAGAAGGTCGACATGGGCACCGAGGCGGAGGCAGCCAAGGCCGTCTCGGAGCCGGACAAGGTCAAGGGCAAGGTGCTGGCCGTCGCGCACGTGAAGTACACGCACAAGAGCGGCCCCGCCCTCACCGACGGCTCCGATGTGCACGACGGCACCACGGTCTACGCCGACGGGCAGCGCGGCAGCGTTCTCATCGGCGCGTCCGAGGACGCGACGGGCTGCGAGGACCCGTACGACGTCGAGAGCTGGAAGCAGGGCGAGAGCCACGTCTTCTGCGAGACGTACGTGGTCCCGGCGAACGCCAAGAGCGTCGAGGTCCACTGGTCCGAGGAGGACGGCGAGCCGTACATCTGGAAGTTCCCGAACGGCTGACCGGCCGACAACCCGCTGAGGGCGCCCCCCTCTCTCGAAGGGGGGCGCCCTCAGCGCCGTACGGGACGGCCGTGGCGAACGGGCCGTCAGCCCATGAACTTCTTGAACTCGTCGGGGAGTTCGAAGTCCTTGCCGCCCTGCTGCGGCAGCCCGAAGGCGCCTCCGCTCTCGGCGGCGGCCGCGCGCCGGGCGGCGGCCTCCTGCTCCTGCTGCTTGCGCTTCATCGGGTTGCCGGAGCGCTGCTTGCCCTTGGCCTGCTTCTGCTTCTTCTTCGTCCGGCCGGGACCACCGCCCATGCCCGGCATCCCGGGCATCCCCGGCATGCCGCCGCCCTGGGCCATGCGGGACATCATCTTGCGGGCCTCGAAGAACCGCTCGACCAGGTTCTTCACCGCGCTGACCTCGACGCCGGAGCCCTTGGCGATACGGGCGCGGCGCGAGCCGTTGATGATCGTCGGCTCCTGACGCTCGGCCGGGGTCATCGACTTGATGATGGCGGCCGTGCGGTCGACGTCCCGCTCGTCGAGGTTGTTGATCTGGTCCTTCATCTGGCCCATGCCCGGGAGCATGCCGAGCAGCTTGGAGATGGAGCCCATCTTCCTGACCTGCTCCATCTGGGCCAGGAAGTCGTCGAGGGTGAAGTCCTGGCCCTTCTTGGAGGCCAGCTTCTCGGCCATCTTCTGGGCTTCGGCCTGGTCGAAGGTCTTCTCCGCCTGCTCGATCAGGGTGAGCAGGTCACCCATGTCGAGGATGCGGGAGGCCATCCGGTCCGGGTGGAAGGCGTCGAAGTCGTCGAGCTTCTCGCCGTTCGACGCGAACATGATCGGCTTGCCGGTGATCTGCCGGATCGACAGGGCCGCACCACCGCGGGCGTCGCCGTCGAGCTTGGAGAGCACCACGCCGTCGAACCCGACGCCGTCGCGGAAGGCCTCGGCGGTGTTGACGGCGTCCTGACCGATCATCGCGTCGACGACGAACAGGATCTCGTCGGGGCTGACCGCGTCCCGGATGTCCGCGGCCTGCTGCATCATCTCCTGGTCGATGCCCAGGCGGCCGGCGGTGTCCACGATCACGATGTCGTGGACCTTGGACTTGGCGAAGTCGATCGAGTCCTTGGCGACCTTGACCGGGTCGCCCACGCCGTTGCCCGGCTCCGGGGCGTAGACCGCGACACCGGCGCGCTCGGCGACGACGCTGAGCTGGTTCACGGCGTTCGGGCGCTGGAGGTCACAGGCCACCAGCAGCGGTGAGTGGCCCTGCTCCTTCAGCCAGCGGCCGAGCTTGCCGGCGAGGGTGGTCTTACCGGCACCCTGGAGACCCGCCAGCATGATCACGGTGGGCGGCTGCTTGGCGAAGCGCAGACGCCGGGTCTCGCCGCCGAGGATCGTGACCAGTTCCTCGTTGACGATCTTGAGTACCTGCTGGGCCGGGTTCAGCGCCCTGCTGACCTCGGCGCCGAGCGCGCGCTCCTTGACGTTCTTGATGAACGTACGGACGACCGGCAGCGCCACATCCGCCTCGAGGAGCGCGATCCGGATCTCGCGCGCCGTGGCGTCGATGTCCGCCTCGGAGAGCCGTCCCTTGCCGCGCAGGTTCTTGAAGGTCGCTGAGAGGCGATCGGAAAGAGTATCGAACACGGCGCTCGCGGTCCTCGGGGTCGGAGACAGACTGGGGAATCGCCCTCCAGGGTATCCCGGCGTGACAAGTCGCCGGGTCGCCCTCACCCACGCAGTGTCTCCTCCAGTTTCCGCGCCACCGACTCGGCCTCGTCGCCGGGCAGCGGCGCGCCCTCCGGACCGGTCACGTAGAAGGCGTCGACGGCGTTGGCACCGAGTGTCGAGACGTGCGCGCTGCGCACCAGTACGCTCGCGTCCTCCAGGGCGCGGCCGATGCGGAACAGCAGGCCCGGGGCGTCCTGGGAGCGGACCTCGATGACGGTGGCGAGCCGGGAGGCGGCCGGGTGGACCGACACCCGGGGCGGCGGGGCCACCACGCCCCGGCGGCGGGGATAGGCCGCGTCCCGTTCGGCGAGGCGGCCGGCGATGTCCAGGGAGCCGTCCAGTGCCCGCACCAGATCGGCGCGGAGGCGGGCGGCCTGCGGCAGGGAGCCGTACTCGGCGGCGACCCGCCAGTCCAGCAGCAGGACGGAGCCGTCGACGCCGTCCGGCAGGGTCAGGGACCGCAGCTCCGCCGTCCGCACGGTCAGCCGGTGCATGGCGAGCACACCGGCCACCGCGGGCAGCACACCCGGCTGGTCGGGTACGGCGATGAGCAGCTCCACGCCGAGCGGCTCGGGGTCGCCGGAGGGTTCCTGTCCGGCGGGCGGCTCGGTCTGTGCCCGCAGGGAGAGGACCGGGCTGCCCGTCGCGACCGCCTCGATGGCGAGCCGCTCCTGCTCGGCGGTCGGCGCGGCGTCCTCGGGGTCGTCCGGGGCGTCACCGGCGAGCACCGCCGAGACCCGCTCCACCAGGTCGGCGACGAGCGACCCGCGCCAGGACGACCAGGCGGCCGGGCCGGTGGCCAGGGCGTCGGCCTCGGTGAGCGCGTGCAGCAGTTCAAGGGTGCCCTGGGTGCCCACGGCCTCGGCGACCGAGCGCACGGTGGCCGGGTCCTCCAGGTCACGCCGGGTGGCCGTCTCGACGAGCAGCAGGTGGTGCCGGACGAGGGTGGCGACGACCGCCACGTCGTGGCGGTCGAAGCCGATGCGGGCGGCCACGTCCTTGGCGATGATCTCGCCGGCCACCGAGTGGTCGCCGGGCCAGCCCTTGCCGATGTCGTGCAGCAGCGCGGCGACCAGCAGCAGGTCGGGGCGGCTGACCCGGCGGGTGAACTCGGAGGCGCGCACGGCGGTCTCGATGAGGTGCCGGTCGACGGTCCACAGGTGCACGGCATTGCGCTGCGGGCGGCAGCGCACCCGCTCCCAGTCGGGCAGCAGCCGGGTGATCAGCCCCTCGGCCTCCAGCGCCTCCCAGACCTCGATGGTCGGGCGGCCGGAGCCGAGCAGGGTGACGAGCTGTTCGCGGGCCTCGGCGGGCCAGGGCGTGGGCACCGGGCGCACGGTGGCCGCCATGCGGCGTACGGCGTGCAGGGAGAGCGGGAGTCCTGCCTGCGCGGCGGCGGCCGCGGCGCGCAGCGGCAGCACGGGGTCGCGCTCGGGGCGTGCGGCGCGGGCGAGCACCACCTCGCCGTCCTGCTCCACCACGCCTTCGGCCAGCGGAGAACGCTCGGCGGTCGGCTTCCCGCCGCCCAGCATGGCGCGCAGCCGGGGCCGCACGGCGCGCGACCGCAGTACGCGCCCCACCTCGCGCCAGGTGACATCACTGGCGTACGAGATGAGCCGCGCCGCCTCGTACACCTGCCGCAGCAGCGTGTCCGCGTCGAGCAGGCCGACCTCGGCGGCCACCTGGTCCTGCTCCTGGAGCGCGAGCCGGTCGGTCGCCCGCCCGGTTGCCAGGTGCAGGGCGTCCCGTACGTCGAGGAGCCGGCGCCGGGCGTCGGCGAGGCCCTCGCGCGGGGCGTCGGCGAGCCAGGAGGCGGCGACGGCGCGCAGGGCGGTGGCGTCGCGCAGCCCGCCGCGGGCCTCCTTGAGGTCGGGTTCGAGGAGGTACTGCAGCTCGCCCTGGCGCTCGGCGCGTTCGGCGCACAGTTCCTGGAGTTCGGGGAGGCGCTTGGGCGCCTGGTTGCGCCAGTCGGCCAGCACGGCCGTACGCAGCCCGGCCGTGAGGCCGAGGTCACCGGCGATGTGCCGGGCGTCCAGCAGGCCGAGCTGGACCTTGAGGTCCTCCCCCGCGGTCTTGCGGGCCTCGGCGGGCGTGCGGACGGAGTGGTCGAGGGCCAGGCCCAGGTCCCACACCGGGTACCAGAGCCGGTCGGCGAGGGCGCCGATCGCCTTGGTGTCGCTGCCGTCGTGCAGCAGGAGCAGGTCGAGGTCGCTGCGCGGGGAGAGCTCGCCGCGTCCGTAGCCGCCGACGGCGACCAGGGAGGCCCCGCGCAGCCCTTCCGCGCCGGCGGCGAACAGGCCGGTGAGCCAGTCGTCCGTCAGTTCGGCCAGGGCCGCACGGCGCGGCGGCCCGGACCGCGCCTCCTCGGTGAGGAGACGCAGCCGGGCCGCCGCGTAGCCGCTGGGTCCCGAATCCTCTGCTTCCTTCTGCACATCCGTACCCGTCACCCAGCGACTCCTGTTCTGTTTGCCTGCCTCAGAGCGCGTCGGGGCCGCGCTCGCCGGTCCGGACCCGTACGGCCGTGTCGACCGGGATGGACCAGACCTTGCCGTCACCGATCTTGCCGGTGCGGGCCGCCTTGACCACGACATCGATCAGCTGCTCGGCGTCGTCGTCCTCGACCAGGACCTCGATGCGGATCTTGGGGACCAGGTCGACGGTGTACTCGGCACCGCGGTAGACCTCGGTGTGGCCCCGCTGACGACCGTAGCCGCTGGCCTCGGTGACCGTCAGGCCGTGTACGCCGAAGGCCTGGAGGGCCTCCTTGATCTCGTCGAGCCGGTGCGGCTTCACGACGGCGGTGATGAGCTTCATGCGTCCACCTTCTTGCTCTCGGCGCCGCCCACGGCGGCCGCGACGGCGGCGGTCTTGGCGGCACCGCCACCGGCGCCGCTGAAGTCGTATGCGGTCTCGGCGTGCTCGGCCTGGTCGATGCCGGCGATCTCCTCGTCCTCGGAGACCCGCATACCCATGGTCTTGTCGAGGATGAAGGCGAGGATCGCGGAGACGATCAGCGAGTAGGCGAGCACCGCGAAGACACCGGCGCACTGCTTCCAGAACTGGGTCAGACCGCCGCCGTAGAAGAGGCCCTCGACCTCGGACTGGCCCTTGCCGCTGGCGAAGAAGCCGATCAGCAGGGAGCCGACGACACCGCCGACCAGGTGGACGCCGACGACGTCGAGGGAGTCGTCGTAGCCGAACTTGTACTTCAGGCCGACGGCCATGGCGCACAGCACACCGGCGATGGCGCCGACGGCGATCGCGCCGACCGGGGAGACCGCACCACCGGACGGGGTGATGGCGACCAGACCGGCGACGGCACCGGAGGCGGCGCCCAGCGTGGTGAACGCGCCGTGGCGGATCTTCTCGTAGGCGAGCCAGGCCAGCATGGCGGCAGCGGTGGCGACCTGCGTGTTGACGAACATCAGCGCGCCGACGCCGTCGTCGTTGCCGAGCCAGGAGCCGGCGTTGAAGCCGAACCAGCCGAACCACAGGAGCCCTGCGCCGAGCATGACCAGCGGCAGGCTGTGCGGGCGCATCGGGTCCCGCTTGAAGCCGACGCGCTTGCCGATGACGAGGATCACGCCCAGCGCGGCAGCACCTGCGTTGATGTGGACCGCCGTACCACCGGCGAAGTCGATCACGCCCATGTCGAAGGCCCAGCCGCCCTCGCCCCAGACCCAGTGGGCGACCGGGAAGTAGACGACGATGGCCCACAGCGTGATGAACAGCGCCCACGCCGAGAACTTCACACGGTCCGCGAGGGCACCGCTGATCAGGGCGGGCGTGATGATCGCGAACATCAGCTGGAAGACCATGAAGACGAGGAGCGGGATGTTGTACGTGCCCCACAGCTCGCCCTTGTCGACACCGCTGAGGCCGATCCAGTCCGAGTTCCAGCCGATGAGGTGGCCGGAGTCGGTGCCGAACGCCATGGAGAAGCCGAACAGCACCCACAGGATGGTGACGATCCCGAGGCTGATGAAGCTCATCATCAGCATGTTCAGGGTGCTCTTGACGCGGACCATGCCTCCGTAGAAGAAGGCCAGACCCGGGGTCATGAGCATCACCAGGGCGGAACAGATGAGCATGAACCCTGTGTTGGCGGCAGACAGCTTGGGTGCTTCTGCGGCAAGGGTGATGGCTGGTGCCATCGGCGTCTCCTCGTCGTTGGTACGGCCCCGTGCGGGCGAAGCCTCGAGCGGAATGAGGGGGCGGGCCGGTTATGCGCCACGAGATTGGCGCAGCGCGGTTTCGGTGGAAGCCCCTCGTTGTTTCGCCGCCGTGACGAAGGTGCTCTGTGTGTTACGCCTCGATGAACTGCCGGATTGTGGGCGCGCCGATCGTTATCGTGACGCAATCTTCCGCGAGGAAGCAGGTCCGGCCGCGGTCGGCCTTCCGATGACCTGGCATGGGGGAGCCGAGTCGGACAGTTCGGGAGGGCCGGCCGCGGCCGGGGTTCAGGGGTGCGGGCAGGTTCAGAGGATGGCGGCTCAGACCGCCTCGGCCGTCTCGGGCAGCTCCGCGGCCAGCCGCTCGGTGAGGTCGACGACCTCGCCGAGGTCACCGAAGTCGCGTGCGGCCGTGTCGACCGTCTTTCGGATACGAGTGTTGACCCGCTCGGAGCGGACCTTCTTGGCGACCTGCATGGCCTGGGAGGCGTAGACCGTGCACTGCTCGGGCTCACGCTGCAGGAGGTTCACCGTGGCCATGCCGATCAGGTTCAGCGCGTACGACCGCTGGTGCTCGCCGTCCTCGGCGAAGAGCTCCACGGCCCGCCTCATCAGGGGCTCGGCCAGCGAGGCGTAGGCCGGGCTGCGGCCGGCGACATAGGCCAGGTCGCGGTACGAGTGCGAGTTCTCGCCGTACAGCTCGGCCTCGGAGAAGAAGCGGATCCAGTCGGGGTCGGGCTCGTCCCACTCGTCGGCCTCGGCGAAGGTGTCCTCGGCCATCCGGACCGCCCGCTTGCACTTGCCGGGCTGGCCCATGTTGGCGTAGGCACGGGCCTCCATCGCATACAGCATCGACTGGGTGCGCGGGCTCGCGCAGTCCCGGCTGCCGTACTGCGCGAGGTGGATCAGTTCCAGCGCGTCGTCGGGCCGGCCGAGGTGGATCATCTGGCGGCTCATGCTGGACAGCACGTACGAGCCGAGGGGCCGGTCACCGGCCTCCTTCGCGGCGTGCAGCGCGAGGACGAAGTACTTCTGGGCGGTCGGCTGGAGTCCGATGTCGTACGACATCCAGCCGGCCAGCTCGGCCAGCTCGGCGGCGACCTTGAACAGGCGCCGGGTGGTGGCCTCGGGCTGGGGCTCCTGGAGGAGGTCCGTCACCTCGTGCAGCTGGCCGACGACCGCTTTGCGGCGCAGGCCGCCGCCGCACTGGGCGTCCCACTGGCGGAACATCACGGTCGTGGACTCCAGGAGGTCCAGCTCCGGCTTGGAGAGCCGGCCGCGGGCCCGCCCGGAGGCGCCGCCCGCGGGCTCGGGCTCGGACCGCGGGGCCGGGGGCGAGGGCACGAGCCAGCGCTGCATGGGCTCGATGAGGGCCGGGCCCGCAGACAGGACCAGCGAGCTCCCGAGGAAGCCGCGCCGCGCCAGCATCAGGTCGCTGCGCAAGAACTCGCTGAGCAGGGCCACCGTCTGCGGGCCCGTCCAGGGCAGGTCGACGCCGGTCGCGGAGGGTGACTGGCGCGCGGTGCGCAGCCCCAGGTCCTCGACGGAGACGACGACGCCGAAGCGCTCCGAGAACAGCTCGGACAGGATCCGGGGGATCGGCTCGCGGGGGTTCTCGCCGTCGAGCCAGCGGCGGACGCGCGAGGTGTCCGTGGAGATGTGGTTGGCGCCCAACTGCCGTGCCCGGCGGTTGACCTGGCGGGCGAGCTCGCCCTTGGACCAGCCGCTGCGCACGAACCAGGAGGTGAGCAGCTCGTTCGGGCGCTTGTCAGCGTGCGTCGCGCTTTCAGCGTTCGTCCCGCTTCCGCCGTTGCCGCTCACTGGAACGCCCCCATCCCTGAGACCACTTGCCGCCTGGTGCGCCAAGCCCTATCAGCATGCCGGTTCGTACGGCCGCCCGCCCGGTCCTTGTCACCCTTCGAACGGAATACCGACTTGCCTCCGGCATACCCACGAGTGCATGTGCCCCCAGGACTCGTGCACACAAAGTAATCCTACGATCACCCGTCCAGCCACGGCCCACACGGAAACGCCACCATTCGCCACCCCTTCGAATGAACTCACGTACGCGTCACCGCGATTCACTTGACACAGGACAACCAGGAGCGGGTGCAGCGATGCACTCAGGGGCGCGTGTCGTCAGGCACACCACCCTGGACACTTCCGGGCGCGGAATGAACCGATCGCCGCCGGGAAGCCGGGAACTGAGAGTCACGCTTCGCGTCCGCAGCGTAACCACCGGTGCGTCGGACCCGTTGGAGGGGGCATGGGCTTCACGATCGGCATCAGCCGGGGCATGCGCGACATCCGGTCCGGCTCCCGCCGCCGCGGCCGTACGTCGGACGGCACGGCCGTGGCCGAGTACACCGGCCTGTGGGGATGGGACGTGGTGCCGGGCGCCCGGGCCGCGGCGGGCGCCTGCTCCTGCGGCCGCCGCGACTGCCCGGCGCCGGGCGCGCATCCGCTGGACTTCGCGCCGGTGATCCCCGCCGGGGCGACGCTGGACGACGTGACCGAGACCTGGGGCGAGTTCCCCGGCGCCTCGGTGATGCTGCCGGTCGGCCGGGCGTTCGACGTCATCGAGGTGGCCGAGCCCGCCGGCTGCCGCGCGCTCGCCCGGCTGGAGCGCATGGGCCTGCCCGTCGGCCCCGTCGCGGCCACCCCGGACGGCCGCGCCCACTTCTTCGTCGCCCCCGGCGCCGCCGCCGACCTGCCCGGCCTGCTCTACCGCATGGGCTGGGACGACCCGGCCGCCCTCGACCTGCGCGGCCTCGGCCCCGGCACACACATCACGGCACCGCCCTCCGACCGCGGCGGCCTCGGCCCGGTGCGCTGGCTGCGCTCCCCCGCCCTGGACTCGGCGTCCAGGCCACCGGAGGCCCGCCTGGTGCTGGGCACCCTGGCGTACGTGGCGCACCGCTCACGGGCCTAGCCGCAGCGGTACGGACGTACACAGCGAAGCGCCCGCCCCGACGATGCATCGGAGCGGGCGCTTCGCTGTCGCATACGAAATGTCGGATGTGGCTGCCGGGCAGTTGCCGCAGCTCACTCTCCGATAAGAGCGTCAACGAACGCCTCCGGCTCGAACGGCGCCAGGTCGTCCGCACCCTCGCCGAGCCCGACCAGCTTGACCGGAACGCCCAGCTCGCGCTGGACCGCGACCACGATGCCGCCCTTGGCCGTGCCGTCCAGCTTGGTGAGGACGATGCCGGTGATGTCGACGACCTCGGCGAAGACCCGGGCCTGGACCAGACCGTTCTGGCCGGTGGTGGCGTCGAGCACGAGCAGCACCTCGTCCACCGGGGCCTGCTTCTCCACGACCCGCTTGACCTTGCCGAGCTCGTCCATGAGGCCGGTCTTGGTGTGCAGGCGGCCGGCGGTGTCGATGAGCACGACGTTCGCGCCCATCTCCTTGCCCTCCTTGACCGCGTCGAAGGCGACGGAGGCCGGGTCGCCGCCCTCCGGTCCGCGCACCGTGTGGGCGCCGACGCGCTCACCCCAGGTCTGGAGCTGGTCGGCGGCTGCGGCCCGGAAGGTGTCGGCGGCGCCGAGCACGACGCTCTGGCCGTCGGCGACCAGGACGCGGGCGAGCTTGCCGGTGGTGGTGGTCTTGCCGGTGCCGTTGACTCCGACGACCATCACGATGCCGGGCTTGCGGTCCTCCGGCTCGGTCTTGACCGCGCGGTCCATGTCCGGGCCGACCAGCGTGACCAGTTCCTCGCGCAGCAGGGTGCGCAGTTCCTCGGGGGTGCGGGTGCCGAGCACCTTCACACGCTCGCGCAGGCGCTCGACCAGTTCCTGGGTGGGCTGCACACCGACGTCGGCGGTGAGCAGGAGGTCCTCGATCTCCTCCCAGGTGTCCTCGTCGAGGTGCTCGCGCGACAGCAGGGTCAGCAAGCCCTTGCCGAGAGCGTTCTGCGAGCGGGAGAGCCGGGCCCGCAGCCGGACCAGGCGGCCCGCGGTGGGCTCCGGGATCTCGATCTCGGGAGCCTCGGCGGGCGGCTCCTCGACGACGACCGGAGCCGAGCCGTCCGGGAGATCCACCTCCTCTATCGTGCGCCGCGGTTCCTCCCGCGGCGTCTCGGCCTCGTCGCCGACGTGCGGCTCGGCCGGTGGGGCGGTGATGTCGGGCGCTGCGGGCGGGGGCGGGGGCAGCTGCTTCTTGCGCCGGCTGCCGACGACGAGCCCGCCGAGCGCGCCGAGCACGACCACGGCGATGACTACAGCAAGGATGACGATGTCCATAACGCGTCCAGTATCAGCCATGGGACCCCGGGGCACGCGGCTTGTGCCGCCCTCCCGGGACAACGGCCGCCGGATCTCCACGCCCCTGGATCTCTGACGGCCCGTCAGCTAACGTCCTCCGGACACCCGCCCGGTGAAGGGAGACGTCCCATGCCCGTCTCGGTCGTACGCTTCAACCTCGTCGCTCCCGGGGCCGCCCCCGCCGAGCTCGGCGCCCGTTACCGGGCGGCCCTGGAGATGGCGTCGTACGCCGACGACCGGGGCGTGACCACCGTGCAGACGGAGGAGCACCACGGGGCCGGCAACAACTGGCTGCCGTCGCCGTTCGCCTTCGCGGGGGCCGTCTTCGGCGCGACCCGGCGTGTCGCGGTCACGGTCTCGGCGGTCATCGGCCCGCTGCACGACCCCCTGCGGCTCGCCGAGGAGATGGCCGTGCTGGACCTGCTGAGCGGCGGCCGGCTGGTGACGGTCGCCGGGATCGGGTACCGGCCCGAGGAGTACGACCTGTTCGGCGTGGACTTCGCCCGGCGCGGGCGGCTCCAGGACGAGCTGCTGGAGACGCTGCTGAAGGCGTGGACGGGCGAGCCCTTCCCGTACCGGGGCCGCACGGTGCGCATCACCCCGCGTCCGTACACCGAACCGCACCCCCTGCTCCTGGTCGGCGGCTCCTCCAAGGCCGCCGCCCGCCGGGCCGCCCGGCTCGGCCTGCCCTTCTTCCCCAGCGCGCACCTGCCGGAGCTGGAGGCGTACTACAAGGAGCGGCTCGCCGAGTACGGCACCGAGGGCTGGGTGATGATGCCGGCCGCCGAGACACCGCTGCTGCACGTGGCCGAGGACCCGGACCGGGCCTGGGCTCGGTACGGGGAGCACTTCCTGCACGAGGCGCGGACCTACGCCTCCTGGCAGTCGGGCGGTGTGCGGTCCGCGGTGAAGTCGGCCGCGACGACGGTGGAGGAGCTGCGTGCCGAGGGCGTGTACCGGATCCTCACGCCGGACGCGTGCGTGGCGCTGGGCCTGGACTCCTACGTGCTGCATCCACTCTCGGGCGGGATGCCGGTGGACGAGGGGTGGCGGAGTCTGCACCTGTTCTGCGAGCAGGTGCTGCCGCGGCTGGCGGGCTGACGCGCCCGATATCCGCTGGGACGCCGCCCGCAGTCGGTGATGCATTGCACGCATGACCTTGGCGGTGGATGTGTTCGCGCGCGACGCGAACGGCGAGTGGCGGGTCCTGGACGTCCCGCAAGGGTGCGACGACTCGGCCGGCTTCGAGGCGTGGCGCCGGACGGTGTGGGTTCGGCGGCGGTGCGCTCGATGGGCGCCCGTCATCTTCCGGTCCTGGCGAGGACGACCTGTTCGTCGAGGCCGACGAGGTGCCCGGGTTCCTGCGGGAGGTGGCACTGCTGCGGGCGAACCTCGATCTGATCACCGCCACCACCGAGCGGCCCCGCGGGCTCGCGGAGCGCCGGGACCAGCTCGACTCACGGCTGCGGAACATCGAGGCGACCGCACGTCGTGCCCTGGTGAGCGGTGCCGGCGTCCTGATCTGGTGAACGACGGACCGCCGCCCCGGCTCGGGCAGTGGCCGAACCGGGGCGGCGGCGGGTTACGGGGAGAGGGGCAGCGGGGACTTTGGCCCTCCTCCCCGAGTGTGCGGGACGGGCTCAGCCCATCTCCTCCAGGGCCTTGCCCTTCGTCTCCTTGACGAACTTCAGGACGAAGGGGATGGAGAGCGCGGCGAACGCCGTGTAGATCACGTAGGTCGCGGACAGGTTCCAGTCGGCCAGCGACGGGAAGCTCGCGGTGATGGCCCAGTTGGCGATCCACTGCGCGGCCGCGGCCACACCGAGGGCGGCGGCACGGATCTTGTTGGGGAACATCTCGCCGAGGAAGACCCAGACGACCACACCCCAGGACAGGGCGAAGAAGAGGACGAAGATGTGCGCGGCGATCAGGGCGATCCAGCCCTGTGTGGCGGGCAGCTTGCCGTCGACCAGGTGGTACGAGAACGCCCAGGCCTCCAGCGCCAGGCCGACGACCATGCCGACCGAGCCGATGATCGCGAGCGGCCGCCGGCCGATGCGGTCGACGAAGATCATCGCGATGACGGTGCCGACGATGTTGATGATCGACGTGGTGAAGGAGTAGAAGAACGAGTCCGTCGGGTCGACACCGACCGACTGCCACAGCGTCGAGGAGTAGTAGAACGCGACGTTGATGCCGACGAACTGCTGGAAGACGGAGAGGCCGATGCCGATCCAGACGATCGGCTTGAAGAAGAAGCCGCCGCCGAGCAGGTCCTTGAAGCTCGACCTGTGCTCGCTCTTCATGGCGCCCTCGATCTCGGCGACACGGGCGTCCAGGTCGACGCCCTTGCCCTCGACCTCGGTGAGGATCTCCCGGGCGCGCTCGTGCTTGCCGACGGAGATGAGGAAGCGCGGGGACTCGGGGATGGCGAAGGAGAGCAGCCCGTAGAGGACGGCCGGGACGACCATGACGCCCAGCATGACCTGCCAGGCCTCCAGGCCCATCAGCTTGCCGCGCTGGTCGCCGTCGGCGGCGTTCAGCACACCCCAGTTGACCAGCTGCGACACGGCGATGCCGATCACGATCGCGGCCTGCTGGAAGGAGCCGAGCCGGCCGCGGTAGGCGGGCGGGGCGACCTCGGCGATGTAGGCCGGGCCGATCACGGAGGCCATGCCGATGGCGAAGCCGCCGACGACGCGCCAGAAGGCGAGGTCCCACAGCGCGAAGGGCAGCGCGGAGCCCACGGCGCTGACGGTGAAGAGGACCGCGGCGATCTGCATGCACCGGATGCGCCCGATGCGGTCGGCTATGCGGCCGGCGGTCGCGGCGCCGATGGCGCAGCCGATGAGGGCGATGGCGATGACCTGGGCGAGGGCCGCGGAGCCGACGTCGTAGCGGTCCCGGATGGCCTCGACGGCACCGTTGATCACGGAACTGTCGTAGCCGAAGAGGAAACCGCCCATCGCGGCCGCCGCCGCGATGAACACGACATGCCCGAGATGCTCGGGATGAGCCGCCCTGGCTCCTGACTTGGGTGCCTGCGCTGTGCTGGTCACGTGTACTCCTCGGGCCACCGGCAACGCTGCCGGAGGGAATCAGCCTTCGAGGTGCCACCTGAAGGTACCTGAAGGTAAAAGGAACGTTGCCGAGACTATGCCTTCAAGTTTCGAAGTCAATAGGTCAGTAGCTGTGAATATGAAGCAGGAGTGTGTCAGTGATGTGTTCAAGTATTGAAGTCATGGAGCGTCGCAGGTGAGACCTGTGTAGAGCACACCCATCTAGCGGAGGCGCTGGCTGATGACCTTCGACACACCGTCGCCCTGCATGGAGACGCCGTAGAGCGCGTCGGCGACCTCCATCGTGCGCTTCTGGTGGGTGATCACGATCAGCTGGGAGGCTTCCTGGAGCTCCTGCATGATCCGGATGAGCCGCTGGAGGTTGGTGTCGTCGAGGGCGGCCTCGACCTCGTCCATGACGTAGAACGGGCTGGGCCGTGCCTTGAAGATCGACACGAGCAGCGCCACGGCGGTCAGCGACCGCTCCCCGCCGGAGAGCAGCGACAGCCGCTTCACCTTCTTGCCCGGCGGACGGGCCTCGACGTCCACGCCCGTGGTGAGCATGTTGTCGGGGTCGGTCAGGATCAGCCGCCCCTCGCCACCGGGGAACAGCCGGCTGAAGACGCCCTCGAACTCCCGGGCCGTGTCCCGGTAGGCCTCGGTGAAGACCTGCTCGACACGCTCGTCGACCTCCTTCACCACCTGGAGGAGATCCGCCCGCGTCTTCTTGAGGTCCTCCAGCTGCTCGCTGAGGAACTGGTGGCGTTCCTCCAGCGCCGCGAACTCCTCCAGGGCGAGCGGGTTCACCTTGCCGAGCTGCTGGTAGGCGCGCTCGGCCGACTTCAGGCGCTTCTCCTGCTCCGCCCGGACGAAGGGCCGGGGGCGGTTGCGCGGGTGCTCCGGGTCCTCCGGCAGCTCCTCGCCCTCGGCGGGGGGCGAGGGCGGCACGAGCTGGTGCGGTCCGTACTCCGCCACGAGCCCGGCCGGTTCCACACCCAGCTCCTCCAGCGCCTTGGTCTCCAGCTGCTCGATCCGCAGCCGCTTCTCGGCGCCGAGTACCTCGCCGCGGTGGACCGAATCCGTCAACTTGTCGAGTTCGGCCTTGAGATCGCGTCCCTCGGTGCGGGCGCGGGCGAGTTCCTGTTCGCGGCGGGCCTTGGCGGCCTCGGCGGCGGTGCGCTCCTCGTCGGCGCGGGCGAGGGAGACCTCGACGTGCGCGAGCAGCTGCCGGGCCCCCGAGCCGACGGCCTCGGCGACGGCCGCCTCGTGCCGCAGCCGGGCCCGCCGCTGCTCGGCCCGCGCGCGTGCCTCGCGCTCCGCGCGGGCGGCCCGGTCCAGGGAGTCGGCCCGTCCGGCCAGGCCCTTGACCCGCTCCTCGTGCGTACGGACCTGGAGGCGGGCCTCCATTTCGGTCTGGCGCGCGTTGGCCCCGTCGGCGGCGAGCCGGTCCCGTACGGAGGTGTCGGGCTCCTCCTCGACCGGCATCTCCTCGGCGACGGCGAGCCGCTCGGCGAGCTCCTCCACCTCTTGCAGCGCCTTGTCCAGGGCCTCCTGGGCACGGGCCGCGGCGGCGGTGGAGCGCTCGGCCTCCCCCGCCGCGCCTCGTGCCTGCCCGGCGAGCCGGCCGAGCTGCTGGGCTACGGCCGACTTCTCCCGGTCGGCGGCCCGGCGCCGCTCCCCCAGCTCCTCGACCAGCGCGGCGCATGCCTTGCGCCGTTCGACGGCCGCGTGTTGCGCCTCGGTCAGCTCCTCGCAGCGGACGGCGAGCTCTTCCAGCTCGGCGGCGGCCTCGTCCACGGAAGCCTGTACTTCGAGGAGGCTCGGAGCGCCTGCGGAGCCGCCGTGGGCGAAGTGGGCGCCGAGGAGGTCGCCTTCGGCCGTTACTGCGGTGAGGTCGGGGTGGGCGTAGACGAGGTCCTCGGCGTCTTCGAGGGTGCCGACTACGACGATGCCGTGCAGCAGCCGGCGGACGGCCGGGATGAGGTCGGCGGGGCCGCGGACCAGGTCGGCGGCGTAGGTGTGGCGGGCGTCTGCAGGGCCGTCGTGGCTGGTCGCCCCCATGCGGGGGCAGCCGCACGTCTGCTGCGGCCCCGCGCCCCTGAGGACGTCATCCCCTGCCAGGAGCAGAGTGGCCCTGCCTCCGTCCTGTTTGCGGAGGAGTCGGATCGCGTCGGCCGCAGAGGCCGGGGACGTGACCGCGATGGCGTCCGCCGCGGCACCGAACGCGGCGGCCAGTGCGACCTCGTGGCCCGGGGTCACCGTCAGGAGCTCCGCCGCCGGGCCGAGCAGGCCGGAGAGGCGGTCCTTGGCCGCGAGCAGTATGCCGGTGCCGTCCTTGCGCCGCAGCCCGAGCGCCAACGCTTCGTGGCGGGCCTGGGTGGCGGCCCGCCTGCGTTCCGCCGCCGTGCTCGCCTCGCGGGCCGCGGTGAGGGCGGCCTCGGCTTCGGTGAGCTGCTGCTTCGCCGCCTCGTGCTGTTCGGCGAGTTCCACGTCGCCGGCGTCGAGGCCGTCGACCTCGGCCTTGAGGGCCTCGTACTCCTCCTGGGCCGCGACGGCACGTTCCTGCGCTTCGTCGCGTGCGGTGGCCAGGCGTTCGATCTCGGCCTGGGCGGAGGCGGCGCGGGAGCGGGCCGCGTTGACCTGTCCGCTGAGCCGGGCCAGGCCCTCGCGCCGGTCGGCGATGGCGCGGGCGGCGTCCTTCAGGCGCCGTTCCTCCTGGGTCAGGGCGCGCTCCAGCTCGGCGCGGTGGGCGACCGTGTCCTCCAGGGCGCGCTCGGCCGCCTCCAGGGCCGCTTCCAGCTCGGCCTCCTGCTCGCGGATGCGGGCGGCCTCGCGCTCCATGTCCTCCGGGTCGCGGCCGCGCCGTTCCTCGGGAGGCGCGGAGGTGGCACTCTTCACGCGGGCGTCGGCGAGCGAGATCGTGCCGCGCACCCGCTCGGCGAGCTGGGAGAGCTCGTACCAGGTCTGCTGGGCGCGCTGGAGGCGCGGCGTGAGCTGCCGTACCTCGTCCTCCAGGAGCGCCTCGCGCTGGAGCGCCTTGCGCAGCTCCCGCTCGGCGGCCTCCTTGCGCTCCTTCAGCGCGGCCTCGTCGGCGACCTCGGCGTCGAGGGCCTCCCGGAGCCGTACGAGGTCGTCGGCCAGCAGGCGCAGCCGGGCGTCGCGCAGGTCGGCCTGGATGACGGCGGCCCGGCGGGCGACCGCGGCCTGGCGGCCGAGGGGCTTGAGCTGCCGTCTGAGTTCGTCGGTGAGGTCCTGCACGCGCGCGAGGTTGGCCTGCATCGCGTCCAGCTTGCGCAGCGCCTTCTCCTTGCGCTTGCGGTGCTTGAGGACGCCGGCGGCCTCCTCGATGAAGGCGCGGCGGCCCATGGGGTCGGCGTGCAGCACGGAGTCGAGCTGGCCCTGCCCGACGATGACGTGCATCTCGCGGCCGATGCCTGAGTCGGAGAGGAGCTCCTGGATGTCGAGGAGGCGGCAGGTGTCGCCGTTGATCTGGTACTCGCTGCCGCCGTTGCGGAACATGATCCGCGTGATGGTGACCTCGGCGTACTCGATGGGCAGGGCCCCGTCGGAGTTGTCGATGGTCAGGGACACCTCGGCCCGGCCCAGCGGCGGACGGCCGGTGGTGCCGGCGAAGATGACGTCCTCCATCTTGCCGCCGCGCAGCGACTTGGCACCCTGCTCGCCCATGACCCAGCTGAGCGCGTCGACGACGTTGGACTTGCCCGAGCCGTTCGGTCCGACGACGCACGTGATCCCCGGCTCGAACCGGAGTGTGGTCGCCGATGCGAACGACTTGAACCCGCGGAGGGTCAGGGCCTTGAGGTGCACGCCGCTGGACTCTACCGCCCGGGTTCGTCTCACTCCATGAACCCACGGTTTCGCCGCTGAACGCGCAGGGCACACCAGACGTTAAAGACGGTGAAAGGATGCGCGGGGGGAAAGAAAGAAGGGACGCCGACAGGGCGTCCCTTGCACTTCTGACAACTCAGCGGTTGTGACGGGCGGCCCAACCACTGCGGTGCTGTTGTGGAGCGGTGCAGTGATCAGGTGAGCGCAGGCTCCGCCTGGTGTGCGTCAACGCTCTCCATGATCCTGTCGTGAGAAGCGGCAGCCGTCAGCGCTTCGTTCTCCGCCTGGATCCTTACGAGCTCGGATTCCAGGTCCTGGACGCGCTGCTGGAGCCGTCGCATCTCGGCGAGGAGTCGAGGGTCGGAGCCGCCGACGTAACCGAGAAGCGCCTTTGCCATGATGGATGGTCCTCCACAATGAGTGACCGACCGATGCGGTGTGGGTCGTGAGGGATTCCGCACCCGCAGTCTTGGCAGGGCCTGGAGTTGTGCTGCCGTTCAGCCATGCCAAACAGCTAAGGTGCGCGGGGCTTTCAGCGTCTCACCAAAAAGTTTGACGGTCAACACGATCACGCCCCGTATTGGCGGCGACCCGGGCGCGCACGGCCTGGAGCGGCGGTGCTACGGCTTCTGCGGGGCCCTCGGGGCGTGGCGATCATCCTTGCGTGTGCGGCCTGCCAAGGCAAGTGATTCTCGGCAATCACCAGCGACTTT
Organism: Streptomyces chartreusis NRRL 3882; assembly: GCF_900236475.1. GTDB lineage: Bacteria > Actinomycetota > Actinomycetes > Streptomycetales > Streptomycetaceae > Streptomyces > Streptomyces chartreusis_D. The sequence continues at coordinate 2,582,258 of NZ_LT963352.1, forward strand.
CCCTTCGAGGAGGCCGTCGGCGGCCGGGCCGCGGGCGGCCCCGGGGCCGCCCGGCGGTACGGGATCAGCGGATGGCGAAGCCCTCGTAGCCCCCGCGAGGTGTGTCCCAGATCTCGGTGACACCGTCCACGCGGCCGGGCGTGTCGTCACTCTGGAGCCACTCCAGCAGGCCTTCGCAGCCCTCTCGCGCGCCCTCCGCGACCACTTGGACGCGTCCATCGCCCAAATTGAGAGCAAAACCACTCAGGCCGCCGATCTCCAGGGCCTTGGCCCGCGTGAACCAGCGGAAACCCACACCTTGGACACGTCCACGCACCCAGGCGACCAGTCGCACATCCTCACTCATGACTGCAACCTAACCGCCAGATCTCGCTCCGGGCACTTCCTCCACTTGCGCCATGCGGTACCGTCCCCACCCAACGAATCTCATATGAAACTCACACGATCGAGTGAGTTTGGTGTTGATCTCGAGGACGAGTCGACCGCCAGGACGAGGAAGGCCAGGACATGGGACGCCACCGACGCTCCGCCGCCGGCCGCGCCGCCACGGGCCGCGCCACGGCGATCACGCAGGCCGACGGCTCCGTGGCAGGCCACGACCCGCTGCACTCCCCCATGGGAGACGGCCCGGCGATGGGCATCGCGCCCTACCTGAACCCCGACGCGTACGCCGGCACCTACGCGAAGAGCGAGGCCTACCTGTTCGCCACGGGCGCCTCCGAGCCGGGTGACGGCTACGACGCCCGCAACGCCGACGCGGCCGTCTTCGCCGGCGACGGCTTCGCGCCCGACGGCGGCGCCCGGCGCTCCGGCTCGCACCGCCGGCGGAAGAAGACCGCGCGGCCGATGCGCACCGGGCTGCTCGGCGTTTCCGCGGCGGTCGCCCTCGGCACGGTCGCGGTCGCCACGGGCGCGGTGCCCGGCCTTGAGAACTTCCAGCTCGGTGGTGGCGGCGGCGCCGACAAGGTGCAGGCCGGGGACACGCCGACGAACAGCCCGATCGAGCAGGGCGGCACCACCGGCAGCGCCGACGGCCGGGACAGCGTGCCCCCGAGCCGGGACGCCGAGCGCTCCCTCTCGCCGTCGCCGTCCGCCTCGAAGTCGTCGGCCGCGCCGACGAAGGCACCGGAGAAGAAGAAGCCGGAGAAGCCCCAGAAGGAGACTCCGGAGCAGAAGAAGCCGACGACCACCCCCAGCGAGAAGCCGGACAACACCCCTTCCCGTACGGCCACCAAGGCGCCCGAGAAGCCCAGCGCGTCCGCCGCCCTCTCCGAGGAGTCCGCCGCCGCGGCCCAGGTGCTCAGGCTCGTGAACGAGGAGCGGGCCAAGGTGGGGTGCAGCGCGGTCGCCGCGAACAGCGCGCTGACCGAGCTGGCGCAGAACTACAGCGAGGACATGGCCGCCCGGGGCTTCTTCGACCACACCGACCCGAACGGCAGGACGCCGTGGGACCGGGCCGGGAAGGCCGGGATATCCAACCTCGGCGGGGAGAACATAGCCCGCGGCCAGGCCGACGCGGCGGCCGTGATGGATGCCTGGATGAACAGCCCCGGGCACCGCGCCAACATCCTGAACTGCGACTTCAAGACGCTGGGCGTCGGTGTCGAGTTCGGGTCGGGCGGCCCGTGGTGGACCCAGGACTTCGGATACTGAGACCTGCCGAGACCCGGCCGGGACGGCTAACCAACGGTTAGCGCGACCTGATGGTTAGCGCTGTGCTGGCGTAGGCTGGGCATATGACCACCACCCAGGAGCTCACGGCGGGGCTGGACGACCTCCCGTACAACGTGTTCGCCAGGGCCTGCCCCTCGCGCGGCACGCTGGAGCACGTCACGGGCCGCTGGGGCGCACTGACGCTGGGCGCCCTGTACGAGGGTTCCCTCCGCTTCAACGAGCTGCGTCGCCGCGTCGACGGCGTCAGCGAGAAGATGCTCTCCCAGACGCTGCACGCGCTGGAGCGCGACGGCCTGGTGCACCGCGAGGCCCAGCCGACCAACCCGCCCCGCGTGGACTACGAGCTGACGCCGCTGGGCCGCGGCGTCGCCGAGCGGCTGCACGCCCTGATCCACTTCGTGGAGGGCAGCATGGACGAGGTCCTGGCCGCGCGCGAACGGTACGACTCCGCTAGGGCGTGAGCCGCGGCGGCCGCTGGCACTTGGGGCAGTAGTAGCTCGACCGGTTCATCCAGGGCCGTCGGCGTATCGGGGTGCCGCAGCGCCGGCAGGGCAGTCCCTCGCGGCCGTACGCGTCGAGGGACCGGTCGAAGTAGCCCGACTCGCCGTTGACGTTGACGTACAGGCTGTCGAAGCTGGTGCCGCCCACCGCGAGGGCCGCGTTCATCACGTCCCGCACATGGCCCAGGAGCAGCAGGGTCCGCGGGCGGGTGAAGGTCGCGATCGGGCGCTCGTAGTGGATGCGGGCGCGCCACAGGGCCTCGTCCGCGTAGATGTTGCCCACGCCGCTGATCAGCGACTGGTCGAGCAGGGCCCGCTTGATCGTGGACCGCTTGCGGCGCAGTGCCTGGTGGAAGGCCTCGTCGTCGAAGAGCGGGTCGCGGGCGATGTGCGCGATGACGTCGGGCAGGCCGTCCGGGGTGTTGTCGTGCAGCGACAGGCCGCCGAAGGTGCGCTGGTCGACGAAGCGGAGTTCGGTGTCCGGGCTGTCGTTGAAGCGGACGCGGATGCGCAGGTGCTTCTCGTCCGGCGCCGTCTGCGGCTGGACCAGCAGCTGGCCGCTCATGCCCAGGTGCGCCAGGATCGACTGGTCGGTGTCCTCCAGGGGCAGCCACAGGTACTTGCCCCGGCGGCTCGGGGTGCCGATGCGGTGGCCCTTCAGACGGTGCGCGAAGTCGTCGGCGCCCGCGAGGTGGCGGCGCACCGCGCGCGGGTGCAGTACCTCGGCCTCGGCGACGGTCCGGTGGGCGACCCACCGCTCCAGACCGCGCCGGACGACCTCGACCTCGGGCAACTCGGGCATGGGGTCCCCCGTCACAAACCTGTGGATGACCCGAGCGCCCGCCCCCGGGCAGGGGCGGGCGCTCGGGTGCGCTGTGCTGTGCCGGCCGCCGGGTGGGGGCGGCCGGCTCGTCAGCCGTCGACGCTGCTGCCGTCGACGACCGTCTGGGCGGCCTGAGCCGCCGCCGTCTGCGTCGCCTCGGCGTCCTTCGCCGCCTTGGCGCGCTCGTCCGCGGCGGCCCGGATGGACCGCCACGCGGACTCGGCGGCCTGCTGCTCCGCCTCCTTCTTGCTGCGGCCGGTGCCGGTGCCGTACGAGACGCCTCCGACGCGGGCGGCAGCAGTGAAGGTCTTCTCGTGGTCGGGGCCGGTCTCCGTGACCAGGTACTCGGGCACCCCGAGCCCCTCGGTCGCGGTGAGCTCCTGGAGGCTGGTCTTCCAGTCCAGGCCGGCTCCGAGGTTCGAGGACTTCTCGATCAGGGGGTCGAACAGGCGGTGCACCAGCTCCGCCGCCGAGTCCAGGCCCTGGTCGAGATAGACCGCGCCGATCACCGCTTCCAGGGTGTCGGCGAGGATGGACGCCTTGTCCCGGCCGCCCGTGCCCTCTTCACCCCGGCCGAGCCGGATGAAGGAGCCCAGGTCGAGCCCGCGGCCCACCTCGGCGAGCGCACGCGAGTTCACCACCGCGGCCCGCAGTTTGGCCAGCTGGCCTTCAGGCAGGTCGGGGTGGGTGCGGTACAGCGTGTCCGTGACGACCAGGCCGAGCACGGAGTCCCCGAGGAACTCCAGACGCTCGTTGGTCGGCAGACCGCCGTTCTCGTATGCGTACGACCGGTGGGTCAGTGCGCGCACCAGAAGGGCGGACTCGAGCTTGTAGCCGAGCCGCCCTTCCAGAAGCGTGTGGGACGAGGCCTGGTTGTCCGCCGGAGCACTCCCGCTCACACGGGAGGACTTGTTCTTAGGCGTGGACACAGTGCCTCTCACCAGCCGCTCAGACCTCGAGGACCTGGCGCTTGTTGTAAGTGCCGCACGAGGGGCACGCGATGTGCTGCTGCTTGGGCTCGTGGCAGCGCTCGCACGCAACCAGGGTGGGGACCGCAGCCTTCCACTGCGACCGGCGGTGGCGCGTGTTGCTGCGCGACATCTTCCGCTTCGGAACAGCCACGGCTACTTCTCCTGCTTCTCGTCGACGCCCGGTTCGGCGCCGCTCATCTCGTCCTTCTCGCCGTCCTTCATGGTGTCGGCGAGTCCCTGCAATGCCGCCCAACGGATGTCGACGGCGTCGTGGTGGTGGTCCGGGTCGTCCGCCAGCCGTGCGCCGCACTCGGCACACAGACCAGGGCAGTCTTCCTGGCACACCGGCTGCATCGGCAGTGCGAGCACCACCGCATCACGCAGCACGGGCTCGAGGTCGAACAGGCCGTCCTCGAGGAAGAGCCTGTCCTCGTCGTCCTCGGCGTCGTCGCCCGGTTCCGCGGTCACGCGGCCCCGGTCGTCGGCGTCAGGGTACGAGAACATCTCCTGGAACTCCGCTTCGACGTCGAGCTGAAGCGGCTCCAGACACCTTACGCACTCCCCCTCGGCAGCGGCACGGGCGGTGCCTGTGACGAGCACCCCTTCCATGACCGACTCCAGGCGGAGTTCGAGCTCCACCGGGGCGCCTTCCGGCACTCCGATGACTCCCTTGATACCGAAGTCCCTGGGAGCGTCGACCGTGCGGGTCAGGCGCTGTAGCGCACCGGGCCGCCGGCCCAGCTCGTGCGTGTCGAACACGAGGGGGTTGCGGTGGTCGAGGCGGGCGTTCAGGGCCATTCCTGCTTTCGGTCTGCCGAGCTGAGGGGGACGCCGCCCTTCGGTGTTCCCGGGCAGCGTTGATCGCGGACGTACGCGCGACCGAAGAGCCAGGATACTGGACCTTTGCCCGTCGGCCCAATCCGGTGCTCAGCCGTTGCCGCGGCCCTGCTCGTAGGCCCGGAGCTGCTCGGCGCTGATCATGCCGGTGTCGAAGAGGCTGGTCTCGTCCAGGGCGTATCCCTGGTGGCCTTGATGGCTCTGCTGCTCGTGTTGCCCGGGATGGGCCTGGTGCCCCTGCTGGGCCTGGTTCGGGTCGTACGCGGCCTGCTGGGGGTCGTAGCCCTGGTAGGCGTAGGGATCGGCCTGCTGGTAGCCGTACGGGTCCTGCTGGGCCGCGTACGCCTGCTGCGGGTAGCCGCCGTAGGGGTCGGGCTGCTGCTGGAGGGGGGCACCTCCCGCCGGAGCGTAGCCGGAGGTGGCAGAGTAGGCCGGCTGCGGCCGGCCGTAGTCCTGCTGCTGGGCGGGCTGCTCGGCCGGGGGCTTCTCCTCGGCGATGGCGGCCAGCCCGGCGAGGTAGTCGGCGTCACTGGAGTGCTGGACGGTGCCGGTGTCGCCGGCGAGGGCCCCGAGGTCGTCGGTGGCGATCCGGCCGTGCAGCTTCTGCCGGCCGCGGCCGACGGCGTCCAGGGTCTTGGCGAGGACCGCCTCGAAGGCGCCGAGCTTGGCGTCGACGTACTCGTCGGCGGTACGGCGCTGGGTCTCCGGGTCGTGGCTGCGCTCGGGTGCGTCCTCGTCCTCGTAGCCCTGCTCGTCGGTGCCGGGGCCGGTGCCGAGGAGCTTCTCGCGGCCGCGGCCGACGGAACCGAGGGTCTTGGTGAGGACGACCTCGAAGTTGGCGAGCTTGGAGTCGACGTAGTCCTCGGCCTCGGCGCGGATCTCCTCGGCCTCCTGGCGGGCCTCGGCGAGGATCCGGTCGGCCTCGGCCTGGGAGCGGCGGGCGACCTCGGTGTCGGAGATCAGGGAGCCGCGCTCGGCGTGCGCGCTCTGGATGATCCGCTCGGCCTCCTGGCGGGCCTGTTCGACCATCTGCTCGCGGTCGCCGATCAGCTCCTGGGCCTGGGCGAGGGAGCCGGGCAGCGCCGCGCGCACCTCTTCCAGCATGGAGAGCAGTTCGGCGCGGTTGACCACGCACGACGCCGACATGGGCATGGACCGGGCGCCGGAGACCGCGGCGACGATCTCGTCGAGCTTCTTCTGCACGTCCACCGTGTGCTCGCCACTCTCTACAGATGCGTTGGAGACGGACGGGACGACTGTACGGCCAGGGGGATGGCGGGGAACACCGGGTGACGGTCTGTCAGGCTCCGGTGGGACGCCCGGGGCGGGTTCAGTCCTTCCTCAGGCGCTCGGTGAGGGCCTGGAGGACCTCCGCCGGAACCAGGTGGGAGACGTCGCCGCCCCAGGTCGCGACCTCCTTGACCAGGGAGGACGACAGGAAGCTGTAGGTGGGGTTGGTGGGGATGAAGAGGGTCTCCACGCCCGAGAGGCCGTTGTTCATCTGGGCCATCTGCAGCTCGTAGTCGAAGTCGCTGACCGCGCGCAGGCCCTTGACGATGGCGGGGATGTCGCGCTGCTTGCAGAAGTCCACGAGCAGGCCGTGGAAGGCCTCGACGCGGACGTTGCCGTACTCGGCGGTGACCCGGCGGATCAGGTCGATCCGCTCGTCGATCTCGAACAGGCCCTTCTTCGACTGGTTGATCATCACCGCGACGTAGACCTCGTCGTACAGCCTGGAGGCGCGGGAGATGATGTCGAGGTGTCCGTTGGTGATCGGGTCGAACGACCCGGGACATACGGCGCGGCGCACTTGTGATCCCTCGCTCTCCGGTCCGGTCATCGTGCGTCTTCGCACGTAGAGGCGGCGCGACCGTACCAAAACGTTCCCTCGCCGTAGCGACGGGACCGGAGGGCTTCGAAACCCTCGGGCCACCGGAATTCACCGCCTCTGGTGCTGCGCTCCACGGTGACGAGGGCTTCTTCGGCGAGCCACCCTTCCGCGCGGAGTGTGAGCAGGATCTCGCGAAGATCGTCGTCCGTGACGGCGTACGGCGGGTCGAGGAAGACGAGGTCGTAGGGGTCGCCGGGGGGTGTGGTGCGGATGATCTGTTCCGCTTTGCCCGCTCTGACCTCGGCACCGGGGAGGCCGAGGTTCTTCACGTTGTCGCGCACCGTACGGACGGCTTTGGCGTCGGCCTCGACGAGGAGGGTGTGGCCGGCGCCTCGGGAGAGGGCCTCCAGGCCGACGGCTCCTGATCCCGCGTAGAGGTCGAGGACGCGTTCGCCGTCCAAGGGGCCGCCGAGGAGGGATTGCCAGGTGGAGAAGAGGCCTTCCCGGGCGCGGTCCGATGTGGGGCGGGTTCCTGTTCCTGGCGGGACGGCCAGGCGGCGTCCGCCGGCCGTGCCGGCGATCACGCGGGTCATCTGTGGTCCTTGGGTATGGGCGGCTTCAGGTACCAGTGTGGCTGGTCGCGCCCACGCGGCGGTAGCCGCATACGGATTACGGCCCCGCGCCCCCGGGGGGCAACACTGTCACCCCTTTTCCAGGTACTGCTCCCTCTCCTCGTCCAAGAGGGCCTCCAGAGCCGTCCGCAGGGCCGGGAGGTGGGTCAGCTCCGGGTCCCTGGCCACGACGGCTGTCGCCTCCTCTCTGGCCTCCGCGATGATCTCCTCGTCCTCGATGACCGCGAGCATCCTGAGGCTGGTGCGGGCACCCGACTGGGCCTGGCCGAGGACATCGCCCTCTCGGCGTTGTTCCAGGTCGATGCGGGAGAGCTCGAAGCCGTCGAGGGTGGAGGCGACGGCGTTCAGGCGCTGGCGGGCGGCGCTCGCCTCGGGCATCTCGGTGACCAGGAGGCAGAGGCCGGGGGCCGAGCCACGGCCCACGCGGCCACGGAGCTGGTGGAGCTGGGAGACCCCGAAGCGGTCGGCGTCCATGATCACCATGGCGGTGGCGTTCGGGACGTTGACGCCGACCTCGATGACCGTCGTGGCGACCAGGACGTGCGTCTCGCCGGCGGCGAAGCGGCGCATGACGGCGTCTTTGTCGTCGGGGTGCATACGGCCGTGCAGGACCTCGACCCCGAGGCCTCGCAGGGGACCCTTGACCAGCTGGTCGGCCACGTCGAGGACCGCGAGCGGCGGGCGCTTCTCAGCGGCGTCCTCCGGGGACTCCGGCGGCTTCTTCCTGCCGGCCCTCTTCGGGTCGTCCTCCTCGTCGCCGATGCGGGGGCAGACGACGTACGCCTGATGGCCGTTCTCCACCTCCTCGCGGACCCGCTCCCACGCGCGGGCCAGGAAGTGGGGCTTGTCGGCCGCCGGGACGACGTGGCTGGCGATCGGCGAGCGGCCGGCCGGGAGCTGGTCGAGGACGGAGGTCTCCAGGTCGCCGAAGACCGTCATGGCGACCGTGCGCGGAATGGGCGTGGCCGTCATGACCAGGAGGTGCGGGGGCTGTTTGCCCTTGCCGCGCAAGGCGTCGCGCTGCTCGACGCCGAAGCGGTGCTGTTCGTCGACCACGACCAGGCCCAGGTCGTGGAACTGCACCTTGTCCTCGATCAGCGCATGTGTGCCGATGACGATGCCGGCCTCGCCGGTGGCGAGGTCGAGCAGGGCCTGCCGGCGGGCGGCCGCGCCCATGGACCCGGTGAGCAGCACCACCTTGGTGGCCTGGTCGGCCCCGCCCAGCATGCCGCCCTCGGCCAGCTCGCCCATCATCTCGACGATCGACCGGTGGTGCTGCTGGGCGAGCACTTCGGTGGGCGCGAGCATGGCGGCCTGGCCACCGGCGTCGACCACGGCGAGCATGGCGCGCAGGGCGACCATGGTCTTCCCGGATCCGACCTCTCCCTGCAGCAGCCGGTGCATCGGGTGGTCGGTCGCCAGGTCGTCGAAGATCTCCCTGGAGACCCGCCGCTGGCCGTCGGTGAGGGTGAAGGGGAGGCGGGCGTCGAACGCCGTGAGGAGGCCGTCCGGGGCTGGTTCGCGGGGGACCGCGGGAAGCTGGGCGTCCGCGTGGCGGCGGCGGGCCAGGGCGACCTGGAGGACGAAGGCCTCGTCCCATTTGAGGCGGGCGCGTGCCTCCTCGATGTCCGCCTTGGTGTGCGGGCGGTGGATCTTCATGAGCGCCTCGGGGAGGGGGACCAGGCCGCGGCCCCGGCGCAGGGATGCGGGCAGTGGATCGGTGGCCTCCTGGGCCGTGGGCAGGACCGTCTGGAGCGCCTTGCCGATCTTCCAGGACTCCAGCTTGGCGGTGGCCGGGTAGATCGGGATCAGGGCGCCGGCCCAGGTCTCGACGGACTCGGCGGGGTCCTCGGAGTCACCTCGCAGCAACTCGTAGGCCGGGTGGGCGAGTTGGAGGCGGCGGTTGAAGACGGAGACCTTGCCCGCGAACATCGCGCGCGTGCCCGGCAGGAGCTCCTTGTGGGGCTTGTGAACGCCGTTGCCGAAGAAGACCAGTTGGAGGCGGCCGCTGCCGTCCGTGATCGTGACCTCCAGGCGCTGGCCCTTGCCGCGCGGGGCCCTGGCGGAGGCGAAGGTGTGCAGACGGGCGTCGGCGACCTGGGCGACCACCGTGACGTGCTCGTCCATGGGGAGGTCGGCGAGGTGCGTGAGCTGGCCGCGCTCCTCGTATCTGCGCGGGTAGTGGTGGAGCAGGTCGCCGACGGTGCGCAGGCCGAGGTGCTCGGCCATCACCTTCGCGGTGGCGGGGCCGAGCACCGACTTCAGTGGTTGTTGCAGCGGTTCGTGAAGTGCGGGCACGAGATCCATTGCACACCACACCACTGACAATGCCGTAGAGGCCGTGGCGCACGTCGCCGTATACGTCCCGGAAACCCCTGGTCAGGCGGCTGGTTCGGGCCTTAGGATGACGCGCTCCCGGCCTCCTTTCGCGGTCACCGCCTCACCGGGGCCGCCCGACCCCGCGCCGTCGCGAGTCCCCCCACCGGCGCCGTGATGATGGACTCCCAGACCTCACAGGCATCCCAGGCACCCCGTTCACCCCGATCACCTCATACGTTCCAGGTCGACCTGCGTGGTCTGGTGGACCTGCTCTCCCACCACCTCTACTCCAGTCCGAAGGTGTATCTGCGCGAGCTGTTGCAGAACGCCGTGGACGCCATCACCGCCAGACGCACGGCGGAACCCGACGCCCCGGCCCGGGTGCGGTTGTCCGCGCAGGGCGGCACCCTGCGCGTCGAGGACACCGGTGTCGGGCTCACCGAGGCGGACGTGCACGACCTGCTCGCCACGATCGGGCGCAGTTCCAAGCGCGCCGAGGGCCTTCAGGAGGCGCGTTCCGACTTCCTCGGGCAGTTCGGCATCGGCCTGCTGGCCTGTTTCGTCGTCGCCGAGCGGATCCGGGTGGTCAGCCGCAGCGCCCGTACGCCCGGGGCGGCGCCGGTGGAGTGGACGGCGTCCGACGACGGTTCGTACACCGTGCGGACGCTGCCGGACGCCGAGCGGCCCGAACCGGGCACCACCGTGCATCTGGTGGCCCGGGCGGGGGCCGCGGAGTGGCTCACGCCCGAGCGGGTCGAGGCGCTGGCGCGGGACTTCGGGTCGCTGCTGCCGTACGACGTCCGGGTGGGCGACGAGCCGGTCACCGACCTCCCGGCGCCCTGGGACCGCCCGTACCCGGGCCCGGCCGCCCGCCGCGTCGCCCTCGCCCGGCACTGCCACGACCTGTTCGGCTTCACCCCGCTGGACACGATCGACCTGTCCGTGCCGCTGGCCGGCATCCGCGGGGTGGCGTACGTGCTGCCGTCGGCGGTCAGCCCGGCCCAGCGCGCGGGTCACCGGGTGCACCTCAAGGGCATGTTGCTGACCGAGCGGGCCGAACAGCTGCTGCCCGACTGGGCGTTCTTCGTGCGCTGCGTGCTCGACACGGACAGCCTGCGGCCGACGGCCTCGCGCGAGGCGCTGTACGAGGACGAGACGCTGGCCGCCGTACGGGAGGCGCTGGGCGAGCGGATCCGGGCCTGGCTGACCGGTCTGGCCGCCGGTGATCCGGAGCGGCTGGCCGCGTTCCTGGCGGTGCACCACCTGGGTGTGAAGTCCCTGGCCCGGCACGACCGGGAGATGCTGCGCACGATGCTGCCGTGGCTGCCCTTCGAGACGACCGACGGGCGGCTGTCCCTGGAGGAGTTCGCGCAGCGGCACCCGGTGGTGCACTTCACACGGACCGTGGAGGAGTACCGGCAGGTCGCGCCGATCGCGTCCGCGCAGGGCATCGGCGTGATCAACGGCGGCTACACGTACGACAGCGAGCTGGTGGCGGCGCTGCCGTCGGTGCGTCCGGGGACCGTGGTCGCCGAGCTGGACGCGGAGACGGTGACCGCGCATCTGGACGCCGTCGACCCGGCCGAGGAGCTGGCCCTGTCCGGCTTCCTGGCCGCCGCGCGGGCCCGGCTCGACCCGCTGGGCTGCGACGTGGTGCTGCGGGCCTTCCACCCGCTCTCCGTGCCCGCGCTGCACCTCGACGACCGGGACGCCCGGCACGAACAGGCCCGGGCCGACGCCGAGGCGCAGGCCGACGACCTCTGGGCGGGCATCCTCGGCTCCCTGCGCGGCAGCGCGCCACGGGCGCGTCTGGTGCTCAACCACCTCAACCCGCTGGTGCGGCGGATCAGCTCGCTGCACGACCCGGAGCTGATCGGCACCGCCACGGAGTCGCTGTACGGGCAGGCGCTGCTGATGGCGCAGCGGCCGCTCAGGCCCGCCGACTCGGCGCTGCTCAACCGCGCGTTCATCGGCCTCCTGGAATGGGCCACGCACAGCGAGGACGGTCAGGCATGAGTGAGATCACGGACTTCGACGCCTTGCGCCGGGCGATGGCGGAGAACTCCGGGCAGCCGGAGGGTCCGGCCCGTAACGCGCGCGCCGAGGAACTGCTGACCGCCGCCGAGAAGCTGAACATCCCGCTCGCCGTGATCGAGGCGCTCGGACACCAGCTGAAGGTCTACAACTACAGCTCCGAGAAGGGGAAGATGTTCGTCCCCTTCGCGCGTCTGCTGCGCATGTGGGACGAACATCCGGAGGACTTCGACGAGTACGAGACCCACTCGCTGCACTGGGTCTTCAAGTGGGTGTCGTCCGGCATGCTGGACCAGCCGCACATCCCGCTCGCGTCGATCGAGAAGTGGCTCGGCGAGATGGAGCACCGCTACCGGCTCGCCGGGCACTCCGAACGGGCCGTTCGCAGCGCCGAGCACAGCGTGGCCGCGCATGTCGGGGACCTGGCGCGGGCCGAGCGGGCGTATGCCGCGTGGCTGGCCGCCGACCGGGACGGCATGGCCGACTGCCACGCCTGCGAACTGCACGGGCAGGGCTGGTGGCATGCGGAGCGGGGCCGGGACGCGGAGGCGCTCGAGCTGTGGCGGCCGGTGCTGGAGGGCGAGTACGCCTGCGCCCACGAGCCGCACACGGCCCTCGCCTCCTCCCTGGTGCCGCTGCTGCGGCTGGGCCGCCTGGACGAGGCCCGCGCGAACCATCTGCGGGGCTTCCGGCTCGTACGGGCCATGGAGAGCATGCGCGGCGCCTACGCGGAGCACGTGGAGTTCTGCGCGCTGACCGGCAACGAGGCCCGTGGTCTGGAGCTGCTCGCGGAGCGGCCGGCGTACTTCACGGACGACGGGCAGCCGCAGAGCAAGCTGGAGTTCATGAGCGTGGTGGCCCTGCTCATGGACCGCCTGACCGGGCTGGGGCTGGGTGACCGGCGGGTGCCCGGTCCGGCCGGCCGCGAGTGGACCGCCCGGGAGCTGGCCGCACACGCGCGTGCGCAGGCCCTCGCGCTGGCGGCCCGCTTCGACGAACGCAACGGCACGACGTACGTCAGCGAGCGGGCACGCGCGCGGATGGAGCAGCGCCCGTTGGTGGAGCGGCTGCCGCTGGGGGTGCGGTCGGTACGGCCGGTGCCTCCGCCCGCTCCCCCGGTGGTAACGGCCGCCGCGACGGGGCAGCCGGATCTGCCCGCCCTGCTGGCCGAGGCACGGCGGCTGTCGGACAACCTGCGGCCGGGCGCCGTGGAGGCGTGGGCGGCGGTCGCCGAGGCCGCGGAGGGCGTGGAACTGGACCCGCGCGACCGCGCCGAGATCGCCGACCACGAGGCGATGGGCCTCGGCCCGGACGGCGCCGCGCTCTTCGAACGGGCCGCGCGGCTGTACGCGGCGGCGGGCGACCCCGGGGAGGCCCTGGCCGCACGCGCGCGTGCGGCGTACGTACGGGCCCTCGCGGGTGACGTGGACGCGGCGCTCACGGCCGTGTCCGGCCCCTACGACGAGATCCTCGCGCTGTACGCCACCGGCGACACCGGGATACGGCAGACGGCGTCCGTCCTGATGGCACGGGCCAGGATCCTGCTGCGCCGGGCGCACGGGGCCGGGGCCGGGGAGGGCCTCGCGGAGGGTGCCGCCGAGCGCTACGGCACGGAGGCGGTTCTCGGCGAGGCCGAAGCCGCTGTCCGGGAAGTCATCGCCCTTGTCGGCGGGCGGGCCGGCGAGGACGTGCGGCTGGCCGCGCGGGGCGCTGAGGCGCAGGCCATGCTCGCCGAGCTGGCGGGACTGGGCGGGGACCTGGAGACGGCCGCGGGACTGTTCGCCCGGGGCGCGGCGGCGTTCGTCGCGGCGGGGCTGCCGTGGTTCGCGGTGGAGTACGAGGCCCGGCTGGCCTCCCTGGCCCACCACGTCGGCGACATGGCGGAGGCGGAACGTGCCCTGCGGGCGGCCCTGGAGCACGGCGGAGCCCATCTGGAGGCGCCCGGACGGGCCCAGCTGCACCTGCAGCTCGCCGAGTTGGTCGGCGGCCGGGGCGAGGTGGCCGAGGCCGCCCGGCACGCCCTGGAGGCCGCGCACTGGGCCGACGAGGCGGGCGAGGGCGCGACACTGGGCGCCTGGGCCCGGCAGCAGCTCGGCGGGTTCCTGCTGCGGCAGGGACGGTGGGCCGAGGCCGCGGAGGTCCTGGAGTCGGCGCTGCCCGACCTGACCGCCGAGACGCACGGCGACGGGGCGATCGTGCAGACGCAGTGGTGGCTCGGCGACTGCCTGAGCGAACTCGGCGAGCACCGCGCTGCCGCCGAACGCCGTCTCCAGGCCGCCGAGATCGCCCGGCACTGGCCCGAACAGCACGACCACGCGACCCTCGCCCACCTGGCCGGGGAGTCCCTCGGGCAGGCCGGACTGGCCGACGAGGCGGGCCGGGCCTACGCGCGCGCGGGCGATCTGTGGCGTGAACTCGGCAACGTCCAGGGCCTGGTGCGCTCCCTGCGTGCCCGTGCCTGGCTGGCGTTGCGCGCGCAGGACGGGCTGGAGGAGGCACGGGCCCTGATGGCGGACGCGGTCCGGGAGTGCGAGGCGGCACGGGACACGGCGGCCGACGCGGAGTCCCGGCAGCAGTTCGTCGCCGAACTCGGCCACAGCCACCGGCAGTTCGGCGACCTGCTGGCCCGCTCCGGCTCCGACGACGCCGACGACGCCTCGGCCCGGGCCGTGTTCGAGGAGGCCCTGTCCCAAGTGCTGCGGTCCGCCGAGGTGTTCGCCTCCCTCGGCGACGCCGCGCTGCACAGCCGCACCGGCGCCGAGCTCGCCGCGGGCTGGCTGGAGGCCGACCTGGGCCGCCCGGCCGACGCGGTGGCCCGCGCGCGTGCGGTGCTGGCGGCTTACGGCGGACACGACGGGGCGGAGGCCGACGACGGCGACGCGGTACGGGCCCGGCGGGCGGAGGCGGAGCAGATGCTCCGCCTCGCGACGGACGACTGATCGCCGGTCCCGCTCACTCCACGCCGATGAGCAGCACGGCCCCCTGCCGCCCGCCCCGGTACACGACCGTGTCGACGGCGAGGTACCCCTCGCGGACCCGGCCCTCCAGGTGCTCGGCGATGGTGTCGGGAGCCTCGTCGCCGAGCACCAGGGTGACCATCTCGCCACCGGCCGCGAGCATGCGGTCCAGGACGGTCCGGGCGGTGGCCGTGACGTCCGAGCCGATCACGGCCACGTCGCCGTCGATCAGGCCGAGGACGTCGCCGGCCTGGCAGATGCCGGCCATCGTCCAGGCCTGGCGCTCGGCGACGGTGACCTCGGCATAGCGGGTCGCGCCGGCCGCCGAGGTCATCGACACCACGTCCTCGTCGAAACGGCGCTCCGGCTCGTGCACGGCCAGCGCCGCGATGCCCTGGACCGCCGAGCGGGTCGGGATGAGGGCCACGCGGATGCCCTCGGTACGGGCCTGTTCGGCCGCCGCGGCCGCGGTGTGGCGCAGCTCGGCGTCGTTGGGCAGCAGCACGACCTCGCGCGCGTGGGCCCGCCGTACGGCCTGCACGAGCTCCCCGCTCGCGGGCGGCTCCCCGGGGCGTGCGAGCACGGTGGTCGCGCCGGCCTCGGCGTACAGCCCGGCCAGGCCCTCGCCGGGCACCACGGCCACGACGGCACGCTGGGCGGGCTCGCGGGGAGGCCGCTCGGCGCCGGTGGTGTGCACGTCGCCGGCGCCGAAGTGTGTGATGCGGATCCGGTAGGGCCGCCCGGCCTCGATACCGGCCTCGACGGCGGCGCCCGCGTCGTCGACATGGACATGGACGTTCCACAGCCCGTCGCCGCCGACCACGACGAGCGAGTCCCCGAGCACGTCGAGCCGCTCCCGCAACCGCGCCACGGCCGTGTCGTCTGCCTCCAGGAGGTAGATCACCTCGAAGGCGGGGCCGTCCTGGCCGGCCACGGCGGCACCGTCGGCACACTCGCCGAGCGGGCCTCCGGCGGCCGGAGCGAGGGCTTCAGCGGTTTCCCCGCGCGCCTGCGCCCCCACAGGGCCAACCAGGCCCTTGCAGTCCTCATGGCCCCCATGGCCCTCAGCAGCCGCCCCGGCCCGCGGCCTCTCCCCCGTGAACGTCTCCACCAGCGCCCCGAGCACCGCCACCAGCCCTCGCCCACCGGCGTCGACCACCCCGGCGCGCTCTAGGACGGGCAGCTGGCCGGGGGTCGCGGCCAGAGCCGCGCACGCTCCCTCATAGGCCGCCCTGGCCACCGTCCCGCAGTCGCCCTCGGCACCGCAGGCCGCGTCGGCGGCGTCGGCAGCGGCCGAGGCGACCGTGAGGACCGTGCCCTCGACGGGGTGGGCCACGGCCTGCCGTGCGGAGTCGGCCGCGTGCCGCAGGGCCAGCCGCAGGCCCTGGCCGTCGGCGTGCGCGGTGCTGCCGTCGGCGTGCGCGGCCCGCTCGTCGGCATGCCCGGTCTCGTGGCCGGCGAGCACCTGCGACATACCCCGCAGCAACTGGGCCAGGATCGTCCCGGAGTTCCCACGGGCACCGATGAGCGCCCCGTGCGCCATCGCCCGGGCGGCGTCGGCCAGCGTCGGCCCCCCAGGGCCCGACCTCGCCGCATGCCCCGCGAACACGGCCTCGACCGCCGCGGCGGCGGACTCCACGGTCAGATACAGGTTCGTGCCGGTGTCCCCGTCCGCCACGGGATAGACGTTGATCGCGTCGATCTCCTCACGCGCCCGCCCCAGCGTCTCGAGTGCGAGACCGCACCAGGTGCGCACCGCGAGAGCATCGAAGAATGTCTGCGGCACCTGCGCCACCGCGCCTCCCTGAGCTGCTGGACGTGGCACGCAGCGTAGACCCCGGGGCGGTGTCCACCGGAAGTGGGCCGAGGGAGGCCCCCGGCCGACCATGGTAGTTTCGTTCTACGGGCGCAGCCGTTGTATGCTGCTCCGGTTGCCCGATCCAAATCGGGCCATTCCCCTGGCAGCGCCACTCAGATCCTACGACCTGATCCCGGCATGCCGGGATCAACCGTAAGTGCATCTGAAGTCTTTGGAGTGACCCGTGGCTGCCAACTGCGACGTCTGCGGCAAGGGGCCGGGCTTCGGCAACAACATCTCGCACTCGCACCGCCGTACGTCCCGCCGCTGGAACCCGAACATCCAGCGTGTGCGTACCGTGGTGGGCGGGACGCCGAAGCGCGTGAACGCTTGCACCTCGTGCATCAAGGCCGGCAAGGTCTCGCGCTGACGCTCAGCTAGCGCGCGGCCACTGCTGGTTCGCCGTAGAGAGCCGGTCCACCCCTGGTGGACCGGCTTTTTGCCGTGTCCGGAGGCTCAGGAACCGGCCCGGAACCGCCAGCCGTGATCCACCGGCCCGATCCCCCCGCCGAGCGCGAACCCGGCCGCGATCGCCCCGGTGACGTACTCCTTGGCCGCCGCCACCGCCTCCGGCACCGAGTGCCCCTTCGCGAGCTGTGACGCGATGGCGGAGGCGAGCGTGCAGCCCGTGCCGTGGGTGTGCCGGTTGTCGTGCCTCGGCGCCCGCAGCCAGTACTCCTCGGAGCCGTCCGTGAGCAGGTCCACGGCGTCCCCGGACAGGTGACCGCCCTTGATCAGCACCCACCGCGGCCCGTAGCCGAGCACGGCCGCCGCGGCCCGCCGCAGCTGCTCCTCCGACTCGACACGGACACCCGTCAGCTGGGCCACCTCGTCGAGGTTCGGGGTGGCGACCGTGGCCACCGGCAGCAGTTTCGTACGGACGGAGTCCAGCGCCGAGGCGGCGAGCAGGGAGTCGCCGTGCTTGGAGACGCCCACCGGGTCGACGACCGCCGGGGCGTCCGTGCCCGCGATCAACTCGGCGACCGTCTCCACGAGTTCGGCGGAGGCCAGCATGCCGGTCTTGACCGCCTGGACGCCGATGTCGTCGACGACACTGCGGTACTGGGCCCGCACCGCCTCCACCGGCAGCTCCCAAGCCCCCTGCACACCGACGGAGTTCTGCGCGGTCACCGCCGTGAGGACGCTCATGCCGTGCACGCCGAGCGCGAGCATCGTCTTCAGGTCGGCCTGGATGCCGGCGCCGCCGCCCGAGTCGGAGCCCGCCACCGTGAGGACGCCCGGAATCATGACTCCATGTCCCCGAAGTGGTCCCAGCCGCCCTTGCTGGTCCACGGCGCCCCGTCGACCGTCACCTGGGGCAGCGCCGAGGGGTTGAGGACCTCGCCGATGACCTTCCAGCGGGCGGGCAGCTTCACGTCCGGCGGGAACGTCGCCACGATCGCGTGGTCCTCTCCCCCGGTCAGCACCCACTGCATCGGGTCGACGCCGACGGCCTGCCCGATGTCGTTCATCTGGGACGGGATGTCGATCGCGCCGGAGCGGATGTCGATCCGCACCTTGCTGGCCTCGGCGATGTGCCCCAGGTCGGCGATCAGCCCGTCGCTCACGTCGCACATGGCGGTCGCCCCGAGCCCAGCGGCCGCCGGACCCGCGTGGTACGGCGGCTCGGGCCGCCGGTGCGCCTCCACGAACGCCCGCGGCGAACGGAACCCGCGCGACAGCACCGCGTACCCGGCCGCCGACCAGCCCAGCCAGCCGGTCACCGCGACGAGGTCGCCGGGCTGCGCGCCCGCCCGCGTCACCGGCTCCTGGTTGCGCAGATCGCCGAGCGCGGTGATCGACACCATGATCGAGTCGCCGCGTACGACGTCACCGCCGACCACGGCGGCACCGGCCACCTGGCACTCGTCGCGCAGGCCGTCCATCAGCTCGCTCGGCCACGTCACCGGCAGCTCGGCCGGGACGACCAGACCGAGCAGCAGCGCGGTCGGCACGGCGCCCATGGCGGCGATGTCGGCGAGATTCTGCGCCGCCGCCTTGCGGCCCACGTCGTAGGCCGTCGACCAGTCCCGGCGGAAGTGCCGGCCCTCGACCAGGATGTCCGTACTGGCCACGACCCTGCGGTCGGGCGCGGCCACCACGGCGGCGTCGTCGCCGGGGCCGACCCGGACCGCCGGGGTGGTGGTCAGACGGGAGGTGAGCTCCCTGATGAGCCCGAACTCACCGAGCTCACCAACAGTGCCCTTCATTGCCCTTTCTCCCCTTCTGTCCCTGTCCGTGCCCGGTCGCGAGGCCTCTCGGTCCTCGCTACGGTCGAAGTGACCGTCACGTTCTGCCGGACCTGCACCCCGGCGCGCAAGACCCGGCCCCCGCAGGTCTCCCCGCGGCGAGCGGCGACGCGATACCGTGGCGTTCCTTTTCCCCACATGATCCTCGTGGCCGCCCTGGAGGTTCCGTGGTACAGGCGTACATCCTGATCCAGACGGAGGTCGGCAAGGCGTCGACCGTCGCCGAGACGATCAGCAAGATTCCTGGGGTCATCCAGGCCGAGGACGTCACAGGACCGTACGACGTGATCGTGCGGGCCCAGGCCGACACCGTCGACGACCTCGGACGCATGGTGGTCGCCAAGGTCCAGCAAGTGGACGGCATCACCCGCACCCTGACCTGCCCGGTCGTCCATCTGTAGCCCCCGTCTACCCTGTGCCGGTGAACCCTTTCCGTCACCGGCACCGTTCTGTGTTCCGCGTTTTCTTCCGCATGCCCGCTCTCGCGCTGTTGATCACTGCCGCGGGCTGCTCCTCAGCAGACGACAGCGCGTCGGCGGCGGTTCCCAGTCCGGGCGCGAAGGCCACGGAACTGTGCCGGAACCTGGACAAGGTACTGCCAGCGAAGGTGGACGGAGAGCGTCGCGAGGATCCCGAGCCCCCGTCGGCGCTGACGGCGGGCTGGGGCAGCCCGGCGATCATACTTCGCTGTGGTGTGCCGCAGCCGCCCAAGATGGTCGATCCGAAGGTGGCGGACGGGCGGGATCCGGATGCGGTCGCCGGGGGTGTGAACGGGGTCGACTGGCTGATGGAGAAGCAGGACGGCGGGGGGTACCGGTTCACCTCGGCGAACCGTGAGGTCTACGTCGAGGTGACGGTGCCGGAGGGCGTCGACAGCTCCGGGGCCCTGATCGACCTGGCGTCGGCCGTGAAGAAGGCGATCCCCTCGGGGATCGCCTCCTGAAGGCCGTGCTGGGAATGCCGTAACGCCTTGGATGCCGTCCCGGGCCCGGCCTAGCGAAGTCCCGTGGAACGGCGCAGTGCCGCCTGCACCAGACGGTCCACCAGCTCCGGGTAGCTCACCCCGCTCTCCTGCCACATCTTCGGATACATCGAGATGGGCGTGAAGCCGGGCATCGTGTTGATCTCGTTGATCACGAACTCGCCGTCCTCGGTGAGGAAGAAGTCCGCGCGGACCAGGCCCTCGCAGGACGCCGCCTCGAAGGCGTCGACCGCCAGGCGCTGCACCTGAGCCGTCTCCTCCGGGGTCAGCGGCGCCGGCACGATCCCGGGCGTCGAATCGATGTACTTGGCCTCGAAGTCGTAGTACGCGTGCTCCTCCGGGGAGGGGATCTCGGCGGGGACGGAGGCCCGGGGGCCGTCCTCGAACTCCAGGACGCCGCACTCGATCTCGCGGCCCCGCAGCGCCGCCTCCACGAGGATCTTCGGGTCGTGCCGCTGGGCCTCGGCGATCGCCTCGTCGAGTCCGGAGAGGTCGTCGGCCTTGGTGATGCCGATCGACGAACCGGCGCGCGCGGGCTTCACGAACAGCGGCCAGCCGTGCTCGCCGGCGAAGTCGACGATCTTCTTGCGGGCGGCCGGCTCGTCCTGCTGCCACTCGCGGGGCCGGATCACCAGGTACGGGCCCACCTTCAGCCCGAAGGAGGTGAACACCCGCTTCATGTACTCCTTGTCCTGGCCCACGGCCGAGGCGAGCACACCCGAACCGACGTACGGGACGCCGGAGAGCTCCAGGAGGCCCTGGAGGGTGCCGTCCTCGCCGTAGGGGCCGTGCAGCACCGGGAAGACCACGTCGACCTCGCCGAGCGCCTTGGGGACCGATCCGGGCTCGCTGTAGACGACTTCACGGTTGGCCGGGTCGACCGGGAGGATCACTCCGCCCTCGTCGGACTCGGCGAGCAGGTCGACGCTCGGCTGGCGCCGGTCGACGATCGCCATCCGCTCCGGTTCGTCCGCCGTGAGCGCCCAACGGCCGTCCTGGGTGATGCCGATCGGCAGGACGTCGTACTTCGTCCGGTCGATGGCCTTGAGGACGGCGCCGGCGGTGACCACGGAGATCCCGTGTTCGGAGCTGCGCCCGCCGAACACGACGGCCACACGCGGCTTGCGAGGCGGCTGCTCGGGGCTCTGGGGGAGGTTCTCGGTGCTCATATCGCGTTGAGAGTACCCGTTGGTAGGGCCGGGATACAGCGCCCTCGACCCGCGTCGCTCAGCGTCGTTCCGGCTTCGCGCTGCGCGACATCAGCTCCTTGAGGGCCACCACCGGAGGCTTGCCCTCGTGCACGATGCCGACGACCGTCTCCGTGATGGGCATGTCGACGCCGTGCCGACGGGCCAGATCCAGCACCGATTCGCAGGACTTGACGCCCTCGGCGGTCTGCTTGGTGACCGCGATGGTCTCCTGGAGCGTCATGCCCTTGCCGAGGTTGGTGCCGAAGGTGTGGTTGCGGGACAGCGGCG
Source organism: Streptomyces chartreusis NRRL 3882 (assembly GCF_900236475.1). Classification (GTDB taxonomy): domain Bacteria; phylum Actinomycetota; class Actinomycetes; order Streptomycetales; family Streptomycetaceae; genus Streptomyces; species Streptomyces chartreusis_D. The sequence continues at coordinate 2,603,403 of NZ_LT963352.1, forward strand.
AGGAGCAGGTGGCCACCAGGTCGCCCAGGCCCGCGAGTCCGGAGAAGGTCAGCGGGTCGGCGCCGAGCGCGATGCCGAGCCGCGTGGTCTCGGCGAGACCGCGGGTGATGAGCGAGCCCTTGGCGTTGTCGCCGAGGCCCATGCCGTCCGCGATGCCGACGGCCAGGCCGATGACGTTCTTGACCGCGCCCCCGAGTTCACAGCCGACGACGTCGGTGTTGGTGTACGGGCGGAAGTACGGGGTGTGGCAGGCGGCCTGGAGCCGCTGGGCGACGGCCTCGTCGGTGCAGGCGACCACGGCGGCGGCCGGCATCCGCGCCGCGATCTCGCGGGCCAGGTTGGGTCCGGTGACCACGGCGATGCGGTCCGGGCCCACCTTGGCGACGTCGTCGATGACCTCGCTCATCCGCATCGCGGAGCCGAGTTCGACGCCCTTCATCAGCGACACGAGGACGGTGTCGGGCGCGAGCAGCGGGCTCCACTCGGCGAGGTTGCCGCGCAGGGTCTGCGAGGGGACCGAGAGGACCGTGAAGTCGGCGTCCGCGGCGGCTTCCGCGGGGTCCGTGGTGGCCCGGACGTTCTCCGGGAGTTCCACGCCCGGGAAGTAGTCGGGGTTGGTGCGGGTGGAGTTGATCGCCTCCACGAGCTCCGGGCGGCGCCCCCACAGGGTGACCTCGCACCCGGCGTCGGCGAGCACCATGCCGAAGGCCGTGCCCCACGAACCGGCGCTCAGGACCGCCGCCTTGACCGGCTTGCTCACTTGCCCAGCCCCTCTTCCTGTGCCGACTGTGCCGGCTGTGCCGTGTGCGCCGACTGCACCGGAGACGCCGCCTGCTGCCCGCCCCGCGGTGTCTGTGTCTGCGCCTGGGTGCGGCGCCGCTGTTCGATCCGCTCCCGGCGCGGGTCGTAGGGCGTCTCGGGCGCCTTCTCGCCGCGGATCTCCTCCAGCTGCCGGGTGATCGCGGCCATGATGACCTCGGTGGCCTCCTTCAGCAGCTCCGCGGTCATCTCCCGGTCGTAGAACCGCGAGAGGTCCACCGGCGGTCCGGCGAGCACGCGGTGCGTCTTGCGCGGCAGGAGGTGCGGCTTCTTCGCGTACGGCGGCAGCAGTTCGTTGCAGCCCCACTGGGCGACGGGGATCACCGGGCACTTGGTCTGGAGGGCGACGCGCGCGGCCCCGGTCTTGCCGGTCATGGGCCAGCCCTCCGGGTCCCGGGTGAGGGTGCCCTCGGGGTAGAAGGCGACGCATTCCCCGCGGTCCACGGCGTCGATCGCGGCCCGGAAGGCGCTCAGCGCGTCCGTGCTCTCGCGGTAGACGGGGATCTGCCCGGTGCCGCGCATCGCGGCGCCGACGAATCCCTTCTTGAAAAGCCCGCTCTTCGCGAGGAATCGCGGGACGCGCCCGGTGTTGTACTGAAAGTGCGCGTAAGCGAAGGGGTCGATGTGCGAATTGTGATTCACCGCGGTGATAAATCCACCCTCGGCCGGAATGTGCTCCATTCCGCGCCAGTCCCGCCTGAGCAGAACCACCAGCGGCGGTTTGCAGATCACCGCGGCGAAGCGGTACCAGAAGCCGATTCTGCGGCGGGGCACGCGGACACCTTCCTCTAGGGCCTGAAGCGGGGGCCATGGGGGGCCGCACAAGTGTCGCCCCAGGCCGCCGGTCTGTCGAGAACACCGTACGCCCCGACACGCCGGGCACCGGTGGCCCCGGGTGACAATGACCGCGACAAGAGAGGGACGGAACACCTGTGCAGTGGACCTTGGTCGTACCCCTGAAGCCCCTGGCCCAGGCCAAGAGCAGGCTCGCGGACACCGCGGACGACGGGCTGCGGCCGGACCTGGCGCTCGCCTTCGCCCAGGACACGGTGGCGGCCGCGCTGGCCTGCCCGGCGGTACGGGATGTGGCAGTCGTCACGGACGACGCCCGGGCGGGCCGTGAGCTGTCCGCACTGGGCGCCGCGATCATCCCCGACGAGCCGGGAAGCGGCCTCAACGCCGCCCTCGCACACGCGGCGGGGGCCGTCCGGTCCGCACGTCCCGAAAGTCCGGTGGCCGCGCTGAACGCCGACCTGCCGGCGCTGCGTCCGCCGGAATTGGCCCGGGTACTCGATGCCGCCGCTGAATTCCCGCGCGCTTTTCTCCCGGACGCGGCCGCAATCGGTACGACCCTGCTGGCCGCCGGCCCCGGTCGGCCATTGTTCCCTGCATTCGGTATCGATTCCCGCGCCCGGCACCGCGCGTCCGGGGCCGTGGAACTGTCCCTCGCCGCCGTGGACTCCGTACGCCAGGACGTGGACACCGGCGACGACCTGCGCACCGCGCTGGCCCTGGGGGTCGGCCCTCATACGGCCGCGGCCGCCGCGCGGTTGCTGATACCCGGGCAGTAGGCTGCGGCCATGCAGGCGACCGCGTACACGTACGACCCCGAAAGCCGCAGCGGGCAGGTGCTCCTGGACGACGGCACCCCGGTGCCCTTCGACGCGGCGGCGTTCGACGCCGGCGGTCTGAGGCTGCTGCGCCCGGGGCAGCGGGTGCGGATCGAGGTGGAGGGCGCGAAGGAGGACCTGCGGATCACTCTGGTGACCCTCCAGACCCTCTGACCACTCCATGAACACACCGCGGGCCGGACTCCGTACGGAGTCCGGCCCGGCGCGTGAGTGCCCCTGCGCCCCTACTTCTTGCGGGCGGTGGTCTTCTTCGCGGTGGTCTTGCGCGCCGTCGACTTCTTGGCGGGCGCCTTCTTGGCGGTCGCCTTCTTCGCCGGTGCCTTCTTGGCGGTGGTCTTCTTCGCGGCGGTGGTCTTGGCCGTGGTGGTCTTCTTGGCCGGGGCCTTCTTCGCCGTGGTCTTCTTGGCCGCCGCCGTCTTGGTGGTGGCCTTCTTCGCGGTCGTCTTCTTCGCCGTGGTCTTCTTCGCGGCGGCCGTCTTGCTGGTCGCCTTCTTCGCGGCGGCCTTCTTGACCGTCGCGCCGGCGCCGCCGGTCAGGCTGCCCTTGGGCGCCTTCTTGACGGAGACCTCGCCGCCACGCGGCAGCTTCTTCGAGCCGCTGACCAGGTCCTTGAAGCCCTGGCCCGCGCGGAAGCGCGGAACGGAGGTCTTCTTGACCCGAACCCGCTCGCCCGTCTGGGGGTTACGGGCGTAGCGGGCCGGACGGTCGACCTTCTCGAAGGAACCGAAGCCGGTGACGGAGACCCTCTCACCAGCGACGACCGCGCGGACGATGGCGTCCAGTACATGGTCGACAGCGTCGGCGGCCTGCTGTCGGCCGCCCATCTTGTCGGCAATCGCTTCTACGAGCTGCGCCTTGTTCACGTCTTCCCCTTCGGAGACATCGCCAGAACGAAAGTGTTCAAGCTTTTTCGCACGTTAGGCAGATATATACCGCAAATCAAACACGAAACGGGCTTATCACCCTTGTGCCGCAGCGAACTCGACGGTGTCGTCCGGTTCAGCGTTCCTCGTCGGGGAGACGTCCCTCGTCGAGGTCCGCGGTGAACCGATCCAGCCGCCTTGCCGCGTCGGCGAGATCGTGCTTGGCCGCGGCCGTAATGACCAGCAGCTTCCGGGTCAGCGCCATCCGTACGCCCTCCGGGACTTGCAGTGCGCGCACCCTTGCGTGCGCTTCCTTGAGTTGGTCCGCGACTGCCGCATAGAGCTCGAGTTGGCCGTCGTGTTCCATGCACAGATTGTGCCATCTGGGGCGAGTTGTCGCCTGCGCAGGGGACAACTGCCGCCTCAAACGGCCTTCCGGGCGCACACGGAGGTCACGGCTGTACACCTCGCGTACCCCAACAACCACCGGCATAACGTGGGAAGTTGATGGGCCGGGTCAGGGCGGGCAGGGCCGTTCGGGTGCAGAAACGGCTGTACCCCCGATCGGGCTGATCGGGGGTACGGAGGGGGTGTTGCGGTGGCCGAAAGTCGCCTTGTTCAGGGGCGGCGGATCGTGCTCCGGATCAGACCGGGAGCGTCCGCGGCTTGAACGACGGGCGCTTCGCCTCGTACGCGGCGATGTCCGCCTCGTTCTGGAGCGTGATCGAGATGTCGTCGAGGCCGTTCAGCAGCCGCCAGCGGGCGTTCTCGTCCAGCTCGAAGGAGGCGGTGATGCCCTCGGCGCGGACCTCGCGGGCGACCAGGTCGACGGTGATCTCGGCCTGCGGGTCCTTCTCGGTGAGCTCCCACAGCGCGTCCACGATCTTCTGCTCCAGAACGACCGTGAGCAGGCCGTTCTTGAGCGAGTTGCCGCGGAAGATGTCGGCGAAGCGGGAGGAGATCACGGCCTTGAAGCCGTAGTTCTGCAGCGCCCAGACGGCGTGCTCGCGGGAGGAGCCGGTACCGAAGTCGGGGCCGGCGACCAGGACGGTCGCGCCCTGCCGCTCGGGCTGGTTGAGCACGAACGACGCGTCCTTGCGCCAGGCCTCGAACAGCCCGTCCTCGAACCCGTCCCGCGTGACCTTCTTGAGCCAGTGGGCAGGAATGATCTGGTCGGTGTCGACGTTGCTGCGGCGCAGCGGGACGGCCCGGCCGGTGTGGGTGGTGAAGGCTTCCATGGTTCTCAGACTCCAGCGGGCGTACGGGTGTCGGCGGCGGACAGGTCGGCCGGGGAGGCCAGGTGGCCCAGGACGGCGGTAGCGGCCGCGACCTGCGGCGACACCAGGTGCGTCCGGCCGCCCTTGCCCTGCCGGCCCTCGAAGTTGCGGTTGGAGGTGGACGCGGAGCGCTCGCCCGGGGCCAGCTGGTCGGGGTTCATGCCCAGACACATCGAGCAGCCCGCGTGCCGCCACTCGGCGCCGGCCTCCTTGAAGACGACGTCCAGACCCTCGGAGACGGCCTGGAGACCGACCCGCGCGGAGCCCGGGACGACCAGCATCCGTACGCCGTCGGCGACTTTGCGGCCCTTGAGCAGCTCGGCCGCGGCGCGCAGGTCCTCGATGCGGCCGTTGGTGCAGGAGCCTACGAAGACGGTGTCCACCTTGATGGAGCGCAGCGGCTGACCGGCCTCCAACCCCATGTATTCCAGGGCCTTTTCGGCGGCGTAGCGCTCCGATGCGTCTTCGTACGAAGCAGGGTCGGGGACGGACGCCGAAAGCGGTGCGCCCTGGCCGGGGTTGGTGCCCCAGGTGACGAACGGCGACAGTTCGGCGGCCTCGATGACGACCTCGGCGTCGAACTCGGCGTCCTCGTCCGTCCTCAGCGTCTTCCAGTACTCGACGGCGGCGTCCCAGTCCGCGCCCTCGGGGGCGTGCGGACGGCCCTTGAGGTACGCGAAGGTGGTCTCGTCCGGGGCGATCATGCCCGCGCGGGCGCCGGCCTCGATCGACATGTTGCAGATGGTCATGCGCGCTTCCATCGAGAGCTTCTCGATGGCCTCGCCGCGGTACTCCAGGACGTAGCCCTGGCCGCCGCCGGTGCCGATCTTCGCGATGATCGCCAGGATCAGGTCCTTGGCGGTGACACCCTCGGGCAGTTCGCCGTTGACCGTGATCGCCATGGTCTTCGGGCGGGACATCGGCAGCGTCTGGGTGGCCAGCACGTGCTCCACCTGGGAGGTGCCGATGCCGAACGCCAGCGCGCCGAAGGCGCCGTGCGTGGAGGTGTGGGAGTCGCCGCAGACGACGGTGGTGCCCGGCTGGGTCAGGCCCAGCTGCGGACCGACGACGTGCACGACGCCCTGCTCGACGTCGCCCAGCGGGTGCAGCCGCACGCCGAAGTCGGCGGCGTTCTTGCGCAGCGTCTCCAGCTGGACCCGGGAGACCGGATCCGCGATCGGCTTGTCGATGTCGAGGGTGGGGGTGTTGTGGTCCTCGGTCGCGATGGTGAGGTCGAGGCGCCGCACCTTGCGGCCGCTCTTGCGGAGGCCGTCGAAGGCCTGCGGGCTGGTCACCTCGTGCAGCAGGTGCAGATCGATGAAGAGAAGGTCGGGCTCGCCCTCCGCGCGCCGGACGACATGGTCGTCCCAGACTTTCTCCGCGAGTGTCCTACCCATCGCTGTTCCCTCCGGCCGACGACGATCCGCCGGCCCAACTAGAGATCTTGAGGAGGCGGGCCCGCGCCCCTGCGTTTCCGGGCAACCGCCGCCAGGCCCGTACGTCACGGGCCGCTGTGACTTCGTGTCTTCCAGAGTGGCGGGTTCCACGAGAATTTGAACTTGCGTTTCACAGAGTGAGACGCGAGTATCGTTTCATGGACAACAGTAGCGGCGTCGGCGTTCTGGACAAGGCGGCCCTCGTCCTGAGCGCTCTGGAGTCCGGTCCGGCCACCCTCGCGGGCCTGGTCGGCGCCACCGGACTGGCACGACCCACGGCCCACCGCCTGGCCGTGGCGCTGGAACACCACCGCATGGTGGCGCGCGACATGCAGGGCCGTTTCATTCTCGGCCCTCGCCTGGCGGAACTGGCCGCGGCCGCGGGTGAGGACCGTCTCCTCGCCACCGCGGGCCCGGTGCTCACCCACCTCCGTGACGTCACGGGCGAGAGCGCGCAGCTCTACCGCCGCCAGGGCGACATGCGCATCTGCGTCGCCGCGGCGGAGCGTCTGTCCGGACTGCGGGACACCGTCCCGGTCGGTTCGACGCTCACCATGAAGGCCGGCTCCTCGGCGCAGATCCTGCTGGCCTGGGAGGAGCCGGAGCGGTTGCACCGCGGCCTGCAGGGCGCGCGCTTCACGGCGACGGCCCTGTCGGGCGTACGGCGGCGGGGCTGGGCACAGTCGATCGGTGAGCGCGAGCCGGGGGTGGCGTCCGTTTCCGCGCCGGTGCGGGGGCCGTCCAACCGTGTGGTTGCCGCCGTGTCGGTGTCCGGCCCCATCGAGCGCCTCACGCGGCACCCGGGCCGGATGCACGCCCAGGCCGTGATCGATGCGGCGGGGCGCCTCTCCGAGGCCCTTCGGCGCACGGGCTGAGCGTTTCGGGGAAGGTCGGCCTCAACGCCGCGGCAGGCTTTCCCCGACCAGGCGCCATGGCAGCTCGGGCTTTCATGTCGGCCGCCGGCCCTCAGTGGTTGATCGCGCAGTTCCCCGCGCCCCTTCAGGGCGTACACAGAAGGCCCCTCACCGAGGTGAGGGGCCTTCGTCATGTGTACCCCCGACCGGATTCGAACCGGCGCTACCGCCTTGAGAGGGCGGCGTGCTAGGCCGCTACACAACGGGGGCGTGGACTCTGCGTTTCCGCAGGTCCGAGCTGGTCTACCTGGACTCGAACCAAGACTAACTGAACCAGAATCAGTCGTGCTGCCAATTACACCATAGACCAATGTGGTTTAGACCAGTCAGTACCCCCGACCGGATTCGAACCGGCGCTACCGCCTTGAGAGGGCGGCGTGCTAGGCCGCTACACAACGGGGGCCCTAGCAGTCCCGAGATGATCGTCGATCTTTCGGAACCAGTACCCCCGACCGGATTCGAACCGGCGCTACTGCCTTGAGAGGGCAGCGTGCTAGGCCGCTACACAACGGGGGCTTGCGGATCGGAATCCGCTGGTGCAGATGAGCTCTGCGAGCTGGCCTACCTGGACTCGAACCAAGACTAACTGAACCAGAATCAGTCGTGCTGCCAATTACACCATAGGCCACTGGAACGCAAGCCCCTGAGGGGGATTTTGTTCTAGTACTGCGCCTGGGGCTCCTGCCTTCCGGCCCGCTCCCCGCGGCGCAGGAAGAACATTACCTGAAGGTGGACGGGGCTCCAAAACGACTATCCGTGCCGAGCAGAGACGGCAGTTCGGCGAGGGAGGCGATGCGGTGCGGCCCGACGGGCGGATCGATGGTGGCGTACGCGCCCCCGCGGTCGATCCACACCGACAGCAGCCCGGCGTCGGCGGCACCCCGTCCGTCGATCTCCGGGTGGTCGCCGACGTAGGCGACCTGGTGCGGCGGCAGGCCGAGGGCCTCGCAGGCGGCGAGGAACGCGCGGGCCTCGGGTTTGGAGACGCCGAGCTCGGCCGCGCACAGGATGCTCTCGAAGCGGTCGTGGACGCCGAGGACGCGCAGTTTGCGGTCCTGGACGTGGAGGCTGGAGTTGGACAGCACGGCGTGTCGGTGGCTGGCGGCGAGGGCGTCGAGGACGGGCAGGACGTCCGGGAAGAGGGCCCAGACCGCCTCGTAGTGGGTGATGTACCGCTGGAACCACGCGTCGGCCTCGGCGTCGGTGAGGTCCTGGCCGAGGAACACTCGTACGCGGTCGCGCCGCTGGTCCTCGAAGGTGGCCTCACCGGCCGCGAAGCGCGCCCACTGCACGTCGGTGATCTCCCGCCAGCGGGCGATGGCCT